>NZ_JBMVDG010000004.1:0-495196 GCF_049541695.1 Mycobacterium sp. NPDC050041 | reverse complement strand
GGGGGCGCCCCTGCGTACCCCCCCCACCAAACCCCCCCCCGCGGGGCCGCCTAGCCCCCCCCGGCCAAAACCGCGGCGGGGCCCGCCCCCCCCCCCCCCCCCCCCCCGACGCCTTCACACTCAGTAGTTGCTGCAGGAACCCGAGATCTGCACGATGGGGCCGAAGTAGGCCTGTGCCATCGGGCTGCCCTTGAGGAAGTTCACGGTCTGCTGCCGCTGGGCCGGCCCGGACGCCAGGAAGCTGCGCAGCTGCCCCTGGAAGCCCGGCGACGAATTCACCTCGGCGGCGAGATCGGGCCGCTGGTCGTTCAGCGCCGCGATCACCTGGTCGTAGCTGCACGTGGTGTTGACGACCGCATCCAGGTTCGGCTGCGCGGACGCCACACCGGCCGACAGGCTCAGGGCGGACACCGCCAGTCCACCACCGATTGCGGCCAGCACTGTTGCACGCTTCATGATCTGCTTCTACCCCGTTCCGACAGGTTGTTGCCCGGTTTCTTTCCAGGCTAACAGCATGTCGTCCCACGGGTTCTGGTCGTTACAGCGCGACGACCGCCGCGGCCGCTACAGGCGCCGCAGCGCGAACGTCCAGAACTGTGTCCCCGGCGGTCCGTTGAAACAGCCCACGTTGTAACGCGAGTCGATCGTGCCGGCGAGCGTCGCGTCGTCCCAGACGTAGGTCTCGCGGGTGGGCAGGTTGTATCCGGGGCAGCGCAGGCCGTCGGGGACGTCGACGACCAATGTCCACCGGCCGTCCTTGAGATAGGCCTTGTTCTCGTAGTACTCGTAGAACTTCAACCGCGGCCGGGCGCTGATCAGCGCGCAGTCGGCACTCTTCTCCGGAACGCAGAAGGACGCGTACCACAGCCACGACGCCCGGTCGTAGCGGTTGGTGAGCAGGTCGTAGTTGCCCAGGCGCATCGCGGATGCGGGCGGGGCCGCCACCATCGCGGTCACGGTCAACACGGCGACGGCGAACGCCGCAGCGGCGGTAGAGATACCGGCCCTGACGAGCTTCACTGCTCTTCCCTCCCGTTCTTCCCCCGGCTCATAGAACCACCTCGACCGAACCTCGGGGGTCGAGATCAGTCGATTACCGCCGGTTCCTTGCGCTCGGTGATGGGCCTGGCGAGCTCCTGCTCGTTGCAGATCCGCTGCAGCTTCTCGATCGTTTCGTCCAGGCCGGGCCCAAGCGGCTCGGAGGGGGTGAAGGTCGCGGGCAGGTTGCGCATGCCCTGGATGACGCCGATGGTGTCGTAGTGCACGGCGCCCTCGGGGTCGCAGACGTAGTCGGGCATCCGGTCGAGTACCGCGGTGAGCATCGACTTGAACACCGTGCGAGCGACATTCGAGCCGACACAGCGGTGCACGCCGATCCCGAAGCTGAAGTGCCGGTTACCCTTCCGGTCGAGCATGATCTCATTCGGCTTCTCGAACACCGCCGGGTCACGGTTGGCCATCGCCCAGGACAACCACAGTCGCTCGTACTTCTTGAACTGCTGGCCCTCGACCTCCACGTCGTCGGCGAAGGTGCGACCGTCGCCGGGTGCGGGGGTGAAGAAGCGCAGGAACTCCTCGGTGGCGGGGTGCAGCAGCGTGGCGCGTTCGCGCGACAGTCGCTCGCGTTCGTCGGGATGCTCACCGAGCCATTCCAGGGCGTGCGCGGTGAGCGCGGTGGTGGTGTCGAAGCCGCCACCGATGATGAGTCCGAGATTGCCGAGGATCTCCATGTCCGGCGCGGGTTCGCCGTCGATGCGCAACTGCATCAGTGCGTTCACCAGGCCCGGCCGCGGGTTCTCCCGGATCTCCATCATGTTGGTGATGAGATCGATGCCCATCTCGCGGTGCTGCTCGTTGATCTTCTCCCGCTCGGGGGAGTGCTCCGGGGTGTACACCGAAGCGTGGGTGGGCTCGCTGTAGACGTTCCACTTGTCGAGCGAGATGCCCATCATCGCCAGCGTGAACACCGCGGGCACCACGTTGGCGAGGTGCTCGACGAAGTCGATCCGGCCCGACGCGATGTGCTCGTCGAGTGCCGCGCGGGTGATCTCGTCGACGAACGGTTCCCAGCGCTTGATCGCGGCGGGGGACAGGTACGGGTTCAGCGCACCGCGGTAAGAGCTGTGTTCAGGCTCGTCCATCTCGAGGATGCCGCCGCGAACCACCGTGGCACGACTGGCCTTCGGGATCGTGATGCCCTTGAACGGGGTCTCACCGCTGGTGTCGTGGTGGTTGGACACCACGGGGCAGCGGGCCAGTTCGAACACGTGCCTGCTGTCGGCGGCCACCCAGTGCCCGTCGTAGGTGTCGGTCCACGCCATCGGGCACTTCGCCTGCATCTCCTCGGCGATCTTCTCGAACTGCAGGCGGTACTCGGGCGTGTGCCGGTCGAAGTGGTAGGTGTTCTTCTTGCGGTCGGCGTCGGTCGTGACACCATCTTCGATGGTCACGGCGTCGTCTCCTCTGCCTGGATCGGGACCTGCCGGCCCCGGGGAACGGGAGTCATTCGATGACGATCGCCTGTTCGGGGCAGGAGTGGGCGGCCTCGGCCACCTGCTCCTCCTGATCGCCGGGAACGTCCTCGTTGACCGGCGACGCGTGGCCGTCGACGTCGTCGAGTTCAAAGGAATCGGGAGCGATCATCGAGCACAACGTGTGGCCCTGGCAGCGCGTTCCGTCAACTGAGACCTTCACTGCTTCCCTCCAGTAGGCTGATCATGTTGCGATGCAACGGAATCACACGTGGTAGTCGTACCACTTCAGGTAACCGCCCGCGTCGACGCGCAGCTGCATGCCGGTGACGAAGCGCGATTCGTCGGAGGCCAGCCACAGCACGGCGTTGGTGATGTCCTCGGGCTCGATGTAGGGCACCGGCATGGCCTGCTGGACCCCGAACGCCAGTTCGGCGTCCGCGCGGGTGGGCTTCTCGAGATCCGGCCGGAACGAGCGGTACATCGGCTCGCTCTGCAGCATGTCGGTGTTGCAGTTGGTCGGGTGGATCACGTTGGCGCGGATGCTGCGAACCGCCAGCTCGGTCGCCAGGTCGTGCACGTACTGGGAGATGAGGCGCTTGGAGGTCATGTAGCCCATCCCGCCGGGATCGGAACCGGGGCGGTCCTTCTTCGAGGCGTCCATAAGCGCCGCGGCAGACGCCGTCGCGATGATGGAGGCGCCCTCCTTGAGGTGCGGGAGCGCCGCGTGGATGGCGTTGATGGTGCCGACGAAGTTGGTGTTGATGCCGTCGGTCCACGCCTGCATCGCCGGCGCGCCCTTCATGGCGGCGATGCCGGCCTGGGCGACGACGATGTCGAGGTGGCCCAGCTCGGCGACCCCGTTGTCCAGCGCCTCCTTGAGCGCAGCGGCGTCTCGCACGTCGACCTGGGCGGTGACCGCCTTGCGGCCCGCCTTCTCGACGTACTGGGCGGTCTCCTCGAGGTCTTCCGGCCTGGCCAGCGGGTAGCCCACGGTGTCGATGTCGGCGCAGATGTCGACGGCGATGATGTCGGCGCCTTCCTCGGCCAGCCGGATGGCGTGGCTGCGGCCTTGACCGCGCGCTGCGCCGGTGATGAATGCGACCTTGCCCTCAACGCGTCCCACAGTGGTGTCCTTTCGTTTTTTCGTCGATGTCCGGCAGGGGCGGTTCAGGTGTTCCGGCCGCCGTTGACGCCCAAGATCTGGCCGGTGATGTAGCCGGCCTCCTCCGAGATGAGGAACGCGCACGCCGCGGCGATGTCCTCGGGCCTGCCCATCCGCCGTACCGGCGTGGCCGCGATGGTCTGGTCGAGGTCGCCGAGAAAGCCCTTCTCGGCCGCGGCGCGCATCATCGGGGTGTCGATGAATCCCGGCGGCACCGCGTTCACCGTGATGCCGGCCGGGCCGTACTCGAGTGCCAGTGTCTTCGTCAGCCCGTTGACCGCCGACTTGGCCGCTACGTAGGGCGCCATGTACGGCGCGCCGGAGTGGGTGCTCGACGACGAGATGTTGACGATGCGACCCCAGCCGGCCTCGATCATGTCGGGCAGCACGGCCTGCACGCAGTGGAAGACGCCGTTGAGGTTGACGTCGATGACGCGCTGCCACCGCTCGAACGTGACGTCGTGGAACTTCTTGAAGCTGTCCAGGCCGGCGCCGTTGACCAGGATCGAGATCGGGCCGAGTTTGGCGCGCACCGCCGCCAGGGCGTCGTCGACCTGAGCGCGGTCGGTGACGTCGGCGGCGAAGGCGAACTCGTCGTCCCCGGGTTTCAGGTCGAGGATCGCGACGTGGTGGCCGTCGGCGCGCAGGCGGGCGACGATGGCGGCGCCGATTCCCGACCCGCCGCCGGTCACCACAGCGTTCTTCACGCGGCGATCCTCAGTGCGGTGGCCTCAGCGGTTGCTTGCCCGGTGGCGCTCGAGGAGGCGGCCGGGCCGATCACGGTCGTCGCAGACGTCAAGAATCTTCCTTCCGATTATGAGAACCGTACTCTCGGAGGTGGCGATTCTGCAAGATTCGAAACGTCGCGGTCAAGCGGGTCCTATGCTGCTCATCCGGCAACCGAAGCCTATGACTAGCCGGTCTACGCAACCTTGAGTTCTCATTGAGCGAATGTATGATTCGCCCTCGATGAGAATGAAATTTCCATCACACATGCCGCTAGGAGGATGATGCAGGAAACGCCGACCATCGCGGGAGACGTCTCGGGGGCCGACTCCATCGCCCAGCACAGCGCCGGGACGTCCGAACCCAAGGCCGACCGGAGACTGCTGATCGACGGGCGCCTGGTCGAGACCGAGCGGACGTTTCCCTCCCTCAACCCGGCCACCGGCGAGGTGCTCGGCCATGCGCCGGACGCCACGGTGGCCGATGCCAGGGCCGCGGTCGCGGCGGCCCGGCGGGCGTTCGACGAGTCCGGCTGGGCGACCGACGTCGAGCTGCGGGTGCGCTGTCTCGAACAGCTGCACACCGCGCTCGTCGAGCACCGCGACGAATTCGCCGCCCTCACCATCGCGGAGGTGGGCGCCACCGAGTCGCTGTGCCAGGGCGCGCAACTCGACCAGCCGATCGGGATCGTCCGCTACTACGCGGACCTGTTGAAGAGCTACCCGATGACTGAGGACCTCGGCAACATCGAGAGCCGCGGTATGCAGCACCACCGGTGGGTGGAGAAGGAAGCCGCGGGCGTCGTCGCCGCGATCATTGCTTACAACTACCCCAACCAGCTGGCGCTGGCCAAGCTGGCGCCGGCACTGGCCGCAGGCTGCACGGTGGTGCTCAAGTCGGCGCCGGACACCCCGCTGATCACCCTGGCGCTCGGTGAGCTGATCGCCGAGCACACCGACATCCCGGCCGGCGTCGTGAACGTGCTGGCCGGTGCCGATCCCGAGGTGGGCGCGGTACTGACCACCAGCCCGGACGTCGACATGGTCACCTTCACCGGATCGACCCCGACCGGTCGCCGGATCATGGCCGCCGCCAGCGAGACGCTCAAGAAGGTGTTCCTCGAACTCGGCGGCAAGTCCGCCGCGATCGTGCTCGACGACGCCGACTTCAACATGGCCGCACTGTTCTCGGCGTTCAGCATGGTGACCCACGCAGGCCAGGGCTGCGCGCTCACGTCGCGGCTGCTCGTGCCGGAGGCGCGCAAGGACGAGATCGTCGAGCTGATCAAGAACAACTTCGGTCTGGTGCGCTATGGCGACCCGGCCGACCCGAAAACCTACATGGGCCCGCTGATCAGCGAGAAGCAGCGCGACAAGGTCGACGGCATGGTGCAGCGTGCGGTGCAGGAAGGCGCCACCCTGGTCACCGGTGGCGAGAAGATCGACCCGGGCTACTTCTACACACCCACGCTGCTCGCCGACGTGCACCCGGACAGCGAGATCGCCCAGGAAGAGGTGTTCGGACCGGTTCTCGTGGTGATCGCCTATGCCGACGAGGACGACGCCGTGCGGATCGCGAACAACTCGATCTACGGGTTGTCCGGCGCCGTGTTCGGCAGCGAGGAGCGCGCGCTGGCCATCGCCCGGCGGATCCGGACCGGCACGTTCTCGATCAACGGTGGCAACTACTTCAGCCCCGACACCCCCTTCGGCGGGTTCAAGCAGTCCGGTATCGGCCGCGAGATGGGCACCGCCGGGCTCGAGGAATTCCTCGAGTCCAAGACGTTCGCGCGGGTGCTGTCGTGAGTTCCGGCGGGCCACTGGACGGCATCCGCGTCCTCGAGGTCGCGATGTACGGCTTCGTGCCGTCGGCGGGTGCGGTGCTCGGCGAGTGGGGCGCCGATGTGATCAAGGTCGAGCATGCGGTGACGGGGGACCCGCAGCGCGGCCTGAGGCAGACCGGCCTGCTGCGCGTCGAAGGCGATCCCAACCCGAACATCGAGCACGCCAACCGGGGCAAGCGCAGCATCGGACTCGACATGTCCGTGCCCGAGGGCAGGGACGTGCTGCTGGAGCTCGCCCGCCGGGCCGATGTGTTCCTCACCAGCTTCCTGCCGGGGCACCGTAAGAAATTCGGTATCGATATCGACGACATCCGCGCCGTCAACCCCGACATCATCTATGCAAGGGGCAGCGCGTTGGGGCCGCGCGGCGAGGAAGCGGTGAAGGGGGGCTATGACATGACGGCCTTCTGGTGCCGGGCAGGCACCGCCCGCACCATCACCCCGCCCGACATGCCCGGCATGATCGGGCCTCCCGGACCCGCCTACGGCGACACCATCTCCGGCACCAACCTCGCCGGCGGTATCGCCGCGGCGTTGCTGAAGCGCGAGCGCACCGGCGAACCGTCCGTCGTGGACGTCTCCCTGCTGGGCAGCGGGTTGTGGGCGATGGGGCACACCGTGGCGCTGACCACCCATCTCAACGAGCGCATGGAGGCCTTCCCGCCAGGGGTGCACGGTTCGCCGATCAATCCGCTGGTCGGGTTGTACCCCACCGCCGACGATCGCTACATCTCCTTCGTGATGATGCAGCCCACCAAGTTCTGGGCCGACGTGTGCCGGCACATGGACCTCACCGAACTCGCCGACGACCCCCGGTTCGCCACCGCGGAGTCGATCGCCGAGAACACCGCCGCGGCCAACGAGATCCTGACCGAGGCGATGAAGAAGCGTCCCCTGGTCGAGTGGAGTGAGCGGTTCGCCACGCTCGCCGGGCCCTGGGCGCCCGTGCAGGACACGCTGCAGGCCGCCCAGGACACGCAGATCAGGGCGAACGAATACATGGTGCAGGCCGGCGAGCTCGAACTGGTCGCCAACCCCGTGCAGTTCGACGTCACCGCACCGCGGACCGGTCCGGCGCCGGGCTTCGCCGAGCAGACCGACGACATCCTGGCCGAGCTGGGCCTGGACTGGGACCGCATCATCGAGCTCAAAACCGTCGGCGCCGTCACCTAGAAAGGTCGTTTCACGCCCATGCCGCACATCGCTTCCATCGGGACCTACCTCCCGTGCTGGGGATCACCCCTGCACCGGGTGGCGGGCGACGACGAGGATGCGATCACGATGGCGGTCGAAGCCGGCCGCGCGGCGCTGGCCGCCGGTGGAGCGGTCGAACGGGTGGTGCTGGTCAGCCGTGACCTGCCCCCGGTGGAGAGCAGCAACGCCGCGGTGCTGCTGGCCGGCCTCGGACTGGACCCCGAACTCGAGGTCGATGAGCGGCTGGGCGGTGCGCCCGCCACGCTCGACGCGGTCAGCTCGGCGCGCCCCCGGTCACTGATCATCGGTGTGGACCTGGATCCGGCGGGCGCCGCGGCCATCCTGACCGCCGACCACGGCCGGCGGGTGCGCACCGCGGCCCGCGTGGCCCGCAGCCTGCCCGTTCGCACCCGCAACGCGGTCGGGGTGGTGCACGACTACGGCGATCCGCGGCTGCTGCACGAGCGGGGCTTGCTCGCATCGCTGTCGGCAGCCTGGTTGGACACCCCCGTCGCGGTCGCCGGAGTGGAATACGACAAGGTGACGGAGCTGTGCGCGGGCACGCCACCACATATCCCGACTTATGGAGCAAGTGCCGGATTATTCGCCCTCGCAAGCCTTACCGAATCCGATACCATCGGCCCCTTGGTTGCGGTCGAGCAGGCAAGTCTGTCCGGGATCACGGTCGCAGGTGGCGAGGCTCAGGTGAATCGACGAGAACCGGCGGCGCGTACGTTGCCGGACGGCGCCGTCACCCCCGGCGCGGATCTGCCGATCTCGCTGGCCGCCTACGAGCGTGCCTTCGAAGCCAAAGTGCGTTGGGAAGCAGGCAGATACGCCGGCAGTGATCAGCTCGACTTCCCGCCGCGGTACCGGGTCGGCGAGGACTGCTCGCTGAGCACCGATTACGAGCTGGTCCCGCTGCCGAAAACGGGAACGGTCTACACCGAAGCGACCGTGCGCATTCCGGTGCCCGGCCTGAGGTCGCCGTACTCCCTGGTGATCGTCGAACTCGACGACGTGGCGGTGCGTGCATTGGTGAAGGTGACCGGCGCGGCCCCCGGGTCGGTGGACATCGGTGACCGTGGCCGCCTGGCGCTGCGCCGAATCGCCGTGCGCTCCGGTGTGCCCGACTACGGTTACGCCTTCGAACCCGACGCGGCATCCTCGCGCGAGTCGCTGTGCGACCGCTCCGCGGGTGCGGCATGAGGAACGTCGCCGTCGTCGGTGCGGGGATGACGCCGTTCGCCGAGCATTTCGCCTTCGGCATCAAGGATCTGCTGGCGATGGCCTTCGCCGATTGCGTTGCCAGCGTCGACAAGGGCATGTCGAAGAGTGACCTCGACGCCGCCTGGTTCGGTGCGATGGGAACGACCGACGGCTTCCCGTCCGGAATCCTCGCCGACACCCTCGACCTTCACGAACTGCCCGTCACCCACATCGAGAACTCCTGCGCCACCGGCAATGACGCCGTCCGGAATGCGTTGTTCGGGGTCGCCTCCGGTGCGGCCGACGTGGCGCTGGTGATGGGTGCGGACAAGCTTCGCGAAGTCGCCACCAAAGACATGCTTTGGGGCTGGGAGGCGATGACCCGCGACATGGCATGGGACTACCCGCTGGGTCTCGTCGCGCCCGCCGGATTCGCCCTGCACGTCCGGCGTTACCTGCACGAGTCGCCGGCGACGCGCGAGCACCTGGCGATGATCGCCGTCAAGAACCACCGGCACGCCGTCGACAACCCCAAGGCGCGGTTGCGCTTCGAGATCACCGTCGAGCAGGCGATGTCCGCGCCGATGGTGGTCGACCCGTTCGGCGTCTACGACTGCGCGCCGCAGAGCGACGGGGCCGCGGCACTCGTGCTGGCCGCCGAAGACGTGGTGGACCGGTTCACCGACCGGCCCGTGTGGATCCGCGGGGTCGGACTCGGGCTCGATTCGGTGATGTATCCGCACAAACCGGACATGACGACCTTTCCCGCGACGGTGCGAGCGGCCAAGCGGGCGTTCGCGATGTCGGGCATGTCACCGGCCGACGTGGACGTCGCCGAGGTGCACGACTATTTCACCGGCATCGAACTGATCAGCTACGAGGACCTCGGGTTCGCCGACCGTTTCGAGGCCCATAAGCTCGTCGAGACGGAGACGACCACCGTCGGGGGAGCACTGCCGGTCAATCCGAGCGGTGGGCTGAAGGCGAAGGGACATCCGCCGGGAGCCACCGGCGTCGCGCAGTGTGTCGAGATATTCGGTCAATTGCGCGGGGAGGCGGTCAATCAGGTGGACGGCGCACGGATAGGGTTGGCGCACAATATCGGTGGCCCGACAGCGGTGTCGGCGGTCACCATCCTGGAAGGACCCGGATCCGATGGCTGAACGATGGACGACAGGGGTGAACCTGGGTCGGGCATCGGCGCCGATGCAGGCGGTCGGCGGATTGTTCGCGATGTTCGCCGATGCGATCCGGTTCATCTTCCGCAGGCCGTTCCAGTGGCGCGAGTTTCTGGAGCAATCCTGGTTCGTCGCCCGGGTCTCGCTGGCGCCGACGCTGCTGGTGGCGATCCCGTTCACCACCCTGGTGTCGTTCACGCTGAACATCCTGCTGCGCGAACTGGGCGCGGCCGATCTGTCGGGCGCCGGTGCGGCGTTCGGCGCGGTGACGCAGCTGGGCCCGATGGTGACGGTGCTGATCGTGGCCGGCGCCGGCGCGACCGCGATGTGTGCCGACCTTGGCTCGCGCACGATCCGCGAGGAGATCGAGGCGATGGAGGTGCTGGGCATCAATCCGGTTCAGCGACTGGTGACGCCGCGCATGCTGGCCTCGGGTTTGGTCGCGCTGTTGCTCAACAGCCTGGTGGTGATCATCGGCATCCTCGGCGGCTATGTGTTCTCGGTGTTCGTCCAGGACGTCAACCCTGGCGCGTTCGCCGCGGGCATCACGCTGCTGACCGGGGTGCCCGAGGTGATCATCTCGTGTGTCAAGGCCGCGCTGTTCGGACTGATCGCCGGTATGGTCGCCTGCTACCGCGGTCTGACGATCACCGGTGGCGGCGCCAAGGCGGTCGGTAACGCGGTCAACGAGACGGTGGTGTACGCGTTCATGGCGCTGTTCGTGATCAACGTGGTGGTCACCGCCATCGGCATCCAGATGACGACGGGCTAGACATGGGAACCCTGACCACGCTTCGGGCCACGTACCCGCGCATCGCCAAGCAGCTCAGCCGGCCGGTGGGAACGTTGAGCCGCATCGGCGACCACACCATGTTCTACGGCCGTGCGCTGGCGGGCACCCCGCACGCCGCCGTGCACTTCCGCAAGGAGATCATCCGGCTGATCGCCGAGATCTCCATGGGCGCGGGCACCTTGGCGATGATCGGCGGCACCGTCGTGATCGTCGGATTCCTGACCCTGGCCACCGGCGGCGTACTGGCGATCCAGGGCTACAGCTCGCTGGGCAACATCGGCATCGAGGCGCTGACGGGCTTCCTGGCGGCATTCATCAACGTGCGCATCGCCGCGCCGGTGGTGGCCGGGATCGGCCTTGCCGCCACCTTCGGCGCCGGCGTCACCGCACAGTTGGGCGCCATGCGGATCAACGAGGAGATCGACGCGCTGGAGTCGATGGGCATCCGCCCGGTCGAGTACCTGGTGAGCACACGGATCGTGGCCGGGATGGTCGCGGTGACACCGCTGTACGCGATCGCGGTCATCCTGTCCTTTGTGGCCAGCCAGTTCACCACGGTGTTTCTACTCGGACAGTCCGGCGGGCTGTACTCGCACTACTTCGACACGTTCCTCAACCCGATCGACCTGTTGTGGTCATTCCTGCAGGCCATTTTGATGGCGATCTCGATCCTGCTGGTGCACACTTACTTCGGCTATTTCGCGACGGGGGGGCCGTCGGGGGTGGGTAACGCCGTGGGCAATGCCGTGCGCACCTCGCTCATCGTGGTGGTGTCGGTGACCCTTCTGGTGTCGCTGTCGGTCTACGGTTCCAACGGCAACTTCAACCTGTCGGGTTAGGGGCAACATGGCGCAGAGCAACACCGGCGGCCGGAACTACGCCGCCCTGGCCGGACTCGGCACCATCGTGGTGTTCGGGCTCATCATCGCCATGGCTATCGGCCTGTTCCGTGGCAGTTTCACCAGCACGGTGCCGGTGACGGTGATCGCCGATCGCGCAGGCCTGGTGATGAATCCCGAGGCCCGGGTGAAGATGCGTGGCGTCCAGGTCGGCCAGGTGTCCTCGATCGAGGAACGCGCCGACGGCAAGGCCGTGCTGCACCTGGCGATGAATCCGGACCAGCTGAAGCTGATCCCGTCGAATGTTCTCGTCGACATCGCCTCCACCACCGTGTTCGGCGCCAAGTTCGTGGAGATGGTGCCGCCGCCCGATCCCGAGCCGACGCGACTGGCGGCCGGTCAGGTCATCGAGAACCGGCACGTCACCGTCGAGGTGAACACGGTGTTCCAGCAACTGGTGAACGTGCTGGACAAGATCGACCCGGCGAAGCTCAACGAGACGCTTGGCGCGATCTCGTCGGCGTTCAACGGACGCGGCGAGCAGTTCGGCAAGACCCTCGTCGACTTCAACGCACTGCTCGCCGAACTCGAGCCGAGTCTGCCGAACCTGTCGCGCGACATGGAGGCTTTGACGCCCACGCTGACCGCGTACGCCGATGCGGCACCGGATCTGCTGTCGACCATCCAGAGCACCACGTCGGTGAGCAACTCGATCGTCGACCAGCAGCAGAACCTCGACGCCTTCCTGGTCAGCAGTATCGGTCTGGCGGACCTCGGCAACGAGGTGGTGGGCGGAAATCAGCAGGCGCTGACCGACCTGGTGCACGAACTGGTGCCGACGACGGAACTGCTCAACGAATACCGGGAGTCGATCTGGTGCGGCCTCGGCGGCCTCATCCCGTTCGCGAAGTCCGCGCCGCAGTACTCGGGCATCATCACCAACGCCGGCCTGACCCTCGGTGTCGAGCGCTACCGATACCCCGGCGACCTGCCGAAGGTCGCGGCGTCCAGCGGCGGCGCCGACTTCTGCAAGAGGCTCGGTCTGCCCGAGCAGCCGGCCGAGTTCCGCCCGCCGTTCGTCGTCGGCGACGTCGGCGCCAACCCCGCCCAGTACGGCAACGCCGGCATCCTGCTGAACTCCGAGGGACTCAAGAACTGGCTCTACGGGCCGCTCGACGGTCCGCCGCGCAACAGCCCACAGATCGGAATGCCGGGATGACGCGGTTGCTACCGACGCTGATCAAGCTGGGAGTGTTCGCGATCGTCAGCGTGCTGCTGACGGCCTTCGTGTTCCTGGTCTTCAGCGACGCCAGAACCGGTGCAAGCAGCGAGTATTCGGCCGTCTTCAGCGATGCCTCCCGGCTGAAGACGGGCGACACGGTCAGGATCGCCGGCATCCGCGTCGGCACGGTCAACGGCGTCGAACTCAAGGCCGACCGCAAGGTGCTGGTGACCTTCGAAGCCGACCGCAGCACCCAGCTGACCACCGGCACGAAGGTCGCGATCCGGTACCTCAACCTGGTGGGGGACCGCTACGTCGAGCTCATCGACACGCCGGATTCGACGAAGATCCTGCCGGTCGGATCGCAGATCCCGGAGGACCGCACTGCGCCCGCGCTCGATCTGGATCTGCTGCTGGGCGGGCTCAAGCCGGTCATCCAGGGGCTGAACCCTCAGGACGTCAACGCGCTCACCGGCTCACTGGTGCAGATTCTGCAGGGCCAGGGCGGCACGCTGGAATCGCTGTTCAGCAAGACGTCGTCGTTCAGCAACTCGTTGGCCGACAACAACCAGGTGATCGAGCAGCTGATCACCGAACTGCGCACAGTGCTGGACACGCTGTCGAAGGACGGCGACGAATTCTCCGGCGCGATCGACAAACTCGAGCAGCTGATCTCCGGACTCGCCCAGGACCGCGACCCGATCGGCACGGCCATCGAGTCGCTGGACAACGGGACCACCTCGCTGGCCGACCTGCTCGGCCGCGCCCGGTCTCCCCTCGCAGGCACCGTCGATCAGTTGCACCGGCTGGCTCCGGTGCTCAACACCGACCTCGACCGCCTCGAGGCCACCATCCAGCGGCTTCCCGAGATCTACCGCAAGCTCGCCCGCGTCGGGTCGTACGGGGCGTTCTTCCCCTACTACATCTGCGGGGTCTCCTTCCGCGCCAGTGATCTGGAGGGACGTACCGTTCTGTTCCCCTGGATCAAACAAGAGACCGGAAGGTGCGTGGACGAGTAATGCTCAAATATCGTGGCCCTCAGCTCGTCCGGGCAGGCTTCATCGGCGTGGCCGTCATCGTCCTCATCATCGTCGTCGGGCTGCAGCCCGAACGGCTGATCTCGTGGGCAACCGCGCTGCGCTACCAGGCGCACTTCACCGAGGCCGGCGGGCTCGTGAGCGGCAACGACGTGACCGTCTCGGGCATCAAGGTCGGGTCGGTGTCGTCGATCGCACTGGACAACGGGGACGCGCTGGTCAAGTTCACGATCAACAGCAAGTACGCGCTGGGTTCGGACACCACCGCCCACATCCGCACCGGTAGCCTGCTCGGTGAGCGCGTACTGACGCTGGAGTCCGCAGGCAGCGGCAAGCTGTCGACCGATCAGGTCATCCCGACCAGCCGGACCACTTCGCCTTACTCGTTGACCGATGCGGTCAGCGAGCTGACCGCCAACACCCGGAACACGAACACCCAGGCACTGAACCAGTCGCTCGACACCCTCGCGCAGACGCTCGACCAGGTGTCCCCTCAGCTCGGCCCGACCTTCGACGGCCTCACGCGGGTGTCGGAGTCGCTCAACAACCGCAACGAGAGCCTTGCCGAACTGCTGCGCACGGCAGGCGATGTCACGCAGATCTTCTCCGAGCGCAGCAGCCAGGTGAACGCGCTCATCCTCAACGCCAACGATCTGCTGGCGGTGCTCGACGAACGCCGCTACGCCATCACCAGCCTGCTGGCGAGCATCTCCGCGGTGTCCAAGCAGCTGACCGGGGTGGTGGCCGACAACGAGAACGAGCTGCGCCCGACGCTCGAGCAGTTGAACACCGTCACCGCGATGTTGGAGCGCAACCGCGACAGCCTGGCCAAGATGCTGCCCGGTGCCGCGAAATATTATCTGACCCAGGGCGAGATCGTCTCCAACGGCGCCTACTACAACGCGTTCGTGCCGAACCTGGTCTTCGGCCAGCTGCTGCAGCCGTTCCTCGACTACGCGTTCGGTTTCCGCCGCGGTGTGAACGCCGGGCAGCCACCGGACGCCGTCGGGCCGCGCGCCGAGCTCCCGTTCCCCGTCAACGGCATTCCCCAGCCAGGAGACCTCCCCGATGATGGCAACCCGTAAGCGCCTCGCGGCCTGGACCGCGATCCTGCTGGCCGTCGCCCTGGTGGCCGGCGGCGGTTATCTGGTGCGTCAGGCCTTCTTCGGGCCCACGACGGTCAACGCGTACTTCTCGACGGCCACCGCGATCTATGCCGGGGACGAGGTTCGCGTCGCCGGCGTGAAGGTCGGCACGATCGAGGCAATCACCCCGGAGGGCACGCAGACCAAGATCTCCATGAGCATCGACCGCAGCGTGCCGATACCGGAGGGCGCGAAAGCGGTGATCGTCGCCCAGAACCTGGTGGCCGCGCGGTATGTGCAGCTAACCCCTGCCTACCGCGAGGGGGACGGGCCGACGATGCGGGACGGCGGCGTGATCCCGCAGAGCCAGACCGCGGTCCCGGTGGAGTGGGACGAGGTGAAGGACCAGCTGATGCGGCTGGCCACCGAATTGGGACCGGACAAGGGCGTCGACGGCACCTCGGTCTCCCGGTTCATCGACAGCGCGGCCAACGCCCTGGACGGCAACGGCGAGAAGCTGCGCAGCACGCTGTCCCAGTTGTCCGGGGCGGCGCGGATCTTCGCCGAAGGCAGCGGCAACATCGTCGACATCATCAAGAACCTGCAGATCTTCGTCACTGCGATGCGGGACAGCAAGCAGCAGATCGTCCAGTTCCAGAACCGGCTGGCCAGTCTGACCAGCGTCCTCGACGACGGCAGATCCGATCTCGATGCGGCGCTGTCGGACCTGTCGGTCGCCATCGGCGAGGTGCAGCGCTTCGTCGCGGGCAGCCGGGACCAGACCTCCGAGCAGGTGCAGCGGCTGGCGAATGTCACTCAGGTGCTGGTGGACAACCGGTTGGCGCTGGAGAACGTTCTGCACATCACGCCGAACGCGATCGCGAACTTCAACAACATCTATTATCCGAACAGCGGCGGGGTCACCGGCGCGTTCGCCTTCACCAACTTCTCCAACCCGACGCAGATCATCTGCGGCATGATCGGCGCCGTCGCCAACGTGAGCGCGCCCGAGACCGCCAAACTCTGCGCGCAGTACCTCGGGCCCGCGGCGCGGCTGTTGAACTTCAACAACATCCCGTTCCCGATCAACGCCTACCTGAGGCCGGCGATCGATCCCAAGCGGATGATCTACACGGATCCGAAGCTGGCGCCCGGCGGAGCGGGGCCCGGCGATCTGCCCGAGCCGCGACCGACCGTCTCCGCCTACACCGGCGCAGGCGACATCCCGCCACCCCCGGGTTGGGGTGCGCCGCCGGGACCGCCGGGGATCTACCAGCCCGACCGCGATGCGCCGGCCACCCCATCACCGGCGCTGTACCCGGGTGCGCCGATACCGGCACCGCCGACCATCATCTCCAACATCCCGGTGCAGTCACCGTCGGTGGACGAGATGCTCCTGCCTGCGGCCCCGCCCGGCTCGACGGTCGACGACGCCGCCCCGGCGTCGGCGCCGAACACGCCCCTGCTGCCCGCGGAAGGGAACCCGCCATCATGACCCGCCATGTCCCGATGCGGCGAGCCGTGATCGCGTCGTGTGCGGTCCTGACGCTGTCCGCGTGCTCGTTCCAGGGTGTCAACTCGCTGCCGCTGCCCGGTGCGGACGGGCGTGGGCCCGACTCCGTCAGCTATCAGGTTGAGGTGCCGAATGTCGGCACGCTGGAGTCGAATTCACCGGTGCTGATCGACGACGTCGTGGTGGGCAGCGTCGGGAAGATGACGGTCAAGAACTGGCATGCCGACGTCGAGATCTCGGTGAAGCCAGACGTGGTGGTGCCCGCCAACGCGGTGGCCACCGTCGGGCAGACCAGCCTGCTGGGCTCGATGCACCTGGCACTCAACACCCCACTGGGTGAGAGCCCGCAGGGACGACTGCAGCCCGGCACCACCATTCCGCTCACCGACTCGTCGACCTACCCGTCCACCGAGCGCACGCTGTCGTCGCTGGCCGCGGTCGTCAACGGAGGCGGGCTGGGACAGATCGGCGACGTGATCCACAACGCCAGTCGCGCGCTGTCCGGGCGCGAGCCGGAAATCCGCGAACTGCTCACCCGCCTCGACGACTTCGTCGGCACACTCGACGCGCAGCGGGAGAACATCATCGCATCGATACAGCAGCTGAACCGGCTGGCCAGCCGGTTCGCCGGACAGCGAGACGTCATCGACCGCGCTCTCAAGGACATCCCGCCCGCCCTCGACGTGCTGATCAAAGAGCGGCCGACGCTCACCACCGCGCTCGAGAAGTTGGGCACCTTCAGCGACACCGCGACCACCCTGGTGAACAACGCCGGGGACGATCTGGTGACCAACCTGAAGAACCTCGAGCCGGCCCTGACCAGGATCGCCGACATCGGACCTGACCTGAACCTCGCGCTGTTGTGGGCCACCGCGTTCCCGTACGGGCCGACCTTCGCCGACCGGATCACCAAGGGTGACTACATCAACCTGTACGCCATATTCGACCTGACCTATCCGAAGTTCAAACGATCGCTGCTGCTGGGTACCCGATGGGAAGACCAGGAGGCCAAGCTCATCCCGGCCCCGGGCGACCCCTACTACCTCAACTACTCCTACGATCCGATGAGCATCGGTGTTTCTCCGCCCCAGCGTGATTCGCCGGACACGCCGGCCGCACCACCGGGTGAGGTAGGTGAGGTGGCCGAGATGGCGCCCATACCCGCCGTGGCCGAACCGCTGCTCCCCGTCACGCCGCCACCGCCTGCCAATCCCTGGGCCCCCTCGGCCCAGAGCATTCCACCGGGACAGATCTTCGCGGGGCCGTTCGGCGCCGCGCCGCCGCCACCTCCGCCGGCGCCCGCGCCCGCCGAAGCACTTCCGCCGACCTCGGAAGGTGGCTGATGCTCACCCGGTTCGTGAGGACGCAGCTCATCATCTTCACCATCGCCTCGGTGGTGGGGGTGGGCGTGATGGTGTTCGCCTACATGCAGGTGCCGACCCTGCTCGGAATCGGCCGCCTGGCCGTCACCCTCGAGCTACCGGCCGGCGGCGGTCTCTACCAGTTCAGCAACGTGACCTACCGTGGCGTTCAGGTGGGCAAGGTGACGTCGGTGAATCTGACCGAGGACGGTGCGGAGGCCACGCTGTCTTTGGAGACGTCGCCGAAGATCCCCGCCGATCTCGAGGCCGAGGTGCGCAGCGTCTCGGCCGTCGGCGAGCAGTACGTCGACCTGCGGCCCCGCACCGACTTGGGGCCCTACCTGACCGATGGATCGCGAATCTCGGTGCGCAACACCACGATTCCGCAGCCCGTCGGGCCGGTGCTCGACCAGCTCAGCTCGCTGGTCGAATCGATCCCGGGAGATCGCATCTCCGATCTGCTCGACGAGGCGTTCAAGGCCTTCAACGGTGCGGGTCCGGACTTCCAGTCCCTGCTCGATTCGGCTTCCAAGCTGTCAACAGACGTGCGAGGCGTCTCCGGCGAGGCCCGCACCCTGGTCGACGACGCCGGGCCGCTGCTGGAATCCCAGGCGGAGACCACGGATTCCATTCGGACGTGGGCGCGCAGTCTGGCCGGCGTCACCGGTCAACTCGAGCAGAACGACCCGGAGATCCGGACCACGCTGGAGCGCGGCCCCGGCTTCGCGCAGGAGGTCAGCGCACTGCTCGAGCAGCTGAAGCCGACCCTGCCGATCCTGCTGGCCAACCTCACCACGGTGGGACAGGTGCTGGTCACCTACAACCATTCACTCGAACAGTTGATCGTGATGTTCCCGCCGATCATCGCGGCACAGCAATCCTTCGGCCTGCCGAACAAGAATCCGACCGGCCTGCCGTTCGCCGACTTCGCGCTGACGATCAGCGACCCGCCGCCGTGCACGGTCGGCTTCCTGCCGCCGTCGCAGTGGCGTTCCCCGGAGGACGAGACGTCGATCGACACGCCTGACGGCCTGTACTGCAAGCTGCCGCAGGATTCCCCGATCAACGTCCGCGGTGCGCGCAACTACCCGTGCCAGGCCCATCCCGGCAAGCGCGCCCCGACGGTCGAATTGTGCAACGACCCACGCGGTTTCATTCCGCAGGTGATCCGCCAGCACTACACCGGGCCCTATGCGTTCGATCCGAACCTGATCAAGAACGGGCTGCCGCCGCACGACATCGTGGACTTCAACGAGCGGATCTACGCTCCGGTCCAGGGGACGCCGTTGCCGCCGGGCGCGGCGCCGTCCGGAACGCCTCCTGGCGCGTTCACGCCGCAGCCGCCACCCGGTGCCTCGCCGCCGGCTGCCGCGCCCGCACCCTTGGCGCCTGTCCAGCCCGCGCTCCCGCAGGCCCCGGTGCCGCCGCCGCCACCGGCAGGCAACTCGCTCAACGGAACTTCGATCGCGCCCCCACCGGCACCTCCGGCCGCCGACGGGGCGGTTCCGGCGACCCCCAGTGCGTACGACGGTGACGGGCCGGCAGTGGCGTTCCAGCGTTACGACCCGCGCACCGGCCAGTTCCTGACAGCAGACGGGCGCCTGCAGACACAGAGCAACCTCGTGGGTGCGGACAAGTCATGGAAGGACATGCTGCCGAACTGACTCGCCGGGCGGCCGCAGCGAGTCGCGGTGGCCTGCAGAGGCGCGCCACGGCGGGGCGCGGCCGGTCAGGAGCTGACGCGCTCCACCCGCACGGGCAACTCGAAGTCCAGCACCGCGTTTCGGCCACACGACCCGCTCGGTGACTTGGTCAGATTGCGGCCCATCAGGAAGTCGGCAGATTGGATGCGTTCCTCGTTGACCGGATCCCAACCCATGATGATGAACGTCTGCCGGGCACGCGCAAAAGTGCCGTCGGGGCACGGCGCCCACTTCGGGATGTCGTGCTCGATGTACCAGAAGTCGTCCAGGCGGACCGATCCGGTCCAGCCGACGCTGCTGGTCACCGTACCGGTGCATTCGATCGGACTGACACAGCTGGTGTTCACGGTCCAGGTCTGGGTCTCACTCGGCACGTCGAACAGGACCTCGTCGCGCCTGGCCCATTCACCATCGGAGAACACCCGGTAGGTGCCGTTGAGACCGTAGGTCTTGGCATGCGCCATGGGCGCAACGGCCAGGCCACCGAACAGGGTTGCCACGGACATCGCCATGGCGCCGAGCACTCGGTCTACGCGCATGGCCACCAGCATAATTCGCCGCTGGAGCTTGGCTCTCCGAAAGCGAGAATTTGTTTACTCCCTGTGTGAAGATGATCTGATGCGTTCGATCGTCGCGATACTTGCTGCATGGGCGACTCCGGTGTTGGTGGCGGCGACCCTGATGGCGCCGCAGGCCTTAGCGCAGCCGCAGATCCCCCCGCCGCTACCGCCGGCCGGGGCGCCGTGCAACAACCCGAACTGCACACCCGGTATCGCACCCAACATCGTGCTCGGCTCCTACTGCAACAACAGCACCTACTACGCGTTCGGCGTGACGTCGTGGGGCCGTCTGGTGTTCTGCGGTTCCGCCCGGCGGTACGAACCGCGCTGGTTCCGGTCACCCGAGATGCACGGGGTGAAGAATTTGTACGACTTGTGCTCGGACTTCGTCGGCGAGGTAGCACAGGCTCCGGACGGCCTCTTCCTCACCTGTGTCGCGATGAACAACCGCGCCTACTGGGAGCGCGGCGACCTGCCTCTGCGCGGCACCGAATAGCGCCGCCGCCCGGTGAAAAGGGCGGCGGCACCACGGATCACGATACGTGCGTGTACTTGATGTTGATCTCCGTCAGGCCACGAAGGATGAACGTCGGCTCATACTCGTAGCGGCGGGCGTCGGCCGGGCCGTGCTTCTCCTCGTCGATGGTGATGTCGGCCATCCGGTCGAGGATCCGTTCGACGGACACCCGGCCCTCGACACGGGCCAGGGGGCCGCCCGGGCAGGAGTGCACGCCGCGTCCGAAGGCGATGTGCTCGCGAACGTTCTTGCGGTCCAGGTGGAACGCGTGCGGATCGTCGAAGCGGTCGGGGTCGCGATTGACGGCGCCCGGACAGACCATCACGATCGTGCCCGTCTTCACCTCGAGGTCGCCGACCTTGGCCGGCTTCTTGGCAAGCCGGAACTGGCTCTTCACCGGTGCGTCCATCCGCAGCGACTCCTCGACGAACGTCGGGATGCGGCTGCGGTCGTCGCGCAACGCCTGCTGGATCTCGGGATGGTCGCCGAGGACCCGCATGGAGGCGGACAGCAGCTTGGTGGTGGTCTCCTGACCCGCGGCGAACAGGAACGTCGCCGAACGTGCCACCTCGATGAGTTCCGGCGTCGACCCGTCGGGGTACTTCGACGTCGCCAGCCCGGTCAGGACGTCGTTGCGCGGGTTCTTCCGGCGGTCGGCGAGGTAGGAGATGAACTTGTCGTCGAGCCACTCGAGCGGATTGAGGCCGACGTTCGCACCGTCCAGCCGACCGACCTGGGTTTCCGGCCGCGGGGCACCCAGTACGTTGCGGAACTCCTCATGGTCCTCCGGGGGCACCCCCAGCAGGTCGGCGATCACCAGCAGTGAGAACGGTTTGGCGTACGAGGACAGGAACTCGCACTGGCCGGCGGCGATGAAGTCGTCGAGCACCTCGTCGGCGAGGCGCCACATGAAGTCCTCGTTCTCCTTGAGCCGCTTGGGCGTCAGCAGCCGGTTCAGCAGCGACCGGGCGTCGGTGTGCTCCGGCGGATCCATGGTGACCATGTGCTCGAACATCGGCAGCTGCGACCGGTTGGCGGCGATCTGCGCGGTCAGGTCGTCACCCTCCGGGGTGAACGGCAGCGGCGGGAACGGGCCGCCGAGGGCGATGCAGGAGGAGAAGGTGTCGCTGTCCTTGAGGACCGAGTTGGCCTCCTCGTAGCCGGTGATCGCCAGCACGCCGTAGTGCGGCTCGGGCTGGACGGGGCACTTGCTGCGCATGTGGTCGTAGTAGGGGTGAGGATCGGGCACCAGCGACGGGTCGGTGAAGTAGTCGATGGTGTCGAAGTCGGTCATCTGGGGGCGTCCCTTCGAGAAACTGAACACTGCGGTGGCCCGACAGGGAGTCGGCGCTCTGGGCTGAAAGTGCTGAGCATCTGCTTAGCATGACGTAGGGTCGTGGTCAAGGTCACAGCGCCCGACGGCGGCTACTATCCCCGTGTCCACCAGTCATTCGACGGAAGGTGTTGCGACGTGGCTTCTCCGCGCCGGATCGGGGCGCCCGACGCCAGGAACCGGGTCGTGCTGCTCGAAGCCGCCGAGCAGTTGATGATCGACGAGGGTTACGCGGCGGTGACGTCGCGACGCGTCGCAGAGAAGGCCGACCTCAAACCGCAGCTGGTGCACTACTACTTCCGCACCATGGACGAGTTGTTCCTCGCGCTGTTCCGGCGTCGCGCCGAGCAGGGCCTGGAGGCGCAGGCGCGGGCGCTGACGTCGCCGCAGCCGCTGTGGGCCCTGTGGCGCTTCATGACCGATCCGTCGGCGACCCGGCTGACGCTCGAGTTCATGGGGCTGGCCAACCACCGCAAGGCGCTGCACGCCGAGATCGCGCTGTACGCGCAGCGGGCCCGTGAGGAGCAGACCAAGGCGATGAAGGTGGTGCTGCAGAACTACGGGGTCGACACCTCGACGGTGCCCGCCGTGGTGTGGACGTTCTTCGCCACCGGCGCCTCACAGGTCCTGGTGTTCGAGCGCAGCCTCGGGATGTCGCTGGGCCACTCGGAGATCGTGTCGTTCCTCGAAGACCAGATCCGCGCAATCGAGGGGGAGCCGTTGCCCCTCGAGTCACCAGGGGCGGATTGAGCAGAGCGTGCCCTTGGGGCCGGCATCTGTCTTCACCACGACGCCGTCGACGGCGAGCACGCAGTGGAAGTTCGCGGGCTCCGTCGCGTAGAACGTGGTGGCCGTGACCATGGCCCACTGATCCGGATCGGCGAGCATGACGTCCAGCGTCCACATCTGATCCGGACCGAGCGCCGACCAGGTCTTGGGGCTGAACTTGTACGAATTGTGGCTGTACTCCGCCCAGTTCGGCGGATCGACGTCGCGGTAGTAGATCTCCGCCTCGGGCACCGGCACCTCGGTGAAGACGGTGTACTTGACGTGATGCATCACCGGCGGCGGCGGTGCGGGCTGGGCGTTGGCCGAACCGACCGTCGACAACATGGCGGCGAACACCGCCGCGGTCGCGACGGCGGGCCGGATCGGAAACAGCATTATCGAATATTAGAACAGGACTTCCACCGATTGCGTCGTTTGCCCGAGCCGCTCAGTACAGATAGATGGCCAGCACGGCGGCCCACAGCACCGCCAGCCACCCGTCGGTGGCCCAGCGCAGCCACCGCGGCGCCGTTCTGACCTCCATGAAGTACCGGATGATCAACCGACCCTTGATCACTCCCAGGGCGATCACCGCCAGGGTGATGGGGATGCTGGCCACCGCGTCGTGGTCGCCGTGGGCGGGTGCGAGCCACCAGGAGGCGACGGTGATCGCCGACAGCACGACCCAGGCGACCGTGACCGCACGGTCCGCCTGTGCCCTCGAGGCGGCGGCTGGAGAAGCATCGACGGTCACGGGTTCACCTCATCACGTAGAGCAGGGCGAAGATGACGATCCACAACAGGTCCACCATGTGCCAGTAGACAGCCCCGGACTCGACCATCGACATCCGGCGACGATGCGGGTCGCGCAGCTCGCGGACGACGATGCCGATGATCAGCAGGCCGAGGGCGACGTGGAAGAGGTGGATACCGGTGAGCATGTAGTAGAACGACCAGAACTCTCCGCTGCCCAACGTGTGGCCCCCGGCGATCTTGACCGACCACTCGTAGGCCTTGACGCCGATGAACGCCACGCCACAGGCGGCGCCGCCGTAGGTCCACCGCAGGGCGGCGAAGGGGTCGCCCGCCCGCGCCGCCACCACGCCGCGCGCGATGAACCACGAACTCGTCAGCAGCACAAGCGTGTTCAGCACACCCACGGTGAGCGTGAGGTCCTGCTGGGCGTGCAGGTACTCCTGCGGCGCCATCGCGCGGTGCACCATGAAGATCACGAAGTAGGCGCCGAAGATGATGAGGTCGCCCAGCACCATCACCCACATGGCGCCGTCCCCGGGCAGGTGGGCTCGCGTGCCGGTGCCGGTGCCGGGAGCGGTGACGGCGTTCTGCCGGGTGTCGGTCATGGCCGGCCTCAGTCCAGCGGCAGTTCGTCGGCGGGCTGTTCCTCGGTGGCCTTGCGGAGGAAGAAGATCACGCAGGACAGCCAGAAGCCGAAGATCAGCGTCCCGGACCAAAAGGCCATCGACCCGTTCCACGAGAACGGCCCGGCGCCCACCACGAAGAGCGGCGCCGCCATGATCTCGGTGACGATCTGCCAGACGGTGACGTAGGCCAGCCACTTGGGGAAGACGCCGTTGCGGTCGTAGAGGATGGCGATCGCGAAGCCGAAATACGCGGCGGCGAAGCAGCCGAGCGATCCGACGTAGGACAGGCAGCCGAGGTCGTAGAGCAGCGCCAGCAGTTCGGGATCGCGGTCGGGCCGCAGCGCCGCCGTCAGGAAGCAGAACGCGACGAGCAGGCAGCCGGGTAGCGCGCCGACGGCCATCCCGCCCATGTAGAGATACGCGCAGACCGAACCCGAGGTCATCCGTTTCATGTGGTAGACGACGATGCCGTTGGCTACACCCGCGCCGCCGACGATGAGGATGAGCATCCCGAAACCGATCTGGATGGTCAGGTGGTGTGCGGCGAAGAACTCGGCCTTCTGCGCAGTGGTGACG
The DNA here is from genome assembly GCF_049541695.1 of Mycobacterium sp. NPDC050041. NCBI lineage: Bacteria > Bacillati > Actinomycetota > Actinomycetes > Mycobacteriales > Mycobacteriaceae > Mycobacterium > Mycobacterium sp. NPDC050041. The sequence goes on along the minus strand of NZ_JBMVDG010000004.1, from coordinate 470,721 downwards.
TCGGGCCGCGGCGGGGGCATGGTGCGCGCCAGGGCGAAGAAGATCGCCCCGAACGCGGTGTAGAACGCGGGCACGATCCAGAAGACGATCCAGATGTCGCGCTTGCCCGCCGACGGTCGCGCGGGATCGACGGCGCCGGGATTGTCGGCGGGCCTCTCGGCCGGTGAGGTGACCGTGCTCATCGGGCGGGCACCGCCGCGTCGCGCTGCTCTGCGGCCTGCCTGCGCAGCACGCCCCGCAGCACGAAGAACATCACCACCACGAAGGCGGCGAAGGCGCCGTTGCGCAACCAGAATGACACCACGCCGTCCCAGGCCAGCGGTCCGGAGGTGACCACCGCCGCGGCCGCGGCGGGGGCCATCGCCACAGCCGTCGCCAGCGAGTAGTGCCCGACCCAGCGCGGGAACACCGGCCGCGGACCGGTGTCGAAGTAGACGGCCAGCGCCAGTAGCAGGTTCTGGGCGACCAGCATGCCGACCGGCGCGATGAAGATGATCCAGGCCATGTCGTTGAGCAACTGGACCAGTTCGGGCCCGCGGTCCGGACGGAACGCGGCCACCAGGTAGAAGATGTCGGCAAGCGCGAAAATCGTTGCGCCGCTGACGACGGCGGTCAGGTAGCAGTAGGCCAGCACGTGGCTCTGGCCGGCCATCCGCTTCATCTGGACGACGATCACCAGGAACAACGGCAGCAGCATGATCGCGCACAGGTTGAACGTGATCATGCTGAACCGGATCATCGCGGCGTTGTCCCGGTAGAACGCCGCGACCTCCTCGGCGGACAGTGTCGGCGACATCGGCGGGAAGAAACCGGGGAAGGCGACGAATGCGACGAGCAACATCACCGCGGCCGCCAGCGCGGCCCACAGACTGACCGATTGGGTGGTGACGTCGGCGGATCGTGGCGAGCTGTCGGTATCGGTGAGCGTCATCGAACCTCGATGCGTTGCGGCGGTGGGCGGAGCGCGCTGAACGCGGCCCCTAGCCGGTCGGCTGGTCAGCCAGAGTAGCCGATCGGCTACCCACCGGGCAACGCCGGCTTCAGGTCGACAGGATGGTGGCCGACGCGGTTCCCGGCGCCCCGTACACCTGCGCCAGCCCGACCCTCGGCTCGCCGGGGACCTGGCGGTCGCCCGCTTCGCCGCGCAGCTGGCGCACCAGCTCGTGCACCTGGCGCAGACCCGACGCGCCGATCGGCTCGCCGTTGGCGATCAGACCGCCGTCGGTGTTGACCGGTATCGATCCGCCGATCTGGGTGGCGCCGTCGGCCAGCAGCTTCTCCTGCTCGCCGTCGGCGCACAGGCCCGTCTCGGCCATGTGGATGACCTCCGCGCCGGCGTCGGTGTCCTGGAGCTGTGCCACGTCGACGTCCTCGGGGCCGATCCCGGCCTGCTCGTAGGCCGCGCGGGCGGCGTACACCGTGGGGGAGACGTCCTCGTCGAGCGGCGCGGATGTGGCGTGCACCTCGTAGGCGCCGAACGTCCTGGTGCGAATCTCCGTGGCCTTCACGTATACCGGCTTGTCGGTGTAGCGGTGCGCGATGTCGCCGCGGCACATGATGACCGCCGCCGCACCCTCGTCGGGGGCGCAGAACATGAACTGGCGCAACGGATAGTTCAGCACCGGCGAGGCCATGATCTCGTCGACCGAGATCTCCTTGCGGCGGAACGCATTCGGATTCAGTGCGCCGTTGCGGAAGTTCTTGTTGGCCACGCGCGCGAGCGTCTCCTCGGAGATGCCGTGCTTGTGCAGATAGTGGTTGGCCTTGATGCCGAAGAACTTGGTGGTGACGAACTGCCCGTTCTCCGCATACCACTGCGGCAAAGCGAGTTTGGCAGGATCGTCGGTGAACGCGCCGCGCGGGTGCTTGTCCAGGCCGATCGCGATGCCGATGTCGTACTTGCCCAGCCGGATGGTGTCGGCGGTCTGCTGGATGGCACTGGCGGCCGTGGCGCAGGCGTTGAACACGTTGGTGAACGTGATGCCGGTCAGGCCGACCAGGCGGGTGACCGCGTCGGGATTGGACACCTCGTAGCTGCCGCCGAAGCCGAACTGGATGTCCTTCCAGTCCAGCTTCGCGTCGGTCAAGGCACTCTGGATCGCCTCTGCGCCCATCTCCATCGCGGTCTTGTCGAAGCGGCCGAAGGGATGCAGACCCACGCCGATGATCGCCACGTCGTTCATGTCTCGACTGTTCCTCTCGTACGCGGGGTCAGACCGGCTGGAAGGCGAAGGTGATGATCTCCTCGCCGTCCTCGTCCTCGGTGAACGGGATCATCGTCAGCTCGACGTCCATCCCGAACTGCAGCTTGGCCGGATCGTTCTCGGTGAGCCGGCCCTCCACCCGGATGACGTCCTCGAGTTGCACGAGGCCGACGCCGAACGGCACGAAATCCTTGCCGGTCGGCCCCTTGTAGGGGGCGCCGGGCGGGAAACCCTGCGTGGTCCAGGCGACGAGCGTGCCCGTGCGCGGGAGCAGCGCGTCCGACATCTCGGCGCTGCTGCACTTCGGACAGTGGGCCTGCACCGGGAAGACGGTGGCGCCACATGCGCCGCAGGTGCTGCCGATCAGCTGGGGTTCGCTGTCCGGCCAGGTCGAGATCTCGGGCGCGAGCGCCTTGGCCATGGACGTCCTCCTGTGTCGACGGTCGAACAGCGCCTATGCGGCGCCCGTGCATGTGGCTGACATTAATTGGAAATGGCGTTCTCGTCTAGAGAGAACAGGTCTCGGCGAACTGGTCTACCTAGCCCGCTTCATCACCTTGTCGGCGGCCTCCCAGTGCGCGTCGGACACCCACAGGCGGGCGAACGCGGCGACGGCTTCGGTCGTGGTGACGCCGTTGACCACCCGTTTCACCTCGGCGGCCGGCGCGGTGGCCAGCGCCTGGGCGACGGCGCGCCAGTCGGCATCGAAGGAGGCGCGCGGCAGTACCCGGTCGACCAGGCCGATCCGCTCGGCCTCGGCCGCCTCGAGCACCGTGCCCGCACCCGCCAGCATCAGCGCGCGGCCCCTGCCGACCAGCGCGGCCAGCCGCTCGGCGCCGCCCCACGCGGGCATGATCGCCAGCGTCACCTGGTTGAAACCGATCTTGATGTCGTCGGCCGCGAGCCGGATGTCGGCGGCCATCGCGAACTCGGCGCCGCCGCCGAGCGCATGGCCGTTGAGGGCAGCGATCACGGGGCCGGGGAAGGCGGCGATCCGGTCGCAGATCGCCCGCATCCGCCAGGCCATCGCCGAGGCGTCGAGTTCGGTGCGCAGCGCACTGAGTTCCTTGAGGTCGCCGCCGGAGACGAAGGCGCGGTCGCCGGCACCGGTGATCGCGAGTGCGCGCGCGTCCACGGTGGTCTCGAGGGCGTCCAGCGCCGTCTCGAGCTGGCCCATCGTCTCCAGGGAGATGGCATTGCGGGCGTGCGGGCGGTCGATGGTGATCACCGCGAGCCCGTCGTTCACCTCGAGGTCGACCATCAGACGTTCTCCCAGTGCGGTATTGGCATTCTCGCCAGCGGAGAATAGCATCGCCATCGAGCTGGAGGTGCTGGGCAAGCGTGCGAAACATCCCTGTTGAGCTGACCGAACGGTACGAGGCGGAAGGGTGGTGGACCCGCGAGACACTCGGCGAAATGCTCGCCGGTGGTCTGACCGCGAGCCCGGACACCGGCTTCTGGGTGCACTCGGCGGTCCGGCCCTATGCCGGCACCTTCTCCGACGTCGAACTGCGGGCGCGGCGGCTGGCGTCGGGCCTGCGCAGGCGGGGGGTCGGGCCGGGTGACGTGGTCGCCCTGCAGCTGCCGAACTGGATGGAAGCGGCCGTGGCCTTCTGGGCCTCGGCGTTCCTCGGCGCGGTCGTCGTGCCGATCGTGCACTTCTACGGCCGCAAGGAGCTCACGCACATCCTGGGGACGGCGCGGCCCAAGGTCTTCATCACGGTCGAGGAGTTCGGCCGCATGCAGTTCCAGCCGGATCTGTGCGCTGACGTGCCCATCGTCGGCCTGGTCGGCACCGACGGCTTCGACGACCTCTTCGACGACGAGCCGCTGGTCGGCACCGTGCAGGCCGATCCGGCGAGCCCCGCCTTGATCGCCTTCACCTCGGGCACCACCCGCGATCCCAAGGGCGTGGTGCACAGCCACCAGACCCTCGGATTCGAGACCCGTCAGCTGCTGGAGAACTACCCGCCCGACCGCGGCAGGCAGCTGACGGCGACTCCCGTCGGGCACTTCATCGGCATGCTGGGGGCCTTCCTGATCCCGGTGCTCGAGGGCGCGCCGATCGACCTGTGCGACGTCTGGGACCCGGCCAAGGTGCTCGACCTCATCGAGACCGAGGGACTGTCGATCGGCGGCGGCCCGCCCTACTTCGTCACCAGCCTGCTCGACCACCCGAACTGCACCCCGGCGCACATGGCCAACTTCAGCACCGTCGGGCTGGGCGGCTCGACCGTGCCCGCAGCGGTGACCCGGCGGCTGGCCGACATGGGACTGTTCGTCTTCCGCTCCTACGGCAGCACCGAACATCCGTCGATCACTGGGTCGCGGCGTACCGCACCGGAGGCCAAGCGGCTCTACACCGACGGCGACGTCCGCCCGGGCGTGGAGATCAAGCTGACCGACGACGGCGAGATCCTCTCGCGGGGGCCCGACCTGTGCCTCGGCTACACCGACGACGAGCTGACGGCCAAGGCGTTCGACGCCGACGGCTGGTACCACACCGGTGACGTCGGCGTTCTCGACGACGACGGCTACCTGACGATCACCGACCGCAAGGCCGACGTGATCATCCGCGGCGGCGAGAACATCAGCGCCCTCGAAGTCGAAGAGGTGCTGCTCGCGATGCCCGCCGTGGCCGAGGCGGTGGTGGTGTCCGCACCCGATGAGCGGCTCGGTGAGCACGTCGCCGCGGTGCTGCGGGTCAAGCCCGGCCACACCATGCCCGGCATCGACGAGGTCCGCGCCCACTTCGGGCGGGCCGGTGTGGCGCGGCAGAAGTGTCCGGAGGAACTGCACGAGGTCCCCGAGGGGCAGGACTATCCGCGCACGGCCAGCGGCAAGGTGCAGAAAGTCCTCATCCGGGAGCAGATCCACGGCCGGGTCGCGGCCGAGGCCGGGCAGGGCGTTGCAGTGGCCACCGAATGAGAATACGATTCTCGCAATAAGCAAAGGAGCATTTCATGGGACAACTCTCGCATCGGGTCGACATCCCCTTTCCGCTGTTCGACGCGGACAACCATCTCTACGAGCCGCCGGAGGCGATGACCAAGTACCTCCCCAAGGAGTACAAGGACGTCGTCCAGTACGTCGAGGTCAACGGGCGCACCAAGATCGCGATCAAGGGTCAGATCAGCAACTACATCCCCAACCCGACGTTCTCGCACGTCGCGAAGCCCGGTGCCTGGGAGGAGTACTTCAAGTTCGGCAACCCCGACGGCAAGAGCAAGCGGGAGCTGTTCGGTGAGCCGATGCGCTCGATCCCGGCGTTCTTCGAGCCGGGCCCGCGCCTGGAGCTGATGAACGAGCTCGGCATCGACCGCAGCCTGATGTTCCCGACGCTGGCCAGCCTCATCGAGGAGCGGCTGCGCGACGACCCGATGGCCATCCACGTGATCATCCACTCGCTGAACGAGTGGCTGCACGAGGTGTGGGGCTTCAACTACCAGAACCGCATCTTCGTCACGCCGGTGATCACGCTGCCGATCGTCGAGAAGGCCATCGAGGAGCTGGAGTGGGCGGTCAAGCGCGGCGCCCGCGCCATCCTGGTCCGGCCGGCGCCGGTGCCTGGCTTCCGCGGCCCCCGGTCCTTCGCGCTGCCCGAGTTCGACCCCTTCTGGCAGAAGTGCGTGGAGTACGACATCTTCGTCGGCATGCACTCCTCGGACAGCGGCTACTCGCGCTACACCTCCGAGTGGGACGGCGTCGCCCAAGAGATGCTGCCGTTCCAGACCAACGCGATGAACATCCTCAACGAGTGGCGCCCGATCCAGGACGCGGTGGCCTCCTGGGTCATCCACGGCGCGCTGTTCCGGTTCCCGACGCTCAAGGTGGGCATCGTCGAGGCCGGATCCAAGTGGATGTTCCCGCTGCTGGACTCCATGTCCGAGGTCTACAAGAAGGCCCCGGAAGCCTTCCCGGGCAACCCGATGGAGGAGATCAAGAACCGGATCTTCGTCAGCCCGTTCTACGAAGAGGGCATCGACGACCTCATCAACCTGATCGGCGTGGACCAGGTGCTCTACGGGTCGGACTGGCCGCACCCCGAGGGACTGGCCGAGCCGACCCACTACGTCACCGCACTCGAGCACCTCTCGATGGAGGACCAGGCGAAGATCATGGGCGGCAACCTGGGTCGTCTCGTCACTACGTGACCTACGTTCCCAAATGGCAGACCATCCCCGAGATGGTCGCCAGCGCGGCGGACCGCTTCGGCGACGCGGAAGCGATCGTCGACGGTCCGCTGCGCCTCTCGTACGTCGAGCTCATCGAACGGGTGCGCCGCGCCGCGGGTGCCTTCCGTGATCTCGGCGTGGCCAAGGGCGACCGGGTGGCGGTGTGGGCCCCGAACTCCGCCGAGTGGATCATCGCCGCGTTCGGACTGGTGACCGCCGGCGGCGTGCTGGTCCCGGTCAACACCCGCTTCAAGACCGACGAGGCGGCCGACGTCATCGGCCGCAGCGGCGCCAAAGCCGTTCTGGTGCAACAAGGTTTCCTCGGCACCGAGTACAGCGCTCCCGCCGGTGTCCCGGTGATCGATCTGAAGTCCGGCTTCCTCGACAGCGGCGAGCCGTTCGAGCGGGCGATCAGCGGCACCGACATCGCCGACATCATCTACACCTCCGGGACCACCGGCCGCCCCAAGGGCGTGATGATGAACCACCTGCAGACGCTCCGGATGTACGAGGAGTGGTGTGACCTCAACGATCTGCGCCGGGGTGACCGCTACCTGGCCGTCAATCCGTTCTTCCACACCTTCGGCTACAAGGCCGGGTGCATCGCCTCGATGATCCGCGGCGCCACCATCCTGCCGGTCCCGGTGTTCGACGTCGACGTCGTGGTCGACCTCATCGAGCGTGAACGGGTGACCATGCTGCCGGGGCCGCCGACGCTGTACCACTCGTTGCTCGCCGTGCAGGACAAGTCGAAGCTGGCGTCGCTGCGTGCGGGGGTGACCGGTGCGTCGGACATCCCGGTGGAGTTGATCCGCCGCATCCACGACGAGCTGCCGTTCGCGTCGGTGAACACCGGCTACGGCCTGACCGAATGCGGCACCGCCACACTGTCGCGGCCGGGTGACTCGTTCACCGACATCGCGACCACCGTCGGAATCGCCTGCGACGGCATCGACGTCCGGATCGCTGACGACGGCGAGGTCCTGGTCCGTGGCTACAGCGTGATGCAGGGCTACCTCGACGACCCGGCCGCCACGGCGGAGGCCGTCGACCCCGACGGCTGGTTGCACACCGGCGACCTCGGCACGCTCGACGACTCCGGCAGACTGCGCATCGTCGGTCGCAAGAAGGACATGTTCATCGTCGGCGGCTTCAACGCCTACCCGGCCGAGATCGAGGGCTTCCTGCTCGAGCACCCCGCGGTCGCGCAGGCCGCCGTCATCGGTGTGCCCGACGAGCGGATGGGTCAGGTCGGCAAGGCCTTCGTCGTGCGGTCCGAGCGGGCGCCGGAGACGAACGCCGAGGAACTGATCGCGTGGAGCCGGGACCGGATGGCGGGATTCAAGGTGCCGCGCTCCGTCGAGTTCCTCGACCGACTGCCGCTCAACGCGACGGGCAAGGTCATGAAAGACCAGCTGCGCTCCTCGGCAACCCCGGAACGCAGGCCTGCGCCGGCGTCGAGCGGTGATGAGTAGGGTGGCGTCGACAAACGAGAATGGAAACGCCATTCTCCTCCGGCTGCGTCAGGTGGGACCGGTCAGACAGACAAGACAAGGAGGTCGCTGTGCCTTCGTTCAGGCGTAAGGCGTCGACCGACGCCGGCTCGGCTCCGGTCACCGGCCCACCGACGGACGAGGTATCGCCCGCGGACCCGCAGGACCGGCCCGACCCCGCGCTCGCCGGGATCCTCGCCGAGGAAGCCGAGGCCGAAGCGGCCGAGGCCGAGGCGGCGGCCGCCGCCGCCCGTGCGCGAGCGCGCGCGTTGCGACTGCGCCGGCAGGCGCAGGAAGCCGAAGTGTCCGCCGCCGCCGCCGCGACCGTGACCGAGACCGAGCAGGTCGCGGCCGACAGCGTCCAGGACGACGAGCCTGTCGCCGACACCCACGCCGACGATCCCGAGCCCGTCGACGCCGACGCTGTTTCTGACGACACCGAGGCGGGCGACGACTCGCCGGTCGCCGACACCCGCGATGCCGACGAGAAGACTGCGCGCCGACGGCTGCACCTCCGCGTGCCATTGCCGACCTGGAAGGGTGTGGCGCTCTTCCTCGCCGTGCTGTGCACGGGCGCGCTGCTGGCGGCCAGCGGCTACATGATCCGCGAACACCGCCAGGCCGAGCGCGACGCACAGCTCACCGCGGAGTACACCGCGGCAGGCCGGCAGGCCGTCGTCACCCTGATGTCGCTGGACTTCAACAAGGCCGAAGAGGGTGTGCAGCGCATCATCGACAACTCCACCGGCAAGTTCCGCGAGGACTTCCAGCAGCAGGCACAGACCTTCGCCCAGGTGGCGCAGGACTCCAAGGTGATCACGGAGGTGACGGTGAACTCCGCGGCCGTGAGCACCATGACCGACGACTCGGCGAACGTGATCGTCTCCGCGACCTCGCGGGTGACCAACGCGGCGGGGGCCAACAAGGATCCGCGCGGATGGCGGCTGTCGGTCGACCTGGAGCGCGACGGCGACCAGGTGAAGATGTCGAAAGTCGAGTTCGTGCCGTGACCAAAGACCAGACCGACACCGAAGAGGCCCCGGTGGTCGAGGATTCGGCCGACCACCACCACGACGCCGACTTAGCGGACGCCGACCACGCGGACGCCGATGACGCGGGCGCTGATGACGCCGTGATCGCCGACGAGGCGACGACGGCGACGGAGCCCGAGAGCGGTGCCACCGAAGCCGGCCGGCTCGAAGAGCATCTCGAGCTGTCGGGCCGTGGCGGCAAGGGCCGTCGACGCGGTTCGCGCGGGCGGATCGCCGTCATCTGCGTCGCCGTCGCGCTCGTCCTGTCGGCCGCGCTCGCGATCTCCCTGTACTTCTTCCAGTACCGCCCCGAGCAGCAGACGGACGCGGCCGCCGCACAGGTCGCGCTCGACGCCGCGACCACCGGAACGGTCGCCCTGCTGTCCTACTCGCCGGAGACGCTCGACCAGGACTTCGCCGCCGCCAAGACGCACCTCACCGGCGAGTTCCTGGACTACTACACGCAGTTCACGCAGACCATCGTCACCCCCGCCGCGAAACAGAAGGAAGTGAAGACCAGCGCGTCGGTGGCGCAGAGCGCGCTCGCGGAGATGCATCCCGAATCGGCGGTGGCGCTGATCTTCGTCAACCAGACGACGGTGAGCAAGGAGAATCCGGACGGCGCCTACGCCGCCAGCAGTGTCAAGGTCGGCCTGACCAAGATCGATGGAAAGTGGCTGATCTCGTCGTTCGACCCGGTGTGACCTCCGCCTCGGCGAAACACGCCGGTCTGCCGGACCCGTGCGGCGCACCCCGACGTCAGTCCTCCGCGTGCCGGTCGTGGTCCCAGCGCTCCAACCGGGTCTGCAACTCGTAGAGTCCCAGTGCGGCCAACGGAGTGGCGACTGACACGCACATCAGCAGTAGTGCACTCATGATTCGCTCGGCTCCCAGGTCGTTGCGGTCGACAACAGCCTAAGAAGGCAGGTCGGCCGCGAGCACGCGTAGTGGACTACCTGCATGCGTGGGACGGCGACGGAGAGGACGGACACGTGAGCGACGCCGAACCGGGGGCCAAGGCCGCGACGCCGGCACACCGGCTGCGCCGGATGGTGGGCCGCGATCCGCACGAGCAGCATCGGGCGGCCACTCCGCTGGAGCTGCTGTTCGACCTCACCTTCGTGGTGGCGTTCGGGATCGCCGCGTCCCAATTCGCGCACCTGCTCGCCGAGAACCACGTCGCGGCGGGGCTGACCGGTTTCGGATTCGCGACGTTCGCGATCTGCTGGGCCTGGATCAACTTCAGCTGGTTCGCCTCGGCGTTCGACACCGACGACTGGATCTACCGGCTGATGACGATGCTGCAGATGGTCGGCGTCATCATCCTGGCCCTCGGCCTGCCGCAGCTGTTCACCTCGATCGAGCACGGCGGACACGTGGACAACGCCGTCCTGGTGGCCGGGTACGTCGTGATGCGAATCGCGCTGGTGGGGCAGTGGTTACGCGCGGCCTCCCAGGATCCTGCGCGGCGCCAGGCCTGCCTGACCTACGCGGTGGCGGTCACTGTGGCCCAGATCGGCTGGGCCGCACAGATATTCGTACAGACGTCGGTCGAGGTGTTCTTCGTGTGCGCCGTGGCGCTGATTGCGGTGGAGCTGTCAGGTCCGTTCGTCGCCGAGCGGCGGATGGGCGGAACCCCATGGCACGTGCACCACATCGTCGAGCGCTACGGTCTGCTGGCGATCATCGCGCTGGGGGAGGGCGTGGTGGGCACCGTCGCGTCGATCTCGGCGGCCGTGGAGATCCAGGGCTGGTCCATGGACGCGGTGCTGGTCGCAGTCGCCGGCATCGGACTGACCTTCGGCATGTGGTGGGTGTACTTCCTCGTCCCGCACGCCGACCTGCTGCATGCCGACCGCAGCACGTCGTTCTGGTTCGGGTACCTGCACATCCCGGTGTTCGGCGCGATCGTCGCCACGGGTGCGGGCCTGCACGCCGCCGCCTATTACATCGAGCACCACTCCGCACTGGGCGCCGCACCGACGGTCGCGACCGTCGCGGTGCCGCTCGCCGTCTATCTGGCCGGGCTGTACGCCGTCTACGGGTTGGTGGCACGCAGATGGGACGTGTTCCACGGTGCCCTCGTCGCGGGGGCGCTCGTCGTCCTGGCCGTGGCGGTGTGGTTGGCGACCATCGATGTGCCGATGGCGGTGTGCCTGCTGGTGGTGACGCTGGCGCCGGTGGTCGTCGTGGCCGGCTACGAGCTCACCGGCCACCGGCATGTGACGGCGGCCGGACAGACGGAGGCACTGCGTTTGGCGCCGCCGCAGGCGGGCTAGTCAACTCGGGCACCGCGAAAGGAGTCACCATGCCGAAGACGGGCAAGGGCGGACAGGCCAAGAAGAGCGAACTGCCCAGCACGCTGAAGAAATCGGAAGCCAAGGCGCAGCGCACCTTCGCGAAGGCGCACGACTCGGCGGCCGAAGAGTACGGCGAGGGCGAGCGCGCCCACCGCGTGGCGTACAGCGCGCTGAAGCACAGTTACGAGAAGGTCGGCGACCACTGGGAAGCCAAGTCGGCCAAGGGGCCGTCGGATCAGCGTGCCCGCAGCGGCGGTCCGAACGCCAAGGGTGAGACCGCCGAGGGCGTCGACGCCAACGCGTCGAAGAAGCACCTCGTCGAGGTGGCCCGGCGTCTGGACATCTCCGGCCGGTCGACCATGAGCAAGGACGAACTGGTATCGGCGATCAAGAAGGCGAATCGGCGGGAGTCCGCCCGCAACCGCTGATCACCGCTCCGGGGCGGGATCTGCCTCGAAGCTCTCGAGCAGCATGCGTTCCTGTTCGAGCCGCATCCGGCGCCGGGTCTTGCTGCGCGTGATGAGGATCCCGGTCGTGGCCAGCGCCCAGATCGCGTACTGCGCCGTCCACGCCCAACGGAACGACTCGAACGAGTAGCCACCGGTGGCGTCGAGGATGACCCCCATCGCCTGCATCACCAGCAGCGACGCGATGAATCCGCCCATGTTGACCATGCCCTGTGCGGTGCCCAGCGTCGCGCTCGGGTTGAACGTGCGCGCGAAGTCGAAGCCCACCATCGAGCCGGGTCCGCCGACCGAGATGACCACGATCAGCAGTATCAGCAGCCACAGCGGAGCCGGTCCGGGCAGGGCGAGCACCACCGTCCACACGAGTGCGTTGCTACCGATGATGGCGAGCACGAGGCGGGACCGGCGGTGCGGATGGCGGCCGGTGAAGATGCCGATGACCACACCGGCGGAGATCGCCGCGACGACCGACAGGCTCAGCAGCGTCCCGGCCATCCCGGCCGACAAGCCCTGCGCCACCGTCAGGTACGGCACTCCCCACATCAGCGCGAAGACCGTCACCGAGAACTGCGTGCCCATGTGTGTGAAGAAGCCGAGCCGGGTGCCCGGCCGCAGCCATACCGTCTTGACGCTGCCCACCGTCTCGCCGAAGGTGGCGGTCCTCGCCGGCGTGGCCCGTCCCGACGGAGTGTCCCTGACGACGAGCAACGTCAGCACCATCGACAGGACGCCGAGTGCGGCGACCGAGGTGTAGGCAGTCGTCCAGCCCACGCTGGTGAGCACGGCCAGGAACGGCACCGCCGAGAGCACCTGCCCGAGCTGGCCGCAGATGCCGGTGAGCTGGGTGACCAGCGGCACCTGCCGCGGCGTGAACCAGTGCGGCACGAGGCGCAGCACCGAGATGAACGTCAATGCATCGCCCAGGCCGAGGACCGCGCGGGCCGCGATCGCCGACGGCAGTGACTCGCAGAACGCCAGCACCAGCTGACCCGACGCCATCAGAGCCGCGCCGCAGACGATGAGCACCTTGGAGCCGTACCGGTCCAGCAGCACACCGGCAGGCACCTGGGCGCCCGCGTAGACCACCACCTGCAGCACCACGAAGGTGGACAGCACGCCGGGACTCACCGTGAAGCGGTCCGCCGCATCGAGTCCGGAGACGCCGAGGGTGGTGCGGTCGAGCACCGCGACGATGTAGGCCAGGAGTCCGGTGGCCCACACGATCCAGGAGCGCACACCAAACCCTTCGTCGTGACTGTCGGTCGAACCGATTCTCGGTATCCGCCTTCCATGGTGGCCACCGCCGGCCTGGGAAACCAATTCCGGTTCCGTGACATCACTCACGGAGATTCGCTCGTCAGCCTAGAGAGTTGGCTGAAACTGCACACTGATGTGCAGTAGATGGTCGGTACATTTACATAGCTGCAGATTAAAGGCAATAACGAACGATGCGTACGAGGTTGCACAAAGCTGGCCCTGGGTTCGCTCAGATCGCACGTCCCGGGTACAGTGTCCGCATGACGAACCGCGACGCCGGCGCTCGCCTGCGGCATGGGTTGCAGGAGAGTGCGGCGCGTTGAGCGAGTACCGGCTCGAGGAGCTCGCTGACCTGTCGGGGGTGAGCGCCCGCAACATCCGCGCGTACCGGGAGCGGGGGTTGCTGGACCCGCCACGCCGGTCCGGCCGCTCGGCGTTGTACGGCGACTCCCATCTCGCGCAACTGGACACCATCAACCAGCTCCTGCGGCGGGGGTTCAACTCCGCTCACATCGCCGAGTTCTTCGCCGGCATGCGCGACGGCGCGGATCTCGCCGACATCCTCGGACTGCAGCGCGCCGTGCCTGCGGCGCGGAACACCGACGTCCCGGCGGCGCCTGCACCGCCCACCGCGCGGTCGGAGGGGCCGCTCGACATCAGCGTGGGATCCGACGAGGCGCGACGACTGGTCGAGCTGGGCCTGGCCCGCCGGGTCGACGGCGCCGTGGCGCTCACCGACCCCGTGCTCGGTGAGATCGTCGCCCGTGCGGCCGACCAGATGCTGTACATCCGCGCACTGCTACGGATCGTCGAGTCGACGCGACAGGACATCGATGCGCTGGCCGCCGCCGTCGTCACCGCGCTGGAGGAGTGCCTCACCGCGCGGTTCGGACCCGAGCACCTGCCCAGGCCGGACCAGCTCCCGGAATTCAGGCAGATCGTCCGCGACTACCGGGAGTTGGCCACCAGGCTGGTGGTCGGCCATCTCGACACGGTGCTGCACCGTCGGGTGGTGTCCTCGGCGCCGGGCGCCCTGCTCAACGGGCAGTGGCCGCCGCACGGCTGAGCGGCGCGCGCCGGATCAGCGTTTGATGCGCTGCCACCGCTGCACCCACTCGTCGTAGGTGGTGCAGTCGTCGCCGCTGCCGTCCACGCAGTCCTTCTGCGGAGTCGTCCAGTAGTGGATCTTCGCGGCGAACTGCTCGTCGGTGGCGCGATACAGATCGCAGAAGTCGTATGTGGTGGTGTGATCGCAAGCGAGGGTCTGCGCGGGCGCCTCTCCGAAGTGTTCGGCGGCCTCGGCGTTGACCTCCGGTGAGGCTATCCAGTTCATCCACTTGTACATGCAGTTCGGGTGCGCGGCCTTCGACGAGATCATCCAGGTGTCCGACCAGCCGGTCGAGCCCTCCTTGGGCAGCACGGTGTTGACCTGGACCCGGTTGTCGGCGCCGATGGTGTTGGCGATCACCTGCCAGGTGGTGCCGATCACGGCGGCGCCCGACTCGAAGGCCTGCACCTCGGCGGTGTAGTCCGACCAGTACAACCCGACGTTCTCGCTCTGCGTCTCGAGCAACTCGGTGGCGGCGTCGAGTTGGGCGACGGTCAGGGAGTACGGATCGCCGATACCCAGTTCGGGTCTCGCCTTGGACAGGTAGAGCGCCGCGTCGGCGATGTAGATGGGGGAGTCGTACACGGCCACCCGCCCCCGGTATTCCGCCGCGTCGTCGAACACCGCCGCCCACGAGTTCGGCGCGTCCCGCACGACGCCGATGTTGTACATCAGCAGGTTCGCGCCCCAGCCGTGCGGGATGCCGTACATCCGGCCGTCGACGGAGTTCCACGGCTGGTCCTTGAGGAACGGCGAAATGGTGTCGTAGTGGGGCACCAGCGCAGTGTTGACCGGTGCCACGTCCCCGGCGTAGATCAGCCGCAGTGTGGCGTCCCCCGACGCCGACAGGCCGTCGTAGCGGCCGGTTCGCATGAGGTCGACCATCTCGTCGGAGGTGTGTCCGATCGTGACGGTGGTGCGGCAGCCGGTCTGCTGCTCGAACGCGGTGACCCAGTCGACCGCGCTGTCGCTGGTGCCGTCCTCGGCGTAACCGGCCCAGGCAATGAGGTCGAGTTCGCCTTCACCCTCCCCGATGGCGGACAACGGTTCCAGATCGGGCACCCGCTGACCGTCGGCGGGGTCCGGGGATGAGCCCGAGCAGGCGATCAGCAGTGCCGCGCACGCCGTCAGGGCCAACCCGGCGCGCAGGAGCATGGGTTCATGGTAGGAAACCGGCGCGCGGTATCGCAGGCCACTCGCCGCACGGCCGAGCGGGGGTTTCCGGAGGTAGCGCCCGATTCGCCCAGCAACCCCACTCTGCTGGCGGCGGCCGGCGCGGCGCCGATGGGCGGCCTGCTCGACTTCGCGGCCGGAATGATCCGCGCGGCCGACATCCGCGCCGCCGGGGCACTCGGAGCCATCCGGTATGGGTCCGGCCGCAGGCCCGGCGGCGCGTTGATGCTTGGCAGGCCGATCCAGTTGCCAGAGGCTCGCGACCTGCACCGGAGCGAGGTGACGATGGACTCGTGCCACCGGTTCGGCAAGCAGGACACCCACCTTCGGGCCGGTACAAACAGCAGGTCGGACCGTTTCTGCGGGGCGGGGAGCGGTGCGCGACCGTCAGTGCGTCGGCGGCTGCGCGACTGCACCGGGTCGGAATGGACAGGCGTCAGGTCGGCGGCGTCGGAGTGGACGTCAACCGCACACGCGTGCCGCAATTGGGTCGGTGGGCCTGGAAACCTTACTGACTAGTAATATTTCCAGCAAACTTCGGCGAAGCCCTGCGATGCGCGGGTGGACACTCGGCGGGCGAGTGTCGACCCGTTCGCCGCGAGCGCGACGTCGCCGACAGCCCGAAATTCTTAGATAACGATTAGATAACAATGCTGCTTTGAACAGCGCAGTTGTAGCTACTCGACCGTAACCACCTGCATGCAGGACGTTTGTCCCGCTTGTCGTCGCACCGCGAAGCGCGCCGTGTTATCTGGCCGTGGGTTACTCGGGCGTAGAACTCGCCAGTAACCAATTCCGGGCCGGAATTACCCCCTCCTCTTATGCCACTCTTAGTGGGGTTGGACCGCCCGGACACGGGCGGCCGCCAACGCGGATTCGACGCCGAATCTTCCGCCGGCCCGACGCAGGGGAGCGCAGCCGGCGAGCCGACCACAGTCGGTCACGACCGCCAGTTCGACGAGCGAGACGACAAGCGCGCAGGCAGCGCGCCGAGGGAGATAACAAGACGTGACGATCCACGAGCACGACCGGATGCCCACCGACCGCAGCGGCGACGTCGAGGCCACCAGATCCGCGCATGCGCTCGTCGACCGCCTCAACGCCGGTGAGCCGTATGCAGTGGCCTTCGGCGGCCAGGGCAGCGCATGGCTCGACACCCTCGAGGAGCTGGTCTCCTCCGCGGGCATCGAAGGCGAACTCGCGACACTCGCGGGCGAGGCCGAACTGCTTCTCGAACCCGTCGCGAAGGAACTCGTCGTCGTCCGGCCGATCGGCTTCGAGCCGCTGGCCTGGGTGCGTGCGCTGGCCTCCGACGAGCCGCTGCCCACCCCCAAGCAACTGACGTCGGCCGCGGTCTCCGTGCCGGGCGTGCTGCTCACCCAGATCGCCGCTGTGCGCGCGCTGGCTCGCCAGGGCATGGATCTCTACGCCACCCCGCCGGTCGCCGTCGCAGGCCACTCGCAGGGCGTGCTCGCCGTGGAGGCGCTCGCCGCCCGCGGCGCCAAGGACGTCGAGCTGCTCGCGCTGGCCCAGCTGATCGGTGCGGCCGGCACGCTCGTCGCGCGGCGGCGTGGCATCACCGTCCTCGGTGACCGCCCGCCCATGGTGTCGGTCACCAACGCCGATCCCGAGCGCATCTACGAACTGATCGAGGAGTTCGCCCAGGACGTTCGCACCGTGCTGCCCCCGGTGCTGTCGATCCGCAACGGCCGCCGCTCCGTCGTCATCACCGGCACCCCCGAGCAGCTGTCCCGCTTCGAGCTGTACTGCGCCCAGATCTCGGAGAAGGAAGAGGCCGAGCGCAAGAACAAGATCCGCGGCGGCGCCGTGTTCGCGCCGTCATTCGACCCTGTGCAGGTCGAGGTGGGCTTCCACACGCCGCGGCTGTCCGACGGCGTCGACATCGTCGGCCGCTGGGCCGAGGCCGTCGGGATCGACGTCGAACTCGCCCGCGCCATGACCGAGGCCATCCTCGTCACCCAGGTCGACTGGGTCGACGAGATCACCGACCTGCACGAGGCCGGCGCCCGCTGGATCCTCGACCTCGGGCCCGGCGACATCCTGACCCGGCTGACGGCCCCGGTGATCCGCGGTCTCGGCATCGGCATCGTGCCCGCCGCCACCCGGGGCGGGCAGCGCAACCTGTTCACCGTCGGCGCGGTGCCCGAAGTGGCCCGCCCGTGGTCGAGCTACGCGCCGACGACCGTGCGCCTGCCGGACGGCTCGGTCAAGCTGTCGACGAAGTTCACCCGGCTGACCGGCCGCTCGCCGATCCTGCTCGCGGGCATGACGCCCACCACCGTCGACGCCAAGATCGTCGCCGCCGCCGCCAATGCCGGCCACTGGGCCGAGCTGGCCGGCGGTGGACAGGTCACCGAGCAGATCTTCAACGACCGCATCACCGAACTCACCGGGCTGCTCGAGCCGGGTCGCTCCGTGCAGTTCAACTCGCTGTTCCTCGACCCGTACCTGTGGAAGTTGCAGGTCGGTGGCAAGCGTCTGGTGCAGAAGGCGCGTCAGGCGGGTGCGCCGATCGACGGCCTCGTCGTCACCGCGGGCATCCCGGAGCTCGAAGAGGCCGTCGATCTGATCGACGAGCTCAACTCCATCGGGATCGGCCACGTCGTGTTCAAGCCCGGCACCGTCGAGCAGATCCGCTCGGTCATCCGCATCGCCGCCGAGGTGCCCACCAAGCCGGTGATCGTGCACATCGAGGGCGGCCGCGCCGGCGGCCACCACTCCTGGGAGGACCTCGACGACCTGCTGCTGGCGACCTACTCGGAGCTGCGGTCGCGGTCCAACATCACCATCTGCGTCGGCGGTGGCATCGGCACGCCCGAGCAGGCCGCCGAGTACCTGTCCGGGCGCTGGTCGGAGTCCTTCGGCTTCCCGGCCATGCCGGTCGACGGCATCCTGGTCGGCACCGCGGCGATGGCCACCCTCGAGGCCACCACCAGCCCCCAGGTCAAGCAGATGCTGGTCGAGACCCGCGGCACCGAGACATGGGTGGGCGCCGGAAAAGCCCAGGGCGGCATGGCCTCCGGGCGCAGCCAGCTCGGCGCCGACATCCACGAGATCGACAACGCCGCATCACGCTGCGGACGCCTGCTCGACGACGTCGCCGGCGACGCCGACGCCGTCGCCGAGCGGCGCGACGAGATCATCGCGGCGATGGCCGTCACCGCCAAGCCCTACTTCGGTGACGTCGGCGAGATGACCTACCTGCAGTGGCTGCAGCGCTATGTCGAGCTGGCCATCGGGGACGGCAGCAGCAACGCCGACTCGAAGAGTCCGGACTCGCCGTGGCTGGACATCACCTGGCGGGACCGCTTCGAGCAGATGCTGCAGCGCGCCGAGGCACGGCTGCACACCGTCGACTCCGGCGAGATCCCGACGCTGTTCCCCGAAGGCCGCCTGCTCGAGGAGCCCGAGGCGGCGATCGCCGCCCTCGTGCGGCGCTACCCGGATGCCGAGACGGTGCAGTTGCACCCGGCCGACGTGCCGTTCTTCGTCCAGCTGTGCAAGACGCTCGGCAAGCCGGTGAACTTCGTGCCGGTGATCGACAAGGACGTCCGCCGGTGGTGGCGCAGCGACTCGCTGTGGCAGGCCCACGACGCCCGCTACTCCGCCGACCAGGTGTGCATCATCCCCGGCACCGCCGCCGTCGCCGGCATCACCCGCGTCGACGAGCCCGTCGGCGATCTGCTCGACCGCTTCGAGCGGGCCGCCGTCGACCAGGCGGTCGCCCGCAACGGAGACCCGGCGCCGGCGCTGTCTCGCCGCCAGGGCCGTGCCGACGTCACCGGTCCGCTCGCCGCGCTGCTCGACGCGCCCGACGTGCTGTGGGCCGGCCGCACCGCGACCAACCCGGTGCACCGCATCGCCGAGCCGACGGACTGGCAGGTGCGCGACAACCAGACCATCGCCACCCACGCCTCCACCGGTGCGCGCATCACCGTCGCCGACGACGAGCACGTCGTCCTGAGTGTGCCGCTGTCGGGCACCTGGATCGAGATCCGTTTCACACTGACCGATGTCGTCCGCAGCGGGGGAGCGCCGCTGGTGTCCACCGACGACGCCGCCACCGCGATGCGTGCGGTGCTCGCCATCGCCGCGGGCGTCGACGGCCCCGATGCCCTGCCGCCGGTGTCCGGCGGTTCGGCGACGGTCACCGTGGGATGGGACCCCGAGAAGGTGGCCGACCACACCGGTGTGACCGCCACGTTCGGCGCACCGCTGGCGCCCACCCTGACGGTGGTCCCGGACGCACTCGTCGGCCGGTGCTGGCCCGCCGTGTTCGCCGCCATCGGCGACGCGGCCACCGACTCGGGTTTCCCGGTCGTCGAGGGTCTGCTGAGCCTGGTGCATCTCGACCACGCCGCCCGGCTCGAGGCGCCGCTGCCCACCGAGGTCGCCGAACTCACAGTCACCGCAACCGCTTCGGTGGCCACCGACACCGAGGTGGGCCGGGTCGTCCCGGTCGCCGTGACGGTGACGACCGCCGACGGCGCCGTAGTGGCCACGCTCGAGGAGCGATTCGCCATCCGCGGCCGCGTCGGCGCGGCCGAACTGACCGACCCGGTTCAGGCGGGCGGAGCCGTCTCCGGCAACGCCACCGACACCCCGCGCCGCCGCCGCCGCGACGTCAGCGTCGGCGCCCCGGTGGACATGCGGCCGTTCGCCGTCGTGTCCGGCGACCACAATCCCATCCACACCGACCGCGCCGCGGCCCTGCTGGCCGGCCTGGAATCGCCCATCGTGCACGGGATGTGGCTGTCCGCAGCCGCGCAGCACGTCGTCACCGCGACGGACGGCAAGGCCGTTCCGCCGGCCCGCCTCATCGGCTGGACCGCACGGTTCCTCGGCATGGTGCTGCCCGGTGACGAGATCGAGTTCCGGGTCGACCGCGTCGGGATCGACGTCGGCGCAGAGGTTCTCGAGGTCACCGCCAAGGTCGACAACAACCTGGTGATGTCGGCGACCGCACGGCTGGCCGCGCCGAAGACCGTCTACGCCTTCCCCGGCCAGGGCATCCAGCACAAGGGCATGGGCATGGAGGTCCGTGCCCGGTCCAAGGCGGCCCGCAAGGTGTGGGACTCCGCGGACAAGTTCACCCGCGAGACGCTCGGCTTCTCGGTGCTGCACGTGGTGCGCGACAACCCGACCAGTCTCGTCGCCTCCGGCGTGCACTACCAGCATCCCGAGGGCGTGCTCTACCTGACGCAGTTCACCCAGGTCGCGATGGCGACCGTGGCGGCCGCCCAGGTCGCCGAGATGCGCGAGCAGGGTGCGTTCGTCGAGGGCGCGATCGCCTGCGGGCATTCCGTCGGCGAGTACACCGCCCTGGCGTGCGTCTCCGGCGTCTACGAACTCGAGGCGCTGCTGGAGGTGGTGTTCCACCGCGGCAGCAAGATGCACGACATCGTGCCGCGTGACGACCTCGGCCGGTCCAACTACCGGCTGGCCGCGATCCGGCCGTCGCAGATCGACCTCGACGACGCCGACGTCACGGCGTTCGTCGACGGGATCGCCGAGCGCACCGGTGAATTCCTGCAGATCGTGAACTACAACCTGCGCGGATCGCAGTACGCCATCGCCGGCACCGTGCGTGGCCTCGAGGTGCTCGAGGAAGAGGTCGAGCGGCGTCGCGAGATCAGCGGCGGCAAGCGGTCCTTCATCCTCGTGCCGGGTATCGACGTGCCGTTCCACTCGTCGGTGCTGCGGGTCGGTGTCGCCGATTTCCGCCGCTCGCTGGAGCGCGTGATGCCGCGCGACGCCGATCCCGAGCTGCTGATCGGTAAGTACATCCCCAACCTGGTGCCCCGGCCGTTCACGCTGGACCGGGATTTCATCCAGGAGATCCGCGACCTGGTGCCCGCCGAGCCGCTCGACGAGATCCTCGCCGACTATGACACGTGGCTCAACGAGAAGCCGCGGGAACTGTGCCGCAAGATCGTGATCGAGCTGCTGGCGTGGCAGTTCGCCAGCCCGGTGCGGTGGATCGAGACGCAGGACCTGCTGTTCATCGAGGAGGCCGCGGGTGGACTCGGCGTCGAGCGGTTCGTCGAGCTCGGCGTGAAGTCCGCGCCGACCGTGGCGGGCCTGGCGACCAACACGCTGAAGCTGCCCGAGTACTCGCACAGCACGGTGGAGGTGCTCAACTCCGAGCGCGACGCCGCGGTGCTGTTCGCCAACGACACCGATCCGGAGCCTGAGCCCGAGCTCGACGATGCCCCGGCCGGACCCGCCGACGAGGCACCGGCGGCGGCAGCTGCGCCCGCGCAGGCCGCCCCGGCGGCGCCGTCGGGCGGTCCCCGTCCCGACGACCTGACGTTCGACGCCGCAGACGCGACGGTCGCGCTGATCGCGCTGTCGGCCAAGATGCGCCTCGACCAGATCGAGGGGCTGGACTCCATCGAGTCGATCACCGACGGTGCGTCGTCGCGGCGCAACCAGCTGCTGGTCGACCTCGGGTCGGAGCTCAACCTCGGCGCGATCGACGGTGCGGCCGAGGCCGACCTCGCCGCGCTGAAGGGTCAGGTCACCAAGCTGGCTCGCACCTACAAGCCGTTCGGCCCGGTGCTCTCGGATGCGATCAACGACCAGTTGCGCACCGTGCTCGGCCCGTCGGGCAAGCGCCCGGCCTACATCGCCGAGCGGGTGAAGAAGACCTGGGAACTCGGCGACGGCTGGGTCAAGCACGTGACCGTCGAGGTGGCGATGGGGACCCGTGAGGGCAGCAGCGTGCGCGGCGGCGGGCTGGGCAACCTGCACGAGGGTGCGCTCGCCGACGTCGCGTCGGTCGACAAGGTCGTCGACGGCGCCGTGACGGCGGTGGCCGCGCGCAAGGGTGTCTCCGTGACACTTCCGTCTGCCGGCGGAGCCGCAGGCGGCGTGGTGGATTCGGCCGCACTCGGCGAGTTCGCCGAACAGGTCACCGGTCGCGACGGCGTGCTGGCCTCGGCCGCCCGCCTGGTCCTCGACCAGCTGGGCCTCGACAGGCCGGTCACCGCACCCGAGACCACGAGCGACGCGGAACTGATCGACCTGGTCACCACCGAGCTCGGCTCCGACTGGCCGCGGCTGGTCGCACCGGTCTTCGACGGTCGCAAGGCTGTCGTGTTCGACGACCGCTGGGCCAGCGCCCGTGAGGATCTGGTGAAGATCTGGCTGGCCGAGGAGGACGACGTCGACGCCGACTGGCCGCGACTGGCCGAGCGGTTCGAGGGCGCCGGCCACGTGGTGGCCACCCAGGCCAACTGGTGGCAGGGCAAGGCGCTGGCCGCGGGCCGCAACGTGCACGCGTCGCTGTTCGGCCGGATCGCCGCCGGTGCGGAGAACCCGGGCCGCGGCCGCTACAGCGACGAGGTCGCGGTGGTGACGGGCGCGTCGAAGGGCTCGATCGCCGCATCGGTGGCCGCGCAGCTGCTCGAGGGCGGGGCGACGGTGATCGCCACCACCTCGCGTCTCGACGACGCCCGGCTGGAGTTCTACAAGACGCTCTACCGCGACAGTGCGCGCTTCGGCGCGACGCTGTGGGTGGTGCCGGCGAACATGGCCTCCTACAACGACATCGACGCACTGGTGTCGTGGGTCGGCTCGGAGCAGACCGAGAGCCTGGGGCCGCAGTCGATCCACCTCAAGGACGCCCAGACGCCGACGCTGCTGTTCCCGTTCGCCGCTCCGAAGGTGGCCGGCGACATGTCCGAGGCCGGTTCGCGCTCCGAGATGGAGATGAAGGTGCTGCTGTGGGCCGTGCAGCGGCTCATCGCAGGACTGTCGGGCATCGGCGCGGAACGTGACATCGCGTCGCGGCTGCACGTGGTGCTGCCCGGCTCACCGAACCGCGGCATGTTCGGCGGTGACGGCGCCTACGGTGAGGCCAAGTCCGCGCTCGATGCGCTGGTGACCCGCTGGAAGGCCGAATCATCCTGGGCGCAGCGGGTTTCGCTGGCGCACGCGCTGATCGGCTGGACCAAGGGCACCGGCCTGATGGGTCACAACGACGCGATCGTGGGTGCTGTCGAGGAAGCCGGTGTCACCACCTACACCACCGCCGAGATGGCCTCGATGCTGTTGGCGCTCTGCGACATCGACGCGAAGGTGTCCGCGGCCCGCGAGCCGATCGAGGTCGACCTCACCGGCGGCCTCGGCGACGTCGAGCTCGACATGGCGGCGCTGGCGGCCAAGGCGCGCGAGGAGATGACCACCGAGACGCTGCCGGAGGACGGGCCCACGCCGGGCACCATCGCCGCGCTGCCCGCCCCGCCGCGGCTGGACGGCCCGGCGCCGGCTCCCGAGTGGGCCGACCTCGACGTCGACCCCGCGGACCTCGTGGTGATCGTCGGCGGCGCCGAACTCGGGCCCTACGGTTCGTCGCGGACCCGCTTCGAGATGGAGGTCGACAACGAACTGTCGGCCGCAGGCGTTCTCGAGCTGGCGTGGACGACCGGCCTGATCACCTGGGAGGACGACCCGAAGCCGGGCTGGTACGACGCCGCATCCGGTGACCTGGTCCCCGAAGAGGAGCTCGTCGAGCGCTATCACGACGCCGTCGTGGAGCGTTGCGGCATCCGGGAATTCGTCGACGACGGCGCGATCGATCCCGATCACGCCTCGCCGCTGCTGGTGAGCGTGTTCCTGGACAAGGACTTCTCGTTCGTGGTGTCGTCGGAGGACGAGGCCCGCGCGTTCGTGGAGTTCGATCCCGAGCACACCGTCGTGCGCCCGGTTCCGGACTCGGCCGACTGGCAGGTGATCCGCAAGGCGGGTACCGAGATCCGGGTGCCGCGCAAGACCAAGCTGTCCCGCACGGTCGGCGCGCAGATCCCCACCGGCTTCGATCCCACGGTGTGGGGCGTCACGCCCGACATGGCCAACTCGATCGACCGGGTGGCGCTGTGGAACATCGTCGCCACCGTCGATGCGTTCCTGTCGGCGGGCTTCAGCCCGACCGAACTGATGCGCTGGGTGCACCCCAGCCTGGTCGCCAGCACGCAGGGCACCGGCATGGGCGGCATGACGTCGATGCAGACCATGTACCACGGCAACCTGCTCGGCCGGAACAAGCCGAACGACATCCTGCAGGAGGTGCTGCCCAACGTCGTGGCCGCGCACGTCGTGCAGTCCTACATCGGCTCCTACGGCGCGATGATCCACCCGGTCGGCGCCTGCGCCACCGCGGCGGTGTCGGTCGAGGAGGGCGTCGACAAGATCCGGCTCGGCAAGGCCGAACTGGTGGTCGCGGGCGGCTTCGACGACCTGACGCTCGAGGCGATCATCGGCTTCGGTGACATGGCGGCCACCGCCGACACCCAGATGATGCGCGCCAAGGGGATCAGCGATTCGAAGTTCTCGCGTGCCAACGACCGGCGCAGGCTCGGCTTCGTCGAGGCCCAGGGCGGCGGCACGATCCTGCTGGCCCGCGGTGACCTCGCGGTCAAGATGGGTCTGCCGGTGCTGGCGGTCGTCGGCTACGCGCAGAGCTTCGCCGACGGTGTGCACACCTCGATCCCGGCACCGGGACTGGGCGCGCTCGGCGCCGGTCGCGGCGGCAGGGACTCGGTGCTGGCACGCTCGCTGGCCAAGCTGGGCGTCGGCGCCGACGACATCGCGGTGATCTACAAGCACGACACCTCGACGCTGGCCAACGACCCCAACGAGACCGAACTGCATGAGCGGCTCGCGGACTCGATGGGCCGGTCGGCCGGGGCGCCGCTGTTCATCGTCAGTCAGAAGACGCTGACCGGTCACGCCAAGGGCGGTGCCGCGGTGTTCCAGATGATGGGCCTGTGCCAGGTCCTGCGCGACGGGGTCATCCCGCCGAACCGCAGCCTGGACTGTGTCGACGACGAGATGGCCACCTCCGGGCACTTCGTCTGGCCGCGCGAGACCCTGCGGCTGGGGGAGAGGTTCCCGCTCAAGGCCGGCCTGGTGACCAGCCTGGGCTTCGGACACGTGTCCGGGCTCATCGCGCTGGTCCACCCGCAGGCGTTCCTCGCCTCGCTCGATCCCGAGCAGCGCGAGGACTACCGCCGGCGCGCCGACCAGCGCACGCTCGCGGGTCGTCGCCGGCTGGCGTCGGCCATCGCCGGCGGTCGCCCGATGTACGAGCGACCGGCGGACCGGCGCTTCGGCCACGACGGGTCGGAGAAGCGGCAGGAGGCGGCGATGCTGCTCGACGCGGCGTCGAGGCTCGGCGACGGCGACGTGTACGGCCGATGAGCGCTTGCGCGGAGAGCAACCAGCACCGATGAGCGCATCGGCTTGGGCTAGGGTGCCTGCGTGGCGATAGTGGGTGTGGGCATCGACCTGGTCTCCATCCCGGAGTTCGCCGAACAGGTCGACCGCCCGGGCACGGTGTTCTCCGAGACGTTCACGCCGGGGGAGCGCCGGGACGCCGCGGACAAGAGTTCGTCGGCGGCCCGGCACCTCGCGGCCCGGTGGGCGGCCAAGGAGGCCGTGATCAAGGCGTGGTCGGGCTCGCGGTTCTCCAAGCGGCCCGCGCTGCCCGAGGGGATCCACCGCGACATCGAGGTGGTGACGGACATGTGGGGCCGGCCGAAGGTGCGGCTGTCCGGTGACATCGCCAAGCATCTGCAGGATGTGACGATCCACGTCTCGCTGACCCACGAGGCCGACACGGCCGCCGCGGTGGCGATCCTGGAATCCGCCGACTGACGCTTTCCCGCGAGGGTGCCACTAGCCTCGTCGCCATGAGTGATGTGGTCGAACGCGTCCGCGACGTGCTGCCCTCGGTCCGTGCGGATCTGGAGGATCTGGTGCGCATCGAGTCGGTGTGGGCCGACCCGGCGCGACGCGGCGAGGTGCAGCGCAGCGCGCAAGCGGTGGCGGACCTGCTCGGCGCGGCCGGCTTCGACGACATCCGCATCGTCGCCGAGGGCGGGGCGCCCGCGGTGATCGCCCGCCACCCGGCGCCGCCGGGAGCGCCGACGGTGCTGCTCTACGCCCATCACGACGTCCAACCCGAGGGCGACCACTCGCAGTGGGGCACAGCGCCATTCGAGCCCACCGAACGCGACGGGCGGCTGTACGGCCGCGGCACCGCCGACGACAAGGCCGGCATCGCGACACATCTGGCCGCCTTCCGGGCCCACGGCGGCACCCCGCCGGTCGGGGTGACGGTGTTCGTGGAGGGCGAGGAGGAGTCCGGGTCGCCGTCGCTGGGCGCACTTCTCGAGGCGCACAAGGATCTGCTGGCGGCCGACGTCATCGTGATCGCCGACTCGGACAACTGGAGCACCGAGATTCCTGCGCTGACGGTGTCACTGCGCGGGCTGGCCGACTGCGTGGTCGAGGTCGCCACCCTGGAACACGGCCTGCACTCGGGACTGTGGGGCGGCGTGGTGCCGGACGCGTTGTCGGTGCTGGTGCGCCTGCTGGCGAGCCTGCACGACGACGAGGGCAACGTGGCGGTCGACGGCCTGCACGTCGGCAGTGCCGCCGACGTGGACCGAGGCGCCGACTGGGTGCGCACCGAGACCGGCCTGCTCGACGGCGTCGCCGAGATCGGTTCCGGCTCAGTGGTGCAGCGGTTGTGGGCCAAGCCCGCGATCACGGTGATCGGCATCGACACCACGCCGATCGACAAGGCCTCGAACACCCTGATCCCGCGGGCGCGGGCCAAGGTCAGCATGCGGGTCGCCCCCGGCGGCGACGCCCGCGCCCACCTCGACGCGCTGACCCGCCACCTCGAGCAGCACGTCCCGTGGGGCGCGCGCGTCGCGGTCACGCCCGGCGACATCGGGCAGCCCTACGCCATCGACGCCACGGGTCCGGTCTACGAGGCGGCGCGGGCCGCATTCCGGCAGGCGTGGGGCACCGAACCGGTGGACATGGGAATGGGCGGCTCGATCCCATTCATCGCCGAGTTCGCCGCGGCGTTCCCGGCGGCGGCGATCCTGGTCACCGGCGTCGAGGATCCGGGGACCCAGGCGCACAGCGTCAACGAGAGCCTGCACCTCGGTGTGCTCGAACGGGCGGCCACCGCCGAGGCGCTGCTGCTGGCGAAACTGGGCGAGAGCGCCGCGACCGGCAGCTAGACCGACAGGTCGCGCCGCAGCTTGGCGACGTGCCCGGTGGCCCGGACGTTGTACTGGGCCTCGGCGATTTCGCCCTTCTCGTCGACGACGAAGGTCGAGCGGATGACGCCCTGAACGGTCTTGCCGTACATCGTCTTCTCCCCGAAGGCGCCCCACGCGGTGAGCACCTCTTTGTCGGGATCGGACAGCAGCGGGAACGTCAGGCCCTCCTGGTCCCGGAACTTCGCCAGCTTGGCCGGCTTGTCCGGCGAGATGCCCACCACGTCGAGGCCGGCGCCGTTGAGTTCAGTGAGGCTGTCGCGGAAGTCGCACGCCTGCTTGGTGCAACCCGGGGTCGACGCGGCCGGGTAGAAGTATACGATGACCTTGCGGCCCTTGTAGTCCGACAGCGCGACGGTGTTGCCGTCGGCGTCGGGCAGGCTGAACGACGGCGCCGCGTCGCCGACCTCGAGACGAGGAGTCTGTGGCATGCGTCTGGGTAACCCTTCTGTCGGCCGGTGCCCACCGATGGACACCGGCTGATCTAGGGTAGTGCGGCAGAGCAGCGACCGAGGTGGAGGCAGACGTGGCGGACCGAGATCCCGACACCATCAAGCAGGACATCGACCAGGCCCGCGATCAGTTGGCCGCCACGGTGGACTCGCTCGCCGAACGTGCGAATCCACAGCGCGTCGCCAACGACGTCAAGGCCGGTGTGATCCGTTTCGTGAAGAAGCCCGCGGTGGCGGCGTCGCTCGCGGGCGTGGGCGTGGTGGTCGTGCTGGTGATCGTGCGCAGGTCGAGGCGCTGACGCGCTGATCAGCGGCGTCGGCCGGACAGCAGCCAGTCGGCGATCGAGAAGCGCGGCGGGTTGGCGTGCCGGCCCAGTCTGCTGCAGCTGTGCACGTACAGCGGCGCAGCTACCTCGTCGTGCTGCGACGAGGCAGGTGTGCCCGTCGCTCGGGGTGCGCCTGCAGTGGACATCAGCTAAGCCTTTGGATTCGTCGGTTGCCGCTGACCGGACCGCGTCACGAAGTGGTCAGCTAACACGATGGTAGCAGCAGGTTCAGTGGCAAGGGTCGTTTGACTGCGAAAATGTGACTCGTCTGACGCTGCCCGCAACTGTTTACCCGCAGTGGACATACCGTCGGTATATACCTGCTGAGTGAACTGCAGCACATCCGAAGCCCTCGGAGCCGGGTAACCGTTGACAAATTATCGCAAACGTCAACCGCAAAGCGGCCAGGCGTGACCTGCGCAGAGCGGATTCGGCCGCGCTCGAGCGTGCGGACACAGGTGGCTGACGCAAGGGGAGGAAGGGCAGTGCGGGCTGGAACGCCCGCACCGCGCCGGAGGAGAAAGAGTGCGCCGTCAGGGTTTCGAACCCCGGACCCGCTGATTAAGAGTCAGCTGCTCTACCAACTGAGCTAACGGCGCGCGACAGCGAGAGTAACAGTTCGGGTGGCGGGGTACGAAATCCATTCGGGACCTGAGGGACGGCTCAGCGCGAATGGGCCGTTGTCCGACTTTGCCCTTAGACTATTGCCAATAAAGTCGTCGTTCCCGACCGTAGGTCGTGAGGTGGAGGAGAGAATGAGGCAGGTCCGCGCCGTAACCGGTCCGCGTAAGAACCGGGTCTGGTGGCTGGCGATCGCCCTGATCCCTGTGCTCGCGCTGGGCCTGAGCGGCTGCGGTGGCGACACAGCGCCGGAGCAGCCCCAGGTCATCTCCGAGAAGGGCACCCCGTTCGGCGATCTGCTGATGCCGAAGCTGACGGCGTCGGTCACCGACGGCGCGGTGGGCGTGGCCGTCGACAGCCCGGTGACGGTCAATGCCGAGGGTGGTGTGCTCGGGGCGGTCAACATGACCAACGAGGACGGCGAGCCGGTGGCCGGAAAGCTCAGTCCGGATGGGCTGTCGTGGGCGACCACCGAGCCGCTGGGCTACAACAAGCGTTACTCGCTCAGCGCGGAGTCGCTGGGTCTGGGCGGCGTCACCAGCAGGCAGATGAGCTTCGAGACGCACTCGCCGGAGAACCTCACCATGCCGTACGTGCTGCCCAACGACGGCGAGGTCGTCGGCGTCGGCCAGCCCATCGCGGTGCGGTTCGACGAGAACATCCCCAACCGGCTCGCGGCACAGCGCGCGATCAGCGTGCAGACCACGCCGCCGGTGGAGGGCGCGTTCTACTGGTTGAGCAACCGCGAAGTCCGTTGGCGCCCAGCGCAGTACTGGAAGCCCGGCACCACCGTGGACGTGTCCGTCAACACCTACGGGGTTGACCTGGGTGACGGGTTGTTCGGCCAGGAGAACGTCAAGACCAAGTTCACCATCGGCGACGAGGTCGTCGCGACCGCCGACGACAACAACAAGACGCTGACCGTCCGCCGCAACGGCGAGGTGATCAAGACCATGCCGATCTCGATGGGCAAGAACAGCACGCCGACCAACAACGGCACCTACATCATCGGCGACCGGTACTCCCACCTGGTGATGGATTCGTCGACCTACGGTGTGCCCGCCAACTCCCCGAACGGGTACCGCACCGAGGTCGACTGGGCCACGCAGATGTCCTACAGCGGCATCTACGTGCACGGGGCGCCGTGGTCGGTGGGCAGTCAGGGCTACAGCAACGTCAGCCACGGCTGCCTCAACGTCAGCACGTCCAACGCCCGGTGGTTCTACGACAACACCAAGCGCGGCGACATCGTCGAGGTGGTCAACACCGTCGGCTCCGTCCTGCCCGGCACGGACGGACTCGGCGACTGGAACATTCCGTGGAGCCAGTGGAAGGCCGGCAACGCCGCCATCTGACCCGTGACGCGACGACGAGGGCTGCTCTGCATGCCCGCGAGAAGCTGGGAGCGTTCGATGTCGGCAGGACCGTCACGAGCTGTGCGGCGTTGACCGCGCGCAGGGCCGCACATGGCTGAACAGTCGGTGGTGACCCCGCCGGCGAACCCCGCGGTGGCCGCCCCGCGGGCGAACCTGGCGGTGATCTGCGCCATCTTCTTCTGCTCGGGTGTCCCCGCGCTGATCTACCAACTCGTCTGGCAACGCTCGCTGTTCACCATCTACGGCATCAACGTCGAGAGCGTCACGGTGGTGGTCACGGCGTTCATGCTCGGGTTGGGCCTCGGCAGCTTCGCGGGCGGGCGGCTGTCTCGGCTGCGCCTGCCGCTGCTGGGGGTGTTCGCGACCATCGAGATCGGCATCGGCGCCTTCGGGTTCTTCTCGCTGGGCCTGTTCCACACCGTGGGCGAGTTGACCCTTCAGATGAGCGCGCCGCTGACCGCGCTGTTCACGTTCCTGCTCGTCCTGATCCCCACGCTGTTGATGGGTGCCACGCTGCCGCTGTTGACGGCGCACCTGGTGAAGCACTCGGGAAACGTCGGGCGCAGCGTCGGGCTGCTGTACTTCGTCAACACGCTCGGCAGCGCGTTCGCCTGCTTCATCGTCGCCGCCTTCCTGATGCGCCTGCTGGGGCAGCAGGGCGCTGTGACGCTTGCCTGCGGCATCAATGTCGTCGTCGGTGTCGGCGCCCTCATCGCGCAGGCGAGATCACCGAAGGTGGACGTCGAGCGCGGTCCGCGGCTCACACAGTTCAACACCCGCGGTTTCTGGTTCGCGCTGCTGCTGTCGGCGCTCTGCGGCTACATCGCGCTGAGCTACGAGATCCTGTGGTACCGCGTGTATTCGTTCGCCTCCGGCGGCGTCGCGCAGGCCTTCGCATTACTGCTGGGCAGCTATCTGCTGGGCATCGCGCTCGGCGCGCTGGTCAGCCGGCGCTTCTGCCGTGAGCCTGCCGCCGGTGAGCAGGTGGCCTCGCTCTCCGGGTTCGTGCTGTTCGCCAACCTCGCCAGCTTCCTGCTGGTGCCCGCGGCGGCGCTGATCACCAGCACGCTGCACTGGGGGGCGTCGCTGCCGCTGGTGGCCGTCGCGGCAGGCCTGCTGGGCGCGATCTTCCCGCTGATCTGCCACATCGCCATCGCGCCGGACGCCCGCGCGGGCGAGGGGCTGAGCTACCTGTACCTCGCCAACATCGGCGGGTCGGCGCTGGGCAGCCTGATCACCGGCTTCGTGCTGATGGACCACTGGACCCTCGGCGGCATCTCGCTCTTTCTCGCCCTGCTCGGTGTCGCGCTGTCGCTCGTGCTGCTGCTGGCCGCCAGACGCCGCACGCCCGAGCGGAAGGTGTTGATCACGCGCGCCGCGGCCATCGCCCTGACGGGCGTCGTCATCGTCTTCGTTCAGCCGTCGCTGTTCGGGGGTGTCTATGAGCGGCTCTACTTCAAGAAAGACTATGCGGGACAGCGCTTTGCGCACCTGGCGGAGAACAAGAGCGGCGTGGTCAGCGTCACGCAGGACGGCGAGATCCAGGGCGGCGGCGTCTACGACGGCGATTTCTCCACCGATCTGGTGGACGACCGCAACCTGATCGTCCGTGCCTACGCTCTGAGCCTGCTGCACGAAGCACCCCGCGACGTGCTGATGATCGGGCTCTCGTCCGGTTCCTGGGCGCAGGTGATCGCGAACAATCCACAGGTGGAGAGTCTGACCGTGGTCGAGATCAACCCGGCCTACCTGAACGTGATGTCGAACTACCCCGGCGAGGCCGGCGTGCTGAAGAACCCCAAGGTCACCACCGTCATCGACGACGGAAGGCGCTGGCTCGCCCGCAATCCCGACCGCAAGTTCGATTTCATCGTGCAGAACACCAGCTTCAATTGGCGCGCACACGCCACCGACCTGCTGTCGAAGGAGTACCTCGACCTCGTCCGCGGGCACCTCAATCCGGGCGGGGTGTCGTTCTACAACACCACCGGCTCGCCCGCGGCGCAGCGCACCGGAGCGCTCGAATATCCGAACGCATTGCGCTTCATCAACTTCATGGCCGTCAGCGATTCTCCGATCGCGATGGACCGCCGCCGCTGGGAGCGCATCCTGCGCGAGTACCGCATCGAAGGCAGGCCCGTGTTCGACCTCTCCGACGCGAAGCAGCAGGCGCGCCTGGAGGAGGTGCTGGCCCTGGCCGATTCGCTCTCGGCGGGCTACGGGGCGGACAAACCGACCGGCATGAATATGGAAACTCGAGACGGGGTCCTCGCTCGCACCGAGGGTGCGCCCACGATCACCGACGACAACATGGTCACCGAATGGGGCGGCTCGCGCTGAGCCGGCCGGCATCTCTTCGGGGTGGCTGACGGGACTCGAACCCGCGACATCCAGGATCACAACCTGGTGCTCTACCAACTGAACTACAGCCACCATCGCCGCTGTGCCCATCGGAAACCCGAGGGCATTCGCGGCGTCGTCGATACTAGCCGCTCGATGCCTCGTCGGCCGAATCGTTATCGGTCGCGTCGGTGGACGGCGGACCCAGCTCGGCGGCGATGCCGGCGATGTCGCTGGTCGACGGGCCCGGCGGCGCGACGAACGCCGTGCGGCGGTAGTAGCGCAGCTCGCGGATCGACTCGTGGATGTCGGCCAGCGCCCGGTGCGCCAGGCCCTTCTCCGGCTGGCCGAAGTAGATCCGCGGGTACCAGCGGCGGCACAGCTCCTTGATGGAGCTGACGTCGATCATCCGGTAGTGCAGGTATTCGTCGAGCTCGGGCATGTCGCGCGCGATGAAGCCGCGGTCGGTGGCGATGGAGTTGCCGCACAGCGGTGCGGTCTTGGCCTGCTTGACGTGTCCGCGGATGTAGTCGAGCACCATGCGCTCGGCGGTGGCCAGGTCGACGGTGGACGCCCGCACCTCCTCGGTGAGGCCCGACCGTTTGTGCATCTGGGCGACGACGTCGACCATCGAGTCGAGCGATTCGTCGGGGGCGTGGATCACCACGTCGAGCCCGCCGCCGAGGATGTTCAGATCTGCGTCGGTGACCAGCACCGCGATCTCGATGAGCCGGTCCGACCTCAGGTTCAGTCCGGTCATCTCGCAGTCGATCCACACCAGTTCTTCGCGCACAGCGCTCCACAGTATTCGCACCCCCGCCGGACCGGCGGCCATACCCGTCGGGACCGTGATCTTGGCAAGTACTGTGTGGCCCATGTCGACCGAGTCGGGCGCCACCCCAGCCCAGCAGATCGCCGCCGGTTATGCCGTCGAGGGTCAGGCGCTGGAGCTGGGCACCGTGGTCGTCGACGGCGTCGCCGACGCCACCGCCCAGGTGCGCATTCCGCTCGCCACGGTGAACCGGCACGGTCTGGTTGCGGGCGCCACCGGCACCGGCAAGACCAAGTCGCTGCAGGTGCTCGCCGAGCAACTCTCCGCCGCCGGGGTGCCGGTGCTGATGGCCGACGTCAAGGGCGATCTGTCCGGGATGTCGCGGCCGGGGGAGGCCGGCGAGAAGACCACGGAGCGGGCCCGCGACACCGGCGACGCGTGGACGCCGACCGCCTACCCGGTCGAATTCCTGTCCCTCGGCACGTCGGGCGTCGGGGTGCCGGTGCGGGCCACGATCTCGAGCTTCGGGCCCATCCTGTTGTCGAAGGTGCTCGGACTCAACCCGACTCAGGAATCAACGCTCGGACTGATCTTCCACTGGGCCGACCAGCAGGGCCTGCCGCTGCTGGATCTGAAGGATCTGCGCTCGGTGATCCAGTTCCTCACCAGCGACGAGGGCAAGCCGCAGCTCAAGGCGCTCGGCGCGGTGTCGACCACCACCGCCGGGGTGATCCTGCGCGCGCTGGTCAACCTGGAGGCCGAGGGCGCCGACACCTTCTTCGGTGAGCCGGAGCTGGAGCCGGCGGACCTGCTGCGCGTCGACGCGTCCGGGCGCGGCATCGTCACGTTGCTGGAGTTGGGCGCCCAGGCCGCCCGCCCGGTGATGTTCTCCACGTTCCTGATGTGGGTGCTCGCCGACCTGTTCACCTCGCTGCCCGAGGTCGGCGACATCGACAAGCCGAAGCTGGTGTTCTTCTTCGACGAGGCGCACCTGCTGTTCGACGACGCGTCCAAGGCGTTCCTGGGCCAGGTCGAGCAGACGGTGAAGCTGATCCGGTCCAAGGGCGTCGGGGTTTTCTTCTGCACCCAGCTGCCCACCGACGTCCCCAACGAGGTGCTGTCCCAGCTCGGGGCACGCATCCAGCACGCACTGCGCGCGTTCACGCCCGACGACGAGAAGGCGCTGAACAAGACCGTCCGCACCTACCCGAAAACCGATGTCTACGACCTGAAGTCGGCGCTGACTTCGCTCGGCATCGGTGAGGCGGTCGTCACCGTGCTCTCCGAGCGGGGCGTGCCTACGCCGGTGGCGTGGACACGCATGCGGGCGCCGCGATCACTGATGGACACCATCGGCACCGAGGCGATCAGCGCCGCCGCGAAGGCCAGCCCGCTGCAGGCGGAGTACGGCCAGACCATCGATCGCGATTCGGCCTACGAGCGGCTCGCCGCCAAGCTGGCGCCGCCGCCCGACGTGACCCCGCCCGCGCCGCGCGCAGATCTGCCGCCGGTGCCGACGCAGGTGGAGGTGCCGCCGATGCCCGCACCCGCCGCCCCGGAGGAACCCGGCTTCTTCGAGAAGATGTCCGACAGTCCGGCGTTCAAGAGCGCGATGCGTTCGGCGGGCACGGTGATCGGCCGCGAGATCACCCGCAGCATCTTCGGCACCGGCCGCCGCCGACGCCGCCGCTGAGGGATTTCGGCGTGATTCGCTCAGCGCGCGTTGTCACGCCGAAATCGCTACTCCCCGCCGAGCTTTTTGTAGACGGCGCCGACGATCGGCGTCACGATCGACCGCGGGGCGTAGCCGCTGGCCACCGACATCGCCTTGGACGTGACGCCGGGGACCACCCGCATCTTGTTGCGCTCCAGGCCGTCCAGCGACAGCTTGGCCGTGTACTCGGTGGAGATCCACAGGAAGTCCGGGATCAGCTTCTCCACCAGCGACTGCTCGTCGGTGTCCGGCAGCGTCTCGCGCACCGGTCCCGGCGCCAGCACCGTGACGTGCACGCCGTCGCGCTTGAGTTCACCGCGCAGCGACTCGCTGAACGTGTTGACGAATGCCTTGCTCGCCGCATAGGTGGCGTTGTTGGGGATCGGTGAGTTCCCTGCGGCCGAGCCGGAGATCAGGATGCCGCCTGCGCGTCGCGCCACCATGCCGGGCACCACGGCGAGCACCAGGTCGTGCACGCCGAGGATGTTCAGCTGCACCTGGGCCTTCTCGTCGGCCGGATCGAGCTTCGAGAGCGGACCGAAGGTCGCGGTGCCCGCGTTGGCGCACAGGATCGAGATGTCGCGCCCGGCGAGTTCGTCGCACAGCTCGGTGCGGGCGGTCGGGTCGGCCAGGTCGACGGCCCTGACCTCGACGGTGACGCCGTAGCGTGTGGTCAACCGGTCGGCCAGCGCCGCGAGCACCTCGCCGCGGCGGGCGGTGATGATCAGGTGGTGTCCGCGGGCGGCCAGTTCGGTGGCCAGGGCTTCGCCGATGTTCTGAGAGGCGCCGGTGACGACCGCGCGGGATTCGGGGCGGGGAGCGGGAATCGGCATGGGCGGGACTATATCGCGGGCCTGACCGCGGCTCTCCGGCCTGCTCTGGCGGCCGCCGACGACGGCTGCCACTAGGGTGGGCGGCGATGAGCGTGTCGTCGCGTCCGCCCGCATCACCCGAGCGGACCCCGCCGCGGTCGGGTGTCGTCGCATGGGCGCTGTGGGACT
This sequence comes from Mycobacterium sp. NPDC050041, assembly GCF_049541695.1. NCBI lineage: Bacteria > Bacillati > Actinomycetota > Actinomycetes > Mycobacteriales > Mycobacteriaceae > Mycobacterium > Mycobacterium sp. NPDC050041. Next base: position 434,810 of record NZ_JBMVDG010000004.1, on the reverse strand, counting down.
GCGGCGCCACCGGGATGAACGCCATCGTCATCACCTTCGTGTTCTCGGTGTACCTCACCGGACAGGTCGGCGAGGGCCTGGCCGGGCCGACCACGCCGGCGGGCTGGCTCGGCAACGCGTTGACCGTGTCCGGCCTGCTCGTCGCGTTGCTCGCACCGGCGACGGGGATCTGGGTCGACGCCGCGCACCGCAGGCGGCCGATGCTGATCGTGCTGACCGGCGTCGCGGTGACGTCGACTGCCTCGATGAGTCTGATCCGCGACGACCCCCGCTACCTGTGGCCGGGGTTGGTGTTGCTGGCCTTCACGGCGGCCTGCAGCGATCTGGCGACGGTGCCCTACAACGCGATGCTGCGGAACCTGTCGACACCGGAGAGTTCGGGGCGTATTTCCGGCTTCGGTGCTGCGGCAGGTTATTTCGGCAGTGTCGGACTGCTGCTCATCGTCTACCTCGGGCTGGTGCAGGGCGACGGCCCCACCCGTGGATTCTTCGGCATCACCGCCGCCGACGGCTGGCCGGTCCGCGCGGCCATGCTGCTCACCGCGGCCTGGTTCGTCCTGTTCGCGATACCGCTACTGCTCAAGCGTGGGGTCGAGGCCCCGGTCGACGCGCTGCCGCGGGTCGGCTTCCTCGGCGCCTACCGCAAGCTGTGGGCGGAGCTCAAGGACCAGTGGCGGCGCGACCACAACATCGTCTACTACCTGGTCGCCAGCGCGATCTTCCGGGACGGCCTGACCGGGGTCTTCCAGTTCGGCGCCGTGCTGGGCGGCGCGGTCTACGGCGTGTCCCAGGCCGACCTGCTGCTGTTCGGCGTGTGCGCCTGCGTGGTCGCCGCACTCGGCGCGGTGCTCGGCGGCCTGCTCGACGACCGGGTGGGCTCCAAACCCGTCATCGTCGGATCGCTGGCGTCGATGGTGGTGGTGTCGACCGTGCTGATCACCCTCGACGGCGCCACCGCGTTCTGGATCTGCGGGCTGCTGCTGTGCCTGTTCGTCGGGCCGACCCAGTCCTCGGCGCGCACCCAGATGCTGCGCATCACCGAGGAAGGCAAGGAAGGCGTGGCGTTCGGGCTCTACACGACCACAGGGCGGGCGGCGTCGCCGCTGGCGCCGTGGTTCTTCGCCTCGGCCATCGCGCTGTTCGGCACCGACCGCGCCGGGATGGGTGGGCTGGCCGCCGTGCTGGCTCTCGGCCTGATCGCGATGCTGTTCGTCCGTGTGCCGAAGCGCGCGCGCTAGCCCAGTCCCGCGCAGATGGTCAGGCCGGCGCCGGTGCGCTCCTCGGTGGTCGCCCCGTTGATCGAGACGGTGCAGGACACCTGGTTGCCCAGGTTGATGATGCTGATGCGGGCCGCGCTCTGCGCCGGTGCGGGCAGATCGACCTGCTTGCTCCACGGCAGCGCGACGTTGAACTCGGTCTGCGGGAGCCCGCCGCTGTCGGTGTAGGTGATGCTGATCGCCCGGCCTTCGCCGGAGACGTCGTAGGTGACGGTCTCGGTCTGCCCGGACGCCGTCGTCGTCGGTGTCGGCGCCGAGCTGGTGGGCAGCGGGAGGACCGGTGTGGGGCTCGGCGAGGTGGCCGTGGTGGTGCGGGGCGTGGTGGTGCGGGGCGTGCTGCTGGCGGTGGGCTCGGGCATCGCCGGCGCCGGTGCGACCACCGTCTGCTGGCGGGAACTGTTCGAGATGACCAGCGCGATCACCAGCCCGACGACCACCAGTACGGCGGCCGCGGCCACCCACCAGAGCCACTGCGGCGACTTCGGTCCACCGGGCGGCGCTTCGGCCGGTTCGTGCCCGCCGTACTGGCCGGCGGCGTACGGATCGGAGGGGTCGTACCCGTAGGCCGGGTACTGCGGCAGCCGTTGGGTGGGGGCGGGCCCGGTCGGTGGCGGGTAATTGCCGTACGGCGGCTGGTTGGCGTACGCGGGGTCGTGATAGCCCGGCTCCTCGCCGTCGCGACGCGATCCGGTCATGCCCACCTCATGGTCGCAGGGTACCCGCGTAAGCCGGTCTGGCGGCGGCTCGGTTCCGGGGGGAGGCCGACCCCGCAGCCGGACACGATGGACAATCGAGGCGTGAGACGGCAGGTGCGGGCGAACTACGGCGCGTCACTGTCGCCGGACGCGACGGCATTCGCCCACCTCGTCGACGACGGTGGCTTCCCACGGGCGGTGCAGCGGTTCCTCCGGGGCTGGCGCGCGAGTTCGTCGCGTGACGTGGAACTGCCGGTCGAGGGTCCGGTCACCCGGGTCATGCACTCAGCGGACGGACACTGGCTGGCGTGCCAGGTCGCACCGGACGGCAGTGACCGCTTCCAGATATGGGTGGTGACAAACGATCCCGACGACCGCGACGCCCGCCGGATCGACAGCTGGCCGCACGGTCATCCCGAGGGCAGTGCCGAGCTGATCGGCTGGGACGGCACGCAGGTCGCGGCGATCCTCACCGGCGAGGACGGGGTGGGCAGTTCGTGTCTGATCGACCCGGCCGACGGCAGCACGGTGGTGCTGGACCGGCGCACCGCGGGCCGGCTGGTCGACGCCTGGGCCGGGGCGGCGCTCGTGCGCGTCGGCCCGCGCGGCTACCGGGACCTGATCCTGCTGCGGGGACTCACCGAGTTCGCGCTGCTGCCCTACGATCCCGGCTCGACCACCGACCTCGGCTTCATCCTCGACGACCACACGCCGCGACGTTTGCGCGCCGGCGCCACGGGCGAGTCGTTCGAGCTGTACCACCCCGCGAAGACCTACGGACTGAACAGCACCGAGGGCTTCGTGCGGGCACTGATCCGCAGCGACAACGGGGCATCGCACGCCCGGCTCATCGAGGTCACCAGTACCGCCGACGGGATGTCGTACCACGTGGTCGCCGAGAAGCCGGGATTCGACCTCGACGAGTTCGTCGTCAGCGACGACCTGTCGACCGTCGCGCTGCTGTGGAACAAGTACGGTTGCAGCGAGTTACAGATCCTCGAGTACGCGGACAACACGCTCAGCCCGCCGATACCGCTGCCCGGTCTGGTGGCCACGGAGCTCACCATCAGCGCGGGCGGCTCGATGGTGGCGATGACGGTGGAGAGTCCGTCGCTGCCGCCGACCATCGAACTGGTGGACCCGCGCACCCGCGAATGGGAACGGGTGCACCGCGAGCCGAGCCGCGGACCCTTGACCGCGGATCCGACACTGGAATTCATCACCGCACGCGATGGGCTGGAGTTCAGCGGCTGGCTGTACCGGCCGCCTGCCCCGGTGGAACCGATCGGCGCGATGATCTTTTTGCACGGCGGACCCGAGGGCCAGTCGCGGCCGGGGTACAACGAGTTCTATCCGCCGCTGCTGGAGGCCGGCATCACCGTGTTCACCCCCAACGTCCGCGGTTCGGGTGGGGGCGGTCGGGCCTTCATGCACGCCGACGACAAGGAGCTGCGGTTCGCGGCCATCGACGACGTGGCCGACTGCGTGCACTTCCTCATCGACCGCGAGGCCGTGTCGGCCGACCGGATCGCCTGCTGCGGGTGGTCCTACGGCGGATACCTGACTCAGGCGGCGTTGGCATTCCACCCCGAGCTGTTCGCGGCGGGCATCAGCATCTGCGGGATGAGCGATCTCAACACCTGGTACCGCACCACGGAGCCGTGGATCGCCACCGCCGCCTATCCGAAGTACGGCCATCCGATCGGTGACCGCGAGCTGCTCGAACGGTTGTCGCCGCTGCTGAGAGTGCACGCGCTGACCGCTCCGCTACTGCTCGTACACGGTACGAACGACACCAACGTGCCACCGAGCGAATCGCAGCAAATGTTCGAGGCGTTGCGATCGCTGGATCGCACGGTCGAGCTGCTGGCGTTCGACGACGACGGCCACGAGATCGTCAAGCGGGAGAACCGTGCGGTGCTGGTCAACGCGATGCGCCAGTGGCTCATGAAGGCGTTCGCCGCCACCGCCATCGGATGAGCCCTGGTCGCTGCGGCGAGGTTTGGAGAATTTGTCGGTTGGGTAAAACCGTGCTGCGCCACTAGGGCGCGAAAGGGATGGAGGCACGGCATGAGGGGCCTACTCGGCTTGATTGTGCTCATCTGGTTGCTGATCGGCGTCTTCGCTGCCTATCAGCGCGATTATTTCAAGACAGGCGACGCGAACTGCGCAACCGCAGCCAACATCGCCCTCACGGTGGTGGCGGGACCGCTCAACTACTTCGGCGTGAATCCGAAGGCTGACTGCAACGTCAATGTTCCGGAACCAAGCGCAAGTGACCTGCCCGAACCCTCCGGGCAGACAATCGAATACAAGATTGGAGTGTTGGCATGATCGTCCTCGGAATCATCCTGGCCTTGCTGGGATACTTCATCAACATCTCGATACTGCTGTACATCGGCGTCGTGCTGATCGTCATCGGTGTCGTCCTGTGGATCCTGGGCGCCACCGGACGCGCGGTGGGTGGCCGAAAAGTCTGGTATTAGCTCCTAACCACCTCAGCGACCGGCCGAGGTCAGCGCAGCGACCGTCATCTTCTTCAAGACGGACCGCGAGCTGGCCTCGGCCGCTCTCGTCGTCGAGGGCTTAACGCTGTGCGGCGTCGAGTTCAGCAGCCCGAACGCGGCGTGCGCCATCAGCCGGGCGTCGGCCTCGCCCACCGTGTCGTCCAACCGGCGCAGCACCGACACCCAGATCTCCACGTACTGCCGTTGCGCCTTGCGCACCTGTCGCTTGGCGGGTTCGGGAAGATGGCCGAGGTCACGGTCCTGGATCCGGATCAGGTCGGACTCGCCGAGGGCGAAGTCCAGATGGAAGTCGATGAGCCCCTCGAGTGCGGTCGCCGCGTCGTCGGTGTCCGCGACCACCTCGGCCGCCCCGGCCAGCAGTCGGGTGCTGATGCCGACCAGCAGTTCGACCAGCATCGCCTCCTTGTTGGGGAAGTGCCGGTAGATGGCGGGCCCGCTCACTCCCACCGCCGCGCCGATGTCCTCCAACCGCACGGCGAGATAGCCCTTTTCGGCCACCAGTCGCTCGGCCGCGGCGATGAGCTGACTACGGCGGTCGGATTTCGCCCGACTGCGGCGGGTGCCGTCCTGCGGCGCCGGAGCGGTCACACTGCGGCTCCTCGATTTCGGCGGTGGACATCTCGGTTAATCGCCACTAACATACCATGAGTTAGTCCTCATTAACTCAAAAGACGGGTGCTGCGATGACGCCGCGGTCATCACACCGCGAGGATCACCTCGCCCTGGTGGCGCAGTTGCGCGACAAGCTGGCCACCGCCGCGCTCGGCGGTCCCGCCAAGGCCCGGGAGCGCCACGTCGGGCGGGGCAAGCTGTTGCCGCGAGACCGGGTGGACGGCCTGCTCGATCCGGGCAGCCCGTTCCTCGAAATGGCACCGCTGGCCGCCGACGGCATGTACGACGACGAGTGTCCCGGCGCCGGGATGATCGCCGGCATCGGCCGGATCTCCGGGCGCGAGTGCATGATCGTGGCCAACGACGCGACGGTCAAGGGCGGCACCTACTACCCGGTGACGGTGAAGAAGCACCTGCGCGCGCAGGAGATCGCCGGCCAGAACCGGCTGCCGTGCATCTACCTCGTCGACTCCGGCGGCGCCTTCCTGCCCCGCCAGGACGAGGTGTTCCCCGACCGGGACCACTTCGGTCGCATCTTCTACAACCAGGCCACCCTGTCCGCGCGCGGTATCGCGCAGATCGCGGCGGTGCTCGGATCCTGCACCGCGGGCGGGGCGTACGTGCCCGCGATGAGTGATGAAGCCGTCATCGTGCGCAACCAGGGCACCATCTTCCTCGGCGGCCCGCCGCTGGTGAAGGCGGCAACCGGGGAAGTGGTGACCGCCGAGGATCTCGGCGGCGGCGACCTGCACTCCAAGACCTCCGGCGTCACCGACCATCTCGCCCACGACGACCGCGACGCCCTGCGCATCGTGCGGCGCATCGTCGCGACCCTCGGCCCGCGGACCACGCCGCCCTGGGACGTGGCGCCGACGGTCGACGCGACAGCCGATCAGACCGAGCTCTACGACGTGGTCCCCGTCGACGCCCGGGTGCCCTACGACGTGCACGAGGTGATCACCCGGATCGTCGACGGGCCTTCCCCCGGCGCTTCGCTTGCCCAAGGTGGCGAATTCTCGGAATTCAAGGCCGAATACGGCACGACGCTGGTGACCGGCTTCGCCCGGATCCACGGCCATCCGGTGGGCATCGTCGCCAACAACGGGGTGCTGTTCGGCGAATCCGCGCTCAAGGGGGCGCATTTCATCGAGCTGTGCGACAAGCGCAGCACGCCGCTGCTGTTCCTGCAGAACATCGCCGGATTCATGGTCGGCCGTGACTACGAGGCGGGCGGCATCGCGAAGCACGGCGCGAAGATGGTGACGGCGGTGGCCTGTGCGCGGGTGCCGAAACTGACGGTGGTGATCGGCGGCTCCTACGGTGCGGGCAACTACTCGATGTGCGGCCGGGCGTACTCGCCGCGATTCCTCTGGATGTGGCCGAACGCCAGGATCTCGGTGATGGGCGGCGAGCAGGCCGCGTCGGTGCTCGCGACGGTGCGGGCCGATGCGCGCGAGGCGGCGGGGGATCCGTGGCCTGCCGAGGAGCAGGAGGCGTTCAAGGCGCCGATCCGCGACCAGTACGAACAGCAGGGCAATCCCTATTACTCGACGGCGCGGCTGTGGGACGACGGGGTCATCGATCCCGCCGACACCAGAACCGTGCTCGGACTGGCGCTCTCGGTGGTCGGACAGGCCCCGCTGGAGCCGGTCTCCTACGGCGTGTTCCGGATGTGACGGGCGATATGACGACTCTCTTCGACACCGTGCTGGTCGCGAACCGCGGTGAGATCGCCGTGCGCGTCATCGGCACGCTGCGTGCGCTCGGCATCCGGTCGGTCGCGGTCTACAGCACCGCCGACGCAGGCGCGCGCCATGTCGCCGCGGCGGACGTCGCCGTGCACATCGGCCCCGCGCCGGCGCGGCAGAGCTATCTCGACATTGCCGCGGTGGTCGATGCGGCGCGGCGCACCGGTGCCCAGGCCGTCCATCCCGGATACGGATTCCTCTCGGAGAACGCAGAATTCGCTGCCGCGCTGCACGAGGCGGGCATCGCGTTCATCGGTCCGCCCGTGGGTGCGATCCGCACCATGGGCGACAAGATCGCCGCGAAGGCCGCGGTGTCGGCCTTCGGTGTCCCGGTGGTGCCGGGGGTGTCGCGCCCGGGACTGACCGACGACGACCTGATCGCCGGCGCGGTCGACATGGGCTACCCGGTACTGGTGAAGCCGTCGGCCGGTGGTGGTGGCAAGGGCATGCGGGTGGTGCACGAGGCCGCCGGCCTGCCCGAAGCGCTCGTCTCGGCCCGTCGGGAGGCCGCTGCGGCGTTCGGCGACGACACCCTGTTCCTGGAGCGGTTCGTGCTCAACCCGCGCCACATCGAGGTACAGGTGCTGGCCGACGGGCACGGCGCCGTCGTCCACCTCGGGGAACGCGAGTGCAGCCTGCAGCGCCGCCACCAGAAGGTGATCGAGGAGGCGCCGTCGCCGCTGCTCGACGCCGCCACCCGGGACCGGATCGGCGCCGCCGCCTGCGACACCGCGCGCAGCGTCGACTACGCAGGCGCGGGCACCGTGGAGTTCATCGTGTCGGCGGACAAGCCCGACGAGTTCTTCTTCATGGAGATGAACACCCGTCTGCAGGTGGAGCATCCGGTCACCGAACTGGTCACCGGCATCGACCTGGTCGAGCAGCAGCTGCGGGTCGCCGCGGGGCACCCGCTCACGCTCGCGCAGTCCGACATCGTGCTGCGCGGCCACGCGATCGAGGCGCGGGTGTACGCGGAGGACCCGGTCAACGGCTTCCTGCCCACCGGCGGGACGGTTCTGGACGTCGCCGAGCCCAGCGGCCCCGGCATCCGGGTGGACTCCGGTATCCGCGCCGGATCGGTGGTCGGCAGCGATTACGACCCGATGCTGGCCAAGGTCATCGGACACGGTGACGACCGGGCGGCGGCCCTGCGCACCCTCGACCGTGCGCTCGCGGGCACCGCCGTTCTGGGCGTCACCACGAACATCGAGTTCCTGCGCTTCCTGCTGGCCGATCCCGACGTGGCGGCCGGCCGCCTCGACACCGGACTGCTCGACCGCCGGACACCGGATTTCGTGCCGGTGCCGATCGGCGACGACCAGCTGATCGCGGCCGCCGCCGTCGTGTGGCTGCGCGGGTGGCCGGCCCGCGGTGGCGACCTGTGGGCGGTACCCACCGGGTGGCGGCTGGGAGAGGCGGCGCCGACGACCGTGCGTCTGCACGCCGGCCACCGCACCGATCACGTCCACATCACCGGCGAACCCGGCAGTGCGGTGGTCGCGATCGAGGACGGTCCGGCGCGGTCGCTCACCGCGGCGCTCGACCGCGACCGGCTCGTCGTCACCGTCGACGGCCTGCGCGCCGAGTACGTGGTGTCCGCAGCCGACGGCCGCATCTGGCTGGCCGGCGCGGGGCGCATCGCCGTCGTCGACGAGGTGGCCGAGGCGCCCGTGCGGCCCGACGAGGCCCACAGCGGCGACGCCGAACTGACCAGTCCGATGCCGGGATCGGTGGTGGCGGTGGGGGTTTCCGATGGGTCGGCCGTGCAGGCCGGTGCCGTGGTGGTCACCGTCGAGGCGATGAAGATGGAACACGCGCTGACCTCCCCGGTCGACGGCGCGGTCGAACTGCTTGTCGCCGTGGGCGACCAGGTCAAGGTGGGTCAGCTGCTGGCCCGTATCACCGCGGAGGAGAACTGATCATGGGTGACTTCCTGTCGACGGGCACACTGCCCGACCACTACGAGCAACTGGCCAAGACGGTGCGCGACTTCGCGCAGGGGGTGGTCGCGCCCGTCGCCGCCAAACACGACGAGGAGCACTCGTTCCCGTACGAGGTCGTCGCCGGGATGGCCGACATGGGTCTGTTCGGCCTGCCGTTCCCCGAGGAGTACGGCGGCATGGGCGGTGACTACTTCGCGCTCTGCCTCGCACTGGAGGAGCTCGGCAAGATCGACCAGAGCGTGGCGATCACCCTGGAGGCCGGCGTGTCGCTCGGCGCGATGCCGGTGTACCGATTCGGCACCGAGGAGCAGAAGCAGGAGTGGTTGCCGCTGCTGGCCAGCGGAAAGGCGCTCGGCGCCTTCGGGCTGACCGAGGCGGGCGGCGGCTCCGACGCGGGCGCCACCAGGACCACCGCCAAGCTCGACGACGGGCACTGGGTCATCAACGGCTCCAAGCAGTTCATCACCAACTCCGGCACCGACATCACCAAGCTGGTGACCGTGACCGCCGTGACCGGTCAGCGCGAGGGTGGCAAGAAGGAGATCTCGGCGATCCTGGTGCCGGTGCCCACCGAGGGGTTCACCGCCGAACCGGCGTACAACAAGGTCGGCTGGAACGCCTCGGACACCCACCCGCTGAGCTTCGACGACGTCCGCGTCCCGCAGGAGAACCTGTTGGGCGAACAGGGCCGTGGATACGCCAACTTCCTGCGCATCCTCGACGAGGGCCGGATCGCGATCGCGGCGCTGTCGGTCGGCGCCGCCCAGGGCTGCGTCGACGAATGCGTCAGGTACGCCAAGGAGCGTCAGGCCTTCGGCGCGGCGATCGGGACCTATCAGGCGATCGCGTTCAAGATCGCCCGGATGGAGGCACGGGCGCACGCCGCCCGCGCGGCCTACTACGACGCGGCCGCGCTGATGTTGTCCGGCAAGCCGTTCAAGAAGGCCGCGGCCGTCGCCAAGCTCGTCTCCAGTGAGGCCGCGATGGACAACGCCCGCGACGCCACCCAGGTGTTCGGCGGGTACGGCTACATGAACGAATACCCGGTGGCGCGGCACTACCGCGACAGCAAGATCCTCGAGATCGGCGAGGGTACGACCGAAGTGCAGCTGATGCTGATCGCGCGGGAGGCGGGTCTGTGAGCGAGGCGAAGCGCGTGGTGGTCCAACGAGGACTGTGGTTCGAGGAATTCGAGACCGGCGTGCTCTACCAGCACCGTCCCGGCCGCACCATCACCGAGGCCGACAACGTGCTGTTCACCACGCTGACGATGAACACCCAGGCGTTGCACCTCGACGCCGCGTTCTCCGACGCACTCCCGCCGTTCAACCAGCGGCTGGTGAACTCGATGTTCACCCTCTCCACGCTCGTCGGTCTCTCGGTGGCCCAGCTGACGCAGGGCACCATCGTGGGCAACCTCGGATTCGGCGAGGTGGCGTTCCCGAAACCGCTGTTCCACGGTGACACGCTCTACGCCGAGACCGAGGTGACCGACAAGCGCGAGTCGAAGAGCCGCCCGGGGGAGGGCATCGTCACCTTCTCCCACGTCGCGCGCAACCAGCACGGCGACGTGGTGGCCACCGCCTCGCGCAAGACCATGGTGCGCAAGCGTCCCGAGGCAGACGCCTGATGGCGCTGGGAAGCAACGGCCCGGGCTGGCTGTTCTGCCCCGCCGACCGGCCCGAGCGCTTCGAGAAGGCCGCCGCCGCAGCCGATGTGGTGATCCTCGATCTGGAGGACGGTGTCGGCGCCCGGGATCGCGAGGCGGCGCGCACGGCGCTGCTCGAGACCCGCCTCGACCCGGACCGGACCGTGGTGCGGGTTAACCCGGTGGCCACACCGGACCATGCGCTCGACATGACGGCCTTGGCGCAGACGGACTATTCCACGATCATGCTCGCCAAGACCGAGTCCGCCGACCAGGTCCGCTCACTCGCGCCGTTCGACGTCATCGTGCTCGTCGAGACCCCGCTCGGCGCACTGGCCGTCACCGAGACCGCGCGCGTCGACAACGCCTACGCCGTCATGTGGGGTGCCGAGGACCTGTTCGCCGTGACCGGCGGGACGTCCAACCGGTGGCCCGACGGCAGCTACCGCGACGTGGCCCGGCATGTGCGGTCGCAGAGCTTGCTCGCCGCCAAGGCGTGGGGCCGGATCGCGTTGGACTCGGTGTACCTCGACATCAAGGACCTCGACGGGTTGCGGGCCGAGAGCGATGACGCCGTCGCGGTCGGGTTCGACGCCAAGGTCGCGATCCACCCGAGCCAGGTCGCGGTCATCCGGGCGGCCTACGCGCCCACCGAGGAGCAGGTCGACTGGGCGAGGCGCGTCCTGGACACTGCGCGCGGCGAACGGGGGGTGTTCCAGTTCGAGGGTCAGATGGTCGACATGCCCGTGCTGCGGCGCGCCGAACGCATCGTCGCGCAGGCCCCGCGGTGACGCGCGCATACTGGTAAGTGCCCCGATACGGAGCGAGCAGTGCGCATCGTCGCACCGGCGCCACACCCTGGCCGCCGGCCGACAGGCCTCACACCCGAGGCCCTGCGCTGACCGCCTTCGTACCGAGCACCTCAGTCGCCTGACGGCGCGACCCGCCGCCAGTGACCCCAGGAGGCGGTATGGCCGGGTTCGTCGAACCGATTCGACTGGTGGCGCCCGACGGCGCCCCCACCGACGAGGCCCGATACCGAAGAGACCTCCCGCCCGAAACTCTGGCCTGGCTCTACGAGTCGATGGTCGTCACCCGCGAGGTCGACACCGAACTCGTCAACCTGCAGCGCCAGGGGGAGCTCGCACTCTTCGCCTCCTGCCGCGGCCAGGAGGCGGCGCAGGTCGGCGCCGTGGCGTGTCTGCGCAAGACCGACTGGCTCTTCCCGCAGTACCGCGAACTCGGCGCCTTCCTCGTCCGCGGCATCCCGCCGGGCGACGTCGCGGCGGTGTGGCGCGGCCGCTGGCACGGCGGCCTGGGCTTCACCAGCAGGTGCTGCGCGCCGATCGCCATCCCCATCGGCACCCAGGGCCTGCACGCGGTCGGGGCGGCGATGGCCGCGCAGCGGCTCGGCGAGGACTCGGTGACGGTCGCGTTCCTCGGCGACGGCGCCACCTCCACCGGTGACGCGCACGAGGCGCTCAACCTCGCCGCGGTGTTCGGTGCGCCCGTCGTGTTCTTCGTCCAGAACAACCAGTGGGCGATCTCGGTGCCGGAGCGACGACAGCACGCCGCGCCGTCGCTCGCACACCGCGCCGAGGGCTACGGCATGCCCGCGGTGCGGGTGGACGGCAACGACGTGCTGGCCTGCTTTGCGGTGACGGCCGAAGCCGCGCGGAGGGCACGCGAGGGCGGCGGGCCGACGTTCGTCGAGGCGCTCACCTACCGGATGGGTCCGCACACCACCTCCGACGACCCGCGGCGCTACCGCACCGACGGCGAGGTCGACGCCTGGCGGGCACGCGACCCCGTCGACCGCTACCGGCGCCACCTGCAGCGCACCGGGGTGTGGAGCGACCGGCTGGACGAGCGGGTGGCGCACCGGTCGCAGCGCCTGCGGGCCGAACTCCGGAAGTCGGTGCTCGGCACACCGGACATGGACGTCGCCGAGGTTTTCGACACCGTCTATCACGACATCACGCCCGACCTGGTGCGCCAGCGCGACGCGTTGACCGCCGAACTGGCGAAGGAGGGATGAGATGACCCAGACCATCGAACGGCCCGCGGCGAACGGCGGTGACGACGTTTCGCGGCCGATGCTGAGCACCGTCCGCACCGACACCGAATCGACCATGGCCCGGGCGGTCAACCGCGCGCTGCACGACGCGCTGGCCGCCGACGACCGGGTGCTGGTGTTCGGCGAGGACGTCGCCACCCTCGGCGGCGTGTTCCGGGTGACCGAGGGGCTGGCAGAGACCTTCGGCGACCAGCGGTGTTTCGACACCCCGCTGGCCGAGTCGGCCATCATCGGCATCGCCGTCGGGCTGGCCATCCGCGGGTTCGTTCCGGTACCGGAGATCCAGTTCGACGGGTTCGCGGCGCCGGCGTTCGACCAGATCGTCAGCCATCTGGCCAAGTATCGCATGCGCACGCACGGCGAGGTGGACATGCCGGTCACCGTGCGGATCCCGTCCTTCGGCGGAATCGGTGCGGTGGAACACCATTCGGAGTCCACCGAGAGCTACTGGCTGCACACCGCGGGGCTGAAGGTGGTGGTGCCCGCCACCCCGTCCGACGCGTACTGGCTGCTGCGCCATGCCATCGCCAGCCCGGATCCGGTGATCTACCTCGAGCCCAAACGCCGCTACTGGGAACGCGGACCGGTGGACACCACGGTGCCGGGGCCACCGATCGGCAAGGCCGTGATCCGCAGGCCCGGAGCCGATGTGACCGTGGTGACCTACGGGTCCCTGGTGGCGACGGCCGTCCGCGCCGCCGACATCGCCGCGGACCGCTTCGGCTGGGACCTCGAGGTCGTCGACCTGCGGTCGCTCAACCCGCTCGACTTCGACACCGTGGCGGAGTCGGTGCGCCGGACCGGCCGTGCCGTCGTCATGCACGAGGGCCCCCGCACGCTGGGCTTCGGCGCCGAACTGGCGGCGCGCATCCAGGAGGACCTGTTCTACGACCTGGAGGCGCCGGTGCTGCGGGCCACCGGCTTCGACACCCCCTATCCACCCGCGCGGCTGGAGAAGTTGTGGCTGCCCGGGCCGGACCGGTTGCTCGACTGCGTCGAGAAGGCGATGACGCGGCCATGAGCGCCACCGTCCGCGAGTTCGCGGTGCCGGATCTGGGGGAGGGGCTCGCCGACGCCACTGTCACCGCGTGGCACGTCGCCGTCGGCGATGACGTCGAACTCAACCAGACGCTGTGCACGGTCGAGACCAACAAGGCCGAGGTCGAGATCCCGAGTCCGTACGCGGGCCGCATCGTAGAGCTCGGCGGCGCCGCGGGGGACACGCTCGACGTCGGGGCGCCGCTGGTGCGGATCGAGACCGCCGAGGCGCCTGCCCGCACCGCCGTGCTGGTGGGTTACGGCGCCGACGGCTCGATGGACGGCAGCAGGCGGCGGGCCCGCGCCAAACCGCCCGTGCGCAAACTGGCGGCCGACCTGGACGTCGATCTCACCGCCGTCGAACCGTCGGGGCCCAACCGGATCGTCACCCGCGCCGACGTTCTCGGGGCGGTCGGGACGCCGAGCGAGTCGGCAGGTGAGGCGGCGCAGCCGGAGGTCGACGCGGTGCGCGGGGTACAGCTGGAGATGGCGCGCCGGATGGCGGTGTCCCGCCGGGAGATCCCCGACGCCCATGCCTCGGTGCAGGTCGACGGCACCCGGCTGCTCGCGCTGCGCGACCGGCTGGGTGTGGAGTCGGTCACGCCGTTCGTGCTGACCCTGCGGCTGCTGGTCGTCGCGCTGCGTCACCACCCGTTGCTCAACGCCACCTGGATGGACACCGTCGACGGGCCCCGCATCCACCGGCATTCCGCCGTGCACCTCGGAGTGGGTGTCGCGGCGCCGCGCGGGCTGCTGGTTCCCGTGGTGGCCGATGCGCAGGCCAGGACCACCCGCGAACTCGCGGCGGAGGTCACCCGGCTGATCTATGGCGCGCGGGCCGGGACGCTGACACCGGCCGAACTGCAGGGCTCCACCTTCACGGTCTCGAACTTCGGCGCGCTCGGCCTCGACGAGGGCGTGCCCGTCATCAACCACCCGGAGGCGGCGATCCTCGGGATCGGCTCGCTGAAGCCGCGCGCCGTCGTGGTCGACGACGAGGTGGTGGCCCGCCCGACGATGACGCTCACGTGCGCGTTCGACCATCGGGTGGCCGACGGCGCCGAGGTGGCGGCGTTCCTGCGGGAACTGCGCGACCTCGTCGAGTCGCCGGACCTGGCGCTCGCGGACCTGTAGGACGGGTCCGGTCAGCGGCGCTTGGCCGCGGCCAGCCGGGCGGCGAACTCGGGTGACTCGATGGACGTGGCCTGCGGGCCGATCTCCACGTCGACGGCCAACCGGTGCTGGTCGCTGTCGACGGCGCCGGGGTTGGCGGTGGCCCGCATCGAGGCCTTCGTGGCGATGACGACGTCGCGGGGCGCCGATGCCGGACCCGCGGCGAGGGCCCTGGCCGCCGCGACCGGATCGTCGGCGACCTCCAGCGCCAGCCCGTGGCGCACCGCGGACTCGGCGTCGAAGCGCATACCGAACAGCAGCGCCGCCCGGGCGGCCTGCGGTCCGACGGCACGGTTGAGCATCCAGGTGGCGCCGCCGCCCGGGTGGATACCGAGTTTCTGGAACCGGGGGTCGAACAGCGCCGCAGGTCCGGCGATGCGGACGTCGGCGGCCAGCGCCAGGTTGAGCCCCGCGCCGACGGCCGCGCCGTTGACGGCGGCGATCGTGGGCAGAGTGCAGTCGGCGACGGCGAGGAAGCCGTCGTAGATGCGGCGCAACCCGTCCTCGGTGGCCTCGCCGAGCGCGGTAAGGTCGGCGCCCGCGCAGAACGCCTTGCCCGCGCCGGTGACGATCACGGCGTGGACGTCGTCGTCGGCCTCGGCCGCGTCGACGGCCCGGCGCAGGCCGGCGGACATCTCGAAGGTCACCGCATTGCGGCGATCTGGATCGTTGACGGTGATCAGGGCGATGTGGTCGGCGACGTCGACCAGGACCGGGTTGGACACGGCTGTGAGCCTAGTTCGCACCCGGTATTTGCCATTCTCGAGTGGCTGCGTCGACCGGCAGGAGCAATGTAGTATCCACCCATGAAGTTAGCGGGACTCACCAAGGGACTGACCACCGCGGTCGCAGGTGCGGCGATCGCCGTTGGCCTGGCTGCGCCCGCGATGGCGCAGCCCGAACCGGACACCGCATTCGCCAAGCGCCTTCAGGCCTACGGCATTTACGGTCAGAAGGACTACAACGCCTGGATCGCCAAGATCGCCTGCAAGCGGCTGAATCGCGGCGTCGACAAGGACGCCGTGCAGTCCGCGAAGTTCGTTTTCGACCAGTTGCAGAGGGGCAGCACGACCGAGCAGTCGTGGCAGTTCCTCGGCGAGGCCATTCCCGTGTACTGCCCGAACCAGATGGTGGCCCTGCAACGGGTCGCCAACCCGGCGGCTCCGGCACCGGCACCGGTGCCGGCAGGCCCCCCGCTGCCGGCCGAGCGCTGACGTCAGGAAGGTAAGACAGACATGCGTAAGAGCATTCGCTCCATGGTCCACTCCGGGATGGTGGCCGTGGCCGCCGCCGGCCTGCTGACGGTCGCACCCGGCGTCGCCTCCGCGGACGCCACCGACGACTACCCGATCCCGAACCGGATCCTGCGGACGCCGTGCACGGCCGAGCAGATCCTGGCCGCCGCCCGCGACGTCGAACCCGTGTACTACGAGCGCTACATGATCGATTACAACAACAAGTCGCCCGAGGTGCATCGCGCGGTCCAGGACCGCATCCACTGGTTCTTCTCGATGGACTACAAGGGCCGTCGCCAGTACTCCGAGGACACCGTGACCAACGCGTTCTACGAGCAGCTGCACTGGAACTGGCCGAACTGGGCGAAGATCTTCTTCAACAACAAGGGTGTCGCCGCGCACACCACGGACATCTGCATGAACTACCCGCCGAACGACATGTCCGTCTGGGTCTGGTAGCAACCAAGCCGCTCATCGAGATCCGCCCGGCCGTACGGCCGGGCGGATTCTTTTTGCGCTCAGTGCAGCCGGGCCCGCCGCGCCCCTTACGCCGCAGTCATATGCGCCACAACGAGAACCGCCCGGTCGGATCGACCGGGCGGATCTCGTTTCGGGTGTCGCTCAGACGGACGTGAAGTTCTGCGGCGACTGCGGCCACGCCGCCGGGACCGGCCGCTGCCGGACCCGCTGCGGCCACCAGAACCACGGACCGAGCAGGGCGGCGATCGACGGCATCATCAGCGACCGCACGATCAGCGTGTCGAACAGCAGACCCAGTCCGATCGTCGTGCCCACCTGACCGATCACCGTCAGCTCGCTGACCGCCATCGATATCATCGTGAACGCGAACACCAGGCCGGCCGAGGTCACCACCGAGCCGGTGCCGCCCATCGATCTGATGATGCCGGTGTGCAGTCCGGCGTGGATCTCCTCCTTGAACCGCGACACCAGCAGCAGGTTGTAGTCGGCGCCGACGGCGAGCAGGATGATCACCGCCATCGCCATCACCATCCAGTGCAGTTCGATGCCGAGCAGGTGCTGCCAGATGAGCACCGACAGGCCGAACGAGGCGCCGAGCGACAACACCACCGTGCCCACGATCACCGCGGAGGCCACCACGCTGCGGGTGATGATCAACATGATGATGAAGATCAGTGCCAGCGCGGCGATCCCGGCGATCAGCAGGTCGAAGTTGCTGCCGTCCTGCATGTCCTTGAACGTCGCCGCGGTGCCGCCGAGGTAGATCGTCGAGCCCTCGAGCGGGGTGCCCTTGACGGCTTCCTTGGCTGCCAGCTTGATGGCGTCGATGCGCTTGATGCCCTCCGGGGACATCGGATCGCCCTCGTGGGAGATGATGAAGCGCACCGATTTGCCGTCCGGCGAGATGAACTGCTCCATGCCGCGCTTGAAGTCCTCGTTGTCGAAGATCTCCGGCGGCAGGTAGAACGAGTCGTCGTTCATCGACGCGTCGAAGGCCTCGCCCATGGAGTTGGACTCGTCCTGCATCGCGGCCATCTGATCCTGCATGCCCTTCTGGGAGGCATACATGGTCAGCATCATCGTCTTCATCGTCTTCATGGTCTCGATCATCTCGGGCATCATCGTGACCAGTTGCGGCATAAGGGAATCCAGCCGTTCCATGTCCGGCATGAGCGCCTTGATGTCGTCGGTCATCACGTTGATGCCGTCAAGGGTGTCGAAGACCGAGCGCAGCGCCCAGCACACCGGGATGTTGAAGCACTTGGGTTCCCAGTAGAAGTAGTTGCGGATCGGCCGGAAGAAGTCGTCGAAATCGGCGATGTGATCGCGCAATTCCTCGATGTCGACGACCATGCCCTTCATCTTGGTGACCATGCTGTGCGTGGTGTCGGCCATCTGCGCGGTGAGGTTCTGCATCCGTGTCATCGTGTCGATGGTGGATTGCATCTCGTCGGCCTGCTTGAGCATGTCGGCCATCCGGTCCTGCAGATACTTCTGGTTCATCTGCTGGGTGGTGCCCTGCATGCTGATCTGGAACGGGATCGACGTGTGCTCGATCGGCTTGCCGTCCGGCCTGGTGATGGCCTGCACTCGCGCCACGCCGGGCACCCGGAAGATGGCCTTCGAGATCTTGTCGATCACCAGGAAGTCCGCCGAGTTACGCAGGTCGTGGTCGCTGGAGATCATCATCAGCTCGGGATTCATCCGGGCCTGGTCGAAGTGCCGGTCGGCGGCCGCGTACCCTTCGTTGGCCGGCAGGTCGGCGGGCAGGTAGTGCCGGTCGTTGTAGTTGGTCCGGTACCCGGGAAGTGTGAGCAGGCCGATCAGCGCGAGTGCGACGGTGCCGATCAGGATGGGACCCGGCCACCGCACCACTGCCGCACCGACCTTGCGCCAACCACGGGTCCGCAGTGCGCGTTTCGGCTCCAGCGCACCGAACTTGCTGGCCACCACGACGATCGCCGAACCCAGTGTGAGCGAGGCCAGCACCGCGACGACCATGCCGATCGCCAGCGGGACGCCCAGGGTCTGGAAGTAAGGCAGCCGGGTGAAGCTCAGGCAGAAGGTGGCGCCGGCGATCGTCAGACCGGAGCCGAGCACGACGTGCGCCGTGCCCTTGAACATCGTGTAGTACGCGGTCACCTTGTCCTCGCCGACACTTCGCGCCTCCTGATATCGGCCTATCAGGAAGATGGCGTAGTCGGTGGAGGCGGCGATCGCGAGTGTGACGAGGAGGTTCGTCGCGAACGTGGAGAGTCCGATGATCTCGTAGTAGCCGAGGAAGGCCACCACGCCGCGCGACGCCGCGAGCGAGAGCACGACCATCACCAGCACGAGGATCAGCGTCATGATCGAGCGGTAGACGAGCAGCAGCATGACGATGATGACCGTGAATGTGACGGCCTCGATCAACCGCATGCTGCGGTCGCCGGCGATGTGCTGGTCGGCCGCGAGCGCGGCCGGGCCGGTCATGTAGGCCTTGACGCCGTCCGGCGGCGGAATGCTGTTGACGATCGCCTGGACCGCGTCCACCGACTCGTTGGCCAGTGACTCGCCCTGGTTACCCGCCAGCTTCAGCTGGACGTAGGCGGCCTTGCCGTCGCTGCTCTGCGCGCCGGTGGCGGTGAGCGGGTCGCTCCAGAAGTCCTGCACGGACTGGACGTGGGCGGGATCGGCCTCGAGCTTGTCGATGAGCTGGTCGTAGTACGCGTGTGCGTCGTCGCCGAGTGGGTTCTCGCCCTCCAGGACGATCATCACCTGACTGTCGGAGTCGCCTTCCTCGAAGACCTTGCCCACCTGCTGCATCGAGATCATCGACGGGGCGTCGTCCGGGCTCATCGACACCGCGCGCAGCTGCCCGACCTCTTCGAGCTGCGGGACGACGACGTTGACGACGGCGATCACGGCGATCCAGCCGAGGATGATGGGCACCGCGAGGGCGCGGATCATCCGCGGGATGAACGGCTTCGAAGGGTGTCGGGCGGGCGGGAAAGCGTCGGTGGGCGCGTCGTAGGTGGGTGCGCTCATGCCGATTTCACGTAGCAGAAGGTCTGGGCGTTCACGCCGCTGGAAGTCCTCTCGTCTTTCACGACGTCATCGACGATGACTCGGCAGGAGATGAAGTCGCCGTCGCCCTGGGCGACGATGTTGGGAGCCGCCGACGGAGCGGTCGTCTCCAGGGTCAGGCTCCAGGGCAGCGCTGCCCCGTCCACCCGCTGGTGCTTGGCATCCAGGTCCAGGTAGTTGATGTCGGCGTAGCTGCCGTTGCCGGAAATCTCGTACCGGACGACCTTCGGGTCGAAGGGTTCCGGGTCGTCGGCGAACACCTTGGGTGTCACCGTCACGCCTTCGGCGCCGAAGAATCCCCGGATGCGGTGCACGGTGAATCCGGCCACCACCACGACGGTCAGGATGAGCAGCGGGATCCAGATCTTCTTGAAGATGTCGACGGCGGTCGGCCGCCGCTTGGTCGGCTTCTGGCGCGACGGCGGCGCAGGCACGTTCGCCGGCTTCCGCCCGACCGGCGGCTGGCTCACCTGTCCGGGACCGTCATAGGTGACGTTGTCCGTCCGAGACATGGTGACCCCTTACATTTCGACCCGATGAACGACGCCAGGCAAACAGTCGTCGAGACACAGATTAGCCTATTTAACTTGTCGTCCAGAAAACAGACGTGCCCGGCTACTGTGCGGTAGCTCACGAGACCCTGCGAGTGTGATGTGGCTCACACTTCGCACCCGGTCGATCGCCTGGTGACGTGTCCGATGAGCCTGTATCCGCACGCTGAACGGTGGGTGCAGATTACACCGGGACGGTGGCTGCGACCGGGCTACGTCCCGGGGGCGCTTTGCTGGTCAGGCGGGATGGAGGCTGACGGCAATGCCCGAATAACGCACCATTCCGGTGACCCGGTCGATGTCGTCTTTACTGGTCAGTCGATTGACGTTGCAGTCGTGGTGACCGTGCGGGATCGACACCACCCCGGACCGGACCGAGTCGTCGACCTTCGCAATGCCGGTGACCTCCCCGTTCGCGCTGCGCACGGTGACGCGTTCACCGCTCACCACGCCCGCGGCGGCTCCGTCGACGGGATGAAAGATGATCTCCGCGGGTTCGCCCAGGAAGTCGAGTTGCCCGTTGAGCTTCTTGCGCTGCCGGCGCGGGACCATCATCAGGGCGGGCGGCGGCTCGAGGGCCGCCAGCTGCGCGACGAGGATCGGCGGAGCCAGCCGCCAGCCGCCCATCCGGTCGATGTGCCGGTCCACCCACGCCGCGGGCAGCTCGCGCGGCGCCTCCGCCCAACCGTGCGCGACCACCTCGTCGAAGGGCGTCCGGCCGCCGGCCAGCAGGACGGCGAGGACATCGTCGTCGGTGCTGGTGTCCGGATCGGCCAGCGTGCCGACGTCGTAGCCCAGGCGTCGCGCAAGATCGGCGAACACCCACCACATCGAGCGCCGCTCGCCGACCGGGTCGACGACAGCGTGGGTGTGCTGGACGGACACCCGCGAGCTCAGGATGTCGTGCAGGGTGATGTCGGGCCGTTCGAGCGGGTCCTTGGTCGGCAGGACGTGCGTGGCCAACCGCGTCGTCTCGTTGTCGATGATCTCGGTGGTGGCGAACACCTCGAGACTCTGCAGTGCGGGGATGAGCTTCCCGGTCTCGGGGAAGCTGGTGACCAGGCTGCCGCCCACGTTGATCAGCGCACGGATGTTGCCCGCCTCGATCTCGTCGGGCAGCACCGCACAGGGCCATTCGTTGATGAACGCCTGCGCCTCGGGCCGGCTGCGCGGACCCGGTCCGAACGATCCCTCGATCGGGGTGATCGGCAGCAGATCACCGAAAGCCTCCAGCTGATAGGCGAACCCGGGGTGGAACCACGTCCCGCCCGGGCGGTTCATCGCGCCGGTCAGGATCATCAGCACCCACGCAAGCCACTGGGTGACGTTGGCGCGCTCGGCGGTCATCGTCACGCCGGTCCCGGTTTCGATCGCGACGCATCTGGCGCTGCGGACCGCCGCAGCGAGCCGGGTCAGATCGGCCTGCGCGACGTCGGCGTACATCGCCGTGTGCTCCAGGGTGAACGGTTCCACCGCGGCGGTGAGCTCGTCGAGCCCCTGCACGGGGACATCGGGTTTCACGCCGTCGCGCAGGATTTCGCGCACCAGGTGGGCCAGCACCGCATGGTCGGTGCTCGGGCGCGGCGCCAGGTGGCCGGTGGCCAGCCGGGCGGTCTCGGTGCGCCGTGGGTCGATCACCCACACCTGCCCGCGCGCGGCGATGTCGCGCACCGTGCCCGTCGGGTTGGGCATCGAGATGGCGTGGCCGTGGGACACCACCGGGTTGGCCCCGACGAGCAGCAGGAAGTCGGTGGTGTCGAGATCCGTCCGTCCGGACAGTCCCATGAAGCCGCCGACCAGGTCCGACACCAGCGGCTTGGCGGTGCCGTCGATCGTCAGCGGGCTGAATTTCGCCGGGGTGCCGATCGCCGCGTGCAGCGCTTCGGCCATCCGGAACCCGGCGCTCTCCATGGTGCTGAAGTAGAAGCTGACCGACTCGGGGCCGTGCTCGTCGATGATGGCGCGCAGCCGGGTGGCCAAGTCGTCGAGACAGCTGTCCCAGCTGGTGTCCTGCTGTTCGCCGTCGACCCGGGTGCGGGGCCGTTCGAGGCGGTCGGGATGGTGGTGCAGCAACGGCAGAGCGCGCCCCTTGGCGCAGGTGTAGCCGCGGGAGAACGGATGGTCCTTGTCGCCGCGGACGCGGAGTACCTCGTCACCGTCGACGTCGACCAGGATGCCGCAGACGGAGGTGCAGACCCGGCAGAAACTGCGGACCGTGTGCATGTCGGGAAACGTACTCTCGCCTGGCGGGAAGAGATGTGCGTTTCAAGAGAACGGCTACGCAAAAATGAGAACGCGGTTTCCGCGACGGCAACGACTCACATGCCTCTGGCGCCCCCGGCAGGAATCGAACCTGCGACCTAGGGATTAGAAGGCCCTTGCTCTATCCAACTGAGCTACGGAGGCAGCGTCGCTGAGTGTATCCCGGGCGGGCCTGCGCACCCCCTGTGACAGCTATTGAAACGCCGCCCCCCGCACGGGGACGCGGACTAGCGTGGTCGTGAGCAATCGGGCCATGAGGGGGACACAGCGTGCCAACGAGCGACGTGCCGGAGTCGGACGCGGCGGGGCTGCCGGAGGAACTCAGCCCGTTCGATCAGATCCTGCACCGCGGCGAGGCCAATCCCCGCACCCGCTCAGGGATCCTGACTGTGGAGATCCTGGACACCACCCCGGAGTGGGACCGGTTCCGCACCCGCTTCGAGTACGCCTCCCGGAAGGTGTTGAGGCTGCGCCAGAAGGTCGTCACCCCGACCCTGCCGACCGCGGCCCCGCGCTGGGTCGTCGACCCCGACTTCAACCTCGACTTCCACGTGCGCCGGGTGCGGATACCCGACCCGGGCACCATGCGCCAGCTGATCGACCTCGCCGAGATCGCCCTGCAGTCACCGTTGGACATCTCCCGACCGCTGTGGACGGCCACCCTGGTGGAGGGATTGGAGGGCGGTCGCGCCGCGACGATGCTGCACTTCAGTCACGCGGTGACCGACGGTGTCGGCGGGGTGGAGATGTTCGCCAGCGTCTACGACCTGGAACGCGATCCGCCGCCGCAGCAGGCGCCCCCGATCCCCATCCCGCAGGACCTGTCGCCCAACGACCTGATGCGCGAGGGCGTCAACCGGTTGCCGCTGTCGATCCTCGGCGGTGTCCGCGGCGCGCTGGGGGGTGCTGTCAGCGCCGTGGGCAAGGTGGTTCGCGACCCGGTGTCGACGGTCGCCGGGGTGGTCGATTACGCCCGGTCCGGCGCGCGGGTGGTGGGCTCGGTCGCGGAACCTTCACCGCTGCTGCGCAGGCGCAGCTTGTCGACACGCAGCGAGGCGATCGACATGGTGCTCAGCGATCTGCACAAGGCGGCGAAGGCGGCGGGCGGCTCCATCAACGACGCGTATCTGGCCGGTGTGTGCGGCGCCCTGCGGCTCTATCACGAGGCGTTCGGGGTGCCTGTCGCGACGCTTCCGATGGCGGTGCCTGTCAGCCTGCGGTCGGATGCCGACCCGGCCGGCGGCAACCGCTTCGTCGGGGTCAACCTGGCCGCGCCGATCGGCGTCACCGACCCGGTCGCCCGGATCGGCAGAGTCCGGGCGCAGATGACCCGCAAGCGTGAGGAGCGTGCGCTCGACATGGTCGGCGCCGTCGCGCCCGTGGCGAGCCTGATGCCCGATTCGGTGCTCGAAGCGATGGCCGGATCGGTCGTCAACTCCGACGTGCAGGCGAGCAATGTGCCGGTCTACGCCGGCGACACCTACATCGCGGGCGCGAAGATATTGCGGCAGTACGGGATCGGACCGTTGCCGGGGGTGGCGATGATGGTGGTGCTGGTGTCCCGGTCGGGGTACTGCACCGTCACCGCCCGCTACGATCGGGCGTCGATCAGAGACCCGGACCTGTTCGCCCGCTGCCTCATCGAGGGTTTCGACGAGGTGCTCGCACTGGGCGGCCCGGGCCGTGCCTCACCCGCATCGGTCGCCGACCGGTCGAAGGCCTCGTCGAATGGGAGCGCACAGCAGTGACGGCGGACGATCAGCAATCCGACCCGCGGACCATCCGGTTGCCGGGGTCGGTGGCCGAGATCATGGGCGGCCCCGGCGGCCCGGAGATCGGCGCCTTCTTCGACCTCGACGGCACACTGGTGGCCGGATTCACCGGCGTCATCATGACCCGTGACCGGTTGCGTCGCAGGCAGATGGGCGTGGGCGAGTTCATGGGCATGGTGCAGGCCGGGCTCAACCACCAACTGGGGCGCTCGGAGTTCGAGGACCTGATCGGCAAGGGCGCGCGGATGCTGCGTGGCAGTTCGCTGTCCGACATCGACGAACTGGCCGAGCGACTCTTCGACAAGCACGTCCGCAACCGCATCTACCCCGAGATGCGCGACCTGGTGCGGGCGCACATGGCGCGCGGGCACACCGTGGTGCTCAGTTCGTCGGCGCTGACGGTCCAGGTGGAGCCGGTCGCGGAGTACCTCGGCATCGAGAACGTGCTCAGCAACAAGTTCGAGACCGACGAGGACGGCTGCATCACCGGCGAGGTGACGCGGCCGATCATCTGGGGCCCGGGCAAGGCCAGGGCCGTTCAGGCGTTCGCCGCCCGCAACGGCGTCGACCTCGCCAAGAGCTACTTCTACGCCGACGGCGACGAGGACGTCGCGTTGATGTACCTGGTCGGCAATCCGCGTCCCACCAATCCCGCGGGCAAGCTGGCGGCCGTCGCCGCCAAGCGCGGGTGGCCGGTGCTGCGGTTCACCAGTCGCTCCGGCAGCAGCCCGGTCTCGCAGTTGCGCACGGTCGCGGGCATCGCTTCGCTGGTGCCGGTCGCCGCGGGCGCCGTCGGATGGGGGCTGCTCAACCGCAACCGGCGCAGCGGGGTGAACTTCTTCACGTCGGCGTGGAGCCGGCTGGTGCTGACGACGGCGGGCATCAGCCTCAACGTGCTCGGGCAGGAGAACCTGACCGCCCAGCGGCCCGCGGTGTTCATCTTCAACCACCGCAACCAGGCCGACCCGCTGATCGCCGGCAGGCTCGTCGAGACCGACTTCACCTCGGTGGGCAAGAAGGAGCTCGAGAACGATCCGATCATCGGCACCATCGGCAAGGTGATGGACGCGGCGTTCATTGACCGCGACGATCCGAAGAAAGCCGTCGAGGCGCTGCACAAAATCGAAGAGCTTGCCCGCAAGGGTATTTCGATCCTCATCGCACCCGAGGGCACCCGCCTCGACACCACCGAGGTCGGCGAGTTCAAGAAGGGGCCGTTCCGGATCGCGATGTCCGCGGGTATCCCGATCGTGCCGATCGTCATCCGCAACGCCGAGGTGGTCGCCGCCCGGGACTCCAGCACCTTCAACCCCGGCACCGTGGACATCGCTGTGTATCCGCCGATCTCGACCGACGGCTGGACGGTCGAGGATCTGCCTGAGCGCATCGACGAGATCCGCAAGATCTACCTGGACACGCTGAAAGCCTGGCCGTACCAGGAATTGCCGACCCCGGCGTTGTACAAGCGGCCGGCCGGGCAGTCTCCGGAGAAGCCCGAGAAGAAGGCCGCACCGAAGAAGGCCACGGCGACCAAGGCCGCCACAAAGAAGGCCGCACCGGCGAAGAAGGCCGCGAAGAAGACCACGGCTGCCAAGAAGGCCACGGCTGCGAAGAAGCCGGCGCCGGCGAAGAAGACTGCCGCACAGAAGAACCCGGGCACCAAGAATCCCGGTGCGAAAGGCCGCCCGTGAAACGCCCAGCCGATTACTTCGACAGCTTCACCACCACCGACGACGCGCTGGTGCTTGCCGCCGCCTCCTCTCCTGCGGAGGTGCAGCTGCTCGAGGACTGGCTGCAGGCACAGCGCCGCGATCATCCCGACGTCCGCGTCGAGGTGTTGCAGCTGCCGGTCGTCGACGACCCGCCGCCCGCCGTGCTCGCCCGGCTGGTCTCCGAACTCGAAGCCGATCAGGACCGCACCGTCGTGCCCGTGCGGGTGTTCTGGGTTCCCGGCGGACTGCCGACCCGCTCGAAGGTGGTCTCGCTGATCTCCGGGCGCGACACCTACCGTCCGCCGGAGATCCTGCAGCGACGCATCCTCAAGAAGGACCCGGCGCGGGCCCGCGTGGTGGCCGGCGAGCCCGCCAAGGTCTCCGAGCTCCGCCAGCAGTGGAGTGACACGACGGTCGCCGAGAACCCGCGCGATTTCGCGCATTTCGTGCTCCGTCGGGCGGCGCTGGCCATCGAACGGGTCGAGTACCGCCTGCTCGGTCCGGAATACAAGTCGCCGCGGCTGGTCAAGCCGGAGATGCTGGCCTCGGCCCGGTTCCGGTCGGGGCTGGACCAGATCGACGGCGCCGACCTCGAGAAGGCCGGCGCGATGCTCGACGAGATGGCCACGGGCTGGAGCAGGGTGTCCATCGACCTGATCCCCGCGCTGAGCCGCGCCATCTTCAGCCGCGGCTTCGATCCGCGCATCGACTACGACCGCGACCAGGTCGAGGCGATGCGGCGCAACCTCGAGGACCATCCGGCGGTGATGCTGTGGTCGCACCGGTCCAACCTCGACAATCCGGTGCTGACGGTCGCACTGTACGAGAACCGGTTGCCGCCGGTGAGCACGTTCGGCGGCATCAACATGGACTTCCCGCCGCTGGGTTCGTTGCTCCGCCGCTCCGGGGTGATCTTCATCCGGCGCAACATCGGCGACAACGCGCTGTACAAGTACGTGCTCAAGGAATACATCGGCTACGTCGTCGAGAAGCGGTTCAACCTGAGCTGGTCGATCGAGGGTACCCGGTCCCGGACGGGCAAAATGCTGCCGCCGAAACTGGGCCTGCTGTCCTACGTCGCGGACGCCTACCTCGCCGGACGCACCGACGACCTTCTGCTGCAACCTGTTTCGATCAGCTTCGACCAGCTGCACGAGACCGCCGAGTACGCCGAGTACGCCCGCGGCGGCGAGAAGGCCGCCGAGGGTGTCAGCTGGCTCTACAACTTCATCAAGGCCCAGGGGGAGCGCAACTTCGGCAAGATCTACGTCCGCTTCCCCGAGGCGGTGTCGATGAAGCAGTACCTCGGCCCGGCGCACGGTCCGGCCGCGGAGGACCAGGCGACCAAACGCCTTGCGCTGCAGAAGATGGCGTTCGAGGTGGCCTGGCGAATCCTGCAGGTCACCCCCGTCAACGCGACCGGGTTGGTGTCTGCGCTGCTGCTGGCCACCCGCGGCGTAGCCCTGACCCTCGACCAGCTGCACCACACACTGCAGGACTCGCTGGACTACCTACAGCGCAAGCAGACACCGATGACCAACAGCGCGCTGCGGCTGCGCACCCCCGAAGGGGTGCTCGCCGCGGTGGACGCACTGTCCAACGGGCACCCGGTCACCAGGGTGGACAGCGGTCGGGAACCGGTCTGGTCGATCGCACCGCAGAACGAGCACCAGGCCGCCTTCTACCGCAACACCCTGATCCACGCCTTCCTGGAGACGTCGATCGTCGAACTCGCGCTGGCCTATGCCAGGCGCAGCGACGGCGACCACCTCGCGGCGTTCTGGTCGCAGGCGATGCGGCTGCGCGACCTGTTGAAGTTCGACTTCTACTTCGCCGACTCGGCGGCGTTCCGCGAGCACGTCGCCGAGGAGATGTCGTGGCATGCCGACTGGGAGGCCCATGTCTCGGCGGGCGGTGAGGACGTCGACCGGCTGTTGCGGGCCAAGCGGCCGCTGATCGCCGCGGCGATGCTGCGGCCGTTCTTCGAGGCCTACGAGATCACCGCCGACGTGCTGCGGGACGCCCCCGCCGAGATCGGCGAGAAGGACCTCACCAAGCTGGCGCTCGGCCTTGGCAAGCAGTACGTGGCGCAGAACCGGGTGCGCAGCACCGAGTCGGTGTCGGCTCTGCTGTTCGCCACGGCCCGCCAGGTGGCCGCCGACCAGAATCTGCTGTCGCCCGCCGACGACCTCGATCAGCGCCGCGAGACGTTCCACGCCGAACTGTGCGGCATCCTCGCCGACATGGACCGCGTCGAGCAGCTGGCGCGCACGCAGTTCGCCGAGCGCGAGGCGCAGCGCCGCTCCTAGCAGGACGGCTGAGGCGACCGGCCGGGCACCTCATACGCTGGACGCCATGACAACCGTGGCGGCCAGGGTGCGCACCAGCGCGGCGTGGCCGGTGCTCGTCGGGGTGGGCCTGCTGGCCGGGGCGACGGCCGCGGGTATCGGCGGGCTGTCGCTGGCCGACGCGCTCAGCGCCACCGGGCTGCCCGACCCCGGGCCGGTCACCACTTACGGGCTGCCGTTCGTGCGGGCCGCGGGTGAGATCGCGGCGGTCGTCGCGGTCGGTGCCTTCCTCTTCGCGGCGTTCCTCACACCGCCGCAGGCCACCGGTGTGCTCGACGCCGCCGGCTACCGCGCGCTGCGGCTCGGCACCGCCGCGTCGGCGATCTGGACGGTGTGCGCGGCGCTACTCGTGCCGCTCACGGTCTCCGACGTGTCGGGGCAGCCGCTGCGCGACCATCTGGGCCCGGCCGAGATCTGGGCGGCCGCCGACCTCGTCGACGTCGCGGGCGCATGGCGCTGGACGGCGCTGCTGGCCGCCGCCGTCACCGTCGCGGCCCTGCCCGTGCTGCGCTGGTCGTGGACCCCGGCGCTGCTGGCCGGCGCACTGATCAGCCTGGTGCCGCTGGCGCTGACCGGTCACTCGTCGTCGGGCGGCGCGCATGATCTGGCCACCAACAGCCTGCTCATCCACCTGATCGCCGGCGCGCTGTGGGCCGGGGGACTGTTCGCACTGCTGGCACACGCCCTGCGCGGCGGCGATCATGCCGACCTGGCCGCCAGGCGCTTCTCGGCGCTCGCGCTGTGGTGCTTCGTCGCGATGGCGATCAGCGGAATCGTCAACGCGCTCGTGCGGGTGCCCCTCGACGAGCTGCTGCGCAGTCAGTACGGCGCACTGGTGCTGGCCAAGGTCAGCGCCCTGGCGGTGCTCGGCGTGCTGGGGTGGCGGCAGCGACGGCGTGGCGTGGCGGCGCTGCAGGCCGACCCGACCGTCCGCGGCCCGCTGCTGCGGCTCGCGCTAGCCGAGGCGGTGGTGTTCGGCCTGACATTCGGGATCGCCGTCGGGCTGGGGCGCACCCCGCCGCCGGCGCTGAGCAGTCAGCCGACTCCGGTGGAGGTGGAGATCGGTTACGACCTCGCGGGCCCGCCGACCGTGGCCCGCATCCTGTTCGACTGGCGCTTCGACCTGATCCTCGGCACCGCCGCGATCGTGCTCGCCGCGGTCTACCTGCTCGGTGTGCGACGGCTGCGCCGCCGCGGCGACGCCTGGCCGGTGGGCCGCACCGCGGCGTGGCTGTGCGGTTGCGCCGCGCTGCTGATCACGACGTCGTCGGGCATCGGGCGGTACATGCCCGCGATGTTCAGCGTGCACATGGTCGCCCACATGCTGCTCTCGATGCTGGTGCCGATCCTGTTGGCGCTGGGCGGCCCGACGACGCTGGCGCTGCGGGCGCTGCCGACCGCGGGCCGCGGCACGCCCGGTCCGCGCGAATGGCTGCTGGCCGCCCTGCATTCCCGGGTGTCGCGTTTCCTGACCAACCCGATCGTGGCGCTGGTGCTGTTCGTCGCCGGTTTCTACGGCCTCTACTTCGGCGGCATCTTCGACTCCGCCGTCACCAGCCACGCCGCCCACGTGCTGATGAACGTGCACTTCCTGGTGACCGGCTACCTCTTCTACTGGGTGGTGATCGGCGTCGACCCGACGCCGCGGCCCCTCCCACAACTGGGCAAATTGGCCATGGTGTTCGCCTCGCTGCCGCTGCACGCGTTCTTCGGAGTCGTGCTGATGGGCACCCAGAGCGTGCTGGCCGAGCCGTTCTACCGGTCTCTGCAGCTGAGCTGGCACACCGATCTGCTCGGTGACCAGAAGCTCGGCGGCGGCGTCGCGTGGGCCGCCGGCGAGATACCGCTGGTGCTGGTGATGATCGCCCTGCTGATCCAGTGGCGGCGCAGCGACCAGCGCACCGCTACGCGGCTCGACCGCGCAGCGGACCGTGACGACGACGCCGACCTGGCCGCATACAACGCGATGCTGGCCGAACTGGCCCGCCGCGAGAGCCGCTGACCGGCCGCCGGCCGACACGATCCACAGTCCCGGCTTCATCCACAGGGCGTCGCGCACCGGCGTCACCAGCGCCCGTCCCGTCGGTGCCGTCGCAGTCAATGGCTGCAGCGGCGACGCACAGGTGCCCGCCGCACCAGTGGAGCGAAAGGACACATCGAATGTTCGAGACACCGATCACCGTCGTCGGCAACATCGTCACCAACCCGGTCCGGCACCGGGCCGGTGAGCAGGAGGTCATCCGGTTCCGGGTGGCCAGCAACTCGCGCAGGCGTACCGCCGGGGGCGAGTGGGAGCCGGGCAACTCGCTGTTCGTCAGCGTCAGCTGCTGGGGCAAGCTGGTGACCGGCGTCGGCGCCGCCCTCGGGAAGGGAGACGCCGTCATCGTTGTTGGACAGGTGTACACCAGCGAGTACGAGGACAAAGAAGGTGTGCGCCGGACCTCGACCGAAGTGCGCGCCACCTCGGTGGGGCCCGATCTGTCCCGGTGCATCGCGCGGATCGAGAGCCGACGGCACCCCGACACCACGACCGACGACCAGCCGGCGCCCGCCGCTGACGGTGACATCGCCGAC
Organism: Mycobacterium sp. NPDC050041; assembly: GCF_049541695.1. Classification (NCBI taxonomy): domain Bacteria; kingdom Bacillati; phylum Actinomycetota; class Actinomycetes; order Mycobacteriales; family Mycobacteriaceae; genus Mycobacterium; species Mycobacterium sp. NPDC050041. Next base: position 404,071 of record NZ_JBMVDG010000004.1, on the reverse strand, counting down.
AACGACACCGCCGACAGCGACATCACCGACAGCGACCCGGCCGGCACCGCGGCAGACGACTCCGACCCGCTGCCACTGACCGCCTAGCGCCATCCGGCCACGCCTAGGATGGTCCGCGAGCATCACCCGCCAACCGAAAGGCACAACCCCGGCATGGCCGAATTCATCTACACGATGCGGAAGGTCCGCAAGGCGCACGGCGACAAGGTGATCCTTGACGACGTCAACCTGAACTTCCTCCCGGGAGCCAAGATCGGCGTCGTCGGCCCGAACGGGGCCGGCAAGTCGAGCGTCTTGCGGATCATGGCCGGCCTCGACCAGGCCAACAACGGCGACGCCTACCTGGCGCCCGGCGCGTCGGTCGGCATCCTGATGCAGGAGCCGCAGCTCGACGAGGACAAGACCGTCCGCGAGAACGTCGAGGCCGGCGTCGCGATCAAGGGCAAGCTCAACCGGTACAACGAGGTGGCCGAGCTGATGGCCACCGACTACACCGACGAGCTCATGGAGGAGATGGGCACGCTGCAGGAGGAGCTCGACGCGGCCGACGCGTGGGACATCGACTCGCAGCTCGAGCAGGCGATGGACGCACTGCGCTGCCCGCCGCCCGACGAGCCCGTCACGCACCTCTCCGGTGGCGAGCGCCGCCGCGTGGCCCTGTGCCGGCTGCTGCTGTCCAAGCCGGACCTGCTGCTGCTCGACGAGCCCACCAACCACCTGGACGCCGAGAGCGTGCTCTGGCTCGAACACCACCTCGCCGACTACAAGGGCGCCATCCTCGCGGTCACCCACGACCGGTACTTCCTCGACAACGTCGCCGAGTGGATCCTCGAGCTCGACCGCGGCCACGCGTACCCGTACGAGGGCAACTACTCGACCTACCTGGAGAAGAAGGCCGAGCGCATCGCCGTTTCGGGGCGCAAGGACGCCAAGCTGCACAAGCGGCTGCAGGAGGAGCTCGCCTGGGTGCGGTCGGGTGCCAAGGCCCGTCAGGCCAAGAACAAGGCCCGCCTGCAGCGCTACGAGGAGATGGCCGCCGAGGCGGAGAAGACGCGCAAGCTCGACTTCGAGGAGATCCAGATCCCGACCCCGCCCCGGCTGGGCAACGTGGTCGTGGAGGTCGAGCACCTCGACAAGGGCTTCGAGGGTCGCACGCTGATCAAGGACCTGTCCTTCTCGCTTCCACGCAACGGCATCGTCGGGGTCATCGGGCCCAACGGCGTCGGCAAGACGACCCTGTTCAAGACCATCGTCGGCCTCGAGCAACCCGACAGCGGCATTGTGAAGGTCGGGGAGACGGTCAAGCTGAGCTACGTCGACCAGAACCGATCGCAGATCGATCCCAAGAAGAACGTCTGGGAGGTGGTCTCCGACGGCCTCGACTACATCGAGGTCGGGCAGAACGAGGTGCCGTCGCGGGCCTACGTGTCGGCGTTCGGGTTCAAGGGACCCGACCAGCAGAAGCCGGCGGGCGTCTTGTCCGGCGGTGAACGCAACCGGCTGAACCTGGCGCTCACCCTCAAGGTCGGCGGCAATCTGATCCTGCTCGACGAGCCCACCAACGACCTCGACGTCGAGACCCTGAGCTCGCTGGAGAACGCGCTGCAGAACTTCCCGGGCTGCGCCGTGGTGATCTCTCACGATCGCTGGTTCCTCGACCGCACCTGCACGCACATCCTGGCGTGGGAGGGCGACGACGACAACGAGGCCAAGTGGTTCTGGTTCGAGGGCAACTTCGGCGGCTACGAGGAGAACAAGATCGAGCGGATGGGTGCGGAGGCGGCGCGGCCGCACCGGGTGACCCACCGCCGGCTGACACGCGACTGATCGCACCGTGCGGGGCCGCGGGCACCCGGGGGGGCGACTTCCCGGTGGGGCAGGAGCGCAGCGACCGGGGGCGGACTAAGGTCGCTCGTGCGTGCCAGTGCCGGCGCGCACGTGTGAGTCAGGAGTGATCCGCATGACGGGACGTGGCGCCGCGCAGGACGAGCAGCCCGCAACGGCGACACCCGATCCCGACACGGCGAAGCGGTTGGCCGGCGCGTTCGTCGCCGCCTTCCGCGGGATTCACGACGAGTCGTCCGAACCCGGCGCCGACGACCCGGCCTCCGCGGAACAGGCGGTGTCCCCGGAACTGGTGGACTCGCACTACCGGCTCGGCCTGCGCCGTTCACCGGGCGAGACGCTCGTGGCCACCCATCCCGTCGCCGACGACGCCGGCGTCGGCCCGGCTCTGCAGATCGTCACCGAAAACGCTCCGCTGCTGATGGATTCGGTGACCGTGCTGCTGCACCGCCTCGGCGTGGCCTACCGCGCGATCATGAATCCGGTGTTCCAGGTGCGCCGCGACGCGGACGGACAGCTCGAGGACATCGCGCCGGCCGACGAGGACGCCGGCGAGGACGCATCGGACACCGAAGGCCTCGAGGCGTGGGTGCACATCGCGCTCAGCGGGGATACCGACCGCGACGCGCTCGCCGAGGCTCAGCGGCTGCTGCCCGACATCCTGGCCGACGCCCGGCAGGTCGCTCTCGACGCGGACGCGATGGTGGCCGCGCTGAACGGCCTGGCCGACGAGGTGGAGGACGACTCCGGCGGCCGGTTCCCCGGCGCGGAGCGCAAGGACGTCGCCGCGCTGATGCGCTGGCTGGCCGACGGGCACTTCGTTCTGCTGGGGTGCCAGCGCTGCCCGGTGACCGACGGCCAGGCGTCCGTCGACCCCGACAGCAGGCTCGGCGTGCTGCGGCGGCGGACCGACGTGCTGCCGCAACTCGCCGCCGCCGACGACCTGTTGGTGTTGGCGCAGGCCACCATCCCCAGTTATCTGCGTTACGGCGCCTACCCCTACATCGTGGTCGTGCGCGAACGGGACGGCTCCGGCGGTGACACCCACACGGTCGAGCATCGATTCGTCGGCCTGTTCACCGTCGCCGCGCTCAACGCCAACGTGACCGAGATCCCGCTGGCGTGCCGGCGGGTGAACGAGGCGCTGGCGCTGGCCAAACGCGACCCCGGCCATCCGGGTCAGCTGCTGCTCGACGTCATCCAGACCGTGCCCCGCCCCGAACTCCTGACGCTGAGCGCCCAGGAACTGCTCGACATGGCGATGGCGGTGGTGGAACTGGGTTCGCGCCGTCGTGCGCTGCTGTTCCTGCGGGCCGACCACCTCGCCCATTTCGTGTCGTGCCTGGTGTACCTGCCACGTGACCGCTACACCACGGCGGTCCGGCTGGAGATGCAGGCCATCCTGGTTCGCGAACTGGGCGGTGAGAGCATCGACTACACCGCGAGGGTGAGCGAGTCACCGTGGGCGGTCGTGCACTTCAGCGTCCGGCTGCCGCATTCGGCGCAACCCGCCCGCGTCGACACCTCGCCCGAGAACGAGAGCCGGATCCAGGACCTGCTGACCGAGGCGGCGCGCACCTGGGCCGACCGGTTGACGGGCGCTGTACGCAGCGGGTCCATCGATCAGGGCACCGCCGAGCATTACGCGGCGGCGTTCACCGAGGACTACAAGCAGGCCGTCGACCCGCTGGACGCGATCGACGACATCGCGATCATCGAGGAACTCGACGACGATTCGGTCAAGCTGGTGTTCGCCGAGGGCGGCGAGGACCGGGTGGGACAGCTCACCTGGTATCTGGGCGGCCGGTCGGCGTCGTTGAGCCAGTTGCTGCCGATGCTCCAGTCGATGGGCGTGGTGGTGCTCGAGGAGCGGCCGTTCACGGTGAAACGTGCCGACGGCCTCGCCGTGTGGATCTACCAGTTCCGGGTGACGCCGCACCGCAGCATCCCCGATGCGCCCGGGGGCGCCGAGCAGGAAGCGATGGAGGCCCGTTTCGCCGACGCCGTCACCGCGATCTGGCACGGCCGCATGGAGGTCGACCGCTTCAACGAGCTGGTGCTGCGCGCCCCCCTGACCTGGCAGCAGGTGGTCATCCTGCGGGCGTACGCGAAATACCTGCGGCAGGCCGGATTCCCGTACAGCCAGTCCCACATCGAGTCGGTGATCAACGACAACGCCGGCACCGCACGCTCACTCGTCACGTTGTTCGAGGCGCTGTTCAATCCCGCCGAAGGGCAGGACGGCTCGAACAAGCGCCGCGACGCACAGAAGGCGGCGGCGGCCGTCACCGCCGACATCGACGCGCTGGTCAGCCTCGACACCGACCGCGTGCTGCGGGCGTTCGCGTCGATGATCGAAGCGACGCTGCGCACCAACTACTTCGTCACCGCGGCGGAGTCGGCGCGCGCGCAGAACGTGCTGGCGGTCAAGCTGAATCCACGCCTGATCGACGAATTGCCGCTGCCCAGACCGAAATTCGAGATCTTTGTGTACTCACCCCGGGTGGAGGGCGTGCACCTGCGGTTCGGGCACGTCGCGCGCGGCGGTCTGCGCTGGTCGGACCGGCGGGAGGACTTCCGCACCGAGATCCTCGGCCTGGTCAAGGCGCAGGCGGTGAAGAACGCCGTCATCGTCCCGGTCGGCGCCAAGGGCGGTTTCGTCGTCAAGCAGCCGCCGGACCTGACCGGTGACGCCGCCGCCGACCGGGACGCGCAGCGCAACGAGGGCATCGCCTGCTACCGGCTGTTCATCAGCGGACTGCTCGACGTCACCGACAACGTCGACAAGGCCAGCGGCCAGGTGGTCACCCCGCCCGAGGTCATCCGACGCGACGGAGACGACGCCTACCTGGTGGTGGCCGCCGACAAGGGCACCGCCACCTTCTCCGACATCGCCAACGAGGTCGCAGGCTCCTACGACTTCTGGCTGGGCGACGCCTTCGCCTCCGGCGGGTCGGTGGGCTACGACCACAAGGCGATGGGCATCACCGCCAAGGGCGCGTGGGAGTCGGTCAAACGGCACTTCCGCGAGATGGGGGTCGACACCCAGAGCGAGGACTTCACCGTCGTCGGTGTCGGCGACATGAGTGGAGACGTGTTCGGCAACGGCATGCTGCTGTCGAAGCACATCCGGCTGCTCGCGGCGTTCGACCACCGGCACGTGTTCCTCGATCCGGACCCGGACGCGGCGTCGTCGTTCGACGAACGCAAGCGGTTGTTCGACCTGCCGCGCTCGTCGTGGGAGGACTACGACACCTCACTGCTGAGCGAGGGCGGCGGTGTCTATCAGCGACAGCAGAAGTCGATACCGGTCAGCCCGCAGGTGCGGGCCGCTCTCGGCATCGAGGGTGACGCCGAGGAGATGTCGCCGCCCGAGCTGATCAAGGCGATCCTCAGGGCCCCGGTCGACCTGCTGTTCAACGGCGGCATCGGCACCTACGTCAAGGCCGAGACCGAGGCCGACTCCAACGTCGGCGACCGGGCCAACGACCCGGTGCGGGTCAACGGGAACCAGGTGCGCGCCAAGGTGATCGGCGAGGGCGGCAACCTCGGGGTGACCTCGCTGGGACGCATCGAATACGACCTCGCCGGCGGGCGGATCAACACCGATGCGCTGGACAACTCCGCCGGTGTCGACTGCTCGGACCACGAGGTCAACATCAAGATCCTGATCGACTCGCTGGTCACCGCGGGCAAGGTCGACCCCGCCGACCGCACCGATCTGCTGCTGTCGATGACCGACGAGGTCGGTCGGCTGGTGCTGGCGGACAACGAGGACCAGAACGATCTGATGGGCACCAGCCGCGCCAACGCCGCCAGCCTGCTGCCCGTGCACGCCCGGATGATCAAGGAGTTCGTCGCCGACAAGGGGCTCAACCGCGAACTGGAGGCGCTGCCGTCGGAGAAGGAGATCCGCAGGCGGCTGGAGGCCGGGATCGGCCTGACCTCACCGGAACTCGCCACCCTGATGGCACACGTCAAGCTGGCGCTCAAGGACGACCTGCTGGCCGGCGACCTGCCCGACCAGGAGGTCTTCGCGTCGAGGCTGCCGACGTACTTCCCGACGACGCTGCGGGAGCGCTACGGCGCCGACATCCGCAACCACGAACTGCGCCGCGAGATCGTCACCACGATGCTCGTCAACGATCTCGTCGACACCAGCGGCATCACCTACGCCTACCGCATCACCGAGGACGCCGGGGTCGGGCCGACCGACGCGGTGCGCAGTTTCGTCGCCACCAACCAGATCTTCCGGATCGGCGAGGTGTGGCGGCAGATCCGCGCCACCGACCTGCCGGTCTCGGTGTCCGACCGGATGACGCTCGATCTGCGCCGGCTCGTCGACCGCGCAGGCCGGTGGCTGCTCAACTACCGCCCGCAGCCGCTGGCGGTCGGCGCGGAGATCAACCGGTTCGCCAAGAAGGTCGAGTCGCTCACGCCGCGCATGCGGGAGTGGCTGCGCGGCGACGACGAGGCCATCGTCGACAAGGAGGCCGCCGACTTCTGCCGCAACGGCGCCTCGGAGGACCTGGCCTACATCGTGGCCAGCGGGCTGTACCAGTTCAGCCTGCTCGACATCATCGACATCGCCGACATCGCCGACCGTGAACCCGCCGAGGTCGCCGACACTTATTTCGCCCTGATGGACCACCTCAACACCGACGCACTGCTCACCGCCGTCTCGCAGCTGCCGCGCGGCGACCGCTGGCATTCGTTGGCGCGGTTGGCGATCCGGGACGACCTCTACGGTTCGCTGCGGGCGTTGTGCTTCGACGTGCTCGCCGTCGGCGAGGTCGAGGAGAACGGCGAGGAGAAGATCGCCGAGTGGGAGGCGACGAACAGTTCGCGGGTGGCGCGGGCGCGGCGCACGCTCACCGAGATCTACGAGGACGACGAGCGCGATCTGGCCACGCTGTCGGTGGCGGCCCGCCAGATCCGCAGCATGACTCGCACGAGCGGAACAGGAGCCGGATGACGGCCGTAGGGTTCACCGCACCGGTGCATGTGCGCTGGTCGGACATCGACATGTACCAGCACATCAACCATGCCACCATGGTCACCCTGCTGGAGGAGGCGCGGATCCCCTTCCTGCGCGAGCCTTTCGGCGACAACATCACGACGATCGGACTGCTGATCGCCGACGTGAACATCGCCTACAAGGCCCAGTTGCGGCTGATCGACTCGCCGCTGCAGGTGACGATGTGGTCGAAACGCGTTCGGGCGGTGGACTTCACCGTGGGCTACGAGGTCCGCTCCGTCGGCGCCGCGCCCGACTCCAAGCCGGCGGTGATCGCCGACACCCAGCTCGCTGCCGTGCACATCCAGGAGCAACGGCTCGAGCGCCTGACCGGCGCGCAGAGGGATTACCTGCAACGCTATCTGCGATGACTGTGCAGGAACGCGGCATCTGGCTCCATGACGCCCGGCACCGCGACGACCTCGCCATCTTCGTCGACCGTGCGCTGCGCCTCGACGAAGCCGCCGTCATCCGGTTGCGGGAACGCTCGCAGGATCACATCGTCGCCTGGGTGGCAACCGGTTTCGACGTGCTGGCCAGCCGGGTGGTCGCCGGCCGGACACGGCCCGCAGACCTCAGTGCGGGCGCCGACGCGCTCGCTCACGGGTTGAGTGCGGCGGGCGCCGACGGGTTCGTCGACACCGGGTTCCCGATGGACTCGGCGTGGCGGGGCGGGCTGCCGCCCGACAGCGGCTTCGTCCATCTCGACGACGTCCCCGCCCGCGCGGTGCTCGAGTTGGCGGCACGCGGAGCCGAACTCGCCAAGGAGCACAGCGGCGCCCACGGCCCGCCTGCCTCGCTGCTCGACCAGGAGGTGGTGGCGGTCAGTTCGGCCGACGACAGTGTCGGCATCCCGATGCGGTGCGTGTTCGCCCTGACGGCAATGGGATTCCTGCCACCGTCGGGGGAGGCGGTGGCCGCCGACGAGATCGTCCGGGTCCGCGCGCTGCCGACGTGGCTGCGCATCGACGCCCGGTACGGATCGGTCTACCGCCGCCGCGGCGATCCCGCCCTCGTCCTGCGCTGAGCGCTCGGCAGGAAGAACTCAGACCAGCCAGGCCGCCGCGTCGGGCGGCAGCGCACCGGCCACGAGCGGTGCGCTCGCGAACAGCAGCTCACCGTCGGGCAACGCCGTCGGCTCCGCGCCGGCGTTGAGGACGCAGCGCAGGCCGCCCGGCAACCGGAACGCCAGGGTGTCGGGCGCCGACTCCAGCCACTCGACCGACCAGCCGTCGAATTCGGTCCTCTCGTTCCGCAATCGGAGGGCCGCGGTGAAGAACGCCAACGTCGACTCGTCGTCGGCGGACTGCTTCTCCACCGTGAGCTCCGACCATTCCGGCGGGATGGGCAGCCATGTGTCGGCCGACTCGGAGAACCCGAACGGCGGCGCCTCACCCGACCACGGCATGGGCACGCGGCAGCCGTCACGGCCGCGTTCGGTGCCGCCGGAACGTAGCCACACGGGATCCTGCAGCACCTCGTCGGGCAGCTCGACGTTGGGCAGGCCCAGCTCCTCGCCGTTGTAGACGAACACCGCGCCGGGCAGCGCCAGCATCACCAGCGCCATGGCCTTCGCCCGCGCCAGCCCGACCGGGCCGCCGCCGTAGCGGGTGACCTCGCGGTCGACGTCGTGATTGGACAGCGTCCAGGTCGGCGTCGCGTTCTGCAGTGCCACCGCGGCCAGCGAGTTCTCGATCGCGTCGCGGATCTCGGCGGCGTCGAACTCCGCGCGCACCAGCCGGAAGTTGAAGCCCAGGTGCAGCTCGTCGGGCCGCAGGTAGGCGGCGAACTCGGCGTTGTCGTACACCCAGACCTCGCCGACGGCGACCGCGTCCCGGTACTCGTCGAGGACCGCCCGGATGCCGCGGTGGATGTCGTGCACACCGGAGTGGTTGAAGCGCGGATCGCGCTCGGTGTCGGAGAGCAGCTTGTTCTCGGCGCTCGTCATGTCGGGCAGGTCGGCCGGTTTGGACATGCCGTGTGCGACGTCGATGCGGAACCCGTCGACACCGCGTTCGAGCCAGAATCGCAGCGTCTTCTCCAGGTCGTCGAACACCTCGGGGTTGTCCCAGTTGAGGTCGGGCTGTTCGGCGTCGAACAAGTGCAGATACCACTGACCCGGATTGCCGTCGGCCTCGACCACCCGGGTCCACGCCGGACCGCCGAACACCGACACCCAGTTGTTGGGCGGGTGCAGGCCGTCCTGGCCGCTGCCGTCGCGGAACAGGTAGCGGGCCCGCTGCTCGCTGCCGGGACTCGACGCCAGCGCGGCCTGGAACCACGGGTGCGCCGAGCTGGTGTGGTTGGGCACCAGGTCCATGGTGACCTTGATGCCGCGGCTGTGCGCCGCCTCGACCAGCCGGTCCAGTGCGTCGATGCCGCCGAAGAGCGGGTCGACGTCGCGGGGGTCGGCGACGTCGTAGCCGTGGTCGGCCATGGGGGAGACGGTGACCGGGTTCAGCCAGATCGCATCGACGCCGAGGCGCTGCAGATGGTCGAGTCGAGCGGTGACCCCGTCCAGGTCGCCGATGCCGTCGCCGTCGCTGTCGGCGAACGACCGCGGATACACCTGATAGAACACCGCTCGGGACCACCAGGGCCGTTGCTCGGTCGCCGCACTCTCGGTCATTGCATCAATTGTGCCGACGTCGCGCCGGTGCCGCTCAGAACGACGAGTTGACCATGCTCTGCGCCGCCATCTCCAGGTAGGCCAGCAGCTCCCCGCGGTGGGTGTCGTCGAGGGTGTTCGAGTCGATCTCCGCGACGGCGGTGTGCATGCAGCGCAGCCAGGCGTCGCGTTCGATGAACCCGATCCGGAACGGCGCGTGCCGCATCCGCAGCCGCGGGTGGCCGCGCTGGTCGGAGTACGTCCGGGGGCCGCCCCAGTACTGCTCGAGGAACATCCGCAGCCGCACCTCGGCGGCGTCGAGCTCGTCCTCGGGGTAGAGCGGGCGCAGGATCTCGTCGTCGCGGACCAGCTCGTAGAACCGCCGCACCAGGGCGTGGAAGGTCTCGTGGCCACCGACTTCGTCGTAGAACGAGCGTTGTGGTTGCGTCACGCGTCCATTGTGGCCCCTGGCCTGTTTGAGCCGGTCAGCCGGTGATGTCACCCGGAATTCACCGGACTGACCTGCGAACACTCGCAGAATTGTCGTGCGATCGGCGACGATCCATGGTGGACTATCTCCTCGGAGGACGAATGGCGCAGCGCAAGAAAAGCCGCGGTCACCGGAGTCCCGGAACCGCGGCGGGTCCCACAGGGTCCGCGACCACGACTGCGCCGACGCGCGCCCTGCACAGTGTCGAGACCTCCGCTCCCGTCGTCCGCGAAGCCTCGGTGTGGGGCCGCCGCCGGGTACTGCTGCTGAACTCGACCTACGAGCCGCTGACCGCCCTGCCCATGCGCCGGGCGGTGATCATGCTGATGTGCGGCAAGGCCGACGTGGTCCACGACGACCCCTCCGGGCCGGTGATCCACTCGGCCACCCGCACCATCGTGGTGCCCTCGGTGATCCGGTTGCGCAGCTTCGTACGGGTGCCGTACCGCGCCCGCATCCCGATGACCCGGGCGGCGCTGATGCACCGTGACCGCTTCCGCTGCGCCTACTGCGGCGCGAAGGCCGACACCGTCGACCACGTGATCCCGCGCAGCCGCGGCGGCGACCACTCCTGGGAGAACTGCGTGGCGGCCTGTTCGGAGTGCAATCACCGCAAGGCCGACCATCTGCTCACCGAACTGGGCTGGAGCCTGAGGTCGACGCCGCTGCCGCCGAAGGGTCAGCACTGGCGTCTGCTGTCGTCGGTGAAGGAACTCGATCCGGCGTGGATGCGATACCTGGGTGAGGGCGCGGCCTGAAGCCGGTGTGGGATACGGTTTGCTCGTGAGCACACCGCTGATGCACTCTCTGTTCGTCCTGGTGCCGGTGGGACTGACCGCCGTGCTGGCCCTGCTGATCTGGCGCGGCAAGGGTCCTCACCCGGCGACATACAAGATGTCCGAGCCGTGGACGCATGCGCCGATCCTGTGGGCGGCCGAAGAACCTGCCGACCACGGACACGGTGGACACGGCGATCACCTGACGGTAGGAGGCGGCGCAAGTGGCAAGTGGTGAGATCGCGCCCGTCACGCGCGGTGAACTCGACCTTCCCCACGGCTGGGCGCTGACCTCGAGCGGACGCCTGTCCGGGGTGACCGAGCCCGGTGAGCTGTCGGTGCACTACCCGTTCCCGTTGAAGGACCTGGTGGTGCTCGACGACGCCCTGAAGTACGGCTCGCGGGCGGCCAAGGCGCGTTTCGCGGTCTACATCGGCGATCTCGGCGCGGACACCGCGGCGACGGCGCGCGAACTCCTGGCGAAGGTGCCGACGCCCGACAACGCCGTGCTGCTGGCCGTCTCGCCGGATCAGCACGCCATCGAGGTGGTGTACGGCTCGAAGGTCAAGGGCCGCGGCATCGAGGGCGCCGCGCCGCTCGGAGTGTCCGCCGCCGCGGCGTCGTTCAAGGACGGCAACCTGATTGACGGCCTGATCAGCGCGGTGCGCGTGCTGACGGCCGGCGTCTCGCCCCGCTGACCTGCCGCCGCCTCTCCCGCGAGCGTGCGTGTCTGAGTAGGACACGCCGTGGAGAAGCAGCAGAACGCGCACGCTCACCGGCTGTTTTCGCGCTGGCCGCAACGGGTATCGCTGGCCCGCGGGCGCGTGCGCTGCCGCGGAGAGGTGATCGATGCGGCGAGGTTCGGTGGTCCACAGGGCCACCCGCCATGACGGGCTGCAGACCGCGGCCCGGTCGGGGTATGTCGTCAGCGGACTGCTGCACCTGCTGATCGCCTACGTCATCGTGCGGATCGCCCTCGGCCACCGCGGCGACGCCGACCCCTCGGGCGCGCTGGCGACGGTCGCGGAGACCCGCGGCGGTGCGATCGCGCTGTGGGTCATCGTGGTGGCGCTGGTGCCGCTGATGATGTGGCGGCTCGCCGAGTCGCTGATCGGCCTGCACCCCGCCGAGAGTCACGACCCCGATCGTGACGACGCGGGAAAGCTGAACCGGCTGAAAGCTTTCGGGCTGCTGCTCGTCTACTGCGGCGTCATGGTCACCGCTGTCCGGTTCGCCGCAGGCGACCGCGAGTCGAGCCGCGACCAGAACACCGGCATCAGTTCCCGCCTGATGCACACCGTGCCGGGCCAGACCGCGCTGATCGTGACCGGCATCGTCGTCGCCGTCATCGGCGGCTACTACGCCTACAAGGGCGCATCGCGGCGCTTCCTCGCCGACCTGACCGGTCCCGTCAGCCCGCTGATCGTCGTCCTCGGCCTGTGCGGCTATGTCGCCGAGGGAATTGTCCTCGCCATCGCGGGGGTGCTGCTGGTGGTCGCCGCCGTCGACGCCGACCCCTCGAAGGCGGCCGGGCTCGATGCCGCGGTCAAGGCGCTGGGTGCGACGCAGGCCGGCACGATGCTGCTCATCGGCGCGGCCGTCGGCTTCGGCGCGTACGGGCTGTACAGCCTGACGCTCACCCGCTATTCACGGATGTAGCGTCAGCCGACGTCGAACCGCCTGGCCCGCAGGGCACGCTCGACACCGGCACGGCCTTCGATCACCAGCCGGCGCAGCGCGGGCGGCACGTCCCCGGCGAGGAACCGGTCGGCCGCGTCGATCGCCTCCTGACTGATGTCCGACGCCGGATACAGCCCGACGACCACGGTCTGGGCGACCTCGCTGGACCGCCGCTCCCACACCCCGGAGATCGCGTCGAAGTAGCGCTGCGTGAACGGCGCCAGCAGTTCCCGCTGGCCGGGCCGCACGAAGCCGCCGATGATGGCGCGGGCGGTGATGTTGGCCAGCGTGTCGTCCTCGACCACCTGTTGCCAAGCAGCGTCCTTCACGGCGGTCTGCGGACGGGCCGCAGCTGCCGCGGCGGCGTTGCGCCTGCCCGCGGCGGTCGGGTCGTTCTCGGCCTCGGCGTCGATGAACGGGGTCTCCACGCCGTCGGCGTCCAGATCGCCGCTGGCGGCCAGCGCGGTGACGATCCGCCAACGCAGATCGGTGTCGATGACCAGGCCCGGCAGGTTGACCGCTGCGGGCTCGTTGTCGAGCAGTGTGGCCAGCACGGCGACGTGGTTGCGCGACAGCACCGACGCGCACAGCGCGTTCACGAACGCCAGCTGGTGGTCCGACCCCGGAGCCGACTCACGCGCCAGGTCCAGCAGCCGGTCGCCGAAGGCGGGCCACCCGTCGGCGCTCGCCCACGCCGGGTCGGCGTAGGAGTTCAGCGCCGTCTGCGCCTGCAGCACCAGACGCTGGGCCACGCCCACCTCGGATTCGGCGTGCAGGCCGCTCATCACCAGGGCGACGAAGTCGCGGGCCTTCAGCTCGGCTTCGCGGGTCATCTCCCATGCGGCCGACCACGCCAGGGTGCGCGGCAGCGGTTCGCCGATGTCGGCGATGCGGGTGAGCACGGTCTGCAACGAATCCGGGTCGAGCCGCAGCGAGCAGTAGGTCAGGTCGTCGTCGTTGACGACGATCAGCTTGCCCCGCGAAACGCCCTGCAGCGCAGGTACGTCCGTCGTCGGACCCTCGATGTCGAGTTCCTCGCGGTGCACCCGCACCAGCTTGCCGGTGACCTCGTCATCGTCGTACACACCGACCGCGAGCCGGTGCACGCGGGTCTCGCCGGCGCCCGGAGCGGCGCCGCTCTGGTCGATGGCGAAGCGGGTGAAGCGTCCGTCGGCGTCGAGGTCGAAGTCGGCTCGTAGCGTGTTGAGCCCAGTGGTCTTGAGCCACTGCCTGCCCCAGCCGGACAGGTCACGGCCCGACGACTTCTCCAGCGCGCCCAGCAGATCGCCGAACGTGGCGTTGCCGAACGCGTGATCGCGGAAGTAGTCACGCAGGCCGGCGAGGAAGGATTCCAGCCCGACGTAGGCGACGAGCTGCTTGAGCACGCTGGCGCCCTTGGCGTAAGTGATGCCGTCGAAGTTGACCTCGACCGCGTGCAGATCGGGGATGTCGGCGGCGACCGGATGCGTCGAGGGCAACTGGTCCTGCCGGTAGGCCCAGGACTTCTCGACGTTGGCGAACGTCGTCCACGCCTCGGTGAATTCGGTGGCCTCGGCCTGGCACAGCACGGAGGCGAACGTCGCGAAGGACTCGTTGAGCCACAGGTCGTCCCACCACTGCATGGTCACCAGGTCGCCGAACCACATGTGCGCCATCTCGTGCAGCACCGTCTCGCAGCGCCGTTCGTAAGACGCGCGGGTGACCTTACTGCGGAACACGTAGTCCTCGAGGAACGTCACCGCGCCGGCGTTCTCCATCGCGCCCGCGTTGAACTCCGGCACGAAGAGCTGGTCGTACTTGCCGAAGGCATAGGGCACGCCGAAGTTGCGGTGGTAGAAGCCGAACCCCTGCTTGGTCTGGGTGAACAGCCGCTCGGCGTCCATGAACTCGCCGAGTGACCGCCGGCAGAACAGTCCGAGCGGGATCTCGCCGTGCTCGTCGCGGTAGAGGTCGTCCCAGCGGGCGTACGGCCCGGCGATCAACGCCACCAGGTAGGTGCTCATCCGCGGCGTCGTCACGTAGCTGTGCGTCTTCGACGCGCCGTCGTCGCGGGTGGCCTCCAGGGCGCCGTTCGACACCACCTCCCAGTGCGCCGGTGCGGTCACCGTGACGTCGAAGGTGGCCTTGAGGTCGGGCTGGTCGAAGCACGCGAACATCCGCTTCGCGTCGGCGGTCTCGAACTGCGAGTACAGGTACACCTCGCCGTCCACCGGATCGACGAAACGGTGCAGGCCCTCACCGGTGTTGGAGTAGCGGCAGTCGGCGTCGACCACCACGACGTTGTGCTCGGCCAGCCCCGTCAGCGCGATGCCGGTGGACTCGTCGTAGCCCGAGACGTCGAGGTCCCGGCCGTTGAGGGTGGCGCCGCGGACCGTGTCGGCGGCCAGGTCGAGGTAGGTGTCGGCGCCGGCCAGCGCGTCGAACTCGACGGTGGTCACCGAGCGGAAGGTGCGCTCGCCGGGTTTGCCGTCACCGTCGGTGAGGTCGAGGGCGATGCGGTAGGAGTTCACCGTGACGAGGGCGGCGCGCTCGGCGGCCTGATCGCGGGTCAGATTGGGGAGTGCCACGACCGCCAACCCTAGTGTGCGCGGCGACGGAGGGTCGGGGCAGAGCGCTTGGCAGGGTCAGCGCGCGGTGGCCTCACCGCAGACCGGTGTTCCCCAACCAGCCGAGGAAGCTGCCGGTGCCCACCTTCGACATCATCGACGGGCAGTACATCTGGATGGCGATGCCTGCGAAGAACGCGGCCATTTCCGGTGGGACGCCGTCGTTGCGGACGACCGAGACCACCTTCGCGAAATTCTTGCCGGGTTCCACCAGCATCGGGCACACCCGCTTGCCGAGTTCGACGGTGTCGGCGGGGTTGCCGTGGCCCACTCCGGCGCGGTTGAGCGCGGTGAGGAAGGCGTCGTCGACCGGGTCGGCCGCGGCCGGCGGTGCGAACACGGCGGCTCCTGCGACCAGCGCGGAGGCGCCGAGCAGCGCCCAACGTCGATTGACTGCTGCCGGCATCGCTGCTCCTCGTCCTGGGGTGAGGAGTCCGGTCGAGGCCGCTCCGTGTACTCGAGCAACACTGGTTTACTTCAGTCACAACAACAACACGCTTCGGTCAAGATTCACCCGCCAATGCGCGTCGCCGTGGCCGGCGGACCGCAATGCATGCTGATCGCCGCCGAGGGGAACACCGGCGAGACGAGCTCAGTTGTGTTGAGCGGAGTGCACCCGTGAAAAACCGAGAGGACTGTCAATGGCCGGGAAAGATGTCGCTGGATTCTGGTTCGACCCGCTCTGCCCGTGGTGCTGGATCACCTCCCGCTGGATCCTCGAGGTCGAGAAGGTGCGTGACATCCAGGTCGACTTCCGGGTGATGAGCCTCGCCGTGCTCAACGAAGGGCGCGACCTGCCCGAGGAATACCTCGAGATGATGAAGAAGGCCTGGGGACCGGTTCGGGTGGCCATCGCCGCCGAGCAGCTCAAGGGACGCGAGATCCTGCGCCCGCTGTACACCGCGATGGGCACGCTGATCCACAACGAGGGCAACAAGGACTTCGACGACGTGATCGCCAAGTCGCTCGAGCAGGTCGGACTCCCGGCCGAGCTCGCCGAGGCCGCGAACAGCGAGGAGTACGACGAGGCGCTGCGCACCAGCCATCACGAGGGGATGGACGCCGTGGGCGAGGACGTCGGCACCCCGACCATCCACATCAACGGTGTCGCGTTCTTCGGTCCGGTGCTCTCCCGCATCCCGCGCGGTGAAGAGGCAGGCAAGTTGTGGGACGCGTCGGTGATCTTCGCGTCCTACCCGCACTTCTGGGAGCTCAAGCGCACCCGCACCGGGGCGCCGGAGTTCGACTGACCGTCAACGTAGCCCGGCGACGGCGGCCTCGATCTCGGTGACCCGGCCGGGGTCGAGGCCCCAGGGTTCGGACACGCCGACGCGGCGGTCCAGGTCCCACAGCACGCACTGTTCGCCGGGGTCGGCGACCATCGACCATGCGACGACGGTGCGGCGCAACTGATCGCCGAGTGAGTCGTGACGCGCATCCGGTGGGCCGCCGCCCTCGGGGTGGTGATGGAGGAAGCGGCCGTATGCCTCCTCGCAGAACGCCGAATACCTTGCGGTGCAGAGGATGAAGCCGTGCCACGCCTCGTCGGCAGCATGCGATGGCATACCGATCACCTGGTCGTCGCGCAACGCGGCGGCGCAACAGCGCAACCACTGCCGCAAACCCGTCTCGACCAATTCGCGGGGTTGCCACGGACAGGTCTTGAACACCGCCGGAGGCAGCTCGAGCCGGGCCACCGCACTGCGCGCCCGGGCCGTCGGGTCCACCCGTCGCCGCCGCATCTTCTCACTGTATGCGCAGGGCTTGTCGCGGCGTGATCGATATGGAGCCGGTTCGGCGGCGGCGGTGGCTGCGGGGGCTGCTGACCCCGCACCGATCTCAATTGTTTCGATTGCGTTTACTCCGGTTGCGGTCCAACGCATCCGACCCCACCGTTGACCGATGACAGTCGCCGAACCCGCCGACACCCTCGAACAGTCCGACGGCACCTACCGTGACCGGGTGGTGGCCGTCGAACCCGGCGGCAACGAGGCCATCGCCGATGCCGATCGGCACGGCAAGCCCAGCCAGTTGTTCTGGACCTGGGCGTCGCCGAATCTCGAGTTCGCGACGGTGTTCGTCGGCGTGCTCGCCGTCGCCGCATACGGCATGACGTTCTGGCAGGCGGTCGCCGGTCTCGCCCTCGGCACCGGCCTCGGCGCCGTCGCGCACTACTTCCTGTCCGCCCGCGGGCCGCTGCACGGGGTGCCGCAGATGGTGCTGGGCCGGTTGGCCTTCGGCTTCCGCGGCAACGCCATACCCGCGGTGCTGATGTCGATCACCGCAGGGGTGGGCTGGTTCGCCACCAACAGCGTCAGCGGCGCCTACGCGTTGTCCACCCTGTTCGGCTTCGGGCCCTTGGTGGGACTGGTCATCATCGTTCTGCTGCAGACCGGGCTGGCATTCTTCGGCCACAACCTGGTGCAGGCATTCGAACGCTGGACGTTCCCGCTGCTCGCGGTGATCTTCGCGGTCACCTCGGTGGTCATCTTCTGGCAGGCCGACCTCGGCGCACCCGCGGCCGCGGGCGGTGTCGGCGGCACGGGCGGCTTCCTGCTCACCGTCGGAACGGCTTTCGGCTATGCGGCGGGATGGACGCCGTACGCGGCCGATTACACGCGGTATCTGCCGGCGAGCGTATCGACCCGACGGACCGGGTCCTTCGCCTCCGCCGGGCTGTTCCTCGGGTGCATCGGGCTGATGAGCGTCGGCGCCGCCTCGGTCACCATCGGCGCCGGTGACGCACTGGGGGACCCCACCGCCTCCTTCACGGCCCCGCTCGCAGGATGGCTGGCCGGTGCCACGCTGCTGGCCATCGCGACCGGCGCGATCGCGGCGAACTCGATCAACGTCTATTCGGGCGCAATGGCTTTCGTGACCATCGGGATCAAGCTGCCGCCGCACATCGCCCGCGCGCTGGTGACGGTGTTCTTCGGCGTGGCCGGGTTCCTCGTCGCGTGGTGGGCACTGCCCGACGCGGCGCACAGCTACGAGGCGTTCCTGCTGATCATCGCCTACTGGATCGGCCCGTGGCTGGGAGTGGTGTTCGCCGACCAGTACCTGCGCCGCGGCCAGCGGGTGGCCGGATTCCTCTACGACCGTTCGTACACCAATTGGCCCGGCCTGCTGTCGTTCGGCATCGGACTCGTCGTGTCGGTGCTGCTGTTCTGCAACCAGCAGAAGTTCGTCGGCTTCGCCGCACGCGAGCTGCCCGCGCTCGGCGACGTCACGTTCTATGTCGGTTTCCTGCTGGCCGGCGGCTGCTATCTGCTGATGTGCCGCGCCCGTATCGCCGCGGAGCGTATCGCGGTATGACAGCACCGCAGGACATGCTGGAGGTCGCCTACCGTGAAGCGCGGCAGGGGCTTGCCGAGGGCGGGATCCCGATCGGTGCGGCGCTGTTCGGGGTGGACGGCACACTGCTGGGCAGCGGACACAACCGAAGGGTGCAGGAGGACGATCCCTCCATCCACGCCGAGACCGACGCCTTCCGGGCCGCGGGCCGACAGCGTGACTACCGGTCCACGGTGATGGTGACCACGCTGTCGCCGTGCTGGTACTGCAGCGGACTGGTACGGCAGTTCAACATAGGCGCGGTGCTGATCGGTGAAGCCCGCACGTTCTCCGGCGGCCACGGGTGGCTGGCCGAGTACGGTGTGTCGGTCACCGTCCTCGACGACGACCGCTGTGCGGACATGATGCGCGACTTCATCGCCGCCCAACCCGGTCTCTGGAATGAAGACATCGGAGTTGCGCAGTGAGTTCGATTGCCACCGTTGACCTCTCCCGCTGGCGCGCGGGCGGTTCGGGTGCCCGACGGGTGGCCGCCGACGTCGACGACAGCCTGCAGCGCGCCGGTTTCATCCTGGTCACCGGTCACGGCGTGGACGCCGCACTGGCGGCCCGCGTCCGTGCCGCCGCCCGCGCCTTCTTCGCCCAGCCGGTGACGGTCAAGCAGCGCTATGCGGTGCCGGTGGGCGGGCACGGCTGGATCGGCCCCGGCGCCGAGGCCAACGGCTACGCCGAGGGCACCGAGACGCCGCCGGACCTCAAGGAGAGCTTCAGCCTCGGCGCGGAGACGCGGACCGGCGATCCCGACGTCGATCGGATCTGGTTCGCGCCCAACGTCTGGCCGGCCGAGGTGGCCGCGCTGCGCGCCCTGGTGACCGCCTACACCGACGCGGTGCGGCGGGTGGCCGACGAGTTGCTCGCGTTGTTCGCCCACGCACTGAAGTTGCCGGACAACCCGTTCGCGATGCTGGCCGACCGGCCGACGTGGACGATGAACATCAACCACTACCCGCCGGTGAGCGTGGTCGGCGAGCCCGAGCCGGGCCAGTTCCGGATCGGTCCGCACACCGACTTCGGCACTGTCACCATCCTCGATCGCGAACCCGGTGCAGGCGGCCTGCAGATCTACTCGGAGGCCGACGGCTGGACCGACGCGCCCTACGACCCGGACGCGCTGACCGTCAACATCGGCGACCTGCTCGAGTACTGGAGCGGGCGGCGCTGGCCGTCGGGCCGGCACCGCGTCCTGCCGCCTCAACCGCACGCCCCCGAAGAGGACCTCGTCTCGCTGATCTACTTCTACGAGGCCAACCACGACGCCCGCGTGACGCCGCTCGCGCCACCGGTCGGGCGGGTGGCCGGGCTGGCACCGGTCACCTGCTCGGATTTCATCAAGGAGCGGCTGGACGCCATCACCGTGTCTTGACACCGGCGTCTGCCACAATGGCCGCCATGCGTGTCTACCTCGGTGCCGACCATGCCGGTTTCGAACTCAAGCAGGCGATCATCGAGCATTTGCAGGCCGGCGGTCACGAGCCCATCGACTGCGGCGCGCACAGCTACGACGCCGAGGACGACTACCCGGCGTTCTGCATCGCCGCCGCGCTGAAGACGCTGGCCGACCCGGAGAGCCTGGGCATCGTGCTCGGCGGCTCGGGCAACGGTGAGCAGATCGCGGCCAACAAGGTGCCCGGCATCCGTTGCGCCCTGGCGTGGAGCACCGAGACCGCATCGCTGGCCCGCCAGCACAACAACGCTCAGGTGATCGGCATCGGCGGTCGGATGCACACCCGCGAGGAGGCGCTCGCGATCGTCGACGCCTTCGTCACCACGCCGTGGTCGGAGGCCGATCGGCACCAGCGCCGCATCGACATCCTCTCCCGGTACGAGCAGACGCACGTCCCCCCGCCGGTGCCGGGGGCGCCGGAGTAGCGATGCCTGAGGGGCACACGCTGCACCGGCTGGCCCGGTTGCACCAGAAGCGCTACAAGGGCCGCCGCATGCGGGTGAGCAGCCCGCAGAGCAGGTTCGCCGACGGTGCCGCGATGGTGGACGGTCGCACTTTCACCGGTGCCACCGCCTGGGGCAAGCACCTGTTCCACCACTACGACGGCGGCCGCATCGTGCATGTCCACCTGGGGCTGTACGGCCGGTTCGACGACTTCACCCTCACCCCGGGCGACCCGCCGCCCGATCCGGTCGGCCAGGTGCGCATGCGCATCTTCAGCAGCGAGTACGGCGCCGATCTGCGCGGTCCGACGGCCTGCGAGGTGGTCGACGAGGCCCAGGTGTCCGACATCCTGGCGAGATTGGGGCCCGACCCGCTGCGCCGGGATGCCGATCCGAGCACCGCATGGGCACGGATCGCCAAGTCCCGTCGCCCCATCGGCGCGCTGCTGATGGATCAGACGGTGCTCGCCGGCGTCGGCAACGTCTACCGCAACGAGCTGCTGTACCGCCACCGCATCGATCCCTACCGCACCGGAATCGCCGTCGCCGCAGGTGAATTCGATGCGATGTGGGCCGATCTGGTGGACCTGATGAAGGTCGGTGTGCGGCGCGGCAGGATCATCACGCTGCGACCGGATGACGATCACGGTGCACCGTCTTACCGCAAGGGCAGACCGCGCACCTACGTCTACCGCCGGGCGCTCGAGCCGTGCCGGGTCTGCGACACCCCGATCCGCACTGCGGTGCTGGAGGGCCGCAATCTGTTCTGGTGCCCGCACTGCCAGCGCTGAGGGGTGAGCGGGCGCGGCGCCGCGTTTGACGAGAGAATCGGCGCGTGGAACTGATCCTGGTAGTCGTCGGCGCCATCGTGGTCACCGCCATAGCCCACCGACGCGGCCTGGAACCCGCGTTGATCATCGTCGTCATCGGCGGCGCGGTGTCCTTCCTGCCGGAGTTCGAGCCGCCCGAACTGGATTCGCACATCCTGCTCACAGTGGTACTGCCGCCGCTGCTCTACTCGGCGGCGCTGAACTTCTCCTTCCCGACGTTCCTGCGCAACATCCGCCCGATCCTCGGCCTGGGCGTCGGCCTGGTGGTGGTGTCCGCATTCGCGGTGGCGATGGTGTCCTCCTGGCTGGTGGTGGTACCGCTGACGTTCGCCACCGCGTTGGTGCTCGGCGCGATCGTCGCGCCGCCCGACGCCGTCACCGCCGTGGCGGTGGGACGCAAGCTCGGCCTGCCCAAGCGGGTGATGGCGATCCTGACCGGTGAGAGCCTGATCAACGACGCCGCGGCGCTGACGCTGTTCTCGATCGCGGTGGCGCAGGTCGCCGGCAGCCACACCTTCATCGAGAACCCGTTCCTGCTGTTCGGTTACAGCGCCCTGGTCGGACCGGTCGTCGGCGGCGTGCTCGGCTACGTCACGCTGTGGATCCGCCGCAGGCTGGCCAACCCGGGTCTGGAGACCGTGCAGGGTCTGGTGGTGCCGTTCGCGGCGTTCATCGCCGCCGAGGAACTGCACGCCTCGGGGGTGCTGGCCGTCGTCGTCGCCGGCTTCGTGGTCGGCAACGGCACCCTGGACGCGGGCTACCAGACGCGGCTGCAGGAGCGCTACGTGTGGAACTCGGTGGACGTGCTGCTGGAGGCGTTCGTGTTCGCCTACATCGGTCTGCATCTGCGGTTCGTGCTCGAGGATCTGCGCGAGGCGCACGAGTCGCTGGTCGAGGTGGCCGTCGCGTCGGTCATCGTGCTGCTGATCGTGCTGGTGATCCGGCCGCTGTCGGTGTTCGCGATCTTCGGCCGCAACAAGCTGTCGAGCCACGTCGGGAACCGGCTCAGCGTGCCCGCCCCGGTCGGTGGCCGCGGCGCACTCGGCACGCGGCAGCGCAAGAGGCCGCAGGCGGGTTGGCGTACCCGCATCGACCGCCGGTCGCTGACATGGCAGGAGAACGTCGTGGTGTCGTGGACCGGGATGCGCGGCGTCGTCACGCTGGCCGCCGCGGCCGCCATCCCGGCGACGACGGCGGCGGGCGACCCGTTCCCCGAGCGCGCCACCATCCAGGCGATCGCCTTCGTGGTCAGCGTCGGCACCCTGCTCATCCAGGGCTGGACGCTGCCGGTGCTCATCCGCAAGCTGGAGATCTCCCGGTTCTCCGACGACCACGCCGCCGACCGCGAAGAGGAGCTCAAGGCCGAACGCGTGGTCCACGATGCGCTGGACGCCGTGCTGGCCGAGTTCCGGGCCAACCCGCCGGAGAACATGGACCCGCGGGTGCTCGCCGAGATCCGCGCGGCCATCACGCGGCAGTCCGAGGAGATCGACGAGATGCCCGATCCCGAGGCGCCGACCAAGCGGGCGAAGGTCTACTCGGCGCTGTACCGTGACGTGCTCGCCGCGCAGCGGGCCGCGCTGATCACTGAACGTGATGAGGGGCGCATCGAGGACGAGGCCGTGCGCGCGATGCTCGAGCGGCTCGACTTACAGGAGGCCGGGGTCTCGGCGCGACTGGAGAGCCGCCTCTAGCGTTCGGCGGTCAGAACCCGCCGAAGTCGCCGCCGCCGAAGTCGCCGCCGCCGAAGTCGCCCCAGCCGCCGCCGTCACCGCCGCCGCCGTCGAAGCCCCCCGCGTCGCCGCCCTGATCCATTCCCTGGTCATAGCCCTGCGCGAAGCCCTGCTCGTAACCCGTTCCGGCCATTCCGGAGAACAACGTGCTGAACAGGAGCACCGAGCCGACGCCCCAGGCGCCGGCGACCAGCGCGGGCTTCCACCACGGCTCGGAGTACCAGCCCGCAGGCACCGGCCGACCGGCGACGGTGCCACCCGGGTAGTAGTTCGGGGTGCGTTGCGACGGGCTCGGCGACGCCTCGATCTCACGGCCCTCGAACTCGACGCTGCGGGCCTCGGTGACGGTGCCCGCGGTCCGCTGACCGGCCAGCGACTCGAGCTCCGGCCCCGGGTCCATGCCCATCGCAACTCGCGCAGCCCGCACGTAGTACAGGCCCTCGATCGCGCTCTCCTTGGCCAGCAGCGCCTGCTTGGCCGAGGTCGCCTGATCGATCTGCGACGACGCGGCGGTGTAGCGCTCCGACGCATCGGCCATCGCCTGCTTGGAGGCGTCGTCGTTGCCGCTGAGGTTGAGCACCTGACCGCCGAGGCGTTCGATCACCCTGCGGGCGTCGGCCTTGGCGTCGGCCAGCGACTCCGCCGACCGCTTGCCCGCGGACTTCGAGGCGGCGTACACCGCGACGGCGATCGCCGCGACGACCAGGACGATGAGCACGAGCAGTACGCCGTTCATGAACTCAGCGTACCGACAGGAAGCTCCAAGATCGGGGCCGCGCGAGTCAGTCCTGAGTGACTCTCAGGGCCGCGTAGACCTCGTCGGACAGCGCCAGGCTGCGCGGGTCGGCGTTGCATTTCGTGGCATCGAACCGGTTCATCACGTAGGCGTAGCCGATGCCGTGTTCGAGGTCGGCGAACGCGAAGGAGCCCCCCGAGCCGCCGTGTCCGAACGACCGCGGATTCGGCCCGGCGACGCGGCGTTGGTTGAGCATGTAGCCCAGGCCCCAACCGTGGTCGGCGACGCGTGATCCGAGCACCAGGTCGGTGTCGTTGCCGCCTCGGCAGATTCGCACCCGCTCGAGATGGTCGGGGGAGAGCAGCTTGCCCTGAACCAGGGCGTTGTAGAAGGTGGCCATGCCGAGCGCGGACACGTGGGCGTTGGTCGCGGGGAACTCGCTGCGGCGCCACCGCGTCAGCGCGTGGGAGCCCAGCTCGTCATCGGGGATGAAGCCCATGGCGACCGACAGGCCGGCCTTCGGGTGCTCGGTCAGCGAGACGGGTCGAGCGGGTGCGCCGGCGTCGGCCAGCACGTCGCGGATGTGCGGCTTGCCGATCATGTCGGCGCACCGGTGGTGTTCGGCGTCGGGCAGGCCGATGTGCACGTCGACGCCCAGCGGCTCGGCGATCTCGGTGCGCAGGTACTGGCCCAGGGTGCGGCCGGTGACCCTGCGGACCAGTTCGCCGAGGATGAAGCCAAAGCTCACCATGTGGTAGCCCTGCGCGGCGTCTGGCCGCCACCAGGGTTCGGCCGCGGCCAGCCGTGCGCACACCGCATCCCAGTCCGTGGTGTCGGACCAGTGCAGCGGGGTGCGCGGACCGATCACCCCCGAACGGTGCGACAGCACCATGGCGACGGTGATGTCCTGCTTGCCGGCCTGCCCGAATTCGGGCCAGTAGGCGGCCACCGGCGCATCCAGGTCGAGTTCGCCGCGGTCGGCCAGCAGGTGGACACAGGTGCTCGTCAGACCCTTCGACCCGGAGAAGACGCTGGCCAGGGTGTCGCGCCGCCACGGTCGCCGGCCGGCGGCGTCGGCGTACCCGCCCCACAGGTCGACGACCAGGTCGCCCTCCACCCAGACGGCCACCGCGGCGCCCACGTCGTCGCGCTCGGTGAAGTTCGCCTCGAACGCGTCACGCAGCTTGGTGAAGAGGGGATCGCAGCGGCCGTGCACAGGTTGGTCTGTCACGGTTCCCCTGTCCGAGGCCCGTCGGCTCCATCATTCCCGACATGAAAAGCCAACGCGCGCAATCTGACTGACGATGCTATCCGGGAAGGCGCCGTCGACGGCCGAGGCGATCGGATCGTTACCCGGTCGGTACCGATCGGTGTCATGGCGTCCCCGAATTGCCGCGCCACACCCTCACCGCAGGGTGTGACACTCGATGGATGCTCGTGGACACGCTGGCCGCCGCGGGACCGGACGGTGAGAGCGGATCGTTCGGCCTGCTGCTGGTCATACTCGCCATCGCGGTGATCGGCCTGCTGCCGATCATCGCCGTCGTGGTCGGCAGCGCTCTGCTGATCGCCGGATTCATCCGACGCTCCGCCTACGATCGCCGACTCGCCCATCCGTGGGGCGACGCATTGCCGATGCCGCCGCACCACCCGGCCGGTCCTGTCCCGTTCGCCGGTGTCCCGCCGCCGCGTGGGGGAGACGGCACCGTGCTGCTCGTCATCGGCGGACTCATGGCGGCGCTGGGATTGCTGGGGCTGGCGGCCTTCGCGCTGATCTGACGGATCGGGGTGGGGCGGAGGAATCCCGACATCATTCCGCCTACCTCATCTAAGGTCGGGCGAAGCAGACCGAAGGGATGACCTCGTGTTGAAGCGTTGCACCGCTGGCGCAATGTTCGCTGCGGTGGGCGCATGCGCTGTCGTCGCTTTCGCTCCGATCGCCGGTGCGCAGGATCCGCCGTGTGAACAGCGGCCGCCAGACCAACAGCAGCAGTGCCAGCAGGACCAGGCCGCCGGCATCGCCAACCAGGTCGAGGGTGCCCTGGAACAGGGGCAAGACGCCCTGCAACAGGGGCAAGACGCCGTGCGACAGGGTCCAGTCAAGCCTTTGATCGACCCGGCGACGGGCAAGGTCAACCCCGGCCCGACTGGCCTGCGCGTGCTGATCAATGGCGTTGACACCTGTTTGCCGGTCGGGGTACCTGCTCCTTTGGGAGCGGATGTGCGCATCGTTCCGGGCGATATGACCGGCAGCTGCATCTTGGGGTCGTAAGGGATTCGAGGCCGGCGCGGAAACCGCCGACCAACTGCAACGACGCCCCTTCCGGGCGCTTCGTGGAGCGGGCGACGGGAATCGAACCCGCGTAGCTAGTTTGGAAGACTAGGGCTCTACCATTGAGCTACGCCCGCATGTTGTGCATCGCAGATCGTACCGGCGCGCCGTCGATCAAGGCCAATTGGCCGCCGCGCGCGCATGCGCGTCGCCGGCAACACGTAGTATCTCGCGTGGTCAGTGACGCGCGTGCGGGCGACGAAGACCACCTTCGGGGTGTAGCGCAGCTTGGTAGCGCATCCGCTTTGGGAGCGGAAGGCCGCAGGTTCAAATCCTGTCACCCCGACAGCACCACCCGTATTCAGACATCGAGGAGTCAAAGAGCGTGAAGAGCACCGTCGAGAAGTTGAGCCCCACCCGGGTGCGCATCAACGTGGAGGTGCCCTTCACGGAACTGGAGCCCGATTTCGACCGCGCTTTCAAGCAGCTGGCCCAGCAGGTCCGGCTGCCCGGCTTCCGGCCCGGCAAGGCGCCCCGCAAGTTGCTCGAGGCGCGCGTCGGCCGTGAGGCGATGCTCGACCAGGTCGTCGGCGAGGCGGTTCCGGGCAAGTACTCCGAGGCGATCACCACGTCCGAGGTGCAGCCGCTGGGCCAGCCGGAGATCGAGATCACCAACAAGGAGTACGGCGAGGACCTGGTGTTCACCGCCGAGGTCGACGTCCGGCCCGAGATCGAACTGCCCGACCTGGAATCCCTGACGATCACCGTCGACCCGATCGAGGTCGGGGACGACGAGGTGGACGCGGAGTTGCAGAACCTGCGCGCCCGGTTCGGCACCCTCACCGGTGTCGACCGGCCGGCCGCCGAGGGCGACTTCGTGTCCATCGACCTGTCGGCCACCGTGGACGGCGAGCCGGTGCCCGAGGCCGCCACCGAGGGCCTGTCCCACGAGGTCGGCTCCGGTCAGCTCATCGACGGCCTCGACGACGCGATCACCGGCCTCTCCGAAGGCGAGAGCAAGGAGTTCACCACCACGCTCGCCGCCGGTGAGTACGCCGGCCGTGAGGCAGTGGTGACCGTCACCGTGAAGTCGGTCAAGGAGCGCGAGCTGCCCGAGCCCGACGACGAGTTCGCCCAGTTGGCAAGCGAATTCGACACCTTCGACGAGCTGCGCGAGAGCCTGGTCGAGCAGGTCCGCCGGGTCAAGCGCGTCACCCAGGCCGAGCAGATCCGGGACCGCGCGCTGGAGGCGCTGCTGGAGCAGACCGAGATCCCGCTGCCCGAGAAGGTGGTGCAGGCCCAGGTCGACGACACCGTGCACAACGCGATCCACGGCCTCGATCACGACGAGGAGCGCTTCGCCGAGCAGCTCGCCGAGCAGGGCACCACCCGCGAGGAGTTCGACGCCGAGACCCGCAGCGATGCCGAGAAGGCCGTCAAGACCCAGCTGCTGATGGACGCGGTGGCTGACAAGCTCGACGTCCAGGTCGGCCAGAACGACCTGACCGAGCGCCTGGTGCTGATGTCGCGTCAGTACGGCATCGAGCCGCAGCAGCTGCTTCAGGTGCTGCAGCAGAACAACCAGCTGCCGGCGATGTTCGCCGACGTGCGGCGCGGGCTGACCATCGCCGCGGTGGTGCATGCCGCGACGGTCACCGACACCGAGGGTGCGGTCATCGACACGACGGAGTTCTTCGGGCCCGCCGGTGAGGCCGACGGCGCCGCAGAGGACGTCACCGGCGAGGCCGACGCCGCCGCTGAGGACGAGGCCGACGACGACGCAGCCGAGGACGCCGCCGACACGAAGTGACGCGTCCGGCGGTCGCGCGCGAAGCGACCGGGGACACGCTGTGAGCGAACGCGGCCCCGCCAGGGAGTGCGGCGCGGCGCAGTTTGGTTAGTGTCGGTGACAGCCGACGAAGTTCGAGAGCGACGAAGACGTACGAGAAAGAGGTACTCAGCCGATGACGGAAATGCGTGGCGGGTCGCCAGGGCTCACACTGCAGGACTCGGTCTACGAGCGGTTGCTCGCCGAGCGCATCATCTTCCTTGGATCGCAGGTCGACGACGACATCGCCAACCGGATCTGCGCGCAGATCCTGCTGCTGTCGGCCGAGGACCCCGTCAAGGACATCCACCTTTACATCAACTCGCCGGGCGGCTCGATCAGCGCAGGCATGGCGATCTACGACACCATGGTGCTCGCGCCGTGCGACGTGGCGACCTACGGCATGGGCATGGCCGCATCGATGGGTGAGTTCCTGCTCGCGGCGGGCACCAAGGGCAAGCGCTACGCCCTGCCGCACGCCCGCATCCTGATGCACCAGCCGTTGGGCGGGATCACCGGTGGCGCGGCCGACATCGCGATCCAGGCCGAGCAGTTCTCCTCGATCAAGAAGGAGATGTTCCGGCTGAACGCCGAGTTCACCGGGCAGACCATCGAGCGCATCGAAGCCGACTCCGATCGCGACCGCTGGTTCACCGCGCAGGAAGCACTCGAGTACGGCTTCGTCGACCACATCATCACCAGCGCCAGCATCAACGACGGAGTGGCACCCTGATGACCAATCAAACTGATCCCCGGCTGCAGCCGCAGGCCCGCTACATCCTGCCGTCGTTCATCGAGCACTCGAGCTTCGGCGTCAAGGAGTCCAACCCGTACAACAAGCTGTTCGAGGAACGCATCATCTTCCTCGGCGTGCAGGTCGACGACGCGTCGGCGAACGACATCATGGCCCAGCTGCTGGTCCTGGAGTCGCTGGACCCCGACCGCGACATCACCATGTACATCAACTCGCCCGGTGGCTCGTTCACCTCGCTGATGGCGATCTACGACACCATGCAGTACGTGCGTGCCGACATCCAGACCGTGTGCCTGGGCCAGGCGGCCTCGGCCGCGGCGGTGCTGCTGGCGGCAGGAACGCCGGGTAAGCGGCTCGCGCTGCCCAACGCCCGCATCCTGATTCATCAGCCGGCACTGTCCGGTGTGATCCAGGGGCAGTTCTCCGACCTGGAGATCCAGGCCAAGGAGATCGAGCGGATGCGCACCCTCATGGAGGTGACGCTGGCGAACCACACCGGCAAGTCCCCTGAGCAGATCCGCAAGGACACCGACCGCGACAAGATCCTCACCGCGGCCGAGGCCAAGGATTACGGCGTCATCGACACGGTGCTCGAATACCGCAAGCTGTCGGCCCAGAAGGGCTGACCGGCCGCCGATCGGCCGCGCACCGCGGCCGGTCGGGGACGGTATCGTGGGCGCAGGCCACCACATCGCAACCCGGTGGACACCTTCTGTTGCGGCTCACGCTTCGGTCACGACGGCGACACGCCAGGAACACGGGCCGCGTGGCGGCGGGTCACCGGGTGCGTCAGGCGATATGTTGGCGCGACAGCTGAATACCACCGACGCGATTCGTCTCTAAGGTCGCACCGCGCCGGAACAAGCGGGTAGCGTCGGGTTCAATGCCTCGGCGACGCCCGAAGTGAACCACCAGTCCGATTCACCGACTTGTGAACAGGAAGTAGGCCTCCACCACCATGGCGCGTATCGGAGACGGCGGTGACCTGCTGAAGTGCTCGTTCTGTGGCAAGAGTCAGAAGCAGGTGAAGAAGCTCATCGCGGGTCCCGGTGTGTACATCTGCGACGAGTGCATCGACCTGTGCAACGAGATCATCGAAGAGGAGTTGGCCGACGCCGACGACGTCAAACTCGATGAACTCCCGAAGCCGGCGGAGATCCGCGACTTCCTCGAGGGCTATGTCATCGGGCAGGACACCGCCAAGCGCACGCTCGCGGTCGCCGTCTACAACCACTACAAGCGCATCCAGGCGGGGGAGAAGTCGCGTGATTCGCGCGCCGAGACCGTCGAGCTGACGAAGTCCAACATCCTGATGCTCGGCCCGACCGGGTGCGGCAAGACCTACCTGGCCCAGACGCTGGCCAAGATGCTCAACGTCCCGTTCGCGATCGCCGACGCGACCGCGCTCACCGAGGCCGGCTACGTCGGCGAGGACGTCGAGAACATTCTGCTCAAGCTGATCCAGGCCGCCGACTACGACGTCAAGCGCGCCGAGACCGGCATCATCTACATCGACGAGGTCGACAAGATCGCCCGCAAGAGCGAGAACCCGTCGATCACACGCGACGTCTCCGGTGAGGGCGTGCAGCAGGCGCTGCTGAAGATCCTCGAGGGCACGCAGGCGTCGGTGCCCCCGCAGGGCGGCCGCAAGCACCCGCACCAGGAATTCATCCAGATCGACACCACGAATGTGCTGTTCATCGTGGCCGGCGCGTTCGCCGGGCTCGAGCGGATCGTGCAGGACCGGGTCGGCAAGCGCGGGCTGGGCTTCGGCGCCGAGGTGCACTCGAAGGCCGAGATCGACACCCAGGACCACTTCGCAGAGGTCATGCCCGAAGACCTGATCAAGTTCGGTCTGATCCCCGAGTTCATCGGTCGCCTGCCGGTCGTCGCGTCGGTGACCAACCTGGACAAGGAATCGCTGGTGCAGATCCTGTCCACTCCGAAGAACGCATTGGTGAAGCAGTACACCCGGCTGTTCGAGATGGACGGCGTCGAGCTCGAGTTCGACGAGGATGCCCT
This sequence comes from Mycobacterium sp. NPDC050041, assembly GCF_049541695.1. Lineage (NCBI taxonomy): Bacteria > Bacillati > Actinomycetota > Actinomycetes > Mycobacteriales > Mycobacteriaceae > Mycobacterium > Mycobacterium sp. NPDC050041. The sequence goes on along the minus strand of NZ_JBMVDG010000004.1, from coordinate 373,633 downwards.
CGACGCGATCGCCGACCAGGCGATTCACCGCGGCACGGGTGCCCGTGGTCTGCGCGCCATCATGGAAGAGGTCCTGCTGCCGGTGATGTACGACATCCCCAGCCGCGACGACGTCGCCAAGGTGGTCGTCACCAAGGAGACCGTCCAGGACAACGTGCTGCCGACGATCGTCCCGCGTAAGCCGACGCGCGCCGAACGCCGCGACAAGAGCGCCTGATCTGACACGCTGACCGCCGCGCGGGGGCATGATGTCCCCGAACGGGGGTCGGGCATGGGCAGAACCGAAGGCGACAGCTGGGACATCAGCGAGAACGTCGGTACCACCGCACTGGCCACCGCGATGGTCCGGGCGGCAGAGACAACCCGTGATGATCGACTGACGGCCGACCCGTTCGCTCAGCACTTCCTCGACGCGGCGGTTGCGCAGGGTTGGAAGAATCCGTACGCCACTGAGGCCTGGAACCGCAATGAATACGACGATCCGGCCGTGGCACGCTTTCGGCAGGCGTCGACGGACTGGGCCGCGTGCCGCACCCGGTTCATCGACGATTTCCTGACCGCGGGTGGCGAACGCCAGATCGTCATCCTCGCGGCCGGTCTAGATGCCCGGGCCTGGCGGCTGACGTGGTCCGACGGCACCGTCGTCTACGAGCTCGACCAGCCCGGAGTGCTCGAGTTCAAGGACACCACCATGCGGTCGCAGGATGCCGAACCCGCCACCGCCCGTCGGGCAGTCCCGATAGACCTCCGCCATGATTGGCCGGCGGCGTTGACCCCCGCGGGGTTCGATCCGGGTATGCCGACGGCATGGGTGGCGGAGGGGTTACTGCCATACCTCCCACCCGCCGCCCAGGATCTACTGTTCGAACGCATTCACCAATTCAGCGCTGCAGGAAGCCGACTCGTTGTGGACGCCTACACGCCCGAGTTCTACGCGAACACCGCAGAGACGTTCCGACGGATGAACGAGACCACCCGCGAAGAGGTCTACTCCGGCGAGCAGCTCTTCTTCGCCGGGGAACGCGCCGACGTCGTCGAGTGGCTGGCCGACCGGGGCTGGTCGACCCGTGCAGCGGTCGCGGTCGACGTGATGGCGAAGTTCGGCAGGCCCGCACCGGACGGCGTCCCGGCCGGCTCGTTGAGCAGCACTTTCGTCACGGCGCACCGGAGGCAGTAGCGGGACGGCAGCGTCGTCCCCTCCTCGACGCTGCCGTCCCTTCTGCTGGTGGCTCATGCCGTGCCGACGGCTGCCACCTCTTCCCCCTGGCGTGTCGCGACCTGCTCGGAGATGTAGACGACGTCCGGTGTGGTGTGGATCCGCTCGGGTGGCCGACGCACGACGGCGAACTGGACGGCGTCGCCGTCGGGCCGGCGGGTCTGCTGTAGCACGGCCCCGACGAGGCCGGCCCGGTCCGACTCGGTCAGCTCCCTGACGTGTGCCTGCTCGAGCACCCGCCGGTTCGCATTCGTCAGCCCGAAATGCACCTCGCGCCATCGGTCCCAGCCATCGGGCCCGTGTTCACGCCAGACCAGCACGACCTCGGTGGCCGACGGTGTGAGCAGGCCGCACACCGAGCTGACGAGCCCCCAGATGAGGAACACGGTGATCGCGGCGAACTGCAGCTCGGTCAGCATGGTTCGAGCCTGCGCGCCGCGGCCGGTGAGCGCATGAGTAGTCCACTACGCGACTTCACGCGGGACCGCGCTGCCACGCTCGGCGATCACGTCGTGCACGAGCGCGGCGATCTCGGCAACGCCGTCGCGCCGGGCGTACGCGGCCGCCAGCGTCCGGGCCCTGCGCCCATAGCGGTCGTCGTCGAGCACCGCGCGAACCGCGGTGCGTACCTCATCGGCCGACGGTGTGCCGGTGCGCAGGTCGATGCCCGCGTCAGCCCAGGCCACCCGGGCCGCCACCTCGGGCTTGTCCTCGGTGTTGCCGGCCACCACCAGCGGCACCCCGGCACAGAGCGCGCGCTGCACGGCGCCGTATCCGCCGTTGGTCACCATGACGTCGACCCTGGGCAGCAGCAGGTCGTGCGGAATGTATTCGGCGACATGAACATTGCGGGGGAGTGAAATCCTCAGGTCGGTCACCGGGCGGCCGCCGGTGGTGGCGATGACCGTAACGTCCTCACCGCCCAGCGCAGCGATCGTCGGTGCGAGCAGTCGGCTCAGGTCGGCGTTGTCGATGGTGCCCTGGGTGACGTGCACGACCGGGCGCGCGGTGTCGAGCTGTCCCCACCAGGACGGCAGCGTCACACCGGAAGACGGTGCCGGGTGGACGGCGCCGACGTATCGCACGGTGGCGGGGAGATCGCTGCGGGGATAGTCGAATTCGGGAATGGTCGGCGCGATGTAGTGGTCGGCCAGCAACCCCGCGTCGAGGACGAAGGTCCGCAGTGGGCCTGCGCCGAGGCGGGTCAGCACCTCCTCTGCTGCCCGCTGCGGCTCCCGCAGCAACACCCTGTGGGCGAGGACGGTGAGCGCCCGGTTGCGCAGCCGTCCCGGCCACGACGACGACGGCGCCATGCCGAGGCCGCCGGGTGCGGTGTCGCGGCTGGTGATCATCAGCGGGGTGGTGGTGTACGCGAGCACCGGCGGCCGGCCGGCCCGGTCACCGAGCAGCAGTGGTAGCACACCCAGGAATGCGGCGTCGACGATGAGGGCGTCGAACCTGTTGTGCGCCAGCAACTCGGCGAGTGCGCGGGCCTGGTGCGGCATCGGTGCGACGAACAGCCGCGTGATGTCGAAGTTGACCCGTGCGACGCCCGACGTCTCGGTGCGCCCGGGGAAGTCGATGTCGAGGCGCGACAGATCGAAGTCGGCCTCGGCGGGTAGGGCGGCCGGCGTGGCGCCGACGGCACGGATCCGTTCGGCATGAGACGCCGATGTCAGCACAGTGACGCGGTCGCCGCGGTCGATCAGTCCGCCGGCGACGCTGAGCAGGGGGCTCACGTGGCCGATCGGGGGCATCGCGACGATCAAGATCTCCGCCATGGGAGGGCTCCTTCGAGTGGTCGATTGTGTTCCGACCACTCCGACGAGCCAGCGTCGTCAAAGGTTCACTGACCGCCCATGCTGAGCAACTGGGCGATGGGCAATCTGCTGTCCGGCGCGGCGGCGGCCATCATGGCCCGGTGCGCCTGTTCCGCGTCGGTGGCCGGCGGAATCACCAGCAGCAGGCACTGGGTCCGGTTCAGTCCGCGCACGGCCAGCGTGTCGACGGGCTGACTGACGTACCCGTCGAGACGCACCACCCGGTCACCGACGGTGGCTTTGGCGGGCGCGACGGCCCACTCGCCGAGGTGGTACATCACGCGCTCGATGCGGCCGAGGCGGACCGACAGCACCGCCAGCAGATCCGGCAGTTCCGCCTGCAGGTCGTCACTGTGAGGCCACCACGCTCCGTCGACATAGCCGGTTGGCGCCGCCTTGGGCTTCAGTCGCAGCCGGGGTGTGTAGTCCGGCGGGCTCGGGTGGCGGCTGGCTGTCGATGCCATTGAATCTCTTTGCGTCATGGCGACGCTCCTGTCCGGGCCGTGACACGACCCGATTCCGTCGACAGCGACACGACCTCTGAACGGTCACATGCGAACGGCCGTCGACATCCTTCACGCTACCCGGCGGACCGCCAGGGCATCCGCGAACGCCGGGCCTGCCGCCGGCGCTCCAGCGCGCTGCGCAGCCCGTATCTGACGTGGGGGTCCGCCGGCCATGCGGGGTCGCCGTCGAATCGCCGCTCGGATGCCGTCTCCGGCGCGTCGTCCACCGTGGCGGTCAGGAACCGGTCCGGCAGCGCGAGCTTGTGGATGGTGCGCAGCGTCAGCAGGTACTGCCGCGCCAGCGGGCCGGTGGTGTACGGCAGGTCGTACTTCTCGCACAGCTGCCGCACCGACACCGCGATCTCCGGAAGGCGATTGCTGGGCAGGTCGGGAAACAGGTGGTGTTCGATCTGATAGCAGAGGTGGCCGCTGAGGAACCCCATCAACGGTCCGGCGGAGAAGTTGGCACTGCCGAGCATCTGGCGCAGATACCAGTGCGGCTTGGTCTCGTCGGTCAGCACCGCCGGATCGAACTTCTCCGCGCCGTCGGGGAAGTGGCCGCAGAAGATCACTAAGTAGGCCCACAGATTCCGCAGCACGTTGGCCGCGGCGTTGGCACCCAGGGTCCTCCGCCATCGCCGCACGCTCAGCGCGGGGAAGACCACGTAGTCCTTGGTGACCTGACGGGAGATCTTGCGCAGCAGCGCTTTGCGTCCTGCTGTCAGCTCCTCGGCGGTGTCCACGCGGTCCCGGTTGGAGTGCACGCCGTGCAGCGCGATGCCCCATTCGAAGATGACGGCGAGCAACACGTTGCGCAGAGGCTGGATGAGGTGCTCCGGTTTCCAGGTCTGATCCCGGGTCATCCGGATCACCCCGAACCCGATGTCGTCGTCCATGCCGAGGATGTTGGTGAAGACGTGGTGGGTGTAGTTGTGCGAGTAGCGCCACTGGGAGGACAGTCCCGCCATGTCCCACTCCCAGGTGTTGGAGTGGATCTCCGGGTCGTTCATCCAGTCCCACTGACCGTGGCCGACGTTGTGCCCGATCTCCATGTTCTCGATGCTCTTGGCTGTCGCCAGCGCCACCGTCCCCAGCAGCCAGCCGGTCCGGCTGCGGCTGCACTGGATCGTCAGCCGCGCCGCGACGTCCAGCGTGCGCTGCAGCAGGATGGTCCGTCGGATGTACGCGGCGTCACGGGCACCGAGATCGTCTTCGATACGGGTGCGGAGGGAGTCGAGTTCGCTGCCGAATGCCTCGAGGTCTGCGTCGGTCAGATGCGCGTAGGCGCGGACCTGGCTGATCACCATTGGTCAATCCTTGTTCGATGGGACGAAGCGCGCGCGTCCCCGGGACGCGCGAATGGGGTTCCTTCCCATCCGTGACTGCGCTCGCGTGGTGAACGCATCCACGAGTCAGAAGCGGTGTCCGCCGAGCCAGGTCTCACCCGGGCGGAGTGACCGACGTTCAGTTGCCGTGCCCTTCACACTCTACGGGTGCCGACGCCGTGCCGCATGTGCCCGCCAGGAGATGCGGACTCATCGCGTGACGCGGTCGCGCCGGGTGTAGATGTTCATCGACTCACCCCGCAGGAACGCCACCAGCGTGAGTCCGGACTGGCTGGCCAGATCGACGGCGAGCGACGAGGGCGCGGACACCGCGGCGAGTACCGGGATGCCGGCCATCACCGCTTTCTGGGTGAGCTCGAACGACGCGCGACCGCTGACCAGCAGCACGGTGCCCGTCAGCGGGATGCGGTCCTGTTCGGTCGCCCAGCCGATCACCTTATCGACCGCGTTGTGCCTGCCGATGTCCTCACGGACCACGAGCAGCGTGCCGTCGGTGGTGAACAGGGCGGCGCCGTGCAGGCCGCCGGTGCTGGCGAACACCTTCTGCGCTCGACGCAACTGGTCCGGCATCGCCGACAACGTCGCGGCCGGCACGGACGACGGGTCGTCACCCGGGCAGTGCCGGCTCGACAGCTGCACCGCCTCCAGCGACGCCTTGCCGCACACCCCGCAAGACGACGTGGTGTAGAAATTGCGGCGCACGTCGATGTTCGGCATGGGCACCGTTGGCGCCAGGGTGACGTCCAGGACGTTGTAGGTGTTGACGCCGTCCTCGTCCGCGCCGCGGCAGTAGCGGACGGTCAGCACGTCGTCACGGTGCCCGATCACCCCCTCGGTGAGCAGGAACCCCTGCGCCAGTTCGACATCGGATCCCGGTGTCCGCATCGTCACGGTGATCGGGGTGCCGTTCAGCCGGATCTCCAGCGGCTCCTCGACCACCAGTGTCTCGGGCCGGGCGACGGCGTCCTCACCGGTGACGTGGTGCGCCCGCCGGCGGGTGGTCACTCGTCCCATGTCGAACCGCTCACCAGATCGCTGGGCGCGCTGGCCCTTTCGAGACGAATGACGACGGCCTTGGACACCGGGGTGTTGGACCTGGCGGCGACGTGGTCGAGGGCCACCAGCGAGTTGGTCTCCGGGTAGTAGGCGGCCGCATTGCCTGCCGGTGTCGAGTACGGCACCACCATGAAGTCCTTGGCGCGGCGTTCCTGCGTGTCGCCGTCGACCGCGAACTCCGACACCAGATCCACCCGGTCGCCCTCGGTGAGTCCGAACGCGGTGAGGTCGGCAGGGTTGACGAAGACGACGCGCCGGCCGCCCTCGACACCGCGGTAGCGGTCGCTGAGCCCGTAGATGGTGGTGTTGTACTGGTCGTGGCTGCGCAGGGTCTGCAGCACCAACCGGCCTGGCGGCACCGCCACCCACTCGAGCTCGTTGACCGCGAAGTTGGCCTTCCCTGTGCTGGTGGGGAATTCGCGTGCATCGCGGGGACCGTTGGGTAGCTGGAAGCCGTCGGGTGCGCGCACCCGGCTGTTGTAGTCGTCGCATCCCGGCACCACGGCGGCGATGGCGTCGCGGATGGCGTCGTAGTCGGCGTTGAAACGCTCCCACGGCACCGGGTGGCTGGGGCCGAGCAGTTCGCGGGCCAGCTGGCAGATGATCGCCACCTCGCTGCGCACCTCCTCGCCCGGCGGGTGCAGGCTGCCCCGCGACAGGTGCACCATCGACATCGAATCCTCAACCGAGACCTGCTGCTTCACCCCGTTCTGCAGGTCGCGGTCGGTGCGGCCGAGCGACGGCAGGATGAGCGCGGTGCGGCCGTGCACGATGTGGCTGCGGTTGAGCTTCGTCGACACCTGCACGGTGAGCGAGCAACTGCGCAGCGCGGCCTCGGTGACCGCGGTGTCCGGTGTCGCGAGCGCGAAGTTGCCGCCCATGCCCATGAACACCTTGGCCCGGCCGTCGCGCATCGCGCGGATCGCGTCGACGGTGTCCACCCCGTGGTCGCGCGGGCTGACGATCCCGAAGTGGGCGTCCAGCGCGGCCAGGAACGTCTCCGGCATCTGCTCCCAGATGCCCATGGTGCGGTCGCCCTGCACGTTCGAATGCCCCCGCACCGGGCACAATCCGGCTCCGGGCTTGCCGATCATGCCGCGCATCAGCAGCACGTTGGCGATCTCGGAGATCATCGCGACCGCATGCCGGTGCTGGGTGAGCCCCATCGCCCAGCACGCCACCGTGCGCTGCGAACCGGCGATCATCGCCGCCACCCGCTCCAGCTGGGCGCGGTCGATGCCGGTGGCCTCGAGCACGGTGTCGAGGTCAACGGCCCGGGCGTGCGCCTCGTACTCGGCGAATCCCGCGCAGTGGTCCTCGATGAAGTCGCGGTCGACGACGGTGCCGGGCTGCCGGTCGTCGGCCTCCAGCAGCAGCCGCGCCACCCCCGCGAACAGTGCCATGTCGCCGCCGAGGCGGATCTGTACGAACTCGTCGGCGATCGGTACCCCGTGCCCGACCACGCCGTGCACCTTCTGCGGGTCCTTGAAGCGGACCAGGCCGGCCTCCGGCAGCGGGTTGACGGCGATGATCTTGGCGCCGCCGGCCTTCGCCTTCTCCAGCACCGACAGCATCCGGGGATGGTTGGTGCCCGGATTCTGGCCGGCGATGATGATCAGGTCCGCGGTGGCGACATCCTCGACGCTGACCGATCCCTTGCCGATGCCGATCGCGTCTCCCAGTGCCGCGCCCGAGGACTCGTGGCACATGTTCGAACAGTCCGGCAGGTTGTTGGTGCCGAAGCTGCGGACCAGCAGCTGGTACAGGAAGGCGGCCTCGTTGCTGGTGCGGCCTGAGGTGTAGAACACCGCCTCGTTCGGGTCGGCGAGCGCCCGCAGCTCGGCGGCGATCAGCCGGTACGCCTCGGCCCAGTCGATCTCGCGGTAGTGGTCGTCACCGGGACGCAGCACCACCGGGTGGGTCAGCCTGCCCTGCTGGCTCAGCCAGTACTCGGGGCGGGCCTCCAGGTCGGCGATCGAGTGCCGGGCGAAGAACTCCGGTGTCACCACCCGCTTGGTGGCCTCCTCGGCGACAGCCTTCGCGCCGTTCTCGCAGAACTCGGCGAACTTGCGGCCGCCGGGTTCCTCCGGCCAGGCGCAACCGGGGCAGTCGAACCCGTGCCGCTGGTTGAGCCGGACCAGCGATACGGCGGTGCGCAGCGGGCCCATCGACTTGAGGCCGCGTTGCAGCGAGACCAGCACGGCCCTGACGCCCGCCGCCTCGCCTTCCGGTCCGGTGGCGACCGCGGCGTGCTCGTCGTAGTCCGCCTCGATGTCGCGGGTGACACCGCGTCCTCGGCGTAGTCGAAGCCCCATGAAGCCAGCGTAGGCGTCGCTGCGAGGCGGCGACCGCGGGTCGGGGTGGCGAAGTGGTGACGCCGCGGGATGGCAAACGAATTCTGTCGGTGACGGGCGCGTAACAAGTCTGCCATCGACCGTTCCTAGTGTTGGCCGGTCAACCGTCGGCGTGAGACACGCGCGGACCATGCAGTGATAGGAACTTCATTGAGCGGAAATGCCGTGCGTCTGCAGGCCATCAACAACGTCGAGGCGTACGTGCCGCCGGCGATCAGTTTCGATCCCGCCGAGGCGCCCGGCGAGATCTTCGGATCGAACGTGTTCACCAAGGCCGAGATGCAGTTGCGGCTGCCCAAGTCGGTGTACAAGTCCGTGGTCGCCACCATCGAGAAGGGCGCGAAGCTCGACCCGGCCGTCGCCGACTCCGTCGCCTCGGTGATGAAGGACTGGGCGCTGTCCAAGGGCGCCACCCACTACGCCCACGTGTTCTACCCCATGACCGGGTTCACCGCCGAGAAGCACGACAGCTTCCTCGAGCCGGTCTCCGACGGCCAGACGCTGGCCGAGTTCGCCGGCAAGACCCTGATCCAGGGCGAGCCCGACGCGTCGAGTTTCCCGTCCGGCGGCCTGCGCAGCACCTTCGAGGCGCGCGGCTACACCGGCTGGGACGTCACCAGCCCGGCGTACATCCTGGAGAACCCGAACGGCAACACGCTGTGCATCCCGACGGTGTTCGTCTCGATGACCGGTGAGGCGCTGGACTTCAAGACGCCACTGCTGCGCAGCCAGCAGGCGATGGGCGCGCAGGCCGAGCGCATCCTGAAGCTGTTCGGTCACAAGGACTTCGATCACATCGTGTCGTTCTGCGGTCCTGAGCAGGAGTACTTTCTGATCGACCGGCACTTCTTCCTCGCCCGCCCGGACCTGATCAACGCGGGCCGCACCCTGTTCGGCACCAAGCCGCCCAAGGGGCAGGAATTCGACGACCACTACTTCGGCGCCATTCCCGAGCGCGTGCTCGGCTTCATGATGGACACCGAACGCGAGCTGTTCAAGCTGGGCATCCCCGCCAAGACCCGCCACAACGAGGTCGCGCCCGGCCAGTTCGAGATCGCGCCGATGTTCGAGCGGGCCAACATCGCCGCCGACCATCAGCAGTTGCTGATGACCACGTTCAAGACCATCGCCAAGAAGCACGGCATGGAGTGCCTCTTCCATGAGAAGCCGTTCGCCGGGGTCAACGGTTCGGGCAAGCACGTGAACTTCTCGATGGGCAACGCGCAGTTCGGCAGCCTGCTGGTGCCCGGCGACACCCCGCACGAGAACGCCCAGTTCCTGGTGTTCTGCGCCGCGGTGATCCGCGCGGTGCACAAGTACGCCGGCCTGCTGCGGGTGTCGGTCGCCTCGGCCACCAACGACCACCGTCTCGGCGCGAACGAGGCGCCGCCGGCGATCATCTCGATCTTCCTGGGCGATCAGCTCGCCGACGTGTTCGACCAGATCGCCAAGGGCGCGGCGACGTCGTCGAAGGGCAAGGGCACCATGATCATCGGTGTCGACACATTGCCGATTCTGCCCACCGATCCGGGCGACCGTAACCGCACCAGCCCGTTCGCGTTCACCGGCAACCGCTTCGAGTTCCGCGCGCCCGGTTCGGGCCAGACGATCAACGTACCGATGATCATCCTCAACACGATCATGGCCGACTCGCTGGACTACATGGCCACGGTGCTGGAGAAGGCCGTGTCCGACGGCGAGGAGTTCGACACCGCCGTGCAGACGCTGCTGACCGAGATCATCACCGAGCACGGTGCGGTGGTGTTCAACGGCGACGGCTACTCGGAGAACTGGCACATCGAGGCGGCCGAGCGGGGTCTGCCCAACCTCAAGACCACCCTCGACGCGGTTCCCGAGCTGATCAAGCCCGAGGCCGTCGAGGTGTTCGAGCGGTACGGCGTGTTCAGCGAGCGTGAACTGCACAGCCGCTACGAGGTCCGCCTCGAGCAGTACGCGCTGACCGTCGCGGTCGAGGCGAAGCTGGCGCTGGAGCTGGGGTCGACGGTCATCCTGCCCGCGGCGGTCCGCTACCAGACCGAGCTCGCACAGAACGTGGCGACGCTCAAGGCGGCAGGCATCGAGCCCGACATGACGCTGCTGCAGAGTGTCTCGGAGCCGATCGGCGAGCTGACCGCGGCGGTGACGGCGCTGAAGGCCGCGCTGGCGCATCATGCCGACGGCGCACTGGAGGAGGCGACGCACGCCCGCGACGGCCTGCTTCCCGCGATGGACGCGGTGCGTGCCGCCGCGGACGCCCTCGAGGGGATCGTCGCCGACGACCTGTGGCCGCTGCCGACCTACCAGGAGATGCTCTACATCCTCTGATCTGCGCGCCGCGTACCCGTACCGCCGCCGGGTGTGAGGGTTCCCGTCCTGCACGGGCCCTGGTAACCGCAGCCCTCACACTCGGCGGCCACGCTCACGCGGGGTCGATGATCTGCACCACCCCGCCGGTCACCCCGGCGACGAACAGCCGGCCCGTCGTCGCGTCGACACCGACGGTGTACGGGTTCTGCACGGTCGGCAGCCGCTGGATCTCGCGCGGTTGCGCCGCGGACATGTCGTAGCCGACCACCTCGTTGGTGCCCGACGACGCGACCCACAGCCGGTCGCGTGTCGGGTCGTAGGCGATGCCGTAGGGCCCGCCGGCCTGGGGCACCGAGGCGACCTCGCGAGGCGTCGGCCGCGGCTCGAACACGCGTACCGCGTCGCCGCGGGTGTCGGTGGCGATCATCCGGCCGTGCCGGTCGGCGACCAGGTGCGTCGGACCCTCGCCTGCCGGTGTGGACCCGACGATGGCCAGCCGATCGCTGTCGTAGACGGTCAGGTCGTTCTTGCGCACATCGAGCAGGCCCATCGAGGCGCCGACCGGCGCGAGTCCGGCCGGCTGGACGCTGTCGGTGAAGACCTTGACGATGTCGTCGCCACGCACGGCGGCGACGGTCCCGCCCAGTTCGTTGGCGACGAACACCGTGCCGTTGGGTGCCTGCGCGGCGTCGTGCGGAACCGTCCCGGTGATCACCTGTGATTCGGCCCGGCCACCGGGCAGCACGACCCGGATCAACGCGTCGGCACTCTCGACGGGCACCAGGACCGGCCCGCCGGGCTTGGCGAGCTGCAGGTGACGCACGAAACCAGGCAGTGGTGTGCGCGCGACGACGTCGCCGCTGTCGGCGTCGAGCAACACCAACGCGTCGGGTCTGCGGGTGGCGACCGCGACGATGCGGGTCTGGGCGTCGACGACGACACCTTCGGGTGCTGTGCCGACCGCCACCGTGCGGCCGGGCACCGGTGCGGTCTGCGGCGGCGCCTGCTGTGGCTCGGCGGGCGGGGGCAGGTCGCCGGCCTGCGGGCGGCTGCCCTCGGTCGGCACGCCGGAGGGCAGCAGGCCCGTTGTCGTCGTCGCCGCGCTCGTCGACGGCTCGCCGGTGGGGGACTGCTCCGCGGCCTCACCGCCGCAGCCGGCGAGGATCAGCACCGCGGTGAGCAGGAGCGGGCGCAGCGTCATGACGGTCGGATAACCCGGGCGGCCCGCGCCGAGACGGCCCGCCCCAGATCGTAAGAATTCCGCCACCAGGGGTTCCCGGGACGGGGAATGGGGAATGTGCAGGTCGACATGACACCGACACTCCACCGAGGCCGGCACCGATGGCCGGCCTGACGCTGCTGCTCGGGCTCGCGGCAGCCACCGTGCTGCTGGCTCCGCTCGCCGAGCGCATCAACCTGCCCTACCCCGTGGTTCTGCTGATCTTCGGCCTCGCCCTGGCCTACGTGCCGGGACTGCCGCCGCCGACGGTGAACCCGGAGCTGATCCTGCCGCTGGTGCTGCCGCCGCTGCTGTTCGCCGCGGCCCGCCGCACCTCGTGGCGGCAGTTCCTGGACAACCGTCGCGCCATCGGTCTGCTGGCGATCGCGCTGGTCGGGATCACCGCGTGCGCGGTCGGCGTGGTGCTGCAGGCGGTGGTGCCCGGGCTGCCTTTGATCGCCGCGCTCGCGCTGGGCGCCGCGGTCGCGCCGCCCGACCCCGTCGCCGCGACCGCGGTGGCGCACAAGCTGAAGCTGCCCCGCCGGTTGCGCACCATCCTGGAGGGCGAAGGGCTGTCCAACGACGCGACGTCGCTGGTCCTCTACGAGGTGGCCGTCGCATCGACGGTGACGGGGGCGTTCGTGCCGTGGCATGCCGGTGCCACGCTCGGCGCCGCGGTGGCCATCGGGATCGCCGTGGGGCTCGCGATCGCCGTCGCGACGCGCTGGCTGCTCAAGAAGTTGCCCGCCCATCCCGCGGGCAGCGCACTGGTGCTGGTGATGCCGTTCGCGGCGTACGTGGCCGCCGACGCGGCGCACGGCAGCGGGGTGCTCGCCGTGGTCACCATCGCGCTGGCGCTGAGCCGATATGCCGACCAGGAATCCGCGCAGACCCGCCTGGTGTCCGGGACGACGTGGGAGATCATCGAATTGCTGGTCACGGGCGCGGCATTCGCGTTCGTCGGCCTGGAACTGCGGGCCGTCGCCGAGCAGGTGTCCGGGTCGCTCTCCACGCTGATCGGTCAGGCGCTGCTGATCACCGCGGTGGTCGTGGTGGTGCGGTTCCTATGGATCTTTTCCGTCGCCTCGATCGACGAGAAGATCATGCGGCGACGCCGCGACAGACCAGAACCCGTCGGCTGGCGGGAGATGACGGTGGCGTCGTGGGCGGGCATGCGCGGCGTGGTCACCCTGGCGGCGGTGCTGGCACTGCCGCCCGGCTTCCCGGAGCGCGAGCGGCTGATCTTCATCGCATTCGTGGTGATCATCGGCACCATGCTGGCCCAGGGCCTCACCCTGCCGTTGCTGGTCCGCGTCCTCGGTGTCACCGTGTCGGGCGACGAACAGGACGCCGAGGAACAGGAGCTGCTGCAGCGGGCCCGAGACGCCGGATTCCGCCGTCTCGACGAAGTCCGCGACCGGGGCGACGTCGACTCGGAGGTGATCGACGAGGCGAGCGAGAACGCCACCCGGATGTGGCATTCACTCGGGTTGACCAGAGACGAAGCCGACCGGCAGGACACGGTGCACGTCCATGACGCGTGCACGGTGAACGCGCTCAAGGAGGAGGTGCTCGAAGCCGCCCGCGACGCGGTGGTGGGCGCCCGCGCGAAGTCGGGCACCGACCCCACGATCGTCGATCGAGTGTTGCGCCGCCTCGACGCCCGCGGCACCTCCAACTGAGCGCCGGGGACCTTGCGATTTGTGGATTCCCAGCCGCGGTGAGCGCGGGTAGGAATCCACAAATCACTGATTCTGCGGGAAGCCCAGTTCGATGCCGCCGTGGCTGGGGTCGAGCCAGCGGCTGGTGATGGCCTTCTGGCGGGTGAAGAACTGCACGCCGTCCATGCCGTGGGCGTGGGAGTCGCCGAACAGCGAGGCCTTCCAGCCGCCGAAGCTGTAGTAGGCCATCGGCACCGGGATCGGCACGTTGATGCCGACCATGCCGACCTCGACCTCGTTCTGGAAGCGCCGCGCGGCGCCGCCGTCGTTGGTGAAGATCGCGGTGCCGTTGCCGTAGGGGTTGGTGTTGATGAGATCCAGGGCCTCGTCGTAGGACTCGACCCGCAGCACCGACAGCACGGGGCCGAAGATCTCGTCGGTGTAGACGCTCATCTCCGGGGTGACGTGATCGATCAGGGTGGGTCCGAGCCAGAATCCCGCTGAATCCCGCTCAGCGCCTGTCTCGCTCAGCACGGTGCGGCCGTCGACCACGATCTTGGCCCCATCGGCTTCGCCGGCGTCGATGTAGGACGCCACCTTGTCGCGGTGGACCTTGGTGACCAGCGGCCCCATGTCCGAATCCTTGGTGCCGTCGCCGATCTTCAACGGCGTGGTGCGCTCGGCGATCTTGGCGACGAGGTCGTCGGCGATGGGGCCGACGGCCACGCACGCGCTGATGGCCATGCACCGCTCACCTGCGGAGCCGAAGCCGGCGTTGACCATCGCGTCCGCGGCCAGGTCGAGATCGGCGTCGGGCAGGATCACGGCGTGGTTCTTGGCGCCGCCGAGGGCCTGCACCCGCTTGCCCGCGGCGGTGCCCGTCGAGTACACGTACTGCGCGATCGGGGTCGACCCGACGAAGGACACCGATTTCACCTTCGGGTTGGTGAGCAGTTCGTCGACGGCGGTCTTGTCGCCCTGCAGCACGTTGAACACCCCGTCGGGCAGACCGGCCTCGGCCCACAGGGCGGCGATCCACAGCGCCGCGGACGGGTCCTTCTCCGAGGGCTTGAGCACGACGGTGTTGCCCGTGGCGATGGCGATCGGGAAGAACCACATCGGCACCATGGCCGGGAAGTTGAACGGGCTGATGACGCCGACGACGCCGAGCGGCTGGCGGACAGAGTAGACGTCGACCTTGGTCGACGCGTTCTCGGTGAACCCACCCTTGAGCAGGTGCGGTATGCCGCAGGCGAATTCGACGACCTCCTGGCCGCGGCTGACCTCGCCGAGCGCGTCGGAGACCACCTTGCCGTGTTCGGCGGTGATGATCTCGGCGAGCTCACCCTTGCGGGTGTTGAGCAGCTCGCGGAAATTGAACAGGATCGCGGTGCGCTTGGCCAGGGAGGTGTCCCGCCACGCCGGGAACGCCGCTGCGGCGGCGTCGATCACGGCGCGGGCATCCTCGACGCCGGCCAGGGCGACCTCGCCGGTGACCTGACCGGTGGCCGGGTTGGTCACCGGTGCCGTCCCGGTGCCGGTGCCGGTGAACGGCGCGTTGTTCATCCAGTGGGTGATGGTGCTGCTCATGGTCGGGCTCCGTATTTCGAGACGTACTCGGTCATGGTCTTCAGTTGGTAGCGGGACACGTCGTGAGCGGTCTCGTCCTCGGCGAACACCGACGACACCATCACGGTGTCATCGCGATCGTAGAAGCCGAGTTCGGCGAGGCCGCCGAAGAATTCGTCCCAGTCGACGTCGCCGTCGCCGATCTTGAGGTGCTGGTGCACCCGGGCCGGGTTGCCCGGCGGGTTGGTGATGTAGCGCAAGCCGTGGCTGCGGTGGTGGTCCATGGTGTCAGCGACATGCACCAGGCGCAGCTTGTCACCGGCGGCCCGCATGATGGCGGACATGTCGCCGCCCATGTGGAAGGTGTGGCACGCGACGTAGACCATGCCGATGTTCGGCGAGTTCACGCCGCGGATGATGCGCACCGCCTCGAGGCCGTCCTCGACGAAATCGTCGGGGTGCGGGTCGATCCGGACGTCGATGCCCTCGCGCTCGAAGATCGGCACCAGTTCCTCCATCGACCGGAAGAACGCCCGCTCCGATTCCTCGGCTTTCTCGGGGCGCCCGGAGAACTCGGTGTTGATGACGTTCACCCCGAGGTCGACGGTGATCTGGACGACCCGCTTCCAGTTGCGTACCGCCGCTTCACGGGCATCCTCGTCGGGGCCCGACCACCGCAGCACCGGAAGCACCGATGCGATGCCGACGCCCGCGTCGGCGCACGCCTTGCGGAACTTGGCCACCAGGTCGTCGTCGGCGCGGGGGTGATTGAAGAACGGGATGAAGTCGCGGTGCGGGGTGAGTTGCAGGTGTTCGTAGCCGAGTTCGGCAACCAGAGCCGGGAACTCGAGCAGGTCGTGGTCGTGGTGGAACGGCGTGGGGTCGAGGGCGATCTTCACGTCAGGCTCCCCGTACCGACGCGCGGTCGACCATCGACACCTCGACGGGCAGACCGCTGTTCAGTGACTCCACGCCGGCCTCGCACACCGCGGCGGCGGCGTAACCGTCCCACGCGGTGGGGCCGTCGGTGAAGTCACCGGTGGTGGCCCCGGCCGCCACCGCGTCCACCCAGCGCTGGAACTCGGTGTCGTAGGCCTGGCCGAACCGCTCCCGGAATCCCGGTGTGATCTGCCCGCCCCATGTGCCGTCGCCGCGCTTGCGGACCAGTCCGACGTCCAGACCGATCATCGCGCTGCCCTTCTCGGCCACCACCTCGGTGCGCACCTCGTAGGCGACGCCGGTGGTGACGAACAGTTCGACGTCGACGTGCCTGCCCGACGCCGTCCGCATGATCGCGATCTGCGGATCGGCGAGTCCCTGTGGTGCACCGGGATTGGCGGCAGGTTTGATGATCTGGATCGAGGTGATCTCCTCGTCGAAGAGGAAACGGGTGACGTCGACCTCGTGCACCAGCGAGTCCCTGACCACCATCGCGCTGTCGAACGTGGGTGGCACGGCGGGGTTGCGGTGCGCGCAGTGCAGCACCAGCGCGCGGCCCAGCTCGCCCCCGTCCAGCAGCGCCTTCAGTTGGGCGTACTCGTGGTCGAATCGGCGCATGAAGCCGACCTGTATGAGCCGGCGACCGAGTTCGGCTTCGCGTTTGACGACACCGAGGGCGGTCTCCACGTCGGTGGTCAGCGGCTTCTCGCAGAGCACGGGCTTGCCGTGCTCGAGGCAGGCCAACAGCTGCTTCTCGTGGGTCGGGCCCGGGGTGGCGAGCACGACGGCGTCGACGTCGGGATCGGCGATGGCGTCGAGTGGGTCCACGACCGCGCGGCATCCGGGGATGGCCGCGGCGATCTGTTCGGCCTTCTCGGTGACGTAGTCGTTGACCACTGCCACCCGGGCTCCGGAGATCCGGGTGCTGAGGCGGGCGACGTGGTCGGCGCCCATGATGCCCACACCGAGAACGGCTACACGCAAGTCAGACATGGCTTTTACTTCCTACTTGAAGCGGATGGACGGGACGCCACACGAGCCCAGATACGACCGGGTGCGCTGGGCGATGGGCAGCGGGGCGTCGACCTCGCACGGGTACATGTCCTGCTCGACGATGGCGAAGACGTCGATGCCGAGCCGTTCGATCTCCGCGAGCAGCGGTGGCATCTCCGGGACGCCCAGCGGCGGTTCGATCATCGCGCCGAGCCTGACCGCCTCACCGAACGGGAGGTCCTCGGCTTCGACCTTCGCGACAACCGCGGGATCGACCTGTTTGAGGTGCAGGTAGCCGATCCGCTCGGGGGCCCGGCGGATGATGGCGATGTTGTCGCCACCGCAGTAGCTGATGTGTCCGGTGTCCAGGCACAGGTTCACGAACTCGCCGTCGGTGCCGTCGAGGAACCGGTAGACGTTCTCCTCGGTGTCGACGTGGCTGTCGGCATGCGGGTGGTATTGCGCACGCACACCGTACTTCTCGAACATCGCCCGGCCGAGTTCGTTCATGCCCCCGGTCTTCTTGCGCCACTGCTCGGCGGTGAGATTGCGGTCCTCCAGCACCTCACCGGTGGCGGGGTCGCGCCACATCTCGGGGATGACCACCACGTGCTTTCCGCCGACCGCGGCGGTCAGCTTGGCGACGTCCTCGACCTGTGACCACACCGCGGACCACGAATCCTCGCCATCTTGGTGCAGATGCTCGAACACCGTGCCTGCCGACAGCTTGAGATTGCGCTTGGCGAGTTCGTCGGCGAGCAGGGCGGGTTCGGTGGGCAGGTATCCGAACGGACCGAGTTCGATCCACTCGTAGCCCGACGCCGCGACCTCGTCGAGGAAGCGGGTGTAGGGCGTCTGCTGCGGGTCGGCGGGGAACCAGACTCCCCAGGAGTCGGGGGCGCTGCCGACGAGAATGGTGCTCACGGTGCTTTGTCCTTCGGTGCTCAGGAGGGGCGGAGGTGGGGCCGCTGAATCGTCTTCCAGTCGGCGTAGGTGCGGTAGGCGGCTTGCGTCGACTCGAGTGAGGAGACCTCACTCACCGGTACGTCCCACCAGGATTCGCTGTCCGGTGCGGGGATCATCGGGTCGGTCTCGACGTGGATGACCGTGGTGCGGTCGCCGGCCTTGGCCACCTTGACGGCGTCACCGAACTCGGCCGCGGTGCTGACCTTGATCACCTCGGCGCCGAGGCTGGCGGCGTTGGCGGCGAGGTCGACCGGCAACTTGTCGCCGTCGAGCCGGCCGTCGCGGCCACGGAAGCGGTAGGCGGTGCCGAACCGCTGGGAGCCGAGCGCCTCCGAGAGCGACCCGATGGAGGCGAAGCCGTGGTTCTGGACGAGCACGACGATCACCTTGATGCCCTCCTGCACGGCGGTCACCAGCTCGGTGGCCATCATCAGGTAGGAGCCGTCGCCGACCATGACGAACACGTCGCGGGTCTCGTCGGCCATCCGCACGCCCAGGCCGCCCGCGACCTCGTAGCCCATGCAGGAGTAGCCGTACTCGACGTGATAGCCCTTGGGATCCCGGACCCGCCACAGCTTGTGCAGATCGCCGGGCATCGACCCGGCGGCGCACACCACGACGTCGCGGGGGTCGCTGAGGGTATTGGCCAGCCCGATCACCTGGTTCTGGTTCAGGGCCACACCGTCTTCCACCGCGTACGCAACCGACACGGTGTCGTCCCATTCAGCGGCCAGGGCGGCGGCGCGGTCACGGTACTCGCCGCTCACCGTGTGGCCGTCGAGCACCGCGGCGAGCGCCTCGAGCGCCTCGCGGGCGTCGGCGACGACGCTGATGCCGCCCTGCTTGACCGAGTCGAGCGACGCCACGTTGATGTTGACGAACCGCACGTCGGGGTTGTTGAACGCAGTCCGTGACGCGGAGGTGAAATCGCTGTAGCGGGTACCGATCCCGATGACGACGTCGGCCTCGGTGGCCAGGGCGTTGGCCGCCGTGGTGCCGGTCGACCCGATCGCGCCCATGCACTGCGGGTGGTCGTAGGGCAGCGCACCCTTGCCGGCCTGGCTCATCCCGACCGGGATGTCGGTCTGCGCGCAGAACTGCGCGAGCGCTTCGGTGGCACCCGAGTAGACGACGCCGCCGCCGGCGACGATCAGCGGCGTGTGTGCAGAGCGGATGACCTCGGCGGCTCGCTCGATCACCGAGCGTTCGGGCAGCGGCCGCGCCACGTGCCAGGTGCGTTCGGCGAACAGTGATTCCGGCCAGTCGAACGCCTCGGCCTGCACGTCCTGCGGAATGGCGACGGTCGCCGCGCCGGTCTCGACGGGGTCGGTGAGCACCCGCATCGCGCCCAGCAGCGCGGCGGGTAACTGCTCGGGCCGCCACACCCGGTCGAAGTACCGCGACAGCGGTTTGAAGGCGTCGTTGACGGTGACGTCGCCGCTGGAGGGCAGTTCGAGTTCCTGCAGCACCGGAGCGCTGGCGCGGGTCGCGAACGTGTCGGCCGGCAGCAGCAGCACGGGCAGCCGGTTGATGGTGGCCAGCGCCGCACCGGTCAGCATGTTCGTGGCACCGGGGCCGACGCTCGCGGTGACCGCCCAGGTCTGCAGCCGGTCCTTCTGCCGCGCGTAGGCGACCGCGCTGTGCACCATGGCCTGCTCGTTGCGGCCGAGCACGTAGGGCAGCCGCGGCGCGGTACCGGCCTCGTGCGCGGTCACCTCGTCCTCGAGCAGCGCCTGGCCCAGCCCCGCGACATTGCCGTGGCCGAAGATGCCGAAGCAGCCGGCGAAGAACTTCGTGCGTTCGCCGTCACGCTCGACGTACTGGTTGCCCAGGAACCGGACGGTGGCCTGCGCCACCGTCAGTCGGACGGTCTGCTCGGTGTCGGGCGTCTTCTCGGCCCGCTTCGGTGCGGTGGAGACCACGGGTCACTGTCCTCTCGGGTCGTGCAGGGGAAGTCGGGGGTCGACGGCCTGGTCGTCCCAGGTGCCGCGCAGCCACGTGTGTTCGGGGTCGTCGACGATCTTCCAGGCGCGTTCCTGGCCCGGTCCGGCCATCACGTTCAGGTAGTACATGTGGTAGCCCGGCGCGGCGACCGACGGGCCGTGGTACCCGTGCGGCACCAGCACGATATCGCCGGCGCGGACCTCCTCGAGCACCTCGATCGGGCGATCCGGCGTGCCGTACACCCGGTGGTAGCCGAATCCGCGCGAACCGTCGGGCCCGGGGGCGATCTCGAAGTAGTAGATCTCCTCGAGTTCACTTTGGGTCGGCGTGTTCTCGTCATGCTTGTGGGCGGGATAGCTCGACCAGTTGCCGCCGGGGGTGATGACCTCGCAGGCGATCAGCGAGTCGGCCTCGAACACGTCCGCGGTGCCGAAATTGTGCACCTGTCGGCTGCAGTTGCCCGCACCGCGCAGTTCCACCGATACGTCCGCCGCTGCCACCCGCCTGTTCGGGAACGACCGGGTGGCCCGCGCTCCGCAGATCGCGAACCGGCCCGTGCCGGAGAGCACGTATGTCTGGTCGACGCCGAGATAGACCATGTCGGACGGACCGTCGAACACCGATGCGCGCGGCGCGAGTTCGAAGCTCTGGCCGCCGCATTCGACGGTGCCACCGCCTGCGAGGGGCAGGACCATCACCTCGGTGTCGCCGGTGCCGAGTTCAAGGTGCGCGACGTCGCCGAGTTCGACGATCTGCAGCGAGGACTCGGTCCAGCCCGCCGACTCCGGGGTCACGTCGACCGTGTAGGGCGGCGTCGCGCTGCGGGCCGGGATGTAGAGCTTGCTGTGCATCGTCACCTCACCATCGACACGGCGGTGGCGACGGCCGTACGGACGTCGTCGTCGGGGGGATACAGCAGGGTGCGGCCGACGATGAGGCCGCGCACCGCGGGCAAAGCGAGCGCCTTCTCCCAACTGGCGAACGCCTCGTCGGGATCGGTCGGATCGCCGCCGAGCAGCAGCGTCGGCATCGTCGTGGCCTCCATGACGCGGTCCATCTCGTCGACGACGGGGAGCTTCATCCAGGTGTAGGCCGAGGTGGAGCCGAGGCCCTGCGCGATGTGGATCGACTTGATCACCGCGTCGGGGGACAGGTCGTTGCGGACCTTGCCTGCGACCCGGGCCGACATGAACGGTTCCACCATGGCGATGAGCCCGTGCGCGGCCAGTTCGTCGACCGCCTGCGCGCAGGCCACCATGGTGGACACGGTGCCGGGGTCGTCGAGGTCGATGCGGCACAGCATCTTTCCGCCGTTCATCCGCGCCGCGGCGGTGGAGGCGGCGGTGGCGCCGGTCATGCGGTCGTCGAGCTCGAACACGGCGCCGGCCAGCCCGCCGCGGTTGAAGGACGAGAACACCACCTTGTCCTCCAGCGCGCCGAGCAGTACCAGATCATCGAGGATGTCGGCGGTGGCGAGCACGCCGTCGACACCGGGATCGGAGAGTGCGGCCCGCAGCCGGTCGAGCAGGTCGACGCGGCTGTTCATCGCCGTGACGCGCGATCCGACGGCGAGCGCGCCGCGCGCCGGGTGGTCGGCGGCCACGATCATCAGGCGGCCGTCGCCGCGGACGGTGGGGCGGGTGGCGCGGGCCGCCCATGCCCTGGCGACCGCGCCGGGATCGGCGGCCCGGATCTCGGTGACGTCGGCGTAGGTGAGGCTAGACATTGACGGCCTCCACGGCGGTCTGCTCTGCCAGCGCCGCCACCTCGGCCGTGGTGGGCATGGCGGTCGAGCACTCGAGGCGGGTCGCCACGATGGCACCTGCGGCATTGGCGTAGCGCAGCGTCTTCTCCAGCGGCCAGCCGTGCAGCAGGCCGTGAATGAGGCTGCCGCCGAACGCGTCTCCAGCGCCGAGGCCGTTCACGACGTCGACATCGTTGGGGGGCACGGTGACCGAGCTGTGGCGGGTCTTACCGAGCACACCGCGCGGGCCCTGCTTGACGATGGCGAGCTCGACGCCCAGGTCGAGCAGCGCATCGGCGGCCTTGCGCGGATTCGACTCACCGACCGCGATCTCGCACTCTTCGCGGTTCCCCACGGCGACCGTGACATGCGGCAGGGCGCGCTGCACCTGTTCGGTTGCGGCGGCGGGCGACTCCCAGAACATCGGCCGGTAGTCGAGGTCCAGGACAGTCAACGGGCTCCTGCCGCGAGCCGCCCAGGCCGCGAAATGCGCACCACGACTGGGCTCTTCGGACAGGCCGGTCACCGTCGACCAGTACAGCCGGGCGGCCCTGATCGCGTCGGCATCGAGCTCGTCGGCGCGGATCTGCAGGTCGGGAGCCGACGGCTTGCGGTAGAAGTACAGCGGGAAGTGGTCGGGCGGGAAGATCTCGCAGAACGTCACCGGCGTCGGGTATTCGTCGTGCACGGAGACGAACCGGTTGTCGACGCCCAGGCGCTCGAGCTCGGCCCGAACGAACCGGCCGAACGGATCCGCACCCGCCCCGGAGATCAGCGCGGTGCGGTTCCCGAGCCGGGCGGCAGCAACGGCGACGTTGGCTGCGCTGCCCCCGAGGAACTTGCCGAAGGTCTCGACGTCCTCCAGGCCGACGCCCGTCTGGAGGGGGTAGACGTCGACGCCGCTGCGCCCGATCGCGACGACGTCGAACGGTTCGGTGCTGGTCAATTCGGCTCCCAGGGATCGGGGGGCGGTCGGTTTCTACGACTGTGCCTCGCGTCACTCGGCTCTGTCAATAGTTTGTCCTGACATTCTAACTTTATGTCATGCCGATGTTAGGATTCAGCTACTCTTTTCTGGCAGGCCCGAGATCGGAGTGGACGTGCCCCTAGCCATCGAGCTCGACAGGTCCAGCCCTGTGCCGCTCTATTACCAACTCGCCCAGGCGATCGAGGCCGCCATCCGCGACGGCGAACTCGCGCCGGGGGACCGGTTCGAGAACGAACTCGCCCTTGCGAGTCGTCTCACGCTGTCCCGCCCGACGACCCGGCGGGCCATCCAGGAACTCGTCGACAAGGGCCTGCTGGTGCGCAAACGGGGCGTCGGCACCCAGGTGGTGCAGAACCCCGTTCATCGCCGGGTGGAGCTCACCAGCTTGTTCGACGACCTGGTCCGGGCCGGTCAGGAACCCACCACCGAACTGCTCGAGTACCACGCCGGCGTCGTCGACGAACAGATCGCCGCTGAGCTGAACCTCGCCAAGGATCACGAGGTCGTCACCATCCAACGGCTGCGGTGCGCCAACGGCGAACCGCTGGCGGTGATGACCAACTACCTGCCCGTCGAACTCGCGCCCGAGGCGGACCAGCTGGAGGCCAACGGGCTCTACCAGTCCCTGCGCGCTCGCGGCGTGCACATCCGGCTGGCCCGTCAGCGCATCGGCGCCAAGCCCGCCACCAGGGCCGAGGCCCGGCTGCTCGACGAGAAGGCCGGTGCCCCGCTGTTGACGATGTCCCGCACCGCCTTCGACGACTCGGGCAAGGCCGTCGAGTTCGGAGACCACTGCTACCGGGCCTCCCGCTACTACTTCGAGACGACGCTCGTCGACCGCTGACGCCGCGCTTCGGGCGACGACGTCGCTTCACGCTGGGCGCATGGAGCAGGTAGGCGCTCGCCGCCGTTTGACCTGCAGTCCTAATGTCAGGACAAACTATTGACATTCCGCTGTGAGCCGTATTACATCAACGGCGAGGCGTGTCGCCCGCCACTCGGGGGCGCCTCGGCGAACTGACAGCGAGGAGACAGACAATGGCGTTCAAGCGGCTCGCGGCGATCACGGGGGCGGGTGTGCTCGCGCTGGCCCTCGCGTCGTGTTCCTCCACTGGCGGACGACCCGATTCGGCCGGCGGCGGGGACGGCGGCGGCACCGTCGACACCCCGCGCAAGACCATCGCGATGATCACCCACGAGGTGCCCGGCGACTCGTTCTGGGACCTGATCCGCAAGGGCGCAGAGACCGCCGCCAAGAAGGACAACATCGAGCTGCGCTATTCAAACGACCCGGAGGCGCCGAACCAGGCGAACCTGGTGCAGAGCGCGATCGATAGTGGCGTCGACGGCATCGCCGTCACACTCGCCAAGCCGGACGCCATGGCGCCCGCCATCAAGGCCGCGATCGACAAGGGCATCCCGGTGGTGGCGTTCAACTCCGGCTTCGACAACTTCAAGCAGATGGGCATCCAGGAGTACTTCGGCCAGGACGAGAAGCTGGCCGGGATCGCCGCCGGCGAACGCCTGACCAAGGACGGCGCCAAGAAGGTCGTCTGCATCATCCAGGAGCAGGGCCAGGTCGCACTCGAGTCCCGTTGTGCGGGTGTGAAACAGGGCTTCAAGGGCCCGAGCGAGATCCTGAACGTCAACAGCAAGGACATGCCGTCCGTCGACGCCACGATCACCGCGAAGATGCAGCAGGATCCGTCGGTCGACACCTTCGTCGCACTCGGTGCGCCGATCGCTCTGACGGCAGTGCAGTCGAAAGCCAACGCGGGCAGCAACGCCAACATCGTCACCTTCGACACCAACGCCGCGCTGGTGGACTCGATCAGCCAGGGCGACGTGCAGTGGGCGGTGGACCAGCAGCCCTATCTGCAGGGCTATCTCGCCATCGACGGGCTGTGGCTCTTCCTGAACAACAAGAACCTCGTCGGCGGCGGTGAGCCGACGCTGACCGGCCCGTCCTTCATCGACAAGTCCAACATCGACGCCGTGGCCGAGCTGGCCAAGGCCGGCACTCGGTAGCGGCAGGAGCAGAAGACATGACCACGCAGGCAGATCTGGACATCGCCGACCACAAGGTCGTTCGCGACGAACGTGTCAAGGAGCGGAATCGGCTGCAGCGGTTGTTGATCCGTCCGGAGATGGGCGCCGGCATCGGCGCGATCGGCATCTTCGTGTTCTTTCTGGTCGTCGCGCCACCGTTCCGTGAGGCGGGATCGCTGGCGACGGTGCTCTACGCCAGCTCCACGATCGGCATCATGGCGTGTGGCGTCGCGGTGCTGATGATCGGCGGCGAGTTCGACCTGTCGGCAGGCGTGGCGGTGACCTTCAGTTCGCTCGCGGCGTCGATGCTGGCCTACAACCTGCACCTCAACCTGTGGGTCGGCGCGCTCCTCGCGCTGGTGCTCGCGCTGGTCGTCGGATTCTTCAACGGGTATCTGGTGATGAAGACGAAGATCCCCAGCTTCCTGATCACGTTGAGCACGTTCTTCATGCTCGCCGGCATCAACCTCGCGGTGACCAAACTGGTCGCCGGACAGGTGGCCACGCAGAGCGTCAGCGACATGCAGGGCTGGGACTCCGCGCAGAAGGTCTTCGCCTCGTCGTTCACCGTGTTCGGCGTCGGCATCCGGATCACCGTGGTCTGGTGGCTGGTGTTCACCGCGGTGGCCACCTACGTGCTGTTCAAGACGAAGATCGGCAACTGGATCTTCGCGGTGGGTGGTGACGCCGACAGTGCACGCGCCGTGGGTGTCCCGGTCACCAAGGTCAAGATCGGGCTGTTCATGTTCGTCGGGTTCTGCGCCTGGTTCGTGGGCATGCACCTGCTGTTCGCTTTCAACACCGTGCAGTCCGGTCAGGGCATCGGCAACGAGTTCTTCTACATCATCGCCGCGGTGATTGGCGGCTGCCTGCTCACCGGTGGCTACGGCACCGCGATCGGGGCTGCGATCGGTGCGTTCATCTTCGGCATGACGAACCAGGGCATCGTCTACGCGGGCTGGGACCCCGACTGGTTCAAGTTCTTCCTCGGCGCGATGCTGCTGTTCGCGGTGATCGCCAACAATGCCTTCCGCAACTACGCAGCGAAGAAGTGATCCGATGACCATCTCAGTCGAAAAGCCCGCTCACGACGTCCCTTCCGGTGGCCGGGTGCCGCTGGTCGAACTGCGCGACGTCGGAAAGTCCTACGGCAACATCACCGCGCTCAAGGGCATCTGCCTGAGGGTGCACGCCGGTGAGGTCACCGGCATCCTCGGTGACAACGGCGCGGGCAAGTCCACGCTGATCAAGATCATCGCCGGGCTGCACCAGCAGACCGACGGCGAACTCCTCGTCGACGGCGAGCCCACCCGCTTCGGGTCGCCCGCCGATGCGCTCGGCAAGGGCATCGCGACGGTCTACCAGAATCTCGCCGTCGTGCCGCTGATGCCGGTCTGGCGGAACTTCTTCCTGGGACAGGAGATTCGTAAATCGTCGTTCCCGTACTCGTTGGACGCCAACGCGATGCGGGCCACCACGCTCATCGAGCTGTCCAAGATGGGCATCGACCTGCCCGACGTCGATGTGCCGATCGGTTCACTGTCGGGCGGACAGAAGCAGTGTGTGGCGATCGCGCGCGCGGTGTTCTTCGGCGCCCGGGTGCTGATCCTGGACGAACCGACCGCGGCGCTGGGCGTCAAGCAGTCCGGAGTGGTGCTGAAGTACATTACCGCGGCCAAGGAGGCCGGCTTCGGCGTCGTGTTCATCACGCACAACCCGCATCACGCGCACATGGTCGGCGACCACTTCGTGCTCCTCAACAGGGGACGCCAGAAACTCGACTGCACCTACGACGACATCACCCTCGAGCACCTCACCCAGGAGATGGCAGGCGGCGACGAACTCGAGGCGCTGTCCCACGAGTTGCGCGGCGGCAAGTAGCGATTCGGGCGCGGGGGGGGGGGGGGGGGGGCGCCCCCCCCCCCCCCCCCCCCCCCCCCCCCCCGCCGAAATCACTTCATGCGGGCCGTGCGCAGCGGCGGAGTTCGGTGAGGTAGGCCGAGATCGCGTCGCGGTTACGGGTCAGGTGGTCGATCCGGTCGCCCATCCGGTCGCACTCGCGCTGCAGGACCGCGATGATCTCCGGAGACGCGTCGGCGAAATGGATGTCGCGCGGTGTCTTCAGGCAGGGCAGCACCTGTCTGATCACCCGGGTCGGCAGGCCGCCGTCGAGCAGGCTGCGGATCTGGGCGATCTGGTCGACGAACTCCTCGCTGTAGTCCCGGTAGCCGTTGGCCGCGCGCTGCGGGACCATCAGGCCCTGTTCCTCGTAGTAGCGCAGCAGCCTGGTGGAGACCCCGGTGCGTTGCGCCAGCTCACCGATCCGCATGTGACACACCTCACTACGTCGCCGATTGACCTTCACATCGATGTCAGGGTTCGACGATACCGCCGTGGACACCCAACTCATCACCTACACACCGATCACCGAACGCCCGGCCATCCGGTGGCCGGGCGGCGCCCGGGTGGCGTTCTACGTCGGGCTGAACGTCGAACACTTCGAGGTCGACCGTCCGTCGACCAGCATCCATCCCGACACCGCGGCGCTGACCCCCGATCCGCTGAACTACGGCTGGCGCGACTACGGATTGCGGGTCGGGATCTGGCGCCTGATCGACATCTTCGACCGGCATGGAATCCGGCCGAGCGTCCTGTTGAACTCCGATGTGGCGCAACGCTACCCGCAGGTGATCCGGGCCGGCCTCGACCGGGGGTGGGCGTGGCTGGCGCACGGCAGGAACAACTCCACGCTGCAGACCGACCTCGGCGACGACGAGCGGGACTACCTGCTCGACGTCCTCGACACCATCGAGAAGGCCACCGGCCGGCGCCCTTCCGGCTGGCTCGGACCCGCCCTCACCGAGACCTTCCGCACGCCGGAGCTGCTCGCCGAACTGGGCGTGCGCTACACGTTGGACTGGACGAACGACGACCAGCCTTACCCGTTGCGGATCCCCGGCCTGCACAGCGTGCCGTATTCGGTGGAACTGAACGACATCCCGCTGTTCGTCGGGAAGAGCCTCCCCGGTGCCCAGTTCGTCCAGATCGTGAGGGATCAGCTCGAACAACTCCACGCCGACGCCGAACACAGCGGCAGGGTGATGGCGCTGGCGCTGCACCCGTTCGTGACGGGCCAGCCGTTCCGGGCCAGATATCTCGACGAGGCACTGCGTCACGTCGTCAACCATCCCGACGTGTGGGTCACCACATCCGATGAGATCTCCGCCCACTACCTTGCGGGCCAGGGTGACTGACGTCTCGATTCGGCGACAATTCACCAGGTCGACACCCTGCGCTGGGGTGCGTCGGCGTGCCGAATCGCCGGAGATGGGCACAATGGAGACATGGAGCCTCATCCCACACGGAGCCGCGCCTCGGCGTGGCGTGATCCGTTGTCGGTCGGCTGGTCCGCGCACCGTCAACTGCTGATGCTGCGGTTGCGGTGGCACGAACGCCGGTACGCCGACGCCGACCGCAGGCGGCCGCTGGGACACCTGAGCCAGCGGCTGCACACCAACCGACGCCCCTAGCGCGGCGCCATCCCGGCGGCGCGGTAGGCGTCGTCCACGTAGGACATGTTCTCGACCGCGTCGGCGGGACCGATCGGAAGCGGCGCACCGGTTTCCACGTGGGCGGCGAAGGCCGCCAGCTGGTAGGTGTAAGACGGCCGGGTGCCCAGCCGTTCGACCGACACGCCCGCCGCGGTGCGCACCGTCACCCGGTCGTCGTCGTGCGGCTTGATGAAGTCGTGCACCATGACCTCGCCCGCGGTGCCCACGATCCGCAGGGTGAACGAATAGTCCTCGGCGAACATCGAATTCGTCGACAGGCCGGTGGCCCCGCCGGGGTAGACGACCTCGACGTCGCAGCGGGCGTCCACACCCGCAACGCGCTGCTCGGCCCGGGCGCTCACGATCGACGGGCGGCCGAGCCTGCGCAGGAGGTGCATGCCGTAGCAACCCAGGTCCATCAGCGCGCCGCCCGCCATCGCCAGCGACCACCGCGGATCGTCGTCGGCGGGTGCGGGCATCGCCATCCGCACCTCGGCGCGGGTCAGTTCGCCGAGCGTCCCGTCGCCGGCCAGCTGCAGCGCCCGCTGGGTGACCGGGTGGAAGAGATAGTGGAAGCCCTCCATCACCGTGATCCCGGCGGCGCGTGCGGCATCGGCCACGTGACACGCCTCGGTGTGGTTGCGGGCGAACGGCTTCTCGGTCAGCACCGGCTTCCCGGCTTCGACGGCCGCCAGATTCCACGGCGCGTGCAGTGCATTTGCCAGCGGGTTGTAGACGACGTCCACCTCGGGATCGGCGATCACGTCGGCATACGTGCCTGCCACCCGCTCGATGCCGTGCTTGTCGGCGAACGCCCGCGCGCGATGCGGGTCGCGCGCGGCCACGGCCACCAGCCGGTGGCCCAACTCACGCGCCGGGTCGACGATGGCGAGCTCGGCGATGCGGGAGGCGCCGAGGACACCGATGCGCAGCGTCACACCGTGACCGCGCGACAGACGTCCTGCAGGAAGGCCACGCTGGCGCGGACGTCGGCAACCGGACCGGGGCCCGTCGGCTCGCCGTCGAGAATGGTGTCCTGCTCCATCACGAACCAGCCGTCGAAGCCGTTGGCGCGCAGGGTCGTCACGATTCCGGCGATGTCGACGTCGCCGGCGCCCAGCGGGGTGTACATGCCCAACCGCACGGCCTCGGTGTAGGTGAGCTCGCCCGACTGCACCCGCGCCGCGAGCGCGGCGTCGACGTCCTTGAGGTGGGTGTGCGCGATCCGACCGGGGTGTTCGCGGGCCAGCTGCAGGGGGTCGGTGCCGCCGATCAGCAGGTGCCCGGTGTCCAGGCACAGCGGGATCGCCGAACCCGACAGCACCCGCTCGACATCGGCGCGGGTCTCGACCATCGTGCCGACGTGCGGATGCAGGACGGCGAGCAGCCCGCGCGCAGCCACCACGGCGGCCAGCCGGTCGAGATTGGTCAGCAGCGTGCGCCACTGGTCGTCGTCGAGGACGGGCCGCGAGTCGTAGCCGTCGGCACCCGTGGCCGCGGCGAGCACCACGACACCGGCGTGCGCGTCCACCAGTGCCTCGAGCGGACCGGCGAGGTCGTGGATCGGGTCCTGATCGACATCGTGGGCCACCACCGGGACGAAGCCGCCGACGCACTCCAGCGCGTGGGCGCGCAGGGTGGCCTGCAGCGCGGCGGGGTCAGTGGGCAGGAAGCCCTCCGGGCCGAGTTCCGTGGCCGTCAGCCCGACGTCCTGCATTTCGGCCAGCACCCGGTCGGGGTCCAGTTGATGACCCCAGCCGGGCACCTCACAGACCCCCCACGAGATCGGGGCCCCGGCGATCTTGATCGGATTCGAGTTCATCGGTTGCGGACCTCCTCGATGCGCACCGGCGCGTTCTTGTGCAGGGACTCGGTGGCGGCCTCGGCGAGCCACGCCACCTCGACGGCATCGGCGACGGTCGCGCCCCGGATGGGACCGCCCCTGGTGACGTCGACGAAGGACGCCAGCTCGATGCGGAAGGCCGCGGTGAACCGGTCCATGAAGAAGTGGTGGGGGCTACCGGTGGGAAATTCGGTGTGCGGGTCGAGGTTTCGGACGGGCGCTCCGGGGTCCCAGCCGGCGACCACAGTGTCGTCGAAGCCGTGCACCTCCAAGCGGCAGTCGTAGCCGCGGGCGTTGTACCGCGCCGCCGAGACCAGACCCATGGCGCCGCCGTCGAAGGTCACCACCACCGCAGCGGTGTCGACGTCGCCGTACTCGGCGAACAGCGGGTCGCCCTGCCGGGTTCCGGTCGCGTAGACCTCGACTGCTTCCTGACCGGTGACCCAGCGCAGCACGTCGAAGTCGTGCACGGCGCAGTCGCGGAAGATGCCGCCCGAGCCCCTGATGTAGTCCATCGGCGGGGGAGCGGGGTCCATCGTCGTGCTGCGCACGGTGTGCAGGGTCCCTACCGAGCCGTCGTCGACCGCCCGCTTCACGGCGGCGAACGCGGCGTCGAACCGGCGCTGGTAGCCGACCTGCACCGGCACGCCGGAGCGGGCGATCAGCTCGGCGACCCGAGCGCTCTCCGCGGCGGTCGAAGCGATCGGCTTCTCGCAGAACGTGGGGATGCCCCGCTCGACCGCGGCGAGGGTGAGCTCGGCATGGGCCGGCGTGGCGGCAGCGACCACCACGCCGTCGACGCCGGAGGCGAGCAGTTCGGCGACGCTGTCCACGGCCTTGACGCCGTGCTCGGCCGCGACGGCCGCGGCCACGTCGGTGCGCTCGTCGGTGATCACCAGGGCGTCGATTCCCTCCAGCGCGCAGAGCGTTTCGGTGTGGAAGGCGCCGATCCGGCCGAGGCCGATCACTCCGATGGTGGTCATGGGGTTCTCCGTTCGTTGCGGGCGTCGAGCACGGTGTCGAGTGCGGTGGCGGGCAGTCCGTCGGCCAGCGCGGCCAGCACGGCGTCGACCTGGCTGGGCGGCGCGAGGCTGCCGAGGGGTTGGTCCCGGTCGAGGTTGGTGGGGAAGGCGTAGCCCTCGGCGGTGGCGTTGACGACGTTGGACAGCTCCCGGTCGGAGCGGCCCGCGGCCTTCATGGCGAGCAGCGCCGGGTAGACGGCGCGCACCATCGCGGTGCGGTCCAGTGACTCCATCGCACGACCGAACGGCGAGGAGATCTGGAGCAGGTTGGCCATCCTGCGGATGTCGGCCGACGTGTTGGATCCCGCGCCGTGGTACAGCGCCGGGTTGAAGAACACCGCGTCGCCCTTGCACAGCGGCACCTGCACGTGGTGCGCCGCGAAGTAGTCGACGAACTCGGGGCGGTGGAACGCGACGTAGCCGCCGGTGAACCGCTGCGAGTGCGGCAGCAGCATGGTCGGCCCGCTCTCCAGCGGCATGTCGCAGTGCGCCACCGCACCCTGCAGCGTCAAGGCCGCCGACAGCCGGTGCAGGTGCGCCGGATAGCTGGTCAATTGGTCGGCGTCGACGAAGCCGAGGTGAAAGTCGCGGTGCGGTACCTGCGCGGCGCCACCGGGATTGACGACATTCACCTGCGAGGTGACCTGGTAGCGCGGGCCGAGCCAGGCCTGGGACACCAGCGCGAGCGCGTCGGTGGCGTAGTAGTCGGCGAACACCTCCGGCGCGAAGAGGGCCAGCTTCTGCGCGGCGTTCCAGATGCGGTCGTTGGCGCCCGCCTCGCCGAAGTGGTCACCCGCCGCGAAGCCCTCGCTGCGCTGCGCGTCGATCAGCGCGGTGAACGCGGCACTCGCGCGGTCGACCACGTCGGCGGCGAACGCGTCGGTGAACACCACCACGCCGGGCCCGTCGGCCAGGGCGCGGACGAGCTCGGTCTGCAGCGCGCGCCGGTCCGCGCGGGCCAGCGCGTCGGCCGAGTACACCGGGACCCCGGACCGCACGTCGCCGGCCAGCGGATAGTCCGCGGGGTCGGTGCCGCGCGACACCTGCGCGTGGAAGTCGTCGAGGCGACAGTCGGCATCCTCGATCCAGGCGCTGTCGGCGGTGGTCACTGGGGCGGTCATGCCGTTAGTCTTGCGGGGACGCACCCCGCAATCAACACCAGAAACCCCTCAAAAAACCCTCACTGATGTGCGAGAGCAGACGCAAAGCGCCGCGCTGAACGGCGTGTCGCGGGCAACATGCGTCTGCTCGCCGGGAGAACGGGACCCAGAGACATGGCGCACCGGTACAAGGTCCGTGAGATCGCCCAGCAGGCCGGGCTGAGCGAGGCGACGGTCGACCGCGTGCTGAACAACCGTCCCGGCGTCAGGGAGAACACCCGCGCCGAGGTCGTGCAGGCGATCGCCGACCTGGACAAGCAACGGGCGCAGCTGCGGCTCAACGGCAGGCGCTACCTGATCGACGTGGTGATGCAGACACCCCGACGGTTCTCCGACGCCTTCCGCACGGCCGTCGAGGCGGAACTGCCTGCCTTCGCGCCCGCGATGGTGCGGGCGCGCTTTCACCTGTGGGAGGCGGGGGAGACCGCCCAGATGGTCGACGCCCTGGCCCGCATCCGCGGCAGCCACGGCGTGGTGCTCAAGGCGCAGGACGATCCTGAGGTCGCCGCGGCCGTCGACCGGCTGGTGGACTCGGGCGTTCCGGTGGTCACCTACGCCACCGATGTGCCCGCCAGCGCACGCTCGGGCTACGTCGGCATCGACAACCACGGTGCGGGGGTGACGGCGGCCTACCTGATGGATCAGTGGCTGGGGCCGTCCCGGTCCGACGTGCTGATCACGCTGAGCCGCACGGTGTTCCGTGGAGAGGGGGAACGTGAGGTGGGTTTCCGCTCGGGTCTGCGCGGCTCCGGCCGCGGCATCGTCGAGGTCAGCGACAGCGACGGCATCGACGCCACGAACGAGCGGTTGGTGCTCGAGGCGCTCGACCGGAACCCCGCGATCGAAGCCGTGTACTCGGTCGGCGGCGGCAACACCGCCACGGTCGCGGCGTTCGAGAAGGTCGGCAGGCCCTGCCGGGTGTTCGTCGCGCACGACCTCGACGCCGACAACCTGCGGCTGCTGCGGGACGGCCGGATCTCGGTGGTGCTGCACAACGACCTGCGCGCCGACGCGCGGCTGGCGATCCGATCGATCCTGGCGCAGCGCGGAGCGCTGCCCGCCGAATCCGTGCGACCGACGCCGATCCAGGTCGTCACCCCCTTCAACCTGCCGGTGTGACGATGGAGTCGTCGTCGGGAGGCAATCCCCGATAACATTTCGCGCCACGGCCCCAGATGGCCACACTGTGAACGGGGAGGGGCAGCGGTGCGACAGCTCGTCGGCGGGGTGACCGTGATGGGAAACCTGGCCGTCGATGTGATCAACGGTGCCCCACCGAGCCCGGGGGGCTGTGCGTCCTTCGCGGGCGTGGCACTCGAGGCGATGGCGGGGCCCGGACGGATCATCGGCATGGCCGCCGAGCGCGACCATGCGCTGTTCGATCCGCTGGTCGACCGGTTCGGGGCCTTCCTCCGCATCCTGCCCGGGCAGCGCACCAGCAGCTTCCGGCTCGACTACGTCGACGTCGACCACCGCACGATGACCGTCGAGGCGATCGGACCAGTGTGGGGCGGGGCGGAAGTGGCCGCCGCCGATCCGGACACCACGTGGATCCACCTCGCGCCGCTGCTGCGGGGTGACTTCCCCGCCGAGACGCTGGCGCTGCTCGCCGATCGCGGACATCGGATCGTCTACGACGGGCAGGGGCTGGTGCGGGCGGACCGGCTGGGGGCGCTGACGCTGGACCGGCACTTCAGCCAGGAGATGCTGCCGCACCTCGCCGTCCTCAAGCTCGCCGAAGACGAGGCGGTGATCGTCGCGGACGGTGAATTCGACGCCTCGACCGCCGAGCGGCTGGGAGTGCCCGAGATCCTGGTGACCTTCGGGTCGGAGGGCTGCGACGTCTACACCGAGGGTTCGGTCGTCAGGGTGCCCGCGGCGTGGCAGGTGAGCGGCGTACAGACCACGGGCGCCGGGGACATGTTCACCGCCTGCTACACCGCGAACCGATCGGCGGGCGCGGAGCCCCGCGAAGCCGTGGCGCTGGCCAGTGAACTGGTGGCGCGCGAACTCGACAAGCGCCGGCAGAAAGAACCCGTCGGACGGCCCTGACGTGCTGCTGAGCGGCTGCTCAGCAGTGCTAGCCAGGTGCTACCGGTCGGTAACTTTCTCTTAGAAATGATGCAGCCGGAAAACGTGACCAACGACACAGATTGACGGGTGTCAACATGTCATTCACCTCACTGAGCAGCGGATACCGCGGAGGTGGTCCGGCGACGCGCGGGCGTGTGTGGTAAAGCCTCGCCTAAGAGAAGTGCAATAATCGGTACTGACAGTGACATCAAACGGCGACGCGCCGCTGCGCGAAGCCGAGACCTCCGTGGGTTCCGCCCGCCGGCGGGTAGTCATTGACCGCGACTCGATCACAGCACCACGACCCGGGAAAGGCAGGGGGATGGGCTCGAACGGCAACGGAGCTGGTCCGGCAGCCAGTCCAGCACAGC
Source organism: Mycobacterium sp. NPDC050041 (assembly GCF_049541695.1). Classification (NCBI taxonomy): domain Bacteria; kingdom Bacillati; phylum Actinomycetota; class Actinomycetes; order Mycobacteriales; family Mycobacteriaceae; genus Mycobacterium; species Mycobacterium sp. NPDC050041. The sequence continues at coordinate 338,936 of NZ_JBMVDG010000004.1, read as the reverse complement.
CACGGCAGAAGCTGGAGAAAGTCGTCATCCGATTCGCCGGTGACTCCGGCGACGGCATGCAGTTGACCGGTGACCGGTTCACCTCCGAGGCCGCGTTGTTCGGCAACGACCTTGCGACGCAGCCGAATTACCCCGCCGAGATCCGCGCGCCCCAGGGCACGCTTCCCGGCGTCTCGTCGTTCCAGATCCAGATCGCCGACTACGACATCCTCACCGCGGGTGACCGCCCCGACGTCCTGGTCGCGATGAATCCTGCGGCGCTCAAGGCCAACGTGGGCGACCTCCCGCGCGGCGGCCTGGTGATCGCCAACTCCGACGAGTTCACCAAACGCAACCTGGCCAAGGTCGGCTACGAGGCCAACCCGCTGGAGAACGACGAGCTGTCCGACTACGTCGTGCAGGCCGTCCCGATGACCACCCTGACGCTCGGCGCGGTGGAGGCGATCGGCGCGACCAAGAAGGACGGCCAGCGCGCGAAGAACATGTTCGCCCTCGGCCTGCTGTCCTGGATGTACGGCCGCGAACTGCACCAGAGCGAGGCCTTCATCCGGGAGAAGTTCGGCCGCAAGCCCGATGTCGCCGAGGCCAACGTGCTGGCGCTGAAGGCCGGCTGGAACTTCGGTGAGACCACCGAGGCTTTCGCCATCACCTACGAGGTCTCGCCCGCCAAGCTCAAGTCCGGCGACTACCGGCAGATCTCCGGCAACACCGCGCTCGCCTACGGCATCGTCGCGGCCGGGCAGCTGAGCAACCTGCAGGTGGTGCTCGGCACCTATCCGATCACCCCCGCCTCGGACATCCTGCACGAGCTGTCCAAGCACAAGAACTTCAACGTGCTGACGTTCCAGGCCGAGGACGAGATCGCAGGCATCGGCGCGGCCATCGGCGCCTCTTACGGCGGCGCGCTCGGCGTCACCAGCACCTCCGGCCCGGGCATCTCGCTCAAGTCGGAGGCGATGGGTCTGGCCGTGATGACCGAACTGCCGCTGATCGTGATCGACGTGCAGCGCGGCGGTCCGTCGACCGGTCTGCCGACCAAGACCGAACAGGCCGACCTGCTCCAGGTGCTCTACGGCCGCAACGGTGAGTCACCCGTCGCCGTGCTGGCACCACGCTCGCCGTCGGACTGCTTCGACGTCGCCGTCGAGGCCGTTCGCATCGCGATCGGCTACCACACGCCTGTGGTCATCCTGTCCGACGGCGCAATCGCCAACGGGTCGGAGCCGTGGCGGATCCCGGACATCAGCACCTATTCGTCGATCGAGCACACCTTCGCCAAGACCGGTGAGCCGTTCCAGCCGTACGCCCGCGACCCGGAGACCCTGGCCCGCCAGTTCGCGATTCCCGGCACACCCGGTCTGGAGCACCGCATCGGCGGCTTGGAAGCCGCCAACGGTTCGGGCAACATCTCCTACGAACCGAAGAACCACGACCTGATGGTGCGGTTGCGCCAAGCCAAGGTCGACGGCATCGCGGTGCCCGATCTCCAGGTCGACGATCCCAGCGGCGAAGCCGAACTGCTGATGCTCGGATGGGGCAGCTCGTACGGCCCCATCGGTGAGGCGTGCCGGCGGGCGCGCCGCAAGGGCATCAATGTCGCCCAGGCGCACATCCGGCACATGAACCCGTTCCCCCCCAATCTCGGTGACGTGCTGTCTCGCTACCCCAAGGTGGTGCTGCCGGAGATGAACCTGGGCCAGCTAGCGATGCTGCTGCGCGCCAAGTTCCTCATCGACGTGCAGTCGGTGACCAAGGTGGAGGGCATGGCGTTCCTGGCCGACGAGGTCGAGGGCATCATCGACGCCGCCCTGGAGGGCACACTCGCGGAGAAGGAAATCGACAAAGCCAAGTTCGCGCGATTGGCCGCCGCCACCATCGAGGGCCCCGGCCAGGACGACGCGGAAACCGATGTGACCGGTGTGGGAGTGAAAGCATGACCGACCTAGTCGGATCCGACCTGAACCTGACCCCGCTGTCCAAGACGGCTCACGTGCCGACGACGGACCAGCCGCAGAAGGGCAAGGACTTCACCAGCGACCAGGAGGTCCGCTGGTGCCCCGGCTGCGGTGACTACGTCATCCTCAACACCATCCGGAACTTCCTGCCCGAACTCGGACTGCGGCGCGAGAACATCGCCTTCGTCAGCGGCATCGGGTGCTCGAGCCGGTTCCCGTACTACCTGGAGACCTACGGCTTCCACTCCATCCACGGCCGGGCCCCGACCATCGCGACAGGCCTGGCGCTGGCCCGCGAGGACCTGTCGGTGTGGGTGGTGACCGGTGACGGCGATGCGCTGTCGATCGGCGGCAACCACCTGATCCACGCGCTGCGCCGCAACATCAACCTGACGATCCTGCTGTTCAACAACCGGATCTACGGTCTGACCAAGGGCCAGTACTCGCCGACCTCCGAGGTCGGCAAGATCACCAAGTCGACGCCGATGGGCTCGCTGGACTACCCGTTCAATCCGGTGTCGCTGGCACTGGGCGCCGAGGCCACGTTCGTCGGCCGGGCGCTCGACTCCGACCGCAAGGGCCTCTCGGAGGTTCTTCGCGGTGCCGCTGCACACCGGGGCGCCGCACTGGTCGAGATCATGCAGGACTGCCCGATCTTCAACGACGGGTCGTTCGACGCACTGCGCAAGGAGGGCGCCGAGGAGCGCCTGATCAACCTGACCCACGGCGAGCCGATCATCTTCGGCGCCGACGGCGAGTACTGCGTGGTCAAGTCCGGGTACGGCCTGGAGGTCGCCAAGACCGCCGACGTGTCCGCCGACGAGATCGTGGTGCACAACGCCCAGATCGACGATCCGGCGTACGCCTTCGCGCTGTCGCGGTTGAGTGAGCAGAACCTCGAGCACATGGTGATGGGCATCTTCCGCCAGGTCAGCCGGCCCACCTACGACGACGCCGCGCGCGGGCAGGTCCGTGCGGCGCGCGAGGCGCGGCCGCACGACACGGCAGCACTGCAATCGCTGCTTCGCGGCAAGGACACCTGGACCGTCGACTAACGTCGCAGGGGTGACGTCCCCTGTGCCGCTCGCCGCAGTCGTGCTGGCCGGCGGAGCATCCCGACGGATGGGACGTGACAAGGCGACGCTGGTCGTCGACGGTCCTGCCGGTCCCGCCACCCTGGTCGAGACCGTGGTTGCCGCGGTGAGCGGGCGCTGTTCGCCCGTTCTGGTGATGGCGGCCCCCGGCCAGCGGTTGCCTGCCTTCGACACCGCACCCGAGCCGTCGGTGCTGCGCGACGAGGAACGCGGCATCGGACCGCTTCTGGCCACCGGCCGCGGCCTGCGCGCCGCGGCCGAGGCCGGGCTGGAGTGGGCCTTCGTCTGCGCGGTGGACATGCCGTATCTCTCCGTCGATCTCATCGACGCCCTGGTCGGGCCGGCCGCACGGCTGCGCCCTGACGTCGTGCTGCCCTGGGACGGCCGCGACCACTACCTGGCCGGTGTGTACCGCACCGCACTGCACCAGCGCATCTCCACACTCGTGGCGGCCGGGGAACGCAGCATGCGCGCGCTGATGGATGTCGTGGACACCCAGCGCATCGTCATGCCGGAACAGCGGGCGCTGACCAACGTCAACACCTCGTCCGATCTCGGCAGACTCAGCAGCCGGTGAACTCCAGCAAATTGTCGCCGATCGCCTCATTTCGTAATACAAAGTCCGCCATTTCGCAGATTGCGTGAAATGCGCTCAATTGAGCGGCGTTATTCGGTGGCAGCCATTTGATTGGTTCGGCCGTCGAATAACCGGTCCGTGACGGGGCGGCGCGTCTGACGTTGCTGTCCGCCAAGGGTTTTCGTGCGACCGGCGGCTGATGTCGTTGGCGGAAAGCCCTTTCCCGATGCGCCTGAGGCGACGTGTGAAAGCGGCCGATGTCGTGACGAGTCGTCGAACCGGCGCTGATCGCTTACGACGCCGGAGCCGGCGCAGTTGACCGAGTGCGGCGGTCCCGAGTGAATGATTCCGGGCAACGCCGAAAACCGTTGTGTGCCGCGGTTACTCGGTGGGCCGCGGGTGCCGTGGACCACTGACGCCTAACGGAGTGGCGTCCCACTGAAGAGCTGACTGATAGGCTGTTATTACGTTGCACGGCAACAGGAGTCGTGGAGTCGAACACTTCGATACGCGCAGCAGTCCTCAGCGAACCGGTTGCGCACGAATCACGCGGGATCTGCTGCGTAAGGGCGGTTCCGTACCCGTTGATCTCCACGCACAAACCCCAGCGGCCGCCGATTCTGGCGCGATTCGGGTAACCCAGCTCACATTTCGCGCGTGAACTGCCTCACGATCTTTCGCCAGCGTAACGATTTTGCGAGACGCGTCGATACCGCCGCTGACCTGCGCAGAGATGCGGTGGATCGGCGTCGTGATCTGCCCGTGATCAAACCGGGATCGGCGTCGGCTCGATATGACTTCACCCGAATCCGTTTTGTACGGTTCGACCCGGCTTCGGAATTGGAGCAAATAATTTCAAAACCGAGAACCTGCGTGTGAGCGGGTCCGCGTACGGGTTGAGACACCCCGCGGCCGCCGGGATCCACCCGGCGGGGCGAGATCGCCGCCCCTGGCGTGCCTGACCGAGACGGCACGCCCCGGCTTCCCAGCCTCTGCGAGGCGACGCGCCCCTACGGGGCCGTCGCCGGCGCGCGCTTGGCGAAAGGATCGAACTTGAAGAACATCCGCAAGACGTTTGGACTGGCCACCATCGCCGGGGCGCTCGCCGTGGCCCCGATGGCGCTGGCGACCGGTACCGCGAATGCGGACAGCGGCGTCAACTGGGACGCCGTTGCCTCCTGCGAGTCCGGCAACAACTGGTCGACGAACACCGGAAACGGCTACTACGGCGGCCTCCAGTTCACCCTGGGCACCTGGAAGGGCAACGGCGGGGCCGGCATGCCGCACCATGCCTCGCGCGAGGAGCAGATCCGCGTGGCCGAGAACGTGCTCAACAGCCAGGGCATCGGCGCATGGCCGGTGTGCGGCGGGCAGGGCTAGAACTTCGCAGCAGACGGTGGCGGTGTCGGGTGTACCCGGCACCGCCACTTTCTTCTCTCCAGCACCTCTACTGCGTGTCCGCCCCGTAGAGAACTTCGGCCTCTCCTGTAACGCGTGACGCCGGTCACACGAAGGACCGGATAAGTCACGAGGTCGGGGAAGGACCGTTATGACCGTCAACTGCACCAACGGCATCATCGGCACGCTGCGGAAGGCCCTGGTCCGGGCCGGCTGGCTCACCGCGACAGCCGCGGCGATCGCCATGGCGCCCACGCTGCTGTCCCCGGCAACGGCGAACGCCGACTCGCTGAACTGGGACGCGGTCGCCCAGTGCGAGTCGGGGGGCAACTGGTCCACCAACACCGGGAACGGGCACTACGGCGGCCTGCAGTTCAAGCCGTCGACCTGGGCCGCGCACGGCGGCAGGGGCAACCCGGCGACCGCTCCGCGCTCCGAGCAGATCCGGGTGGCCGAGCGGGTGCTGGCCAAACAGGGCATCGGCGCCTGGCCCAAGTGCGGTCCCCGTGGCGGTGCGCCGGCGATCTGGAACGTCGGCGGCCCCGCCCCCACCCCCGCCGCAGGCGGCTGCGACGCCATCCGCACCGGCAGCGTGTTCGGCCTGTTCGACCTGCGCCGGATGTGCTCGTCGGTGCTCAGCCCTCTGACGTCGCTGGGCGTGCCACGCTGACCTCGTTGCCCTGCGGGTCCACCAGCTGGTCCGGGCCGTCCTCGATCGCACCGGCGACGAGCAGGTGGCCGGCCCCGGTGACCGTCGGCCGCCAGCGGTTCGGCACCACCCGCACATCGTCCACCCGGACGAACTTCCAGATCAGACCCTCCCAGCCTGCGCAGCCCCGCAGCCAGCGCGGAGTACCGTCCGGCCCGTCATCGACCCGGGCACCGACCAGCGGTGCCCACCACGCCGCCAGATCCTCGGGCCGGTCGCTGTCGGTGCACACCGCGAACGCCTCCGCGGGCTCGTCGGCGGGCAGCGCCGGGTCGGGGAAGGCGCAGAACTCGTTGCCTTCTACGTCGGCGAGCGTGACCCAGTCGGGCGGATGAGCGGCGAGCAACCGGGCGCCGAGCGCGATCAGGCGGTCGGGATCGCCGACGCGGACATCGAGGTGCACCCGGTTCTTCACCGACTTCGGGCCCTTCTGCGGGCGGACGTCGAGCAACCGCCGCTGTTGGTGGACGCCGAGCACACCGGCCCAGAACGCCCGTAGCGCGACCGGGTCTGCTGCGTCGACCGCGAGCGGGCCGAGGACGACGCTCACCGCGGCGGATCGCCGGGCATCGCGAAGGCTTCGCGGGCCGCCACCGACGCCAGGTGGCGGGCCAGCAGCGCTTCCGGCACCAACACCGAGGCCCGGCTGGCCGCGGCGCTGAGCAGCGCGGGCCGCAGGTTGACCACGCGACCGATCATGGCGGATTCGCGCACCAGCGCCCGAGTCCGTGGCCGCCGGAATCTCGCGAACTCGGCGAACGCCGTCGGCAGGTCCGCACACCGCTGCACCATCGCGGCCAGCACCGCCGCATCCTCGAGCCCCTGGCAGCCGCCCTGGCCCAGGTGTGGCCGCATCGGATGGGCGGCGTCGCCGACCAGCACCACCGGGCCGCGTGACCACTGCCGGGCGAAGTCCCGGTCGTAGAGGTCGTTGCGCAACACGTCACCCTCGGCCGTCGCGGCCAACAACGCGGGAATCGGCTCCGCCCACGAGGCGAACCGTCGCCGCAGGTGCTCGAGTTCGCCGCCCGGCGCCGTGCCGCCCTCGGCCGCCCGCTCGGTGGCGAACCAGTAGGTGTGGTCCGGTCCGAGCGGCACATGGCCGACCTCGCGACCCGCGCCCATCGTCTCGCCCGCGAGATCGGGATCGAGGGTGTGGGCGGCGATGGCCCGCCACGCCGTGTAGCCGGCGTACCGGTGATTCAGCTGCCCGTTCAGGTGGCGCGCCACCATCGATCCGACACCGTCGGCGCCGATCACGGCATCCACCTCGCGCGCCGTCGCATCCGACAGGGTCACCCGAGCGCCTGCGCCGGTGAGGACCAGGTCGTCGGCCGTCACCCCGCTCTCGACAGTGCCCGGGCGCAACACCCCGGCCAGGATCTCGGTGAGCGCGTTGCGCCGGATCACCACGAGGGGCTCGCCCAGCGCCCGCACCATCCGCTCGGCGGTGGGCCGCCGCAGCCAGGACCCGTCCTGCCAGCGCATCGCGCCTGCGGTGACACGCCCGCCCGCATCGCGCACCGCATCGCCGAGGCCGATTTCGTCGAGCGCCGCCAGCGCGTTGGGCCAGATGCTGATGCCGGCGCCGGTGGCGGTGTCGGCCTTCGCCTCGATGATCGCGACGTCGTGTCCGTGCCGCTGCAGGGCCACCGCGGTGGCCAGACCGGCGATGCCGGCACCGACGATCAGTATCCGCTGGGCCATCGGTCGAACGTAGCGTGTGCTACCAACGGGGCATGACTGCCGCTGCCCACCCGACGCCCTTCGCCGACCTCGACGAGTACCTCGCGCTGCCCCGGGTGTCTGGTCTCGCGGTGTCCCCGGACGGGCGCCGGGTGGTCACCACCATCGCCGAACTCGACAAGAGCCGCACTGAGTTCGTCTCTGCCATCTGGGAACTCGATCCGGACGGTGAGCGGCCGGCGAGGCGGCTGACCCGCGGTGCCAAGGGTGAGTCCGCGCCGGCGTTCACCGCCGACGGCGATCTGCTGTTCGTGGCTTCGCGTGCGACTCCCGGCGACGACAGCCCGCCTGCGCGACTGTGGCGGTTGCCTGCGGCAGGCGGGGAGGCGATCGAAGTGCTCGCGCCGGCAGGCGGCGTCGGCGCGGTGCGCAGCGCACGCGCGGCCGACACCACGATCGTCACCGTGCCGCTGCTGGCCGCGGCCGCCGACATCGGCGACGACGCGCGACTGCGGACGCTCCGCAAGGACAACAAGGTGACGGCGGTGCTGCACACCGGCTACCCGGTGCGGCATTGGGATCGCGATCTGGGCCCCGATCACCCGCACCTGCTCGACACCGCCGGGTCCCGCGACCTCACCCCCGAACCCGGTGCGGCGCTGAACGACTCCACGTTCGACGTGAGTGCCGACGGCCGGTTGATCGTGACCACCTGGGACGTGCCGGGGCCCGGCGCAGCGATGCGCCGCACACTGGTGCGCATCGACGTCGCCACGGGGGAGCGCACGCCGCTCGCCGAGGATGCCGGTGCCGACCTGGACCATCCGGTGATCGCACCCGACGGCTCCGCGGTGGCCTTCACTCGGGAGACCTACTCCACGCCGACGCAGGCCCCACGGATCACGCTGTGCCTGTTGCGATTCGGCGACACCCAGTTCGTCGAGCTGACCGCGGACTGGGACCGGTGGCCCGCCTCGGTGGCATGGACCGCGGACTCCGCGGCGCTGATCGTCACCGCCGACGACGCAGGCCGGGGACCGGTGTTCCGCGTCGATCCGGTGACCGGCGCCGTCGACCGGATCACCGGCGACGACCACACCTACACCGACGTACGCACCGCGCCCGGCGGCGTCATCTACGCGCTGCGCAGTTCCTATGCCGCGCCGCCGCATCCGGTGCGCATCTCCGCGGATGGCACGGTCACCGCCCTCGCCGCCGTCGACGCGCCCCCGCTGCCCGGCACGCTGACCGAGGTGACGGCCACCGCCGCCGACGGCGCAACCGTCCGGTCCTGGCTGACTCTTCCGGAGACCGCGACCGACGCGGCACCCGCGCCGCTGGTGCTGTGGGTGCACGGCGGCCCGCTCGGCAGCTGGAACAGCTGGCACTGGCGGTGGAATCCGTGGCTGCTCGCCGCGCAGGGTTACGCGGTGTTGCTGCCGGATCCCGCGCTCTCCACCGGCTACGGCCAGGACTTCGTCCAACGAGGCTGGGGGGCATGGGGATCCGCCCCGTACACCGACCTGATGGCGGCCACCGACGCGGCGTGCGCCCATCCGCGCGTCGACGGCACCAGGACCGCAGCCATGGGCGGATCGTTCGGCGGCTACATGGCGAACTGGATCGCCGGCCACACCGACCGGTTCGCCGCCGTGGTGACGCACGCCAGCCTGTGGGCGCTCGACCAGTTCGGCCCCACCACCGACGGCGCCTACTGGTGGGCGAGGGAGATGACTCCCGAAATGGCCGCCGCCAACTCGCCGCACCACCACGTCGCCGGCATCCGCACGCCGATGCTGGTGATCCACGGCGACAAGGACTACCGCGTGCCGATCGGGGAGGCGTTGCGGCTGTGGTACGAGCTGCTCACCGAGTCGGCACTGCCGGCCGACGAGCATGGTCAGACGCCGCACCGGTTCCTCTACTTTCCCTCGGAGAACCACTGGGTGCTGCACCCCGCGCACGCCAAGCTCTGGTATCAGGTGGTGCTCGGATTCCTGGATCAGCACGTGCTCGGCCGGGACGTCGAGTGGCCGGAACTGCTCGGGTAGCGTCGGGCACATGAGCCAGGAGCAGCGTCAATTCGACATCGTCCTGTACGGGGCCACCGGCTTCGCCGGCCGGCTGACCGCCGAGTACCTGGCCCGGGCAGGCGGGGATGCGCGCATCGCGCTGGCCGGTAGGTCGCAGGACAAACTGCTCGCGGTCCGCGACTCGCTCGGCCCGAATGCCGCGGACTGGCCGCTGATCAGCGCGGACGCTTCGCAGCCGTCGACCCTCGACGCGATGGCCGCGCAGACCCGGGTGGTGATCACCACGGTCGGCCCGTACACCCGCTACGGCCTGCCGTTGGTCGCCGCCTGTGCCGCGGCGGGAACCGACTACGCCGACCTGACCGGCGAGACGATGTTCATCCGCGACAGCATCGACCACTACCACAAGCAGGCCGCCGACACCGGCGCGCGCATCGTGCACTCCTGCGGATTCGACTCCGTGCCGTCAGATCTCACGGTCTATGCGTTGTACCGCAAGGCCGCTGAGGACGGTGCAGGCGATCTCGGCGACACCACCCTGGTGGTCCGCTCGTTCGCCGGCGGAGTCTCCGGTGGGACGCTCGCGTCGATGACCGAGGTGATGCGCACGGCGGCCTCCGATCCCGATGCCCGGCGGCAGATGAACGATCCGTACACCCTGACCCCGGACCGCGCCGCCGAACCGGAACTCGGCGCCCAACCCGACCTGCGGTGGCGGCGCGGCGCCGAGATCGCTCCCGAACTCGCCGGCTACTGGACCACGGCGTTCGTGATGGCGGCGGCCAACACCCGTATCGTGCGGCGCAGCAACGCCTTACTGGAATACCCGTACGGCCGCCGGTTCGAGTACGGCGAGGTGATGAGTGTTGGCCGGTCGGTCGCCGCTCCCGCCGCCGCGGCACTGGGTGCGGGCGTCAACGGCGCGGTCTTCGCCCTCGGCACGCGCTTCTTCGACAAGTTGCCGCGCAAGGCCGTCGAGCGTGTGCTGCCCAAGGCGGGCACCGGGCCGAGCGAGAAAGCCCGTGAACAGGGGCACTACACGGTGGAGACCTACACCACGACCACCAGCGGCGCCCGGTACGTGAGCCGGATGTCCCAGCAGGGCGACCCCGGCTACAAGGCGACGTCCGTGCTGCTCGGCGAGTGCGGGCTGGCGCTGGCCTTCGACCGGGACAAGCTGTCCGACCTGCGGGGTGTGCTCACCCCGGCGGCGGCGATGGGCGACGCGCTGCTGGCCAGGTTCCCGGTGGCCGAGGTGTCACTGGAGACCGCGCGGCTCGGCTGACGCGGTCCGGCCGAACGGCCGTCGGACAAGATCAGGTCAACTAGGGTGACCACCACTGGCGCTTCAGCGACGAAGGTGGAGAACATGGCAGGCCTCGACGAACTCTTCGCACAGATCCCGGTTCAGGACATCGCCAGACAACTGGGTGCCGACCAGGCCGAGGTGGACAACGCCATCCGCACCCTGGTGCCCGCACTCGTCGGCGGTGTCCAGGAGAACGTGCAGGCGGACAGCATCGACTCGAGCGAGCTCGAATCTGCGGTGCACCAGCACGCCGCCAGTGGACTGCTCGACGGCGGCGTCAGCGTCGACCAGGTCGACAAGAAGGACGGCGACAAGATCGTCGCCCACATCTTCGGCGGCAACGACAGCGACGCGGTGGCCTCTGCGCTGGGTGGCAAGGGCGCCGGCGGCAGCGACCTGATCAAGCAACTGCTGCCGATCCTCGCCCCGATCGTGCTCGCCTACATCGGCAAGCAGCTCTCCCAGAAGCAGTCCGCCCCCGCGGAGGCGCCGCAGCAGCAGTCGTCCGGCGGCGGGCTCGGCGACGTGCTGGGCAGCATCCTCGGCGGCTCCGGTGGCGGCGGCAACAACCCGCTGGGCAGCATCCTCGGCAGCGTGCTCGGCGGCAACCAGGGTAGCGGCAACCAGGGCAACGTGATCGGCGAGATCCTCGGCGGCATGCTGGGCGGCAGGAAATAGGCGGGCCACCGCCACCTCCGAACTGGCCTCCGCCGCCTGACCAGTTCGGGCCGAACCCGTACGGCGCGCCACCGTATGCACCGCCGGCCGCGCAGCAGTCGATGGTCAGCCGCTTCCTAAGTCGGCCGCCCGGACCGCTGCTCGCCGCAGGCGCACTGCTGGCCGCAGCCCTGATCTGCTGGTCGAACAGTTCGTTCGGCACCGCGTTCGGCACCGGCCTACTGGGTCTGGCCGTCGGCGCCGTCGTGGTCGCCTGCTGGCTCTTCCGGACCGTCGCCAGTGCGGTCACCGCCAGGCGCTTCTTCGTCCGAACCCTCGTCGTGCCGGTGATCTTCGGCGCCACTGCGGTCCTCATCCAGGTGGACGCGCCCGCGCGGGTGCGCTTCGCCCAGGCGCGACCCGCCTTCGAGCACGCCGTCACCTCGATCGAGGGTGGCGAGGATCCGGCGCGGTTCGTGGGCCGGATCGGGACGTACCGCATCAGTCAGGTCAGCAGCTACGGCCGTGACGTGTACTTCACCATCCCTGGCGGCTTCCTCGGCACCAACGGACTGGCGTATCTGCCCGAGGGGCCGTCCGAGCCCGAGCGCCAGGGTGAGGTGAGCAGCATCGAGACGCAGTTCACAGGCCCGTGGTACAGGTTCAGCCGCACCTGGGACTGACCAGGACCCGCGGGGCCTCCTCGCACGTCGATCCCTAGAATTGTCCGGTGACCGCCACCCCTGACTCCCGAGCCGACGCCCTGCCCAAACAGTGGGACCCGGCTGCGGTGGAGGACGAGCTGTACCGGGGCTGGGTGGAAGCCGGCTACTTCCAGGCCGATCCGTCCAGCGGCAAGCCGCCGTACTCCATCGTGCTTCCTCCGCCGAACGTGACCGGCAGCCTGCACATGGGACACGCGCTGGACCACACGCTGATGGACGCGCTGACCCGGCGCAAGCGCATGCAGGGTCACGAGGTGCTGTGGCTGCCCGGCATGGACCACGCCGGTATCGCCACCCAGAGCGTGGTCGAGAAGCAGCTCGCCGTGGACGGCAAGACCAAAGAGGACTTCGGCCGCGAACTGTTCATCGACAAGGTCTGGGACTGGAAGCGCGAATCGGGCGGCACCATCGGTGGCCAGATGCGCCGCCTCGGTGACGGGGTGGACTGGAGTCGCGACCGCTTCACCATGGACGACGGCCTGTCGCGAGCGGTGCGCACCATCTTCAAGCGGCTCTACGACGCCGGGCTGATCTACCAGGCCGAGCGCCTGGTGAACTGGTCGCCGGTGCTGAAGACCGCCATCAGCGATCTCGAGGTGAAGTACGAGGACGTCGAGGGCGAGCTGGTGTCGTTCCGCTACGGCTCGATGAACGACGACGAACCGCACATCGTGGTGGCCACCACCCGGATGGAGACGATGCTCGGCGACACCGCGATCGCAGTGCACCCCGACGACGACCGGTACCGCGATCTGGTCGGCCAGACACTGCCACACCCGTTCGTCGACCGGGAGCTGATCGTCGTCGCCGACGAGCACGTCGACCCCGAATTCGGCACCGGCGCAGTGAAGATCACCCCCGCGCACGATCCGAACGACTTCGAGATCGGACTGCGCCACCAGCTTCCGATGCCGACGATCATGGACACCGCGGGCCGGATCGCCGACACCGGAACAGAATTCGACGGCATGGATCGCTTCGAGGCGCGGGTGCGGGTGCGCGAGGTGCTCGCCGCGCAGGGCCGCGTCGTCGCCGAGAAGCGGCCGTACCTGCACAGCGTCGGCCACTCCGAGCGCAGCGGCGAACCGATCGAGCCGCGGTTGAGCCTGCAGTGGTGGGTGAAGGTCGAGTCGCTGGCCAAGGCCGCCGGTGACGCGGTGCGCAACGGCGACACCGTGATCCATCCGCCCAGCCTGGAACCGCGGTGGTTCGACTGGGTGGACAACATGCACGACTGGACCATCTCCCGGCAGCTGTGGTGGGGCCACCGGATCCCCATCTGGCACGGCCCCGACGGCCAGACGGTGTGCGTGGGCCCCGACGAGACCCCGCCGGCGGGCTGGGAACAGGACCCCGACGTCCTCGACACCTGGTTCTCCTCGGCGCTATGGCCGTTCTCTACGCTCGGGTGGCCGGAGCGCACCGCCGAACTCGCCACCTTCTATCCGACCACCGTGCTGGTCACCGGTTACGACATCCTGTTCTTCTGGGTGGCCCGGATGATGATGTTCGGCACCTTCGTCGCCGACGATCCGGCGATCACTCTCGACGGGCAGCGACCTGCGCCGGTTCCGTTCCGTAATGTGTTCCTGCACGGCCTGATCCGTGACGAACACGGTCGCAAGATGAGCAAGTCCCGCGGCAACGGCATCGATCCACTGGACTGGGTGGAGACGTTCGGCGCCGACGCGCTGCGGTTCACCCTGGCCCGTGGCGCCAGCCCCGGCGGTGACCTGTCCATCGGTGAGGACCACGCCAGAGCGTCACGCAACTTCGCCACCAAGCTGTTCAACGCGACCCGGTTCGCGCTGATGAACGGGGCCGCCCCGGCCCCGCTGCCCGATACCGCCGCACTGACCGACGCCGACCGCTGGATCCTCGGCCGACTCGAAGAGGTCCGGGCAGAGGTCGATTCCGCACTGGACGGCTACGAGTTCAGCAAGGCGTGTGAGTCGCTGTACCACTTCGCCTGGGACGAGTTCTGTGACTGGTACGTGGAGCTGGCGAAAGTTCAGCTGGGCGAGGGTGCCTCGCACACCACGGCGGTACTCGCAGCGGTGCTCGACACCCTGCTCAAACTGCTGCACCCGGTGATGCCCTTCGTCACCGAGGTGCTGTGGAAGGCGCTCACCGACGGGGAGTCGCTGGTGATCGCGGACTGGCCGCAGCCGTCCGGCTTCGCCGGCGATGCCGTTGCTGCGCAACGCGTCACCGACATGCAGAAGCTCATCACCGAGGTGCGGCGGTTCCGCAGCGACCAGGGCCTCGGCGACCGGCAGCGGGTTCCCGCCAGGCTGTCCGGGGTGGCCGAAGCGGGCCTCGACGCGCAGGTTGCCGCGGTGCGGTCGCTGGCGTGGCTGACCGATGCCGACGCCGGATTCGCCGCCTCGGCCGCCGTCGAGGTGCGGCTGTCCGGCGGCACCGTCGTCGTCGAACTCGACACCTCGGGCACCGTCGACATCGACGCCGAACGCAAACGGCTGCAGAAAGACCTGGCGGCTGCCGAGAAGGAGCTGGCGCAGACCACGGGCAAGCTCGGCAACGACGCCTTCCTGGCCAAGGCGCCCGAAGCGGTGGTCGAGAAGATCCGGTCGCGCCAGCAGCTGGCCCGCGAAGAGGTGGAGCGGATCTCGGGTCGTCTGGCTGCGCTGCGATGACGGTCGAGCCGACCCCCGATGAGATCGCCGCCCTGCTGCAGGTGGAGCACCTGCTCGACCAGCGCTGGCCGGAGACCAAGCTCGAGCCGAGCACGGTGCGGATCAACGCGCTGCTCGAACTGCTCGGCTCGCCGCAGCGTGGCTACCCCTCGATCCACATCGCGGGCACCAACGGCAAGACCTCGGTCGCCCGCATGGTCGACGCCCTGCTCACGGCGCTGCACCGGCGGACCGGACGCACCACCAGCCCGCACCTGCAGTCGGCCGTCGAGCGCATCTCGATCGACGGTGCACCGATCACACCGGCGCAGTACGTCGCGACCTATCGCGAGATCGAACCGTTCGTCGAGCTCGTCGACCAGCAGTCCGAGGCCACCGGTGGCCCGAAGATGAGCAAGTTCGAGGTGCTCACCGCGATGGCGTTCGCGGCGTTCGCCGACGCGCCGATCGAGGTGGCCGTGGTGGAGGTCGGCATGGGCGGTCGCTGGGACGCCACCAACGTCGTCACCGCACCCGTCGCCGTCATCACCCCGATCGGCCTCGACCACGCCGACTACCTCGGCGAGACCATCGCCGAGATCGCCGCCGAGAAGGCCGGCATCATCGTCCGGCAGGAGCAGGACGACCTGGTGCCGACCGACACGGTCGCCGTGATCGCCCGCCAGGCGCCCGAAGCCATGGAGGTGCTGCTGGAGCAGACCGTGCGCGCCGACGCCGCGGTGGCCCGGGAGGACTCCGAGTTCGCGGTGCTCAGCCGCCAGGTGGCCGTCGGCGGGCAGCTGCTGGAACTGCAGGGGCTGGGCGGCCGGTACTCGGACATCTTCCTTCCGCTGCACGGCGAGCACCAGGCACACAACGCGGTACTCGCGCTGGCCGCGGTCGAGGCGTTCTTCGGGGCGGGCGCGTCGCGCCAACTCGACGTCGACGCGGTGCGGGCCGGATTCGCCGCGGTGTCCAGCCCCGGCCGGCTGGAGCGCATGCGCAACGCGCCGACGGTGTTCATCGACGCCGCGCACAACCCGGCCGGTGCGGCGGCGCTGGCATCGGCGCTGCGGGACGAGTTCGACTTCCGGTTCCTGGTCGGCGTGGTATCGGTGATGGCGGACAAGGACGTCGACGGCATCCTCGCGGCACTGGAGCCGGCGTTCGATCAGATCGTGGTGACCCACAACGGTTCTCCGCGCGCCCTCGAGGTCGACGCGCTGGCCCTGCTGGCGCAGGAGCGGTTCGGCCCCGACCGGGTGCTCACCGCCCCAACCCTGCCCGACGCGATCGAGGCGGCCACCGCGCTCGTCGAGGAGGCCGGCCAGGACGCCGAGGGGCTGTCCGGCGCGGGAATGGTGATCACCGGTTCGGTCGTGACCGCAGGCGCGGCCCGCACCCTCTTCGGACGGGACCCGCAGTGAGCGAGCAACCCGTACCGCAGGGGCCCGACCCGTGGCGCAGTTTCCGCGGCGTGATGGCTGGGACCCTGATCCTCGAGGCGATCGTGGTGCTGCTCGCGCTGCCGGTGGTCGCGGTCGGCGAGCCGGGCCTGACGCCGCCGAGCATCGGATACCTCGTCGGCCTTGCGGTGCTGATGGTCCTGCTGGCGGGGCTGCAGGGACGGTCGTGGGCGATCTGGGCGAACCTGGGACTGCAGGTGCCGGTGATCGCCGGGGCGGTGCTGCACGGCGCGATCGGCTTCATCGGGATGCTCTTCGCCGGGGTGTGGCTGCTGATCCTCTATCTGCGGACCGAGGTGAAGCGGCGGCAGGATCACGGCCTGCTGCCGGGCCAGCAGCCGCAGGCCGATGAGCCGCAGGGACGCGACTCGGGGGAGGGCGTTCAGCAGTGACCGGTACGCTCTCATTCCGTGACTGAGCGGACCCTGGTACTCATCAAGCCCGACGGTGTGAAGCGTCGCCTGGTCGGAGAGATCCTGAGCAGGATCGAGCGTAAGGGGCTGACCATCGCGGCCCTCGAGCTGAAGAACGTGAGCGAGGAACTCGCCCGCAAGCACTACGCCGAGCACGAGGGCAAGCCGTTCTTCCCGTCGCTGCTGGAATTCATCACCTCCGGACCGGTGCTGGCCGCCGTCGTCGAAGGACCGCGCGCCGTTGCCGCATTCCGTCAGATCGCCGGCGGAACCGACCCGGTGGAGAAGGCCGTGCCCGGCACGATCCGCGGCGACCTGGCGCTCGTCACCCAGGACAACCTGGTCCACGGCTCGGATTCGCCCGACTCCGCGGTGCGCGAGATCGAGCTCTGGTTCCCGGGCGGCTAGACCGGCCGCAACGCGAGTTTGCGGCGCTTGGTCGGTCGGGCGCCGATGGTGTGGGATACTGGTCTCGGGTGAGCGGCCTTCATCCGAGGCCGGCCTACCCGAATGAAGACTTCGACGAGCGCGACCATCGTCTCGAACGATGTGGCGCAGACCGTCCAGCCGTCATTCAGCCAGGCACCGAGTAGGTCCTGACCTGGGGCCGCCCGGAGCGAGACCACAACAAGTCCGGAGAAGTGACTGCCGGGCACAAGAGCGCAAGCCCTCGCGTGGCCGCGTCGATACGACGCGCCCGGGGGCTCGAGGAGAATACGTGGCCGACAGTGACAACTTTGCAGCCCACAACGAAGAGCTCGCAGCGGCGGAGCCCCCGCCGCCGGCCCAGCCTCAGGACGGCCTTCCCGACCGGTTGAGGGTCCATTCGCTGGCCAGGGTGCTCGGCACCACCAGCAAGCGGGTGCTCGACGCGCTGGCGCAGTTCGACGGACGCACCCGCAGCGCACACTCGACCATCGACAAGAGCGACGCCGAACGGGTACGCGACGCCCTCGCGTCGGCGGAAGCCGACGGCCCCGCAGAAGTGGCCGCGCCCCAGCAGCCGGCGGATCAGCTCGCCGAGGCGGCTGCCGAACCGGTCGCCGAGGAGCGGACCGAACCGGCCGCCGTCGAGGAACCCGAATCCCGGCTGATGCTGGAGACGGCTCCCGCGCCCGCCGCCTACCTACCGCTGTTCGTCGCGCCGCAGCCGGTCACGGCCGAGGCCCCGGACGACGATGACGACGACGACGAGGACGACGAGCCCGAAACGGCGTCGGACTCCGATGACGACTCGGGCGACCGGCCCGCGGCGCGCAGGCGCCGGCGCGGACGCCGTGGCCGTGGCCGCGGCCGGGGCGAGCAGAGCGACGACGCCGGTGACTCCGAGGGCGACGATCAGCCGGACAATCAGGACGAATCGGCCGATCAGGACTCCGGGGACGACTCCGACGACGACAACGGGGACGACGACGGCCAGGACTCCGAAGGCGCCACCCGCCGCCGGCGCAGGCGTCGCCGCCGCAAGTCCGGTTCGGGCGACGACGGTGAGTCGGGCTCGCCGGACGACCCGCCGAACACCGTCGTACACGAACGGCCCCCGCGCGAGAAGTCGTCGAAGAACGCCAAGGACCCCGACGAGATCCAGGGCATCAGTGGGTCGACCCGGCTGGAAGCCAAGCGGCAGCGCCGCCGCGACGGTCGCGACGCGGGCCGTCGCCGGCCGCCGATCCTGTCCGAGGCGGAATTCCTCGCCCGCCGCGAGGCCGTCGAACGCGTGATGGTGGTGCGCGACAGGGTCCGCACCGAACCCCCCCACGAGGGCGCCCGCTACACCCAGATCGCCGTGCTCGAGGACGGGGTCGTCGTCGAGCACTTCGTCACCTCGGCGGCCCAGTCGTCGCTGGTCGGCAACATCTACCTCGGCATCGTGCAGAACGTGCTGCCGTCGATGGAGGCGGCGTTCGTCGACATCGGCCGCGGCCGCAACGGCGTGCTCTACGCCGGTGAGGTGAACTGGGAGGCGGCCGGACTCGGCGGCGCCCAACGCAAGATCGAGCAGGCCCTCAAGCCGGGCGACTACGTCGTGGTCCAGGTCAGCAAGGACCCCGTCGGCCACAAGGGCGCACGGCTGACCACGCAGGTGTCCCTGGCAGGCCGCTACCTGGTGTACGTGCCGGGCGCGTCGTCCACCGGGATCAGCCGCAAGCTGCCCGACACCGAGCGTCAGCGGCTCAAGGAGATCCTGCGCGAGGTGGTGCCGTCGGACGCCGGCGTGATCATCCGCACCGCCTCCGAGGGCGTCAAAGAAGAGGACATCCGCTCCGACGTCAATCGGCTGCAGGAGCGCTGGAATCAGATCGAGGCCAAGTCCACCGAGGTCATCGGCAAGAAGGCCGGCGCCGCGATGGCGCTCTACGAAGAGCCCGACGTGCTGGTCAAGGTCATCCGCGACCTGTTCAACGAGGACTTCTCCAGCCTCATCGTGTCCGGTGACGAGGCCTGGAAGACGATCGACAGCTACGTCAGCGCCGTCGCCCCCGACCTGGTGCCGCGGCTGACCAAGTACGAGCCGGCCGGCTCCGCCGAGGGCGGCACGGCTCCCGACGTGTTCGCCGTGCACCGCATCGACGAACAGCTCGCCAAGGCGATGGACCGCAAGGTGTGGCTGCCCTCGGGCGGCACCCTGGTGATCGACCGCACCGAGGCGATGACCGTCGTCGACGTCAACACCGGCAAGTTCACCGGCTCCGGCGGCAACCTGGAGCAGACGGTCACCCGGAACAACCTGGAGGCCGCCGAGGAGATCGTGCGCCAGCTCCGGCTGCGCGACATCGGCGGCATCATCGTCATCGACTTCATCGACATGGTGCTGGAGAACAACCGCGACCTGGTGCTGCGCCGTCTGACCGAGGCGCTGGCCCGCGACCGCACCCGTCACCAGGTGTCGGAGGTGACCTCGCTCGGGCTGGTGCAGCTGACCCGCAAGAAGTTGGGCACCGGTCTCGTGGAGGCGTTCTCCACTGCGTGCCCGCACTGCGCCGGACGCGGCATCCTGCTGCACGGCGACCCGGTGGACTCCACGTCGTCGGGCGGCGGGCGCAAGTCCGACTCCGGCGGCGGCGGTCAAGCCGGCGGTGGTGGCGGCGGCAGTCGGCGCGGCAAGCGCGGCAAGAAGGCCGCCAAGACCGAGGAGGTCCCGGTCGTCAAGGTGCCGAGCCATCCGGCCGGCGAGCATCCGATGTTCAAGGCGATGGCCGCAGCCAACGGCAAGCCCGAGGACGACGACTCCGACGGCGGCGAGGACGACGAGAACATCGCCGGCGGCGAGCGCGCGGACGACGAGAAGCTGCACGAGGCCGTCGGCGAGGAACTGGCCGACGAGGACTTCGAGGACTCGGATGACGAGGACGACTCGGACGATTCCGACGAGGAGGACTCGGACGAGGACGAGTCCGACGACGAGATGGAACTCGACGACGACGAGGATGAGGACGAGGACGACGACATCGACGTCATCTCCGACGACGACGAGGATTCCGACGACGAGGATTCCGACGACGAGGATTCCGACGACGACTCCGACGACGACGAGGACGACGACGACCTGGTCGAACCCGAGGTGATCGCCGCCCCGAGCCGGCGGCCGCGGCGACGGGCCGCCGCCAGGCCCGCGGGCCCGCCGGCCGCCGACTGAGCGGACGGCTGGCGGTTTGACCCTCTACCCGCTGGTCACGTACCCTTGACCAGTTGTCACCAGGCTGCATGTGATCCGGGCCGGTGGCAGCGGGAACAGGTGGTCAACACACCTGAAGCCCGCACCCCAAGACCCGCGCTCGCGCCCACGGGTAGCGCGCGCCCGCGATACGAAGAGGTAGACCATCGATGGCGAGCTACGCAATCGTCAAGACCGGCGGCAAGCAGTACAAGGTCGCGGTCGGTGACATCGTGAAGGTCGAGAAGCTCGACGCCGACGCGGGTGCTTCGGTCTCGCTGCCCGTCGCGCTGTTCGTGGACGGTGCGAACGTCACCAGCGCCGCCAAGGAGCTGGAGAAGGTCGCCGTCACCGGCGAGGTGCTCGAGCACACCAAGGGTCCCAAGATCCGTATCCACAAGTTCAAGAACAAGACCGGCTACCACAAGCGCCAGGGGCACCGTCAGCAGCTGACCGTGCTCAAGGTCACCGGAATCAAGTAGGGGAGCGAACGGACATGGCACACAAGAAGGGCGCTTCCAGCTCTCGCAACGGTCGCGACTCCAACGCTCAGCGTCTGGGCGTGAAGCGGTTCGGCGGCCAGGTCGTCAAGGCCGGCGAGATCATCGTGCGTCAGCGCGGCACCCACTTCCATCCCGGAGTCAACGTCGGCCGTGGTGGTGACGACACGCTGTTCGCCACCGCTCCCGGCGCCGTCGAGTTCGGCAACAGGCGCGGCCGCAAGCTCGTCAACATCGTCCCGGTCGTCCGCCCGGAGGCTTAAACTTCGCGACGGTGACGCTGCGGTGGACTCGCGAGCGCTTTTCCGCCCCAGCGTTACTTTCGGAGGAGTACTGCAATGCCCCGCTTCGTCGACCGCGTCGTGATTCACGCGACCGCGGGCAACGGCGGTCACGGCTGCGCCTCGGTGCACCGCGAAAAGTTCAAACCCCTCGGCGGTCCCGACGGCGGCAACGGTGGCCGCGGTGGCAGCATCGTGCTGGTCGTCGATCCGCAGGTGCACACGCTGCTGGACTTCCACTTCCATCCGCATGTCGTCGCGCCCTCCGGTAAGCAGGGCGCGGGCAGCAATCGTGACGGCGCTGCGGGCGCGGACCTTGAGGTGCGGGTGCCCGACGGCACCGTCGTGCTGGACGAGCAGGGCCGGGTGCTCGCCGATCTGGTCGGTGCCGGTTCACGATTCGAGGCGGCCGCCGGTGGACGCGGCGGGCTGGGCAACGCGGCGCTCGCATCACGGGCCCGCAAGGCGCCCGGTTTCGCGCTGCTCGGCGAGAAGGGGCAGGTCCGCGACCTCACCCTCGAACTCAAGTCCGTCGCCGACGTCGGCCTGGTCGGCTTTCCCTCGGCCGGCAAATCGTCTCTGGTGTCGGTGATCTCGGCGGCCAAGCCCAAGATCGCCGACTACCCGTTCACCACGCTGGTGCCCAACCTGGGCGTGGTGTCGGCGGGGGACCACACGTTCACGGTGGCCGACGTGCCCGGACTGATCCCCGGCGCGTCCGAGGGCCGTGGCCTCGGCCTGGAATTCCTGCGCCACATCGAGCGGTGCGCCGTGCTCGTGCACGTCGTCGACTGCGCGACGCTGGAACCGGGCCGCGACCCGGTGTCCGACATCGAGGCGCTGGAGGCCGAATTGGCCGCCTACACCCCGACGCTGCAGGGTGACACCGCGCTGGGTGACCTCGCCGAACGGCCACGCGCGGTGGTACTCAACAAGATCGACGTGCCGGACGCGCGCGAGCTCGCCGACTTCGTCCGCGACGAGGTCGCCCGCCGTTTCGGCTGGCCGGTGTTCGAGATCTCCACCGTGAGCCGGGACGGCCTGCGGCCGTTGACGTTCGCGCTGTGGGAACTGGTCAGCTCCTACCGGGCGGCACAGCCTCCGGTGGTGCCGAGGCGCCCCGTCATCCGTCCCGTCCCCGTCAACGACAGCGGCTTCACCGTGGAGTCCGACGGCCGTGGGGGATTCGTGGTGCGCGGCGCGCGGCCCGAACGCTGGATCGGCCAGACCGACTTCGAGAACGCCGAGGCCGTCGGCTATCTCGGCGACCGGCTCAACCGGCTCGGGGTCGAGGACGAACTGATCAAGCTCGGTGCGAAGCCGGGTTGCGCGGTCACGATCGGCGACGTGACCTTCGACTGGGAGCCGCAGACCCCGGCCGGTATCGACATGCCCCTGTCGGGCCGCGGCACCGACATCCGCCTCGAGCAGACCGACCGCGTCCGGGCCGCCGAGCGCAAGGTCGCCAGGCGGGAGCGCCGCCGCTCCGGCGGTGACGAGTGACGTCCGACGGGGCCGGACACGCGGTCTCCGCGCACCGGGAGGCCGTCCGCACCGCCCGCAGCATCGTCGTCAAGATCGGCACCACCGCGCTGACCACTCCGGCCGGGGTGTTCGACGCAGGCCGGCTGGCGACGCTGGTCGAGGCGATCGAGGCCCGGATGAAGGCCGGCTCGGACGTGGTGATCGTCTCCTCGGGCGCGATCGCCGCCGGTATCGAACCGCTGCGGTTGTCCCGGCGGCCGGCCGACCTGGCGACCAAACAGGCCGCCGCCAGCGTCGGACAGGTCGCCCTGATCAACGCCTGGAGCACGGCGTTCGCCCGCTATCAGCGCACCGTCGGACAGGTCCTGCTGACCGCGCATGACATCTCGATGCGGGTCCAGCACACCAACGCCCAGCGCACCCTCGACCGGTTGCGGGCGCTGCACGCGGTGGCGATCGTCAACGAGAACGACACCGTGGCCACCAACGAGATCCGGTTCGGCGACAACGACCGGCTCTCCGCGCTGGTGGCGCACCTGACCGGCGCCGACGCGCTGGTGCTGCTGTCGGACGTCGACGGCCTCTACGATTCCGATCCGCGAAAAGGCAGCGCCCACTTCATCTCCGAGGTGGCGCGTCCCGACGATCTGGACGGCGTGGTCGCCGGCCGTGGCAGCCATCTGGGCACCGGCGGCATGGCGTCGAAGCTGTCGTCGGCGTTGCTCGCCGCCGACGCAGGAGTGCCGGTGCTGCTCGCCGCTGCCGCCGACGCGACCGCCGCGCTGGCCGACGCGTCGGTGGGCACCGTCTTCGCGCCACGCGCCGAACGCATGTCGGCACGGCGGTTCTGGGTCCGGTACGCCGCGGAGGCCGCCGGCGCGCTGACGCTGGACGACGGTGCGGTGCGTGCCGTTGTCGGACAACGACGTTCGCTGCTGTCCGCGGGCATCACCGCGGTGTCCGGCCGGTTCTACGGCGGCGACGTCGTCGAACTGCGGGCACAGGACGCCACCATGGTGGCCCGCGGGGTGGTGGCCTACGACCACTCCGAACTCGCCACGATGCTCGGCCGCTCCACCTCCGACCTGCCCGCCGAGATGCGCAGGCCCGCCGTGCACGCCGACGACCTGGTCGCCGTCTAGCGGTTCGCCAGCCGTCCCACGAACCGCTTGATCCGGGTCGCGCGCAGGGCGGCTTCCTCGAGGGGGTCGTCGTCGGACGGCCGGACCCGGATCCCCTTCGCCTCGGCGGTCGCGGTGAGCGACGACCGCACGGCGCCGTCCGCGAGCAGCAGCGTGGCCAGGATGCCCGGCGACAGGGTGCGACGCCGCACCAGGCCGCGGTAGTTGATCTCGGCGGGGATCTTCACGTCCACCGAGCGCAGCGTGTCACCGGTCGCGGCGACGATCGCCGTCAGCGCGGCGTCCGAGGCGACACCCACCATCAGGCTGCGCCCAGGGAAGCGCGGCAGCGGCAGCTTGTTCAGCTGCTTGTCGAGGGCGCCGGAGAACAGGTAGCCGAACAAGCTGACCGTCTCGATGTCGTCGACGTCGGACCACTCGACGTCGTCCCCGTCGAATTCGACGGCCTCGGCGCTGATGGCGACCCCACCGAAGTAATTGAGCAGGCGCAGCGGCGCGGCGAGCACATCGGGGGGTCGCAGCACGGCGGTCAGTGTCTCGCCGACACCGGCGGCCCATCTGCCGTGGACGGGGCCGGGATCGGGACGCCAGCGGTCCAGCACGGAAGTCACCCGGGCAGTCAAGCGGAGGCAGACAGCGCAGGCAACTCGTCGGCCAGCAGCGCCAGCATCGGTGAGCAGCCGTTGTCGAGCTTCACCGTCGCCAGGTCGTCGCCGCGGGTGGGTCCGCGGTTGAGGATCGCGACCGGCATCCCGCGCGCCGAGGCGTTCCGGACGAACCGGTACCCGGAGAACACGGTCAGCGACGATCCGGCCACCAGCAGCACGTCGGCCGCGTCGACCATCGCGTACGCCCGGTCCACCCGCTCCTTCGGCACGCTCTCGCCGAAGTACACGATGTCGGGCTTGAGCATTCCGCCGCAGCTCGGGCAGTCGACGATGCGGAACGACGACGTGTCACCGACGACGGCATCCGCATCCGGGGCGACGGCGATCCCGCCGACCGCCTCCGCCCGCTCCAGGAAGCCTGGATTGGCCGCCTCCAGCAGATCGCCCAGTGCCGCACGGGAGATGGTGTGCCCGCAGTCCAGGCAGACCACCTGCGCGTACGTGCCGTGCAGATCGATGACGTGCCTGCTGCCCGCCTTGGTGTGCAGCAGGTCGACGTTCTGCGTGATCAGCCCGCTGACCACGCCGGCGCGCTCCAACGCGGCGAGCGCGCGGTGCCCGGCGTTGGGCAGGGTCGCGGCCATGTGCCGCCAGCCCACATGATTGCGCGCCCAGTAGCGCTGCCGGAACACCGGGTCGCCGGTGAACTGGCGAATCGTCATGGGATTGCTCGGCGGCGAGTCCGGGCCGCGGTAGTCCGGGATACCGGAGTCGGTCGACATCCCCGCGCCGGTGAGCACCGCGACTCGCCTGCCCCGCAGCAGGGCGACGAGTTCGGGTGATTCCACGTCCACCAGAATAGGCGGAGGCCAGACAACGGCCCCGTGACCGCAGCTCAGGGGCTGTTTCGACCGGTCACCCCAAGCACTCGGCGGCCGGGATGATCTCGGCGCTCATGTTGTCCTTCATCATCGTCAGCGCCGCGTCGCTGAGTTCGGCGTCGATGTGTGCCACCGCGTCGGGCGGGACGACGACGGGGAAGTGCCTGACATAGGCGTCGAGTGCGGTGTAGAGGATGCACTGCTCGGTGACCTGCCCGGTGAGGATCAGCCGCTCGGGTTCCAGCTGATTCAGCAGGTATGCCAGCGAGGTGGCGTAGAAGGCGCTGTGGCGAACCTTCGTCATCACCCGGCAGCCCTGTTGCGGGACTATCGGCTTGACGAGGTCTGGGCGTTCGCCGTCGAGCGCCGAGCGCACGATGTCACTGAACTCGGCGGTGAAGTCGCCGTAGTTGTCGTTGACGTAGATGAGGTCGACGTCGTCGCGTCGGCGGGCCTCGGTGACGAGTCCGGCCAGTGGATCGACGATCTTCTCGACGTTCGGCGCCAGCTTCTCGGCGTCGGGATGGTCGTAGGTGTTCATCATGTCGATGATCAGCATGGCGGTCTTGCTCATGGTTGCCTGCATACCCCGCCGTCTCAGCGGGCAACATGAGGGCATGGATTTCTTCTCGGCCTACCGGCACGGCTTCGTGCGCGTCGCCGCGTGCACCCACACCACGGCCCTCGCCGACCCTGCGGGCAACGCGGACTCGGTGATCGGGTTGGCGCGCGAGTGTCACGACGAGGGTGTGGGACTGGCGGTGTTCCCCGAGCTCACACTGACGGGTTACTCCATCGAGGACGTCGTCCTGCAGGACGCGCTGCTCGAGGCGGTCGAGGCCGCACTGCTCGACATCGTGGCCAGGTCCGCGGATCTGCTGCCGGTGCTGGTCGTCGGGGCGCCGCTGCGTCACCGCAATCGGGTGTACAACACCGCGGCCGTCATCCACCGCGGACGAATCCTCGGCGTCGTTCCCAAGTCCTACATCCCCAACTACCGCGAGTTCTACGAGAAGCGTCAGCTCGCTCCCGGCGACGACGAGCGGGGGGAGATCCGGGTGGGCGGCGAGGAGGTGCCGTTCGGCACGGACCTGCTCTTCGCCGCGGCCGACGTGCCCGCGTTCGTGTTGCACGTCGAGATCTGTGAGGACATGTGGGTTCCGGTGCCGCCGAGTGCCGAGGCGGCGTTGGCCGGGGCAACGGTGCTGGCGAATCTGTCGGGCAGTCCCATCACGATCGGCCGCGCCGAGGACCGCAACCTGATGGCACGCTCGGCGTCGTCCCGGTGCCTGGCGGCCTACGTCTACGCGGCGGCCGGAGAGGGCGAGTCGACGACCGACCTGTCCTGGGACGGGCAGACGATGATCTGGGAGAACGGCGTCTGTCTCGCGCAGTCCGAACGGTTCCCCAAGGGGGAGCGCCGCTCGGTGGCCGACGTCGACGTCGAACTGCTCCGCAACGAGCGCGTGCGGATGGGCACGTTCGACGACAACCGCCGCCACCACGGCATCGACGAGGACGCGTTCCGGCGCGTCGAGTTCACCCTGGAGCCGCCGGCCGGCGACATCGGTCTGCGCCGCGAGCTCGAGCGGTTCCCGTTCGTGCCGGTCGACCCGGCCCGGTTGGAGCAGGACTGCTACGAGGCCTACAACATTCAGGTGGCCGGGCTCGAGCAGCGACTGCGGGCGCTGGACTTCCCGAAGATCGTCCTCGGGGTGTCCGGTGGTCTGGACTCCACCCACGCTCTCATCGTGGCGGCGAAGGCGATGGACCGGGAGAACCGTCCGCGCAGCGACATCCTGGCGTTCACCCTGCCCGGCTTCGCGACGGGTGAGCGCACCAAGAGCAACGCCACCCGGTTGGCCGAGGCGCTGGGCGTGACGTTCGAGACCATCGACATCACCTCGACCGCAGAGCTGATGCTGAAGAACATGGACCACCCTTTCTCGCGCGGGGAGAAGGTCTACGACGTCACGTTCGAGAACGTGCAGGCCGGCCTGCGCACCGACTATCTCTTCCGGTTGGCGAACCAGCGCCGCGGGATCGTGCTCGGCACCGGTGACCTCTCGGAACTCGCGCTGGGCTGGTCGACCTACGGCGTCGGCGACCAGATGTCGCACTACAACGTCAACGGCGGCGTCCCGAAGACGCTCATCCAGCACCTGATCCGGTGGGTCGCCTCATCGAAGCAGTTCGACGAGGCGGTCAACGAGGTGCTCCTCGATGTGCTGGACACCGAGATCAGCCCGGAACTGGTACCGGCCGGCGAGGACGAGGAGATCCAGAGCAGCGAGGGCAAGGTGGGACCCTATGTGCTGCAGGATTTCTCGCTTTTCCACGTACTGCGCTACGGGTTCCGTCCGTCGAAGGTCGGTTTCCTGGCCTGGCACGCGTGGCACGACGCCGGCTCGGGCGACTGGCCGTCGGGCTATCCCGACGACAAACGGCCGGAGTACTCGCTGAAGGACATCCGGCACTGGCTGCAGGTGTTCGCCCAGCGGTTCTACTCGTTCAGCCAGTTCAAGCGGTCGGCCCTGCCGAACGGGCCGAAGGTGTCGGCGGGCGGATCGTTGTCGCCGCGCGGCGACTGGCGGGCTCCGTCGGACATGTCGGCGCGCATCTGGCTCGACGAGATCGAACGCGAGATCCCGGAGAGCTGACCGGCGTCAGAGGCGCCCGTCGATGCGCAGGTCCGGGTGCACCCACTCGGGGGAACGCCGCTGCTTGAACGCCATGAAGCCCTCGATCGACTCGGGTGCGCCGAGGCTGGCCTGCATCCCGATGCGGTCGTAGAGGCCGACGTAGGCGTCGATGCTCGACTTGATCGCCGAGCGGGCGCCGGGCGCGGTCCGGCAGCACTGGGCGAGCACCTCACGAGCGGCGTCGTGCAGGTCGTCGTGGGCGACCACCCGCGCCACCATGCCCCAGTCCAGCGCCTCGGCGGCGGACAGCGTGCGGCCGGTGAACATCAGGTCGCGGGTGCGGACCGGTCCGATCAGCCGGGCCAGCATGTGGCTGTAGTAGGTGTCGGCGATGCCGCGGTAGAGCTCGGGCACCCGGAACGTCGCCCGCTCGCTCACCACGGCGATGTCCGCACACAGCGCGATCTGCAGCCCGCCGCCCTGACACAACCCGTTGACCGCGGCCACCACCGGCTTGACCGACTGCCGCAGCGTGTCGAACGGCAGTGCGTCCATCCCGAGCGCGGATCCGAACGTCAGCCAGTTGTCCTCGCCGCCACCGCCCATGTCACCGCCGGGGGCGAACACGTCACCGGCGCCGGTGATCAGCAGACCGGCCAGGTCCGGGTCGGCGTCGACGTGCTTGACGGCGTACTTGATGCCGAAGTACATCGCCGGGGTCATCGCGTTGCGCGCCTCGGGACGGTCCAGTGTGCAGACGCCGAACGGACCCTCCCTGTCGAAGCGCAGGAACTTCGTTCCCAGCCAGTCACCGTCGGGTGGTCGCGGAGCGTCGGTCACGCTGTCTCCCTTGCTGTTCGTCGTCGATGGCATCTGAGCACGGCGCGCAGTCACCCGCACCGGGTACCAGGGTGGCCAGCGCGCCTGCCACACACGCGCGGCGCAGCGCCGCTTCGTGACCGCCGAGCCAGTCCGCCGCCAGCACACCGGCGAAGACGTCACCCGCCCCGGTGGTGTCGACCGCCCGGACGGCCGGCGCGGGGACGTCGAAACGCTCCCCGTCGCCCAGGTAGCTCGCGCCGCGTGCGCCCCGGGTGATCACCAGATGCGGCACCGGCCAGTGCCAGTCGGCCGCTTCCGCCTCGTTGACCACCACCACGTCCGCCAGTTCGGACAGGGCGAGCAGCTCGTGGGCCTTCGCGCCGGCGGGCGAGGCGTTGACGACGACGACCGCGCCGGCGTCGCGGCCCAGCCGCGCAGCGTGGACGGCAGTCGGGACGGGGATCTCCAACTGCAGCAACAGCACCTCGCAGGCGGCGATCACGTCGCGCACCGCCGCGGAACCCACGTCGAGCCGGGCATTCGCGCCCGGCGCCACCACGATGCTGTTCTCCGCGGCCGCGTCGACCATGACCACCGCAGAGCCGCTGGGCCCCGGCACGGTGATCACCCCGTCGAGGCCTACTCCGTTGCCGCGCAGATGGCCCCGCAGCGACTGTGCGGCCGCGTCGTCACCGAGTGCGGCGACCAGCGCCACCTCCGCGCCGGCCCGCGCGGCGGCCACCGCCTGGTTGGCGCCCTTGCCGCCCGGCGCGCTCGACGTCGAGGTCGCCAGCACCGTCTGTCCGGGCCGCGGCAACGCGGAGACCCGGTACGTCACGTCGGCATTCACACTGCCGACCACGCAGACCCGCGTCGCCATAGTCTTCCCACGCTAGACCAGCGCCACCACCCGCGGTCCCTGACACGCGTCGAGCGCCGGGCGCAGGTCCGATACGCTGGGCTGATGAGTCTGCAAGCACCGCCGGTTGCCGACTTGCGCCAGCAGGTCCACGATGCCGCCCGACGCGCCAGGGTCGCGGCCCGCGTCCTGGCGACGCTGCCCACGGCGACCAAGGACCGGGCACTGCACGCCGCGGCCGACGCCGTGCTGGCCCGCGTGCACGACATCCTCGCGGCCAACACCGTCGACCTCGACACCGCACGGGCCGCAGGCACCCCGGCCGCAATGCTCGACCGGCTCGCCCTCAACCCCCAGCGGGTGGACGGCATCGCCGCCGGGCTGCGTCAGGTCGCCGGACTGCCGGATCCGGTGGGCGAGGTGCTGCGCGGCCGCACGCTGCCCAACGGCCTGCAGCTGCGTCAGCAGCGGGTGCCGCTGGGTGTCGTCGGCATGGTCTACGAGGGCAGGCCGAACGTCACGGTGGACGCCTTCGGGCTCACGCTGAAATCCGGCAACGCCGTACTGCTGCGCGGCAGTTCGTCGGCGGTGCACTCGAACGAGGCACTGGTGGTCGCGCTGCGCGCCGCCCTGGCCGCCGAGGGGCTCCCCGTCGACGCCGTACAGCTGCTGCCGAGTCACGACCGTGCCAGCGTCACCCATCTCATCCAGGCCCGCGGCCTGGTGGACGTGGTGATCCCGCGCGGGGGAGCCGGCCTGATCGACGCGGTGGTGCGCGACGCCCAGGTGCCCACCATCGAGACCGGTGTCGGCAACTGCCACGTGTACGTCCACGAAGCCGCGGATCTCGACGTCGCCGAACGGATCGTGCTCAACGCCAAGACCCGTCGGCCCAGCGTGTGCAACGCCGCCGAGTCTCTGCTGGTCGACGCGTCGATCGCCGACCGGGCGGTGCCCCGCCTCGTCGGCGCGCTGCAGGCCGCCGGGGTGACCGTGCACGCCGACCCCACCGAGGACGAGCTGCGGGCCGAATTCCTCTCGCTGGACATCGCGCTGTCGGTGGTCGACGGGCTCGACGCCGCCATCGCACACGTCAACGAATACGGCACCGGCCACACCGAGGCCATCGTCACCACGAATCTGGCTGCTGCGCAGCGCTTCACCGAACAGGTCGACGCGGCGGCGGTGATGGTCAACGCATCCACCTCGTTCACCGACGGTGAGCAGTTCGGATTCGGCGCCGAGATCGGCATCTCGACCCAGAAGCTGCACGCCCGCGGGCCGATGGGACTGCCCGAACTGACCTCGACCAAATGGATCGTCTGGGGAGACGGTCAGACCCGCCCCGCCTGACTTCACCGTTCCTAGGAGACTCACCCGTGAGCGTTCCCGCACGCCCCGCGCCGCTGTTCGCCGACATCGACGATGTCGCCGCCAAGCTCGCCGAGACGGGCTACCTGCCCGACACCGCAACGGCCACGGCGGTTTTCCTCGCCGACCGGCTGGGCAAGCCGCTCCTCGTGGAAGGACCCGCCGGCGTCGGCAAGACCGAACTGGCCCGCGCGGTGGCCCAGTGCACCGGCTCGGAGCTGGTGCGGCTGCAGTGCTACGAGGGCGTCGACGAGGCCAGGGCGCTGTACGAGTGGAACCACGCCAAGCAGATCCTGCGCATCCAGGCGGGCAACGCGGCCGATGCCGGCGACTGGGACCAGACCAAGATGGACGTCTTCTCCGAGGAGTTCCTGCTGTCGCGGCCGCTGCTGACGGCGATCCGGCGCACCGACCCGACGGTGCTGCTCATCGACGAGACCGACAAGGCCGACATCGAGATCGAGGGTCTGCTGCTCGAGGTGCTCAGCGACTTCGCCGTCACGGTGCCCGAACTCGGGACCATCAAGGCCGAGCGCGCACCCTTCGTGGTGCTCACCTCCAACGCCACCCGCGAACTGTCCGAAGCGCTCAAGCGCCGCTGCCTGTTCCTGCACATCGACTTCCCGGACCCGGACCTCGAGCGGCGGATCCTGCTCTCACGGGTGCCCGACCTGCCCGAGCACATCGCGTCGGAACTGGTGCGCATCATCGGGGTGCTGCGCGGCATGCAGCTCAAGAAGGTGCCGTCGGTGGCCGAGACCATCGACTGGGGCCGCACGGTGCTGGCGCTGGGCATGGACACCATCGACGACGCGATGATCGCCGCCACCCTGGGTGTGATCCTCAAACACCAGTCCGACCAGCAGCGCGCCGCAGGAGAGCTGAGGCTCAACTGATGCCGCCGCGTCGCGTCCGGCCTCCCCAGCCGCTGGCCCCGCACGGCCTGCCGGGTCACCTGGTCGAGTTCGTCGAAGCGCTTCGCGGACAGGGCATCTCCGTGGGCCCGTCGGAGACCGTGGACGCCGGCCGGGTGATGACGGTGCTCGGGCTCGGTGACCGGGAGGTGCTGCGCGAAGGCATCGCCTGCGCCGTGCTGCGCAGGCCCGATCACCGCGACACCTACGACGCGATGTTCGACCTGTTCTTCCCCGCCGCGCTCGGCGCGAAGACCGTGCTGGAGGACGAGGACGGCGAGAGCGACGACGAGCAGGGGCTGCCGCCCGAGGACATCGAGGCGATGCGCGACGCGCTGGTGAAGATGCTGGCCGACAACCCCGACCTGGCCAACCTCGACGAGCGACTGATCGCGATGATCGCGCAGATCGTCGAGGCCTACGGCCGCTACAACTCCAGCCGCGGACCGTCCTACTCGTCCTACCAGGCGCTCAAGGCGATGAGTCTGGATGACCTGGAGGGCCGGCTGCTCGCCGGACTGCTGGCCCCGTACGGCGACGAGCCGTCACCCACCCAGGAGCAGATCGCCAAGGCGCTTGCCGCGCAGCGGATCTCGCAGTTGCGCAAGATGGTGGAGTCGGAGACCAAGCGCCGCACCGCCGAACAGCTCGGGCGTGAGCACGTGCAGATGTACGGCGTGCCGCAGCTCGCGGAGAACGTCGAATTCCTGCGCGCGTCCGGTGAGCAGCTGCGCCAGATGCGCCGGGTGGTGGCCCCGCTGGCCCGGACCCTCGCGACGCGGCTCGCCGCGCGGCGGCGACGGTCACGCGCGGGCGAGATCGACATGCGCAAGACGCTGCGCAAGTCGATGTCGACCGGCGGGGTGCCGATCGACGTGGTGCTCAAGAAGCCGCACCCGGCCCGACCCGAACTCGTGGTGCTGTGCGACGTGTCGGGCTCGGTGGCCGGGTTCAGCCACTTCACGCTGATGCTGGTGCACGCACTGCGCCAGCAGTTCTCCCGGGTGCGGGTCTTCGCCTTCATCGACACCACCGACGAGGTCACCACGCTGTTCGGGCCGGACGCCGACCTGGCCGTCGCGGTGCAGCGCATCACCCGCGAGGCGGGCGTCTACACCCGTGACGGCCATTCCGACTACGGCAACGCGTTCTCGTCGTTCCTGCACGGCTTCCCGAATGTGCTGAGCCCGCGCAGTTCGCTGCTCGTGCTCGGCGACGCCCGCAACAACTACCGCAATCCCGAGATCGATCTGCTCACCCAGATGGTGACGGCGAGCAG
Organism: Mycobacterium sp. NPDC050041; assembly: GCF_049541695.1. Classification (NCBI taxonomy): domain Bacteria; kingdom Bacillati; phylum Actinomycetota; class Actinomycetes; order Mycobacteriales; family Mycobacteriaceae; genus Mycobacterium; species Mycobacterium sp. NPDC050041. Next base: position 305,839 of record NZ_JBMVDG010000004.1, on the reverse strand, counting down.
GCACGCGCACTGGCTCAACCCCGAACCGCGGCACCTGTGGGGCAGCGGCGACTCGGCGGTGCCGCGCTACGAAGAGGTCATCACCATGCACGAGTGCCGGTCGGCCAAACAGCTCGCCGGCGTGATCGACGCCCTGCTGCCCATCTGATCCGCTTCGCTCCTGCCCGCCGGTGACGCTCCCGTAAGCTCGCTTTTCGTGGCAACTCGGCGCAGGCTCGGCGTGATGGGCGGGACATTCGATCCCATCCACAACGGCCACCTGATCGCCGGGAGCGAGGTCGCCGACCTGTTCGATCTCGATGAGGTGGTGTTCGTGCCGACCGGCCAGCCCTGGCAGAAGCACGACCGCCAGGTGACAGCCGCCGAGGACCGCTACCTGATGACGGTCATCGCGACCGCCTCGAATCCACGGTTCTCGGTGAGCCGCGTCGACATCGATCGCGGCGGTGCCACCTACACCAAGGACACCCTGCGGGACCTGCGCGCGCAGAACCCCGACGCCGACCTGTACTTCATCACCGGCGCCGACGCGCTGGCCTCCATCCTGTCCTGGCAGAACTGGGAGGAGATGTTCTCGATCGCCCGATTCGTCGGCGTCAGCAGGCCCGGGTACGAGCTGGACGGCAAGCACATCGCCGCGGCGATGCGCGAGCTACCCGCCGACGCGCTGACTCTGGTCGAGGTGCCCGCGCTGGCGATCTCCTCCAGTGACTGCCGGCTGCGGGCGCAGGAGGAACGACCGATCTGGTACCTGGTACCCGACGGTGTGGTGCAGTACGTGGCCAAGCGCGGCCTCTACACCGCGCCGGCCGACACAGAGGGAGACAACCGATGAGCGCAACCGACGAGGCGATCGAGATGGCCACCGTCGCGGCGCGGGCGGCCGCCGACAAACTCGCCGACGACGTGGTGGTCATCGACGTGTCGGGCCAGCTCGTCATCACCGACTGCTTCGTCATCGCGTCGGCGTCCAACGAACGCCAGGTCAACGCGATCGTCGACGAAGTCGAGGAGAAGATGCGGATCGCCGGCCACAAACCGGCCCGGCGGGAAGGCACCCGGGAGGGTCGCTGGACGCTGCTGGACTACGTCGACATCGTCGTGCACATCCAGCACCAGGACGAGCGCAACTTCTACGCGCTCGACCGGCTGTGGCGGGACTGCCCGACGGTGCCGGTCGATCTGGACGGATCGCCGTGACCGTCCGGCGGCTGGTGATGCTGCGGCATGGCCAGACCGAGTACAACGCGGGCAGCCGGATGCAGGGCCAGCTCGACACCGACCTCACCGACCTCGGCCGCGATCAGGCCGTGGCCGCGGCCGAGGTGCTGGCCAAGCGGCAGCCGCTGCTGATCCTGTCCTCGGATCTGCGCCGCGCCCTGGACACCGCGACGGTGCTCGGCGAGCGTTCCGGGGTGCCGGTGGGCATCGATGCGCGGCTGCGCGAGACCCATCTGGGGGACTGGCAGGGCCTGACGCACCTCGACGTGGACGCCGCGGCGCCGGGCGCCCGGCTGGCGTGGCGCGACGACGCGCGGTGGGCGCCGCACGGCGGCGAGAGCCGCGTCGACGTGGCCGCACGCAGCATGCCGCTGGTCGACGAGATCATCGCCACGCAACCGGCCTGGGGTTCCGACCGCGACGGTGCGGACGCCGACCGGCCCGTGGTGCTGGTCGCGCACGGCGGTCTGATCGCCGCGCTCACCGCGGCGCTGCTGGCGCTGCCCGTCGACAACTGGCCGGTGCTCGGCGGCATGGGCAACGCCAGCTGGGTCCAGCTGTCAGGGCATTCCCGGCCCGACGCGGACGCCGTGCGGTGGCGGCTCGACGTGTGGAACGCCTCGGCGCAGGTGGCCAATGACGTCCTCTGAGCGCAGCGGTCCGCCGGACCGGACGCTGCTCGTGTTCGCCGATTCGCTGGCCTACTACGGCCCGACCGGCGGGTTGCCCGCCGACGACCCCAGGATCTGGCCCAATCTGGTGGCGTCGCAGCTGGGCTGGGAGCTCGAGCTGATCGGCCGGATCGGCTGGACGTGTCGCGACGTCTGGTGGGCGGCCACCCAGGACCCGCGGTCGTGGGCGGCGCTGCCACGGGCCGGGGCGGTGATCTTCGCTACCTGCGGCATGGATTCGCTGCCCTCGCCGCTGCCCACGGCGCTGCGCGAGCTGATCCGCTACGTCCGGCCGCCGTGGCTGCGGCGCTGGGTGCGTGACGGATACGGCTGGGTGCAGCCCCGGTTCTCCCCGGTGGCCCGCGCCGCGCTGCCCCCGCATCTGAGCGTCGAGTATCTCGAGATGACCCGCGGCGCCATCGATTTCAACCGTCCCGGCATCCCGGTGGTGGCATCGCTGCCGTCGGTGCACATCGCCGACTCCTACGGCAGGGCGCACCACGGCCGGGCAGGCACGGTGCGGGCACTCACCGAATGGGCGCAGGAGCACGATGTCCCGCTGGTCGACCTGAAGGCGGCGGTCGGCGACGAGGTGATGAGCGGTCGCGGCAACCCCGACGGCATCCACTGGAACTTCGAGGCACATCAGGCGGTCGCCGAGCTGATGCTCAAGGCGCTGGCCGAAGCCGGTGCCGGCGAACCGGATCCGGCGGGCTGACGATGCCGGTCGTCGTGGTCACCGACTCGTCGTCGCGGCTGGCGCCCGACGACCTCAAGCAGCACGACATCCGGCAGGTGCCGCTGCACGTGCTCGTGGACGGCACCGATCTGCGCGACGGGATCGACCCGGTGCCCTACGACATCCACGACCACGCCCACGTGACGACGGCCGGCGCGACACCCGCCGAGCTGGTCGACACCTACCGGCAGGCCCTGCACGACAGCGGCGGCGACGGCGTTGTGGCCGTTCACATCTCGGCGGCACTGTCGAGCACGGTCGGTTCCGCGGTGCAGGCGGCGCGGGAGTTCGGACCCGCGGTCCGGGTGGTGAACTCCCGGTCGGCGGCCATGGGCGTCGGGTTCGTCGCCCTCGCGGCGGCCCGGGCGGCGGCCACCGGTGCCGACCTGGACGCGGTCGAGGCGGCGGCCAGGGCGGCGATGCCGCGGGGACACGCGTTCATCGTCGTGCACCGGCTGGACAACCTGCGGCGCAGCGGCCGGATCGGCACCACCGCGTCGTGGCTGGGCACCGCGCTGGCGCTCAAACCACTGCTGTGCCTGGACGTCGACGGCCGCCTGGTGCTGTCCCAGCGGATCCGCACGGTGTCCAAGGCGCACGCGGCGATGGTCGACCAGATCGCCGAGCTGATCGGTGACCGGCGGGCGGCCGTCACCGTGCACCACGTCGACAACCACGACGCCGCGGACCAGATCGGGGCAGCGCTCACCAGTCGGCTGCCCCAGGTCGAGTCCCTGACGGTGACCGACATGGGCGCGGTGCTGTCGATCCACGTCGGCGGCGGCGCCGTCGGCGTGGTCGTCCAGATCAGCGAGTGACCCCCCGACGAGTCAGAGCTGGGCGCGGCCGGTGACCGGTGGCAGATCCTTGAGGGTCACGATGCCGGGGCGCGCGGCCACCACCGCGGGCACCGCGTTGGTCACCGGCATCGCCGTGTAGATCATCCCGAGCCCCATGAAACCCGCCTCGGTCCAGTCCCGGGGCGGCAGGCAGTGCAGCACGGTGCGCATGTTGGGCAGCCCGAACACCTGGATGACGTGGCCGTGCTCGAGCGGCTTCGGCGGTGTCACATGGGAACCCATGGTCCAGTTGAAGCCGACGCTGACCACGTTGCGGTCGCCCACCCAGCCGCGGTGGTAGCCGTACACCCCGCCGACGGTGCCCGCCGGAATCTGCATGAAGCCCAGATCGCTGTCGCCGGTGGCGGCGGTGAACTCGACGTCGAACGTGATCCGGTCCACGGTCGCGCCGATCGCGTCGGCCATCATCGCCGCCGATTCGGCGAACACCTCGCTCTCGCGGCGCACGCTCTCGGCGAGGCCGGGGGTGTCGGGGTCCTGGCCGAATCCCATCGCGGACTGGGTGCCCGCGGACTCGTAGGTCGAGCAGTCGACGGACTCGGTGATGCGGATCTCGTCGACGCGTTCGCACGACCCGGACAGCACCATGCCGACCATGTTGGTCATGCCGGGGTGTGCGCCGCTGCCGAAGATGGTCGATCCGCCTGTCTCGCAGGCTTTCCGGATGCGGTCGAGGTCTTCGGGTGTCTGCTTTCCGCCGGTGATCCACGCCGCGGTCGAGCAGACGTTCACGCCGGACTCGAGCAGCCGGACCAGTTCGTCGACGCTGGGCCACAGCGGGTTGTAACAACACGCGTCGGGCTTCAGCGCGATCAGCGCGTCGATGTCGTCGGTCGCCGTGACGCCGGTCGGCTCCGGCCACCCGGACAGCTCGGCCGCGTCGACACCGACCTTGTCCGCGCCGTGTGCGTACACCCCGACCAGCTCCATGTCGCTGCGGCCGATGATCGCGTGCAGGGACCGCCGTCCGATGTTGCCCGTCGTCCACTGGATCACGCGCAGTGGCCGGTTCGCCGCCGGTGCGGTCATCTGGTGCCTCCTCGTCGAGTCATGTGTGGGTAGACACTATTCGCCCGGTGTGCACGATCGGCAGGGAGTTGTCCACAGTCGCGCGTTCATCCCCAGCCGCGGCCGGCACGCCGTCGTGGCGGCGGTCGCGGTCGGCTCGCGGACCTACGGTCGGCGCATGCGCACCGAACCGCAGTCCGACAGGTCGGCCCGCCGTCTCGGCGCCGAGGCGGACGACGCCGTCTCCGTCGAGGCCGGCGGCGAGGCCGACCCGGCCACCGCCGACCGGTCCGACACCGCGCTGTCGCGGTGGCTGCCGGATGAGTTGACGGACAACGACTCCCGTGGCGCCTCGGCGCGGGGGTGGCTGACGACGGTGCGCGCCGACCCCGGACGGGCGGGCGTGGCGGCTCTGGCTGTGGTCGGGGTGATCGCGGTGCTGGTGACCGTGTTCACCGTGATCCGCGACGAGCCGCCGCCGGTGGCCGCGGCGAAACTGCCGCCGGTCGCGCCGCTGTCCTCCGCCGGACCGCAGGGACCACCCGGCGGCGACGGGCCGGTGGTGGTCAGCGTCGTCGGCCTCGTGCACAAGCCGGGCCTGGTCACGCTCGCGGCGGGCGCGCGCATCGCCGACGCCCTCGAGGGTGCGGGCGGCGCGCTGGACGGGGCGGACCTCGTCGGGCTGAACCTCGCGCGCCGTGTCACCGACGGCGAGCAGATCATCGTCGGCATCGCGGCGCCGCCGGGCCGGCCGACCACGATGGGCAGTTCGGTGAGCGAGCAGACCGGTGCTGCGCCGCCGCCCGCGCCGCCAGGCGATCCGGGGTCGGCGCCGACGGAGGCGGTGGACCTCAACACCGCGACGGCCGAACAGCTCGACACGCTGCCCGGCGTCGGACCGGTGACGGCGGCGGCGATCATCGCTTGGCGCGACGCCAACGGGAAGTTCACCAGCGTCGACCAGCTCGGCGACGTCGACGGCATCGGTCCGGCCCGGCTGGACAAGCTGCGCGACCTGGTCCGGGTGTGACGGCGGATGGACGGCGACCGCCACCTCGACCTGCGGCTGGTGCCCGCCGCTGCGACCGGCTGGGCGGTGACCGCGGCCACCACGCTGTGGCACGCCGGGGCGGCGGTGCTGGCGACGCTGATCGCGATCGCCGTCACCGCCGCCGCGGGCTGGTGGGCCGGCGGTCGCGGCGACGTCGGCAGCGCACTGCGGGCGGCGGGCGCCGGCCTGGCGGCGGTGGCCGCGGTCGGGGCCGCGTTCACCGTCGCCGCGGCGGTGCGGACGCACCAGGTCGACAACCACCCCGTCGGTGTGCTGCACGGCCGCTCGGCCACCGTCACGGTCACCCCGGCAGAGAGCCCGCGCTCGCTGGGCGGCGGCCGGCTGATGTTCCGCGGGACGCTGCAGGCGGTCGACGGCCTGCCGTCGTCCGGCCGGGTCGTCGCGTTCGCCTCGGTGTCCGGTTTCGCCGAGCTGACCGCGGGCCGGCCGGCGACGTTCCGTGCGCGCGTCGGTGCACCCGGCCGCCGGGACCTCACGGTGGCGGTGCTCTCGGCGACCGGGGAGCCGACGCTCGGCGAGGCCTCGGCCGTGCAGCGGGCCGCGCACGGTGTCCGGACCGGGTTCGCCGACCAGTCGCGAGCGGTGCTGCCGCCTGAGGAGGCGGCGATGCTGCCCGCGCTGGTGCTCGGCGACACGTCGGCGGTGACGGCGTCGACGACCGCGGACTTCCGGGCCGCCGGCCTGACCCATCTGACCGCTGTCTCCGGCGCGAACGTGACGATCGTCTGCGGGGCGGTGCTGTTCAGCGCGGGGGTCCTGGGCCCGCGGACGGCGGTGCTGCTCGCGGCGCTCGTGCTGCTGGCGTTCGTGGTGGTCGTGCAGCCGTCGGCCAGCGTGCTCCGTGCGGCGGTGATGGGGGCGATCACGCTGCTGGCGGTGGTGTCGCACCGGCGACGGCATGCCGTGCCCGCGTTGGCGGGCAGCGTCATCGCGCTGCTCATCGGCGCCCCCGAGCTGGCCGTCGACGTCGGCTTCGCGCTGTCGGTGTCGGCGACCGCCGCGCTGATCGTGCTGGCACCGGTGTGGTCACGCCAGCTGGTCGCGCGCGGCTGGCCGAAACCGCTGGCCGACGCGACCAGCGTCGCGGTCGCCGCACAGCTGGTGACCGCGCCACTGGTGGCGGGCATCTCGGGAACGTTGAGTGTGGTCTCGGTCGCGGCGAATCTCGCTGTCGCCGCGGTGATCCCGCCGATCACGGTGCTCGGCACCGCCGCGGCGGCACTGTGTCCGCTGTGGCCGGCGGGCGGGCAGCTGCTGATCCGCTTCACCGGCCCGGAACTGTGGTGGCTGCTGAACGTGGCGCGATGCGCCGCGGGCGTCCCGGGCGCCGCCGTCACGGTGCCGTCGGGGCTGCCCGGTGTGGTCGCGGTGGCCCTGGGTGCTCTGGCGCTGGTGGTGTGCTGGCGCCTGCGGTGGGTGCGCGTCGCCTGCGCCGGGGCCGCCGTGTGCCTGCTCGCGTGGACGCTGGCGGGCCACGCCGCGGGCGATGTCCGGACGGCGTGAAACGATCGGGAGGTGAGGCAAGAAGTCGGTGGACTGCACCTGGTGCTCGGTGACGAGGAGCTGCTGGTCGAACGCGCGGTCGCGGGTGTGCTGCGGGTTGCCCGCAAGCACGCGGGCACCGACGACGTCCCGGTCGACCGGCTGCGGGCGGGCGAGGTCAGCACCAGCGAACTGGCTGAACTGCTCAGCCCGTCGCTGTTCGCCGACACGCGGGTGGTGGTGCTCGAGGCCGCCGCGGAGGCCGGCAAGGAGGCGGTCGCGCTGATCGGCTCCGTGGCCGAGGATCTGCCGCCCGGCACCGTGCTGGTGGTGGTGCACTCAGGTGGCGGACGGGCCAAGGCGCTGGCCGATCAGCTCAAGAAGCTCGGCGCCGAGGTGTATCCGTGCGCCCGCATCACCAAGGCCGCCGAGCGCGCCGACTTCGTCCGCCACGAGTTCCGCTCGCTGAAGATCAAGGTGGGCGACGACACGGTCACGGCGATGCTCGACGCGGTCGGCTCCGACATCCGTGAGCTGGCGGCGGCGTGTTCGCAGCTGGTGGCCGACACCGCTGGTGAGGTGGACGCCGTCGCGGTGCGCCGGTACCACTCGGGCAAGGCCGAGGTGAAGGGCTTCGACATCGCCGACAAGGCGGTCACCGGCGACGTCGCCGGGGCGGCCGAAGCGCTGCGGTGGGCGATGCTGCGCGGGGAGCCACAGGTGGTGCTCGCCGACGCGCTGGCCGAAGCGGTGCATGCGATCGCCAGGGTGGGTCCGCTGACGGGAGATCCCTACCGGTTGGCCGGCGAGCTCGGCATGCCGCCGTGGCGGGTGCAGAAGGCGCAGAAACAGGCCCGGCGATGGTCGCGGGCGTCAGTGGCCGAGGCGATGCGCCTGGTGGCGACGCTCAACGCGGATGTGAAGGGTGCAGCCGCGGATCCCGAGTACGCGCTCGAATCGGCGGTGCGCCGGGTGGCCGAACTGGTGGCCGACTGACCGGAGGCCGGTCGGGCTCAGAGCTTGTTGAGCGCCAGGGCCAGCGCAGACTTCTTGTTGGCGGCCTGGTTCTTGTGGATGACGCCCTTGCTGGCGGCCTGGTCGAGCTTGCGGCTGGTGGTCTGCAGCAACTCGGCGGCCTTGTCCTTCTCGCCGGCGTCGACGGCCTCGCGGAAGCCGCGGACAGACGTGCGCAGCGCGGACTTCACCGACTGGTTGCGCAGACGGCGGCGCTCGTTGGTGAGGATGCGCTTTTGCTGCGACTTGATGTTGGCCACGCGGTGATTCCTTCGTAAGTCTCGGGTGATTCAGAACAGTTCGACAGAAGTCTCGGCGCCGGCCCGCGTCGGCAGGCAGCGACTGCTCAGGGTACCAGCGGGCGGGTCGATCGACCAAAGTGAGCCGCACTGGCCTGCCGAAACGGTCCGCATCATGCAACATGGCGGGGGTGAGCCTCCGCACCCTGCCGACCGAGTCCGCCCGTTCGTCTCGCAGCACCACGCGGGCGGCCAGACGGCACGAGGGAGTCTTCGAGGGTTACAACAAGCTGGGCGGCTATGACCGCGCCTTCGACGAGATGTTCGACAGCCAGGGCAACGTCCGCGGCCCCTACAAGGGCATCTTCGCCGAGTTGGCCCCGGCGGACGCCTCGGAACTCGAGGCCAGGGCCGAGGCCCTCGGGCGCGCGTTCATCGACCAGGGCGTCACCTTCTCGCTGTCGGGGCAGGAGCGGCCGTTCCCGCTCGACCCGGTGCCCCGGGTGATCTCCGCCGCCGAGTGGACGCGGCTCGAGCGCGGCATCACCCAGCGGGTGCGGGCGCTGGAGATGTACCTCGACGACATCTACGGCGAGCAGGAGATCCTGCGCGACGGCGTCATCCCGCGGCGGCTCGTGACGTCGTGCGAGCACTTTCACCGCGAGGCCGTCGGCATCCATCCGCCCAACGGGGTGCGCATCCACGTCGCAGGCATCGACCTGATCCGCGACGCCCAGGGCAGTTTCCGCGTGCTCGAGGACAACCTGCGATCCCCGTCCGGGGTGTCCTATGTGATGGAGAACCGCCGGACGATGGCACGGGTGTTCCCGAACCTGTTCGCCACCAACAGGGTTCGCGCCGTAGGCGATTATTCCGCGCATCTGCTGCGGGCCCTGCGCAACGCCGCGGCCAACAACGTCGCCGATCCGACGGTCGTGGTGCTGACCCCGGGTGTCTACAACTCCGCATACTTCGAACACTCGCTGCTGGCACGGCAGATGGGCGTCGAACTCGTCGAGGGCCGCGACCTGTTCTGCCGCGACAACACCGTCTACATGCGCACCACCGAGGGGGAGCGGCAGGTCGACGTGATCTACCGGCGCATCGACGACGCCTACCTGGACCCGATGCAGTTCCGGCCCGATTCGGTGCTCGGCGTCGCGGGGGTGCTCAACGCCGCGCGGGCGGGCAACGTGGTGATTTCCAGCGCCGTCGGTAACGGGGTGGGCGACGACAAGCTGGTCTACACCTATGTGCCGACGATCATCGAGTACTACCTCGGAGAGAAGCCGCTGCTGGCCAACGTCGACACGTTCCGCTGCTGGCTCGAGGAGGAGCGCGAGGAGGTCCTCGACCGGGTCGACGAACTGGTGATCAAGCCGGTGGAGGGTTCGGGCGGCTACGGCATCGTCTTCGGCCCCGACGCCTCGGAGAAGGAACGGGCCACGATCTGCAAGAAGATCCGCAGCGACCCGCGCGGGTGGATCGCCCAGCCGGTGATGCAGCTGTCGACGGTGCCGACGCAGATCGACAGCAAGCTCGCGCCGCGGCACGTGGACCTGCGGCCGTTCGCGGTCAACGACGGCGACGACGTGTGGGTGCTGCCCGGCGGGCTGACGCGGGTGGCGCTGCCGGAGGGGTCGCTGGTGGTGAACTCCAGCCAGGGCGGCGGCTCGAAGGACACCTGGGTGCTCGCGTCGCGCACGTCGGCTGCCGAGCGCGAACTCGCGGCGGCCGAGGTGGTGCGCTCGCTGCCGAAGGCGGCCAAGGGGCCGAAGACCGAACGCAACGGGGACAGTCAGACACTCGACCAGCAGCAGCAACAGCAACAATAGGGGGAGGGCGGATGCTCGCGCGAAATGCGGAGTCGCTGTACTGGATCGGACGTTACGTCGAGAGGGCCGACGACACCGCCCGCATCCTCGACGTGACCGTGCACCAGTTGCTGGAGGACTCGAGCGTCGACCCGGACCGGGCTTCGCGGACGCTGCTCCGGGTGCTCGGCATAGACGCCCCGAGCACCGCGCTCGACGTCTGGTCGCTCACCGATCTGGTGGCGTTCACCCGCGATACCCGTGGTGAGGGCACCTCCATCGTGGACTCGATCTCGGCGGCGCGGGAGAACGCGCGCGGCGCCCGGGAGGTGACGTCGAGCGAGATCTGGGAATGCCTGAACACCACCTACAACGCACTGCCTGAGCGGGAACGGGCCGCCAAACGCCTTGGCCCCCATGAGTTCCTCTCGTACGTCGAGGGTCGCGCGGCGATGTTCGCCGGCCTGGCGGACTCGACCCTGTCCCGTGACGACGGGTACCGGTTCATGCTGATGGGCCGCGCGATCGAACGGGTGGACATGACCGTCCGGTTGCTGCTGTCACGGGTCGGCGACAGTGCGTCGTCGCCGGCCTGGGTGACCCTGCTGCGGTCGGCGGGCGCGCACGACACCTACCTGCGCACCTATCGCGGCGCACTCGACGCGGGCCGTGTCGTCGAGTTCATGCTGCTCGACCGGCTGTTCCCGCGGTCGATCTACTACTCGCTGCGGCTGGCCGAGCACAGCCTCGACGAACTGCTGCAGCGGCCGCAGAACCGCGTCGGAGCGACCGCCGAGGCGCAGCGCCTGCTGGGTCGTGCGCGCAGTGAACTGGAGTTCCTGGAACCGGGCGTGCTGCTGGAGTCGCTCGAGACCCGGTTGGCCGACCTGCAGCAGACCTGCTTCGACGTCGGAGAGGCGTTGGCGCTGCAGTACTTCCATGCGGCACCGTGGGTGGCCTGGACCGACGCCGGCCGCAGCGGCGGCCTGGTGATCGAGGAAGGGGAGATCTGATGTGGCGCATGCGGGTGGTGCACTCGACCGGGTACGCCTACAAGTCGCCGGTGACGGCGTCGTTCAACGAGGCGCGCCTCACGCCGCGGTCGGACTCGCGGCAGAACGTCATCCTCAACCGGGTCGAGACCGTGCCCGCCACCCGCCAGTACCGCTACGTCGACTACTGGGGCACCGCGGTGACGTCGTTCGATCTGCACGCCCCGCACACCGAACTGGAGGTCACCGCGTCGTCTGTGGTCGAGACCGACACCGGCGACCAACCCGCCGAGGAGGTGAGCTGGGAGGACCTCAAGACGATCGCGGTGATCGACCGGTTCGACGAGGTGCTCGGGCCCACCGACTACACGCCGCACAGCAGGCGCCTGGCGCGGGTGGGCCAGCGCATCGCGAAGTACCACGACCCGCACGACGCGGTGATCGCCGCGGCGAACTGGGTGCACAGCGAACTCGAGTACGTGCCGGGGACCACCGGGGTGCACTCGTCCGGCCTGGACGCACACCGCGAAGGCAAGGGCGTCTGCCAGGATTTCGCGCATCTGTCGCTGATCCTGTTGCGCAGCATCGGCATTCCCGCCCGGTACGTGTCGGGCTATCTGCATCCGAAACGCGAGGCCGCGGTCGGCGACACCATCGAAGGGCAGAGCCACGCCTGGATCCAGGCGTGGACCGGCGGCTGGTGGCACTACGACCCGACCAACGACAAAGAGATCAACGAGCAGTACGTCAGCGTGGGCGTCGGCCGCGACTACGCCGACGTCACCCCGCTGAAGGGCATCTATTCCGGTGAGGGCTCCACCGACCTCGACGTCGTCGTGGAGATCACCCGGCTGGCCTGACGCACACGCCGGGATGCACCTCGACGCGGTGCAGGTCGTCCCCGAGCTCGATCTGCCGGGGGAACACCGACGCAGCCAGCGCCCGCCACTCGTCCTCGGCGCCGGGCGCGATCGCCGGGACGTAGTGGGTGAGCACCAGGATGCCGACACCGGCCCTGGCGGCGGTGGCAGCGCCTGCTCGACCGATGAGTGGTAGTCGCAGATGTCGCGGAATCGTTGCTGTGGAAGCGATTCGATCAGGTCCCGGCGAATGGCGGTGTGCACCAGCGCGCCTGCGCCTACGGCCAGGGCGTCGAGGCTGTCGCACGGCACGGTGTCCCCGGCGAGGACCGCCGACGCACCGTGGTGCTCCACGCGGAACGCGATCGTCGGCGTCACCGGGCGGTGATCGGTGGGCGCGACCACGACGCGCACGCCGTCGCGGTCCCAGACGACGCCGTCGGTGTGCTCGTGCACCTCGACGGCGGGAGGTGCGGTGAGATCCGCGTGGTGGGCGATCCGGTAGCCGATGTCGCGACCGAATGCCTTCAGCGTCAGGTCCACCACCTCGGCCGTCCCGGGCGGCCCGATGATCGTCAGAGGCACCTGTTCGGTGAACGTGGTGACCCAGCGGGTGATCAGCAGGTCACCCAGGTCGGCGATGTGGTCGCTGTGCAGGTGGGTGAGCAGCAGGGCCGTCAGACCGGCGGCGCCGACCCCGGCCGCCGCCATCCGCTGCTGCACACCGCGTCCGCAGTCGACGAGCAGTGTCTGGCCGCCGGCCCGCACCAGCGTCGACGGCCCGGCCCGGCGCGGGTCCGGTATCGGGCTGCCGGTTCCCAGCAGGGTGAGCTCGATCATGGCTCATCCCTACCGCGTCGGCGGTGCGCCGGTGTGCGGTCTGACGGGATTCCCACGGCCCCGCTCGGGGAGGGCGCTACTCGCGGCCCGCGGACACCCAGTTCGGATCGCCGGACCGCTGTCCCACCACCGCCGCTGCTGCGGCGTCGAGCGCCGCGAGCTGATCTGCGGTCAGCGTGACGCCGAGCGAGCCGAGGTTCTCGGCGACCCGGGTGGCGCGCCGGGTGCCCGGGATCGGCACCGATGACACGCCGAGGGCCTCGGCGCGGTGGCGCAGCCACGCGAGGGCGACCTGTGCCGGGGTGGCACCGACCTCGTCGGCCACGGTGGCGACGGCGTCCACCACGGCGAGGTTGGCCTCGAACGCGTCGGCGGCGAATCTCGGCAGACTGCGCCGGAACTCACCGGCGGCCTCGAGGTCGGCGCCCGACCGCACCGAGCCGGCCAGGAAGCCCCGGCCCAGCGGCGAGTACGGCACGAATCCCACGCCGAGTTCCACGGCGGCCGGGACGACGTTGCGCTCGACGTCGCGGCTCCAGATCGACCATTCGCTCTGCACCGCCGCGATCGGATGCACGGCGACCGCGGCGCGCAGCTCGTCGGCGGTCACCTCGGACAGGCCGAGGTGGCGCACCTTGCCTGCGGCGACCAGTTCCGCCATCGCCCCGACGGTGTCCTCGATGGGGACCGAGACGTCGCGGCGATGCAGGTAGTACAGGTCGATGACGTCGGTCTGCAGCCGCCGCAGGCTGTCGTCGGCGCTCTGGCGCACGTAGGCGGCGTCGTTGCGGACACCGGGCCGTCCCGCCGACGGCTTCCCCGGCGTGCCGGTGATGCCGAACTTGGTGGCCAGCGTGACCTCGTCGCGGCGGTCGGCGAGAAGGCGCGCGATCAGGCGTTCGTTGTCCCCGCCGCCGTAGACGTCGGCGGTGTCGATGAACGTCACGCCGAGATCGAGGCAGCGGTGCAGGGTGTCCAGCGATTCGGCGTCGTTGACGGCGCCATAGACCGGCGTCAGGGCCATCGCCCCGAAGCCCATCGCGCTGACGGTGAGCTGATCGCCCAGGTCGAGTGTCGGTACCGGTGAGGTCATGAAGGGGTCAAGGTGCGGCGCCCGCCGATTCATTCCCGGCCGCCGAAACCCTCCGCAGCGTGCGCCGCCCGCCTAGCCTGATATGACGTAGCTCACAATCGGAGGCTCGCCATGCGGATCGCGGACGTGTTGCGGACGAAAGGGGCGGCGGTCGCCACCATCACGCCGGAGACCTCGGTCAGCGGGCTGCTCACCGAACTGTCGATGCACAACATCGGTGCGATGGTGGTGGTCTCACCCGACGGGCTGGCCGGCATCGTGTCCGAGCGCGACGTCGTGCGCAAGCTGCACGAGATGGGCGCGGACCTGCTGTCGCGGCCGGTGTCGGAGATCATGACGACCGTGGTGGCGACCTGCGACCCCGAGGACACCCTGGACAGCCTCACCGTGCTGATGACCCGAAACCGGGTGCGGCACGTGCCGGTGGTGGTGGACGGACGGCTCGCCGGCATCGTCAGCATCGGTGACGTGGTCAAGACGCGGATGGAAGAATTGGAAGCCGAGCACGAGCAGTTGCAGGCCTACATCACCCAGGGATGACCACAGTGCCGACCGACATCGAGGTGCGGCCGCCGGTGCGCGCCGACATCCGTGCGCTGGCGCGCACGCTGGGCCGGGCGTTCTTCGACGACCCGGTGATGGCGTGGATGGTGCCCGACCCGGCGCGCCGCGCGAAGGGGCTGCCGACGATGTTCGCGGCCATGACCCGTCACCACTTCATGGCCGGTGGCGGCGTCGAGGTCGCCCGGCGTGGCGGGGACATCGGGGCCGCCGCGCTGTGGGATCCACCAGGACGCTGGCAGCACTCGCGAAGCGAGGAGTTCCGGATGATGCCCTGGTTCCTCTGGGCGGCACGCGGCCGCGTCGCCCGCGGGCAGCAGCTGACCGATCTGATGAAGGAGCGCCATCCCGAGGAGCCGCACTGGTACCTCGGTGTCATCGGCAGCGACCCGACGGTGCGCGGCGGCGGTTTCGGTCAGGCCCTGATGCGGTCCCGGCTGGACCGGGTGGACGCCGAACACGCGCCGGCCTACCTGGAGTCGAGCAACCCGGACAACGTGCCGTACTACCAGCGGTTCGGGTTCGACGTCACCGGCGAGATCATCCTCCCGGACGACGGCCCCAGCATGATCCCGATGTGGCGGTCGCCGCGGTAGTCAGCTCCAGGAGTACTCGGCGCGCAACCGCATGGCGATGATGTCGAACCGGTCCCGGTCCAGCACCGCGCCTTCGCGCCGGATGCCCTCCTCGGGCACGTCGAGCACGCGGTCGAGCCGCACCCAGCTGGGCCGGCCGTCGTCGTCCCAGCCGCCGCTGCCGATGCCGACCCAGTCCGGGTCGTCTCGGTGGTGGTCCTGGCTGCTCAGCATGAGGCCGAGAAGCGTGCGCCGGTCGCGGCCCACCACCAGCACCGGCCGGTCCTTGCCCCGCGTCGGATCGTCCTCGTAGACCACCCAGGTCCAGACGATCTCGCCCGGGTCGGCGCGGCCGTCCAGATCGGGGGCGTAGATCAGCTTGCGGGCCCGGTGCGCCGTCGGGACGCTGTTGTCGGTGACGGGCCTGCCGCTGGTGATCGCCGCGGTCGGCTGACCCGCGGCGGCCGCACCGGCCAGCGCGGACAGGCCGGCCTCCAGGCCGACCTTGAGGCCCTGCTGGAGGCCCTGCTGCACCGTGCGCGGCTTGTTCTCGGACTGCTGGAGCTGGCGGATGAACTTCGGCGCCTCGTTGAACACGAAGTTCTTTGCGGCGGTCCCCGCGAACCGCTGGAACGACTTCCACTGCGGAGGCATGGAATCGAGCATAAGTGACCGCCGGGAGCTGCGATTGTGTCGCGGCCGCCCGTGGTCGATACCCTTGATGGGCGCACCACGCGTGTCCCACCCAGCCCCACCAGGAGATTCCCATCAGCAGCTTCGCCGACAAGACGTTCACTGCGCCGGCGCAGATTCGGAACTTCTGCATCATCGCCCACATCGACCACGGCAAGTCGACGCTGGCCGACCGGATGCTGGGCATCACCGGTGTGGTCGCCGACCGCGACATGCGCGCGCAGTACCTGGACCGGATGGACATCGAGCGCGAGCGCGGCATCACCATCAAGGCGCAGAACGTGCGGCTGCCGTGGACGGTCGGGGATGAACAGTTCGTATTGCACCTGATCGACACCCCTGGCCACGTCGACTTCACCTACGAGGTGTCCCGGGCGCTGGAGGCCTGCGAGGGCGCTGTGCTGCTGGTGGACGCCGCCCAGGGCATCGAGGCGCAGACGCTGGCGAACCTGTACCTGGCGCTCGACCGCGACCTCACGATCATCCCGGTGCTGAACAAGATCGACCTTCCCGCCGCGGACCCGGACCGCTACGCCGGGGAGATCGCCCACATCATCGGCTGCGAACCCGAGGACGTGCTGCGGGTGTCGGGCAAGACCGGCGTCGGGGTCCGCGAACTGCTCGACGCGGTGGTCCGCCTCATCCCGCCGCCGGTCGGCGACGCCGAGGCGCCCGCCAGGGCGATGATCTTCGACTCGGTATACGACATCTACCGCGGCGTCGTCACCTACGTGCGTGTGGTGGACGGCAAGCTCAGCCCCCGCGAGAAGATCAAGATGATGTCCACCGGCACCATGCACGAACTTCTCGAGGTCGGCATCGTCTCGCCGGAGCCGAAGGCCACCGAGGGCCTCGGAGTGGGCGAGGTCGGCTACCTGATCACCGGTGTGAAGGACGTCCGCCAGTCGAAGGTCGGCGACACGGTGACCACCGCGCGCAACGGCGCCACCGAGGCGCTCACCGGCTACCGCGAGCCCCGACCGATGGTGTACTCGGGTCTCTACCCGGTCGACGGCTCGGACTATCCCAACCTGCGCGACGCGCTGGAACGGCTGCAGCTCAACGACGCTGCCCTGGTGTGGGAGCCGGAGACGTCGGTGGCGCTGGGCTTCGGCTTCCGGTGCGGCTTCCTGGGACTGCTGCACATGGAGATCACCCGGGAGCGGCTGGAACGCGAATTCGACCTGGACCTGATCTCCACCTCGCCGAACGTGGTGTACCGCGTCGTCAAGGACGACGGCTCCGAACTCGTGGTGACGAACCCCTCGGACTGGCCGGACGGCAAGGTCGGCGCCGTCTTCGAACCCGTCGTGAAAACGACGATCATCGCCCCCAGCGAGTTCATCGGGACCATCATGGAGCTGTGCCAGTCGCGGCGCGGCGAGCTCGGCGGAATGGATTACCTGTCACCCGAGCGTGTCGAGCTGCGTTACACCATGCCGCTGGGAGAGATCATCTTCGACTTCTTCGACTCCCTGAAGTCGCGAACCCGTGGCTACGCGAGCCTGGACTACGAGGAGGCAGGCGAGCAGGAATCCGACCTGGTGAAGGTCGACATCCTGCTGCAGGGCGAGGCGGTCGACGCGTTCAGCGCCATCGTGCACAAGGACTCGGCGCCGGCATACGGCAACAAGATGACCACCAAGCTCAAGGAACTGATACCCCGTCAGCAGTTCGAGGTGCCGATCCAGGCGGCGATCGGCTCGAGGATCATCGCCCGCGAGAACATCCGGGCGATCCGCAAGGACGTGCTGAGCAAGTGCTACGGCGGCGACATCACCCGCAAGCGCAAGCTGCTGGAGAAGCAGAAGGAGGGCAAGAAGCGGATGAAGACGATCGGGCGGGTCGACGTCCCGCAGGAGGCCTTCGTGGCCGCGCTGTCCGCCGACGCCGCCAGCGACAAGCCGAAGAAGTAGCCGATGCGGGCGGCGGCGGTGCTGACGGCGGTGACGCTGCTCGCCGGCTGCGCGTCGCCCACGCGGCCGCCGGTGCCCACATCCGCGCCGCCGGCACCACCCACCGCCGCGCGCCCGCTCGGCGCCATGCTGCCCACGCAGGAGGAACTCGCTGGGGCGCTTGGCATTCCGCCGGCGGGCTTCATGGGTCAGCTGGTCGAGGGCGGCGCCGACATGCTGTTGCGCGGCGTCGACCGGACCGAGGCGACACCGGTCGACTGTGTCAGCCCGACGTACCGTCTGCAGCAGATGGTCTACGCCGAGAGCCCGGTTCGGTCGGTGGCCACCAGGTCATGGGCCGGCGGAAGCGTCGCCGGGCCGTCGATGTCGGCGTATCTCGGTGTGGTGCAGTTCGACACGGCCGACGAGGCGCAGCGGTTCTTCGCCGCCTCGGCGCAGAAGTGGCGGCACTGCGACGGCCAGACGCTGCTGTTGCAGCAGCCCGACCGGGGCGCCCGCGAGCAGAGCATGATCACCGACGTGGCGGTCGGGGACCGGGTGGTGTCGGCGGTGGTGCTGCACGACGCCGGCGACTCGGACTCGCTCACCCTGCAGCGCGCACTCGGCGTCGCGGGGGACTGTGTCGTCGACGTGGAGATCACCGACCTCGAGGACGCCAAAGCGGCAGGCGCCGACGGGGCGGTGCACGTCGCGGACCTGATGTTGGACAAGATCGCGCGCTGATCGGTCCGTCAGCCGCCGCGCGGGCGCCTTGTCGGTGACAATGTGTCGGTGACGAACGCCGGTGCGCTGCGAATCTGTCTTGTGGTCGCCGGGTTGGGCGTGGCGGCCCTCCTCACCGCGTGTCAGGCCACCGTCGCCGGCACGGCGGTGCGGCCCGCGGGCGCCGCCGAACTGCAGGAGGCCGACCTCGACGCCGTGCTGCTGCCGATCGCCGAGCTCAACTCGACGGTCGGCGCCACGGACATGGAGGTCACCAGCGACTCCGAGGAGATGGGTGACCATGTCGACGACGTGTCCGACCCGGACTGCGTCGGGGCCATCTTCTCCGCCGAAGAATCCGTCTACGCCGGTTCCGAGTGGACCGCGATGCGCGACCAGGTGGCCGCAGAACCCGGTGACGACAACGAACACTGGGTGCAGCAGACCGCGGTGCTGTTTCCCAGCGACATGCAGGCACAGGACTTCATCGACGAGTCGCGGTCGCTGTGGGACACCTGCGCCGGTGACGCGATCGCCATCGGTGCCGGCGCCACCACCTACCTGTGGGAGCTACAGGACGTCCGCGATGCGCAGGGCGTCCTCGCGCAGACCTCAAGTCAGGAGGACTCCGGCGGCTGGTCGTGTCAGCACGCGATCTCGGCGGTGAGCAACGTCGTCGTCGAGACGTGGGCGTGCGGGTACACGATCTCCGACCAGGCCGTCGACGTGGCCACCGCGCTGATGGCCAACGTCGGGGGCTGACCTCAGGCCGTCGACAGCGGCGTCAGCCGCGCGTTGGAGACGAGTTGGCCCCAGGCGTTGAACGCCTCGAGATGCGCTGAGGACTGGCCGGATTCGCCCGCGGACAGGTCGACCAGCGCGCCAGCTATGCTGCCGATACCGATCCCGGTGCGGTTCACCACACTCACCAGTTCGTCGAACGCCGTGCGATGCGAGCAGCCCCGCAACCCCACCAGGACGCCGACTGCGACGTCGATGACCCGCCGCGACGAATCGGTGTGGATGTCATATCCCATGTGCGCCTCCTGGTGTGTGAGCACCATGCTGTCCTGCGGTTGCGGTGCCGACAACCAATGGATACACCGTGATCCTGAACATCAGGTGTCCGTTGCACCCGCTCACGCTGCGCGTGTCGCGCTCGCCGGCTACATCGGGGCGTTGGCCGGGACGAACACCCCGGAGCTGTCCGCCTCCTCCTCGGCGCGGATGACGTGCACCACCGCGTTGATCAGCGCCAGGTGGGTGAACGCCTGCGGGAAGTTACCCAGGTGGCGGCCGGTCCGCGGCTCGATCTCCTCGGCGTACAGATGCAGCGGACTGGCGAAGGACAGCAGCCGCTCGCACAGGTGCTTGGCCCGGCTCACCTCGCCGATCTCGACCAGCGCCGACACCAGCCAGAACGAGCAGATGGTGAAGGTGCCCTCCTCGCCGGTGAGGCCGTCGTCGGTCTCCTCGACCCGGTACCGCAGCACCAGGCCCTCCTCGGTCAGCTCGTCGGCGATGGCGAGCACCGTCGCGCGCACCCGCGGATCGTCGGGCGGCAGGAACCGCACCAGCGGCGCGAGCAGCAGCGACGCGTCCAGCGCGACGTCGCCGTAGCGCTGGGTGAGCACACCGCGGTCGTCGACGCCGTGTTTGAGGATGTCGGCCTTGATCTCCTCGGCGATCGTCCGCCACTGCTGGGCGTAGCTCTTCTCGCCCTGCAGTTCGGCCAGTTTCGACCCGCGGTCGAGCGCCACCCAGCACATGATCTTGCTGGAGGTGAAGTGCTGCGGCTCGCCGCGCACCTCCCAGATGCCGCGGTCGGGCTCGCGCCAGTGCTTGATGGCCTCCTCGACCTGATTCTTCAGCACCGGCCACAACGTCGGCGGGATCTGCTCGCGCGACTTGGCGTGCAGGTACACCGAATCGAGCATCGTGCCCCAGATGTCGTGCTGCATCTGGTTGTACGCGCCGTTGCCGATGCGCACCGGCCGCGCGTTGTCATAGCCCGAGAGGTGGTTGAGCTCCTCCTCGACCAGACTGCGCTCGCCGCCGACGGCATACATCACCTGTAGTGGATGGCGTTCACCGTTGTTGGCTCCCGACACGTCGGCGATGAACGCGAAGAAGTCATCGGCCTCGCGGTCCAGCCCCAGCGTGTATAGCCCCCACAGGGCGAACGTCGAGTCGCGCACCCACGCGTAGCGGTAATCCCAGTTGCGTTCGCCCTGAGGCGTTTCCGGCAGCGACGTGGTGCTGGCCGCCAGCAGTGCGCCCGTCGGCGAATACGTCAGCCCCTTCAGGGTCAGCGCGCTGCGCTGCAGGTAGGCCCGCCACGGGTGGTCGGGGAAGTCGCCGATGTTGATCCACTGCCGCCAGGCCTCGCTGGTCTGCCACATCTTGTCGGCGGCTTCCTCGTAGGTCTGCGGCGCGGGGTGCTTCGACCAGCTCAGTGCCACGAAGACGTTGTCGCCCTCCTTGAGCCGCGTCCGGGCGCGGGCCTCGCGGCCCTCGAGGCCGATGCGCAGATTGGTGGTCAGCCGCAGCGTCGGGTGCGAGTCGGGGTTCTTGGTGGCGCGGGCGATCGCCTCGCCATAGGCCTGGGCCGAGTACTCCCAGCTGGCGTTGTTGCGGTGGTAGTCGAACGACGGCTCGCAGTTCATCACCAACTCGACGGTGCCGCTGACACATTTCACGGTGCGCAGCAGGATGTGCTCGGCGTCCCAGTCCATCGGCGTGCGGCGGTGGGTGCGCGACCGCGCATCGATGTCGTGCCACGGGCCCATCACCAGCGTGTCCCGCACGATCACCCAACCGGTATGCGTCTGCCAGGTGGTCTCCAGGATCAGGCTGCCGGGCAGGTAGCGGCGCGCGGCGGGCACGGAGACGCCGTACGGGCCGAGCCGGAAGTGTCCGGCGCCGCGGTCCAGGATCGAACCGAACACACTGGGCGAGTCGGGGCGAGGGACGCAGAGCCACTCCACCGAGCCCGCCGAGGAGATCAGGCAGGTGTTCTCGCAGTCCGACAGGAAGGCGTAGTCGGCGATCGGCGGGAACGGGTTCCGCAGCGACCCGCCGCCCGCGTACGGCACCGGCGCGGTCACCGTCAACGGCGACTGGGTGTCGTTTTTCGGCAGGGCCGGGGGCGCGTCGTCAGCCGGCTGGGTGTGCTGCAGAACCATTCGGACATCATCGACCGCCGGGGTGCCCGCCGTCTACTCGTGCCGACCTGTTCGCCGGGTTTGCTGTCATCGGCGCCGTCAGCGCCGTGCCCAGGTCGGTGCGTGTTCGGGCAGCGGGCCGATCGCCACCCCGTAGGCGACGGCGCGGCGCAGCGCCGGAAGTCGGTTGGCCACCTTGACCGCCCGGGGTGCCGGGCCGGTCGCATCGCCTGCGACGAACGCCGCCGCGATCGCACGGTCCTGCACCAGCCGCTGCACCCGCTGAATCAGTGCGGCAGGCAACCAGCGGCGGGCCTGGACGGTGGCCAGGTGGCGGCGGCGCACCGTGCCGTCGCGCAGCGGGCGGGCCAGGATGCGTGCCGCGGCGACCGCGTCGGCGACGGCCAGGTTGATGCCGACACCGCCGATCGGCGACATCGCGTGCGCCGCGTCACCGATCAGCAGCAACCCGTCGGTGTACCAGCGTCGCAACCGGTTCAGTTGCACGTCAAGCAGTTTCACGTCGTCGAAGGACTCGACCGACGTCAGCCGGTCGCCGAGCCAGGGCAGCAGGCTGGTCACCTCGCGGCGGAATGCCTCGATCCCCTCGGCGCGCATCCGCTGGTCGGCGCCCTTGGGGATGAGATAGGCGATCTGGAAGTAGTCGCCGCGGTCGATCAGCGCGCAGCCGTGGCCGGACCGGAAGATGCCGGTCAGTCCGTGCGGGTCGGTGTCGTAGCGCGGCAGCCGGAACCACCACACGTCCATGGGTGCGCCGAAACTGCGCGTCGGCAGTCCCGACGCGTCGCGCAGCGTCGACGCCCGGCCGTCGCAGGCGACGGTGAGCTCGGCCCGCAGCTCGCGCACCTCGCCGTCGGCGCCGCGGTACCGCACCCCGGTGACCCGGCCGCTCCCGTCGCGCAACGCGCCAAGCACCTCGCTGCTGCGCAACAGCCGGAACGTCGGTTCGGCAGCCGCCGCCCGGGCCAGCAGCTCGAGGAAGTCCCACTGCGGGACGAGCGCGATGTGCTGATGCGCCCCGGGCAGACGGTCGAGGCCGACCTCGAGCACCGTGTCCTGAACGGTGACCGTCACCTTGTCGATCAACCGGTGCGGCACCCGGGCGAACTCGCCGGACAGGCCGAGCTCGTCGAGCAGCCGCAGCGTGCTGGCGTGCACCGTGTCGCCGCGGAAGTCGCGCAAGAAATCGGCGTGTTTCTCCAGCACGGTCACCGCGACGCCGCCGCGCGCGAGGAGCAGGCCGAGCATCATCCCGGCGGGGCCGCCGCCTGCGATGACGCACGTCGTGGACTCGACCGGGTCGGGCATCGCCACATTGTCCGTCACCGACGCCCGGGTGCCCAGCATCCGTCGCCTAGTGTTGGATCCGTGGCCGCATTCCTGAGCTGGTGGGACGGCGTCGAGCTGTGGCTCTCCGGTCTCGGGTTCGTCTTCCAGACGATCGTGGTGATGCCGGTGGTGCTGGTGGTGGCCTACGGGGTCGCCGTGGTTCTCGACGGCGGGCTCAATCACGGCACCCGAATGATCCGCCGGATCCGGCACGAGGAAACGGACCACATGTGAGCGGTTTGCCGAGGTCGCGCGTGACGTTGGTGCTGGTCGTGCTGGTGCTGCTGGTCATCGTCACCTGGTGGTTGACGCGCTGAGCGGGGCGACCTCTCGAGTGGCGGGGGCGTCCCACTCTGTTATTCTTCGCGCCATGCAAGCTGCGTCCGGCACTACCGAGGGGCACATCGTGGCCCTCATTGCCGTGGGTTGCGCAGTTGCTGACATTTTCTGTTGTTGTCGCTGACCTCATTCCGTCCTGCGGTCTGGTGTCGGTAGTCGGCTGACGCCGTCTGGTGACGAGACAACGCCTTTCCGCTGTGGCGGGTACATCCCGTATCCCACCCCCGAAAGGCCATTCATCGTGAACACAGGTTCCCTCGTCAGACGCTGGCGGCAAGCGGCCGTCATCGGCGCCGCCGCGACGCTGCTGGCGGCCTGCGGTGGCGGCTCCAGCGACGTCGCAGGCGAGGGCGGCAGTGACGCCGACACGACGCTCACCCTGGTCGCCTTCGCGGTGCCCGAGCCGGGCTGGTCGAAGGTCGCGCCCGCCTTCGCCGCGACCGAACAGGGCAAGGGAGTCGCGGTCACCGGTTCCTACGGCGCGTCGGGTGATCAGTCCCGCGGCGTCGAGTCCGGCAAACCGGCCGACGTGGTGAACTTCTCCGTCGAGCCGGACATCACCCGCCTGGTCAAGGCCGGCAAGGTGGCCGAGGACTGGAACAGCAACGCGCTGAAGGGGATTCCGTTCGGATCCGTGGTGAGCCTCGCCGTTCGCGAGGGCAACCCGAAGGGCATCCGGGACTGGAACGACCTGCTCAAGCCGGGCGTCGAGGTCATCACCCCCAGCCCGTTGAGCTCCGGATCAGCGAAGTGGAATCTGCTGGCGCCGTACGCGTTCGCGAGCAACGGCGGGCAGAACCCGCAGGCCGGAATCGACTTCGTCGACAAGCTGGTCACCGAGCACGTCAAGCTGCGGCCGGCGTCCGGCCGCGAGGCCACCGACGTGTTCAAGCAGGGCAGCGGTGACGTCCTGCTGGCCTACGAGAACGAGGCGATCAACTTCGGCCTCGAGTACGTGAACCCGCCGCAGACCTTCAAGATCGAGAACCCGGTCGCCGTGGTGAACACCAGCCAGCACCTGGACAAGGCGCGGGACTTCGTGAACTTCCAGTTCACCCCCGAGGCGCAGAAGATCTGGGCCGAGGCCGGCTTCCGGCCCGCCGATCCGAAGGTGCTTGCGGAGTTCACCGAGAAGTTCCCCGCCCCGGCGAAGCTGTGGACGATCGAGAACCTCGGCGGCTGGAAGAAGATCGACTCCGAGCTGTTCAACAAGGACAACGGCACCATCACGAAGATCTACCAGAAGGCCACTGGATGACCACCGGGCTTGATCGCAATCCTGAGGCGATCCGGCCCGAGATCTCCGGCGACGGGGATGCCGGTCGCCGCCGCCCCGTGATCGGCGGCTACGGCAGCACCGGCCTGCGGGTGGGCGCAGCGACGCTGTGGTTGTCGCTGATCGTGCTGCTACCGCTAGGTGCGATCCTGTGGCAGTCCGTGGGTGGCGGTTGGGAGGCGTTCTGGTCGGCGGTCAGCTCGCCCGCCGCCATCGCGTCGTTCCGGGTGACGCTGACGATCTCGATCGGCGTCACCCTGGTCAACGCGGTGTTCGGGCTGCTGGTGGCCTGGGTGCTCACTCGTGACCAGTTCCCCGGCAAGCGGCTGGTCGACGCATTGATCGACCTGCCGTTCGCGTTGCCGACCATCGTCGCGAGTCTGGTGATGCTGGCGCTCTACGGTCCCGCCAGCCCGGTGGACCTGCACCTGCAGCACACCAAGTGGGGTGTCGGCATCGCGCTGCTGTTCGTCACGCTGCCGTTCGTCGTGCGCTCCGTTCAGCCGGTGCTGCTCGAACTGGACCGTGAGGTGGAGGAGGCGGCCGCCTCGCTGGGCGCCAACAACTACACGATCCTGACCAAGATCATCCTGCCCGCGCTCCTGCCGTCGCTGCTGTCGGGCGCCGGGCTGGCGTTCTCCCGAGCGATCGGCGAGTTCGGGTCGGTGGTCCTGATCGGCGGGGCGGTCCCCGGTGAGACGGAAGTGTCGTCGCAGTGGATCCGGACGCTGATCGAGAACGACGACCGCGTCGGCGCTGCGGCGATCTCGATCGTGTTGCTCGCCATCTCCTTCGTCGTGCTCTTCATCCTGCGGGCGATCGGATCGCGCGCGGCCAAGCGGGAGGCGTTGGCGCGATGACCCTGTCCCCATTCGTCACCCGTCTGCTGCGCTTCGTCGCTCTGGCCTACCTTGCCGTGCTGGTGATCGTCCCGGTCGGGCTGATCCTGTGGCGCACACTCGAACCGGGCATCGGCGAGTTCTTCAGCTCGATCAGCACGCCCGCCGCGCTTTCGGCGCTGCAGTTGTCGCTTCTGGTCGTCGCGATCGTGGTGCCGCTCAACGTGCTGTTCGGCGTTCCCACGGCACTGGTGCTGGCGCGCAACAGGTTCCGTGGCAAGAGTGTTCTGCAGGCGATCATCGACCTGCCGTTCGCGGTGTCGCCGGTCGTCGTCGGCGTCGCGCTGATCCTGCTGTGGGGGTCGGCCGGACTGTTCGGATTCGTGGAGAACGACTTCGGGCTGAAGATCATCTTCAGCTTCCCCGGCATCGTGCTGGCGAGCATCTTCGTCACCGTACCGTTCGTGATCCGCGAGGTGGAGCCGGTGCTGCACGAGATCGGCACCGACCAGGAGGAGGCGTCGGCCACCCTCGGCGCCCAGTGGTGGCAGACCTTCTGGCGCATCACGCTGCCCTCGATCCGGTGGGGCCTCACCTACGGCATCGTGCTGACCATCGCCAGGACGCTCGGCGAGTACGGCGCGGTGATCATGGTGTCGTCCAACCTGCCCGGGCAGTCGCAGACCATGACCCTGCTGGTGTCCGACCGGTACTTCCGCAACAACGAGTACGGCGCCTACGCCATATCGACACTGTTGATGGGCGTGGCGGTGCTGGTGCTCGTCGCCCAGGTGATTCTCGACGCCCGGCGCGCCCGGGCCGCAAAATAGGTTTCAAGGAGAGCAGAACCATGACCAACGCGATCACCATCACCGGAGCCAACAAGCGCTACGGCGACTTCGCCGCCCTGGACAACGTCGACTTCGTGGTGCCGGATGGATCGCTGACCGCGCTGCTCGGGCCGTCGGGATCGGGCAAGTCGACCCTGCTGCGCGCGATCGCAGGCCTGGACCAGCCCGACACCGGCACCATCACCATCAAGGGCCGCGACGTCACCAACGTGCCGCCGCAGCGGCGCGGAATCGGGTTCGTGTTCCAGCACTACGCGGCGTTCAAGCACCTCACGGTGCGGGACAACGTGGCGTTCGGCCTGCGAATCCGCAAACGCCCGAAGGCCGAGATCAAGGACAAGGTCGACAACCTGCTCGAGGTCGTCGGACTCGCCGGCTTCCAGACCCGCTACCCGAGTCAGCTCTCCGGTGGCCAGCGCCAGCGGATGGCTCTGGCGCGGGCGTTGGCGGTGGACCCCGAGGTGCTGCTGCTCGACGAACCGTTCGGCGCCCTGGACGCCAAGGTCCGCGAGGACCTTCGCGCGTGGCTGCGCCGGCTGCACGACGAAGTGCACGTCACCACGGTGCTGGTGACGCACGACCAGGCGGAGGCGCTCGACGTCGCGGACCGCATCGCGGTGCTCAACAAGGGCCGCATCGAGCAGGTCGGGTCGCCGACCGAGGTCTACGACACCCCGGCCAACGCGTTCGTGATGTCGTTCCTCGGCGCGGTCTCCTCGCTCAACGGCACGCTGGTGCGGCCGCACGACATCCGGGTGGGGCGCAACCCCGAACTGCCGATTGCCGAGAGCGAGTCGGTGAAGTCGACCGGGGTGGTGAAGGCGGTCATCGACCGCGTGGTCGTCCTCGGCTTCGAGGTTCGCCTGGAGCTGACCAACGCCGCCAACAAGGCCCCGTTCACCGCGCAGATCACCCGCGGTGACGCGGAGGCTCTCGGCCTGCGTGAGGGGGACACGGTGTACGTGCGTGCCACCCGCGTGCCGGAGATCCCGGGCGGCGCGGAGCTACCCGAGACCGACGAGGTGGAGCTCCAGGCGACGACGAGCGCCTAGCAGCCCTACGCGGCCAGCGCCGACGAGGTCACCTCGTCGAAGCGGTCCAGCACCGTGGCGGCCACCAGGTTGTGCGAGCCGAGCGGCTCGGCCAGCATCATCGATTCGCGCGCGGCGAAGGTCGCCACCCGATCGGTGATCCGGCCGGGCGCCAGGAACCACGGCACGATCACCAGCCGGTCGGCTCCGCGCTGACGCAGCGTCGCGGCGGCCTGCGCCGGCGTGTTGTGCGGCACGGTGGCGAACGCCACTTCGGCCCCGGCCCAGCGGGTTCCGACGGACAGGGCCTGCGCCACGGTGGCCGTACGGGCGTTGGCCGCGGCGCTCGAGGACCCCACCGCGACCACCATCACGCCGAGTCGTTCGTCGTCGGGGGACACTCCCGCCTCGGACAGTCGTTGACGTGCCACGGCCAGTAGTGCGGGGTCCTCCCCGAGGACGGCGGCCTGTCCGGCCCGGCAGCCGGACTCGGCGATCATCGCCGGGATGTCGGTCCTGGCGTGGAACGCGTCGGCGAGCAGGAACGGTACGACGACGCCGTCGGCCGTCAGCCGCAGCACCTCGCCCAGCCGCGGACCGGTGTGATCGAGGAACGCCGCGCGGACGTCCAACCATGGCCGCAGGCGCCTGATCCTGCCCGCTACGGCATGAGTCACCTCCGCCGACCGCGGGTCGGCGCTGCCGTGGGCGGTCAGGACGAGAGTCGGCTCGGGCCGCGTCACGACGCGTGCAGCCCGCATTCCGTCTTCGCCAGGCCCTGCCAGCGGCCGCTGCGCGGATCGGCGCCCTCGATCGGCTTGGCCGTGCACGGCGCACATCCGATCGACGGATAACCCTCATAGACGAGCGGATTGACCAGCACTCCGTTGGTGTCGATGTAGGCCTGCATGTCGTCGTCGCTCCACGCCGCCAGCGGATTGATCTTGACCAGTCCGAACGCCTTGTCCCAGCTGATCAGCGGAGCGTTGGCGCGGGTCGGGGCCTCGACCCGGCGGATGCCGGTCACCCACGCCGAGTAGCCGCGCAACGCCTTGCTCAGCGGCTCGACCTTGCGCATCCGGCAGCACTCGTTGGGCTCCCGCTCGAACAGATTCCTGCCGAACAGCTCGTCCTGGCGGGGCACCGAGTTCTCGGGCGTGACGTTGACGACGTTGATGTCGTACACCGCCTCGACCGCGTCGCGGGTCCCGATCGTCTCGACGAAGTGGTAGCCGGTGTCGAGGAACAGCACGTCGACGCCGGGCCGCACCTTGGCGGCCAGATCGACCAGCACCGCATCCTGCATGTTGGACGCCACGATGTAGCTGCCGCCGAAGTTCTCGTCCGTCCAGCGGAGCAGGTCGTCTGCGCTCGCGTGGGGTCCGAGTTCGGCCGCACCGCGCTCGGCCAGCGCCTGCAGGCCGGTCTCCGTCATCAGATCGCTCATCGAATTCCTCCGCTCGTCACGCGGGCAGTCACCGCAGATCGGCCTCGTCCGCGCGCAACGCCCACGTAGCGAAACGCTCGCCGTCCTCGCGTTGTTTCACGAAATTGCGCACAACCCGTTCGATGTAGTCGCCGAGCTCGGTCGACAGCACCTTGTGCTGGCGCAATTTGCGGCCGAAACCGCTGTCCAGGCCGAGGCTTCCGCCGAGGTGCACCTGGAAACCCTCCTCGGGCCCGTTGCCGTCGTCGATCATCTGGCCTTTGAACCCGATGTCGGCGACCTGGATCCGGGCACACGAATTCGGGCAGCCGTTGATGTTGATCGTCACCGGCACGTCGAGCTGTGCGTTGATGTCGTCCAGCCGCTTCTCCAGCTCGGGCACCAGCACCTGGGAGCGGCTGCGGGTCTCGGCGAAGCTCAACTTGCAGTACTCGATGCCGGTGCACGCCATCAGGTTGCGCCGCCAGTGCGACGGTGTGGACGGCAGGCCGAGCGCGTCGAGGCCGGCGCGCAACTCGTCCAGCTTGTCGTCCGGCACGTCCAGCACGATCAGCTTCTGGTAGGGCGTGAAGCGGATCCGGTCGCTGCCCACGGCTTCGGCCAGGTCGGCGACCTTGGTCAGGATGGTGCCGGACACGCGACCGGCGATCGGAGCGACGCCGACGGCGTTGAGCCCGTTCTTGAGTTTCTGCACGCCGACGTGGTCGATGGGGCGCGTCACCGGGTCAGGGGCCGGGCCGTCGATCATCTTGCGACCGAGGTACTCGGTCTCGAGAACCGCCCTGAACTTCTCGACACCCCAGTCCTTGATCAGGAACTTCAGCCGCGCCTTCGCCCGCAACCGCCGGTAGCCGTAGTCGCGGAAGACGCTGACCACGCCCTCCCACACGTCGGGCACCTCGTCGAGTGGCACCCAGGCGCCGACCCGCTGGCCCAGCATCGGATTGGTCGACAGGCCGCCACCGACCCAGAGGTCGAACCCGGGACCGTGTTCGGGGTGATTCACCCCGATGAACGCGACGTCGTTGACCTCGTGCACCACGTCCTGCAGGCCGGAGATCGCGGTCTTGAACTTGCGCGGCAGGTTGGAGTACTCGGGCTTGCCGATGTAGCGCTTGACGATCTCGTTCACCGCAGGCGTGCCGTCGATGACCTCATCCAGGGACTCACCGGCCAGCGGGGAACCCAGCACGACGCGGGGGCAGTCGCCGCACGCCTCGGTGGTCTGCAGGCCGACGGCGTCGAGTCGCCGCCAGATCTCCGGCATGTCCTTGACGTCGATCCAGTGGTACTGGATGTTCTGCCGGTCGGAGATGTCGGCGGTGTCGCGGGCGAATTCCGTCGAGATCGTGCCGAGTGTGCGCAGCGCCGCGGCGGTCAGCGCGCCGCCGTCGCTGCGGACCCGCAGCATGAAGAACTCGTCTTCGAGCATGTCGGTGTTCTCGTCGCCGGTCCAGGTGCCGTCGTAGCCGGGCTTGCGCTGGGTGTAGAGCCCCCACCAGCGGAAGCGGCCGCGGAGATCGCCCTTGTCGATGCTGTCGAAGCCGCCCTGGGCGTAGATGTTCTCGATGCGCGCACGCACGTTGAGCGGGTTGTCGTCCTTCTTGGCCTGCTCGTTGGCGTTGAGGGGTTCGCGGTAGCCGAGTTTCCACTGGCCTTCGCCGCGGGGGCGCTTGGGCGCACGAGCCTTCGGCGGGGTGGGGGTTTCGGTCACGGGCTGTGGCTCCTTCGGGGGAGCCGGCGTACGGAGCGCGCTGATCACCGGTGGCTGTCCGGCGGCGCAGATCCGGCGGCCAGCTGGAAGTTCAGGTGGGCAGGTCTACGGCACTAGGGCAGACAACAAGAGGTACAGACGCGCTTGAAATCGACATGCCGACGAACCACCAGCGAAACGCGGGGGAACTGGACGGCGGTCACCCCCCGATTGTGCCACGAATGGTCCCGACCGCCCTAACCGGGCCAGATTTGCGCTCACGGTGAGCAAAAGGGTCCACTACCGCCATCTGGGAAAATGGTGCCATGACCGTCCACGCCGCGCCCGCCGGCCGGCCAGTGCTGGCCGCGACACCGGGCCGGCCGTTCGGCATCTACATCCACGTGCCGTTCTGCGCGACCCGCTGCGGGTACTGCGACTTCAACACCTACACACCGTCCGAGCTGGGCGGCGCCAACCCGGACGGCTGGCTGGCGGCGCTGCGGGTCGAGCTGGAGCTGGCGGCCGCGCACCTGGGCGTCCCGCCCGCGGTGCAGACGGTGTTCGTCGGCGGCGGCACGCCGTCGCTGCTGGGCGGCGACGGCCTTGCGGCGGTGCTCGACGCGGTGCGTGACCGGTTCGACCTCGCACCAGGGGCCGAGGTCACCACCGAGGCCAACCCCGAGTCGACCTCGCCACGGTTCTTCGACCGATTGCGCGCCGCCGGCTTCACCCGGGTGTCGCTGGGCATGCAGTCCGCGGCGGGGCACGTGCTCGCGGTGCTGGACCGGGTGCACTCGGCCGGCCGCGCTCCCGCCGCGGCGGCCGAGGCGCGGGCCGCGGGCTTCGAGCACGTCAGCATCGATCTCATCTACGGCACGCCGGGGGAGCGCGACGACGACCTGCGCCGGTCGGTGGACATCGCGCTCGAGGCGGGCATCGACCACCTGTCGGCCTATGCGCTGGTGGTGGAGGACGGCACCGCCCTGGCCCGACGGGTGCGCCGCGGTGAGGTCGCCACTCCCGACGACGACGTATTGGCCGACCGCTACACCCTGCTCGACACGCAGCTGTCGGCGTCGGGGCTCACCTGGTACGAAGTGTCCAACTGGAGCAGGCCGGGCGCCGAGTGCCGGCACAACCTCGGCTACTGGGACGGCGGCGAGTGGTGGGGCGCCGGGCCTGGCGCGCACGGTTACCTGGGCGCAACGCGGTGGTGGAATGTCAAGCACCCGAACGCCTATGCCGCGAAGCTCGCCGACAACACGCTGCCGGTCGCGGACTTCGAGCTGCTCGACGCCGCCGACCGGCACGTCGAGGACGTGATGCTGCGGCTGCGCCTGCGCACCGGCCTGCCCCTGGATGTGCTCAGCGAGGTCGAACGGGAGCGGCTCAGTGGGGCGGAGGCCGACGGCCTCGTCGTGCGGGTGGCCGACCGCGCGGTGCTCACCGACCGCGGCAGGCTGCTCGCCGACGCGGTGGTGCGCCACCTTCTCGACTGACGGCCCGGCGAGAGCGATGATCCCGAACCGTCACGAAGAAGGTTGTCGCTGCAGTACTTTCGGCCTGGTGTCCGACCTGACGAACCGCCAGATCCTGCTGCGCCGCCGCCCGACCGGCCTGATCGGGCCCGCCGACACCGAACTGGTCAGCGCCCCGGCGCCCGAACCTGCCGATGGTGAGGCACTGCTGCGCAACACCTACATCGGCATCGACGCCGCCGCCCGGACCTGGCTCAACGACCAGCCGGGGTACCTGCCGCCGGTCGGCATCGGCGAGGTGATCCGCGCGGCCGGGATCGGCGAGGTGGTGGCGTCGCGGTGCCCGGCCTACGCCGTCGGAGACGTCGTCACCACGCTGTCGGGATTCCAGGAGTACGTGATCATCCGCGACGACCTGTTCAGCACGCCGATGCCGGGGGAGAACGACCAGCTGGCGATCATGTCGATCTACGGCCCGACGGGCGCGACGGCCTACTTCGGCATGACCGACATCGGCCGGCCGCACGCCGGTGAGACGGTGGTGGTGTCGGCGGCGGCCGGTGCCACCGGGTCGGTGGCGGGGCAGATCGCCAGGATCGCCGGCGCCCGGGTGGTCGGCATCGCCGGTGGGCCGCACAAATGCCGGGCGGTGGTCGAGGAGTTCGGTTTCGACGCCTGCATCGACTACAAGAACAGTGACGTCGCCGCCGAACTCAAGGCGCACTGTCCCCGCGGCGTCGACGTCTACTTCGACAACGTGGGCGGGCCGATCCTGGACGCGGTGCTCGGCCGGCTGGCGTCGAGGGCACGCGTCGTGTTGTGCGGTGTCATCTCCAGCTACCTCACCGGCGAACACCCGGGGCCGGCGAATTACGTCAGCCTGCTGTCCAAGACCGCGCTGATGCAGGGCTTCAACGCGCTCGACCAGTGGGGCCGCTTCGACGAGGCCTTCGCGGCGCTGCGGCAGTGGGAGCGCGACGGCCTGCTGGTGCACCGTCAGACCATCTTCGAGGGCGTCGAGTCGTGTGTCGACGCGCTCAACGGGTTGTTCACCGGCGCGAACATCGGCAAGACACTGGTGAAGGTCAGTGAGCCGGCGCGCCAGGCGACGTGATGTGCGCAACACCCGCCGCCCGGTGCGGCGGCGCGTGGGCGTTGTAACGCCCGGACAGGCTGGTCAACAGCAGGTGAGAGGCGTTCGGCGGGCTCTCAGGTAGGTGCCTGCCGCGAATTCCCGTGTGCCAATATGTGCGCATGGCTGGCGAGCACTTAGGCAAGGCTAAGCAGACTTCGTTGGTGCCGCGTGCCGAGTCGGGCCGGCACTGACGTGTCGACTGACGAACCCATCGCGGTCATCGGTCTGGGCTGCCGCGTGGCGGGCGACGTCGGCACGCCCGCCGACTTCTGGACTTTCCTGATCGAGGGCCGCAGTGACGTCCGCGAGGTGCCCGAGCAGCGTTGGGAGCCCTACCTGCGGCGAGACCCACGCAACGCCGCCGTGCTGCGGGAGACCACCCGGTGGGGGACGTTCCTCGACGACCTGGCCGGGTTCGACGCCGACTTCTTCGGCGTCTCGCCGCGGGAGGCCGAGTTGATGGACCCCCAGCAGCGGCTCGCGCTCGAGGTCAGCTGGGAGGCGCTCGAGCACGCCGGGGTGTCGCCGCGGTCGCTCGCCGGCGGTGACACCGCCGTGCTGATGGGCGTCAACTCCGACGACTACGGCAAGCTGCTCATGGAGGACCTGCCCGGCATCGAGGCGTGGACCGGCATCGGCACGTCGCTGTGTGGAATCGCCAATCGGGTGTCACACCTGCTCGACCTGCGTGGGCCGAGCGTCGCGCTGGACGCGGCGTGCGCGGCCTCGCTGGTCGCGGTGCACCAGGCCTGCCAGATGCTCCGGGCGGGCGAGACCTCGCTCGCCCTCGCCGGCGGCGTCAGCGCCCTGATCGGCCCCGGCCTGACCCGGGTCCTCGACGAGGCGGGCGCCACCGCACCGGACGGACGTTGCAAGACCTTCGACGCCGCCGCGGACGGGTACGGCCGCGGCGAGGGCGCCGGGGTCGTGGTGCTCAAACGCCTCGCCGACGCCCGGCGCGACGGGGACCGCGTGCTGGCGGTGATCCGCGGCGGCGCGGTCGCCCAGGACGGCCGCACGGTCGGCATCATGTCGCCCAACGGCGAGGCGCAGGCCGACATGTTCGCCCGCGCCTGCCGGACGTCGGGCATCGCGCCGTCCAGCGTCGGATACGTCGAGGCGCACGGAACCGGCACGCCGACAGGCGATCCCACCGAGGTCGGCGCGCTGGCCACGGTGTACGGCGCAGACAGGCCCGCCGACGACCCGTGCCGCATCGGGTCGGTCAAACCCAACATCGGCCACCTCGAGGGCGGCGCCGGTGTGCTCGGCCTGATCAAGACGGTGCTCGCGCTGCATCACGAGGCCATCCCGCCGACGGCCGGACTGCGCCGGCTCACCCCGGCGGTGGACTGGGCCACCAGCGGTCTCCGGGTGCCCACCGAGCCCGAGCCGTGGCCGCGCGGTGAGACGCCGCGCCGCGCCGCGGTGTGCAGCTACGGGTACGGCGGCACGATCGCGCACATCCTGCTCGAGGAGGCGCCGGCGACCGTGACGGCAGACGCAGGACGGGAACCGGGCGGACCGGTCGTCGTCCCGCTGTCGGCCCGGTCCGGAGTGCGGCTCGAGCGCCAGGCCGAGGCACTCGCCGATCACCTCAGGAGTGTCGGACGGCCGCTGCCCGAGGTGGCCGCCACGCTGTGGGCTCGCCGCGCGCACGAACCGGTCAGGGCCGCCGTGATCGCCGAGCAGCACCACGAACTGGTCGCCGGACTCGATGCGCTGGCCCGCGACGACGTCAGCCCCCGTCTCGTCACCGGGGTCGTTCCGGCAGGCGAGCCCAGGGATGCGGTGTGGGTGTTCTCCGGGCACGGATCGCACTGGGCGGGCATGGGGCGCGAGCTGATCGCTGCCGAGCCGGTGTTCGCCCGCGTCATCGACGAGGTGGACGAGGTGTTCGGCGCCGAGCTGGCCTTCTCGGCGCGGGAGGCGCTCAGCACCGGCGAACTCGGCGGCACCGACCGCGTCCAGGCGCTGACCTTCGCGATGCAGGTCGGCCTGGCGGCGGTGCTGCGCGACCGGGGTGTCACCCCTGCGGCGGTGATCGGCCACTCGGTCGGCGAGGTCGCCGCGTGCGTGGTCGCGGGGGTGTTCGACCTGCGGCAGGGTGCCGCGCTGGCGTGTTACCGCGCCCGCGGCTTCCGGTCCGTGATGGGTCACGGGGCGATGGCCCTGGTCCGGCTGCCGTTCGGCGACGCCGCGCAGCGCCTCGCCGGGCGCACCGACGTGGTGGCCGCGATCAGCGCCTCCGCGGAGTCGACGGTCATCTCCGGTGTCGTCGACGCCGTGGACGAGGTGAGCCGGGAGTGGGGTGACGAGGGTGTCGTCGTGCGCCGGGTGAACACCGACGTGGCGTTCCACAGTCCGGCGATGGACGGGCTGACCGGGGAACTCGCGCGGCTGGTCGCCACCTTGGCGCCCGCGCGCCGCGCGGCGCTGCCGCTGTACACCACGGCGCTCGCCGATCCCCGGTCGAGCGCCCCCCGCGACCCGGACTACTGGGTGGCCAATCTGCGCGGACAGGTCCGATTCGCCGAGGCCGTCACGGCTGCGGCCGAGGACGGCCACCGACTGTTCCTCGAGGTGTCCGCCCACCCGGTGGTCTCGCACTCGATCGTCGAGACGCTGCTGCACCTCGGCATCGACGAGCATGCCGTCGTCCCGGTGCTGCGCAGGCAGACCGCCGAGGTGCGGGCCGTCGCCACGGCGGTGGCCGCCCTGCACTGCCACGGCGCGCAGGTGTCGCACGGCGTCGGCGCCGACACCCCGTGGGCGGCCGATCTGCCCGGCACCCAGTGGCGGCACCGGCACTTCTGGCGGGTGCCCACCCCGCCACCCGGCGGTCGCGGCGTGCACGACCCCGCCACCCACACCCTTCTCGGCGGCCGGACCGACGTCGCGGGCGCCGTCGCGACGACGATGTGGCAGACCCGGCTCGACGTCGACAGCAGGCCCTACCCGGGCGACCACCCGGTGCAGGGCACCGAGATCGTGCCTGCGGCGGTGCTGCTCAACACCTTCCTGTCGGCGAGCGGGCACGCCGGTGCGGGCCTGACCGACGTTCGGCTGCGCACGCCGGTCGCGCCGGGCCGGGCCCGCGATCTGCAGGTGGTGCTGCAGGATCGGGCGCTGACCCTGTCGTCCCGGCTGGTGGACGCCGACGGCGGAGGCGACGAGGCGCAGGGCGGCGGCTGGCTCACCCACACCAGCGCCGTGCTGGCCGCCGACGACATCCGTTCTCCGCGGCCACATCTGGATCTGGCT
Source organism: Mycobacterium sp. NPDC050041 (assembly GCF_049541695.1). Classification (NCBI taxonomy): domain Bacteria; kingdom Bacillati; phylum Actinomycetota; class Actinomycetes; order Mycobacteriales; family Mycobacteriaceae; genus Mycobacterium; species Mycobacterium sp. NPDC050041. Next base: position 269,617 of record NZ_JBMVDG010000004.1, on the reverse strand, counting down.
GCCGCCCGGAGCCGTTGCGCAGAACTCCTGCCGCCGCGCCATGTCATCGACACCCTTGCCGCGCTCGGCGTGGCCGCGATGGGCTTCGGCTGGGACGTGAAGAACCTGCGTCGCGGCGACGGTGAACTGGTGGCCGTGGTGTCCGCCGAGGCCGACGGTTCGGCGCCGACATCGTGGGCATCGCTGATGGACGCCGCGACCTCGGCCGCCTCGACGATCTTCGACGGGCCGCCGCGACTGCGGATGCCGTCGCGCATCGAGAGTGTGCGGGTGTACGGCGACGCTCCGCCGGCCGCCGCGCTGCTGGTGCGCCGGCGGCCCGGCACCACGACCACCGACGTCGCGATCGCCGACCCGTCGGGGGCGGTGCTGCTGTCGATCACCGGGATGGGGTTCGAGGAGCTCGAGACCTCGGGGCGCGGATGGTCCGGCGACGAGGCCGGCCGGATGCTGCACCGGGTGGCGTGGCACGAGATGGCCTGGCAGCAGGACGATCTGCCCAGCGGCGTGGTCCTGGTCGGGGGAGATGTCGACGGCCTGGACGCCGCGGTGCGTGACCTCACCGCCGCAGGCGTGGCCTACCGCGCCTTCGAGGACCCGGCGGAGCTCGCGGCACTGTCCGCGAGCGCCGACTGGCCCGGGCTGTGGCGGGATCTCGGCCGCACCGCCGTGGTGCTGGTGCTGCCGCGGTCCGACGACGCGCCCGAGGCGTCGGTCGACCTGGTGACCCGGACGTTGACGACCCTGCTGGAGACCGGTGCGACGGCGCGGCTGTGGGTGCTGACCACCGGGGTGCACGAGGGCGGTGACCTCGCCCACGCACCGCTGTGGGGGCTCACCCGGGTGGCCGCGGCCGAACACCCTCAGCTGTGGGGCGGCGTGCTCGACGTCGCCGACGGCCGGTTACCACTCGGCGCGTTCTCGTTGCCCGGACACGGTGTGGTGGTGGTGCGCGGTGGCTCCGCCCTGGTCGCCCGGCTGGGCCCCACCGGCGCGAGAACGGCTGCGCCGATGGAGTGTTCACCGGCGGGCAGCTACCTGATCACCGGCGGGACCGGCGCCCTGGGACTGCGGGTGGCGCACCGGCTGGCCGACCTGGGCGCCCGGCGGCTGGTGCTGCTGTCACGGTCGGGCCTGCCCGAGCGATCGACGTGGGACGACCACGCCGGTTCGGAGGCGGTGCGCGGGGTGCGGGCGTTGGAGGATCGCGGTGTCTCGGTCACCGTCGCCGCCCTCGACGTCGGCGCACCGGGCGCCGCCGACGGGTTGCGCGCCGTGCTGCGCGACCTGCCACCGGTGCGCGGGGTGGTGCACGCGGCAGGCGTGGAAGCCGGTGCGCTGCTGGCCAACACCACTGCCGAGGACTTCGCGGCGGCGATGCACCCGAAGGTGCACGGCACACTCACCCTGCACGAGGTGTTCCCGCCGGGACAGCTGGACTGGATGGTGCTGTTCTCGTCGTGCGGCTACCTGGCCGGCTTCCCGGGGCAGGGTGCCTACGCGTGCGCGAACTCGTTCCTCGACGTGATCGCACGGCACCGCCGCGGTCTCGGCGACCGCACCACGAGTGTGGCGTGGACGGCGTGGCGTGGCCTCGGGATGGGTTCGGCGTCGGAGTTCGTCGCGGCCCAGCTCGACGCCCTGGGCATGGGCACCGTCGGCGCCGACGACGCGATGCGGGCACTCGATCTGGCGATGCGCGACGACGACCCGAACCTCGTTGTGCTGCCGCTTCTTCCGAATGCCTCGGCGGTACCGATGCTGGCCGACGTGGCGCCGTCGGACGAGGCGGTCGACGACGGTCCGGCGGTCGAGCCGATGGCCACGGGCGAGGTGGATCCCGCCGTGCTGGGACAGCGGGTGCTGGCCGCCGTCGCCGCACAGCTCGGGCTGGCCGAGGCGGACGTGAACCCGGACCTGCCACTGGTCGAGCTCGGCGTCGACTCGATCATGACCGTGCGGTTGCGGCGCCAGCTGGAGAAGCAGACCGGGCTGGTGCTGCCGCCGACGCTGCTGTGGGAGCATCCGACGGCGGCGGCCGTCACGGCCAGGATCGTCGAGATGCTCACCCCCGGCGAGAAGGTCGACGTCTAGCGATTTCGGCGCGGATACGTTCGGCCTGCGATCGTGAGCGCGCCGAGATCACCCGTGGATGGCGGCGATCACCTTTTTCTTGTCCACCTTGCCGACGGGTGTGGCGGGCAGCGACGGCATCGCGACGAGCGTGTCGGGCCTGGCGTGCGCCGAGGCGCCGCGCTCGTCGAGGAAGGCGTTGAGTTCGGCGAGTGTCACCGGGGCGCCGGTGAAGACGACTGCGGCGCAGATCTTCTCGCCGAGGTACTCGTCGGGCAGCGCGACGGCCGCCGCCGCGTAGATCGCCGGATGGGCGAGCAGGTGGTCCTCGAGGTCGGTGGCCGACACCGTCTCCCCGCCGCGGTGGATGACGTCCTTGATGCGGCCCGTCACCTCGATGTACCCCGCGAGCGGACCGTCGGCGAACAGGCGCACCCGGTCGCCGCTGCGGTAGAACCCGTCCGGGCTGAACGAGCGCGCGTTGGCCTCCTCGGCGCGGTAGTAGCCGTTGATCGTGTACGGCCCGCGCACCAGCAGTTCGCCCTCCTCGCCGGGCGCGACCTCGACGCCGTTCTCGTCGACCACCCGCAGTTCGTCGTGCGGTGACATCGGCCTGCCCTGGGTCTGGGTCACCACGTCGAGGGCATCACCGGGACGGGTGAACTGCAGCATGCCCTCGGCCATCCCGAAGATCTGCTGCAGGCCGTCGGTCAGGCCGTCGTAGATGAAGCGGGCCTCCTCCGGCGAGAGCCGGGACCCACCGACCTGCACGAGGCGCAGCGACGTCGGCAGCACCGGTTCCCATTCGCAGGCCTGTGCCCACAGCTTGGCCAGCGCATTGACCAGTCCGGTGATGGTCACCTGATATCGGTCGATGAGCGCGAACGCCGACTCCGGACTCGGGTCGGCGGTGAACACCGTGGTCGCGCCGACCGTCATCGCGCCGAGCAGTCCGGGGCAGCCGAGCGGGAAGTTGTGGCCGGCGGGCAATGCCACGAGATAGACGTCCTCAGAGGTCATCTTGCACTCGCGGGCCATGCCCACCGCGTTGTAGACGTAGTCGTCGTGGGTCCGCGCGATCAGCTTGGGCAGCCCGGTGGTACCGCCCGAGACCAGCAGCAGCGCCGGTGCGTCCGGATCGAACGGCGCCGAAGATGCTGCGGCGCCGTCGAATCCGGTCAGTTCCGACCACGGCGTGAACGGTCCCGCATCGCCGTCGACCACGATGTGGCGCAGCGCCGGGTGCTGATCCTGCAGTCCGGCCGCGAGCTCGCGGTAGTCGAAACCCTTGACCTCGTCGGCGATCACGAGTCCGACCGCACCGCTGACCGAGGCGAAGTGGCCCATTTCGGCCGCCCGGTGCCCCGGCAGGCACATCACCGGCACGGCGCCGGCCCGCAGCGCCCCGAACAGCGTGACGGCGAACTGGCAGGAGTTGGGGAGTTGCACCAGGATCCGGTCGCCGGGGGCGATCCCCAGCGCGCTCAGCCCGGCGGCCACCCGGTCGGCGACCGCGTCGAGTTCGGCGAAGGTGTAGCCGCCGTTGGCGTCGACGACGCCGAGCTTGTCCGGCCAGGCCGTTGCCGCGTCGCGCAGGATCGAGTCCAGCGGGCGCCCCGTCCACAGCCCGGCCTGCCGGTAGCGCTGCGCGCGCTCGGCCGGGAACGGCACGAAACCCTGCCGGAGGTCATCGGTCACGCCGTTGTGGCCGGTGCGGGTGTCACGTGAAAAACCCGTGCTCATAGGTGGAATCCGCCCATCGGGGTAGGTGTGTTCGGTGCACCGAATATAAGGTAGCCTGCTGCGAGTTAGGGCAGCCTGTACTAAATCTCATACCACTGGGGAGGCATCACGTGGGTGACGCCGCGACGAGTTCCGCGACCGTTCGCGACGAGGTCGCCGAGCTCCTCGGCATCAGCCCCGACAGCCTCGACCCGCAGGCCGACCTGATCGCCTCCGGTCTGGACTCGATCCGGATGATGTCGCTGTCGGGACGCTGGCGCAAACAGGGCATCGACGTCGGGTTCGCCGCGCTGGCAGCCGATCCCACGGTGCAGGCGTGGTCGGAACTGGTGTCTCGCTTCCGTCCGCAGGCCCAGGCGCGGCGGCCGGCGCCGCCGGTGCAGCCCACCGACCCCGACGAGCCGTTCCCGCTCGCGCCGATCCAGCACGCGATGTGGGTGGGCCGCAACGACGATCAGGTGCTCGGTGGAGTCGCCGGCCACCTCTATGTCGAATTCGACGGGGCAGGAGTCGATCCCGGCCGCCTGCAGGAGGCGGCGAGCAGGCTGGTCCGGCGGCATCCCATGCTTCGTGTCGAGATCCTGCCCGACGGCACCCAGCGCATCAGCGACCGCGACCTGCCGGTGACCGTCCACGATCTGCGCGACCTCACCGCCGATGCCGCGGAGGCCAGGCTGGAGGAGATCCGCGACGCGAAGTCCCACCAGCTGCTGCTCGGCGAAGTGCTCGAGATCGGCCTGTCGCTGCTGCCCGGCGGGCGCACCCGCCTGCACGTCGACATGGACATGCAGGCAGCCGATGCGGTGAGCTACCGCAATTTCATGGCCGACCTCGCCTCGTTCTACCTCGGCCGCGAACTGCCCGAGCTGCAGTACACCTATCGCGAGTACCGGGCAGCGCTGACGGCGTCGGCGCCAGGGCCCACCGACGAGGACCGCGACTGGTGGGCCGAGCGGATCCCCGATCTGCCCGAACCGCCGACGCTGCCGCTGGTGCCGCGGGCCGAGCAGCGCAACCCGCGGCGCAGCATCCGCAAGTGGCGCATCCTCGACGTCGCGGCGCGCGACGCGCTGTTCGCCGCCGCGCACCGCCGCGGCATCACGCCGGCGATGGCGGTGGGCGCGTCCTACGCCGGGGCGCTGGCGCGGTGGTCGGTCAATCAGCGGTTCCTGCTCAACCTGCCGATGTTCGGGCGCGAACCGTTCCACCCCGACGTCGACAAGCTGGTCGGCGACTTCACCTCGTCGCTCATGCTCGATCTCGACCTGTCCGATGCAGACACCGCCGCCGCGCGCGCCCGGGTGGTGCAGGAGGCGCTGCACCGTGCCGCCGCGCATTCCAGCTACTCGGGCCTGTCGGTGATCCGCGACCTGACCCGCCACCGCGGCACCCAGACGCTGGTGCCGTTCGTCTACACCAGCGCGCTGGGCTTGGGCGACCTGTTCGCCGGCGACGTCACCGACCAGTTCGGCAGCCCGGTGTGGACGATCTCCCAGGGCCCGCAGGTCTACATCGACGCGCAGGCCACGCCGGTGGCCGAGGGGTTGATGGTCAACTGGGACGTGCGGGCCGACGCGTTCCGGCCCGGCGTCGTCGACGCGATGTTCGACTACCACCTCGACGAACTGTGCCGGCTCGCCGCCGACGACGCGGCCTGGGAGGCCGCCGACCCGCCCGCGGTCACCGCAGACCAGCGTGCCGTGCGCGCCGCGGTCAACGCGACGACGGCGCCGGCCAGCGGAGAAGCGCTGCACGACGGCTTCTTCCGCACCGCCGCGGCGACCCCGGATGCGCCTGCGGTGTTCAGCGGCGACGCGAACCTCACCTACGCGCAGCTGCGCGAGCAGGTGCTGGCGGTCACCGCGACCCTGCGCGAGCACGGGGTGGGCGCAGGCGACGTGGTCGCCGTGACGGGACCCAAGACCTACGAGCAGATCCCGGCTCTGCTGGGCATCCACGCGGCGGGCGCGGCGTACCTGCCGATCGGCGCCGACCAGCCCGCGGACCGGGCGGCCCGCATCCTCGACACCGCGGGTGTGGCGCTCGCCCTGGTCTGCGGCACGGAGGCACCCGAACTGCCGGTGCCCGCCCTGACCGTCGCCGAGGCCGTGCGCCGGGGTGCGGCGCGCGCCGCCGATACCGAACCGGCGCCGTCGGATCCGTCGGCGCTGGCCTACGTGCTGTTCACCTCCGGCTCCACCGGTGAGCCGAAGGGCGTCGAGGTGACCCACGACGCCTCGATGAACACCGTCGAGTTCATCACGCGGCACTTCGGGATCGGCCCGGCGGACCGCTGCCTGGCGCTTTCCACACTGGAGTGCGACATCTCGGTGCTCGACGTCTTCGCCACCCTGCGGACCGGTGGCGCCATCGTCGTGGTCGACGAGCGGCACCGGCGCGACCCCGACACCTGGTTGCGGCTGATCGACGAGCACGGCGTCACCGTCCTGCACTTCATGCCCGGATGGCTGGAGATGCTGGTGGAGGTGGTCGCCGGACAGGGTGCGCGGCTGCCCACCGTGCGGGTGGTGCCCACCGGCGGTGACTGGGTGCGCACCGAGATGGTGCGGACGTTGCGCGCCGCCGCGCCGGGGGTGCGCGTCGCCGGTCTCGGCGGCGCCACCGAGACCGCCACCCACAACACCGTCTGCGAGGTCACCGGCGAGGTGCCTGCGCACTGGTCGTCGGTGCCGTTCGGTATTCCGTTGCCCAACAACGCCGTACGCGTCGTCGACGGGCGGGGCCGGGACTGTCCGGACTGGGTGCCCGGAGAATTCTGGGTCTCCGGGCGTGGTATCGCCCGCGGCTACCGCGGCCGTGACGACCTGACCGCCGAGAAGTTCGTCGAACACGACGGCAGGACCTGGTACCGCACCGGTGACCTGGTGCGCTACCAGTCCGACGGCACGCTCGAGTTCGTCGGCCGCGCCGACCACCGCATCAAGATCAGCGGCTATCGGGTCGAACTCGGCGAGGTCGAGACGGCGCTGCGGCGGGTGCCGGGGGTCGACGTCGCCGTGGTCACCCCGGTCGCCGCACCGGGCGGCCGCGACGTCCTGGCGGCGTTGGTGCGGGCCGATCGCAGCGGGTTGACCGCCGAGGCCGTCACCGGCGCGATGGCGGCGCTCGTCCCCGCCCACATGGTGCCGCAGGCGATCGTGATCGCCGACCGCATCCCCTTCACCGGCAACGGCAAGCTGGACCGGGCGGCGATCACCCGCATCCTCGAGAACGTCGACCTGTCCGCCGGGCGGGTTCACCGTCCACCGGCCACCGTCGTGGAGTCGGCGCTCGCGCACATCGCCGGGGTGCTGCTCGACCGCGCACAGGTCGGTGCCGACGACGACTTCTTCGCGCTCGGCGGGGACTCGGTGCTGGCCACCCAACTGGTCGCCCGGGTACGGGACTGGCTGGACACCCCGACCGTGATGGTCGCCGACGTCTTCGCCACCCGCACCGTCGCCGCGCTGGCGAAAGTGCTGGCGGCCCGGGAACCGGCAGGTGACCGGCTCGACCAGGTCGCCGAGCTCTACCTGGAGGTCGCCGGGATGGACGGCACCGACGTGGCGACCGCACTGGATGCCGAGTCGGTGAGCTGAACGGACTCGGCTCGACGCCCCGGGGCGGCCATCACCGCAGGTCGGATGCGGTCGTGCGGCGGCTCGGGCGACCGGGGTACCTATTTTCGGGTGGCCGAACATAGGGTAGCCTCAGCAATTTAGGACAGCCTTTGCTAATCCATGGAGGCATTGTGGCTCACGGTATGACGATCACCCGTCCCGGCGATGTGACCGCTGCGGAGATGGCATCGCTGCACGAACGCGTCCTCGCGGTCGCTGCCTCCGTGCCCGATCGCGAGGCGGTGACCGGCGCGACCGGCGGCACCACCTTCGGGCGACTCTCCGAAGAGGTCCGCGCGATCGCCGCCGCACTGTCGGTCGCCGGCGTCGCACCCGGTGACGTGGTCGCGGTCGTCGGCACCGCCTGCGCAGAACAGATCCCGGCGGTGCTCGGGACGCTGGCCGCGGGCGCGATCTACCTGCCGGTGCCCGCCGGACTGCCCGCCGAGGCCGCACTGTCGGCGATGCGCCGCGGCGTGGCGCGGATGGCGCTGGTGTGCGGTGACCTGCCTCCTGCATTCATGCCCGCGCTGACGGTGCGGGAAGCACTGCGGATCGGCGCCGCCGAGGCCGGCTTCGCCGTCGTGTCGCCACGCCCGGCCGAACCCGCCGCGATCCTGCCGAACGCCACCTTCAGCCATGCCGCGCTGCTGCGTGCGATCGGCAGCGCTCCGGCCGATCCGCACGGCCGTCGGACGGTGTCACCGGGTCTGGACTGCGAGGAGTCGGTGCGCGAGGTGTTCGCCGCACTGCTCGCCGGAGTCGGTGTGGCCGTCGCCGACCGGGCCGACACCCGCGTCGCGGTCGAGTACCCGCTGACCTTCCTGCCGCCGATCGACGCTTCGGCTCCATGACGGGCGTACGCCAGCAGCAGTTGACGTTCGAATCCTGGGTCAAAGGCTTCCCGGCGGACGGTTCACGAGGTGCGACGGTGGTGTTCCCGCATGCGGGCGGAGCGGCCGTCGCCTACCGCGGACTCGCCAAAGCGTTGTCGGACAACGGAGTCGACACCTATCTGGTGCAGTACCCGCAACGCGCAGACCGCCTCACCCATCCGGCGGCGGAGACCATCACCGAGCTCGCCGACGACCTGTTCCGGGCGGGCGAGTGGCATCGGCTCGGCCCGCTACGGCTGTTCGGCCACTGCATGGGCGCGGTGGTGGCGTTCGAGTTCACCCGCATCGCCGAGCGCAACGGCGTCGACGTGCGCCAGCTGTGGGTGTCGGCCGGGCAGGCACCGTCGACCGTCGAAGCGTCCGGGCCGATGCCGACCACCGACGACGGCCTGTTGTCCGAACTGGCCGACCTCGGCGGCACCGATCCGCGCCTGCTCGACGACGAGGACTTCGTCGCGCTGCTGCTGCAGGCGATCCGGGCCGACTATCTGGCCTGGAACCGCTACCGCTGCGACGCAGGGGTGACGGTGCGGGCCGACATCAACGCCGTCGGCGGCCGCCGCGACCACCGGATCACCGAGGCCCAGTTGCGCGCCTGGGAGACCCACACCGAGAACTCGTTCACCCTCTCGCTGCTCGACGGCGGCCACTTCTATCTCAACGAGCACACCGATCTGCTCGCCGAACTGATGGGCGCCGATGACCTCTGACGGCGTGGACGGCGCGGACGACCCCGTCGTGATCGTCGGCATGGCGCTCGAGGCTCCCGGCGGCATCGACTCCGCCGACGCCTACTGGTCGCTGCTGTCCGAACAGCGTGAGGCACTCGGCCCGTTCCCGACCGACCGCGGCTGGGCGTTGCCCGAACTCTTCGAACGGCGCGACGGCTACAAGCCGATCCACGATCTCGGTGGCTTCCTCACGGGCGCAGCGTCATTCGATGCGGAATTCTTCGGCGTCTCGCCGCGGGAGGCCGTCGCGATGGATCCCCAGCAGCGGGTGGCGCTGCGGCTGGCCTGGCGGGCGCTGGAGAACAGCGGCATCAATCCCGACGACCTCGCGGGCCACGACGCCGGCTGCTTCGTCGGCGCATCGGTACTGGACTACGGACCGGACATGACCCGGTTCTCCGAGCACAGCGGCCATCTCATCACCGGCACCTCGCTCGGCGTCATCTCCGGCCGGATCGCCTACACACTCGACCTCACCGGGCCGGCGCTCACTGTCGACACGTCGTGCTCGTCGGCGCTGGCGGCGTTCCACGTCGCCGTGCAGTCGATTCGCGCGGGGGACTGCGACCTGGCACTGGCCGGTGGCGTCGCCGTCATGGGATCGCCGGGCTACTTCGTCGAGTTCTCCAAGCAGCACGCACTTTCCGACGACGGGCACTGCCGCCCCTACAGCGCGCATGCGAGCGGCACCGTATGGGCCGAGGGCGCAGCAATGTTCGTGTTGCAGCGCCGATCGGCCGCCCGTCGGGACGGTCGGCCGATCCTGGCCGAGGTCCTGGCCAGCTGCCTGAACCAGGACGGCCGCACCACCGGGCTGACGGCTCCGAGCGGTGCCGCGCAGGCACGGTTGTTCAGCCGCGCGCTGACGCAGGCCGGCGTGCGCGCCGAGGACATCGGCCTGGTGGAGGGCCACGGCACCGGAACCCGACTCGGCGACCGCACCGAGCTGCGCTCGCTGGCGCGCACCTACGGCGCCACCGAACCCGGCCGGGGACCGCGGCTCGGCTCGGTCAAGTCCAACATCGGCCACGCCCAGGCCGCGGCAGGCGGCCTGGGGCTGGCCAAGGTGCTGCTCGCGGCCGAACGCGCCACCATCCCGCCCACGTTGCACGTCGACCAGCCCAGTAGCGAGATCGATTGGGAAACCCAGGGTATCCGGCTGGCCGACAAACTCGTCCCCTGGCGGGCCGTCGACGGGCGGCGGCTGGCCGCGGTGTCGGCATTCGGGATGAGCGGCACCAACACCCACGTGGTCGTGGCGATGCCCGACGCCGGGGCCCGGGTGGCCTGATGCCCGTCATCACCTGGCCGGACGGCCGTGTCCCCGTGCTGCTCAGCGCACATGCGCCCGACCTCGTCGGCGTGGACGCCGCGGCCGTCGCGCGCTACCTGCGAACCCGGCCGGACGTCACAGTGGCCGACGTGGCGGGCCAATTGCTGCGCACCCGCCGGCTGCGCCGTCACCGCGCGGTGCTGCGGGCCGCCGACCGTGAGGAGCTCCTCGACGGGCTGCACGCCCTCTCCACCGGTGAGGACCATCCGCTGGTGGCCCGCTCCGCGGAGCACGCGACGCCGCGGCTGGCGTTCGTCTGCCCCGGCCAGGGCAGCCAGTGGCCGGCGATGGGCGCCGACGCCTACGCCCGCCTGCCCGCCTACCGCGCCGAGGCGGACAGGTGCGCCGCCGCCTTCAGCGCGGCCGGCCTGACCTCGCCGCTGCGCTACCTCACCACCGCCGGTGACCCGGATGCGTTCGGCGAGATCGAGATCCAGGGCGCGCAGTTCGTCCACGCAGTCGCGCTCGCCGCGGTCTGGCGGGCCTGCGGCGTCGCCGCCGACCTCACCGTCGGCCACAGCCTCGGCGAGATCGCCGCGGCCTACCTCGCCGGCGTCATCACCCTGCCCGACGCCGTGGCGGTGGTCGCCGCCCGCGCGGCGGTGACCGACCGGATGCGCGGTAGATATGCGGTGGCCGCGCTCGGTCTCACGGCGGCGGCCGCCGAGGAGCTGATCGCGGAAACCCCTGGTTGGCTGGAACTCTCGGTGATCAACGCCAGCGCGTCGGTCGCCGTGTCGGGCGATCGCGACGCCGTGGCCGCCGCTGTCGGCACTGTCCGTGCGCGCGGCGGGTTCGCCCGCGAGATCACCGTCAACTTCCCGGTGCACACCAGCGTGCTCGAACCGCTGCGCGAGGATTTCACGGCCGCTCTGCCGCAGGCCCGGTTCGGCGACGGCCCGATGCAGTTCATCGGCGGGGCGACCGGTGACGTGGTGGCGGCGGGCACGGAGTTCGGCGACTACTGGTACGGCAACCTGCGCAACATGGTGCGCTTCGACCGCGCGGTCGAGGCGGCGGTGCGATGTGGGGCAAGGGCGTTCGTCGAGCTGTCGGCGCATCCGGCACTGCTGTTCGCGATCGGCGACACCCTCGACACCCTCGGTCTCGCGGCGGGGCCCGCTGTCCTCGTCGGCTCCGGGCACCGCGAAGCGGATCTGGTCGACCGGCTCTCGGCCAACATCGCGGCCGCCGCGGTGACCGACGCGCGTTACCGCTGGGCCGATCTCGTCGGCGACGCCCGGCCGCTGCGCGACTTTCCCAACGCGCCGATGCGCACGACGCACATGTGGGCGGCGCCCGAACGCCCGGGCGCCCGCGAAGCCACGACGACCGCGCCGGTGACGATCGCGAGCGAGCTCTGGCGCGAAACGGCTCGTCCCGCAACGTCGCCCACCGCAACACGGACCGTCGCGGTGCTGATACCCGGACCCGCCCATCCGCTGGCCGGCGCGATCGGCGCGGCGATCGAGGGACACCCCGCGGTGACGGTGGCGCCTGCCGACCGCGCCGAGATGCTCGTCGTCGTCGCCCCCGTCTCCGAGCAGACCGACGGCGCGGCGGCGGCCGGCGAGCTGACCGGACACGTCGCGGACGGCCTGCTGGATTACGCCGCCGCCGGCCCGCAGTGCCGCGACGTCTGGCTGGTCACCGCGGGCGCCGAACAGGTCACCGCGGACGACCCTTCGCCGCTGCCCGCACCTGCGGCGCTGGCGGCCATGCACCGCAGCATCGGCTTCGAGCACCCCGACCAGACGTTCCGCCACCTCGACCTGCCCGCGGGTGACCTCGACGCCGCGACCATCGCCGCCGTGGCCGAGACGCTGTTCACCGACGCACCCGAGGCCGCACTCCGCGGCCTTGTGCTGTACCGCCGCGAACTGCCCGACACGACAACGCTTCCGAAGGCATGGCGGCTCGACTCCGGCCTGCTCGACGACGTGGTGATCACCGGAGGCGCCGGCGCGGTCGGCCTGCACTTCGCGCGGTACTTCGCCGAACACGGAGCCCGGCGGATCGTGCTGCTCGGCCGCAGCGGAGCGGAGGCCGATGTGCTGGCCTCGGTGGCCGGCGACCACGGCACGCAGGTCATTGCGCCGCCCTGTGACATCACCGATCGCGACCAGCTGGCCGCGACCGCTGCCGAGTTCGCGGGCGGCGGAGCGTCGCTGCTGGTGCATGCCGCCGGAGCCGCCGGCTTCGCCACCCGCGACCACATCGACCGGACCGTTCTGGGGCGTGCCTTCGCCGCAAAGGTCTCCGGCCTCGCGGACGTGGGCGAGCTCTGGCCGCTACGGCCGGAGGCCCCGATCCTGCTGTGCTCCTCGGTGTCCGGGGTCTGGGGCGGGCAGGGACACGCCGCCTACTCCGCGGCCAACCGGATGCTGGACGTGACCGCCGCCCGGCTGCGCGCGTCGGGGCGGTCGTGCGTGTCGGTGCGGTGGGGGTTGTGGGCCGCCGACGGCAAGAGTGTCGTCGACGCCGGCGAGACGGCCCGGATCGAGCGTTCCGGACTGCTGCCGATGGCCCCGCGCGCGGCGATCGAGGCGAGCCTGCGGGACCATCACGGCGACCCGCTGATCTTCTCCGCCGACGCCGACCGGCTGCGGCTGTTCTTCGCGAGCCGACATGCGGCTCACGATGTCCCGGGTGCTGACAGCGACGTCGGCGCCACCGATACCCGCGCGGCGGTACGCGCGGAACTCGCGTCGGTGCTCAGCGTGCCCGACGCCGCGGCGCTCGACCTCGACGCGTCGTTGTTCGACCTCGGCGTCGACTCGCTGCTGGCCCTCGATCTGCGCAAGCGGATCAAGCACGCCACCGGCCGGTCGGTTCCGCTGGCCCGGTTGCTGGGCGGCATCACCGGCACCGAGCTGATCGCAGACCTCGACCGGGCCGGCGAGCCGGCCGACAGAGCAGAGAAAGTGAACGCTTCTCGTGACTGACACCACTGAGCAGACCCGCGTGCCGAACACGGCGGGCCTCGACGACAACCGGCTGGAACTGCTGCGGCGCAAGCTCGCCGAGCGGGGCCTGCGGTCGGTGCCGGAGGTAGCGACCGGGCCCGCCGACGAACTGTCGGACGGGCAGCGGCGGATGTGGTTCGTGCAGGAGATGGACCCGGGCGGCGCACTGCTCAACATCTGCCTGTCCTACCGGCTGCGCGGCGACGTCGACCCGGCACGGCTGCACGACGCGGTCGATGCCGTGGCCCGCCGCCACAGCGTGCTGCGCACCACCTACCGCGCCGGCGAGAACGGCGAACCCGCGATCGAGGTGCACGACGACCTGCGTCCCGGCTGGGCCGAGCACGACCTGTCGCAGATGTCCGAGCAGGGCAGGCGGCTGCGGCTGGAGGTGCTGGCGCAGCGCGAGTTCGCCGCGCCGTTCGACCTGACCAAAGACGCGCCGCTGCGGATCACGATGGCGCGCACCGGCGCCGACGAGTACGTGCTGCTGTTCGTGGCGCACCACATCGCCTGGGACGACGGCTGCTGGCGCGTGTTCTTCGCCGACCTGACCCGGGCGTACGACGGCGCCGAGCTGGCCCCGGGGCCACGTTCCGCGCGCACCGCGGGACCCGACACGACCGAGGCCGACCTGGCGTACTGGCGCACGGTGATGGCCGCGATGCCCGAACCGCTCGAGCTGCCGGGCCCGACCGGCTCGGTGGTGCCCACCAGCTGGCGCTCCCAGCGCAGCACGCGGCAGCTGTCCGGCGGCGTCGCGGGGCGGGTCGCGGAGCTGGCCCGCGAGGCCGGCTGCACGCCGTACATGGTGCTGCTCGCGGTGTTCGGCGGGCTGATCCACCGCTACACCCATGCCGACGACTTCCTGGTCGCCGCCCCGGTGCTCAACCGTGACGGCGGCGCCGACGAGGTGATCGGCTACCACGGAAACACGGTGGTGATGCGGCAGCGGCCGAAGCCGGGCATGACGTTCCGCGAACTGCTGGCCCAGACCCGCGACACCGCGCTCGGCGCCTTCGCCCACCAGCGGGTGAATCTGGACCGCGTGGTGCGCGAGCTCAATCCCGACCGGCGATACGGGACGGAACGGATGACCCGGGTCAGCTTCGGATTCCGCGAGCCCGACGGCGGCGGCTTCGCCCCGGCCGGCGTGCGCTGCGAGCGTGCCGAGCTGCGCAGCCAGGTGACCCAGCTGCCGCTCGGTTTCATGGTCGAGTTCGGCGCCGACGAAATCCTGGTCGAGGCCGAGCATCTGGTGGAGGTGCTCGACCAGCAGCTCGCCCGCCAGCTGCTCGACCACTTCGCGACGCTGCTCGACAGCGCACTGTCCGACCCCGACCGCCCGCTGTCCGACCTCGATCTGCTCGACGCCGCGGGCGCCGGGTGGCTGCGCGAGGTGAGCTACGGCGAGGAGTTCTCGACTCCGCCCGCCACGCTGCCCGCCCTGGTGTCCGATCGGGTGCACCGCGCACCCGACGCGGTCGCGGTGATCTACGAGGGCCGCACCTACACCTACGGCGAGATCAACGCGTTGGCGAACCAGATGGCGCACCGGCTGATCGAGCAGGGCATCGGGGCCGAGGACCGCGTCGCCGTGCTGCTCGACAAGTCGCCCGAACTGGTGATCACCGCGCTGGGCATCGTCAAGGCGGGTGCGGTGTACCTGCCCGTCGACCCGACCTACCCGCAGGACCGGCTCGACTTCATCCTCGAGGACTCCGAGCCGAGACTCGTGTTGCGCGAGCCGGTCACCGGACTGGAGCGCTACCGCGGCGACGACCCCACCGACGCCGACCGTGTCCGTCCGCTGCACCCGGACAACACCGCCTACCTGATCTACACGTCGGGTACCACCGGCCGGCCCAAGGGGGTGCCGGTGCCGCACCGGCCGGTCGGCGAGTTCTTCGTCTGGTTCGGCGACGAATACGAGATCGACAACTCCGAGCGGCTGCTGCAGGTCGCCTCACCGAGCTTCGACGTGTCTATCGGAGAGATCTTCGGCATGTTGATCTGCGGTGCGGGCCTGGTGATCCCGCGACCGGACGGCCTGCGCGACATCGGCTACCTGACCGACCTGCTGCGCGACGAAGGCATCACCTCGATGCACTTCGTTCCGTCGCTGCTGGGGCTGTTCCTGTCGCTGCCCGGCGTCAACCAGTGGCGCACCCTGCGCCGGGTGCCGATCGGCGGCGAGGCGCTGCCCGGCGAGGTGGCCGACAAGTTCCACGCCACGTTCGACGCGCTGCTGCACAACTTCTACGGGCCCACCGAGACGGTCATCAACGCCACCCGCTACAAGGTCGAGGGCAAGCAGGGCACCCGCATCGTGCCGATCGGCAGGCCCAAGATCAACACGCAGATCCACCTGCTCGACGACAACCTCAAGCCGGTGCCCGTCGGGGTGATCGGCGAGATCTACATCGGCGGAACGCATGTGGCGCACGGATACCACCGCCGCCCCGGCCTGACCGCCGAGCGGTTCGTCGCCGATCCGTTCACTCCCGGTGCGCGGCTGTACCGCTCCGGTGACCTGGCCCGCCGCAACGCCGACGGCGACGTCGAGTTCGTCGGCCGCGCCGACGAGCAGGTCAAGATCCGCGGATTCCGCATCGAACTCGGCGACGTGGCCGCCGCGATCTCGGTGGACCCGAGCGTCGGGCAGGCCGTGGTGGTGGTCAGCGACCTGCCCCGGCTCGGCAAGAGCCTGGTCGCCTACCTGACGCCTGCCGCGGAGGCCGACGGCGTCGACGTGGACCGGGTGCGCGCCCGCGTCGCCGCGGCGCTGCCGGACTACATGACACCCGCGGGATACGTGGTGCTCGACGAGATCCCGATCACCGCGCACGGCAAGATCGACCGCGTCGCGCTGCCCGAGCCGGAGATCGTCTCCGAGACCGACTACCGGGAGCCCGCCACCCCGACCGAGCAGCTGCTGGCCGGCCTGTTCGGCGAGCTGCTCGGCCGCGACCGCATCGGCGCCGACGACTCCTTCTTCGACCTCGGCGGGCATTCGCTGCTCGCCACCAAGCTGGTCGCCGCCGTGCGCTCGCAGTTCGGTGTCGAACTCGGGGTGCGGGAGGTATTCGAACTCGGCAGCGTGGCCGGCCTGGCCGAGCACATCGACGGCATGTCCGGTGCCGCGGCCGACGACGCCAGGCCACGCCTGGTGGCCACCGGGCACGACGGCCCGGCGCCGCTGTCGGCGTCGCAACTGCGCACGTGGTTCACCTACCGGGTCGACGGACCCAACCCGGTCAACAACATCCCGTTCGCGGCGCGGCTGGCCGGGCCGGTCGACGTCGACGCACTGGTGACGGCCGTGCGCGACGTCGTCGACCGGCACGACATCCTGCGCACCACCTACCGCGAGATCGACGGCGTGCCGCATCAGGTGATCGACGCGGCGGGGGAGCTGCGGGTCCGCCGCGCCCGCGGTGACGACGACGCCTGGGTGCAGGCCGAACTGGACCGCGAACGCCGCCACATCTTCGACCTCGAGCACGAATGGCCGTTGCGCGCCGCGGTCCTCAGCGCGCCCGGCCAGCACGTGCTGTCGCTGATGATCCACCACATCGCCGGTGATCACTGGTCGGCCGCGGTGCTCTTCGGCGACGTGGTGGCCGCCTACCTCGCGCGACGCGGCGGGCAGGCGCCGGACTGGGCGCCGCTGCCGGTGCAGTACGCCGACTACGCGGCCTGGCAGGGCAAGATGCTGGCCGACGAGAACGGGTCGATGGCCGCACAGCGCGAGTACTGGGTGCGTCAGCTGGCGGGCACGCCCGCGGAATCCGGCCTGCGCCCGGACTTCCCGCGGCCGCGGGTGCTCGGCGGCGACGCCGGCGCGGTGGAGTTCGGCTTCGACGGCGCCACCCGCGACAGGCTCACCGCGCTGGCCCGCGACCTCGGGGTCACCGAGTTCATGCTGCTGCAGGCGGCGGTGGCCGTGGCGCTGCACAAGGCGGGCGGCGGCGAGGACGTCCCGATCGGCACGCCGGTGGCAGGCCGGTCCGAACCCGAACTCGACCGGCTCGTCGGGTTCTTCATCAACATCCTGGTGCTCCGCAACGACCTTCGCGGCAACCCGACGCTGCGCGACCTGCTGGTGCGCACCCGGGAGATGGCACTGTCGGCGTACGCACACCAGGACCTGCCGTTCGACCAGGTGGTGAACGCGGTCAGCCCGGTGCGATCGGTGTCGCGCAACCCGCTGTTCGGGGTGGTGGTGCACGTCCGCGAGCAGCTGCCCGACGGGCAGGTCATCGACAGCGGGCCGGACGGTGACACGGCGTTCTCCGCGATCGAGCCCACGTTCGACGTGGCCCATGCCGACCTGTCGCTGAACTTCTTCGTCTCCGGGCAGGGGTGCCGCGGCCACGTCATCTACCGCACCGAGCTGTACGACCCGGCCACCGCCCGCCGGTTCGCATCGTGGCTCGGCCATGTCGTCGACGCGTTCGCCGACCGGCCGGACGAGCGGCTGCGCAGCCTGCAGATCACCGACGAGCAGGAGCGGCAGCAACTCTCGCAGTGGGGCGGCGGGCAGCTGGTGGTGCTCGACGACGCGCTGAACCCGGCGCCGATCGGCGTGGTCGGCGACGTGTACCACCGCGGCGGTCCGGTCGCGATGGGCCAGTGCGACGGCGTCGCGGTCACCGCCGCCCGGTTCGTGGCGGATCACACCGGCGGACAACCCGGTTCGCGGCTGTACCGGTCCGGTGACCGCGGCCGGTGGACCGGTGACGGGCGGCTGGAACTCCTCGGCCGCGTCGGCACCGTCGACGACGCCCTCCCGGCGCACACCGCCGCGGTGACCGCCGAACCGCCCCGCACCGACACCGAAAAGGCGCTCGCGTCGATCATGGCCGAGGTGCTGGGGGCCGACGAGATCCGGCGGGGCGACGACTATTTCGCGCTCGGCGGGGACAGCATCCTCGCGGTGCAGCTGGCGGCACGGGCCCGCGACGCAGGCCTCGGGCTGACCGCGCGCATGGTCTTCGAGTTCCCGACCGTGCACGAGCTCGCCGCCGCACTCGACGCGGCGGGGGAGGACGTCGAGCGCGGCGACGTGCACCACGAGGCGATGAGCGCGTCGGGCCTGTCGGCGGACGAACTGGCCGACCTCACGCTGTCGTGGTCGGCCACCGGGGACGACGCCCGGTGACCGCGACGCTCGAGGACGTCCTCGCGCTCAGCCCGCTGCAGCAGGGGCTGTACTCACTGACGACGTTGAGCGACAGCGACGATGGCGACACCGGCGACGGCACGGGGACTGCCGACCCGTACCTGATCGCGATGGCCGCCGACATCACCGGCGACCTCGACGCGACACTGCTGCGCGACTGCGCCGCGGCGATGTTCGAGCGCCATCCCAACCTGCGGGCGAGCTTCGTCCGCGCCGGCAGCACGTCCCGTGTGGTGCAGGTGGTCCCGAGCCGCGTCGACGTGCCGTGGCGGCATGTCACCGCGTCGCCCGACCAGGTGCAGGCTCTGGAGGCCGATGCCCGCAGGCGCCGGTTCGACCTCGGCCGCGGTCCGGCCATGCGCTTCCTGCTCGTCGAGATGCCGGGTCCGCGTTGGCGTCTGGTGATCGTTGCGCACCACATCGTGATCGATGGCTGGTCGCTGCCGCTGTTCGTCGGCGAGCTCATCGCGCTCTACCGGTCGGGCGGGGACGCCTCGGCGCTGCCCGCGCCGCCGCGTCCGTACCGCGATTACATCGGCTGGCTCGCCGGACGCGATCAGGAGGGCAGCCGCCGGCTCTGGCGCGACCACCTCGCCGGGCTGGCCGGGCCGACGCTGCTCACCCCGGCCCTCACCGACGGCGAGCCGCCGAGCGGCATGCCGCGGCGCACCGAGGTCCGGCTGGACGCCGCAGCCACCGCCGCGCTGGCCGAGGCCGCACGCACCCGCGGGGTCACCCTCAACACACTGGTCCAGATGGCCTGGGCCAACATCGTCTCGACGTTCACCGACCGCAGCGACGTGGTGTTCGGGGTGACGGTGTCCGGCAGGCCCGGCGAACTCGCGGGCGTCGAGTCGATGGTGGGACTCTTCGTCAACACCGTCCCGCTGCGGGTGCGGCTCGACCCGGTGCAGCGCGTCGGCGCCCAGTGCGTCGCCCTGCAGCGGGAGGCCGCCGCCCTGCGCGACCACAGCTACCTGGCGCACGCCGAACTGCGGTCGATCGCCGGCATCGGCGAGATGTTCGACACCCTGCTGGTCTACGAGAACTTCCCGCCCGGCGGACTGGTCGGCAGCGGCGAGTTCGAGGCCGCAGGCGCACGGTTCCGGCCCGCGGCGCTGGAGAGTCTCGCGCACTTCCCGGTCACCATCGCCGCGCACCTCACCGACGGTGAACTCACCGTGCTCGTCGAGGTGATCGACGGGGCGCTCGGCGCGATGACTCCGGAGAGCCTCGGCGGGCGGGTGCTGGCCACCGCGCAGCGGCTCGTCGCCTGCTGGGAGCGGCCGCTGCGCGACGTCGGCGTGCTGATCGAGGGCGAGGCCGCCACCCAAGCGACGCCGGTCGCGCCCGGTGAGGCTGGCGGCGTGCACGTCCGCTTCGCCGAAGTCGCTGCGGCGCGGCCCGATTCGGTTGCGGTGACGTGGACCGACGGCCGGCTGACCTACGGCGAACTCGACGAGGCCGCCGACCGGCTGGCCGCCGCGCTCGCCGGGCGGGGAGTGCGCACCGAGACACCGGTGGCGATTCTGCTGTCACGCGGACCGGACTACGTGATCGCGATGCTCGGCGTGCTCAAGGCGGGCGGGGTGATCGTGCCGGTCGACCCGGCGATGCCCGCAGGCCGCGTCGACGACATCGTCACCCAGAGCGGCGCCGCGCTCGTCCTCGACGCCGCGCTGCTCGCCGAGTGCACCGCCGAACCATCCGCCGGTTTCCGGCCGGTGATCGCGCACCGCGGTCAGGCCGCCTATGTCGTGTTCACCTCCGGAACCACCGGGCGGCCCAAAGGCGTGGTCGGCACCCACGACGCGGTGCTCGCCTACACCGAGGACCACGCCCGCAGCGTGCTGCGGCCCGCGGCCGACAGGTTGGGCCGCACCCTTTCGGTGGCGCACGCCTGGTCGTTCACCTTCGACGCGGCCTGGCAGCCGCTGGCGGCCCTGCTCGACGGGCACAGCGTGCACATCGTCGACGACGACGTGCAGCGCGACGCCGAGGCGCTGGTCGCGACGATCGCCCGCTTCGGCATCGACCTGATCGACACCACGCCGTCGATGTTCGCCCAGCTGCGGGCCTTCGGCCTGTTGTCCACGGTGCCGCTGGGCGTGCTCGCCCTCGGCGGCGAGGCGGTCGGCATCCCGGCGTGGAACCTGATCCGCGACGAGTGCGCCCGCACCGGCATGACGGCCTTCAACTGCTACGGCCCCACCGAGACCACCGTCGAGGCCGTCGTCGCCGCGATCGCCGACCACGAGTCGCCCACGATCGGTCTGCCCACCGGGCCCACCCGCGCCTACGTGCTGGACTCCTGGCTGCGTCCGCTGCCCGACGGCGTCACCGGCGAGCTGTACCTCGCGGGCGGGCAGCTCACCCGCGGCTACCTCGGCCGGATGGGCGAGACGTCGGGCCGGTTCATCGCCGACCCGTTCGTCGCCGGTGAACGGATGTACCGCACCGGTGACGTGGTGCGCCGCTCGACCGACGGGTCGCTGCAGTTCCTCGGCCGCTCCGACGCCCAGGTCAAGATCCGCGGATTCCGCGTCGAACCCGCCGAGATCGCGGCGGTGCTGCACGGCCACCCCGCGGTGCGGCACGCCCACGTGGCGGTACGACACCACCGCAGCGGACCGCGGCTGACCGCCTACGTGTCCGCCGACCCGAAGCCGCCCGTCCCCGAACTGCGGGCGATGCTGACCAAACGGCTACCGCGCTACATGGTTCCGCACCGCATCGTGCTGATCGACGAGCTGCCGCTGACGCCACACGGCAAGGTCGACGAGCCCGCGCTGGCCGCTCTCGCACAGGAACCCGAGGACGAGGCCGCCACGCCCGAGACCGCGACGGAGATCGCGCTGGCCGAGGTGCTGGCCGAGATCCTGCACACCGGAAAGCAGGTCGACGTCACCGCCGACCTGCTGCAGTTGGGCCTCGACAGCATCGTCGCGCTGTCGGTGGTGCAGGCCGCGCGGCGGCGCGGTGTCGCGTTGCGGGCGCGGCTGATGCTCGAATGCGGCACCATCCGCGAGCTCGCCGCCGCGGTGGACGGCGAATCAGCCGGCGCCGACCGGCGTGGCGACGGGGAAGACGGCCCGATCCCGGCGCTGGCCAACGTGCACTGGCTCTACGAATACGGCGACCCACGGCGGCTGGCGCAGACCGAGGCCATCCGGCTGCCCGACGGCATCACCGTCGACCATCTGCACACCCTGCTGTGCACCGTCGTCGACGGCCACGAGATGCTGCGATGCCGGCTCGACCGCGACACGATGACCTTCGTGCCGGGGGAGGTCGAGGACTTCCTCACCGAGGTGTCGGTGAGCGGCCCGCTGGCCGACGCCGTCGCCGAACACACCCGCACGTCGGTCGAGCGACTCGACCCATCGCGCGGCGCACTCCTGTCCGCGGTGTGGCTGCGCGTCAATGCTTCTGCGGCCAGCGTGCTGGTGCTGTCGGCACACGTGCTGGCGATGGACCCGGCGTCGTGGCGCATCGTCGTCGGAGAACTGGACGCGGGCTGGCATGCGCTGTCCGAGGGCAGGCAGCCGACGCCTGCGCTCGAGCACACCGGCTACCGGCGATGGTCGCGACTGCTGCTCGAGCGGGCACACCGGCTCGACACCTGCGACTTCTGGGAGGCGCAGCTCGCCGACGCGGACCCCGATGTCGGTGCGCGGCGGGTCGATCCGCGCACCGACCGCGCCCGCGACCTCACGGTGAGCGTCTGCGTCACCGACGCCCACGTCACCACACGGCTGCTCTCGGCGGACCGGCCGATGGCCCACCTGCTGGCGGCCGCGGCGGCGGACACCGTGACCCGGTGGCGCCGTCACCGCGGGCAGGACACGCCGCCGCCGCTGCTGGCGCTGGAGTCCTTCGGCCGGGTGGACGCGGTCGTCGACGGCGGCGCAGGCGATGTGGACACCGGCGAGACGGTCGGGCTGATGTCGGCCATCTATCCCTTGCGGATCGGCGCCGACGTCGCCGCGGACCTGGCGGCCGTTCCCGGTGACGGCATCGACTACGCGCTGCTGCGTTACCTGCGGGCCGACACCGCGCCGCGATTGCGGGCCCACCGCGAACCCCAGTTGCTGCTGAACTACCTGGGCCGCGCGGAACTCGGAGCGGTGACCGGCGACATGCAACCCGACCGCGCACTCACCGCAGGGGCGTCGCAGCTGCCGGAGCCCGACCTCGCGGTCCGGTACGAACTGACGCTCAACGCGGTGGTGTTCTCCGACGGCGCGGCCCCCGTGCTGGCGACGCAGTGGCGCACGCTGCCGGACATTCTGGATCCGGCCGATGTCGAAGTGCTGCAAGGGTTCTGGCAAGAGGCGCTGAGAAAGGTATGCGAGGAATGACCGCATGAGCCGCACACTGGCGGTGATCGGCGCGGGCGCCAAGGGTGTCGCGGTGGCCGCCAAGGCCGCCGAACTGCGCGGCATGGGCGTCGACGTGCCGGCCGTGGTGGCGATCGAGCGCACCGCGGTGGCCGCCAACTGGCAGGCCAGCGGGGGATGGACCGACGGCCAGCACCGGCTGGGCACCAGCCCGGAGAAGGACGTCGGGTTTCCCTACCGGTCCTCGCTGGTGCCGCGCCGCAACGCCGAACTCGACGTCAGGATGATGCGTCACAGCTGGCAGTCCTATCTGGTGTCGACCGGTCAGTTCGCCGAGTGGATCGACCGCGGCCGGCCGGCGCCGACGCACCGCAGGTGGAGCCAGTACCTGCGCTGGGTGGCCGACAACGTAGGGATGAGCGTGGTCAACGGCGAGGTCACCGGCATCACCGTGGACGCGGGCGCCGACACCGCGCGCTGGGTGTTGGAGACCCGCGAGACGGCGGTGGAGGCCGACGCGCTGATGATCACCGGTCCCGGGCAGGCCGAGCGCTCCATCCTGCCGGGCAACCCGCGGGTGCTCTCGATCGCCCAGTTCTGGCACCGGGCCGCAGCGCACGAGTTGATCGCGGCCGAACGCGTCGCCGTGATCGGTGGCGGCGAGACGGCCGCGACGATGCTCAACGAGCTGTTCCGGCACCGGGTTTCGACGATCACCGTGATCTCGCCGCAGGTCACGCTGTTCACCCGGGGTGAGGGCTTCTTCGAGAACACGCTGTACTCCGACCCCACCCACTGGGCCGGGCTGACGCTGGGTGAGCGTCGCGACGCGATGCTGCGGACCGACCGCGGGGTGTTCTCGGCGCGGGTGCAGGAGGCACTGCTCGCCGACGACCGCATTCGTCATCTGCGCGGCCGCGTGGCCCACGCGGTGGCCCGCGACGACCGGATCCGGCTGACCCTGCAGACCGACCGGGTCGGTGAGCGGCTCGAGACCGTGCACGGCTTCGACCTGGTGATCGACGGGTCCGGCGCGGACGCGCTGTGGTTCGTGCCGCTGTTCCGTCAGGAGGCGCTCGACCTGCTGGAGCTGGGGCTGGGCGGTCCACTCACGGGCGAGGCGCTGCAGGAGTCGATCGGTGACGACCTGTCGGTGGACCATCTCGCACCCAAGTTGTTCCTGCCCGGCCTGGCCGGGCTGACCCAGGGACCGGGGTTCCCCAACCTCAGCTGCCTCGGGCTGTTGTCCGACCGCGTTCTGGGCGCCGCATTCGAGCCGTCCACGCAACGATCGATCAGGAGAAGCGATGAGCACCAACCCCTTCGATGACGACAGCGGCCAGTTCTTCGTGCTGGTCAACGACGAGGACCAGCACAGTCTGTGGCCGGCGTTCGCCGGGGTGCCCGCGGGGTGGCGGGTGGTGTTCGGCGAGAGCACCCGCGCCGACTGCCTGGCCTACGTGGAGGAGAACTGGGCGGACCTGCGGCCGAGGAGCCTGCGCGAGGCGATGGCGGCTGCGGGCGGCTAGTCCGGCCTGCCGTCCCGCTGCATCCGGCGGGCGTATTCGGTTGGCGTGCAACCGGTGTGCCGGGCGAAGGCGGTGCTGAACGCGGTGGGGGACTGGTAGCCGACGCGCTGGGCGATCTGGGCCGTGGACAGCCGTCCGGACCGCAGGAGTTCCCTGGCCGTGGCCAGCCGCCACTGCAGCACGTACTGCATCGGCGGCATCCCCACGATGTCGGTGAATCGCTGCGCGAACACCGCGCGGGACACCGATGCGGCGCGCGCGAGGTGCTGCACCGTCCAGCCGCGAGCGAGGTCGGCGTGCAGCTGCGTCAGGGCGGGCGCCAGTACGGTGTCGGACAGTCCCGCGAGCAGCCCGCGCTGCTCCCCGTCGACGGGCGCCGGTGCGATCCGGATCGCCTCCATCAGCAGCACCTCGACGAGCCGCTGCAGAATCGCCTCGCGGCAGGGACTTTCGCCGTCGGCCTCCTCGGCGATCAGCTCGACGATCCGGCTGAGCCGCGCCGAGCCGGGTTCGTCGCGGCGCACTAGGACGGCAGGCGGCAACAGCGGCACCAGCAGTGGCCCGTTGGTGGGATCGACGCGGAAGTACCCGCCGAGCATGCGCATCGTCACCGGCTCCGACTCGCCGCCGTGGCGGGTGCGGCGACCGTGATCGAGTGGGGTGGGGACGGGTTCGACGCCGCGGCTCGCGCTCAGGGTGAAGCCCGGTGTCTCCGGGAGCAGCAGGAAGTCGCCGTCGCGCAGGTCGATGGCGTCGAGCCCGTCGGCCTCCAGGACGCACGATCCCTGCAGCATCACGCAGAACGCGGGGTCGCCGTAGCGGGGCTTGCGGACACCCCAACTGCCTGCGCCGTCGATGACCTTCGACAGCACCGCCTCCGGTCGGAGCAGGCCGAGCAGTTCCTCCACCGGTCCAGGGGCGGTGCCCGCGGTGTCGGGTGTGCCCACCCCCAGACGCTAAACCCCCGCGGTCGATTCGGCGAGCGCCACAGCGTCCGCGCCCGCGGGGTACCTGAGCCGCTCGGAGGTGTCGGTGGCGGCGAACAGCACCACCTCGGCGACGTCCTCGGGGGTGGTCGCGAGTCCGGCGTCGCCGAACGACGCCATGACCGGCGCGGCGAACGGCTCGTAGACCGGGGGGATGAGGCCGGCCATCCGGTGGCTGCCGTTGGCGGCGAAGCTGGTCGAAGGGCCGTACCCGGGCTCGACGAGTTTGGCGCGCACGCCGAAGAAGCCGAGTTCGAGTGCCAGCGACGCTGTGAAACCCTCGACGGCCATCTTGCTGGCGGTGTACACCGCGGCAAGCGGCATCGCGGCCAGCGTCACGCTGGAGGTGACGTTCACGATCACGCCCGACCCCCGGGTGCGCATCTGCGGCACGACGGCCTGCGTCATCGCCATCACGCCGAAGGTGTTGGTGTCGAACAACTCCCGGGTGGTCTGCATCGGCGTGGCCTCGAACGCCCCCACGACGCCGATCCCCGCGTTGTTGACCAGGACGTCGATCGGTCCACTGTCGGCCACGGCGGCGGCGACGCTCTCCGCCGACGTGACGTCGAGCGCGGTCACCCGCAACCGCTCCGATCGGGGCAGCACGTCAGTGCGCGGGGTGCGCATTGTGGCGATGACGTCGAAACCCTCGTCGAGGAACCGGCGCGCGGTCGTCAGACCGTAGCCGGAGGAGCAGCCGGTGATCAGCACTGTGGTCATGCACCGAAACGTAGGGTCGGCCGCGGCGCCGGACAAGGCTTCATCGTCCGGGTTCGCTTCGCGATCGTCTGGCCGCTCGCAGCGGTCAACCCTGCTGGGCGGCCAGCGGGACGTCCATGTCGAACAGGCGGGCATGCAGCACGATCCGGTTCCGCAGCGCCGCACGCACCGCGCGGTGCAGGCCGTCCTCCAGGTAGACGACCCCGCGCCAGCGGACGGCGTGCGGGAAGAGATCGCCGTAGAACGTCGAGTCCTCTGACAGCAGCCGGTCGAGCGCCAGCACGGTGGTGGTGGTCACCAGTTCGTCGAGGCGCAGTTGCCGCGGCGGGATGCGCGACCAGTCTCGGTAGCTCAACCCGTGGTCGGGATACGGCTTGCCCTCGCGGACACCCTTGAAGATCATCGGCGCGCCTTCGGCACTCGGTCCCCCGTGCTTTTCAACCCCGGTTCGCCAGGTTAGCCGAGCCTGACGCGACCCGTCGCGGGGCTGATCAGCCGCTCGCGCGGAGGCCGCGACGCCCGTCACCGTAAAATGGTGTCAAACTCGAGTGGCAGGGGCAGGTGAACACATGGGAAGTGCCGACGATCGTCGGTTCGAGGTACTGCAGGCCATCGTCGCCGACTTCGTGACCACCAAGGAGCCGATCGGCTCCAAGACGCTCGTCGAGCGGCACAACCTGGGCGTGTCGAGCGCCACCGTGCGCAACGACATGGCCGTGCTCGAGGCGGAGGGGTACATCACCCAGCCGCACACCAGCTCGGGCCGGGTGCCCACCGAGAAGGGCTACCGCGAGTTCGTCGACCGCCTCGACGAGGTCAAGCCGCTGTCGTCCTCGGAACGGCGGGCCATCCTGACGTTCCTGGAGAACGGCGTCGACCTCGACGACGTGCTGCGCCGCGCGGTGCGGCTGCTGGCACAGCTCACCCGGCAGGTCGCGGTGGTGCAGTACCCGACGCTGACCACGTCCACGGTGCGCCACCTCGAGGTGGTGGCGCTGACCCCGGCGCGGCTGCTGCTGGTGGTGATCACCGACACCGGACGGGTCGACCAGCGCATCGTCGAACTCGGCGACGCGATCGACGACCACCAACTCTCGAAGCTGCGCGAGCTGCTGGGCCAGGCGCTCGAGGGCAAGCCGCTCACGGCGGCGACCGTGGCGGTCTCGGATCTGGCGGCGCACCTCGACGGGTCCGGTGGGCTGTCCGACGCGGTCGGCCGGTCGGCCACCGTGCTGGTGGAGACGCTGGTGGAGCACAGAGAGGAACGGCTGCTGCTCGGCGGCACCGCCAACCTCACCCGCAACACCGCCGACTTCGGCGGTTCGTTGCGCTCGGTCCTCGAGGCGCTCGAGGAGCAGGTGGTGGTGTTGCGGTTGCTGGCCGTGCAGCAGGAGGCAGGCAAGGTGACCGTGCGCATCGGCCACGAGACCGAGGCCGAGCAGATGGCGGGCACGTCGGTGGTCAGCACGGCGTACGGCAGTTCGGGCAAGGTGTACGGCGGCATGGGTGTGCTGGGGCCCACACGAATGGACTATCCGGGAACTATCGCTAATGTCGCTGCGGTTGCTCTCTACATCGGCGAAGTCTTAGGCAGCCGCTGAGCCCGGACGGGCCGGCGACAGGACAGAACAGGCGAAGCGTGGCACGCGATTATTACGGCTTGCTCGGAGTCAGCAAGGGCGCGAGTGAATCGGAGATCAAGCGCGCCTACCGCAGGCTCGCGCGCGAACTGCACCCCGATGTCAATCCCGACGAGGCCGCCCAGGCGCGGTTCAAGGAGATCAGCGTCGCCTACGAGGTGCTCTCCGATCCCGAGAAGCGGCGCATCGTCGACCTCGGCGGTGATCCGCTGGAGACCGCGGGCGGCGGCGCCAACGGCGGATTCGGCGGCGGGTTCGGCGGCCTCGGCGACGTGTTCGAGGCGTTCTTCGGCGGCGGCGCCGGGTCGCGCGGCCCGGTCGGCCGGGTCCGGCCCGGATCGGATTCGCTGCTGCGGATGCGGCTCGACCTGACCGAGTGCGCCACCGGCGTGACCAAGCAGGTCACGGTCGACACCGCGGTGCTCTGCGACCTCTGCAAGGGCAAGGGCACGCACGGCAACTCCACCCCGGTGGCCTGTGACACCTGCGGCGGCCGCGGCGAGGTGCAGACCGTGCAGCGCTCGCTGCTCGGCCAGGTGATGACGTCCCGGCCGTGCCCGGTGTGCGCAGGCGTGGGTGAGGTCATCCCCGACCCGTGTCACCGCTGCGGCGGCGACGGCCGGGTGCGCGCCCGCCGCGACATCAGCGTGAAGATCCCCGCGGGCGTCGGCGACGGCATGCGGGTCAGGCTGGCCGCCCAGGGCGAGGTCGGACCTGGCGGCGGGCCGGCCGGCGACCTCTACGTCGAGGTGCACGAGAAGCCGCACGACGTGTTCGTCCGCGACGGCGACGACCTGCGCTGCTTCGTCTCCGTGCCGATGATCGACGCCGCACTCGGCACCGCCGTGACCGTCGACGCCATTCTCGACGGCCCGACCGAGATCACGATCCCGGCAGGCACCCAGCCCGGGGCGGTGGTCACCCTGCGCGGCCACGGCATGCCCCATCTGCGCTCGGGAGTGCGTGGCGATCTGCACGCCCACATCGACGTGGTGGTGCCGACCCGGCTGGACACCCAGGACACCGAGCTGCTCCGCCAGCTCAAGGAGCACCGCGTTCGCGACGCCGCCGAGGTCCGCTCGACCCAGTCGCCTGCGGCATCGGGCGGGTTGTTCAGCCGCCTGCGTGAGACGTTCAGCGGCCGCTGAGCCGCCCATCCGTCCTCGATGACCGACGCGCTGTTCTACGTCGACGCGGTCCCCGCCGAGGGGCTGCCGGTGACCGTAAGCGGCGACGAGGGCTTCCACGCCGCCAACGTGCGGCGGATCAGGGTCGGTGAGCGGCTCGACCTGGGCGACGGCGCGGGCGTCGTCGCGCACTGTGAGGTCACCGAGACCGGCAAGGGCCGCCTCACCGCGCGGGTGCTGCAGCGCCGCACCGTGGCGCCCGCCGCACCGTCGGTCACCGTGGTGCAGGCCATCCCGAAGTCCGAGCGCTCGGAGCTGGCCGTCGAACTGGCCACCGAGGCCGGAGCGGACGCGGTGGTGGCCTGGCAGGCGGCGCGTTGCGTGGCGCGCTGGGAATCCGCGGCGAAGGTGGACAAGGGTCTGCGGCGCTGGAGCGCGGTGGCGCGGGCGGCCTCTCGACAGTCCCGCCGCTCGTTCATCCCGGCCGTCACCGGGGTGCTCTCGACGGCCGACCTGGTGAGCCGGCTGCGCGCCGATGCCGCGGTCACCGCACTGATACTGCACGAGTCGGCGAGCAGGCCGATCACCGAAGTCGCCGTGGCGCAGGCAGATTCGCTGATGCTGATCATCGGCCCGGAGGGCGGCATCACCGACGACGAGGTGAGCGCGCTCACCGGCGCGGGCGCGCAGGCCGTGCGGCTGGGCCCGTCGGTGCTGCGGACGTCAACGGCGGCCGCCGTCGCGCTCGGCGCCCTGGGTGCGCTCACGCAGCGCTGGCAGTAGCGCCGCCGCTGCGAGCAGCTGCCAGGCGATGATGGTGTATACGCTCACCCGCTCCAGTACCGGGCCCGGCAGCCGGTCGGTGACCACCCACATCGCGGCGCAGACCAACCCGGTGACGCCGAGTGCCACCGACGCCCACCGGACGGCGGTGGGGCGCAGCATCCGGGCGGCGGGCAGCGCGGTCAGGTTGCCGCCGGCGATCGCCAGCACCGCTCCGACGACGTGCCAGGGTCCCGCGCCGCTGTGCACCGTCGCGACGAGCACGTTCCCGGTGGCGTTCGCCGCCGCACAGACCAGCACCGGCGCGGGCCGGGGCGGTCGAACGGCCCGTACCGCCAGCACGGCGCCGAGCACGAACATCGCCCCCTGCAGGCAGAACCCGGCATTCATCAGCACTGCCGAGGGAGATTCCGGTGTACCGAGGTCGCTGATCGCGTCGTGCACGTAGCTGTAGCCGGGGTAATGCACGGCGGCGACGGTCTCGGCGAGCAGATAGCCGACCGCGCCGGCGGTCCAGCAGGCGGCCGCGGCGGTACCCGTGCTTCGGTTATGCATTGGGGTCCGTCGGTACCCGGCGGTAGACTGGGCTGTCAAGAGCGCCCGTAGAGCAACCAGGAAGCAGGCAGAAAAACCCACGTGACGCCACGCGAGACGAACGCTGGCCCGGCACCGGCCGCACCGGTGCGCAGCAGCATCGATGTTCCGCACGACCTCGTCATGGGACTGCTCGGTTCCGCCGACGAGAACCTGCGCGCACTCGAAGAACTCCTCACCGCCGACATCCACGTCCGCGGCAACTCCCTCACCATGACCGGAGAGCCGGCCGACGTGGCCCTCGCCGAGCGGGTGGTCTCCGAACTGCTGGCCATCGCAGGCAGCGGTCAGCGGCTCACGCCCGACGCCATCCGGCACAGCGTGGCGATGCTCACCGGCACCGGCAACGAGTCACCGGCCGAGGTGCTGACGCTGGACATCCTGTCGCGGCGCGGCAAGACCATCCGGCCCAAGACGCTGAACCAGAAGCGCTATGTCGACGCCATCGACGCGCACACCATCGTCTTCGGCATCGGGCCGGCGGGCACCGGCAAGACCTACCTGGCGATGGCCAAGGCCGTCAACGCGCTGCAGTCCAAACAGGTCAGCCGGATCATCCTGACCCGCCCGGCGGTGGAGGCAGGTGAGCGTCTCGGCTTCCTGCCCGGCACGCTGAGCGAGAAGATCGACCCGTACCTGCGGCCGCTGTACGACGCGCTGCACGACATGATGGATCCCGAGCTGATCCCGAAGCTGATGAGTGCGGGCGTCATCGAGGTCGCGCCGCTGGCATACATGCGTGGCCGCGCGCAACCGCTGTTCACCAAGGTGCTGACGCCGGACGGCTTCCAGGCGATCGGGGATCTGAAGGTCGGGGACTCCGTGATCGGGTCGGACGGCCGTCCGACGGAGGTGCTCGGCATCTATCCGCAAGGATTCAAAGAGATCTACCGGGTGCACGCACAGGACGGTTCGTCCACGCTGGCATCCGGCGACCATCTGTGGGCTGTGCACACCAAGGAAGACAGGCGGCGAGGCAAGCCCGCCCGCGTCCTGCAGACGAAGGAGATGATCGGCAACCTCCGGGCTGCCCACTCTCACCGTTACGAACTGCCGCTACTGAGCTCGCCGGTCGAGTTCGAGTCACAACCGGTGCCTCTCGACCCCTACGCCCTCGGACTGCTGCTCGGCGACGGATGCATCTCGGACCGAACGTCCCCCGGATTCACCACCAGGGATCCGGAGTTGGCGGCAGCGCTGCAGCATTTGATTCCCGGGATCATCGTCCGGCGACGGTCCGACGTCGACTACGTACTGGTCGGCCAGGTCGGCGCCGGCGGTCGAGGCGCCAATCCCGTCACGACGGCCCTGCGCCAACTCAGCCTCGCCGGCACGAAGTCGGACGACAAGTTCGTTCCCGTCCAATATCTGCGCAATACCGCAGACGTCCGATTGGCCGTCCTGCAGGGGCTTTTCGATTCCGATGGAGGTCCGGTCACGCAGTCGGGTCGGACGTGCCGCATACAGTACGGAACGGCCTCGGAGCAGCTCGCCGACGACGTGACATTCCTCGTCCGTTCGCTCGGCGGAATCGTCTACCGCCGGACGCGCAGGGCGCTGGGACGCAAGCCCGGGCTGGCGAGGGGACGCCAGGTGCACCATCGGGCCGACGCGCACATCCTCGACATCCGCCTGCCGCAAGGCATTGTTCCATTCCGCCTCGCGCGCAAGGTCGCGAAGTACGACGCCACCGGGGGCGGACGGCCGATGCGATTCGTCGATCGGATCGAACCGGCCGGCACAGAGGAAGCAGTCTGCATTCGAGTGGCCGCCGAGGACTCCCTCTATGTCACTGAGGACTTCCTGCTGACCCACAACACCCTGAACGATGCATTCATCATCCTCGACGAAGCGCAGAACACCACGGCCGAGCAGATGAAGATGTTCCTGACCCGGCTGGGCTTCGGCGCCAAGATGGTGGTCACCGGCGACATCACCCAGATGGACCTGCCCGGCGGCGCCACATCCGGCCTGCAGGCAGCGGCCAGGATCCTGAACAACATCGACGACATCCACTTCGCCGAGCTCACCAGCGCCGACGTCGTGCGGCACCGGTTGGTCTCCGACATCGTCGACGCCTACGCCAGATCCGAGGAGTCCGCTTTGATGAACCGGGCGGAGCGGCGCGCGTCCAGCGGCCGCTCCAGGCGGTAGCCGCCGTGAGCATCGAGGTGTCCAACGAGTCGGGCATCGACGTCGCCGAAGAGGAACTGATCAGCGTCGCGAAATTCGTCATCGGGGAGATGAAGGTGCACCCGGCTGCCGAGCTGTCGATGGTGCTGCTGGACACCTCGGCGATGGCCGACCTGCACATGCGCTGGATGGACCTGCCCGGCCCGACCGACGTGATGAGCTTCCCGATGGACGAGCTCGAACCGGGCGGCAGGCCCGACGCGCCCGATCCCGGCCCGGCCATGCTCGGCGACATCGTGCTGTGCCCCGAGTTCGCCGCCAAACAGGCTGAGGCTGCCGGACATTCGCTCGGTCACGAATTGGCGCTGCTGACGGTGCACGGGGTCCTGCACCTGCTGGGGTACGACCACGCCGAACCGGACGAGGAGAAAGAGATGTTCGCCCTGCAGGGCCGACTGCTCGAGGGGTGGGTGGCCGATCAGGTCGAGGCGTACCACCAGGACCGGCAGACCCAGAAGGACCGTCGGTTGATCGACGAGTCCCGATATTTCGACCATCCCTGACGGCGGCGGACACCCATGACCGGTATACCCCAGCTGATCGGTGCCATCGTCCTGGTCGTCCTGGGCGGGGCTTTCGCGGCCATCGACGCCGCATTGAGCACGGTGTCGATGGCCCGTGTCGAAGAGCTGATGCGCGACGAGCGTCCGGGTTCGGTGCGGCTGGCCAAAGTGATGACCGAGCGGCCGCGCTACATCAACCTGATCGTGCTGCTGCGGATCGCCTGCGAGATCAGCGCGACCGTGCTGCTGGTCGCCTACCTCGACGGCCACCTCGGGGTGAGCTGGGGCCTGTTCGCCGCGGCGGCGATCATGGTCGTGGTCAGCTTCGTGGCCGTCGGCGTCGGTCCGCGCACGCTCGGCAGGCAGCACGCCTACCAGATCGCCCTGTTCAGCGCGATACCGATGCAGGCGCTGTCGATCCTGCTCACCCCGATCAGCCGGCTGCTGGTGCTGATCGGCAATGCCCTGACCCCCGGCCGCGGCTTCCGCAACGGCCCGTTCGCCTCGGAGATCGAATTGCGCGAGGTCGTCGACCTGGCCCAGCAGAGCGGCGTCGTCGCCGACGACGAGCGCCGGATGATCCAGTCGGTGTTCGAACTCGGCGACACCGCCGCGCGCGAGGTGATGGTGCCGCGCACCGAGATGGTGTGGATCGAGCGTGACAAATCGGCCGGGCAGGCGACGTCGCTCGCGGTGCGCAGCGGGCATTCGCGGATCCCGGTGATCGGCGAGAACGTCGACGACATCATCGGCGTCGTCTACCTCAAAGACCTTGTGCAGCAGACCTACACGTCAGTCACCGGTGGCCGCGACACGTCGGTCACCGAGGTGATGCGCCCTGCGGTGTTCGTGCCGGACTCCAAGCCGCTCGACGAGTTGCTGCGGGAGATGCAGCGCGACCGCAACCACATGGCACTGCTGGTCGACGAATACGGCGCGATCGCCGGTCTGGTGACCATCGAGGATGTGCTCGAGGAGATCGTCGGCGAGATCGCCGACGAGTACGACACCGACGAGGTCGCACCCGTCGAGGAGCTGGGGGAGAGGCACTTCCGGGTGTCGGCCCGACTGCCGATCGAGGACCTCGGCGAGCTCTACGACATGCAGTTCGACGACGATCTCGACGTCGACACCGTCGGCGGTCTGGTGGCGTTCGAGCTCGGCCGGGTGCCGCTGCCCGGCGCCGAGGTCACCTGGGACGGCCTGCGACTGCGGGCCGAGGGCGGCCCGGACCACCGCGGCCGGGTGCGGGTCGGCACCGTGCTGGTCAGCCCCGAGCCCACCGCCGACGAGGACGAGGAGAGCGAATGACCGGTCTGGATGCCGAGGACGCCAAGCTGGTGGTGCTCGCCCGCGGGGCGATGGGTCGCGCGGAGGCGGCGAGCGGAGCCGCGGTGCGCGACGCCGACGGCCGCACCTACGCGGGCGCGCCGGTCGGTCTGACCGCGCTGCAGCTGACCGCCCTGCAGGCCGCGGTCGCCGCGGCGGTGTCCAGTGGTGCTACGGGCCTCGAGGCGGCCGTGATCGTCGGCGGAGCGGCCGACGACGCAGGGGTCGCCGCGGTGCGCGAGCTGTCGCCGGGCGCCGCGGTCATCGTCACCGACCGGGCGGGATCGGTCACCGGGTGAGCGAATTCCGTTCGGGCTTCGTGTGTTTCGTCGGAAGGCCCAACACCGGCAAGTCGACGCTGACGAACGCGCTGGTGGGCACGAAGGTAGCGATCACCTCGAATCGGCCGCAGACCACGCGGCACACCATCCGGGGCATCGTGCACCGCACCGACTTTCAGATCATCCTCGTCGACACCCCGGGCCTGCACCGGCCGCGCACGCTGCTGGGGCAGCGGCTCAACGAGCTGGTGAAGAACACCTACTCCGAGGTCGACGTGATCGGGCTGTGCATCCCCGCCGACGAGGCGATCGGCCCCGGTGACCGGTGGATTCTCGAGCAGATCAGGGCGGTGGCGCCAAGGACCACGCTGGTCGCGATCGTCACCAAGATCGACAAGGTGTCCAAGGAGAAGGTCGCCGCGCAGCTGATGGCCGTCAGCGAGCTGGTGGGGCCGGACACGGAGATCGTGCCGGTGTCGGCCACCGCCGACGAGCAGCTCGACGTGCTCATCGACGTGTTCGCCGCCACGCTGCCGCCGGGTCCGGCGTTCTATCCCGACGGCGAGCTCACCGACGAGCCCGAGGAGACGCTGATGGCCGAGCTGATCCGCGAGGCCGCCCTCGAAGGGGTGCGCGACGAGCTACCGCACTCCCTGGCCGTGGTGATCGAGGAGATCAACCCGCGCGAGGACCGGGACGACCTCATCGACGTGCACGCCATCCTCTACGTCGAACGTGACAGCCAGAAGGGCATCGTGATCGGCAAGGGCGGTGCCAGACTCCGGGAGGTCGGCACCGCCGCCCGCATCCAGATCGAGAAGCTCCTCGGCACCAAGGTGTACCTGGAGCTGCGGGTCAAGATCGCCAAGAACTGGCAGCGCGATCCGAAACAGTTGGGCCGCTTGGGTTTCTAGCGGGTCACCCGGACGCGTCCCACCACCGCGGCGGCTGCCGCCTGCCCCAGCCGTTGATCGCCTCCAGTTCGGCGGCCAGCGAGACCAGCAGCGGTTCGCTCGATTCGGGACCCATGAGCTGAACGCCGATCGGCAGCCCGTCGGAGGTGAATCCCGCGGGCACGCTGATCGACGGCCACCCCAGCAGGTTCCACGGCCACGTCACCGGGCAGGCCTTGATCATCGTGCGGTCGGTCGACAGCCCGCCGCGCCGGTCGAAGTCGTGCACCGGCGGCGCAGGCAGGGCGGTGGTCGGCGCCAGCACCACGTCGGCGATGTTGAAGATCCACCCGATCCGCCGCCTCGCCGCGGCCTCCCGGGCCCGCGCCTTGCGCAGGACGTGCTCCGACAGCAGCCGGCCGGTGCGCAGATTGGCCTTGGTGCGCTTGTCCAGATCGACGCCGGGGCCGAGCCGCTCGGCCCAGTCCAGAAGTCCGGAGGTGCTGCGCGACAGGAAATTCCACGACATGCCGACGGTGTAGTCAGGGTCCGCGGCCTTCACGACGTGACCCAGCTGTTCGAGCTGGCCGGCCATGCGCTGCATCGCGTCTCGGATCTCCGGGTCCAGTTTGGCCCGGAACACCGTGAACGGGAACTTCGTCGACATCGCGATCCGCAGCGGGCCTGGAGCCCGTCCGACATAGTCCGACACCCGGACCGGTTCCGGCCGGTGCAGGTCGCCCGGCGCGTTGCCCGACGCCGCGTCGAGGACCAGTGCGGCATCGGTGACGGTGCGCGCGAGCACGCCGTTGACCGTGATTCCGTTGAACGCCTCGGGCAGCGGCCAGGTGGAGATCCGGCCCCGCTGCGGCTTGATGCCGACCAGGTGACACCACGCCGCCGGGATCCGCACGCTGCCCGCGCCGTCGGAACCGATCGCCGCAGTCACCAGTCCGGCGGCCACCGCAGCGGCGCTGCCGCCCGACGAGCCGCCGGGGGTGTGGTCGCGCGACCACGGATTGCGGGTGTGGCCGAAGGCCGGCCCGCTGGTGAAGGGCCACTGGCCCAGCTCGCAGGTGTTGGTCTTGCCGACGATGACCGCGCCGGCTGCCCGCAGCCTGCGGACCACCTCGGAATCCTCACGCGCCGGGCGCACGGCGCCGTCGGCGCCGAAGCGGGTGGGCACCCCGGCGATGTCCACGTCGTCCTTGACCGCGATCGGTATGCCGAGCAGCGGCTGCTGCGCGCCTGCGGCCCGCTGGCGGTCGGCCCGGACGGCGTCGGCGCGGGCCTGGTCGGCCAGCACCACCCGGAAGGCGTTGAGGGTCGGCTGGCTGGCCTCGATGGCGGCCAGTGAACGGTCGACCAGCTCGACCGAGCTGACCGCACCGCTGGCCAGTTGGTAGAGCTGGTCGGTGAGGGTGGGGAAGGCGGTGCGGGGCGGGCGTGAGGATGGCGAGTCGAGCATCACCGCCGAGCCTAATCGGCGTGCTTACCGGCCCTTGTCGTGGCGTGGTGGAACACTGTGACGATGCGGCTGTACCGGGACCGCGCTGTCGTGCTGCGCCAACACAAGCTGGGCGAAGCCGACCGCATCGTCACCTTGCTCACCCGCGACCACGGGCTGGTCCGCGCGGTGGCCAAGGGCGTGCGGCGTACCCGCAGCAAGTTCGGCGCCCGGCTGGAGCCGTTCGCGTACATCGACGTTCAACTCCACCCGGGCCGCAACCTCGACATCGTCACCCAGGTGCAGGCCATCGACGCGTTCGCGAGCGACATCGTCAGCGACTACGGCCGCTACACCTGCGCCTGCGCGGTGCTCGAGACCGCGCAGCGGCTGGCAGGCGAGGAACATGCACCGGTGCCTGCGCTGCACCGGCTGACCGTCGGGGCGCTGCGGGCGGTCGCCGAGGGCAGCCGCCCACGGGAGTTGGTGCTCGACGCCTACCTGCTGCGCGCCATGGGAATCGCCGGGTGGGCGCCGGCGCTCACCGAGTGTGCCCGGTGCGCCACCCCTGGCCCGCACCGGGCGTTCCACGTCGCCGCGGGCGGCAGCGTGTGCGTGCACTGCAGGCCGTCGGGGTCGGTGACGCCGCCGCAGGGGGTGGTGGACCTGATGGCCGCGCTGCACGACGGCGACTGGGATGCGGCCGAGGCGTCGACGTCGTCGCACCGCAGCCAGGCCAGTGGACTGGTCGCGGCACATCTGCAGTGGCACCTGGAGCGACAGTTGCAGACGTTGCCGCTGGTCGAGCGTTTCTATCGGATGGATCGCACGGTCGCCGACCACCGCGTGGCGCGGTTGGGGCAGGATGTCCACCGTGGCGACGAACCAGGCGAACAGCTTGCCGCAGGCGGCTGAGCGCAAGAAGAGGGCGCGGAAAGGCGAATTCCCGCAACTCGGCCCGGCGCCTGAGGACTATCCCACGTTCCCCGACAAGTCGACGTGGCCGGTGGTGTTCCCGGAATTGCCGCCGAAGACCAACGGCCCGTTCTGCCGCCCGCCGCAGCACACCAGCAAGGCCGCCGCGCCGAAGATTCCCGCCGACCAGGTGCCCCAGCACGTCGCTGTGGTGATGGACGGCAACGGCCGGTGGGCCACCCAGCGCGGACTGCACCGCACCGAGGGCCACAAGATGGGCGAAGCGGTGCTGATCGACATCACCTGTGGGGCGATCGAGATCGGCGTCAAGCATCTGACGGTGTACGCCTTCTCCACCGAGAACTGGAAGCGCAGCACCGAGGAGGTGCGCTTCCTGATGGGGTTCAACCGCGAGGTGGTGCGCCGCCGCCGGGAGAACCTCAACGACATGGGCGTACGGATGCGCTGGGTGGGGTCCCGCCCGCGTATGTGGCGCAGTGTGAGCAAGGAATTCGACATCGCGGAGGAGATGACGGTCGACAACGACGTCATCACGATCAACTACTGCGTGAACTACGGCGGTCGCACCGAGATCGTCGAGGCCGCGCGGCAGCTCGCGCAGGAGGCCGCCGACGGCAAGGTCAAGCCCGGCCGCATCACCGAGGCGGCGTTTGCGAAGCATCTGCACCGGCCCGACATCCCGGACGTGGACCTGTTCATCCGCACGTCGGGGGAGCAGCGGGCGAGCAACTTCCTGCTGTGGCAGTCGGCCTACGCGGAGTACGTCTTCCAGGACAAGCTCTGGCCGGACTACGACCGCCGCGACCTGTGGGCGGCGTGCGAAGAGTACGTCAGCCGCAACCGTCGCTTCGGCCGAGCGTGACCGAACCCGACCTGCCGCAGCGGCTGGCGTCGGCGCTCACCGAGGCACTGCCGGTGGTGCAGGAATCCGACGGCGCGATCACGGTGCACTACGACGAGACGTTCGCCTCGCTGCGGGTGGTCCCCGTCGCCGAGGGCTTGGACCTGGTGGCGCTGACCCAGATGCTGGTGTGGGACCAGCCGCTGGACGCGAAACTGCGGGCGAAGGTTGCCGAGCACGCGCACGGCACGCTGCTGGGGACGGTCTCACTGGCGGCCAAGAGCGGCGAGGCCGCGGTGGCCGCGTCGGCGAAGCGGAACTCGAAGAAGACCGCGGACGTGCTACTGCGATACAACTTTCCGGGTAACGGGCTGTCCGACGAGGCGCTGCGCACGCTGATCATGATGGTGCTGGCCGCAGGCGCCGACGTGCGCCGCGCGCTACTCGGCTGACGAGGCGCAGGCGCCGCACACCCCGAAGATCTCGATGGTGTGGCTGACGTCGGAGAAGCCGTGCCTGCGGGCGATGTCCGCGGCCCACGTCTCCACCGACCGGCCCTGGATCTCGACGGTCGCCCCGCACGTCCGGCACACCAGATGGTGGTGGTGGTGCTCGGAGCAGCGCCGGTACACCGACTCGCCGGTGTCGGTGCGCAGGGTGTCCACCACGCCCGCCGCGGACATCGCCTGCAGGGTGCGGTAGACCGTCGTCAGGCCGATGCCCTCGCCGCGGCGGCGCAGCTCGTCGTGCAACTCCTGGGCTGACCGGAAGTCGTCGAGTTCGCCGAGCAGTTCGGTGATCGCCGCACGCTGCCGGGTGGCCCGCACGCCGGTGCCGGTCATCGCGGATCCTCGGCGGCGTGCGCGACGGCGTCGACCACGATGTGGGCGAGGTGGTGGTCGACGAGGCGGTACAGCACCTCGCGTCCGGACCGCTCGCTGGCCACCACGCCGGATTGCTTGAGGATGCGCAGGTGCTGGCTCACCAGCGGCTGCGGCACGCCGAGCGCGTCGACCAGCTCGTGCACGCACCGCTGGGACTGCTGCAGCTGCAGGACGATCGCGATGCGGACCGGTGCGGCCAGCGCGCGCAACAGCTCGCCCGCGGTCTCGAGCACCTCACGTGCGGGCAGCTCGGGCATCGGTGCGATGCCGTGCTGGTGGCCGTGGTCGGCGAGTCCGCCGCCGTCGTCTGCGCCCCCGTCGGCAATAGTGGGAATGGTTTTCATTATGCCGATAACAATACATGCAGGGATACGCATGTCAATCGGTCCGCCGGGTGTCGCTACGCTGATGCACCGTGGCATCCATCATCGACACCGTTGCGAACCTCGCGAAACGCCGTGGCCTGGTCTATCAGTCGGGTGAGATCTACGGCGGCACGAAGTCGGCGTGGGACTACGGGCCACTGGGTGTGGAGCTCAAGGAGAACATCAAGCGGCAGTGGTGGCGGTCGGTGGTCACCGGCCGCGACGACGTCGTCGGGCTGGACAGCGCGATCATCCTGCCGCGCGAGGTGTGGGTGGCCTCGGGCCACGTCGAGGTGTTCAACGATCCGCTCGTGGAGTGTATGAACTGCCACAAGCGGCACCGGCAGGACCACCTGCAGGAGGCGTACGCCCTGAAGAAGGGCCTCGACGATCCCGATGCCGTGCCGATGACCGAGATCGTCTGCCCGGACTGCGGCACCAAGGGTCAGTGGACCGAGCCGCGCGACTTCAACATGATGCTCAAGACCTACCTCGGCCCGATCGAGACCGAGGAGGGCATGCACTACCTGCGGCCCGAAACCGCCCAGGGCATCTTCGTGAACTTCGCCAACGTGGTCACCACGTCGCGACGCAAGCCGCCGTTCGGCATCGGCCAGATCGGCAAGAGCTTCCGCAACGAGATCACCCCGGGCAACTTCATCTTCCGCACGCGGGAGTTCGAGCAGATGGAGATGGAGTTCTTCGTCGAGCCGTCCACGGCGCCCGAGTGGCATCAGTATTGGATCGACACCCGGCTGCAGTGGTACGTCGACCTCGGCATCGACCGCGACAACCTGCGGCTCTACGAGCACCCCCAGGACAAGCTGTCGCACTACTCCGACCGCACGGTCGACATCGAGTACAGGTTCGGCTTCACGGGCAACCCGTGGGGTGAGCTCGAGGGCGTGGCCAACCGCACCGACTTCGACTTGTCCACGCATGCCAAGCATTCCGGTGTCGACCTGTCGTACTACGACCAGGCCACCGAGACCCGCTACACGCCGTATGTCATCGAGCCCGCGGCCGGGCTGACCCGGTCGCTGATGGCGTTCCTGGTCGACGCCTACACCGAGGACGAGGCGCCCAACGCCAAGGGCGGCGTCGACAAGCGCACGGTGCTCAAGCTGGACCCGCGCCTGGCGCCGGTCAAGGCCGCGGTGCTGCCGCTGTCCCGGCACGCCGACCTGTCGCCGAAGGCTCGCGACCTGGCGGCCGAGCTGCGCAAGTCGTGGAACGTCGAGTTCGACGACGCCGGTGCGATCGGGCGCCGTTACCGCCGCCAGGACGAAATCGGCACGCCGTTCTGCGTCACGGTCGACTTCGATTCGCTCGAGGACCAGTCGGCGACCATCCGTGAGCGCGACGCGATGACACAGGACCGCGTCGCGCTGTCGGAGGTCTCGGACTACCTGGCCGTCCGCCTCAAGGGCGCCTGACGTTCCTTCGCGCGAGGAAAGCGCGGGTTAGAAGCGGCCGCCGCCACCGCTGTAGCTGCGGCCCGACGACCGTGACGAGCCGCCGAACGACGTCGACCGCCCCATGCCGCGGCCACCGCCGTACCCGCCGTTCCAGCCGCTCGTGCCGAAGCCGCCGCTGAACCCGCCGCGCAGCACGTTGCCGATGATGATGCCGCCGATCACCGCGCCGAGGTCGGACCCGCCGCCGGGATGGTGTGAGGTGAACGTCTGCTGCGCGGCGTAGACGTCGTCGTTGGCCAGCGTCTGCGCCTGAGCGGCCAGCATCGACGCGCCGTTGGCGTGTGCGAGGGCCTCGTTCACGTCGGTGTCGCGTTTGGCCTGGGCGGCCTCGAGCTGGCGGTTCGCTTCGGCCAGGCGGGTGCGCGCCTCCGGGCCGATGCTGCCGCGGCGGGTGTCGATGAAGTCCGACACCGCCCGGATCCGCGACTGCGCGGTCACCACCGCCTGGTCCAGCGCGCGGATCATCCGTTCCACGGCTTCGCGCTGCTCGTGCACGCTGGCCAGCAACTGGTCGAGTTCGGCGTCGGCCTTGGTCAGCGTCGTGAAGGTGCCCAGTGGATCCGTCGAGCCGCCGGCTTCGGCGGCCCGCACCGCGTCGTTGGCCTTCTTGAGCGCGGCGGTGAGTTCGGCGGCCTGCGGGGTGTCCGGCTTCTGCAGCAGGCTGCCGGCGTGTGCGATGCCTGCGCGAAGGTCGGTGATCGCCGCGGGCAGGCTCGCCACCGCCCGGTTGATGTCACCCGCGGCGCTGTCGAGCGCGTCGAACAGCATCCGGCCCTGGGCGAGCGCCGACTCGGCCGCACGCACGGCGTCCACCAGGCCGATCTGGTCGCCTGCGGGCCGCGCCACCAGCGCCCGCGCCGAGGTGATGTGGCGATCGGCGAACGTGAGCCGTTCCTTGGCCGCGTCGATGTTCCCGGCCACCGAAGACAGTGCCTCGGCGTCGAACTGGGCACGCAGCCCGGCCAGGGTCTGCTCGGCGGGCGCGATCCGGGCGGTCAGGTCGACCATCTGCTGGGTCAGCGTGTCGAGCCGGTCGGGCGCGTTGATCACCAGGTCACGCAGTTGCTCGAACGCCTCGCTCTGGGCGTCGAGTTCCCGATCGGCGGTGGCCGCGGACACGATCACCCGGGTCAGCAGGTCGCGACGCTGCAGTGGCGCTTCCGGAATCGCGTCGTCGAGCGTCTGTCGCACGGAGAATGACTGCGCCAGTGCTGCTTTGGCTGTCGCCACGGCACGTAGGAACGGTTCGGTGCGCTGCGGGCCGAATTCCGCGACCGCCATCTCCAGTTCGCCGTCACTGGTGCGCACCGCGTTGTCCACGTCGACCACGATTGCCTTGGACAGATCGTCGAGCGCGTCGATGGGCACGCCGGCCAGCGCTCGAGGATCGGTCGGGTCGACCCGCTTGGCGGCCTCGAATTCGGCGGCGCGGCGCTTGCGACGGCGTCGGCGCGTCGACCACCACAGCAGCAGCCCCGCGACGGCGACCACCGCCAGCGCGACCACGATCGCCAGCGGCGACACGTGCAACGGTTGCGGCGCGTCGACGTCGAGGCCTTCGGCGGCGGCGACGGCGGCGCCCGCCCAGTCCTGGCGGCGCAGCATCGGCTCGATCTCGTTGCGCTGCAGCTGATCGGCGTCGGACTGGCCGATCACGGTGGTCGGCGCGAGGAATGCGTAGGACCGTTCGACGACCGCGATGGCCAGCAGCGCGTCGTGGTCCCCGAAATCGCTGATCTTGGTTGCCGTGTCGGCCCAGCCGACCGCATCCTGGCCGAACCGGTCGACGTACACCACCCACAACCGGGTGCCGCGGGTGTCGTAGAGCCGGTCGACGGCCGCCTGTACCTCGGCGCGCTGGGCCCCGTCGAGCGCGCCGGCGTTGTCGGTGATGTAGTCCGGGACCCGGAACGGTGGTTCGGCGGCGGCGTTGGGGGCGATGAGGACGCCGACCGTGAGGACGGCGCACACCACGCTGAGCAGGCGGGCGAGACGCATGGTGGTCAATGTAGTGACTCGCCGGGCGGATCAGCGCCCGCGCCGCGGAAAGCCCGGATCGACCTACGCAATGACGATGGCGTGCGGTAGCCGACCATTCCCGCGATCTGGCTCGAACTCAGCGACGTGGTTCGACGCAAGTGCTGAGCCCGTTCGACTCGCAGCCTCTGCATCAGCGCGTACGGCGTCACGCCGAGCTGGTCGCGGACCCGTCGTTCCAGGGTGCGTCGCGACGTACCGATGGCATGCGCCGCGTCGGGGACGCTGATGTCGCGGTCGAGGTTGGTCCTGATCCAGGCCTCG
This sequence comes from Mycobacterium sp. NPDC050041, assembly GCF_049541695.1. Taxonomy (NCBI): domain Bacteria; kingdom Bacillati; phylum Actinomycetota; class Actinomycetes; order Mycobacteriales; family Mycobacteriaceae; genus Mycobacterium; species Mycobacterium sp. NPDC050041. The sequence goes on along the minus strand of NZ_JBMVDG010000004.1, from coordinate 225,897 downwards.
AAGTCGATGACCAGCTGATCGCTCGTCTCGAGATACGTCCGGGCGGTGTCGACGCTGCGGGCCGGCCGCTGATCGATCAGCAGCAGCGCCGCCGCCGCGTCGGCGAGCTGCGGGCTGGCCGACGCGACGATGTGCATCGCGAGATCGATGTGGGCGAACGCCGCGCCCGCAGTGGTGATCACGCCGTCAGCGACCACCATGCGCGTCATGTCGAGGGTCACCCGGGGGTAGCGCCGGGTGAACTCGTCGACCAGCCACCAACTGGTGGTCGCCAGTCTGGCGTCGAGTACCCCCGCGTCGGCCAGGACGAAGGTGCCGGTGCACGCGGCGGCCAGGCGCCGGCCCGCGCGTGTCCAGTCCAGCACCGTGCGCCGGACTGCCCGCACATCCTCGCGCAGCAGGGCGTCGACGATCCCGTTGGCCGAATTCACGGCCAGGGCGGGGACCACGAGGAGGTCGACGGAATCCAGCCGTGGATCGTCGAGGGTCATGTCGATCGGCACCGTCAAACCGCCCGCCGTCCGGACCGGTTCGTCGTCCACGCCGACGGTCGACACGGCTATCCGCGGAACGTCGCGGCCCAGTTGGGCGGCGGCCGTGTTGGCGCCGCGCAGCACGTCCAGCAGCGTCACCAGTCCCGAGTCCCAACAGGCGGACACGGCCACCACCCCGACATGCATGTCGCAAATGGTATCCCTGCTGTCGCATTTGCGATCATCGGCGGGCTTAGCGTCGCCACATGACCAACGCATTGATCGGTACGCTCGACCGCCACTACGACCGACTGGGGCTGGTGCGCAACAGGATCGACCCGTGGGAGGACGGTCTGCGAACCGCCGCCGCGGACGGCACCTTCGAGTGGTGGTACTTCGATGCGCACCTCGAGGACGGGTCGACGGTGACCGTGGAGTTCCACACCAAGCCGCCGTACGTGTCGCCCAAGGCGCCGCTGACCCCGTTCGTGTTGCTCACCCTGACCGACCCGCACGGCGTCAGGACCGACTGGACGCACGTCGGCGAACCCGCGGACTTCACCGCGGCCGAGGACGACTGCAACGTCCTGATCGGGCGGAACGTATTCCGGCGCGACGCGGCGGGATACGTGATCCACGTGGAGATCGACGACTTGATGGCTGATTTCACGCTGTCGCCGGAGGTGCCGCCATGGCGGCCCGAGACCGGTCACGTCTTCTTCGGCGAGCGGGAGCAGCACTACATCGCGTGGCTTCCCATGTGCGCCCGCGGTGCGGCCGAAGCGGTCATCTCGATCGGCGGGCGGACACGTCAGGCTTCGGGGACCGGCTATCACGACCACAACTGGGGCAACGTCGCACCGCGCAAGGTGCTGGACCACTGGTACTGGGGCCGGGCCCGCGCCGGCGACTACACCATCGTCACGCTGAACTTCGTCAGCCGTGACACCTACGACCACGCCCGGCTGCCTGCGGTCATGGTCGCCAAGGGCGGTGAGATCCTGGCCTCGGCCGTGGGTGCGGATCGCGTCGCGTTCTCGGGTACCGACACGGTCGAACACGAGACCGGGGTTCCGGTGGCCAGGCGACTCGAATACCGGCTCGCCGAAGGCGACGCGCGGTTCGGTGTGACGTTCGAACACCGCCGCGACGCCTACACGCTCGATCTGGGTGCGGCCGGCGCCTACCTGCGCTTCACGGGGGACGTCACCGTCGAGCACGGCACCCCGACCCGATCGGCGACCGCACGCGGTCAAACGCTCTGGGAGCTGCTCTATTTCGGCGAGCGCCGCCGTGGTGCGCCGCTGCCGAGTGCCGGTCGGCTGATCGGGCACCAGGCGTGACGGCACGCCGCGACTGACGGCCCTGGCACACTGAGCGTCGGTGGATGCATATCGGGAGACCTATGACTCGTTCGACCGCGAGCGGTTGGTGGTCGAGGACCCCAAGGGTGCCGGGTTGCCGGGCACCGACACCGAACACCGCACCGACTTCGCCCGCGACCGCGCGCGGGTGCTGCACTGCGCGGCACTGCGCCGGCTCGCCGACAAGACCCAGGTGGTCGGACCGCGGGAGGGGGAGACGCCGCGCACCCGGCTGACCCACTCGCTGGAGGTGGCCCAGATCGGCCGCGGGATGGCCGTCGGGCTGGGTTGCGATCCCGACCTGGTCGACCTGGCAGGCCTCGCTCACGACATCGGCCATCCGCCCTACGGGCACAACGGCGAACGGGCGCTCGACGAGATCGTCACGGCGTTCGGCGGATTCGAGGGCAACGCCCAGAACTTCCGGATCCTGACCCGGCTCGAACCGAAAGTGCTTGACGCCCAGGGGCGCGGTGCAGGGCTGAACCTGACCAGGGCGGCGCTGGACGCGGTGACGAAGTACCCGTGGCAGCGCAGCGGGGATCGGCGCAAATTCGGGTTCTACGACGACGACCTCGCCGCGGCGCAGTGGGTGCGCAGCGGGGCGCCGGCCGACCGGCCGTGCCTGGAGGCACAGCTGATGGACTGGGCCGACGACGTCGCCTACTCGGTGCACGACGTCGAGGACGGCGTGATCTCCGGACGCATCGACCTGCGGGTGCTGGCCGACGCCGACGCGGCGGCGGTACTGGCCCGGCTGGGCGCCGAGTCCTTCCCCACGCTGGCGACCGACGATCTGCTGGCCGCCGCCGACCGGCTGTCGCAGGTGCCCGTGGTGGCCGGCGTCGGCAAGTACGACGGCACCCTGGCCGCCTCGGTCGCGCTCAAGCGGATGACCAGTGAACTCGTCGGCCGCTTCGCCAACGCCGCCATCACCGAGACCCGCGGTGTCGCCGGGCCGGGCCCGCTACGACGGTTCGACACCGATCTGACGGTGCCGGTCCTGGTGCGCGCCGAGGTCGCGGTGCTCAAGATGCTGGCGTTGCACTTCATCATGTCCGACCACGGGCATCTGCGGATCCAGGCCGACCAGCGGACCCGCATCAGGGAGGTGGCGCTGGCGCTGTGGGCGCAGGCCCCGGGCAGTCTCGATCCGCAGTTCGCCGCCGAGTTCGACGCGGCCTCCGACGACGGCGCCCGGCTGCGGGTGGTGGTCGACCAGATCGCGTCTTACACCGAGGGCCGGCTGGAGCGAGTGCACGAAGCGCGCTCGCCCAGGCCGTTGTGACCGACCTCTAGACTGAATCGGTGGCCGGGCGGATACCAGATCGCGACATCGCGGCCATTCGTGAACGTGTGAGCATCGAGGACGTCGTCGGGGATTACGTGCAGTTGCGCCGCGCCGGCGCCGACTCGCTCAAGGGCCTGTGCCCGTTCCACGACGAGAAGTCACCGTCGTTTCACGTCCGGCCCAATCACGGCCACTTCCACTGCTTCGGCTGCGGGGAGGGCGGCGACGTCTTCACGTTCCTGCAGAAGATCGAGCACGTCAGCTTCGTCGAGTCGGTCGAGCTGCTGGCCGACCGCGTGGGCTACACCGTCACCTACACCGGCGGGTCCACCACGAACGTGCAGCGCGACCGGGGCAGCCGCAGCCGGCTGCTGGCAGCCAACGCCGCGGCCGCCGAGTTCTACGCCGAGGCGCTGCAGTCCGACGAGGCCGCCCCGGCGCGCCAATACCTGGTCGAGCGCAACTTCGACGCCGCGGCGGCCGCACACTTCGGGTGCGGTTTCGCCCCGTCGGGCTGGGACAAGCTCACCAAACACCTGCTGCGCAAGGGATTCGAGTTCAAGGAACTCGAGGCGGCCGGGCTGTCCCGGGAGGGCAAGCGCGGGCCGATGGACCGCTTCCACCGCAGGCTGCTGTGGCCGATCCGGGCACCCGGCGGGGAGGTGATCGGGTTCGGCGCCCGTCGTATCTTCGCCGACGACCCGATGGAGGCCAAGTACGTCAACACCCCCGAGACCGTGCTGTACAAGAAGTCGGCGGTGCTGTTCGGCCTCGATCTCGCCAAGCGCGACATCGCCAAGTCGCACCGTGCGGTGGTGGTCGAGGGCTACACCGACGTGATGGCCATGCACCTGTCCCACGAGACCACCGCCGTGGCGTCATGCGGCACCGCCTTCGGTGACGGGCACCTCGCGCTGCTGCGCCGGCTGATGATGGACGACAACTGGTACCGCGGTGAACTGATCTTCGTGTTCGACGGCGACGCCGCGGGCCAGGCCGCGGCCCTCAAGGCATTCGACGGTGACCAGCAGGTGGCCGGAAAGTCGTTCGTCGCCATCGCTTCCGACGGAATGGACCCCTGCGACCTGCGGCTGAAATACGGCGAGAACGCGCTGCGCGACCTGGTGGCCCGGCGCATCCCGATGTTCGAGTTCGCGGTCCGCAGCCTCATCCCGGACGGGGAGACGCTCGACAACGACCCGCAGGCGCAGGTGGACGCGCTGCGCCGGTGTGTGCCGCTGGTGGCCCGGATCCGCGACTACGCCCTACGGGACGAGTACGCGCGCCGGCTGGCCGGCTGGACCGGGTGGAGCGACGAGGCCCAGGTGCTCAGCCGCGTCCGCGAGGAGGCGCAGAAGCGCGGCCTGCCCGACAAGGGCAGGCGACGCGCCGCGGAGTCGGCCTCGGCGAGAGCCGCACGGCCTGCTCCCGACGCGCCTGCCCGCCCCGATCCGGCCGACCCGACGCTGTGGCCGCAGCGCGAGGCGCTCAAGTCGGCCATGCAGTACCCGGCGCTGGCCGGGCCGGTGTTCGACGCGTTGACCGTCGACAGCTTCACCCATCCCGGTTACGCGGCGGTCCGTGCGGCCATCGCCGCGGCGGGCGGCACGTCGGCCGGCCTGTCCGGGGCGCAGTGGATCGAGGCGGTGCGCGAGCAGACGGCGTCGCCGGCCGCGGCCAACCTCGTCAACGAGCTCGGTGCCGACGCCTTCAAGGTGGAGGACGAGGAGAAGCTGCCCCGCTACATCGGCGGAGTGCTGGCCCGCCTGCAGGAGGTGTGGGTCGGCAGGCAGATCGCCGAGGTGAAGTCGAAGCTGCAGCGGATGTCACCGGTCGAGCACAGCGATGACTACCACGCACTGTTCGGGGATCTGGTGGCGATGGAGGCCTACCGCCGCAGCCTGCTCGAACAGGCCAGCGGCGACGACCTCACTGCGTGATCGCCGCCGGCAGGATATGGTGAACCCGCTGTTCGACCATGTCCGAGGAAGGCAAGCCGTGACCAGGATCTCCATGCAGGCCCGACGCTCGATCGCCGCCGGTGCCTTCGCCGTGGCCGCAGTCGCCGCACCGTTCGCCGCTTCGGCGCTGAGCGCCGCTCCGGCCCAGGATCTCGCCGGCCCGGCCTGCCTGGCCTGGTTCGGCAACAAGGACGACGGCAACTGCCTGTCCTACGCCAACGGCAACGGCATCACCGTCGGCACGCCCGAGGTCGCGTTCGGCGAGAACGGGCTGGGAATCTCCACCGGACCGCTGCTGCCCGGCAGGACGATCTCCCAGGGCGTCAACTAGCGCGTTCTGCGCTGCTGCTCCGGCGATTGCGGCGTGAGCACATCGGTCTCCGAGTCGATCGGGGTCAGCGTCACCATCTGTGGGTCGGGAGACACCCGGTCGGCCACCTTGCGCCGTCCGGCGTCGATCACGGCCTTGGCAGCCGGGCTTGCGGTCACCGCACGATAGGTCCCGGAAATCTGCTCGTAGCGGCGACGGCCGGCCTTCGAACCCAACACGTAACCCACCGCCAGTACGGCGACATACCCGATCACTAAGCCCCTCCCGCAAGACGGTTCGTTGGTTCCATCCTGCCTCAAGTCGCCCACTTCGCGCTGACCCGGGAGCGCATTGGCGGCGTGCTCGGTGCGTACGCTAGAGTCATCCCTCGATCCGCGGACACCGATCGCGGACGGGCAGTCCCCTGTAGCTCAATTGGCAGAGCATTCGGCTGTTAACCGAAGGGTTGCTGGTTCGAGTCCAGCCGGGGGAGCCACATCTTCCACCGTCGCGCAGCTCAGATGCGACGGCTTCAGCCCCACCAGCACATTGAAGGTCGCTGCGGCTGTGCTGGCAGACCCCTGTCATGGCGGGGCCCCCGAGCCCGGGAGTGCTTAGGCTCTTTTCACACACATCAGTCGATGGGGCGTTACCGACCAAGGTCTTGCAACGGCGCCGATCCTGCGTCCACCGATGAACTGACCGATGCTCGAGGAGAGGACGCGACATGCCGTTCAAGATCCGATTCATAGCCGCACTGGTGGGGGCGGCGGCGTTGTTGGGCGCCGTCGGTGTCGATGTCGCGCAGGCGGGCACGTACCCGAAGAACGGCTCGTACCACGTCGGCGGCGAGGGAGCCACGGTCGAACCGTCGGCCGACCCCACATCACTGGAGACCGCGTCGTTCGCACCCAATGTGGACAGCGTGCCGCAGTTCTGCACCATCCCGTGGAGCACCGGCGGCTGCGGGTGACAGCCGACGGCGCCCCGGGGGCGACACCTCAGGTGCGGGCGGCCAGGAGCTTGTCGAGCTTGCCGAGTTGGGCCTTGTAGCCCCACTTCATGCCGAAGGCCGCCATCTTGGCCTTGGGGCCGATCTGGGTGATCGTGACGTGCAGTCGCACGGTGGTGGTCCCGTCGTGCTCCTGCAGCGTGATGTCGTTGGTGTGGTGGATCGTCGAGGTGTCCTCCTCGCCCTCGGTCCACGACCTGGCGTCGTAGGACAGCGCCGACGGTTCCTCGATGTGGGTGAACGTGCCCGTCATGGGCCAGCGGGTGCCCTGGTACTTACCCATCGCCTCGTCGGCCTCCATCACGACGTGGATGCGGCCGCCGACCCGCAGATCCATCTCGCACTCGGGTACGAAGGTCTTCTCGGGGCCCCACCACTGCCGCAGCATCTCCGGACGCGTCCATGCGTCCCACACCACGCCGATGGGGGCGCGGTAGTCGCGTTCGAGGTCGAGTTCCTTTGTCTTCTTCAACAGGCCGAACATGGTGATCCTTTCGTCAGTCCCCTTGCGGGTCGTCGTCGGTGAGGGATTCGAGAAACCGGCCCAACGAGTCGAGCCGGATGTTCCACAGGCGTTCGAACGACTCGACCCAGCGGCCGATCTCGGCGAACGGCTCCGCCTCGAGGCGGTAGATGCGTTGCCGGGCAAGCGATTCTCCGGCGACGATCCCCGATTCGCCCAGCACCCGCAGGTGCTTGCTGACCTGAGGCTGGCGGATGTCGAGCGTCTCGGCGATCTGACCCACCGACAGCGGGCCGGAACGCAACAACTCGACGATCCGCAGCCTGCTGGGTTCGGCAAGGGCCCCGAAGATCGTCGCCTGCACCCGGCCAATGTAGGGCTTTGACATATTCCTGTCAAGGAATACGTCTATGCACGCCAGGGGAATCGGCGTGTGTGGCTCACAAGAGCGGGGCTTAAGGGACCCCGGGGCCCGTCGGCTTCTTGCCCTGCTGCTGGCGCGCGGCCTGGGCCAGAGCGTTCACGAGCGGATTCGCCGCGATCATCTGGCGGCGTTCCTCGTCGGACATCTCGTAGAACGCCCACACGCCCCACGCCGCGGGACGCACGTACAGCGTCACCGTCCTGCGCTGGGTCTGCTGGAACACCGCGGGCACCGGGACGACGCGATCCAGGACGGCGGCGCTGGCCATCTCCTCGGCGAGCTTGTCCCGGTCGGCCGACTCGTCGAGCTCGTAGATCAACGACTGGCCGCCGGCCTTGGGCGGACCTTGCAGCGCGAGGAACCACGCCATCGGGTACTCCTTCTCGATCGAGGAAGTTCGTCAGACGCAGCGTAGGAGATCGAACTCCTAGGCGGGCCCGGCCGTCATCAGCTCCTCGGGATCCATCATCGCCGCGTAACGCAGTTGCTCGGGGATCCCGAAGCCGTCCACCAGCGTCTCGGCGTAGGGCCGCAGCGTGCGGCACCGTTCGTTGATCCCGCGGGTGACCGCCTTGGCGCGTTCGGTCGACAGGAAGCGGTGCTCGATGAACCACGCTTTGTCGTCCTCGATGACCGACAGCGCGTAGAGGTCGCAGACCATCCCGAGGATGCGGCGCGCCTCCTCGTCCTCGCACGCGTCGATGCCGGCGACGAAGGCCTCGAGCACGATGCGGTCGATGTGGGCCTGGGCGGTGTGCAGCACATGGTCCTGCACCGAGTTGAACGCGTCGAACGCCGACATCTCCTTCGACTTCGACTGCAGCCGGCGGGCCACCGACGACAGCAGGTACTCCTCGCGGTCCTCGAACATCTGCACCTGGGTGCCGCGGTTGAAGAGGCTGCCCTCTTCCTCGTTGTCCTGGCGGGTGTCGAGAATGGTCTGCATGATCGTCTCGGCCGCTGTCCGTTTCATCACACGGGTGCCGACGGTGTTGGCGGCGAAACGCACCCATCCGACGGGGCTCATGCTCTTGACGTCGTCGGCGTAGGCGGTCAGGAGTTCCTTGGCCACCAGCTGCGTCAGCACGTGGTTGTCACCCTCGAATGTGGTGAACACGTCGATGTCACCGCGCAACCCGATGAGCCGGTTCTCCGCGAGGTATCCGGCGCCGCCGCAGGCTTCCCGGGCCTCCTGGATGGCCCGGCTGGCGTGCCAGGTGTTCGATGCCTTCAGGCCGGCGGCCCGGGCCTCGAGCTCACGCTGCTCCTCGGCGTCGGGGCTGTCCGAACTCTGCAGCTCGTGGCACTTGGCGACCAGTTCGTTCTGCGCGAACTGCAGCGCGTACGACCTCGCGATCAGCGGGAACAACCGGCGCTGGTGCACCAGGTAGTCCATGATGAGCACCTCGCTGTCGTCGCCGGGCGCCTCGAACTGCCTGCGCTGCAACGCATACCGGGTCGCGATGTCGAGTGCCACCCGCGCGGCCGCGGCGCCGCTGCCACCCACCGTCACCCGCCCGCGGATCAGCGTGCCGAGCATCGTGAAAAAGCGCCGGTTGGGGTTGTCGATCGGCGACGAATACGTGCCGTCCTCACTGACGTCGCCGTACTGGTTGAGCAGGTTCACCCGTGGCACGCGGACGTTGTCGAACACGATCCGGCCGTTGTCGACACCGGGCAGCCCGCCCTTGTAGTCGCAGTCCGACGTGGTCACCCCGGGCAGGTCGTTGCCGTCCTCGTCACGGATCGGAACCAGCACGCAGTGCACGCCGTGGTTGACCGGCTCGCCGTTCTCGTGGGTGATCAGCTGAGCGAAAACCGCTGCCATTCGCGCCGTTTGAGCCGCACCGCCGATGTAGTCCTTGCGCGCCGTCGGGGTGGGGGAGTTGACCACGAACTCACCGGTGTCGGCGTCGTAGGTGGCGGTGGTCTCGAGCGACTGGACGTCGCTGCCGTGCCCGGTCTCGGTCATCGCAAAGCAGCCGAGCAGTTCGCAGGAGATGATCTTGGGCACGTACTCCTCGTGGTGCCGTTCGGTGCCGAGGTTCTCCACGGCGCCGCCGAACAGGCCCCACTGCACACCTGCCTTCACCATGAGTGACAGATCCGACATCGCCAGCATCTCGATCTGGGTGATGGCGGCGCCCACGTCACCGTTGCCGCCGTGCTCCTTCTTGAACCCGTCCTCGGCCGCGCCCTTCGCAGCCATGATCCGCAGCTGCTCGGCCACCTTGGTGCGGGCGATCACGGTGTTGGGCGTGTAGTGCGGTTTGAAGATCTCCGTGGAGAGCTCCTCGCGCATCTGGTTCTTGACGTCGCGCCAGCGGCCGTCGAGCGAGTTGCGTAGATGATCCGCAGTGGTGGTCATACCTGACGGTAACCCGTGGTCCGCGCGGGGAAACTGTGATGTGCGAAACCCAGGCTTACCTTGCTGGATACCGGCCACGGGCCGGGGTTGAATCGTGGCATGACCCAGCCTCAGTCGGCGTCACCCGGACCCGCACCATGGCGGCCGCACGAGTTCGACCACCGGCACGGCGACGTCAGCGGCGGCTGGCTGCGGGCCGCCACGTTCGGCGCGATGGACGGCCTGGTCAGCAACACGGCTTTGATCGCGGGCGTCGGTGCTGCCGCGCATGCGCCCGCGGTGGTGCTCAGTGGGATGGCGGGCCTGGTCGCCGGCGCGTTCTCGATGGCGCTGGGCGAATACACCTCGGTGCGGACGGCCAACGAACAGATCGAGGCCGAGGTGCGGGTGGAGAAGCGGGCGTTCCGCAGGCACCCCCAGGCCGAGCGGGCCGAGCTGACCGACATGCTGGTGACCATGGGGATGACGCCGCAGACGGCCGCCGCCGCGTCGGAGGAGATCCACCGCGACGAGAACCGGGCAATCAACTTCCACCTGGTGCAGGAACTCGGCGTCGACCCGCAGGAGAAGCCGTCACCCTATGTGGCCGCCCTGTCGTCGTTCTTCATGTTCGCCATCGGCGCGGTCGTACCACTGATTCCGTTCCTGTTGGGCTTCGAATCGCTCTGGGCGGGACTGGCTCTGGGCGGAGTGGGGCTGTTCCTGGCCGGCGGCGCCGCCGCCCGGTTCACCGGCAGGCCGTTCTGGTTCGCCTCGTCGCGGCAGTTCGTGCTGGGCGCGGTGGCGATCGCGGCCACCTATGCCGTCGGCTCGCTCATCGGCACGGTGGTCTGACCGTCGATGCCGCACCGCCTCGCCGTTGCCTGCATGCTGCTGCTGCTCAGCGGGTGCAGCGCTGCCCAGGCGCCGGGCGCGCCGACTGGTTGGACCTACCTCGGCGGGTCGGAGGTGCGATCCGGCTTCTCGTTCGCAGGGACCGTCGTCGGCGGACTCTCCGGCATCACCTACGACCCCGGCCGTGGGGTCTACTACGTCATCAGCGACGACCGCTCGGCGAAGAATCCGGCCAGGTTCTACACGGTGCGGATACCATTCGCCGACAACAGGTTCGACGAAGTACAGTGGGTATCGTCCACCGTACTCAGAGATGTCGACGGAGAACCGTACGCCCCGCTCGACGCCGACGCGCGACCGCCGGTGATCCCGCCCGACCCCGAGGGCATCGCCTTCGACGCACGGCGTCAGCAGCTGTTCTGGTCCAGTGAGGGCGCCCGTGACGTCGAGAATGCCGAGCGGCCACTACTGTTGGACCCCTGGGTACGGCTGGCCGGTCTCGACGGCGGCTACCGCGGGCGCTACCCGTTGCCGCCCGGGCTGGCGATGTCGGCGCAGCCGTCGGGTGCGCGTGCCAACGCGGCGCTGGAGGGTCTGACACTCACCCCGGATGGCACGGCACTGTTCGCCGGCATGGAGGGGCCCACCTTCGCCGACGGCGAACCGCCCACCGGGTCGCACGGGGCGCTCACCCGAATCACCCGCTACGACACCGCAACCGGCGAGCCGGCCGCGCAGTACGCCTATCCGGTCGATCCGGTCACCGCGGGCGGTGACGGCGACAACGGCCTGTCCGACCTCGTCGCCCTCGATGGCGACACGTTCCTCGTGGTGGAGCGCGGCTACGGCGACAGGGTTTCCGCGCGCGTCTACCGGGCGAGCACCGCAGGCGCCGACGACGTCATCGGAAGGTCCTCGCTGGGCGCGGGCCCGCCGGTCGCGGCGATGAGGAAGGAACTCGTCGTCGACCTGACGGCGGTTCCGGGCATCGGGCACCTCGACAATGTCGAGGGAATGACGCTGGGGCCGAAGCTGTCCGACGGCCGCCAGAGCGTGGTGCTGGTCACCGACGACAACTTCTCGCCGCGTCAGGTGACGCAGTTCCACCTGTTCGCGATGTGAACTTCAGCTGTCGCTGCCGACCGTGACCGCGGTGGCCTCGGTGAGGTCGTCCCGTTCATCCTCGCTGTCGAGGTTCGGCAGATGGCGGCGCGTCGCCGCGAGCACGCCGGCCGCGACCAGCACCGCACCCGCGCCCACCCAGAACGGAAGGTGCACGCTCACCTGTTCGCCGAGGACACCGGCCAGCCAGGGCGCCACCGCCGCGCCGCCGAACCGCATGAAGCTGTAGGCCGCCGAGGCGACGCCGCGTTCGACGGGGGCTGCCTTCATCACGGTCTCGGTGATCAGCGTGTTGTTGACGCCGATGAACAGGCCCGCGACCACCACGCACGTCGCGAGCACCGCCTTGGAGTCGGTGTCGACGGCCATCACGACCAGGGTCGCCGTCATCGCCAGCAGGTTGACGATCAGCACCGGCAGGGTCCCGAACCGGTGCTGCAGCCGCGGTGCGACCACCACCGATGTGAAGGCGAGTGCCACTCCCCAGCCGAAGAAGATCAGCCCGATCCCGTGTGCGTCCATGTCGAGCGGGAACGGCGTGAACGCCAGCAGGGTGAAGAAGCCGAAGTTGTACAGCAGTGCGGTGACCGACACCCCGAGCAGGCCGCGGTGCCGCAGCGCCCGGAACGGGTCGGCCAGCGTGGTGGCGTGGGCGGCTCGCGGTGTGGCGGGCAGCAGGATCGCGGTGACCACCAGCGCCACGGTCATCAGTGCCGAGACCCCGAAGAACGGTCCGCGCCAGGAGATCGACCCCAGCACGCCGCCGACCAACGGACCGACCGCGATGCCGAGGCCAAGCGCCGCCTCGTAGAGGATGATCGCCTGCGCGACCGATCCGCGGGCCGAGTTGACGATGGTGGCCAGGGCAGTCGCGATGAACAGCGCGTTGCCCAGCCCCCACAGCGCCCGCCACCCGACGATGCCCGCCACGGTGTCGGACAGCCCTGCCAACCCGGCGCCGGCGATGATGATCACCAATCCGATCAGGAGCGTGCGCTTGGGGCCGATGCGGCTCGACACCACTCCGGTGACGAGCATCGCCACCCCCATCACCGCCATGTAGCTGGTGAACAGCAGCGACACCTGTGACGGGGAGGCATCGAGGTTGTCGGCGATCGGTTTGAGGATCGGGTCGACGAGGCCGATGCCCATGAACGCGACGACGGACGCGAAGGCGACGGCCCAGACGGGCTTGGGTTGGCGCCACATGCGGCGGCTTCCTCCTGAGGTCGGTTAGTCGGTGGTCTTCCTGGCGGGCGCCGCCGCGTCGGCGAGCAGGCGGCGCAGCACGACGACGGCGTCGGCGAGTGTCTGGCGGCCCGCCTCGTCGAGCCGTTCGAGATACGGGTCGAAGGCGGCGCCGCGATCGGCGCGCACCTGCTTGAGGGCCTGCACGCCGGCCGGGGTGATGCGGATCAGCACCGCGCGCGCATCGCCGGGGTCGACGGTCCTCGACACCAGGCCGGCGTCTTCGAGGCGGCGCACCTGCGTCGTCATCGTGGGCTGTGAGCAGTGGTCGAGCGCGGCGAGATCGGAGATGCGGGCCTCGCCCTGGTCCTCGATGGTGGACAGCAGCCGGCCCTGGGCGACGGGCAGCGGCAGCCGCACCCGCTGGGTGGCGAGCCGGTTGATCCGGGCGACGACCGACAGCAGATCGGAACCCAGCGTCGGTCCGGTCGACTCGTGCGCGGGGCCGGTCTGCTCGCGGTCGGCGCCGACATCCTCGGTGGCGGGAGGCGGGGTCATGCGGTCCATAATACATAGATTTACTATGTAGGCGCGGGATGCGCCGCGACCTGCCGGGGAAGGGCCGCGCGAGCCTGACTGGCAGAATCGTGCAATGACCGCGACCCAGCCGCCGAGGCAGCCTCGACGCGCAGGATCGCTCCAGCCCGGAGATCTCGCCCAGGCCGCCGTGATGGCGGCGCTGTGTGCGGCCACCGCCATCATCGCGGTCGTGGTGCCCTTCGCCGCGGCGCTGTCGCTGCTCGGCAGCGTGCCGATGGGCGTGCTCGCCTACCGCTACCGGCTGCGGGTGCTGGTGACGGCCACCGTCGCCGGCGGGCTGATCGCCTTCCTGATCGCCGGGATGGGCGGGATGATGACCGTCGTCGACTGCGCCTACATCGGCGGCTTGACCGGGATCATCAAACGCCGCGGCCGCGGCACCCCGACGGTGATCGTCGCCGGACTCGCCGCGGGCGCCGCATTCGGGGCGGCGTCCGTCCTGGCCCTGACCGTGCTGTCCCGCCTGCGCAACCTGATCTTCGACACGATGACCGCCAACATCAACGGTCTGGCCGCGATCATCGCGCGGATCCCCGACTTCTGGGGGCTGGTGCCCGAAACGCAGCCGGCCGCCGACGCGCTCAAGAGCGGGTTCGCGACGGCGCTGCGGTACTGGCAGTTCCTGATCGGCGGCTTCGGAGTGCTCAGCATCCTGTTCGTCACACTCGTCGGCTGGTGGGCGCTGTCCAAGGTGATCGACCGCCTGATGGGCGTCCCGGACGTGCACAAGCTCGAGGCGGGTGGTGAGGGTGGGGCGGTCGCCCCGGTGCCGGCCCGGCTGACCGACGTGCGCTTCCGTTACCCCGGCGCCGACCACGACGCGCTGGGTCCGGTGTCCCTGACGGTCGAGCCCGGCGAGCACCTGGCGATCACCGGGGCCAACGGCTCGGGCAAGACCACGTTGATGCTCGTGCTGGCCGGCCGCGATCCGACCGGCGGCACGGTCGACCGGCCGGGGGCCGTCGGGCTCGGGCGTCCTGGCGGGACCGCGGTGATCATGCAGCATCCGGAGAGTCAGATCCTCGGCACCCGGGTGGCCGACGACGTGGTGTTCGGGTTGCCGCCCGGAACGACCCCCGACGTCGAGCGGCTGCTCGCGGAGGTCGGGCTCGACGGCCTCGCCGAGCGCGACACCGGCGGCCTGTCCGGTGGCGAACTGCAGCGGTTGGCCGTGGCGGCGGCCCTGGCCCGCGAGCCGCGGCTGCTCATCGCCGACGAGGTCACCAGCATGGTGGACCAGCAGGGCCGGGAGTCGCTGCTGGCGGTGCTGTCCGGTCTCACCGGGCGCCACGAGATGTCGCTGGTGCACATCACGCACTACAACGACGAGGCCGATTCGGCCGATCGCGTCGTGAACCTGACCGGCAACGGCGGGGACGCGGACAACATGCCGATGGTGGAAACCGCAGAGGCGCCGCCGCCGTCGGCCGACACCGGCCACCGCGACGGCGCACCCGTGCTCGAGCTGATCGACGTCGGGCACGAGTACGGCAGCGGAACGCCATGGGCGTCCACGGCACTGCGCGACGTCAACGTCGTCGTGCACGAGGGTGACGGCGTGCTCATCCACGGATTGAACGGCTCAGGCAAGTCCACCCTGGCCTGGATCATGGCGGGGCTGACGGTGCCGACCACCGGCCAGGCCCTACTGGACGGCGAGCCGGTCTCCGACCACGTCGGCGCGGTGGCGTTCTCGTTCCAGGCCGCCCGGCTGCAGTTGCTGCGCAGCCGCGTCGATGCCGAAATCGCCTCGGCGGCAGGGTTTTCCCCGCGCGATCACGATCGGGTGCGCAAGGCGCTTGCCGCCGTCGGGCTCGACGCCGCGCTGGCCACCCGGCGGATCGACCAGCTCAGCGGCGGCCAGGCCCGACGGGTGGTGCTCGCCGGCCTGCTGGCCCGGTCACCGCGCGCGCTCATCCTCGACGAGCCGCTGGCCGGGCTCGACGCCGCCAGTGCCCGGGGACTGCTGAGGTTGTTGGTCGACCTGCGTCGCAACAACGGCCTGACCGTGGTGGTGATCTCGCACGACTTCTCCGGACTCGAGGAGCTGTGCCCGCGCACCCTCAACCTGCAGGGCGGCGCACTGGCGCCCGCGCCGACGACCGCAGGCGGTGTGTCGTGACCGCACCGAATCGCAAGCAGCGCCGACCGGTGGTTCTGCTCCGTCCTGTGCCCGGTACTTCGGTCATCCACGACATGTGGGCGGGCACCAAGCTGCTCGTGGTGGCCGCCATCGGACTCCTGCTGACCTTCTACCCCGGGTGGGCGCCGATCGCCGCGGTCGGCGTACTCGTCGTCACAGGCGCGAAACTCGCACGCGTTCCCCGCGGGGCGCTGCCGTCTGTGCCGTACTGGCTCTGGATCCTGTTGTTCTTCGGCGGGCTGACCGCCACCTTCGCCGGCGGCAGCCCGGTGATCGAAATCGGCGCTATGGACGTCGGACTCGGTGGGTTGTTCAACTTCCTTCGCATCACCGCGCTGTCGATCGTGCTGCTGGGACTCGGGGCGATGGTGTCGTGGACCACCAACGTCGCCGACATCGCGCCCGCGGTCGCGACGCTCGGCAGGCCGCTGCGGGCGCTGCGGGTGCCGGTCGACGACTGGGCGGTCGCGATCGCCATGTCGCTGCGGGCTTTTCCGATGCTGATCGACGAGTTCCGCATCCTGTACGCGGCGCGCCGGCTGCGGCCCCGCCAGCAGCTGCCGACCCGGCGGGCACGCAGGCGGCGGTGGCTCATCGAAGTGATCGACCTGCTGGCGGCCACCATCACCGTCGCGCTGCGGCGTGCCGACGAGATGGGCGACGCCATCACCGCCCGCGGCGGGGCGGGACAGATCTCGGCGGCGCCGTCGCGGCCCGCCCGCCGTGACGCGATCGCCTTCGCGGTGGTGTTCGTGGTGTGCGGTGCGGCGCTCGCCCTCGAGCTCACGGTGCTCGGCAGCAGCAGTTACAAGGCGTCGTAAATTCAGCGACGGGCCGCGGCGTTGGCCGCGGCCTGGGCGTCGGCCAGGCTGTGCGTGACGTCGGCGCGACCCAGGAACATCTCGTCGAAGTAGGGCTTGATCGCCTGGTAGCCGGCGGCGAAACCCTCGCCGCCGGGGGCCGGGATCCGCGGGCCGCGCAGCACCCGGAAGAACGGCGAGACGTCGACTCCGCGAGAGCGCCAGTGGTTGAAGTAGACCGGCTGGGCGGCCAGCACGGCGGGTATCGCCGCACCCCGCGCGCCGAGGAACTCGTTGCCTGCCTTGCTGCCCATCCAGGCCAGCACCTGCCGCACCGCGTCCGGGTGCTCGGTCGACGAGTTGCCCGCTGCCGCAATCCCGTTGGTCACGCTGACGCGGCCCTTCGGACCGTCGGGAAGCATCACCACGCCCCAGGGGAAGCGGGCCTGCTCGGCGATGGCCGCCAGGTTGTAGGTGCCGGACTGGAACATCGCCATCCTGCCCTGCAGGAACTGGTTGCGGGAGAAGTCTCCGTTGTCGTTGGTGTCCGACGCGGGCGGCGCGACGTGGTCGTCGTTGATCAGGCCGACCAGATACGCGAAGGCCTCCACGGCCTGCGGGTTGTAGAACGCGAAGCGGTCACCGACGGTGAAGACGCCGCCGGCCGAGCCGATGTAGTTGAGGTAGATGCCCTGCAGGTCGTTGGCGGCGTTGTAGCCCCACTGCCGGATGCGGCCCGGGTCGAAACCCGGCGTGCCCGCGCGACGGCCACGATCGTCGACGGTCAGCCTGCTCAGCAGCGCACGCAGCGTGTCGTCGGGGCCGGGGGACCAGCGCATGGTCACCAGTTCGGTCAGTTCGACGCCCGCGGCGGCGACGAGATCGGCGTTGAAGAACACGGCGATGCCGCCGTCGGTGAGTTGCGGCACCGCCCATAGCGTGTCGCCGCGGGTGAACTGGTTGACCACCGACGGCTCCCAGGCCCGAAGGGCTCCGGGGCCCAGCAGCTTCCCGATGTCGAGGAGCCGGCCGTTGTCGGCGTACTCGGCGAAGTACGCGTTGGACAGCCAGAAGACGTCGGCGGCGCCGCCGCCAGCCACGTCGGTGCGCAACGTGTCGAAGTACGTCGAATACGCCACCACGTCCACCCGCACGTCGATGTCCGGATGTTCGCGGCCGAACTCGGCGAAGGACTCCCGATAGGCCGCGGCCACCCGGTCGTCCCACACCCGCACCGTGACCACCGTGCGGCCGTCGGTGCCGGTGGTGCGGCCCAGCAGCACCGCGGCCACCATCAGCAGCGCCATCACCGCCGCCAGTCCGGCGAATGCGAGCGTGGAGGTGCGCGGCCTCATTTGATCCCCGTCACCACGAGGGAGCGGGTGATGTGCCGCGACAGCGCGACGAAGAGCACGATCAGCGGAACGATCGCGATCGTCGTCGCCGCCATCACCAGCGTCCACTGCGCGTCGTAGCGGGTCTGCAGCGCGGCGGTCGCCACGGTGATCACCCGCCACCGCTCGCCGCTGGTGATCACCAGTGGCCACAGGAAGTTGTTCCACTGCGACACCACGGTGATCAACCCGAGCGTCACCAGGATCGGCCGGCTGGCGGGCAGCACCACGTGCGTGATGATGTCGAGCGTGTGGGCGCCGTCCAGCCGTGCGGCGTTGATCAGGTCGGCCGGGATGGCGCGGAAGTGCTCGCGCAGCAGGAAGATCGCATACGGCGAGCCGAACATGAAGGGCAGCACCAACGCCCAGAAGGTGTTGCGCAGGCCGGCCTCGGCCATCATCAGGTAGAGCGGCACCACCGTGACGGTCGCCGGAACCATCAGCGTCGCGACGTACACCCAGAACAGCGCGTCACGGCCGGGGAAGTCCAACCGCGCGAAGGCGTACGCGGCCAGCACCGAGAAGGTGAGCTGACCGAGCAGGATCACCGCCGTCGTCAACGCGGTCACCACGACGGCGCGACCGAATCCCGCGTCGCTTAGACCCAGATAGTTCTGCAGCGTCGGCGGTGCGGGCAGCGACAGCGGCGAGTCGGTGTTGAACTGCTGCGCCGAGGTGAGCGACGTCATCAGACCCAGCCCGAACGGCGTCAGGGTGATCAGGGCGCCGAGGACCAGGGCGGGATAGATCACCACCGCCGAGGCGGCGCGGCTAGGCGACGTCATAGGTGATCCGCCGTCGGAAGTACTGCTGCTGGAGCAGGGTCACGCCGATCAGCACCACGAACAGCACCACGGCCATCACAGCTGCGCGGCCGACCGCCGCGGCGCCGAACGCCTCGGCATAGATACGGTGCGCCACCAGGTCGGTGCGGCCCTGCGGTCCGCCCCCGGTGAGCGCATAGACGGTGTCGAATACCTGTGCAGCGCTGATGGTCCCGGTGACCAGCACGAAGAATGTGGTCGGTCGCAGCATCGGCAGGGTAATGTGGCGGAAGCGCTGCCAGCCACCGGCGCCGTCGGTGCGGGCCGCGTTGTGCACGTCGGCCGGGATGTTCGAGATGCCGGCGAGGAAGAACAGCGTGACGTAGCCGACGTTCGTCCACACCGTCACCGCCGACACCACCGGCAGCGCCAGGCCCGGATCGGTCAGCCATTCGATGTTGCGGCCCACCGCGGTGCTCAGCGCGCCGTCGGTCGGCGCCAGGATCCAGCGCCAGAGCACGGCGATCGCCAGCGGCGAACAGATCCACGGCAGCACGTACAGCGTGCGGAAGAAACCGGTCCCGGGCAGTCCGCGGGACAGCACCGCGGCGGCGAGCAGACCCAGCAGGGTCTGCGCGGGCACCACGATCGCGATGAACAGCACGGTGACCACCAGCGACGTGGCGAACGAGGCATCGGTCAGCACCGAGGCCCAATTGCCCAGTCCGACAAACTCGATCGGACCGAGCAGATCCCACCGGTACAGGCTCAGCCACAGCACCACCAGCATGGGCAGCAGCAGGAACACGACCACGCCGAACAGGCTGGGCGCCAGCAGGGCGTAGCCCAACGCCGCCGTCCGCACCCGCCGGATCCCCATCGGGTCATTAAAGCGGTCCGGCCGGGCCGCCACTACGGTAGATGCCGTGACAGCGTCCCGACACGTCGATGCCGACTTCCTGTCGCTGCCCCGCGGTCAGCTCGCTGATGCCGCCCTGTCGGCGGCGCTGGCGGCCGGGGCCGACCATGCCGACCTGCGAATACATCGCATCACCACCGAACTGGTGCAACTGCGCGACGGCGAACTGGAGTCGGCGGTCGTGGACCGGGAGATCGGCCTGGCGGTACGGGTGATCGTCGACGGCACGTGGGGATTCGCATCGCACGCCGAACTCGACCCTGCGGTGGCGGTCGCCACGGCGCGCCGGGCCGTGGCGGTCGCGCGCACGCTGGCGCCGCTGAACGCCGACCGCGTCGAGCTGGCCGCCGAACCGGTGTACCGCGACGCCAGCTGGGTGTCGGACTACCGCATCGATCCCTTCGCGGTGCCGCTGGCCGACAAGATCGGCGTCCTCGACGAGTATTCGGGCCGGCTGCTGGCCGCCGACGGCGTGGACCACGTGTCGGCGCACCTGTACGCCGCCAAGGAGCAGACGTTCTACGCCGACACATACGGCTCCTCGATCACCCAGCAGCGGGTGCGGGTGCAGTCGGCGCTGGACGCGGTGACCGTCGACGCGTCGGCAGGCGGCTTCGACACCATGCGCACCCTGGCCCCGCCGACCGGGCGCGGCTGGGAGGCCGTCGCCGGTGACGACGTCTGGGACTGGACCGGTGAGCTCGCCCAGCTGCCCTCGCTGCTGGCCGAGAAGGCGAAGGCGCCGAGCGTCACGGCTGGGCCGACCGATCTGGTGATCGATCCGAGCAACCTGTGGCTGACCATCCACGAGTCGATCGGCCACGCCACCGAGTACGACCGGGCGATCGGGTACGAAGCGGCTTACGCGGGGACGTCGTTCGCGACGCCCGACAAGCTGGGCGTCATGCGCTACGGGTCGCCGGTGATGAACGTGACCGCCGACCGCACCGTCGTCCACGGACTGGCCACCATCGGCTACGACGACGAGGGCGTGCAGGCGCAGAGGTGGGACCTGGTGCGTGACGGCATCTTCGTCGGCTACCAGCTGGACCGGGTGTTCGCCCCGCGGCTGGGGGTGGAGCGCTCGAACGGATGCTCGTACGCGGATTCGCCGCACCATGTGCCGATCCAGCGGATGGCCAACGTCTCACTGCAGCCGGCGGCCGAGGACGTCAGCACCGCAGATCTCATCGGCCGGGTCGCCGACGGCATCTACATCGTCGGTGACAAGAGCTGGTCGATCGACATGCAGCGATACAACTTCCAGTTCACCGGGCAGCGGTTCTTCCGCATCCGCGACGGCCGCCTCGACGGCCAGCTGCGCGACGTCGCCTACCAGTCGACGACCACCGACTTCTGGGGCGCGCTCGAAGCCGTCGGCGGGCCGTCGACGTGGCGGCTCGGCGGGGCGTTCAACTGTGGCAAGGCACAGCCCGGGCAGGTCGCCGCCGTAAGTCACGGTTGCCCCGCGGCGCTGTTCCGGGGAATCACTGTGCTGAACACCCGGGACGAGGGCGGCCGATGAGCGCAGCGAAGACGCCGATCGGGGTGCGCCGATGATCAGTCCGCAGCAGGTGGTCGAGACGGTGCTGGCGGTCGCGGCGCAGCGCGGCCGGGCCGACGAGACGATGGTGCTGGTGACCGACCGGTCCGACACCGCACTGCGGTGGGCGGGCAACTCGATGACCACCAACGGGGACACCACCAGCCGCCGTATCACCGTCATTTCGATTGTCCGACAGGGCAACCGGGCCCACGTCGGATCGGTGAGCTCCAGTGAGGTGGACCCGGAGGCGATCGCAGGGCTGGTGGCGGCCTCACAGGACGCCGCGGCGTCGGCGCCCGAGGCCCGCGACAGCGCACCACTGCTGCCCGGGGGCGACCAGCCGGGGGACTGGGACACGCCGGTACCCGCAACGGGTGCCGAGGCGTTCGCCGGGGTGGCCGGCACGCTGGCGCGCGGGTTCCGGGGCGCCGACCAGCTCTACGGCTATGCCCGCCACATCGTCGAGACGACGTTCGTCGCGACGTCGTCGGGGCTGCGCAGGCGTTACACGCAGCCGACGGGTTCGGTGGAGATCAACGCCAAACGCGGCAGCGCCAGCGCCTGGGCGGGGGTGGGCACACCCGACTTCGTCAATGTCGCAACGGATTCCCTGCTCGAGGAGGTGGATCTGCGGTTGGGGTGGGCCGACCGCGCCGTCGAGCTGCCCGCCGGGCGGTACGAGACGCTCATGCCGCCGTCGACCGTCGCCGACATGATGATCTACCTGGGCTGGACGATGGACGGGCGCGGCGCGCAAGAGGGGCGCACCGCGCTGTCGGCGCCGGGCGGGGGGACCCGGTTGGGGGAGAGGCTCACCGATCTGCCGCTGACGCTGTACTCGGATCCCGCCGCGCCGGGCCTGGCGTGCACACCGTTCGTGGCGGTCGGCAGTTCCTCGGAGCGCATGTCGGTCTTCGACAACGGGATGGACATCGACCGGGTGGACTGGATCCGCGACGGCACGGTCAGCACGCTCGCCTACCCGCGAGCGGCGGCCGCCGAGTTCGGCGCTCCGGTCGCCGTGCCTGCCGGCAATCTGCTGATGACCGGTGGCGACACCGACCTCGCCGACATGATCGCGGGCACCGAACGAGGGCTGCTGCTCACCACGCTGTGGTACATGCGCGAAGTGGATCCCACGGTGCTGCTGCTGACGGGCCTCACCCGCGACGGGGTGTACCTGATCGAGGACGGCGAGGTGACCGCGGCGGTCAACAACTTCCGCTTCAACGAAAGCCCGCTGGATCTGCTGCGGCGGGCTACCCAGGCCGGCGTCAGCGAGGTGACGCTGCCGCGTGAATGGGGCGACTGGGCGACCAGGGCGGCGATGCCGACCCTGCGAATTCCCGACTTCCACATGTCGTCGGTCAGTCAGGCGCAATAATTCGACGATGCAGGACGGTGAGCTCTTCGGGCTGTTGGGTCGCCTGGTCGGTCTGTCGTCCGGAGATCTGCGTCTCGACGCGGTGATCCGGCTGACGTGCGGCCGCACGCTGAAGCTCAAACCGCTGCCCTGTCAGGTCGATCTGTTCGACGGCAAGTCCGACTGCGAATCGGTGGTGTCGGCGTTCGCGGAGCAGTTCGCGACCGACGTGTCGGGGATCGGCGACGGTCAGCGCAAGATGCTGCTGTCGGCGGCGGGGGACCGCGCCCTGCGCATCGTGGCCGCGACGTTCATCGCCGACTTCGTGCCCAGGGTGTGGGCCGGGTTCGAGGCGCTGGGCATGGGCAGGCCCGGCAACGGTCCCGAGGTGGCCTGGGACCCCGACACCGACCCGGCGCAGGTGCTGCTCGGCGAGTTCGTGCCCGCGGTGGCGCGGTTGCGCAAGCTCGACCCGGTGACGACGGAGGTGGTGCGGTTGCGCGGAGCGACGCAGCACAACTGCCGGTTGTGCCAGTCGTTGCGCGAGGAGAAGGCGCTCGACGCGGGCGGGTCGGAGGAACTGTACGGCGACATCGAGCGTTACGAGTCGTCGACTCGGCTCACCGACCGGCACAAGGCGGCGCTGCGCTACGTCGACGCGCTGCTGTGGACGCCCTCGGACATCGACGCACAGGTGTCCCGTGGGGTGCGCAAGTGCTTCTCCGAGGCGGAGGCGGCCGAGCTCACGCTCGACGTGATGCGCAACGCGGCCAACAAGATCGCCGTCGCGCTGGGTGCCGATGCAGCTCGCGTCGAATCCGGCACGGAGCGGTATCTGGTCGACGAAGATGGGCAGACGGTGTTCGCCTGAAGGCCGGAACCGGGAGAGTGGTCACATGAGTTCGGAACACGCGACAGAACAGGTGGCGCTGGAGCAGATTCAGGAGGGTGACACGATCCTGGACTCGAACTCCGGCAACTGGATCACCATCGTCAGCACGGACAGTGGCACGACGAATGTTCCCCACCCTGGTGATGCGGACACGGTCGAGGACTATCGCATCTACCACGGCGACCACGGCGAGGTGATCGATTCCCGGACGCTGGAGGGTCTGGTCAGCCGCCAGGTGAGGGAGTGATCGGGCGCTGGGAAGCGGGATACCACCGCGTCGCCCGCGATGGGTGCAGGCGCTACTGTCGAGGTCGTCGTACGACGGGGGCGGTAGCTCAGTCGGTTAGAGCCGCGGACTCATAATCCGTAGGTCGCGGGTTCGAGCCCCGCCCGCCCCACAAGATCTCTGTACAGCCGGCTGGTGTCACTTCTCGGCCGGCACGGCACGGCCCTGTTTCGAGATCCGGGTGTACGTCGCACTGGACCGGATGAGGACCCGATTCTCGGCGTCGAACACCGCGCACTCCGCACTGAGAAGGGTGCGTCCGTTGTGGACCATCTCGGCCTCCGCGCGCAGCGGGCCTCCGTGCGGCTGCCGGTAGTAACGGACGTGCATGTCCGTCGTCACGGTGAACTCGGATGAATAGTCGTAGCAACCGACGAGGCACGTCGCGCAGGCCACGTCCGCGAGCGTGGCGAGCATTCCGCCGTGCACGCTGCCTTCGAAGAATCCGCGCACGTCCTCGCTCAGCGGCATGGACACGATGGCGAGGCCCGGTTTGTGCTCGACGACGGTCATTCCCAACCGCTTGTGCACGGGAGAACGATGCAGTTGTTCGTCATCGAACGCGATCATGTGGTCACCGCCGCACTGCGAGGGTGTTCAGATCGACCTGGCCGAAGAGCGGCGAGATGCCGACGTTCGTCACGTTCTCGCCCACGACCTCCGGGTCGTTCGACAGCAGCGTCGGCAGCAGTGGCCACGCCGTCGTCT
This sequence comes from Mycobacterium sp. NPDC050041, assembly GCF_049541695.1. Classification (NCBI taxonomy): domain Bacteria; kingdom Bacillati; phylum Actinomycetota; class Actinomycetes; order Mycobacteriales; family Mycobacteriaceae; genus Mycobacterium; species Mycobacterium sp. NPDC050041. The sequence continues at coordinate 201,672 of NZ_JBMVDG010000004.1, read as the reverse complement.
GGATCTCGTCGGCGATGTCGACGAACCTGCTCGCCGTCGCAGCCGAATCTTCGGTCGATGACTTGAGCTCCTGCAACTGACCGGACAACCGGGGATCGAAGTACTTCGCCGGATTGCTCGACCCCCACGTGGATCCGTCGTCGTTGGGGCCCATCAGTGGCAGGACCGCCGAAGCCGCCGTCGGCCAGTCAAGACACCAGCCTCCGGAAGGGTCGATGTCCCAACCCTCGGCGCCCTCGACGAGAGCGGAAAGATCCTCCTCGGGGTGTGCATCGACGACGACGTCGAGGCCGGCCGCCTCGAGGTTGGCCCGGATCTGGGCGATCTCCTTTTCATGAGCGGGGCTCGGCGAGTCACTGACGGCCATGTGCAGCGGTGCCACCGACTTGCCTTCGAGAAGCGCCTTGGCCCCGTCGGGGTCGCCGCCGGGCTTCAGTGCCAGGTTCGATGCGACATAACCGGGAACGTCCGGCGGGATCACCGAGTCGACGATCGAGCCGTAGACATCGCCGCCGTAGAAGGATTGGATGCTCTGCCGGTCGATGGCCAGTGCGATGGCGTGCCTGACTGCGGGATCCGTGACCGTCTGGGTGTTCATCACGAGGTAGTCGACACACAAACCGGGCCCGTTGATGAACCGCGGCTCGATCTCGGGTTCCTGTGCTTTCCCGAAGTTGCTCACGGCAAGTATGCCGTCCAGCGGGACCGCGAAGGCGTCGTCACCCTCGCTCTTGATGAGACGCTCGCCGGCCGCGGCTCCGTCGGCGTTCAGCTCGAATTCAAAGCGATCGGGATGCGCGGGTCGGTTGGGATCGTTGGTGGACGACCATTGCTCGTTGCGCACCAACGTGAGTGACGTGCCGCGTGTGTAGGTGTCGATCTTGTACGGCCCCGTTGCGACGGGACGGTCGCCGTATGCCTGCCTCGTGTCCTTGTCCGCGGGCACCGGTGCCGTGTAAGGCAGGGACATGATCCAGTCCGCGTCGGTCTGCGACCCCCGGAAGTGGAAGATCAGCGTCCGGTCATCCGGCGTCTCGACCGATGTGAGGTCCTTCGCCCCAGTGGCATAAGGACTTTCGAAACCCGTGTCGTTCTCCAGGAGGTCAGGCATCCACGTCGCCCCGAGAGGAAAAACGCCTCTGTCGAAGGAGCGCTTCACACCGTACTTGATGTCCCGCGCGGTGATCGGTCGGCCGTCCTCGTACACCAGGCCCGCCCGCAGCCGGTACGTCCAGGTGCGCCCGTCGTCACTCGGAGTGCCGAGCGCCTCGGCCAGATCGGGCTGAATCGACGGCTCCTCGCCCGGGGTGTCCTTGATGAACGTCAACGTCCGGTAGATGAGCCGCCCCACCTCACTGGAGTTGGTGCGGTAGTTGTTGGCCGGATCCAGCGAATCGAAATCTTGGGGCTGCAGAACGTAGACCGTTCCTCCCTCGGCGGTCACGCCGCGGTCCTTGATACGGAGTACCGAGGATCGGGCTTCGGCACCGCGGTCGTCGGATTCGCCACCGGGAGAATCGTTCGGCGAGCATCCGGCCGCCGTCAAAGCCGCGACGGCGAGGGCGACAGCCGCACCAGTCCACCGATCTCTCATGTGCGCAGACCCCCGGAATCGGTGACGCCGGCAGCAAATGACGGCGGCTACCCGGACTCAATCACACCGATGTTCCGAAAGGCCGAGAACTGCAGTTCTGTGTGCAGCGTTCTGGAAGGCGGACCCGGTCGGCGCAGTCCACTACACCGGAGTGAACTCCAGGTGCACTTCCTTGAGTCGCCGGAACAAGAAGGTGCGGTCCCACTGCAGCCGGCGGTCACCGGCCGGACCGTGGTGGGCTTCGGAGAGCCGGATGTCGGCCATCCGGTCGAGGATCCGCGCCAGACTCACCCGTACTTCGGCGCGTGCGATCGGGGCGCCGGGGCAGGTGTGCACACCGCGGCCGAACGCGATGTGGTGCAATATGTTCGGGCGGTCGAGGCGGAACTCGTCGGGCTGGTCGAACCGCTGTGGATCGCGATTCGCCGCACCGTTCATCACGAGGACGCTGGTGCCGGCAGGCACGTCGACGTCGCCGATCCTGGTGGGGCGTCGCGCCATGCGGAAATTGGACTTGATCGGGCTCTCGAAGCGAAGCATCTCCTCGATGAAGGGGGAGATCTTCGAGTGGTCCGCACGCAGCTGCTCCTGCAGGTCCGGTCGTTCCGCCAGCATCAGCACCGCGAGGCTCAACAGGTCGATCGTCGTGCCGTGACCGGCGGCGTACATGAAGGTGGCAACGCGGGCCACGTCGATCGCGTCGGGCGTCGTGCCGTCCGGATATTTCGCCAGGGCAAGCTCGGTGAGGACATCTTCGCGCGGCTCGCGCCGCCGAGCCTCGACGTACGCGACGAACCACTCCTCTTTCACGCCGACGAAACCGCTGCGTTCGCCTTCGAGTCTGCTGGCCCTCGCAGCGCGGCGGAATCGCTCACGGTCGGCCTCGGGGACACCGAGCAGGTCGGTGATCGCGTCGAGCGTGAACGGGAAGTTGTAGTCGAGGACGATCTCGCACCTGCCGTCCGCGGCGAACGTGTCGATCTGCTCGTCGGCGAGACGCCACAGGAAGTCCTCGTTGTTCTTCAGCCGCTTGGGCGTGAACAACCGGCTCAACAACGAACGGTGCGCAGTGTGCCGGGGCGGATCGAAGGTGATGAAGTAATCGCCGAACGTGATCCGCCCGCGGTGCTTCTCGATCACCTCCGAGATGTCGTCACTGTGGGGGTCGACCGGAATCCCCGACCACGGGCCGCTGACGATGTTGCAGACCGACATGACCTTCTCGGTGTCGCGCTGCACCGCGACGGCCTCGTCGTACCCTGACACCATCACCACGCCGTGCGCCGGCTCGCGCCACACCGGGCAGTGACGGATCGCGTCGTAGTACTTGTACGGGTCGTCGACGACCGATTTGTCGGTGAAGAAGTCGAGTTTCTCGGGTCCGCTCATTTCGCCTCCCACGAGTGGCAATCCAGAGACACCGCGCTGACCGGGGACATCGCTGCCGATACGCAGCTCATTCGGTATTGGCTACACGGCATGGAACTTCCCTGGTCCCCGTGCGTTTGCTCCAGTTACAGGCTGCTCGCGTTTCGCGGTTCCAGCAGGGCGGCCTCGTTCACTTCGGCGTACAGGTCATTGGTGCGCTCCTGTTCTGCCGCAAGCTTTTCGAGCGCTGTGACTGCGCGCCTTAGCAGTTCGTAGGATTCCTCGACCGAAACCTTCCAGTCGTTGATGCTCGGTATCAAACCCATCTGGATTTCCCTCCGTTGCAACGCGGGACATCGCGCTGTCATCGACCAGCGTTTGCTGACACTGTACGCCCGCATCTGGTACTTGACCCCGGCTTACGACGAGCACGCGCGCCGCTCTTCGCCAATTCAAACGATATGCCGGGGAACCCCCGGTTCCGCCCTCCACGGTGCCCTGAATTCACGTCGTCACATCGCGCCCGGCGTAGCCGTAGACGCCGCATGCGGTCAGGAGCGCTCCGGTGAGCAGCAGGAGGGCGCTGCCCTCCCATCGGGGCGGTGCCGCGGGTACAGCGCTGAGGTGGGCCCACGGCGACAGGTTGGCAACCCAGGCCGGTGCGTTCAGCGCCGGCACCACCGCGTTCACCAGGAATCCGCCCACGATGGGCAGTGCGCCGATCGCGCCGGTGGCGGTCGGCCGCCAGCCCGCTCCCACCGCGGCGGCCCCCACGGCGAGCAATGCCACGGGGAGGGGATTCATTGCACCGGCAAGTGAATCGGCGAAATACAACGGGGCGCCGGTGATCTTGGCGCCGCCCCACATGGCGACCGCGGCAGAGCCGTGCAGGGCGACGACCCCCGCCGCGGTGACCGCGATTTCAGCGGACACCAGCCGAACGCGAGAGATCGGCTGGGCGAGGAGCAGGGTCCATCGCCCCGCCTTCTCGTCGGCGATCATCGTCGCCAGGCGCAGCGCGGCGTAGAGGCCGGTGGGGACGGGGAGCAGGCTGAACAACGGAGCAACGAAGGCATTCACCGAGTCGAGGCCGGTCACTCCCGCGGCGGCGGCAAGCTCTTCGAACCGTGGATTCGCCTGAAAATACTGCAGAACCGAGGCGAGCATCGCGCCCGCCATGAGGAATGCCGCTGTGATGCCCGTCGCCCAGCCGAGCGTCGTCCGCGCGGTGCGGCGGAGCGCGAATCCGTGGACGCCGTGCAGCAACCGGGTTCGCGCAGGGCGGTCGCCCGGTGCCGGCACGATGCCTGCGCCCAGGTCGCGGCGGCGCGCCGCGACGACGGCCGCGCCCGCCAGCACGATCGGGAACGAGCCCGCCACGGCCAGCGGGACGATGCGGTTCGCGGCGAACGGCGCCGAGCGTGCCGCCAAGCCGAACGGCGTCAGCCAGGCCAACCATCCCAGTCGAGGTGAGCTGTCGGCGACCATCCGCAGCGCCAGGCCTGCTCCCAGAGCCCCGACCGTCAGCCCTGTCGCTGCGGATCGACTCGGCATCACCTGTGCGGCGAGCACACCTGTGGCCGCAGAAGTCGCAGCGGCGCAGGCGATCCCGGCGCCGTGGACCAGCGCTCCGGCTCGGTCGGTACGGCCCGCCAGGAGGCCCGCCGTGACGGCCCCGCCGATCATCGTCGAGGATCCGGCGAGGGCGATCAGGTGACGGATGACCACGTCGGCCACCCCCAGCCGTCCACCGAGAAGCAGATTCCACCGGCCCGCATCCTCTTCGCCGCGGGTGACACGGGTGGCGGCGAGCCCGCCCCAGGCGCTCGCCAGAGCCAGGGCAGCGGTGCCGGTGCGCCACACGGTGAAGCCGCCGGGGTCGTCGAGTGCGACCGGAGGGCCCAGCAGGACTCGTTCGATGGGGTTCCCGGCGAGGTCATGGAAGCCCGCGTCGTCCAGCGACCTGCGGATCGCCTCGTACTGGCCGGCGAAGAGCGCCGACACAGCTCCGCAGGTCACGGCCGCCGCTGCGGCGCTGCGGCGAAGCCGGCGCACCGCGAGCCTGCGCACAGCGCGCCCCGGTGCGGGGTCAGGCACCACCGCTGTCATCGCCGAGCCTCGCCGTAGTACTCGAGGAAGATCTCCTCGAGTGTCGGTTCGCGCACCGCGAGCGTGGTGACGTCCGCCGTGGCCAGCGCTCGAAGTGCGGCCGCCGGTGGACCGGTGAGGCTGAACCGCATCCGGTCGCCGTCGAGCGCCTCGACGCTCGACACACCGGCGATGTCCCCGAGGGACGGTGGTGCGCCGCGGTAGGACACCTCGACCACCGTCCTGCGCAACCGGCGCAGGTCCGCGATGCTGTCGATCTCGACGAGTCGCCCGGCCCGCAGGATCGCCACCCGGTCGCACAGGGTTTCCACCTCGGCGAGCTGGTGGGAGCTGAGGAACACCGTCTGGCCGCGGTCGCGTGCTGTTGCGACACAGTCGCGAAACACCCGTTCCATCAACGGATCCAAGCCGCTCGTCGGCTCGTCGAGCACCAAAAGCGGAGCCCGGGTCGCGAAGGCGGCGACGAGAGCCACCTTCTGCCGGTTACCGGTCGAGTAGGTTCTGGCCGGCTTGTCGAGGCGGAGATCGAAACGGGCGACCAACTCGTCGCGGTAGGCAACGTCGACACCTGCGCCCACATGACCGAGCAGCTCGAGGATCTCGGCTCCCGTCAACTCCGGCCACAGCGCGACATCAGCGGGCACGTACGCGAGGTGACGATGGGACCGACGGACGTCCTCGGCAGGGCAGCCGAATATCGCGGCACGTCCCCCGGTCGGGCGTATCAACCCGAGAAGCATGCGGATCGTCGTCGACTTGCCTGCCCCGTTGGGCCCCAGGAACCCGAACACCTCGCCGGGTGTGACGGTCAGATTCAGGTCCGCGACTGCCGCGACACTGCCGAACCGTTTGGTCAGGCCGTCGGCACGGATGGCGGGGCCGTCGACAGTGCGCGTCGGAGACTCCACGTCTGAAGGGTAAGTCACCACGCTGTGGCGGCCGGCGATCTTCCGATATCCGTCCGCCATTGCTGAGTGGCGGGGTCGAAGGCCGGGCAGTTGTTCGCTGGTGTAACTAACCGGGACGTCGCCTCGGCGTCGCCGAGTGGTCACCTCCACAGCGGTAACCGGCGGCACAGGCCGATATTTACTTGCTATTTCATGCAAACCACTCGTTGCGCCGCGGTCGGTGTACCAGGTACTGAACTAGGTCAGGAGTCGCACCGCAAAACTTTGCCAAAGCTGGGCCCGTCGCGTCCAACAGCAGTACGGTTTCGGGAAGCGATCCGACTCGTGTCCACGCGAGAGGCGGACCGAGTCGGGCTCCTGGCCGGTAGTCCCGATGGAGTGGGGGGGGCGCATGGAACTCGACGACCGGGCACTTCCGCTGACGCGGGGCCAGCTCGACATCTGGCTTGCGCAGAAGACGGGTGGCTTCGGTGCGAAGTGGCAGCTGGGCGAGCTCCTGCGCATCGAGGGCGACATCGATCCGGGCCTCCTCCAACGGGCCATCGTCCAGGCGGTGCGCGAGGCCGAGCCGCTTCGAGCCGCCTTCTTCGAGGTGGACGGCGAGGTCTTCCAGAGAGCGGTCGACTACCCGGACGTGCCCCTTGCCCGCTACGACCTGATCGATTCGCCGGACCCTGAGCAGGAAGTCCACCGGACGATCTCGGCGATCCAGCGCACGTTGATGCCGCTGGACGGCCCGCTGTTCAGCTGGGCCCTGTTGCAGACACGGGTGGACGAGCACTACCTCTTCGTGTGCTGCCACCACATCGTGATCGACGGGGTAGGTATCCCACTCGTGTGTCACCGGATGGCGGAGATCTATTCCGCCATCGCCGCGAACGCGCCGGTACCCGATGCCTTCTTCGGATCGCTGCGGGATCTCATCGACTGCGAACTGACCTACGAATCCTCGACCGATTACCTCGACGATTCGGCGTATTGGACGCAGAACCTCCCGCCGGAGAGCGAACCGCGCTACCGATTGGCCGATGCCGTCGTCGACGACCACGACGAGGAGTCCCGCGCACCGGTTCGGCTCGACCCCGCCGCCGTGGCGGGGCTCCGAGCGCTGTACCGGAGCCTCGGGGTGCGTCGGTCGTCGGTGATTACGGCGGCGTGCGCGCTCCTGGTGCGTGCGTACGACACCGAGAGCCCGGAGGTGGTGCTCGACTTCCCGGTGAGCAGGCGTGTGCGACCGGAGATCCAACTGGTGCCCGGCATGGTGTCGGGATTCGTGCCGCTGGTGCTCAAGGCCTCACCGGAACTGTCCGTCTCCGATTTCTGTCTGCGGGTGGACACACAGATGAAGGACGCGCTGGAACATCAGCGATTCCCCGTCCACTCGATCGACTACAAGGCGACTCTGCGTGGCTCGGGACAGGCCTCGAACCGTGTGGTCATCAACTTCATCCCGGCCACACACACCGGCTATCTCGCCGACGCCGCGGCGACCGGAACGCTCACCCACGCCGGCCCCGTCGAATTCGCGCTGGTCTTCTTCAGGGACGGCGACGATCTCTTCCTCAGCACGGCGGGTCCCGGACAGTTCTTCGCGAACAGTGATGTCCGCGATCTCGCCGCGCGCTTGGAGCGGGCGCTACTGGCGATGGCCGAGGACCCGGGCCGGTTGCTCTCGTCGGTGGATCTGCTCGACGAGCCTGCGCGTGTCCACCTGGATGAGGCCGGCCACCGCGCGGCGCTGACCCGGCCGGCGGTCCCGCCGGTCTCCATCCCGGCTTTGTTCGCCGAGTGGGTGGCCCGCACCCCGGACGCGGTGGCGGTGAGTTCCGGGGGTCGGTCGACGACCTACCGCGAGCTCGACGAGGCGTCGAATCGACTGGCGCACTTGCTCATCGGTCAGGACGTGGGACCGGGTCACTGTGTCGCGCTACTGGTCGAGCGTTCGGCGGCCGCGGTCACCGCGATCCTGGCGATACTCAAGACGGGCGCGGCATATCTTCCGATCGACCCCTCGGTGCCGAAGGCCCGTATCAAGTTCGTCATCGCCGACGCCGCGCCGACGGCCGCGGTGACCACGGCGGAGTCGGCCGGCCTGCTGAGCGGGTGCGAAGTCCCGGTGATCGATGTGGGCGATCCCCGCGTCCAGTCTCAACCCGGCACCGCATTGCCGGCGCCCGCGGGCGACGACGTCGCGTACATGATCTACACCTCGGGCACCACCGGCACCCCCAAGGGCGTCGCGGTCACTCACCGGGGTGTCACCCGGTTGCTCGCATCGCTGGACGCCGGGTTGCCCTCGGCGGGGGTGTGGTCGCTGTGCCACTCGCTGGCCTTCGACGTGTCGGTGTGGGAGATCTTCGGTGCGCTGCTGCGCGGCGGGCGGCTGGTGGTGGTGCCCGAAGCGGTGGTCATGTCGCCGCCGGACCTGCACGACGTCCTGGTCGCCGAACAGGTGACCGTGCTGACCCAGACGCCGTCGGCGGTGGCGATGCTCCCGGATCACGGCCTCGAGTCGACGGCGGTGGTGATGGCCGGTGAGGCGTGCCCGGCCGAGGTGGTGGAACGGTGGGCGCCCGGACGGGTGATGATCAATGCCTACGGTCCGACCGAGACGACGATGTGCGTCGCGATCAGCGCGCCGTTGACCGCGGGCGTCGATGTGGTGCCGATCGGTTCGCCGGTGCCCGGTGCGGCGCTGTTCGTGCTGGACGGTTGGTTGCGCCCGGTCCCGGTCGGTGTGGTCGGTGAGTTGTATGTGGCCGGTGACGGGTTGGCGTGTGGGTACGTCCGACGCGGCGGATTGACCGGGACGCGCTTCGTGGCATGCCCGTTCGGCGAGCCCGGAATGAGGATGTATCGCACCGGGGATCTGGTGCGCTGGGGCGCCGACGGGCAGCTGCAGTACCTCGGGCGTGCCGACGAGCAGGTCAAGATTCGCGGGTACCGCATCGAGCTCGGCGAGATCCAGGCCGCGTTGGCCGGGCTGGACGGGGTCGACCGGGCGGTGGTGATCGCCCGCGAGGACCGGCCAGGAGACAAGCGCCTCGTGGGCTATGTGACCGGCACGGCGCAGCCCGCCGAGATACGCACGCAGCTCGGCGAGCTGCTGCCGGCCTACCTCGTCCCCGCAGCGGTGGTCGTGTTGCCCTCGCTGCCCTTGACGTCCAACGGCAAGTTGGACACCCGCGCCCTGCCGGCGCCGGAGTCCCAGGAGGTCGACGGTTACCGGGCCCCGGGCACCGCCGTCGAGGAGATCGTGGCCGGCATCTATGCCGACGTGCTGGGCTTGGACCGCGTCGGCGTCGACGACTCGTTCTTCGACCTGGGTGGCGATTCGCTGTTGGCGATGCGCCTTTCCGCGGCGATCAACACCGCACTGGATGCCGATCTGTCGGTACCCACCGTGTTCGACGCGCCCACCGTCGCCGAGTTGGTGCGCCGTATCGGTGTGGGTTCGCGTCGGCTTGCACCCCTGGTGCCCGTGCCGCGGCCCGACGTGGTGCCGCTGTCGTACGCCCAGCAGCGGTTGTGGTTCATCGACCAGCTGCAGGGCCCTTCTCCGGTCTACAACCTCGCCGCCGCGCTGCGGTTGCGCGGGCTCCTCGACACCGAGGAGTTGCGCGGCGCGCTCGCCGATGTGGTCGACCGCCATGAGAGCCTGCGCACGCTGCTCGCCGCGCCGGGGGGAACCCCCCAGCAACTGGTGGTCCCTTCCGAACGCGCCGACTTCGGTTGGGATGTCGTCGACGCCACCGGCTGGTCGCCGGCTCGCCTCGATGAGGCCATCGGTGGCGCAGTGCGTCACAGCTTCGAACTGGCCTCTGAAATTCCGTTGCGGGCAACGCTTTTCCGGCTCGGCCTCGATGAACACGTACTGGTGGCGGTGGTTCACCACGTCGCCGCCGACGGCTGGTCGATCGCTCCGCTGATCAGGGATCTGGGCGTCGCGTACGCCGGCCGGTACTCCAGGCGCGCGCCCCGCTGGGAGCCGTTGCCGGTGCAGTACGTCGACTACACGCTGTGGCAGCGCGCGCAGCTGGGTGATCTCGACGACAGCGACAGCCCGATCGCCGCCCAGCTGACCTATTGGGAGCAGGAACTGGCCGGCCTGCCCGAACGCCTCGAGCTGCCCACCGATCGGCCCTACCCGCCGGTGGCAGGTCAGCGCGGGGCCAGCGTGGTCGTCGACTGGCCGGCCGAGTTGCAGCAGCAGGTCGCGCGGGCGGCGCGCGAGCACAAGGCGACGAGTTTCATGATGGTCCAGGCCGCGCTGGCGGTGCTGCTGTCGAAGCTCAGCGCCAGCCCCGAGGTGGCCATCGGGTTCCCGATCGCCGGGCGGCGCGATCCCGCCCTGGACGAGCTGGTGGGCTTCTTCATCAACACCCTGGTGCTGCGTGTCGACGTGTCGGGGGATCCCACCACCAGTGAACTCTTGGGCCAGGTGCGCCGACGCAGCGTGGCCGCTTACGAGCACCAGGACGTGCCCTTCGAGGTGCTCGTGGAGCGTCTCAACCCGACGAGGTCATTGGCTCATCATCCGCTGATCCAGGTGTTGGTGGGCTGGCAGTTCGCCGGAAACAGCGATCCTGCGGCGGGTCTGGAACTGGAGGGCCTGCAGGTCGCGTCGCTGCCGGTCGACACGAACACCGCACGCATGGATCTCGGCTTCTCGCTGGCCGAGCGCTTCGACGAGGTCGGCGAGCCCGCCGGAATCGGCGGAACGGTCGAGTTCCGCACCGATGTGTTCGACGAGCAGAGCATCCACACGTTGATCGAGCGCCTGCGACGCGTTCTGCTGGCGATGACCGCCGACCCGACGCGGCGGGTTTCGTCGATCGACGTGCTCGACGCGCATGAGCATGCCCGGCTCGACGACGTCGGTAACCGCGCGGTGCTGACCAGATCGGCGACCGAGGCCTCCATCCCGGTGCTGTTCACCGAGCAGGTGGTCCGCGCACCGCGCGCGGTGGCCGTGACGTTCGAGGACCGGTCGATCACCTACCTCGAATTGGATCAGGCGGCGAATCGATTGGCGCACCTGTTGGCCGATCACGGGGTGGGACCCGGACATTGTGTGGCGCTGCTCTTTCCGCGTTCGGCCGAGGCGATCGTCGCGATCCTGGCGGTCCTCAAGGCCGGCGCGGCGTACCTCCCGATCGATCCGGCGCTACCTGCCGCGCGGATCGAGTTCATGGTGGGCGACGCCGCTCCGATCGCCGCGATCACCACGTCCGGGCTGGCTGCCCGGTTGGACGGCTGCGATGTCGCGGTGATCGATGTCGACGATCCTCGCATCGACGGCCAACCCGATTCCGCTCCGCCTGCGCCGGCGCCGGATGACCTGGCGCACATCATCTACACCTCGGGCACCACCGGTGTGCCCAAGGGGGTCACGGTGACTCACCACAACGTCGCCCAGCTGTTCGACGGGCTGGACATCGGTGTGGAGCTGGCGCCCCAGCAGGTGTGGACGCAGTTCCATTCCTACGCATTCGATTTCTCGGTGTGGGAGATCTGGGGTGCGTTGTTGTTCGGCGGGCGGCTGGTGGTGGTGCCCGACTCGGTCGCGCGCTCCCCGGAGGACTTCCATGCCTTGCTGGTGACCGAGCGTGTCACCGTGCTGACACAGACGCCGTCCGCGGTGGGGGTGCTCTCGCCGCAGGGCCTGGAGTCGGCCGCGCTGGTGATCGGAGCGGAGCCCTGTCCGGCCGAGCTGGTGGACCGCTGGGCGCCCGGTCGGGTGATGGTCAACGTGTACGGCCCGACCGAGACGACGATGTGGGCATCAGCGAGCGCGCCGCTGGCGGCGGGATCCGGCGCGCCGCCCATCGGTTCGCCGATTGCGTGGGCGGCATTCTTCGTGCTGGACGAGTGGTTACGGCCGGTGCCCGAGGGCGTGGTCGGGGAGCTGTATCTGGCTGGTCGCGGGGTGGGTGTCGGATATGTGCGCCGGCCCGGGCTGACCGCGTCGCGCTTCATGGCGTGCCCGTTCGGCGAGCCCGGTAGGAGGATGTACCGCACCGGGGATCTCGTGTGCTGGGGTCCGGACGGGCAGCTGCGTTATCTGGGCCGCGCCGACGAGCAGGTCAAGATCCGCGGATACCGCATCGAGCTCGGTGAGATCCAGGCCGCGCTGATGGAGTTGGACGGCGTCGCCCAGGCGGCGGTGATCGCCCGCGAGGACCGTCCCGGCGACCGGCGTCTGGTCGGTTATGTCACCGAAACCACTGCCGGCACGCTGGATCCCGCCCAGACGCGCAGCGCACTGGCCGAGCGGCTACCGGCTTACATGGTGCCTGCGGCGGTGATGGTGCTGAGCGCCCTGCCCGTGACGGTCAACGGCAAGCTGGACACCCGCGCCCTGCCTCCGCCCGAATACGCGGCAGGCGATCAGCACCGCGCCCCGGCCAGCGCGGTCGAGGAGATCCTGGCGGGGATCTACGCCCAGGTGCTCGGGCTCGAGCGCGTCGGCGTCGACGAGTCGTTCTTCGATCTGGGCGGCGACAGCATCCTGTCGATGCAGGTGGTGTTGCTGGCACGGGCGGCCGGACTGGAGTGCAGGCCGCGCGACGTCTTCGTCGAGCAGACGGTCGCGAGGCTGGCCCGGGTGGCCGAGGTGGCAGACGGCGGCGCCGGCGTGCTCGACGACGGCGTAGGGCCGATTGCGGCGACTCCGATCATGCGGTGGCTGGCCGGCGTGGACGGCCCGGTCGACGAGTTCAACCAGGCGGTCGTGGTGCAGGCCCCGGCGGGGGCGACCGAGGCCGACGTCGTGGTGGTCTTGCAGGCGCTGCTGGATCGCCACGCGATGTTGCGGCTGCGTGTCGGCAGCGATCAGGACGTTGACGGCGCCGGTGGCTGGGTGCTGACGGTGCCCGAGGCGGGGTCGGTGGATGCCGCCTGGTGTTTGCAATCGGTGGACGTGTTGTCCGATGAAGCGCTGGTGGCCGCGCGGTCGCGGTTGAACCTCTCCGCCGGGGCGATGGTGAGCGCGCTGTGGGTCACCTCGACGCACCAGCTGGCGTTGATCATCCACCACCTGGCCGTCGACGGGGTGTCGTGGCGAATCCTGCTGCAGGACATCAACATCGCCTGGGCCCAGCACCGCAGCGGCCAGCCGATCGCCCTGCCGGCGTCGGGGACGTCGTTCGCGCGGTGGTCGTCGATGCTGGTCGACCACGCGCGTTCACCAGAGGTGGTCGAGAAGGCCGGAACGTGGAAGCAGGTGGCGGCGGCGCCGAATCCGCTGCCACCGGTGCAGCCGGCGGTGGACACCTATGCCAGTGCCGGACAGTTGTCGGCGTCACTGGACGGCGAGCTCACCAGGCTGCTGCTGGGGGAGGTGCCTGCGGCGTTCCACGCCGGGGTGCAGGACATCCTGCTGATCGCATTCGGGCTGGCGGTGGCGGAATTCCTGGGCGGCACCGACACGCCGATCGGCATCGACGTGGAGGGCCACGGGCGGCACGAGGAGCTCGCCGCCGATGTCGACTTGTCCCGCACGGTCGGCTGGTTCACCGCCAAGTACCCGGTGGCGCTCGATGTCGGTGACGTGTCCTGGGCACAGGTGATCGCCGGTGATGCGGCGCTGGGCGCGGTGATCAAGGATGCCAAGGAACAGCTGCGCGCCCTGCCCGACCCGCTGAGCTACGGGCTGCTGCGCTACGTGAACCCCGATGTGGACCTTCCCGGGTCCGACCCGTCGATCGGCTTCAACTATCTCGGGCGGTTGGGTGCCGCAGCACAGGACTCGGCCGCCGACGAGGTGTGGCGGATCGGCCCGGACGGCGTGTCTCTGACCGGAGCCGCGGCGGCGGTGCCCGTGCCGCTGATGCACTCCGTCGAGCTCAACGCGGGCACGATCGACACCGACACCGGCCCGCTCCTGCATGCCAATTGGACGTGGGCGCCCTCGGCGACCGACCGCGAGCAGATCGGCCGGCTGAGCCGGTTGTGGTTCGACGCCCTTGCCGGGATCTGCGCCCACGTGCGAAACGGTGGCGGCGGGCTGACGCCGTCGGACATCGCGCCTGCCCGGCTCGGCCAACGCCAGATCGACGAGCTCCACCAGCGCTACGACCTCGTCGACGTGCTGCCGTTGACCCCGCTGCAGGAGGGGCTGCTCTTCCACGCCAGCACCGCGCAGGTGAGCGCCGACGTCTACGCGGTGCAACTCGAGATCGCGATCAGCGGCGCACTGGACGCCCGCAGGCTCCGCGACGCGGTGGACACCGTCGTCAAGCGACATCCGAACCTGGCAGCCCGATTCCACGTGCAGTTCGAGCAGCCGGTGCAGGTCATTCCCGCCGATCCCGTAGCAGTCTGGCGGTACGACGACCTCCCATCCGGCGAGCAGGTCCGACAGGTGCCCGGCGAGGAACGCCTCGCGGTCTGTGATCTGTTCGGGCAGGCGGTGTTCCGGGCCGCGCTGGTCCGCACCGGTGACGACGAGCACCGGTTCGTGCTGACCTTCCACCACATCGTGATGGACGGCTGGTCACTGCCGATCCTGCTGAGCGAGATCTTCGCCGCCTACTACGGACAGCGCCTGCCGACGCCCGCGCCGTACCGCAGGTTCGTGACCTGGCTGGCCGGTCGAGATCGCGGCGCCGCCGAGGTGGCGTGGCGGGAGGTGCTCACCGGATTCGACACTCCCACGCTGGTCGGCCGGCCCGACCGGACCGGGCGCCAGGGCGTGGTGTCGTCGGTGTTGCCCGCGAAGACCACGCGGGCGATCGGTGAGCTCGCGCGTTCGCACCACACCACCGTCAACACGGTGCTGCAGGCCGGGTGGGCGCAGCTGCTGATGTGGCTGACCGGCCGGCATGACGTCGCCTTCGGCGCCGTGGTGTCGGGCAGGTCGGCCGAGGTGGCCGGCGTGGAGTCGATGGTGGGGCTGCTGATCAACACGGTGCCGGTGCGCGCCACCATCACGGCGGCGACCACCACCGCCGACCTGCTGGATCAGTTGCAGCGTGTCAGCAACGCCACCCTGGAGCACCAGCACCTCCCGCTCAGCGAGATCCACCGCATCACCGGTCAGGACCAACTGTTCGACACCGTGCTCGTCTACGAGAACTATCCGGTCGACACCGCCGCGGTGTCCGGCCTCGACGGGTTGACCATCACCGAGGTCGTCGGCCACGAATCGACGCACTATCCACTGACGATGGCGGCCCGCCCCGGTGACGAGGTGGAACTCCGCGTCGAGTTCGACAGCGACGTGTTCGACGTGGACGGCATCCATTCGCTGATCGGGCGATTGGAGCGGCTGTTGGTGGCGATGGCCGCCGACCCCGACCGGGCGTTGTCATCGGTGGATGTGCTCGACCCCGCCGAGCATGCCCGGCTGGACGAGATCGGCAACCGCGCGGTGCTGGATCGGCCGGCGCCTGCGCCCGTATCGATTCCGGCGGCGTTCGCCGCGCAGGTGGCCCGCATCCCGGATGCGGTGGCGGTGACCTACGAGGGCCGGTCGACGACGTATCGGGAGCTCGACGACGCGGCGAATCGGCTGGCACACCAGCTCGACGGCCAGGGCGTCGGCCAGGGCGCATGTGTGGCGCTGCTGCTGCCCCGTTCGGCCCAGGCCGTGGTGGCGATGCTCGCGGTGCTGAAGACGGGTGCGGCGTATCTGCCCGTCGACCCGGCATTGCCGAAGGACCGGATCACGTTCATGGTCGGCGACGCCGGGCCTGCGGCGGCGATCACCACCGCCGCCCTGCGCTCGCGGTTGGACGACTGCGACGTGCTGGTCGTCGACCTCGATGCCGCCGTCGTCAACGGCCGATCCGCCACAGCACCACCACCGCCCGCGCCCGATGACGTCGCCTACCTGATCTACACGTCCGGCACGTCGGGTGTGCCCAAGGGCGTGGCCATCACCCACCACAACGTGACTCAGCTGCTGGTGTCGACGGACACCGGCCCGTCGGCGGAACGGGTGTGGGCACAGTGGCATTCGTTGGCCTTCGACGCCTCGGTCGAGGAGATCTGGGGCGCGCTGCTGAACGGTGGGCGGCTGGTGGTGGTGCCCGATTCGGTGGCCGGCTCCCCGGAGGACTTCCACTCCCTGATCGTCGCCGAGCGGGTCACCTTCCTGAGTCAGACCCCGTCTGCGGTGGCGGCGCTGTCACCGGAGGGTCTGGATTCGGTGGCGTTGCTCGTTGCCGGGGAGGCGTGCCCGGGCGAGGTGGTCGACCGGTGGGCACCCGGGCGGGTGATGGTCAATGCCTACGGCCCGACCGAGACCACGGTGTGTGCGTCCAGGACTGCGCCGTTGGCGGCGGGGTCGGGGGCGCCGCCGATCGGTGCGCCGGTGCCGACCGCGGCGTTGTTCGTGCTGGACGGCTGGTTGCGCCCGGTTCCAGTGGGTGTGGTCGGCGAGTTGTACGTGGCCGGTGCCGGGGTGGGTGTCGGGTATCGGCGCCGCGCCGGGTTGACTTCGGCACGGTTCGTGGCGTGCCCGTTCGGTGGGCCGGGAACGAGGATGTACCGCACCGGTGACCTGGTGCGCTGGGGTGCCGACGGACAGCTGCGCTATGTGGGCCGCGCTGATGAGCAGGTGAAGATCCGCGGGTACCGCATCGAGCTCGGCGAGATCCAGGCGGCGCTGGCCGGGCTGGACGGCGTGGAGCAGGCGGTCGTGGTCGCCAGGGAGGACCGCCCCGGTGACAAGCGCCTGGTCGGCTACGTCACCGAAACAGCCACGGGTGCAGTCGATCCCACGCGGGCTCGCGTCGCGGTGGCCGAACGGATCCCGGCCTACATGGTGCCGTCCGCGGTGGTGGTCCTGAAGGCACTGCCACTGACACCCAACGGCAAGTTGGATTCCCGCGCTCTGCCTGCACCCGAGTACACCGCGAGTGAGTACCGCGCCCCGGCCGATGCGGTCGAGGAGATTCTGACCGAGATCTACGCGCAGGTGCTGGGGGTGACGCGGGTCGGGGTCGACGACTCGTTCTTCGACCTGGGTGGGGATTCGTTGTCGGCGATGCGGGTGGTGGCGGCGATCAACACCTCACTCGATGCCGGCCTTGCTGTGCGCGCGGTGTTCGACGCGCCCACGGTCGCCCAGCTGGCGCCGCTTATCAGTGAGGCATCGGGCCGGCGTGAACCGCTGGTGGTGGTGGATCGGCCTGCGGTGGTGCCGTTGTCGTTCGCCCAGCAGCGGTTGTGGTTCCTCGACCAGTTGCACGGGCCGTCGCCGGTGTACAACATGGTGGCGGCGCTACGGCTGAGTGGCCGTCTGGATGTCGAGGCGTTGAGGGCAGCGCTGGCCGACGTGGTGGAGCGTCAGGAGAGCCTGCGTACGCTCTTCACCGCGCCCGGCGGAGTGCCCCAGCAGCTCGTGGTGCCGCCCGAACAGGCCGACTTCGGTTGGCGCGTGGTCGATGCCACCGGCTGGCGGGCGGCGCGGCTGGACGACGCCGTCAGCGCCTCGGTGCGCCACAGTTTCGATCTGTCGTCCGAGATCCCGTTGCGGGCAACGTTGTTCCGCATCACCGACGACGAGCACGTACTCGTCACCGTGGTGCACCACATCGCCGCCGACGGTTGGTCGATGTCGCCGCTGATGACCGACCTGGGGACGGCCTATGCCGGCCGGTGCGCCGGACGTGCCCCCGATCGGACGCCGTTGGCGGTGCAGTACGTCGATTACACGCTCTGGCAGCGTGCGCAACTGGGTGATCTGGCCGACCCTGACAGCCGCATCGCCGCCCAGGTGGCCTACTGGGAGAAGGAGCTGGCCGGGCTGCCCGAGCGGCTGCAGTTGCCCACCGATCGGCCTTATCCGCCGGTGCCCGATCAGCGCGGCGCCACCGTGGCGATCGACTGGCCGGCGCAGTTGCAGCAGCAGGTGCGTGATGTCGCGCGCGAGCACAACGCCACCAGTTTCATGGTCGTCCAGGCCGCGCTGGCGGTGCTGCTGGCCAAGATCGGCTCCAGCGCCGATGTCGCCGTGGGCTTCGCGGTCGCCGGGCGCGGCGACCCGGCGCTGGACGAGGTGGTCGGATTCTTCGCCAACACCCTGGTGCTGCGCACGGATCTCACCGGGGATCCCACCGCGGCCGAGTTGCTGGCCCAGGTGCGCAAGCGCGGCCTGGCCGCCTACGAGCACGCAGACGTGCCCTTCGAGGTGCTGGTCGACCGCCTCAACCCGACCCGCAGCCTGACCCATCATCCGCTGTTCCAGGTGGCGTTGGCCTGGCAGAACAACGAGCCCACGAGCCCGGTGCTGGGTGATCTGCAGGCCACGCCTCTGCCGGTGGACACCCGTACCGCCCGAATGGATCTCACCTTCTCCCTGGCCGAACGGTTCACCGACACCGGTGAGCCCGCCGGGCTGGGTGGGGTGGTGGAGTTCCGCACCGACGTGTTCGACGAGGCCGGCATCGAGGTGTTGATCGGGCGGTTACAGCGGGTGGTGGTGGCGATGACCACCGACCCGGCCCTGCGGTTCTCGGCGTTGGACCTGCTCGACGACGGTGAGCGTGCACGACTCGCCGAGATCGGCAATCACGCGGTGCTCGCCGAGCCGGGATTCGCGCCGCTGTCGATTCCTGCGTTGTTCGCCGAACACGTCGCCCGTACGCCGGATGCGGTGGCCCTCACCTTCGATGGCCGGTCGACGACCTACCGCGATTTGGACGAGGCGTCGAACCGGATGGCGCACCTGCTGGCCGCCCATGGGGCGCGGCCGGGTGGGAATGTGGCGCTGCTGTTGGAGCGTTCGGCCGATGCGGTCGTCGCGATCATGGCGGTGCTCAAGACCGGAGCCGCCTATCTGCCGATCGACCCGATGGTCCCGGCGGCCCGGCTGCAGTTCGTGATCGCTGATGCTGGGGCGGTGGTGGTGGTGACCACCGCGGCGCTGCGTGCGCGGCTCGACGGGATCGCTGTCGTGGTGGTCGATGTGGACGGCCCCGTCGCTGAGGCCGGCCCGGGCGCGGTTCTGCGGGCGCCGCATCCCGACGATGTGGCTTATCTGATCTACACCTCGGGCACGACCGGTGTGCCCAAGGGTGTGGGGATCACTCATCACAATGTGACCCGGTTGCTGGCGTCGTTGGATGCGGGGCTGCCCGATCCGGGTGTGTGGCCGCTGTGTCATTCGTTGGCCTTCGACGTGTCGGTGTGGGAGATCTTCGGTGCGCTGCTGCGGGGCGGGCGGTTGGTGGTCATCCCCGACGCGCTGGCGGGCTCGCCGGAGGACTTCCACGAGGTGCTGGTCGGTGAGCAGGTCAGTGTGCTGACCCAGACGCCGTCGGCGGTGGCGATGCTGCCGCAGGAGGGTTTGGAGTCGGCGGCGTTGGTGGTCGTGGGTGAGGCCTGCCCGGCCGAGGTGGTCGATCAGTGGGCGCGGGGTCGGGTGATGATCAACGCCTACGGTCCCACCGAGACCACGATGTGCGTGGCCATCAGCGCCCCACTCACCACGGAATCCGATGTGGTGCCGATCGGTTCGCCGGTTCCCGGTGCGGCGTTGTTCGTGCTCGACCAGTGGCTGCATCCGGTTCCGGCCGGGGTGGTCGGCGAACTGTACGTCGCGGGTGCCGGTCTGGCCCACGGTTATGTGGGTCGCGTCGGGCTGACCGGATCGCGCTTCGTGGCATGTCCGTTCGGTCAGCCCGGAATGAGGATGTACCGCACCGGGGACCTGGTGCGATGGGGACCGGACGCGCAGCTGCAATACTTGGGCCGCGCCGACGAGCAGGTCAAGATCCGCGGCTACCGCATCGAACTCGGCGAGATCCAGGCCGCACTGACCCGGCTGGACGGCGTGGAGCAGGCGGCGGTGATCGCCCGCGAGGACCGCCCCGGCGACAAGCGACTGGTCGGCTACGTCACCGAAACACGCTTCGGAGCGGTCGATCCTGCCCGGGTACGCGGCGCGTTGGCCGACCGGTTGCCGCCGTACATGATTCCGGCGGCGGTCGTTGTCGTGGCAGCCTTGCCGCTGACGCCCAACGGCAAGCTGGACACCCGCGCGCTGCCCGCACCGGAATACACCGCGGGGGAGTACCACCCCCCGGCCACCGTGGTCGAGGAGATCCTCGCCGACATCTACGCCGAGGTGCTCGGCCTCGAGCGGGTCGGGGTGGACGACTCGTTCTTCGATCTCGGCGGGGACAGCATCTCCTCGATGCAGGTGGTGGCCCGGGCCCGCGCCGCCGGACTGGAGTGCAGACCGCGCGACATCTTCGTCGAGCAGACGGTTGCGAGGCTGGCCCGGGTGGCGTTGGTGGCCGACGCCGGCGCCGGCGTGGTCGACGAAGGCATCGGGCCGGTGGTCCCCACCCCGATCATGCGATGGCTGGCCGGCGTGGACGGCCCGGTCGACGAGTTCAATCAGACTGTGCTGCTGCAAGTCCCGGCCGAGGTGTCCGAGGCCGACGTGGTGGTGGTGCTGCAGGCCCTGCTGGATCAGCATGCGATGTTGCGGCTGCGTGCCGACAGCGATCAGGACGGGGACGGCGCCGGTGGGTGGTCGCTGACGGTGCCCGACGTCGGCACGGTCGACGCACGCACGTGCCTGCAGACCGTCGAGGTGCTCGATGACCAGGCGCTGGTGACCGCGCGGTCCCGGTTGAACCCGGCGGCCGGAGCGATGCTGAGCGCGGTGTGGGCTCCGTCGGCGCACCAGGTCGCCCTGGTCGTCCACCACCTGGCCATCGACGGGGTGTCGTGGCGAATCGTGTTGGAGGACCTCAACATCGCCTGGGCCCAGCATCGAACCGGCCAGCCGATCGCCCTTCCGGCGCCCGGGACGTCGTTCGCCCGGTGGGCGTCGCTGCTGGCCGAGCACGCCCGAGATCCGGAGGTGGTGGCGCAGGCGGAGGCGTGGCGGCAGGTCGCGGCGGCCCCGTCCGCACTTCCGTCGCCTCGACCCGAGCAGGACACGTACGCCAGTGCCGGACAACTCTCGGTGTCGATGGACGCCGAAACCACCCGGGTGCTGCTGGGGGAGGTGCCTGCGGCATTCCACGCCGGGATACACGAGGTCCTGCTGATCGCGTTCGGACTCGCGGTGGCGGAGTTCGCGGGCACCGGGGCCGCGCCCGTCGGTATCGACGTGGAGGGACACGGACGCCAGGAGGAATTCGCCTCCGGCGTGGACCTGTCCCGCACGGTGGGCTGGTTCACCGCCAAGTACCCGGTCGCGTTGACCGTGAGCGGACTTTCCTGGGCGCAGGTGGTTGCCGGTGAAGCTGCGTTGGGCGCGGCGATCAAGGACGCCAAGGAACAGCTGCGCACCCTGCCCGATCCCGTGACCTACGGACTGCTGCGTTACCTGAACGCCGATGTGGACCTGGCCGAGTCGGACCCGTCGATCGGGTTCAACTATCTCGGCCGAGTGGGCGCCATGGGGCAGGCCGACGCGTTCGGCGACGTGTGGCGGATGAGTGAAGAGGGCGTGTCGCTCGCCGCCGCCGCCACTGCGGTACCGATGCCCCTGGCGCACACCGTGGCGCTCAACGCCGGCACCGTCGACACCGACACCGGCCCACAGCTGCACGCGAATTGGACATGGGCGGCCTCAGTGCTGACCCACGAGCAGGTCAACCGGCTGAGCAAGCTGTGGTTCGACGCCCTTGCCGGCATCTGTGCGCACGTACGAAGCGGCGGGGGCGGGCTGACGCCCTCCGACATCGCCGTCGGACTCAGCCAGCAGCAGATCGACGAGCTTCAGGGGCAATATGCGGATCGCTGACATTCTGCCGTTGACCCCTCTGCAGGAGGGGCTGCTCTTCCACGCCAGCACTGCACAGGGCGGCGACGACGTCTACGCGGTGCAGCTGGCCTTCACCGTGACCGGCCCGCTCGACCCGGACAGGTTGCACGACGCGGTGCACACGGTGATCGCCCGGCACCCTCACCTGGTGGCTCGTTTTCCCGAGCAGTCCGGCCAGCCGGTGCAGATCATCCCCGCTGACCCCGCGCCCGGGTGGCGCTATGTCGAGCTGCAGGCCGGCGGCGACGATGTCGACGAGCAGATCCAGCGGGTGTGCGCCGAGGACCGTGCCGCGGTGTGCGACCTGGCGGGCGGACCGGCATTCCGGGTGGCGTTGATCCGCATCGCAGATGACCGGCACCGGGTCGTGCTGACCAATCACCACATCGTGATGGACGGCTGGTCGCTGCCGATCCTGCTGGGGGAGATCTTCGCCAGCTACTACGGTCACCGGCTGCCGGCTGCGGTGTCCTACCGCAGGTATGTCACCTGGTTCGCGAGTCGCGATCGTCCTACGGCGCAGCGGGTCTGGCGCGATGTTCTGGCCGGTTTGGACGGCCCCACACTGGTCGGGCCGGCCCAGCGGCTGGGCTTGGGCGCGCGGGGCGTCGAGTCGTTCCGGGTGCCCGAGCAGACCACGCGGGCGCTCAGCGAATTGGCGCGCTCCCGCCGCACCACCGTCAACACGGTGCTGCAGGGCGCGTGGGCACAGCTGCTGGTGTGGCTGACCGGTCAGCGGGACGTCACCTTCGGCACCACAATCTCGGCGAGGCCGGCCGACGTGGCGGGCGCGGAGTCGATGGTCGGTCTGCTGATCAACACGGTGCCGGTGCGGGCGAGCATCGCGCCGGCCACCACCACCGCAGACCTACTGGATCAGCTGCAGAACTATCACAACGACACCCTGGACCATCAGCATCTGGCGCTCAACGAGATTCATCGCGCCGCCGGCCACGATCAGCTGTTCGACACGCTGTTCGGCTATGAGAACTACCCGCTCGACACCGCCGCGCTGTCCAGCTCGAACGGTCTGGTGATCACGGAATCCACTGGGCGCGAATACAATCACTACCCGCTGACGGTGCAGGCCCAGCCGGGCCCCGAACTCGGCCTTCGCGTCGAGTACGACACCGAGGTGTTCGATGCCGCCGGCATCGAGGCGCTCGTCACGCGGTTGCAACGGGTGTTGGTGGCGATGACCGACGACCCGAGCCGGCGGGTCTCGTCGATGGATCTGCTGGGCGAGGGCGAGCGTGCCCGGATGGATCGCATCGGTAACCGCGCGGTGTTGTCCCGGGACGCGACCTCGATGTCGATTCCGGAGTTGTTCTCCACACAGGTGACCCGCACACCGGACGCGGTGGCGGTGACCTTCGAGGGCCGATCGTTGACCTACCTCGAACTGGACGAAGCGGCGAATCGATTGGCGCAGCATCTGGCCCACCGTGGGGCGGGCCCCGGTGCGTGTGTGGCATTGCTGATGGATCGATCAGCCGACGCCGTCGTGTCGATGCTGGCGGTACTGAAATCCGGGGCGGCCTATCTGGCGATCGACCCGGCATTGCCACCGGCACGGATCGACTTCATGCTCGCCGACGCCAAGCCCGTCGCCGCGGTCACCACCGCCGTTTTGACCGGCCGGCTGGCCGGTTTCGACATGGTGATCGTCGACGTCGACGATCCCGCCGTCGAAGCCCAGCCGAGCACGGCGCCACCGGCGCCGGGCCCAGAGGACATCGCCTATCTCATCTACACCTCGGGCACGACCGGTACCCCGAAGGGGGTGGCGATCTCGCACCGGAACCTGGCCCACCTGGCGGACTCGACACCCGAAGGCCTTCCGGCGGAACAGGTGTGGACGCAGTGCCACTCGTACGCCTTCGACTTCTCCGTGTGGGAGATCTGGGCCGCGTTGCTGGGTGGCGGGCGGCTGGTGGTGGTGCCCGAGTCGGTGACGGCCTCACCGGAGGACTTCCATGACCTGCTGGTCGGCGAACGGGTCAGCGTGCTCACCCAGACCCCCTCTGCGGTGGCGGCCTTGTCGCCGGAGGGTTTGGAGTCGGTGGCGCTGCTGCTCGGCGGGGAGGCCTGTCCGGGCGAGGTGGTGAATCGATGGGCACCGGGGCGGATGATCGTCAATGCCTATGGCCCGACCGAGATCACGGTGTATGCGGCGATCAGCGCGCCTCTGACGCCGGGCACGGGTGCGCCGCCGATCGGTGCGCCGGTGGCGACCGCGGCGTTGTTCGTGCTCGACGGCTGGTTGCGCCCGGTTCCGGTGGGTGTGGTCGGTGAGCTGTACGTGGCCGGTGCCGGGGTGGGTGTCGGCTACCTCGGCCGGCCCGGTCTCAGTTCGGCACGCTTCGTGGCGTGCCCGTTCGGCGGGCCCGGAACGAGGATGTACCGCACCGGAGATCTGGTGCGCTGGCGCGCCGACGGCCAACTGGACTATCTGGGCCGCGCCGACGAGCAGGTCAAGGTCCGTGGGTACCGCATCGAACTCGGCGAGATCCAGGCCGCGGTGGCCGGACTGGACGGGGTGCAGCAGGCGGTGGTGATCGCCCGCGAGGACCGCCCCGGCGACAAGCGCCTGGTGGCCTATGTGACCGGGAACGCGGAGCCGAGCGAGCTGCGGGCAGCGCTGGCCGAGAGGTTGCCGCCCTACATGGTGCCGGCCGCGGTCGTGGTCCTGGAGACACTGCCGGTGACGGTGAACGGCAAACTCGACCTCCGCGCACTCCCGGCACCCGAGTACATCGCGGGCGATCTGTACCGCGCCCCGACGAACGCGGTCGAAGAGATCCTGGCAGGCATCTACGCGCAGATGCTCGGGCTCGACCGGGTGGGGGTCGACGACTCCTTCTTCGACCTGGGCGGCGACTCGCTGTCGGCGATGCGGGTGATCGCCGCGATCAACAAGGGCCTGAACGCCGGCCTGTCGGTGCGCGCCATCTTCGAGGCGCCCACCGTGTCCCGGTTGGCGCCGCGTATCGGTGAGGAGTCGGGCCGGCGTGAGCCGTTGGTGGCGGTGGATCGGCCTGCGGTGGTGCCGTTGTCGTTCGCCCAGCAGCGGTTGTGGTTCCTCGATCAGCTGCACGGGCCGTCGCCGGTGTACAACATGGCGACCGCACTGCAGCTGAGTGGGCCTCTGGATGGCGAGGCGTTGAGGGCAGCGCTGGCCGATGTGGTGGCGCGCCAGGAGAGCCTGCGCACGCTATTCGCTGCGCCCGAGGGAATACCCCAGCAGCTCGTGGTGCCGCCCGAACAGGCCGACTTCGGTTGGCGTGTGGTCGATGCCGCCGGCTGGCCGGCAGCGCGGCTGGACGAGGCCGTCGACGCCGCCATCCGCCACAGTTTCGATCTGGCAGCCGAGATACCCCTGCGGGCAACTCTTTTCCGACTGGCCGACGATCAGCACGTATTGGCGGCCGTGGTGCATCACATCGCCGCCGACGGCTCGTCGATCACCCCGCTGATCAGGGACCTGGCTGCGGGTTACCTCAGCCGATGCGCCGGACGTGCCCCCGATTGGTCGCCGTTGGCGGTGCAGTACGTCGATTACACGCTGTGGCAGCGCGCACAGCTGGGCGATCTGGCGGACAGTGAGAGCCGGATATCCGCGCAGCTGGGCTACTGGGAGAAGGAGCTGGCCGGGCTGCCCGAGCGGCTGCAGTTGCCCACCGATCGGCCCTATCCGCCGGCGGCAGATCAGCGCGGCGCCACCGTGACGATCGACTGGTCCGCAGAACTGCAGCAGCAGATTGCGCGGCTCGCGCGCGAGCACAACGCGACGACCTTCATGGTCATCCAGGCCGCGCTGGCGGTGCTGCTGGCCAAGGTCAGCGCCAGCACCGATGTGGCCGTGGGCTTCGCGGTCGCCGGGCGCAGCGACCCGGCGCTCGACGAGGTGGTGGGATTCTTCGTCAACACCCTGGTGCTGCGCACGGATCTGGCCGGTGATCCCACCGCGGCCGAGCTGCTGGCCCAGGTGCGCAAGCGCGGCCTGGCCGCTTACGAGCACCAGGACGTGCCCTTCGAGGTGCTGGTCGACCGGCTTCACCCGACCCGGAGCATGGCCCACCATCCGCTGGTGCAGGTGGCATTGACGTGGCAGGACACCGGGGCCGCCGAGCTGGCCATGGGTGATGTGCAGGTCACCCCGCTCCCGGTGGAAACCCGCACGGCGCGCATGGATCTGATGTTCTCGCTCGGCGAGCGGTGGACCTCGGAGGGCCAGGCCGCGGGGATCGGCGGCGCGGTGGAGTTCCGTACCGACGTGTTCGACGCGGGCACCATCGAGGTGTTGATCGGGCGGCTGCAGAGGGTGTTGGTGGCGATCACCGCCGACCCGAAACGGCGGCTGTCGGCGGTGGATCTGCTCGACGACGGTGAGCACGCCCGCCTCGACGGACTCGGCAACCGCGCGATCCTGGCCCAGCCCGCAGGGCGGGTGTCGATTCCGGTGTTGTTCGCCGAACACGTGAGCCAGACACCGGATGCCGTGGCGCTGGTCTACCAGGACACGTCGATGACGTACCGGCAGCTCGACGAGGCCGCCAACCGATGGGCGCACCTGCTGGCTGCGCGTGGTGTGGGCCCGGGACAGTGCGTGGCGCTGCTGTTGGAGCGTTCGGCCGATGCGGTCGTCGCGATCATGGCGGTGCTCAAGACCGGAGCCGCCTATCTGGCGCTCGACGCGGTCATACCGGAGGAGCGCCTGCGGTTCATCGTGGCCGACGCTGCGCCGGCGGTGGTGATCACCACCGCGGCGCTGCGTGCGCGGCTCGACGGGATCGCTGTCGTGGTGGTCGATGTGGACGGCCCCGTCGCCGAGGCCGGCCCGGGCGAGGTTCTGCGGGCGCCGCATCCCGACGATGTGGCTTATCTGATCTACACCTCGGGCACGACCGGTGTGCCCAAGGGGGTGGCGATCACTCATCACAATGTGACCCGGTTGCTGGCGTCGTTGGATGCGGGGCTGCCCGATCCGGGTGTGTGGCCGCTGTGTCATTCGTTGGCCTTCGACGTGTCGGTGTGGGAGATCTTCGGTGCGCTGCTGCGGGGCGGGCGGTTGGTGGTCATCCCCGACGCGCTGGCGAGCTCGCCGGAGGACTTCCACGAGGTGCTGGTGGGTGAGCAGGTCAGTGTGCTGACCCAGACGCCGTCGGCGGTGGCGATGCTGCCGCAGGAGGGTTTGGAGTCGGCGGCGTTGGTGGTCGTGGGTGAGGCCTGCCCGGCCGAGGTGGTCGATCAGTGGGCGCCGGGTCGGGTGATGATCAACGCCTACGGTCCCACCGAGACCACGATGTGCGTGGCCATCAGCGCCCCACTCACCACGGAATCCGATGTGGTGCCGATCGGTTCGCCGGTTCCCGGTGCGGCGTTGTTCGTGCTCGACCAGTGGCTGCATCCGGTTCCCGTCGGCGTGGTCGGCGAACTCTACGTCGCAGGCCATGGCGTGGGCGTCGGCTACACGAGCCGGGCCGGATTGACCGGATCGCGGTTCGTGGCATGCCCGTTCGGAGAGTCGGGTGCGAGGATGTACCGCACCGGGGACCTGGTCTGCTGGGGCGGCGACGGGCAGCTGCGTTACCTGGGCCGCGCCGACGAGCAGGTCAAGATTCGGGGCTACCGCATCGAACTCGGCGAGATCCAGGCCGCACTGACCCGGCTGGACGGCGTGGAGCAGGCGGCGGTGATCGCCCGCGAGGACCGCCCCGGCGACAAGCGACTGGTCGGCTACGTGACCGGCGACGTGGATCCGACGACTGCGCGCAGCGCATTGGCGCAGCGGCTGCCGGGCTACATGGTTCCGGCGGCGGTGGTGGTTCTGCAGGCGCTGCCCCTGACCGCCAACGGCAAGCTCGACGCCCGCGCCCTGCCCGCGCCCGAGTACACGTCCGCCGGATATCGGGCACCGGGCAACGCGGTCGAGGAGATCCTCGCCGACATCTATGCCCAGGTGCTCGGCCTCGACCGGGTCGGGGTGGACGAGTCGTTCTTCGACCTCGGCGGGGACAGCATCCTGTCGATGCAGGTGGTGGCCCGGGCCCGCGCCGCCGGGGTGGTGTGCAAGCCGCGCGACATCTTCGTCGAGCAGACCGTGGCCGGCGTCGCTCGAGTCGCCCGGATCAGCGACGGTTCGGCCGGCATGGTCGACGAGGGCATCGGACCGGTGGTCGCCACCCCGATCATGCGATGGCTGGCCGGCGTGGACGGGCCGACCGACGAGTTCAACCAGACGATGGTGCTGCAGGCACCGGCCGGGGTCGGCGAGGCCGACGTGGTCGCGGTGCTACAGGCCCTGCTGGATCGCCATGCCGTGCTGCGCCTTCGCGTCGACAGCGATCAGGAGGGCGCCGGTGGCTGGTCGCTGACGGTGCCCGACGTCGGCACGGTGGATGCCGGCGCGTGCCTGCAATCGGTGGACGTGTTGTCCGGTGAGGCGCTGATCGCCGCGCGGTCCCGGTTGGACCCGGCCGCCGGGGCGATGCTGAGCGCGCTGTGGGTGGCCCCGACGGGTCAGTTGGCGTTGATCATCCACCACCTGGCCGTCGACGCCGTGTCGTGGCAGATCCTGGTGGAGGACCTCAACATCGCCTGGGCCCAGCGTCACAGCGGCCAGCCGGTCGCCCTGCCGGAGGGCGGAACGTCGTTCGCCCGCTGGGCGTCACTGCTGGCCGAGCACGCCCGAGATCCGGGGGCGGTGCAACACGCCGACACCTGGACGCGGGTGACGGCGGCCCCGCCCGCGTTGCCGCCGGTGCAGCCGGCGGTGGACACCTATGCCAGCGCCGGGCAGTTGTCGGTCTCGTTGGACAGCGAGCTCACCCGGCTGCTGCTGGGGGAAGTGCCTGCGGCGTTCCACGCCGGAGTGCACGAAGTCCTGTTGATCGCGTTCGGGCTGGCGTGGGCGGAGTTCCTGGACAACGGCGGTGCGCCGATCGGCATCGACGTCGAAGGCCACGGCAGGGCCGAGGACCTCGCGGCCGATGTCGACCTGTCGCGCACGGTGGGCTGGTTCACCGCCAAGTACCCGGTGGCGCTCGATGTCGGTGACGTGTCCTGGGCACAGGTGATCGCCGGTGATGCGGCGCTGGGCGCGGTGATCAAGGACGCCAAGGAACAGCTGCGCGCCCTGCCCGACCCGCTGAGCTACGGGCTGCTGCGCTACGTGAACCCCGATGTGGACCTGCCCGGGTCCGACCCCTCGATCGGATTCAACTATCTCGGCCGGCTGGGCGGCCCGGGGCAGGCTGCCGCCGCTGACGAGCTGTGGCAGATCAGTCAGGAAGGCCTGTCACACATCGCCGCCGCAACCGCGGTGCCGATGCCGCTGGCGCACGCCGTGGCGCTCAACGCCGGCACCGTGGACACCGGCACCGGCCCACAGCTGCACGCCAATTGGACGTGGGCGCCCTCGGTGACCGACCGCGATCAGATCAGTCGGCTGAGCCGACTGTTCTTCGACGCCCTTGCCGGCATCTGCGCCCATGTGCGAGGCGGCGGGGGTGGGTTGACCCCGTCGGACATCGCGCCTGCCCGCCTCGGCCAACATCAGATCGACGAGCTCCACCAGCGTTACGACCTCGTCGACGTGCTGCCGCTGACGCCCCTGCAGGAGGGACTGCTCTTCCTCGCCAGCGCCGCACAGGCGAGCGACGATGTCTACGCGGTGCAGCTCGCTTTCACCCTGACCGGCCCGCTCGACCGACACGGCCTGCGCGATGCGGTGCACACGGTGATCACCCGCCATCCCCACCTGGTGGCCCACTTCTGCCCCCAGTTCGACGAACCGGTACAGATCATCCCGGCGGATCCCGCGCCCGGGTGGCGTCATGTCGAACTGCCCGCCGGTGTCGACGTCGACGAGCAGATCGACCGGTTGTGCGCCGAAGAACGTGCTGCGGTCTGTGATCTGGCCGCAGGGCCGGCATTCCGGGTGGCGTTGATCCGCATCGCAGACGACCGGCACCGGTTCGTGCTGACCAATCACCACATCGTGATGGACGGCTGGTCACTGCCGATCCTGCTGAGTGAGATCTTCGCCGCCTACTACGGGCACCGCCTGCCCGCGGCGGTCCCGTATCGCAGGCTCGCCACATGGCTGGCCGGTCGGGACATCGATGCCGCCGAGCAGGCATGGCGTGGGGTGTTGGCCGGATTCGACACCCCCACGCTCGTCGGGCCGGCGCAACCGCGGGGGCTCAGCGCCAGGGGCGTCGAGGCGTTCCGGGTGCCCGCGGAGACCACGCGGGCGCTCGGCGAACTGGCACGCTCGTGCCACACCACCGTCAACACGGTGCTTCAAGCTGCGTGGGCGCAACTTCTGACGCGGCTGACCGGTCAGAACGACGTCGCCTTCGGCACCGCGGTCTCGGGCAGGCCGGCCGATGTGGTGGGCGCCGACGCGATGGTGGGGCTGCTGATCAACACCGTGCCGGTGCGCGCGCACATCACGCCGACGACCACCACCGCAGACCTGCTCGACCAGTTGCAGACCGCGTACAACGACACAATCGAGCACCAGCACCTGGCGCTCACCGAGATCCACCGGATCACCGGCCAGGAGCAACTCTTCGACACCCTCTTCGTGTACGAGAACTACCCGATCGACGCCGCCGCCCTGGCCGGCGACCAGGAACTGGCCGTCACGGACTTCTCGATCAGCGAGTTCAACCACTACCCGCTGACAGTGCAAGCGACGCCGGGACCCGAACTGGGCCTCCGCGTGGAATTCGACACCGACGTGTTCGACGCGGCCGGCGTCGCAGCGCTGGTGAAGCGGCTGCGGCGGGTGCTGGTGGCGATGACCGCCGACCCGACCCGGCGGCTGTCGTCGGTCGACGTGCTCGACGAAGACGAGCACGCCCGGTTGGAAGAGATCGGCCACCGCGCCGTGCTGACCCGGCCTGCGCCGCCCGCGATGTCGGTTCCGGCGTTGTTCGCCGTGCACGTGGCCCGCACGCCGGACGCGGTGGCGGTGACCTTCGAGGGCCGCTCGCTGACCTACCGGGAACTGGACGAGGCCGCCAACCGGCTCGCACACCTGCTGGCCGGGCTCGGCGCCGGCGCGGGTGAGTACGTGGCGCTGCTGCTCGAACGTTCGGCCGAGGCGGTCGTGGCGATCTTGGCGGTGCTCAAGACCGGTGCGGCGTATCTGCCGATCGACCCGGCGCTGCCGGCGGCGCGGATCGGGTTCATGCTCGCCGACGCCACGCCGATCGCCGCGATCACCACTACTGATCTGGCCGAACGGCTGGACGAGTTCGACACGGTGGTCGTCGACGTCGACGATCCTGACATCGACCGCCAGCCCAGCACCGGGCTGCCGGCGCCGGGCCCGGACGACGTCGTCTTCCTCATCTACACCTCCGGCACCACCGGTGTCCCCAAGGGTGTGGCCCTCACCCACCACAACCTGACTCAGCTGCTGGCATCGATCGACACTTGGCTGGAACCGGATCAGACTTGGGCGCAGTGGCATTCGCTGGCCTTCGACGTCTCGGTGTGGGAGATGTGGGGTGCGCTGTTGCGCGGTGGGCGGCTGGCGGTGGTGCCCGAATCAGTGGGCCGCTCACCGGAAGACCTACGCGCCCTGCTGATCCGCGAACACGTCACCATGCTCATCCAAACCCCGTCGGCGGTCGGAATGCTGTCATCGGAGGGGCTGGACGGGGTGACGCTGGTGGCGGCAAGTGAGGTGTGCCCGGCCGAGGTGGTGGATCGGTGGGCGCCCGGGCGAATGATGTGGCACGCCTACGGCCCCACCGAGACCACGGTGTACACGTCCATGAGCGGGCCGCTGACGGTGGGGTCGGGGGTGCCGCCGGTCGGCGTTCCGGCAGCGGGGAACGCCTTCTTCGTGCTGGATGGCTGGTTGCGGGCCGTGCCGGCGGGAGTGGTCGGTGAGTTGTACATCGCCGGTGCCGGGGTGGGCGTCGGGTATTGGCGCCGGGCGGGCCTGACCGGGTCGCGGTTCGTGGCATGCCCGTTCGGGGTGCCCGGAACGAGGATGTACCGCACCGGGGATCTGGTGCGCTGGCGCGCCGACGGGCAGCTGCAGTTCATGGGCCGCGCCGACGAGCAGGTCAAGATTCGCGGCTACCGCATCGAACTCGGCGAGATCCAGGCCGCCCTGATGCGGCTGGACGGTGTGGAGCAGGCGGTGGTGGTCGCCCGTGAGGACCGCCCCGGCGACAAGCGCCTGGTCGGTTACGTCACCGGCACGGCAGACCCGATCGAGCTCCGCGCCGCGTTGGCCGAGCGGCTCCCGCAGTACATGGTGCCAGCCGCGGTGGTCGTGCTGGAGCGGCTGCCGTTGGCGGTCAACGGCAAGCTCGACGCGCGCGCCCTGCCGGCACCCGACTACCAGGATGCCCACCCCTACCGCGCTCCGACCGGCCCCACCGAGGAGGTCGTGGCCGACATCTACGCCGAGGTGCTCGGTGTCGAGCGCGTCGGAGTCGACACCTCGTTCTTCGACCTGGGCGGGGATTCGCTGTCCGCGATGCGGGTGATCGGCAAGATCAACATGACCCTGGACATCGACCTTTCGGTGCGCGCCATCTTCGACGCGCCATCCGTGAGCGGACTGAGCCTGCGGGTGGACAGGCACGAGGACGAGGCGGAGGCCGGCCACGGGCCCCGCTTCTCGTCCGTGCACGGCCGCGACAGCACCGAGGTGCACGCCCGCGACCTCACACTGGACAAGTTCATCGATGCTGCGACGCTGACCGCCGCCACGACCCTGCCGCGCCCGGGCGCCGAGGTGCGGACGGTCCTGCTCACCGGGGCGACCGGCTACCTCGGGCGTTACCTCGCCCTGGAATGGCTGAAGCGGATGGACCTGGTCGACGGCATGGTGATCTGCCTGGTGCGGGCCGAGTCCGACGAGGATGCGCGGGTCCGTCTGGACAAGACCTTCGACAGCGGCGACCCGGGGCTGCTGCGGCACTTCCGGGAACTCGCCGCCGATCATCTGGAGGTCATCGCGGGCGACAAGGGCGAGGCGAATCTCGGACTGGACGAGGAACTCTGGCAGTGTCTGGCCGAGACCGTCGATCTGATCGTCGATCCCGCTGCGATGGTCAACGGCGTCTTCCCCTACAGCGAGCTGTTCGGTCCCAACGTCGTAGGCACGGCCGAGCTGCTCCGGTTCGCCCTCACCGCAAAACTCAAGCCCTTCGGCTACGTCTCGAGCGGCGACGTGCGGAACCAGATCGACCCGTCCGAGTTCACCGAGGATGCGGACATTCGGGTCATCAGCCCCACCCGCACGAACGACGGTGGCTTCGGCAACGGATACGCGAACAGCAAGTGGGCCGGCGAGGTGCTGCTGCGCGAGGCCCACGACCTGTGCGCGCTGCCCGTCGCGGTGTTCCGGTGCGACGTGATCCTGGCCGAGCCGACGTACGCGGGCCAGCTCAACGTGTCGGACATCGTGAGCCGGATGGTGCTGAGCATGGTGGCCACCGGCCTCGCGCCCGGCTCGTTCTTCGCGCGAGACGCCGCAGGCAACCGGCAGCGCGCCCATTTCGACGGGCTGCCCGTCGATTTCGTCGCCGAGTCGATCGCCACCCTGTGTGCCCGGATGGGCGATGGGTTCGCGACCTATCACGTGATGAACCCGCACGATGACGGCATCGGGCCCGACGAGTACGTCGACTGGCTGGTGGATGCCGGTCTGCCCATCAAGCGCATCGACGACTTCGGCGAGTGGTTGCACCGGTTCGAGACGGCCCTCGGCGCTCTGCCGGAGAAGCAGCGTGAGCACTCGGTGCTGCAGATGTTGCAGTTGCGTCCTTCCGGGCAGTTCCAGCTTCCCGAGCCGACGCAGGGATCATTCGCGCCGACCGACAGATTCCGTGCTGCATTCAAAGATGCGAAATTCGCCCTGGACCGTGACATCTCGGACATCCCGCACGTCACGGCGCCCGTCATCATGAAGTACGTCACCGATCTGCGACGGTTCGGACTGCTCTAGCCCGCGGCTCACACCGACAACTCCCCGGAGGAACACCATGCGCCGAATCGCCCTCTCGATCTACTGGGGGTTCCTGACCGTTGTCCGCTCGTTCACCCTGGTGCGACAGAAAGACGCCGCGGCCTACTACACCACCCTCGGAGACGACGTCATCGACTTCCTGGACGAGGGCTTCGTCGACGATGACAAGCCGTTGTGGCTCAACCTCGGTTACTGGAAAGAGGCTCGCACCTACCCCGACGCCTGCGTCGCTATGGTGGAACTGCTGGGAACGCGGGCCGGACTGCAACCGGGCGACGAAGTCCTCGACGTCGGCGTGGGTTTCGCCGAGCAGGACTTCGTTCTCCTCGACCGTTTCAAGCTGTCCCGCGTCACGGGCATCGACATCACCCCCGTTCACATCGAGAAGGGCAGGGAGCGGGTCGCCAAGCGCGGGCTGCAGGATCACATCGATCTGCGGCTCGGTTCGGCGACCGCGATGGAATTCCCCGACGCGACGTTCGACAGAGTCCTGGCCCTGGAGTGCGCCTTCCACTTCGACACACGTGAACAGTTCCTGCGCGAGGCATTTCGGGTCCTCAAACCCGGAGGGTCCGTCGCGATCGCCGACATGCTCCCGGTTCCGGGCAAGAAGACGAGCCGCGCCACCGCCTTCGCACGCAAGTACGGCCACGTCCCGGAGGCCAACCTATATGACCGCGATGAATATCCACGGCGGCTGTCCGCCGCCGGATTCGGCGATGTCCGCGTGGAATCGATTCGGCAGGATGTCTTCCCCGGCATGGCCAAGTACAGTCGCCAGCGCGTCGAGGGGAAGAAGATGGACGAGGTGGTCGTGGAGGTATCCGAAGACGACCGCGCCCAGTGCCGCGGCGTGGAGATCTGGGAACGCGGGGTCGGTTTGACCGACTATGTGATCGCCTCGGCGCGGAAGCCAACGGAGACCGGGGTTTCCGGCGCTCAGTGAGCCGGCGTCCGCACGATCACCGCTGCTTCGGCCATCGCGGCGGGTTCGTGCTTCCGCGCCGCGGCGAAGCCGATCTCGAGATCGGCCAGGATGTCGTCGATGCCCTCGATGCCGACGGACAATCGGACCAGCCCCGGGCTCACGCCACAGGCCAGCTGTTCCTCGGGGCTCAACTGGCCATGGGTGGTCGACGCCGGGTGGATCACCAGCGAACGCACGTCGCCGATGTTGGCTACATGGCTGTGCAGTTTCAGCGCGTTGACGAAGGCCTTGCCCGCCTCGATGCCGCCGGCCAGTTCGAACGCGAGAACAGCACCGGTTCCCCTGGGCGCCAACCTCTTCGCCCGCTCGTACCACGGTGAAGTCGGCAGCCCCGCGTAGTTGACGGACAGCACGCCGTCGTGGGCGGCCAGGAATTCGGCGACCCGTTGCGCGTTGGCGACGTGGCGTTCGATGCGCAGACTCAGCGTCTCCAGGCCGAGCGCCACCAGGAACGCGTTGAACGGTGACGCCGACGCCCCGATGTCGCGCACCAATTGCAGCCGGGCCTTGGTCACGAACGGTGCGGGACCCATTTCGGCGTAGACGATGCCGTGGTAGCTGGGGTCCGGTGTCGTGAAGCCGGGGAAGCGGCCCTGCGTCCAGTCGAAGGTGCCGCCGTCGACGATCACGCCCGCGATCGCGGTGCCGTGCCCGCCGAGGTATTTGGTGGCCGAGTGCACCACGATGTCGGCGCCCTGGCTGATCGGCTGGATGAGGTAGGGGGTGGCGATGGTGTTGTCCACGATCAACGGCACGCCGTTCTCATGTGCGACGCCGGCGACCCGCGGGGTGTCCAGCACGTCGCTCTTCGGGTTCGAGATGGTCTCGGCGAAGAGCGCCTTGGTGTTCGGCCGTATCGCCGCCTGCCACGAATCCGGATCGTCGGGGTCGACGAAGGTGACCTCGATGCCGAGCCGGGAAAGCGTGTAGTGAAACAGGTTGTACGTGCTGCCGAACAGGCGCGGGCTCGACACGATGTGGTCGCCGGTACCGGCGAGATTCAGGATGGCAAACGTTCCGGCGGCCTGCCCGGAGGCCAGGAACAGTGCGGCCGTGCCGCCTTCCAGCGCGGCGATGCGCTGCTCGACGACGTCGGTGGTCGGGTTGCCGATGCGGGTGTAGATGTTGCCCGGCATCTCGAGACCGAACAGCGCGGCGGCGTGTCCGGCGTCGTCGAAGGTGAAGGAGGCGGTCTGGTAGATCGGCAGCGCACGGGCGTGGGTGGCCGAGTCCGGCCGTTGTCCCGCGTGCACCTGTTTCGTCTCGAAGGACCATCGGGCGGTCGGATCGGGCTCGGTGTCGGCGACGTCGCTCATGACTGCCTTCTGCTGGACGCTAGGTCTTTTCGCCGTTGGGCAGGTGCTCCACGCCGGCGTCGACCCAATCGACAGGCCGACCGGCACCGTTGCCGTGCCCGTTGCTCATCGGGACGGCGGCCGGCACGAGCCGACTCGTCGTCACAGACCGGGCGGCGGCGGCCTTCCGGTACTCCCATTGCTCGCGGTCGCGAATGTAGAGCGGTGATACCGCCTTCAAACCCTCGAGTTCGAACGCCCCGTTCCGGAGGGTGAATCGGACGGTGCCGCTGACGCGCTGAGCACTCTCTTCGAGGAAGGATTGCAGTGCTCTGCGGAGGCCGCGGAACCACCGGCCCTCGACGGCCTCCATGATCAGCGCGTCACCGAGGGTGCGCATCCAGCGCAGCGTCTCGACGTCGACCGTCGCCGATGCGAGCTGTGTGAATCCCTCGAGGATGAGAGCCGCGGCGGGGGCCTCGCGAACTTCGAGTACCTTCTCGCCGCCTTCCAGATGCTCGAGGCTGGAGAATCGTCCGATGCCGTAACGACCGACCTTCGTGTTGATGCTCGCGATCAGATCGACGAGGTCGGTGAGGGGCTCCGCGTCCACCGAGACGAGACGTCCCCCGTCGAAGCCGAGCTCGATCACCCGGCTCGCGGTTTCCGATGCCACCGACCATTGATAGAGGTCCTGGCCGATGTCGAACGCTTCGGGATCGTCCAGGCTTCCACTTTCGAATTCTCGGCACCACAGGTTGGTGTCGGTGCTCAATAGTCGATTCGCGAAACCGGAGATGCCGAAGTTCTCCTGGAGTTCCAGGCGCTTGAAGTCGCGGGACAGGGCGTCGAACTCGTAGGGCGACCCGAAGTAACCCTCGAATCCGAGATCACTGATGGCGCCGTTGAGCCTTCGCAAACTGTTCTGCGACTGATTGGCCGTGTGGAGCAGGCACTTGGCGCCGACCGATCGCGCGAGCTCCACGCCAACGCGGGCGATCAACGGTCGCGACAGCGATGCGCTGATCGGGTGCTGTCCGAGATATCTGCCGCCGGCGAGAATCGATGCGTGCACGAACTCCTCGGCAAATTCCTTGCGGTAGTCGAGGCGGGTGATGTGGACATCGAACCTGTCCGCGATGTACGCGAACTGATCGATGTCGAAGTCGTCGCCGAGGTCGACGGACAACGCGATGACGCGCACGTCGAACTTCGCCAGCTGCGCGAGGAGATACGCGCTGTCCAAGCCGCCCCCACACAGCGTCACGATGGTGTCGTTGCGGCGGCACAGTTCTTCGATGTCCGAGAATGAGCGGATCTTCATCTGTTTCAT
This sequence comes from Mycobacterium sp. NPDC050041, assembly GCF_049541695.1. Lineage (NCBI taxonomy): Bacteria > Bacillati > Actinomycetota > Actinomycetes > Mycobacteriales > Mycobacteriaceae > Mycobacterium > Mycobacterium sp. NPDC050041. The sequence goes on along the minus strand of NZ_JBMVDG010000004.1, from coordinate 164,334 downwards.
GTGGCCGGATCCCATGTTTCAGACTCGCGCGGTCGGGTCAGGGGTCACTGGTGTCAACCTCCCGTTGCCCGTGGAGTGTCGATCGTTCGACCGGAGCGCCCGAACAGTGGCTGATCGCGCCGGCCAGGACTGGGAGGGTTCGAATGCGACCATGGATTCGCATCCTCCCAACTCGGTCAGGCTAACACCCGGTCGCGGCGGCAGCAAAGAAAACCGCAATCAATTGCCCTTTCGAGCGATAAAGGTCGCGGGGCCCGGGGGACGGTGCCGCGCAGCGCTGCACCGCCTCGGCGGGGCGCCCGTATCCGAGCCGGGGCCGAGCAGGCGGTTCTCGCCACGCGGAGGACCGGGGCCCGGCGTCCGCCCGCCCGGGCCGCGAACCGTCCGATACCGTCCTTTTCAAGTATTGCAGCGGTATTCGGGTGAATCACCAACCGCCCGCCGCAGCCGTGCGGACATCATTGTTCAACACTCAAGCATCCGCTCGTGACGACTCTGCGCCGGGCGCACGGACCGGTGCCGCGATCCCTCGTGCGGGCCGAAGCCGCCGAATTGCGCACGGGACAGCCATTCTGGTCACAGTCGATCCAGGCTAGGTCGTGGCAAATAACTCGCAAGGCGGTCGCCCACGCGTAATCCTGGCCGCGAATCGGAACTGCTATTGCCGTTGTTTTGTGTCGAAGGACGGCAGCGGCGATCCATGATGGACCACATGGATGCGACACACCACGACATCGTGAGCATGCCGAGAGGCGGGCCGGACGCCTCGTGGCTGGACCGGCGGCTGCAGACCGACCGGTTGGAGTATCTGGATCGCGACGACGTCGACGATCGCAAACGCAAGGTCATCGAGTCGCTCGACCGCACCGGACGGCGCCGGTTCAAGGGCAACTACGAGATGTGTGCCCAGGCGGTCCTGACCGAGGTGGCCGCGATCGAATCGCCGAAGATCCTCGAACTCGGGTGCGGTCTCGGTGGGCTGTCGCGCAAGCTGCTGGAGATGCACCCGTCCGTCCAGTTGACGGTCACCGATGTGGATCCTGAATTCGTCACCGCCGTCGCCGCCGGAGATCTCGGCAGTCATCCCCGCGCCACTGTGCGGGAGATGGACGCCACCGCGATCGACGCTCCCGACGGGTCCTTCGACCTCGCGGTGTTCGCGCTGTCCCTGCACCACCTACCGCCCGAACGGGCCGCCCAGGTCATCGCCGAGGGCACCCGGGCAGCGGACAAGTTGCTGATCATCGACCTCCGCAGATGGCGGGCACCGTTCCAACTGGCGCTGCTGGGATTCACCGTCCCGCTCACCGGGCTGGTCCCGCCGCTACACGATGCGGTCATCAGCTCGCTGCGTGCCTACAGCCCGTCCGCGCTGCGTGCGCTCGCCGGACATGCCGACCCGGCGATCACCGTCGAATTCCGCACCCGACCGCGGGGTGCGACGGCGATGGTCGCCGCTCGTGCCCGGTAGACCGCCGCACGGACCCGCCGGTGACGTCAGCCGTCCGCCTCGGGGAGCAGGACGGAGTGCTTGACGAGTCCGCCCTCGTAGCGGAATTCGTGTGCGGGATGGCGCAGCGGTTCGACGGTGGTATCCGGGTGCACGAGCACCCCGCCGCCGGACGGGATTCCCAGCCCAGGAGCGGCTCCCTCCAGCGACCGGACAGCGCGCGACAGTCGACGCCACCCGGTGTGCTCGTCATGTGTGTCGACGACGGCGGGAACGAGTGCGAACACATCCAGCAGGTCACCGGCGAGAGAATCGGATGTCTCGACGAGACCGTAGCGGCCCAGTTGTATCGCGCCGGCTGAGATGCCCACCAGGACGGCGCCTTTCGCATACCGGTGCAGAATGACGTCCTTCATTCCGGTTCTCTCGAAGGTGTTCCAACCGAGACGCACGTCGCCGCCGGCGAGGACGATCAACTGGGCGCGGTGCAGAAACGACCGGTCGTCCGGGGGGAACGACGCATCGATCATCCGGCGATCGGTGATCCCGATCGCGTCCACCGCCGCTTCGAAGATCTCGTAGAACTCCAGGAGATCCCCATTGGAGGCGCCGATGTATGCGGCGCTGACCGTTGTGCCACAGCCGGATACGTCGAGGGCGGTGTCGAGGAGCAGCCGGCCCCGCCGCTTCCAGAACAGCAGCTGACTGTCCGCCAGCAGGTAGAGCGGTTGCCGTCGTGGCGCCGGGTCGGCCACCTGCTAAGCGCTGGGTACCACGAGTACCGGGCGGTGCGACGCCTGCAGTGCCGCCCGCGCGACGCTGCCGAGCAGCACCTGCCGGAAACCCGATCGGCCGCGCGAGCCGACCACCAGCACCGCGGCGTGACGGCGCGCCGCGACGTCGACGAGGACCTCCGCCGTCGCTCTGGCCGAGCCACCGCCCGGCTCGATCACCACACCGTCGGCCGCCGCGGTCTCGGCGTGGCCGTCCCCGACCGCGACCGGGACGACCTCGCGGTCGGCGAAGATCCGCTGCGCGGCAACGACAGCGCTCTGCGCGCCGGTGGAGCCGTCCGTTCCGACGATCACCGGTCCGGCGGCCAGTGCCTCGTATTCGTCGGACAGCATGGGCGCCTGCGCGACCAGAGTGGGTCGCGACGCGTACTGCACCGCGATGTCCGACACCGAACCGAGGAGAGCCTGTGCGCCGCCGAGCCCACGGGAGCCGACCAGCACCACGTCGGCCGACACCTGCTCGGCGAGTTGCGCGAGTACCAGACCCTCGCCGCCCCAGGACCGTTTCACCAACGGCTCGGCGTCGAGGCCTGCGGCTCTCGCCAGCGTGGTGCCCGTGGCGGCCACCCGCTGCGCTTCACGCTCGCCCTCCTTTTCGGTGAGCTCGACGAGTTCACTGGCACTGCGTGCGCTGGCCCGCAACCGCCGCCGGAGCGCATCGCTGGTGAACGGGGGAGTCCACAGGTGCGCCACCCAGGCGTGCGCGCCCGGGAGCAGCAGCCTCCCCACGTCGATCGCCGCCGTCGCAGCGGGTGAGCCGTCGAATCCGATGATCACGCCGAGCGGCATGCCAACCCCTTCCTGTTCGTCAGTCGAATGGATCGCGAATGATGGGGCATGTCATGCAGTCTCAGGCACCGGCGGTGACGTGCTCGCGGCCTCGAGCGTCACGTCCGTGTCCGCGGCCCGTCCTTGGACCCGACCCTAATCCGCGCGGCGGTGTGTGTCGTCGAATTCACGCGATCGGCGACGCGCCGCGCGTGGGCCTTATTCGCCGAGCAGGAGCCGGCGGTGGCGGCGGCGTCCGTCGGCGTACTCCGGGCGGTCGCGGTAGATGATGGTGAGGGTGCCGGGCGTCTCCCGGTTGGGTTCCGGGTAGACGGCGAACACGTCCTCGGGTTGCAGGCCGACGATGCCGATGTAGTCGGCCACGAACCGGTCGAGATCGGCCTTCCATGCCTTCGGCGGCACCACCTCGACGTAAGGCTTGACCGCGCCCGGCGCGTAATCGCCGTGGTGGGCCTGCCGCTTCTCGCCCTCGAGCAGTTGTTGGAGCTCCTGGCGGGAAAGCTGCGGATTCTGCTGCTGAAGTTGCTTCAATCGGCGGACGTCGTCGAGGAACCCCATGATCGCGACCGTAACACCGCCGATGCGGCCACGAAGATGGTTTACTTGTTTATCTTGCTTTGGGTACACTGAGCAGATGGCCGTGAAAACCACACCGATCGACACTGCGGCGGCGAAAGCCCGTCGCAGGCGGGAGACGTCGTCATCGGTCAAGGTGCGCAAGCGTGCTGTGCCGTCCGTCGACGACGTCACCTCGGCGGTGCACACCGCGCTGGAGTCGGCGCCCGCCTCGGTGCGCACCGACTTCGTCGAGGCCGTCGCCGATCGTGACGACGCCGGCCTCGACGACGCGCTCTGGGGCGCCGCCCCGTCGACCGACGACGTGCGGGCAGCGGCCCTGCAGGGGTTGAAGAACGACTTCCTCGCCCGTCGGGAACTCCTGGGTGCGTCGCTGTCGCGGCCGGAAGTCGCCGAGCTACTGGGGGTCACACCGCAGGCCGTCCTCGACCGGTTGGCCGACGGCGATCTGGTCGGGCTGAAGGACGGTCGGGAATGGCGAATACCGATGTGGCAGATCAACGCCGGCGCCGAACGCGGCTTCCTGCCCGGCATCGCGGCGGTCCGTGCGGTGTTCCCCGGCGGGCTCGTCGCGCTGAGCAGATGGGTCACCACGCCGAACGCCGACCTCGGCGGCGCCGCTCCGGCCGACGCCCTGGCTGCCGGTCGGGTGCCGCAGGTCATCGCCGCGGCGGCAGCGACCACCGCCGCGGCGTGGTAGCCGAACTCGGCGAACCGCGACGGCCGCTGCACGGCGGCCGGATCTGGACCTGGCGCTGGCCCACCGCGCTGCCCAGGGCCGGCTGGGGCTGGTGCCGGGTGTACCACCGGTCGGCGCACACCCCGGACGGCGTCACCCACCGCGGGTACGGGCCGCTGGCGCGCCTCGACCATCACACTCCTGCGCCGGATGCGCCGACGACGTGCCCCGACGGCCGTACCGTCCTCTACGTCGCGGGCAACCTCGCCACCGCGCTGGGCGAGGTCTTCGGCGACCTCGGTGAGGCGGCGATCTGCCCGGGATACCGCGTCGCGCTCGTCCGCCCCCGCTCCGAGATCATCACACTCGACCTGCGCTCCGAGGGCGCCGCGATGCGCATCGGCGCGCTGCCGTCACTGGCCACCGGCGCCTATCCGCGCGCCCGCACGCAACGCTGGGCCCGGGCGATCTACGAGGATCAGCCGGCGCGCCGACCGGTGGACGGCGTGTACTACCACGCCGCGCACAGCAACGGCCGGTCGCTGGCCCTCTGGAACACCGACGCCGACGTGGAGGTGGTCGCCTCGGCGGACGGTGCGGCGCAGGACTTCTCGCTCGGCGACCCGCGGATGTGGCGGCGGGTCGTCGTCGCCGCGGGCGAGCTCGGCATGACCGCCGCCCGGGTGGACGCGTGCCCGCGTTGCGAGACCTGAACGGTCACAACGGGTGTCAGCGCCCCGCGGGCACCGACGGCCACTTCGCGGGCACCGGCCGGGGACGGACCATCTGCGGCCACCAGAACCAGCGACCCATCAGCGCGGCGATCGAGGGTGTCATGAACGCCCGGATCACCAGGGTGTCGAACAGCAGGCCCATGCCGATGGTCGACCCGATCTGGGCGACCACCGTCATCTCACTGACCGCCATGCCCATCATCGTGAACGCGAACACCAGGCCCGCGGCGGTGACCACCGATCCGGTACCGCCCATGGCCCGGATGATGCCCGTGTTGATCCCGGCGTGGATCTCCTCTTTCAGGCGCGCCACCAGCAGCAGGTTGTAGTCCGCGCCGACGGCCAGCAGCACGATCACCACCATGGCCATCACCATGAAATGCAGTTCGATGCCCAGGATGTGCTGCCACACCAGCACCGAGAGACCGAACGACGCCCCGAGCGAGAGCACCACCGTGCCGACGATGACGGCCGACGCGACAACGCTGCGGGTGATCAACAGCATGATCGTGAAGATCAGCGTGAGCGCCGCGATGCATGCGATCAACAGGTCCCAGTCGTTGCCCTCCTGCATGTCCTTGAAGGCGGCGGCGGTGCCGGCCACGTAGATCCGGGAGCCCTCGAGCGGCGTGCCCTTGATGGCCTCCTTGGCGGCCTGCTTGATGTCGTCGATGCGATGGATGCCTTCGGCGCTGAGCGGGTCGCCCTCGTGGTTGATCATGAACCGGACGGCCTTGCCGTTCGGCGAGATGAAGCTCTCCATGCCCCGCTTGAAGTCTTCGTTCTCGAAGATCTCCGGCGGCACATAGAAGGTGTCGTCGTTCATCGCGTCGTTGAACGCGTCACCCATGGCGGACTGATTGGCCTCCATCGCGGCCTGCTGGTCCAGCTGACCCGCCTGGGTGGCGTGCATCGTCAGCATCATCGTCTTCATGTTCTTCATCGTCTGGACGGTCTGCGGCATCAGCGTGAGCATCTGCGGCATCAGCGAATTCAGCCGCTGCAGATCCGGCACCAGGCTCTGGAACTGGTCGGTCATCGTGTTGATGCCGTCGAGGGCGTTGAACAGTGACCGCAAGGTGTGGCAGACCGGGATGTTGTAGCAGTGCGGTTCCCAGTGGAAGTAGTTGCGGATCGGCCGGAAGAAGTCGTCGAAATTCGCGATGCCGTCCCGCAGTTCGGCGAGGTGTTCGGCCGTGATGACCGTCTTGCCGACCATGCTGTCGGTGGTGGCGCTCATCTCCTCCATCAGCGCGATCATCCGGTTCATCGTGGCGATCTGCCGGTCCATCGCGTCGGCCTGCAGCAGCATGTCGTCCATGCGGGCCTCGAGATACCCGCGGTTCATCGCGTTGAACGTGCTGCTCATGCTGAGCTGGGCCGGGATCGTGCTGTTCTCGATGGGCTTTCCGTCGGGCCGGGTGATCGCCTGGACGCGCCCGATCCCGGGAACCCGGTAGATCGCCTTGGCGATCTTGTCGATCACCAGGAAGTCCGCCGGGTTGCGCAGGTCGCGGTCGGTCTCGACCAACAGCAGTTCCGGGTTCATCCGCGCGGCGTCGAAATGCCGTTCCGCGGCGGCGAATCCCTCGTTGGCGGGCAGGTCGGCCGGCAGGTAGTTGCGGTCGTTGTAGTTGCTCTTGTAGCCCGGCAGGGTGAGCAGGCCGATCAGCGACAGTGCGATCGTGGCGAGCAGCACCGGTCCGGGCCATCGCACGATCACCGCACCGAGCCGGCGCCAGCTGCGGATCCGCATGGCGCGCTTGGGTTCGAGCAACCCGAACCGACTGGCCACCGTCACCATCGCCGGCCCGAGTGTCAGCGCCACCAGAACGGCGATGGTCATACCGACCGCCAGCGGGACACCGAGGGTCTGGAAGTACGGCAGCCGGGTGAACGACAGGCAGAATGTCGCGCCCGCGATCGTCATGCCCGAGCCGAGCACCACGTGGGCGGTGCCGTGGAACATCGTGTAGTAGGCCGACTCCCGGTCCTCGCCGTTGGTGCGCGCCTCCTGATAGCGGCCGATCAGGAAGATCGCGTAGTCGGTGGCGGCGGCGATGGCCAGGGCGACGAGCAGCTGGGTCGCGAACGTCGAGAGTCCGATGATGTCGTGGTAGCCGAGGAAAGCCACCACGCCGCGGGCCGCCGTCAGGCCGAGCATCACCATCACCAGCGTCAGCAGCACCGTGGCGACCGACCGGTACACCAGCACCAGCATCGAGATGATGATCGCGAACGTGACCAGTTCGATGGTCCGGACGCTGCGGTCACCGGCGATCTGCTGATCGGCGGCGAGCGCCGAGCCGCCGGTGACGTAGACCTTCACCCCCGTCGGAGGGGACAGGTCGCCGACGATGTTCTTGACGGCCAGCACCGATTCGTTGGCCAGCGACTCACCCATGTTGCCTGCGAGATACACCTGCACGTAGGCGGCCCGGCCGTCGGTGCTCTGCGCGCCTGCCTCCGTCAGCGGGTCACCCCAGAAGTCCTGAACGTGTTCGACGTGGGTCGTGTCGGCCTCGAGCCGGTCGATCATCTCGTTGTAGAACCGGTGCGCGTCGTCGCCCAGGCGTTCGTCGCCCTCGAGCACGATCATCGCCGAGCTGTCGGACGTGAACTCCTCGAACACCTCACCGATGCGGGTGGTGGCGATCACCGAGGGCGCGTCGTCGGGGCTCATGGACACCGACCGCATCTGGCCGACGACCTCGAGCTGCGGCACGGTGGCGTTGAGCACCGCGACCAGCAGGATCCAACCGATGATGATGGGAATCGCCAGCCGGCGGATCGCCCTTGGCAGCGCGCCCCGCCGTTGCTGCTCGGGAGTGTGGATCGGCTGTGTTGTGGGTGTGCTCACCGGGACGTCATCCGGGCGGCGGAGGAACCGCAGCAGCGCCCGGCCTCAACGTGCGAGTTGGGCACCTTGGTCAAGCTCCTTCGAGACGGCGTTCTGTCCGCCCGTTCTTACCAGAAGCGGCTGCCTGGCGGGGGTGCCCCTGCTACCGCCTGAGAGCGTTCACAGCGGCGGTTGTGCACGGTCGGACAGCGAGTGGAGGAGCTGCACGGCGACGGTGTGCAACCGCACGTTGTCACGCTGCGAGCGGGCCTTCAGGACCTCGAACGCCTCCTCCGCCGAACACCCCTGCAGGGCCCGGATCACCCCTTTGGCCTGATCGATCTCGGAACGCGAGGTCAACGCCCGCTCGAGCTGGCTGACCGTCTCCCGGCAGCCCTGCCACCGGCGTGCGTTGGCGATGGCGGCGCCCGCGGCCACCGTGAACAGCTGCATGACCTTCTCGTCGAACGGGTCGAACGCCGATGCCGTGCGGCTGTAGATGTTCAGCGAGCCGACCAGCTCACCTTCGCCGCCCTCCTGGGTCGGGCCGATGATCAGCGGGACGGACAGGGTGGCCAGCACCCCTTCCTGTCGCGCTGCGTCGGCGAACTCCGGCCACGACTCCTGGTCCAGGTCCAGCGTGGTGCGGACCGCGCTGCGGGAATGCGCCGCCGCCAGACACGGCCCGCGGTCCGACCGGTACTGCGCGAGGTCGAGTTGCAGCACCCGGTCCTCGGTGCACGCCGCGGTGCGGGCCTTCGTGTCGGACAGCACAGTGATCGAGATCGCATCGGCGTCCGGGATCGCCCTGGCCGCGGTCTCGGCGACCCGCAGCAGCGCGTCGTCGAGCGGTTCCTCCGCGGCGAACAGGGAAAACAACGACTCGACCGCGTCGGTGGTCGACGCGATTCGGTCCAACTGGTCAGGACGGTCACTACCCATCGAGAATGCCCCTTGACTGCAAGCCTTTACGCTGAGACTACAAACGGTAATTCGGTGTCTGCACACATTTTGCGCGTCCCGGCGATCGGTCACCGAATTGCCACAGACTGGACTGAAGCAGCCGTTGCGGCCCATACGCGTCACGGGCGCGTTAATTCTCCGTGCAACCCGGGAACACACCTCGGGACCGCTCGTTGAGTTGGACGGTGGTGGGCTCTCGATCCAGATCAACGAAAGGACTGTGGAATGGCATCCCCGCACGGCGGCGCGCGTCTCGGTACCCGCTTCGGGCCCTACGAGCTGCGAGCGCTGATCGGGGTGGGGGGTATGGGCGAGGTGTACCGCGCCTTCGACACCCACCGCGAGCGCATGGTGGCGGTCAAGCTGCTGCGCCCCGAGGTGGCCGCCGACCCGAACTTCCAGGAGCGGTTCCGGCGGGAGTCGCGGGTGGCCGCACGCCTGCAGGAGCCGCATGTCATCCCGGTGCACGACTTCGGTGCCATCGACGGCGTGCTCTACATCGACATGCGACTGGTGGACGGCGCGAGCCTCAAGGACGTGCTGCGCGCCGAGGGACCGCTCGAGCCGGGGCGGGCCGCGTCGATCATCGCGCAGGTCGGGGCGGCGCTCGACGCGGCGCACGCCGGCGGGCTGGTGCACCGCGACATCAAACCCGAGAACGTCCTGCTCACCGCCGACGATTTCGCCTACCTCGTGGACTTCGGCATCGCCCACGCCGACGAGGACGCGAGCGTGACGAGAACCGGGATGGTGATCGGGTCGTGTGCCTACATGGCCGCCGAGCGCTTCAGCGGCGGGCCGGTCGGGCCGCCGTCGGATGTCTACGCCCTGACGTGCCTGCTCTACGAGTGCCTCACCGGCAGGCCCCCATTCGAGGCCGGTGACCTGCGACAGCTGATGAGCGCACACATGTTCGCGCCGCCGCCACGGCCCAGCGCGGCGCGCGCCGGCGTGTCGCGGGCCTTCGACGACGTCATCGCCCGTGGTATGGCCAAGCAGCCCGGCGCGCGATACCCGTCGGCGGGCGAGCTGGCCAGGGCCGCCACCGCGGCCGCCGCGTCGTCGCAGGTGGCCCCCGCCGCCGACGTACGCCCACCCACCGACACCCGCCAGTTCTCGGCGATGTACCCGAATCCGGCCGCCACCGGCTACACGCCGTATCCGCCGCCGGTGCAGCGTGCCGCGCCGCAGGCGGCCGGGCGTGCGCGATTCGGCAGGACGCAGGTGACACTGATCGCGGCGACCGTCGTGCTGCTCGGGGTCGCCGCGGTGCTGGGCGCTCTGCTGGTGTCGGGCGGCGACGCCGGCAGCCCGGCGCGCACCCCACTGGCGGTGCCGCCGGCGACGACCACCGCCGAGGCGACGGAGCCCACCAGCACCGAGACGACGTCGAGCACCACCAGCGCGACGACCACCACCTCGACGACCCCGTCCAGCACGACCAGCACCACGGCGGGCGCCGTCAGCATGGCCGGCGCCGACACGCAGGGCTTCATCGGTCATTCGGCGCGATGCGACAACGGCGACAAGGCCGCGGCGATGGTCCGGACGGCGAACTCGCTCGCGGTCGTCTGCGGTAACGGGCCGAGCGGCTACTACTACCGCGGGGAGAGGCTGAGCGACGGCGCCGACCTCGAACTCGCCAACGCGGTGCCGGCGGGCGGCGGATTCGACGCCGTCAACCCTGCCGACGGCGCCCGTTACGAGGTGCGGCCCGACCGGCTGACCATCTACGGCAGCGGTGGTGTCGATTCCACGGAGCCGGCGCTGCAGTACGCCACGCAGTAGTCACCGGGCGTGTAACGGTTCGCACCGGCGCGCGATGTACGAGGTGAGATCGATTGATCACCACGTCGTGGCGGCTGCTGGTACCAGGCCAGTGTCGGGGGAGACGGCTGCGCCCTGACGTCTGAGGAGTCGACCCGTAATGGGTGGTGCACCGGTGAACCCGAGAACTGCTGCGGCGGCGTTGGCATCGGGGGTGGTGATCTCGCTGACCGCGCTGTCCGGCGGCGCCGCCCCGGCGCTGGCCAAACCCGACAAGGACCCGGTCGGGCCGACCGAGACGGTGCTGCCGTCGCCGCCCGAAGCCGGATCCGGGCCCGAGGTCCGGCAGCGGCCGGCGGAGCGCAAAGCCGCTGCGCCGGAGTCGCTTCCGCCCGTGCAGGCGCCTCCCGTCGTCGAGGCCCCGCCGGTCGTCGAGGCGCCGGTGGAGCGCGAGCCGGTCGTCGAGGCGCCGGTGGAGCGCGAGCCGGTCGTCGAGGCGCCTCCCGTCGTCGAGGCTCCGCCGGTCGTGAAGGCCCCTCCGGTGAAAAAGGCTCCGCCGGTGGCCGAAGAGCCTGTCGTCGTCGAGCCGCCCCGCGTCGAGAAGCCGCTGCCCGCAGCAACTCCGGCGCCTGTCGAGCGGCCGGCACCCGTACGGGAACCGGTGCAGGTCGTCGAGCCCACGCGGGTCGAAGCGCCTGAGTCCGCCGCAAAGCCCGACCAGGCGCAGGAGCCTGCTGCCGGCGCGCCGAAGCCCACCCCGGCGCCGACGCCGGACGAGGCCACGCCAGAGGCTCCGGCGGACCCCGCCCAGTCGCCGAAGGCGGAACTCCCGGATACGGCGGAGTCGCGGAAGACGGCGGAGGCCCCGGACGCGAAGTCCCCCGACGCCGAGTCGCCGGCCGACGCGCCGGAGCCCGCGCAGGCGATCCGCGAGGTCCGGCCGCAGACCCTGCTCGCCCCCGCGGAGGACGTACAGGTCGCCCGCCGTGCGGAACCCGTTGTGCAGAAGGTGGTCGAGGCCCCGAGGCAGGAGCTGGACACGCTGTCGAGGGCGATCTTCTCGTCCGATCGGCGGGACCGTGACCGCGACGACTGGAACAGGGACCAGTGGGACTGGGACAGGGACCGCTGGGACAGGGACCGCTGGGACCGCGACCGGGACCGCCGCTGGGACCGCAAGGTGCGGCAGTGGAACCGCGACTGGGTGGAGTACGACCGCTACTACCGGCCCACCTTCTTCAACCCGTACCGCAACCCGGTGCGCATCCTCTACGTGTACCTCAACCGGCCGCGCATCGTGTACATCCCGCCGCTGGCGCGAATTGTGCTGGAAACGGCCGAGTTCGCCGCCTACAGCTTCACCGCGGTGGTGCTCGGGGCCGCCGACACCGCGGTCGACGTCGCGGTCGGCACGTTCTTCGGCGGCGGGTACGTACCCCGGCCCGGCCTGCCGTTGCCGCAGCCCCCGCGACTGGTGCGCTACGACAACGTGCCCGTGCAGGTGCGCTACCCGCAGGCGGTCTATCAGCCGTTCCGCGTCAACCGCATCGTCGACATGGGTGAGGACGCCCGCTTCGGCGAGCGCAGGGTGCTGCTCGACGGGGCGACGCCGGCCTGGGGGGAGTGGGTCCAGAATTCCAACGGTGAGCGGCAGTTCGAGGTGCACCGCACCCAGCAGTTCCCCGGCCTGGACGAACCGCAGGCTGTGCCGCTGCCCGGCGACTATCCGCTGCGCCTGGCCGCCGACGAGTCCGCGGCGCCCGATCGCACCCAGATGGCGCTCTACGCGGCGGCCGGGGCGGTGGCGGCGCTGGGCTTCGGCGCCCTCGGGCTCGCGGTGTTCCTGGGCCGCCGCAGACCCGAGTGACGCCGGGTGATCGGACCGGGGCCCGGACGCCTCGTCGATCTTGAAGTCGTTGACGGTCGCGACCATTCGCGGTGACGACACCGCCGCCGTCGGGCATCATGGCGGGGTGCCCGAGGTTCGAGTAGGTCCGCTCCTGCGACATGTGGGGAAGACCGATGCCACGGTGTGGGTCGAGACCGACCAGGCCTGCCGGGTGGAGGTTCTCGGCAGCACCGCCGACACGTTCGAAGTCGAGGGTCACCACTTCGCGATCGTGTGCGTCACCGGCTTGGACCCCGAAGAGGAGCATCCGTACGAGGTGCATCTCGACGGCGTGCAGGCGTGGCCGCCGTTCGGCTACGAGCTGCCGCAGCCCCGCATCAGGCTGTTGCCGCCCGACGGCAACCTGCGGCTGCTGTTCGGGTCCTGCCGGGCGTCGGCGCCGCACCACCCGCCCTACACCCACCAACACATGTGGCACTCCAAGGGCCAGGGCATCGACGTGCTGCGCGCGTACGGCATGCGGATGCTGCGGCAACCGTCGGCGCTGTGGCCTGATGCGCTGATGATGCTGGGCGACCAGCTCTATGCCGACCAGGTCAACGACACCATCAAGGACATGGTCGCCGAGCGCGAGGTGCACGCCAACGGTCCTGTCGAGGTGCTCGAGGATTTCGAGGAGTACTGCATCGGCTACTGGGACGCCTGGAGCGATCCCATCGTCCGGTGGATGCTGTCGACGATCCCGACGTCCATGATGTTCGACGATCACGAGATCAACGACAAGTGGAACACCTCGCTGGAATGGCTCCGGGAGAAGCGGCAGACCGACTGGTACGAGACACGCATCATCGGCGGACTGATGGCGTACTGGATCTTTCAGCATCTGGGCAACATGTCGCCGGACGAGCTGGCCAAGGACCACACCTTCCAGCGGGTGCTGGAGACCCGGCAGGGCGCCGAGCCGATCAAGGAACTCGCCAAGATGGCGGAGCAGGACGACGGGGTCTCGCACTTCAGCATGTGCCGCGACCTCGGGCCGGCCCGGCTGATCGTGGTGGACGCCCGCACCGGACGCCAGCTCACCCCGGGCCGGCGCCAGATCACCACCGACGAGGAGTGGGATTGGATCACGTCCAAGGTGGACGGCGACTACCGGCACCTGCTGTTCGCGAGCTCGCTGCCCATCCTGCTGCCCTACGGGATGCACCACATCGAGGCGTGGTCGGAGGCCGTCAGCGACGGCGCATGGGGCAGGCGGATGCGCGGGTTGGGGGAGAAGGTCCGCATCACCGCCAACCTCGACCACTGGGCATGCTTCCAGGACAGTTACCGCAAGTTGGAGGATCTCGTCGTCGACATCGCCGCAGGCAGGCGGGGCCGCGCACCGGACACGATGGTGATGTTCGGCGGCGACGTGCACCACTGCTGGGTCACCGAGGTCGAGGTGCCCGAGGAGGAAGCGCCGACGCCGGCCACCAAATTCTGGCAGGTGGTGTGCTCCGGGCTGCGTAAGGAGCCGTCGGCGAGCGAGCGGGTGGTGCTGCGGCTGGGACACACCAAACTGGCCGAGGTCGTGGGCAGGGCGCTGGTCAAGACGACCAAGGTGGGCATGCCGCGGCTGCGCTGGCGGCCGGTCACCATGCCGCACTTCCGCAACCAGATCGGCACCCTCGAGATAGCGGGCGGCGAGATGGGCGTACGCATCGAACGGGTGGAGGGACGGTGGCGTAAACCCCGGCTGGCCACCGTGATCGAGCACAAACTGCTCTGACCCCGACCCGAGGTTTCGGCCCGGTCACAGGACGGCTTCAGTCCGGCACGCGGGCGGCGGGCAAACCACATCAGTCACTAGAGTCTCTGTAGTAACCGATGAAAGGTGGGTCATGCCGGCCTCGCGACGACTGGCATCCCTTGCCGTCGTGTCGGCAACCGCCGCATCGCTCGTCCTCCCCGTCCTGACGAGCCCCACCGCAGCTGCGGACCCCTGCTCCGTCTTCGACTCCGGCAGCGGTTCGGCGCGCCGGGCCGCCCCGGAGTCCGCGACACCCCGGCTGCCGGTTCTGCACCTGCCCATCGGCCGCAAGCCCGCGCCGAAGACCACCCCTGCCGAAGCGGCGAAGGCGGACGCCGAAGTGGCGCCGAACACCGCGGCCCGCGCGGCGGCCGCGCCCGCCGCGGAGACGGCGACGGTGGTCGAGACGATCGTGGGGCCGGGCTCCGGTTCCTATCAGAAGTTCGGCATATCCGGCGCCGACCTCGGCATCGTCTGGGACAACGGCTATTCCGGCGCTCAGCGGCAGGTGCTCATCGCTTTCGGCGACACCTTCGGCAACTGCAACATGGCCGGCCAGGAATGGCGCAACAACACGCTTTTCCGCAGTGCGAGCCGCGATCTCGGCAACGGCCTCGACGTCCCGGCGCTGCAGTACGGCAACCAGTTCGCCGGCTCACCCGTGCTGCAGAACCGGCCGAGCTTCTCCCGGCAGGTGATCGACAGTCTGCGGCTGGCCGCCACCGAGGTGACGATCATCCCGACGGCAGGCATCTCGGTCGGCACCCGGCAGTACGTCAACTTCATGTCCGTCAGCCAGTGGGGCGCACCCGGACAGTGGTCGACGAACTTCTCGGCCGTCGCGGTGTCCGACACCAACGGCGAGACGTGGACGGTGCCTGCCACCAGCATCCGGCCCAGCTGGTTCAACACCGTCCCCGGCGTGCCGTTCACCTGGGGTGACCAGAACTTCCAGATGCAGGCGTATCTGCGGCACGGCGGCTACGTCTACGCCTACGGCACCGGCGCGGGACGCGGCGGCATGCCGTTCCTGTCCCGTGTCGCCGAGAACGCCGTCGCCGACAAGTCGGCCTACGAGTACCACACGCCGTTCGGCTGGCTGCGCGGCTTCCCGTTCCTGGCGATCCAGGTGGTGTGGGCGCCGGGCAGCGAGATGTCGGTGGCATGGAACGACCACCTGAAGAAGTTCGTCATGCTCTACACCAACACGGTGAGCAACGTCGTGATGCGCACCGCCGACAAGCCCGAGGGGCCGTGGAGTTCGGCGAAGACCCTCGTCACGTCCGCCGCGGTGCCCGGTGGGATCTACGCGCCCTACATCCATCCGTGGTCGTCCGGCAGCGACCTCTACTTCACCCTGTCGCGGTGGTCGGACTACAGCACGATGCTGATGCACACATCGCTGAGTTAGACGTGCACGTCGCGCTTCCCGACCGCGCCACGCAACCCTGAGCAGTTGTAGCAGCCCACGCAGCCAACGCAATCGGTGCACTGTACGCAGCCGAGGCAGGCCAGGCAGCGCTTGCAGAACGCGCACGCCACACAGCCGATGCAGCCGGCTATCGCGATCGACATCGCGACGACGATGCTTCCGGCGATGCCCGCGCTGGCAGCGGTGGCCGCCGATCCGGCGACGCCCGCGCTGGCCACGGTGGCCGCCGACCCGGCGACACCGGCACTGGCCGTCGTCGCCACCGAACCCGCGACGACGGCGCTGGACACGGTGGCCGCCGATCCGGCGACGATGCTGCTGCTGGAGGTGGCGGTGGAGCCGGCCACCACCGTGCTGTCCGACGTGGCCTGCGAGTCGACGGCGTCACCGGGGGAGGTCTTCACGGCGTCGATCCTGCCAGTTCAGCCCGCCGTTTTTCCGTTGTCGACGATGTAGACCGCGCCGTGCACGGCGGCCGCGTCGTCACTGGACAGGAACGCGATCGTCTTGGCGACGTCCGTGACGTCCATGAATCCGCGCGGCGAGGCGATCCGCATGATGAGGTTCCAGTCCGCGTTCTCCGGCGCCGCGAACTCGGTGACCTGGGCGGTGCGCATACCGCCGGGGCAGATGGCGTTGACCCGCAACCGGTTCGAGGTGAACTCGATCGCCAGCGACCGGGTCAGCCCGACCAGACCGTGCTTGGCCGCGCAGTAGCCCGCCGAGTAGACCTCGCCTTCCACGCCGGCGATCGAGGCCACGTTGACGATGCTGCCGCCTGCCTCCAGCAGGTGCGGCAGGGCGGCCCGGCTCAGGAAGAACGGCCCGTTGAGGTTCACCGCGAGGTCGCGTTCCCAGTCCTCGTCGGTGACGTCCAGGGTGTGGCGCATCTGGTGGAATCCAGCGACGTTGACCAGCGCGTCGAGCCGGCCGAACTCGGCGACGCACTGCGACACGGCATCCCGGCACGCCGCCGCGGTGGTGATGTCCACCGAGGCGAACCGGCCGCCGGGCACACCCGCGAACACCTCGGCCAGCCGGTCGGCGTCGCGGGCGATGCCGAAGACCGACGCACCGCGCTCGGCGAACAGCTTCGCCGTGGCCGCACCCAGACCCGCCGAGGCGCCGGTCACCAGCGCCACCTTCCCGTTCAGTTGGCTCATGGGCTAGACCTTCTCACGCCGAGGCACGCGGCCGTTCCGGCGGCACCGCGGCCAGCAGGGCGCGGGTGTATTCGTGCTCGGGCCCGGCGAACAGATCCGCGGCCGGCCGGTACTCGACCGCCTCGCCCGCACGCAGCACCAGCACCTCGTGGCTCATCTGCTGGATGACGGCGAGGTCATGGCCGATGAACAGGTACGTCAGTCCGAGTTCCCGTTGCAGTCCGCCGAGCAGATCGAGCACCAGCGCCTGAACCGACACGTCGAGCGCCGCGGTCGACTCGTCGAGGATCAGCAGGTCCGGCTCACCGGCCAGCGCCCGGGCGATGCTGATCCGCTGACGCTGACCGCCCGACAGTTCGTGCGGATATCTCGACGCGAAAGACGCTGGGAGGTCGACGAGTTCGAGTAGCTCGGCGACACGGGCACGGCGCGCCCGGCGCCCGTCGGCGAGCTTGTGCACCCGCAGCGGTTCCTCGATGGCGGTGCCCACCCGGTTGCGAGCGTTCAGCGACGAGAACGGATCCTGGAACACCAGCCCGATCCGGCGCCGCAGCGCCTTCACGGCGGCGCCCCTGACGTCGAACACATCGGTGTCGCCGAGCGTCGCGGTGCCGGCATCGGGGGTGACCAGCCCGGTCAGCGCCGCGGCGACAGTCGACTTGCCGGAACCGGATTCACCGACGAGCCCCAGTGTGGTGCCGCGCCGGACGGTGAACGACAAATTCTTGACGGCGTGCACCGTCGAGCGGCCCGTCGGCGTCGTCACGGGGAATCTCACGTCGAGTCCCTCGACGGTGAGCAGCGCAGCGGAATCCGCCGGCGCGGGTGCGGGTGCGCCGCCCCCGAGCAACGGCCGCGACGCCAGCAGTGTGCGGGTGTATTCGTGTCGTGGACTGGCGAACACGTCGGCGACCGGCGCCTGCTCCACCGCCTCGCCCAGCCGCAGCACCGTGACGTCGTCGGCGACCTGACCGATCACTCCGAGGTCGTGGCTGATCCACACCACCGCGGCGCCGAAGTCGCGCTGCAGGTCCCGGACGAGTTCGACGATCTGCGCCTGGGTGGTGACATCCAGTGAGGTGGTGGGCTCGTCGGCGATCAGCAGCTCGGGGTCACACGCCAGCGCGATCGCGATCATCACCCGCTGACGCTGCCCACCCGAGAGCTGGTGCGGATAGGACTGCAGCCGCGACTCCGGATCGGGCAGCCCGACGGCGGTCAGCAGCTCGAGCGCGCGGCCGCGGGCCTGCCTGCGCGTCATGTTGCGGTGTGTCTCCAGCGACTCGGTGATCTGCCGCTCGAGCGTCAGCAGCGGATTGAGCGAGGTCCCGGGATCCTGGAAGACGAACCCGATCCGGCCGCCGTGCACGGCACGAAGGGCCCGCGCCGACGCCCCGATCAGCTCGACGGGGTGTTGTCCGGCAAGCGAACTCGACCCGGTCACCATGGCGCCGGGGGCGTCGAGCAGGCCGGTGGCCGCAAGCACCGTCATCGACTTGCCCGACCCGGACTCGCCGACGATCCCCAGGGTCTGTTCGCGGGCCACGTCGAAGGAGATGCCGCGCACGATCTCTCGCCCGCCGATGCGCACGTGCAGGTCGCGCACATCCAGGACGGGCCCGCTCATTGCTTCCTCCTGGCCTCGATCATGGTGCGCTGCTTCGGGTCCAGCACGTCGCGCAGCCCGTCGCCGAGCAGGTTGAACGCCAGCACGATCACGAAGATCGCCGCGCCGGGGAACACCGCCATCCACCACGCGAGCGTCACGAAACCCTGCGAGTCGAAGATCATCCGGCCCAGCGAGGGCTGCGGCGGCTGGATCCCCAGCCCCAGAAAGGACAGCGCGGCCTCCGACAGGATCGCGAACGCCAGCGACAGTGATGTCTGCACGATGAGCGGTCCGGCGATGTTGGGCAGGATGTGCCGGCCGAGGATGTACACGTGGCCGGTGCCCATGGTCTTGGACACCGACACGAACGGTTCCACCCGCACGCTCAGGGTGCTCGCGCGGGCGACGCGCGCGAAGATCGGGGTGTAGACGATGCCGATCGCCAGGATCGTCGTCGTCACCCCGGGCCCCAGCACCGCGACCACGGCCAGTGCGAGCAGCAGCACCGGGAACGCGAACATCACGTCGACGATGCGCATGAACACCGTGTCGAGCCAGCCGCCGAGATAGCCGGCCAGCACACCGATCGTCACGCCGACCACGACGGCGAACACCACGCTGATCACCGCTACCCGCATCGACGCCTGCACGGCCGCCAGCACCCGTGACAGCACGTCGCGGCCGAGCTCGTCGGTGCCGAACCAGTGTGCGCCGCTGGGGGACTGCAACGCACTGGGCACGTCGATGTCGTTGACGCCGTAGGGCGCGAGCCACCCCGCGAACACCGCGACGACGACGACGGCCGCCAGCACCACCGCGGACACCAGTGTGACGGGATTGCCCAGCAGCAGCCGCCAGGACGCCACCCTGCCGCTGTCGTCTGCCGTCTGCGCGGGCTCGGTCATGACAGCCGGATCCGGGGGTCGGCCACCGCGTAGAGCGCGTCCACGATCAGGTTGATCATCAGGAACAGCGCCGCGATCAGCAGCACCGCGCCCTGGATGACGGGATAGTCGCGTGCGGCGACGGCATTGAACACCAGCCGGCCCAGGCCGGGCCACGCGAACACCACCTCGACGACGATCACGCCGCCGAGGATCGTGGCGAGCTGGATGCCGGTGATCGTCAGGATCGGTATCAGGGCGTTGCGCACGGTGTGCCGGAACGTGACGATGCGCGGCGGCAGTCCCTTGGAGCGGGCGGTACGGACATAGCCCGCCGAGGCGACCTCGAGCACCGCCGAGCGGATGTAGCGCGTCATGATCGCCGCGGCGACCAGCCCGACGGTGAGGCCGGGCAGCACGATGTGCCGCAGCCACCCCGCCGGGTCGTCGAACAGCGGGCGGTATCCCGACGTGGGCAGCCAGCCCAGCGTGGTGGCGAACAGGGCGATGAGCAGGATGCCCAGCCAGAAGTCCGGCACCGACACCCCGAACTGGCTGGTGATCCGGACGACGGTGTCGCTGATCCGGCCTTCGCGCAGCGCGGAGTAGATGCCCGCCGGCACCGCGATCATCAGCGCGATCAGGACGCCGACCACCCCGAGTGACAGCGTCGCGGGCAGCCGGTCCAGCAGCGTCACCGTCACCGGGTCACCGTTGCGGAAGCTCACCCCCAGGTCGCCGGTGAGCGCCTTGCCCAGGTAACTGAAGAACTGCACGAAGATCGGGCGGTCCAGCCCGCTGGCCGAGCGCAACGCCTCGTAGGCCTGCGGGGTGTAGCGGGTGCCCAGCGCGATGCGCACCGGGTCGCCGGGCACCAGGTGCACCAGGGCGAACACCACCACCAGCACCCCGAGCAGAACCACCAGCGAGTACAGCACGCGCCGCACGAGGAATCGCAACACGGGATGGGACAGGAAGTCGCTCATGCCGATTCGCCTCCGGCCAGCTGCGCGGCGCGGAAGCGGACGGCGCCGTCGCGGCGGGCCTCGACCCCCGACAGGTCGTTGGACCAGGCCTGGATCACCGACGGGTTGTACAGGTAGAGGTAGCTGACCTGGTCGGCGATGATGGTGGCCGCACGGGCGTAGACGTCGCGGCGGGCGGCGCGGTCGGTCTCGACGCGGCCGCGGTCGAGCAGGCGGTCCACCTCGGGGTTCGAGAACTTCTGCGCATTGCTCGTCCCGTGGGTGTGGTGCTGGGCGTAGTAGAAGTCGTCGGGGTCGATGTTGCCCAGCCAGCCCATCATCAGCATGTCGAAGTTGCCGTTGTTCTGCTCGTCGAGCCAGGTCGCGAAGTCGACGGTGCGGATGTCGACGGTGATGCCGAGCGGGGCGAGGTTGTCGGCGATGATCTGCGCGGCGGTGACGGTCTCCGGGTATTCACTGGTGACCAGCATGTCCATCCGCTCCGGTGCGGCATTCGCCTGTGCCAGAAGCTCTTTGGCCTTCTCGATGTCGTAGCGGTAGGTGTCGTAGGGCGTGTACCAGGGGTTGCCCTCGGGAATCGCGAGCTGGTTGCGCGCTGCGGTCCCGTAGCTCGTCGCCTGCACGATCGCGTCGCGGTCGATGCCGTAGGCGATGGCCTGACGCACCCGCGGGTCTCGCCACGGGTCGCGGGCCTCGTTCATGGCGAGGTACCAGTAGTCGTTGCTCGGCGTGACCGCCAGCCGCTGGGAGTCGTCGTCGCGCAGCTGGTCGACCCGCTGGGGCGGGATCGAGTCGGTCCAGTCCACCTCGCCGGCCTGCAGCGCCGCCAGCGCGGTGGACGGTTCCGAGATGAAGCGGAACGTCACGCCCGACACCTTCGGCGGTCCCGCCCAGTACGCCGGGTTGGCTTTCAGCGTGATCGAGTCGCCACTGCGCTGACCGGCGAACGAGAACGGTCCGGTGCCGACGGGATGGGTGGCGATGCGCCCGCTCTCGACGTTCGCCCGGGACACGATCGCCATCCCCTTGAAGCCGCCGATGTTGGTCAGCAGGTTCGGGGTGGGCGCCTTCACCGCGATCCGCACCGTCGCGGGGTCCAGTGCGCGCACGTCGGTCACCGCGCTGAACTTGTCGGCGTTGGTGAGCTGTTCGTCGATGATGCGCCGGTAGGAGTACACGACGTCGTCCGCGGTGAACGGGCTGCCGTCGTGGAACGTCACCCCCCGGCGCAGGTGGAACGTCCACACCCGCTGATCGGGGCTGACGTCCCACGACTCGGCCAGCGCCGGGCGCATCTCGAGGGCGGCGTCGGGTTCGACCAGGGTGTCGAAGACGTTCTCCAGCACCTCGAAGGAGAAGTAGGCGCTGGTCTTGTGCGGGTCGAGCTGGTCGGGTTCCCCGGCGATCGCCGCGATCAGGTTCCCGGACGCCTCGTCACCCAGGTCGACCCGCTCTCCCGTCGAACAGGACGTCGTGCCGAGCACCAGCGCCACGACAGCGGCGATCAGACCGCCGAGCACGATCGGTCTACGGGTCACGCCATCTCCAGGGCTCATGCGGATGATCCAAGATCACTTACCCGCTGATCGTCCGCCACGAAACGCCCGGTTCCCGGATGCGGCGACCGACAAACCGGTGACGGGCCACGGCGCTGCTGCGATACTCAACCCTCATGAGACTCCGTCGCGTGCTCGCCGCCGCCGTCATCCTCGCCGGCTCGGCGGTCGGCTGGGCTCCCATCGCGCAGGCGCAGCCGCCCGACGCTCCGCCGGAGATCCTGCAGGGCGTCTACACCTACAGCGAGGGCGGCCAGGCGGGTGCCGACTGGACCATTTTCCCGACCTGCGTGCCGACGGTCGGCGACCTCCGCGAACCGCTGTGGTTGCCGGTCGCATGCCGGCTGCACGTGACACCCGAGCGCCAGACCGGCTCGGACGCGGTGATGACCAACGGGCTGTGGACGACGACCCGCAAGGTGAGCGACGGGCTCAAGTGCCCCGACGGGTCCACCGCAGCGGTCGAGCAGATCTTCTCGTGGAGCGGGACCACGCTGGCGGGCACCCGCAAGTCCATCCACGGCGCGGTGTGCGGTCTGCAACCCGCCATGACGTCGACGCCGTTCACGCTGGCCTTCAAGGCGCCGCTGCCGATCCCGGTGGACCGCTACCCGCTGATCTGCGAGCCGGGCGGCCTGCGCCGCTGCTTCTAGTGCCTGTTCAGGCGGTGAATCCGCCGTCGACGTTCCAGTTCGCTCCGGTCACGTAGCCGGCGTCCGGTCCGGCCAGATAGGCCACCACCCCGGCGACGTCACGGGTGTGCCCGTAGTGCCCGACGGCGATCGTCTGTCGCGCGAGGTCGGCGAATTCGCCCTCCTCGGGGTTCATGTCGGTGGCGATCGGACCCGGCTGCACGTTGTTGACGGTGATCCCGCGGGGCCCGAGGTCGCGGGCCAGCCCGCGGGTGAGGCCGGCGACCGCCGCCTTCGTCATCGAGTACACCGCCAGACCCGGGCCCGGCACCCGTTCGGCGTTGATGCTGCCGATGTTGATGATGCGGCCGCCCTCGCCCAGATGGGGCACCGTCTGCTGGATGGCGGCGAACACTCCGCGGACGTTGACCGCGACGAGGCGGTCGAACTCCTCGAGCGGGAAGGTCTCGATGTCGCCGAAGGCGGCCACGCCCGCGTTGTTGACCAGGATGTCGAGCCCGCCGAGACGGGTCACGGCCTCCTGCACGGCCGAGGCGATCTGTCCGACGTCGGTGCTGTCGGCACGGATCGGCAGCACCCGGGCGCCCGCCCTGGACATCTCCACGACGACGTTGTCGGCGTCGCGGGCCGACGCGCCGTAGGTGAACGCCACCGCCGCCCCGTCGAGCGCCAGCTTGCGCACGATCTCCGCGCCGATACCGCGCGACCCGCCGGTCACCAGCGCGCGCCGTCCGCTCAGCGGACCTTCGATTGCAGCCGTCATCGGGTGAACTCCTCGCTCGGGATGTCTCATCGACAAGCGCCGACGCAGATGAATCATTCCCGCCTAGGGTGAGGACGGCTAGCCGACGAGACAGAAGAGGTGATCGATGGCCAAGCGGATCGTGGTCTGGGGCACGGGGTTCGTCGGCACGATGGTGATCGCCGAGATCGTCCGGCATCCGCTCTTCGATCTGGTGGGCGTCGGGGTGAGCAGTCCGGAGAAGGTCGGCCGCGATGTCGGCGAGCTCTGCGGGCTGGGTGAACCGGTCGGGGTGACCGCCACCGACGACGTCGACGCCCTGATCGCGCTGGCCCCCGACGCGCTGGTGCACTACGGCCCGACCGCCGCCCACGCCGGCGACAACATCGCGCTGATCACCCGCTTCCTGCGGGCCGGGATCGACGTCTGCTCCACGGCGATGACACCGTGGGTGTGGCCGACGATGCACCTCAACCCGCCGGACTGGATCGTGCCGGTGACCGAGGCCTGTGAACTGGGCGAGTCGTCTTGCCTGACGACGGGGATCGATCCCGGCTTCGCCAACGACCTCTTCCCACTGACCCTGATGGGGCTGTGTTCGGAGGTCCGCACCGTGCGTGCCTCTGAGCTGCTCGACTACACCAACTACACCGGCGACTACGAGTTCGAGATGGGCATCGGCCGCCCGCCGGAGAAGCGCGCACTGCTCGAGACGCAGGACATCCTGGTGATGGCATGGGGCGCAACGGTCCCGATGATCGCGCACGCCGCGGGCATCATGCTCGACGAGATCACCACGACCTACGACAAGTGGGTCACACCCACCGAGCGCCCGACGGCCAAGGGCGTGATCGCCGCGGGCCATGTCGCGGCCGTGCGATTCACCATCAACGGGGTGTACCGGGGTGAGACCCGGATCCAGCTGGAACACGTGAACCGCATCGGCGGCGATGCCGCCCCGGACTGGCCGACGGGCAACCAGGACGACGTCTACCGGGTGGACATCGAGGGCACTCCGAGCATCTCCCAGGAGACGGCGTTCCGCTTCACCGACGGGTCCGGGCGGGATGCCGCGGCGGCGGGTTGCCTGGCCACCGGGATGCGCGCGCTCAACGCGGTGCCCGCCGTCAACGATCTCTCGCCGGGCTGGGTGACCGCCCTGGATTTACCACTCATCCCCGGTGCAGGCACAATTCGCTGAGTAACGCCGACCCCGCCGCGCGAGATGGATAACTGAACGGGGTCCATCTCGAGGGAGTGACATGGCAGACGGGCTGGGGTTGTCGGTCGGGGCGACCAGGCTGACCGCGGTCGTCGTCGGACGGGCCGCGCTGACGCGCTCGCCGGTGTTGACGCAGTACCCGCACCGCCCATCCGAGGTCGGCGTGCCCAGCGAGAACCCCGAGCTGACCGAACGCGGGCTGATCCTCACCGACTTCGTCGACCGGGTCGGCGACCCGGTGGGCATCGTCGCCGCCGACGGCACGTCGCACCGCGGCGAGGTGGTGCTCGCCGACGCGCTGCGGGCGCTGCTGCACGCCCTGACCCGCGGACAGCCGCCCGCCGACCCGGTCGCGGTCAGCCATCCAGCGCACTGGCGGCCGGCCGCCGTCGATTCGCTGCGGGGCGCGCTGGCCGCGGTGCCGCAGTTCGGCGCGGCGCCGGTGGTGGTGTCCGACGCCGCCGCCGCGCTCACCGCCCTGCACGACGATCCCGGCCTGCCCACCAGCGGCGTCGTCGCGCTGTGCGACTTCGGCGGCACCGGCACCAGCATCACGCTGGCCGACGCGGGCAACGGTTACGCACCCATCGGCCCCACCGTGCGGCACCCCGATCTCTCCGGCGCGGCGATCGACCAGGCGCTGCTGACCCATGTCATCAACGACCTGTCGGCGGCCGGAGCCGTCGACCTGACCGGCACCTCGGCGATCGGATCACTGACCCGGCTGCGGGGGCAGTGCCGCGCCGCGAAGGAGCGGCTGTCCTCGGCGACCGTCACGTCGCTCGCGGCTGACCTGCCCGGCCGGCAGAGCGAGGTCCGGCTCACCCGCGCGGAACTCGACGACGCCGTCCGCCGGCCGCTGGCCGACTTCGTCGCCGTGGTGCACGAGACACTCGAACGGGCGGGCGTCCGCGCAGGCGACCTGTCCGCCGTGGCGACGACCGGGGGAGGCGCCAGGATCCCTGTGGTCACCGCGACCCTGTCGGAGAGCTTCCGGGTGCCGGTGGTCACCACCCCGCAACCCGAACTGGCCGCGGCGATCGGCGCCGGGCTGGCCGCCGTGCGCGGCGGCGCCGACAACACGATGACGGCGATGGCCGCCGCGCCCGCCGCGGCGGCGCTGGCCGGTGCGGCGGCCGCCGACGACATGTCGCAGTCGAGCACGTTCCGGGCGCTGGCGTGGTCGGACGCCGACGACATCCCGGACGTCGCGGCGACCGACCACTACGAGTACGACGCACCGGCCGACTCGCCGACCGACGCCGACCGGCCCGCCGGCGC
Source organism: Mycobacterium sp. NPDC050041 (assembly GCF_049541695.1). NCBI lineage: Bacteria > Bacillati > Actinomycetota > Actinomycetes > Mycobacteriales > Mycobacteriaceae > Mycobacterium > Mycobacterium sp. NPDC050041. The sequence goes on along the minus strand of NZ_JBMVDG010000004.1, from coordinate 138,574 downwards.
GACGACCGCGCGCCCCGTCGTGGCGTTCGGCGCCCGCGACGACGACGACGACGACACCGCGGTGCCACCGGTCCCGTGGTACCGACGCCCGCCGGTGATCGTCGCAGCGGGAGCGCTGTTGGTTCTCGTCCTGGTCGCACTCGCGGCGGCCTACGCGCTGCGCGGCGACGACGAGCCGGCGTCCACGCCGACCACCACCCCGACCACCACCGCGGCGCCCGCGCCGCCACCGGCCGCGCCGGGGGAGACGCCTGCGCCGCAGACCCAGGCCCCGCCACCGGAGACCGTCTACGAGACGGCGCCGCCGCCGGCGGCCCCCGAGTCGCCCGCCCCGCCGCCACCCTCCGAGGCGCCGCCACCGCCACCGCCGACCACCACGGCTCCGCCACCGCCGCCGGAGACCACGCAACCACCGGCCTCGACGACCCGTCCGCCGATCATCCCGACGCTGCCGTACACCACGATCCCGGGGCTGCCGTTCGTCCCGGCGCCGCCGCCCATCGGCGGCAACTAGGCGTTCGGCGGAATCACTGGCTCTTGGGACGCTTGAACAACACCAGGTGCGCGAGCGGGATCTGCATCTGCTCCGGTGCGGCCGCCAGCCGTTGCGCGACCTCGCGCTCCAACCGGTCGGCGAAGGCGGTCACGTCGCGACCGGCGTCGAGCGCGGTGGCCATGGTCGGGAACACCGATGCCCGCAGGAATTCCGCCCACCGCGTGCCGAACGCGGTCGCATCCTTGTCGACGCGGTACTGATCCCAGTACCGGTCCTCGGCGTCGAACACCTCGAGATGCTCGATCTCCAAACGTTCGAACCGCCCCGACGGCGCGAACGGCGCCATGAAGTCCGCCGCCTGTCGGCCGACCGTGGGAATCACCATGCGAGACAGCTCTTCTGCGCCGATCACGCCGCCCGCGACGAGTTCGGACAGCCCGTCGGTCAGCGCCGCCAGCAGCGGCCGGTACCCGAACTCGCCGTGCTCGTCGACGGCCATCGTCATGACGACGAGCCGACCGCCGGGGCTCAGCTCCCGGCCGCGGAAGGCGATGAATTCGTGCCAGTCGTTGGCGGCCTGCCTGCCGTAGGCGGCGCGCACGGCCTCGTCGGCGCTGTAGGCGACCTGGACGTGGTCGGGGATGGCGGACGGAACCCGGCTCAGCCACTGCACCGCCCAGGCCGACCAACCCAGGTGCACGCTGTTCGACGGCAGGATCTGGGTGTAGAACGACCGGCCGACCGCCGAGGCGTACGTCGCGGCATCTTTGCTCAGGTAGGAGTCCGGATCCTCGGCCAGCGTGCGGAACATCGCGGTGAAGTCGTTGTCCGGCAGATCGGTGTGAGCCACCAGGATGGAGTGCTCGGGCCGGGTACGGCCGCGCAACGCCTTGACCGCCGCGCACACCGGCAGCAGCGAGTTGTGCCCGGTCGACGCGCCGTAGTCGGCGAGCACGATGGGATACGGGGCGGCCGGTAGTGGCACCGTCTTCGCGGCCTGCTCGAAAAGCGCCATGGCGCCGCGTAATCCGGCAGCCTGCAGGCGTGAGTTGGCGGAGTAGGACCCGCTGCCGACGGGCTCGGGCCGCACGACGACGCTCGACTCGGGCACGGCCAACTCCGACCTCCTCTCGACGCGGTTGGGTTCGGGTCCCACGGTAACCGCCGGAGCCCGATGGCACCGCCGATCAGCAGGCGCCGTGACACACTTCGGCCCATGCGCAACGGTCGGCTGGGTGCCCGCGTGGTGATCGGCGTCGCAGCGGTGACGATGGTCTCGGCGATCATCGGGTTCGTCGCGACGATCCTGATGAACGTCTTCGTGTTCGACGATTTCGACGCCTACGGCGAGGTGCCGGTTCCCGGCCGGGGCAGCATCGATCTGCCTGCGGGTGAGGTGACGGTCAGCTTCCACACCTTCACCGGCGGAACCGAGGGCGGGTTCGAGGTGCCGCCGCTGCGGCTGCGGATCGATCCGCCCGAAGGCGTCGCCGAGCCGGACATCACCGAGACCGCAGCAGGCGTCACCACCGTCAACGGCGACACCCGGGTGCGCGTCTGGGCGGTGCAGATCCCTGCCGACGGCGCGTACGACATCGAGACCGACGGTGAGGTGAACGGTTACATCAACCCGCAGTTGTCCTTCGGTCACGGCGGCGGGTACGACTGGCTGCCGTGGGTGTTCGCCGGGCTGTTCGTGATGAGTCTCGTCGAACTGACGGCGGGGATACTGTGGTCAGTCCGGGCGGGCAAGCGGGCCAGGCCGGTCACGCCGTTGTACGACTTCGGCGCGACGGCGTCGGACACCGACGGGTCGACGGCGGCTCACGGCTACTCCCCGACTGACCAGGGCATCCGGCTGGAACAGCTCAACACGCTTGCGGCGCTGCGAGATTCGGGTGCTCTCACTCAGGCCGAGTTCGAGGCGGAGAAGCGCCGCATCCTCGACGGCTAGTGCCCGCGGGCGACCCACTCGTCGTAGTTCACGATCTCGTCGCCCACGGTGGTGGTGTCGCCGTGCCCGGTGTAGACCACGGTGTCGGCGGGCAGGTCGCCGAGCCGGCCGGAGATGGACGCCAGGATGGTCGGGAAGTCGGAGAACGACCGGCCCGTCGCCCCGGGACCGCCCTGGAACAGCGTGTCGCCGGAGAACACCGCGCCGAGTTCGGGCGCGTACCAGCACACCGAGCCGGGGGAGTGCCCCGGGGTGTGCAGCGCCTGCAGCTCCACGCCGCCCGCGCGCAGCGTGTCGCCGTCGGAGACGGTGCGGAACTCTCTGTCCGGGTGCGTCATCCGCCACAGCATGTCGTCCGCCGGGTGCAGCAGCACCGGTGCGTCGAGCGCCTCGCCGAGCTCGGGGGCGACGGTGATGTGGTCGTTGTGGCCGTGGGTGCAGACCACGGCGACCACGTTGCGGCCGCCGACGGCCATCACGATCGGCGCTGCGTCGTGTGCCGCGTCGAACACCACCACGTCGGAGTCGTCGCCGACCACCCAGATGTTGTTGTCGACATCCCAGCTGCCGCCGTCGAGTTCGAATTTTCCGCTGGTGACGATCCGCTCGATGTTGCCCATCAGAGCATCACCACCGAACGCAGGACCTCGCCGGCGTGCATCTTGTGGAAGGCGTCCTCGATGCCGTCCAGGCCGATGCGTTCGGACACGAACTTCTCCAGCGGTAACCGGCCCTGCAGGTAGAGGCTGATCAGGGTGGGGAAGTCCCGCTCGGGCAGGCAGTCGCCGTACCAGGAGGACTTCAAGGACCCACCGCGGGAGAAGAAGTCGACCAGCGGCATCTCCAGGGTCATGTCGGGTGTCGGCACACCGACCAGCACCACCGTGCCGGCGAGGTCGCGGGCGTAGAAGGCCTGCTTCCAGGTCTCCGGCCGGCCGACCGCGTCGATGACGACGTCGGCGCCGAAGCCACCGGTGAGGTCCTGGATCGTCTCGACGACGTCGAGGTCGCGGGCGTTGATGGTGTGGGTGGCGCCGAACTCGCGCGCCCAGTGCAGTTTCTTGTCATCGGTGTCGACGGCGATGATCCGCTTGGCGCCCACCAGGGCCGCGCCGGCGATCGCCGCGTCGCCCACGCCGCCGCATCCGATCACGGCGACGGTGTCGTCCCGGTTGACGGCGCCGGTGTTGATCGCCGCCCCGATGCCTGCCATCACGCCGCAGCCCAGCAGTCCCGCGACGGCGGGGTCAGCGTCGGGATCGACCTTGGTGCACTGACCTTCGTGCACCAGGGTCTTGTCGGCGAACGCGCCGATGCCCAGCGCCGGGGTGAGTTCGGTGCCGTCGGTGAGCGTCATCTTCTGGGCGGCGTTGTGGGTGTCGAAGCACAGGTGCGGCCGGCCCCGCTTGCAGGCGCGGCACTGACCGCACACCGCGCGCCAGTTCAGGATGACGAAGTCACCGGGCACGACGTTGGTGACGCCCTCGCCGACCGCCTCCACCGTGCCCGAGGCCTCGTGGCCGAGCAGGAACGGGTATTCGTCGTTGATGCCACCCTCGCGATAGGTCAGGTCGGTGTGGCAGACGCCGCAGGCCACGATGTCGACCACCACCTCGCCGGGACCCGGGTCGGGGACCACGATGTCCACCACCTCGACCGGCTCACCCTTCCGTCGGGACACCACACCGCGCACCGTCTGGCTCATGGCATACAACCTAACAACTGCTTGGTTCCGCCCGCAGGCTCGATCGGCCTCGAGCGGGACGTTTCCACAGAAGTGTCCGATGCGGCCTCAACGGTGATCGTCAGGGCTACCGTTCATCCTGGCGCCGAGAGGAGATCTCATGACGGACTTCGCCCCACTGGCCCACGTCGCCCTGACCGTGCGTGACCTGTCGGTCAGCGTGCCCTGGTACCGGGCGCTGATCGGCGCCGAACCGGTCCTCGACGAGGACACCGACGGCGGCTTCCGCCACGTGGTGTTCCCGATCGGCGGCGGCATGTTGCTGGGACTGCACCAGCACACCCGGCCGGCGCCCGAGGAACCGTTCACCGAGTACCGGATCGGACTCGACCACGTGGGGTTCGGCTGCGCAGGCCGCGGCGACCTGGAGGAGTGGGTCCGCCGGCTGGACGCGGCGGGTGTGGCGCACGGCGGAATCGTCGACGCCGCTTACGGATCCGGCGTGAGCTTCCGGGATCCCGACGGCATCGCGCTCGAGTTCTTCGCGCCGCCCGGCCAGCCGGCGAAGTGAACCCGGCGGCGGCTTCGGCCGTCGTCCTGAGAAGACCCACCAACGGATCGCGCGGAGGAGACCCATGACCACTGTCGACCACGAGAAACCCACCGAGGCCACCGAGGACTTCGCCGCGCGCATGGCGGGTGCGATCGACGCGGCCAGCCTGGCACTTCTGTTGAGCATCGGACACCAGACCCGATTGTTCGACACGATGGCCGGTCTGCCGTCGGCGACCAGTGCGCAGATCGCCGATGCCGCCGGGCTCGACGAGAGGTACGTCCGCGAATGGCTGGGCGGCGTGGTCACCGGCCGCGTCGTGGACTTCGACGCCGCAGCAGGCACGTATTCGCTTCCGGAGGAACGCGCCGCGGTGCTCACCCGCGCCGCCGGACCGGACAACCTCTCGCGGGTGGCGCAGTTCATCCCGCTGCTCGGCGAGGTCGAGCAGAAGATCCTCGGCTGCTTCCGCACCGGTGGTGGCCTGTCGTACGGCGACTACCCGCGCTTCCACACGCTGATGGCCGAGCAGAGCGGCGAGGTGTTCGACGCCGCGCTGGTCGATTCGGTGCTGCCCTTGGTGACCGGGCTGCCCGAGCGGCTCGCCGCAGGCATCGACGTCGCCGACATCGGTTGCGGCAGCGGGCATGCGATCACCGTGATGGCCAACGCGTTCCCCGCCAGCCGGTTCACCGGCATCGACTTCTCCGACGAGGGCCTCGGCGTCGGCCGGGCCGAGGCGACCCGGTCCGGACTGACGAACGCCCAGTTCGTCGCCGCGGACGTGGCCGAGCTCGACATGGCTCAGACCTTCGACCTGATCACCGTTTTCGACGCGATCCACGACCAGGCCCGGCCGTCGCGGGTGCTGGAGAACATCCACCGTGCGCTGCGGCCCGGCGGGGTGCTGCTGATGGTCGACATCAAGGCGTCGAGCCGGCTCGAGGAGAACGTCGGCGCGCCGTTGGCGATCTACCTGTACACCGTGTCGACGATGCACTGCATGAGCGTGTCGCTGGGACTCGACGGCGCGGGCCTCGGCACCTGCTGGGGTCATCAGCTGGCCACGTCGATGCTCGCGGATGCCGGCTTCGACGACGTCGAGGTCAGGGAGATCGAGTCGGACGTGCTGAACAACTACTACATCGCCTGGAGATGACCTGATGACGACCATCGATACGCAGCCGTCAGGCACCAGGCAGCCGCTCCCGCAGCTCAGGGGCACCGGATTGTTCGTCACCGACGGCGGTCTGGAGACGGAGCTGGTCTTCCACGACGGGATGGATCTGCCGAGCTTCGCCGCGTTCCCGCTGCTCGACGTCCCCGAGCAGCGGGCCCGGCTCCGGCGGTACTACGACGGCTATGTCGACATCGCCCGCCGACTGGGCGCCGGGTTCGTGATGGAGACGCCCACCTGGCGCGCGAACCCGGACTGGGCCTCGCTGCTGGGCTATTCACCCGAGCAACTCGACGCGGGCAACCGCTCGGCCGTCGCGCTGGCGGAGGAGATCAGGACAGCGGCCGCCGCGGAAGGCATCACCGTGGTGGTCAGTGGATGTGTGGGCCCGCGCGGCGACGGCTATGACCCGGGGACCGCCATGACGCCCGAGGACGCCGAGCGCTACCACGCGGTGCAGATCGGGACGTTCGCCGACACCTCGGCCGATCAGGTGACCGCAATCACGATGACCAACGCCGAAGAGGCGATCGGCATCGTGCGCGCCGCGGCGGCGGCAGGCATCCCCGCGGCGATCTCGTTCACCGTCGAGACCGACGGGCGGCTTCCGACCGGCCAGCCGCTGGCCGAGGCGATCGAACAGGTGGACGCGGCGACCGCCGCCGGGGCCGCCTACTTCATGGTGAACTGCGCACACCCCACCCATTTCGCCGGCGCGCTGCAGCAGGACGGCCCGTGGGGCCGACTGCTCGGTCTGCGGGCGAACGCATCCACCAAGAGTCACGCCGAGCTGGACGAGGCCACCGAACTCGACGACGGTGATCCCGCCGACCTCGCAGCCCAGCACCTGTTGCTGCGCGACCGGTTGCCCGCAGTGGCCGTGCTCGGCGGGTGCTGCGGCACGGACGCCCGCCACGTGTCGGCGATCTGTACCGCGTGGAGCACCACTTAGGCTGCAGTACGTGGCAGCACTCGATGCGATCGCCGACTGGCCGGTCGACAACGTCGCCGCGGCGGTCGTCGGGCCCGCGGGTCCGCTGGCCTCCCACGGCGACCAGCAGCGCCGGTTCGCGCTGGCATCGGTGACGAAACTGCTCGTCGCGCGGGCCGCCCACATCGCCGTCGAAGAGGGCGCCGTCGAGCTGGACACGCCCGCCGGACCACCGGGGTCGACGGTGCGCCACCTGCTGGCGCACACCGCCGGCTACAACATGCGGTCCGACGAGGTGATGGCCGAGCCCGGAGCGCGGCGGATCTACTCGAACCACGGGTTCGCGGTGCTGGCGCAGACGCTCGAGTCGGCCACCGAGATCGATTTCACGCGCTATCTGTCCGAGGCGGTGTTCGAGCCGCTCGGCATGTCCGACTCGTCGCTCGAGGGCGGCGCGGAGGCCGCGGGCTACGGCGTGACGTCGACGGTGTCCGATCTGGTGGCCTTCGCACAAGACCTGCTGCGGCCCGCCACGGTGTCGGCGCACATGCACGAGGAGGCCGTCACCGTGCAGTTCCCCGGGCTCGACGGCGTGTTGCCCGGCTACGGTCGGCAGCGTCCCAACGACTGGGGGCTGGGCTTCGAGATCCGCGACGGCAAGTCGCCGCACTGGACGGGCTCGGCGAACAGCGGGTCGACGTACGGGCATTTCGGCCAGACCGGCACGTTTCTATGGGTCGACCCGGACGCCGACCTTGCCCTGGTTGTGCTGGGTGACCGGGATTTCGGCGACTGGGCGTACGAGCCGTGGCCGGCGATCTCTGACGGTGTCCTGAGAGAATTCGGCGCAGACTAGCGCAACAGGTGCCTCACGAGGCACAATAGACACGCACGACACAGCTACAACTCGGAATCACCAGGTCGTTGGGGAAGACGTCCCTCGTGGAGCCGAAGGAGCAGCTATGCGTGCGTTGAACCAGTTCGCCGACGCGTCGACTGGCGTGGTGTACGTCCATGCCTCTCCCGCGGCGGTATGCCCGCATGTCGAGTGGGCGTTGTCGTCGACCCTCCAGGCGAGGGCGAATCTGAAGTGGACGCCACAGCCGGCCATGCCCGGACAGCTGCGCGCGGTCACCAACTGGGTCGGACCGGTGGGCACCGGCGGCCAGTTGGCCAACGCTCTGCGCTCCTGGTCGGTGCTGCGCTTCGAGGTCACCGAGGATCCGAGCCCCGGCGTCGACGGTCACCGCTGGTGCCACACCCCGCAGCTGGGGCTGTGGAGCGGGGCGATGAGCGCCAACGGCGACGTGATGGTCGGCGAGATGCGGTTGCGGACGCTGATGGCGTCGGGCGCCGACATGCTGGCCGCCGAACTGGACTCCGTGCTCGGCACCGCCTGGGACGAGGCGCTGGAACCCTACCGGGACGGCGGCGCAGGCGCCGAGGTCAGCTGGCTGAGCCGGGGAGTCGGCTAACCGCCGGTCCGCAGTACGCGCAGCGCCCGCGGCACCGCTGACACGGTGACCGGCAGTGCGCACGCGTAGTCGCCGTCGGCGTAGGCGTTTATCCCCGGCGAGTCGACGTGCACCCGTTGCGCACGTGCCGTGGTCACCTCGTCGAGGCCGACATGGGTGCCCTTGAAGACCGTGGGGAACAGCCGGATCAGCCTGCTGCGTGACGCCGAGTGCACCATCGTGACGTCGAGCAGGCCGTCGGTGTGATCGGCGTCCGGACAGATCAGCATGCCGCCGCCGTAACTTCGGGTGTTGCCGAACGCGGCGAGCGTCAGGTCGGTGACCGTCTCCTCGCCGTCGTCGAAGGTCAGGCGGAACGGCAGCAGCCGCAGCCGGGACAGTTCGGCCACCATCGCGACGTTGTAGCGCATCCGGCCGTGCGGCCAGCGCATGCGGTTGGTGCGGTCACTGACCAGTGAGTCGAAGCCGGCGGCCATCACGGTGCCGAACCACGTGACGGCGCCGCCGGCGTCCTCGATCCGGCCGAGGTCGATGGTCTGGGTACGGCCGTCGACGACGATGTCCGCCGCGGCCTCGGGGTTTCCGGTGGGCACGCCGAAGGCGCGGGCGTGGTCGTTGCCGGTGCCCGCGGGCACGATGCCCAGCGGCACGTCGCCGAGCGCGAGCGCCTGCAGCGCCAGCGAGATCACCCCGTCGCCGCCGGCCACCACCAGCGCGTCGGTCCCCGCGGCGAGGGCCTCGTCGACGAGTCGGCGGGCATGTGCGGCGTCGGTGCCGACGATCTCGCACACGTCGACCCCGCGCTGCTGGAAGCGCGCGACGGCCCGCTGCGCGGCATGGGGCGCGTTACCGTGGCCCGACAGCGGGTTGGTCAGCAGCGTGATGCGGCCGAGCTGCCCTGTCACGGAATCAGCTTGCCCGGGTTCAGGATTCCGGTGGGGTCGAGGGTGGCCTTGACGGCGCGCAGCACCGCGACACCGAGGTCGCCGATCTCGTCGGCCATCCACGGCCGGTGGTCGGCGCCGACGGCGTGGTGATGGGTGATGGTGCCACCGGTGCGGACCATCGCCTCCGACGCCGCCGCCTTGGCCGTGCGCCACTGTTCGATCGGGTTTCCGCGCTGTCCGGCCACCACGGTGAAGTACAGCGATGCGCCGGTCGGATACACGTGCGAAATGTGGCACAGCACCAGCGCCGGCGTACCGGAATCGGCCAACGCAGCCGTCAGTGCCTGCGTCACCGCGTCCTTGAGTGCCGGCACATTCGACCAGTTCGTCGCAGTCTCCAGCGTCTCGCACAGCGCCCCGGCCGAGAGCAGCGCGTCACGCAGGTACGGCGCATTGAACCGCCCGTGCTCCCACGCCCGGGCGGGCTCCTCGCCCAGCGACGTCCCGCCGTGCGCCTCGAGCACCGCCCGCGTCTCGTCGTGGCGGCTCTGCGCGTGGGCTGCGGTGCCCTCGAACGTGGTGATCGCCAGGCACCCGCCGGTGATCGACTGCTCGCCGATGCTCTCCGACGTCGCCAGATTGACGCCCGTCTCGGCCTCGTCGGACAGCCGCAGCACGGTGGGCCCGGCGCCGGTCTGCACGACGGCGCGCAATGCCGCTGCGCCGGTGGTGAAGTCGGGGAAGGACCAGGCCTCGTAGCGGGTCGCCTCGGGCACCGGGTGCACGCGCACGCGCACCCGGGTGATCACGCCGAACACCCCCTCGGAGCCGACCAGGAGCTGGCGGAGGTCAGGTCCGGCCGCCGATGCCGGCGCGCGGCCCAGGTCGAGCACACCGGCCGGGGTGACCGCGCGCACGCCGCGCACCATGTCGTCGAACCGGCCGTAGCCGGCCGAGCCCTGGCCCGACGAGCGGGTGGCCGCGAAGCCGCCGATGGTGGCGAATTGGAAGCTCTGCGGGAAGTGACCGAGTGAGAAGCCCTGAGCCGCAAGCAATGTCTCGGCCTGCGGGCCGGTGACGCCCGCGCCGAGTTCGGCCTCGCCGGAGATCGGATCGAGGTGGTGCAGCTCGTCGAGCCGGCGTAGGTCCAGGGACACGACGGCGGTGAAGTCGGCGCGGACCGGGTCGACGCCGCCCACGACACTCGTGCCGCCGCCGAACGGCACCACCGCGATGCGCTGCCGGGCGCAGTGCGCCAGCACGTCGGCCACCTCGGTCTCGTCGCCGGGCAGCACCACCGCGTCGGGGGCATCCTGCTCGCCGTGGTCCCGCCGGCGGAGCAGGTCCAGCGTCGACTTGCCGCCCGCGCGCAGCAGCCGGCCCCGGTCGTCGGTGATGACGTGGGGGTCGCCGACGATGGCGCACAACGCATCACGCTCGCCCGCCGGCAGCGTCGACGGACGCAGCCGCACCTCGTTGATGTCCAGCTCGGGCCGCGGCTGGGCGTCCACCCCGAGCGCCTGCTCGAGCAGCCGGCGAATCCCGTCCGACAGCGGCTTCGCCGCGTCCGGGTCGCCCCAGGCATTCCACTTCATCGGCGGTGCATCGGCTCGACTCATGCGTTACAGTGTTACACATGCTGTCAAGCAGTAAAGTCATGGAGGAGTCGGTCGAGGCGCGCATCCTCGACGCGGCGGCCGGATGCGTGCTCGCGTTCGGTGTGGCCAGGGTGACGCTGGCCGAGATCGCCCGGCGCGCCGGCGTGAGCCGGCCGACCGTGTACCGGCGCTTCCCCGACACCCGGTCGATCCTCGCGGCGGTGCTGACGCAGCGGATCACCCACGCCCTCGACGACGCGCCCAGCGGCGGCGTCGGCCGCAGGTGGGTGGTCGAGCGCATCGTCGCAGTGGCCGGGCGGCTCCGCCGCGACGACGTCATCATGGCGGTCCTGCACGAGGCCCCGGACCTCGCGATGCTGTACCTCTCGGAGCGCCTCGGAACGAGTCAGCAGATCCTGCTCGACACCGTCACCGGGGAATTGAAGGCGGCCCAGGACGAGGGCAGCGTCCGGGCGGGCGACGCGCGTCAGCTCGCGGCGATGTGCCTGCTGATCACCCAGTCGACCATCCTCTCGGCCCAGACCATCGCGCCAATCCTCGACACCGCCGCGCTGGCAACCGAACTCGAACACTCGCTGAACGGATACCTCGCGCCATGACCGGCACCACGACCGCACTGAACGCCGTCCGCCGCACGGCCGAACTCACCGCGCTGGGTGACGGCGAAGCAGTCGACGTCGTCGTCATCGGTGGCGGGATCACCGGTGCGGGAATCGCGCTCGACGCGGTCACCCGCGGACTGTCCGTGGTGCTCGTCGAGAAGCGCGACCTGGCGTTCGGCACCAGCCGGTGGAGCTCAAAGCTGGTGCACGGCGGGCTGCGCTACCTCGCGTCGGGCCATGTGGGCATCGCCCGGCGCAGTGCCGTCGAGCGCGGAATCCTGATGTCGCGCAACGCACCTCATCTCGTGACCGCGATGCCGCAGCTGGTGCCGCTGCTGCCGTCGATGAACCGGGCGTCCCGGGCGCTGGTGCGGACCGGATTCCTGGCCGGCGACGGGTTGCGCAGGCTGGCGGGCACGCCTGCCTCGACGCTGCCGCGGTCACGCCGCGTCGATCCCGCCCGCGCCGTCGCGTTGGCGCCGACGGTCCGCCGCGCCGGCCTGGACGGCGGGTTCCTCGCCTACGACGGCCAGCTCGTCGACGACGCGCGGCTCGTCACCGCGGTCGCCCGCACCGCCGCCCAGCACGGCGCACGGATCCTGACCAGGGTGGCGGCCTCGCGGGCCACCGGGACGTCGGTGACACTCACCGACCAGCTGACGGGGGAGTCCACCACAGTGGACGCCCGTGTGGTGATCAACGCCGCGGGCGTCTGGGCGGGCGATATCGACACGTCGATCCGGCTGCGGCCCAGTCGCGGCACCCACCTGGTGTTCGACGCCGCCGCCCTCGGCAATCCCACTGCGGCGCTGACCATCCCGATCCCCGGGGAACTGAACCGGTTCGTGTTCGCGATGCCCGAACAGCTGGGCCGAGTCTATCTCGGACTCACCGACGAGGACGCGCCCGGTCCGGTGCCCGACGTCCCGCAGCCCACCACGCAGGAGATCGATTTTTTGCTGGACACCGTGAACACCGCACTCGACGTGACGCTCGGGCATCGCGACGTCGTCGGTGCCTACGCCGGGCTGCGGCCACTGATCGACAGGGGCGACGGCGACACCGCGGACCTCTCCCGCGAACACGCGGTCGTCGAATCCGGCGACGGCGTGCTCAGTGTCGTCGGAGGAAAGCTCACCGAGTACCGGTACATGGCCGAGGACGTGCTCGATCGCGCCGTGGCGCTGCGCGGGCTGGCTGCGACGCCCTGCCGCACCCGCAATCTGCCGCTGGTCGGGGCGCCGTCGAATCCGGTGGCGACACTGCGCTCGCCGGTCGAGCTGCCGTCCTCGCTCGTCGCGCGCTACGGCGCCGAGGCGCCCAACGTCGTCGCCCGCGCCGCCTGTGACCGGCCCACCGATCCGGTCGCCGACGGAATCGACGTCACTCGAGCGGAATTCGAGTATGCGGTGACCCACGAGGGAGCACTGACCGTCGACGACATCCTGGACCGGCGCACCCGGATCGGCCTGGTCGAGGCCGATCGGGCACGGGCGATGTCGGCCGCGGAGGAGTTCATCGCACTGCGCCGCTGAGCGGAAAACGGCGAATGGCCACTCATGGCACGGATTCGAAGTGAACGCGCGTCACAAGTGGCCACTCGGCCGGAGTTGAAGCCTTACAGCGGGATGTTCTTGTGCCGGCCACGGCGCGCAGGCGCCTCGGCCAGCGCCTGGGTCACCTTGCTGCGGGTGTGCGACGGGTCGATCTTCTCGTCGACCACGCCGATCTCGATGGCGGAGTCGACGCCACCGGCGATCCGCTCGTGCTCGGCGGCCAGCTCCTCGTGCAGCGCCTCGCGGTCCTCGGGAGCGGCGGCGGCCAGCTTCTTCTTGTGCAGGATGCCGACCGCGGCCTTGGCGCCCATCACGGCGACCTCGGCGTCGGGCCACGCGAACACCTTGGTGGCGCCCAGCGAGCGGGAGTTCATCGCGATGTACGCGCCGCCGTAGATCTTGCGGGTGACCAGGGTGACCCGGGGAACGGAGGCCTCGCCGAAGGCGTGCAGCAGCTTGGCGCCGCGGCGGACCACGCCACCCCACTCCTGGTCGACGCCCGGCAGGTAGCCGGGCACGTCGACGACGACCACGATCGGGACACCGAACGCGTCGCACAGCCGCACGAACCGCGCTGCCTTCTCGGCACTCTCGGAGTTCAGGCAGCCGCCGAGGCGCAGCGGGTTGTTGGCCAGCACGCCGACGGTGCGCCCGGCCAGCCGGCCGAGGCCCACCACCATCGACGGCGCCCACTTGCCCTGGAACTCCTCGAACGGGGTGCCCTCGTCGAGCAGTGCGTTCACCAGCGGGTGCACGTCGTAGGCGCGGCGCGCGGAATCGGGGAGCAGCGCGGTCAGGTCGGTGTCGCCGGCCTCGGCCTTGCTGCGGTCGAAATGCCCCTGCTGGCAGAACAATCCGACCAGCCGGCGGCCGCGTTCGTAGGCGTCGAGTTCGTCGTCCGCGACGATGTGGCACACGCCGGACTTCTTGTGGTGGGCCTCGGGACCACCGAGGGACACCATGTCGACGTCCTCACCGGTCACGCTGCGCACCACGTCGGGCCCGGTGACGAAGACCTTGCTGTCGGGCGCCATCACGATCACGTCGGTCAGCGCGGGACCGTATGCGGCGCCACCGGCCGCGAATCCGACGACCACCGAGATCTGCGGGACGTACCCCGACGCCCGGATCATGGCCTCGAAGACCAGCCCGACGGCGTGCAGCGCCTTGACGCCCTCGGCCAGTCGCGCACCGCCCGAGTGCCAGATGCCGACGATCGGGCTCTGCTCCTCGATCGCGGTGTCGTAGGCGTTGACGATGTGCCTGCAGCCCTCCACGCCCATCGCGCCGCCCATGACGGTGCCGTCGGTGCAGAACGCGATGGTGCGCACGCCGTTCACGCTGCCGCCGGCGGCCAGCACACCCGAGCGGTCCCGCTCGTGCAGCAGTTCGACCGTGCCGTCATCGAAGAACGAGCTCAGACGCAGCAGCGGGTCGCGCGGGTCGAGTGATTCGCCGACAGTCTCCGGTGCCATGATCGTCATGTTTCCTCCTGTGCCCGTTCCGATGTCGGCTTTCGCCTCCGGAAGGTCGTTTTGTGTCAGTACTTTCCGAAGGCGACCGCGACGTTGTGCCCGCCGAATCCGAACGAATTGTTGATCGCGTAGTGGAAATTGCCTGGTCGTGGGGAGCCGGCGACGACGTCGAGGTCGATGTCCGGATCCAGGTTCTTCAGGTTCAGGGTCGGCGGGATGACACCGTTGCGCAGCGCGAGCACCGTCAGGATCGACTCGACGGCCCCCACGGCGCCGACAGAGTGCCCCAGCGCCGCCTTGGGCGCGTAGACCGCCGGCTTGTGGCCGCCCATCGCGTTGTTGATGGCCTTGCCCTCGGCGACGTCGCCGACGCTGGTGCCGGTGGCGTGCGCGTTGACGTGGTCGATGTCGGTGGGCTTCAGTCCGGCGAGCTGGATCGCCCGCGTCATCGCGTGCCCCGCCTGCTCACCGTTCGGGTCGGGCGCCACGATGTGGTACCCGTCCGACGTCACACTCGCACCCATGATCCGCGCCAGGATGGTGGCGCCCCGGGCCTTCGCGTGCTCCTCGGTCTCGATCACCATCAGCGCGCCGCCCTCGCCGAAGACGAACCCGTTGCGGTCCTTGTCGAACGGGCGGCAGGCGCCCGCGGGATCGTCGTTGGTGGTCGACAGCACGATCCGCATCTGGGCGAAGCCGGCGATCGGCACCGCCTCGATCTTGGTCTCGACGCCGCCGCAGATGGCGACGTCCGCCTCGCCGAGCACGATGTTGCGCCATGCCTGGGCGATGCCTTCCGATCCGGAGGCGCAGGCCGAGACCGGGGTGATCACCCCGGCCCTGGCCTTGCGCTCCAGACCGACCGCCGCGGCGGCCGCATTCGGCATGTACATCTGCACGGCCAACGGGGACACCGCACGAAGGCCCTTGGCCCGCATGCCGTCGTAGGCGAACAACAGCTCCTCGGTAGAGCCCATGCCGGTGCCGATGGAGACCATCAGCCGCTTGGGATCCACCTCGGGCGATCCTGCGTTCTCCCACACCCGCCGGCTCAGCACCGTCGACATCTTCTGCAGATACGACAACCTGCGCAGCTCCACACGCGTGAGCTCGCTGTCGAAGTCCTCCAGTAGATGCCCGCCGATGCGGACCGGCAGGTCGTACTCCTCGACGAACGGATCCTCGAGCTTGCGGATACCGCTCTGTCCGTCCAGCAGTCGCTGCCAGGTGGTTTCGGCGTCCGTCGCCAGCGCGGTCGTCATCGCCATGCCGGTGACGACCACATTGGGGAAGCCGTTACCCGTTGCTAACCCTGCCATTACTGCTCCGTTGATCCCTTCCTACGCGCAGGCGCTACTCAGTAGCGGCCGAACGCCAGAGCCACATTGTGGCCACCGAACCCGAACGAGTTGTTGATGGCGTACTTGTATTCGCCATAACGAGGCTCACCTGCAACGACATCGAGATCGATCTCGGGGTCGGGGGTTTCGTAGTTCAGTGTGGGAGGGATGACGCCGTCGCGCAGTGCGAGCACCGTGAGGATCGACTCCAGGGCGCCCACCGCACCGATCGAGTGGCCCAGCGCCGACTTCGGCGCGTAGACCGCGGCGTGCTCCACACCGGCGACCCGGATGGCGCTTGCCTCGGCCGTGTCACCGATCGGCGTGGCGGTGGCGTGTGCGTTGACGTGCTCGATGTCCTTGGGCGACAGACCCGCGGTCTCCATCGCACGCTTCATCGCCTGCCCGGCCCGAAGGCCGTTCGGATCCGGCGCAACCATGTGGTACGCGTCCGACGTGATGCCGGCACCCATCAACCTGGCCAACGGCTTGGCGCCGCGGGCCTTGGCATGCTCCTCGGTCTCGATGATCATCATCGCGCCGGCCTCACCGAAGACGAAGCCGTCGCGGTTCTTGTCGAACGGCCGTGAGGCGCCCGCCGGGTTGTCGTTGTTCGTCGACATCGCGCGCATCATCGAGAACGCCGCGATCGGCAGCGCCTCGATTCCGCCTTCGACGCCGCCGACGACGGCGAAGTCCGCATCTCCCATGACGATCTGACGCCAGCCGTGGGCGATGGCCTCCGACCCGGATGAGCACGCCGACACCGGGGTGATGACCCCGGCGCGGGCGCCCAACTCCAGGCCGGCGACGGCCGCCGCGCCGTTCGGCATGATCATCTGAACGGCGAGCGGGGACACCTTGCGGGGCCCGCCCTCGTTCATCGCGTCGTAGGTCTCGACGATCTTCTCGCCGCCACCCAGTCCGGTGCCGATGATCACCGCGAACCGGTCAGGGTCGACCTCGGGCACGCCCGCGTTCTCCCACAGACGACGGCTCAGCAGCTTCGACATGCGCTGCACGTAGGACATGCGACGCATGTCGATCCGGGTCATGTGGTCGTCGACGTTGTCGACCAGGTGACCGCCGATGCGAACCTGGAGGTCCCACTTGTCGACGAACTCGTCTTCGAGGATGCGGATGCCGCTCTCGCCGGCCAGCAGGCCCTTCCACGTGCTCTCGACGTCTGCCGCGAGCGACGTGGTGGCCTCGACTGCGGTCACGACGACGTTCGGGAAACCGCCGTTAGCAGTGGAAGGCCTGGTCACGATTCCGCCGAGAACTTCTCGCGCAGCGCTGCGGCGGCTTCGGGGTTTTCTTCCTCGAGCTTCTGGATGTAGGCGACGACGTCACCGACGGTGCGCAGGCCCGCGAGGTCCTCGTCGGGGATCTTCACGCCGTACTTGTCCTCGGTCTGCACCGCGATCTCCACCATCGACAGCGAGTCGATGTCGAGGTCGTCGACGAAGCTCTTCTCCGGGGTGACCTCGGAGGGCTCGATACCGGTGACCTCTTCGATGATCTCGGCGAGACCGGCGATGATTTCTGTCTGGCTGGCAGCCACTGTGGCTCCTTCTATCTGTTGTTACTTGGTGGACGTTCTCTTTGGTTTGGACGTTTCAGGTGTCTGTCCCGGACGGCGCTGGCCGGGTCAGACGGTCAGAGCTCGTTCAGCCCGTCCAGATCGGCCGGAGTTTTGACGGCACGCGTCGGTACCCCCTTGAGCTCACGTTTTGCGATGCCGGCCAGCGCGCCGGCGGGCGGGAACTCGATGATCGCGACGGGTGCGAGCTCGCGGATCGTCGCGGTGCACAGGTCCCAGCGCACCGGCCGGGTCAGCTGTGCGACCAGCTTGCCCATGGCATCGGCGGCCGAGACTACCGGCTGCCCGTCGGCATTGGACAGCAGCCGGGTGGTCGGCTCGGCGGGGCTGACGGCGTCAGCGGCGGCCGAGTAGCCGTCGGTGGCGGGCGCCATGAAGTGCGTGTGGAAGGCGCCCGCGGTGGCCAGGGGCCGGACACGGGCCTTCTCCGGCGGATCCTCGGCGAGCTTGTCCAGCGCCGAGCGTGCACCGGCGGCGACGATCTGGCCTGCGGCGTTGCGGTTGGCGGGGATCAGGTCGAGTGCCTCGAGGCGGGCCAGCACGACGGCCTCGTCGCCACCGAGCACCGCCGACATGCCGGTGGGCTCCAGTGCGCACGCCTTGGCCATCTCGGCGCCACGGGTGGCGGCCAGCCGGACGGCGTCGTCGGCGGAGATGACCCCGGCGATCGCATAGGCCGCGATCTCACCGACCGAATGGCCCGCGACGACCGTCTCGGCGCCGGCGAGCAGCCCGCGTCGGGTCAACTCCTCGTAGGCGAGCAGCGTGGCGGCGACCACCAGCGGTTGCGTCACCGCGGTGTCGGTGATCTCCTCGGCGGTGGCGGTGGTGCCCAGCCGGGCCAGATCCAGGCCGGCGATCTCGGACCACGCGGCGATGCGCTCACCGGCACCGGGCAGTTCCAGCCACGGCGTCAGCATCCCGGGGGTCTGCGAGCCCTGTCCGGGAGCGAGCAGCGCGATAGGTCCTTGAGGCACGTCTCTAAGAGAACACTGTGAAGACGACTTCGCGCCGTGTAAGAGATTATGAACCTTGTCTTATGTTTTTGTGGACAGTCCACAAAACTGCATGTGAAGCGACGTCATCGACACCTCGCCGCAATGTGTTACCTGCGCCGCTGTGGCCCAGTGGCGGCCGGCCGCGCCGCCGAGACCTGCACATTTCCCTGGTCGGCCGCAGTCGGCTGGTATGCCTTGTTGTTCAGCCGACCCACCGTCACCGCCACCCGCAGCACGTAGGCGTCGCGGGGCAGTGTGGGATCCCGACCGGTGAAGTCGGCGATCCGTTTGAGGCGGTATCGGACGGTGTTTGGATGAACGAACAATTTGCGCGCGCAGGCTTCGATCGCACCGCCCGAGTCCAGGTATGCGTCCAGCGTCTCGGTCAGCGCCGGCCCGGCGTCGGCCAGCGGCCTCATCACCTCGGACGCGAGTGCGGTGATCGCGGTCGCGTCCCCGAGCAGTGCCCGCTCGGGGAGCAGCTCCCTGGCCGACACCGGCCGCGGCGCCAGCGTCCAGCCCGCCACCGCGTTCATCCCGGAGATCGCCTCGGTGGCACTGCGGTGCGCACCCGCCAGCGTCGGCGCCGTCGGACCGACCACCACCGGACCGTCGGCGAACGCCTTCATCAGGTCGGTGACGAACCGGTCGGTCACCGAGAGCGGTCCGGACACGATCGCGACCAGCCAGTTGCCGTGCACATCGGTCAGGGCCGCCCGGTTGTTCCGGCTGACCACGTCGCGGACGTCGTCGGAGGCGAGATCCTTGCGGTCGGGATGCGGCAGTCCGACGATGACGGTCGCCGGCGCGGTGGCGTCCCAGTTCAGTGCCGCGGCCTGGGACTGCAGATCCGATCCGATGTCGCCGCGCACCACCGCGTCGACCAGGTTGGCTTCCATCCTGGTGTCCCAGGCGCCGCGGGCCTCGGCCTGGTCGGCGTATGCCGTCGCCGCGGCGAACGCCAGGTCGCGGGAGTACCGCAGGATGCCCGCGGTGAGCGCCGTGAGCTGCTCTTCGTTGCGTGCCAGCAGCGGCACCACCTCTTCGAAGAACTCCATCGTGATCCGCACCATCTCGACCGACTGGCGCAGCGCGATGCGACGCCGCAGATCCTGGGGCACCACCTCGAAGGCCTGCGCGGTGTAGCTCACGTCGCTCTGCGGGTCACGCATCCATTCGACGAAGTTCACCACCGCGGCCTGCACGACGAGTTGCACGCTCGCCCGCTGTGAGGCCTCCAGGCCGGCGAAGAACGGCAGCCGCTCCTCCATGACGTGCACGGCCTGGGTGGCCAGCTGCCCGGAGAACTGCTTCAACCGGCGCAGCACCGGGTCCGGCACCGTCTGCAGCACCTCGAGAGTGGACGCAGGCGGAACGTACCGATTGTCGGCCATCCCTAAAATCTACGCCAGTATTTGGCGGCTTCCTCCAACCGTCAGGCCACGCCGGGATCGGAGGTCTGCTCGGGGGCGGCCATCACGTCGTCGATCTCGTAACGCCGGGCCGCCTCGACGGCCACCGAGGCGTCGATGTTGCCGTCGCGGGCGAGCCCCTCGAGCACCGCGACCGCGACCGATTCGCCGTCGGTGTTGAAGTAGCGCCGCGCCGCGGGCCGGGTGTCGGAGAAGCCGAAGCCATCGGTGCCCAGCGTGATGTACGTGCCGGGCACCCACGGCCGGATCAGTTCGGGCACGCCGCGCATCCAGTCCGACACCGCCACGACCGGTCCGGCCGCGTCCTCGAGCACCTTGGTGATGTACGGGGTGCCTGCGGACCGCTCCGGATGGCGCAGCAGCTCCTTCTCGACCTGCACGCCGTCGCGGTTCAGCTCGCCCCAGCTGGTGACCGACCAGACGTCGGCCGAGACATCCCAGTCCTCGGCCAGCAGCTCGGCCGCCCGCAACGCCGAGGGCATGCCGACGCCCGACACCAGGATCTGGGCGGTGTTCGCCTTGCCCTGCGGCCCGCGCCGGTACCGGTAGATGCCGCGCAGCAGGCCCTCGACGTCGAGGTCCTCGGGCTCTGCGGGCTGCTGATAGGGCTCGTTGTAGATGGTGATGTGGAAGAACACGTTCTCCGGATTCTCGCCGTACATCCGTTCCAGACCGCTCTCCACGATGTAGGCGATCTCGTATGCGAAGGCCGGGTCATAAGCCACCACAGCGGGATTCGTCGAGGCCAGCAGCAGCGAGTGGCCGTCGGCGTGCTGCAGGCCCTCACCGACCAGCGTGGTGCGCCCGGCCGTGGCGCCCAGCACGAAGCCGCGCGCCATCTGGTCGGCCGCGGCCCAGAAGCTGTCGCCCGTGCGCTGGAAACCGAACATCGAGTAGAAGATGTAGAGCGGGATCATCGGCTCGTTGTGCGTGGCGTAGGCGCTGCCCGCGGCGATGAACGTGCCCACCGAGCCGGCCTCGTTGATCCCCTCGTGCAGGATCTGGCCGACTTCGCTCTCCTTGTACGCCAGCATCAATTCGGCGTCCACGGACGTGTACAGCTGGCCGTTGCGGTTGTAGATCTTGAGGTTCGGGAACCACGAGTCCATTCCGAAGGTGCGGGCCTCGTCGGGGATGATCGGCACGATGCGGTGCCCGATGTTCTTGTCCCGCAACAGTTCTTTGAACGTGCGCACCGTCGCCATGGTGGTGGCGACCTCCTGCTTGCCCGAGCCCTTCTTCAGCGCCTTGTAGGCGTCGCGGCCGGGCAGCGTCAGCACCTTGGACTTCGTCCGCCGCTCGGGCACGAACCCGCCGAGTGCGCGACGCCGGTCGAGCAGGTAGCGGATCTCCGAGGACTCCGGACCAGGGTGGTAGTACGGCGGCAGGTACGGGTTGTCCTCGAGCTGCTCGTCGCTGATCGGGATGCGCTGCGCGTCGCGGAAGTCCTTGAGGTCTTGCAGCGCAAGCTTCTTCATCTGGTGGGTGGCGTTGCGGCCCTCGAAGTGCTTGCCCAGCGTGTAGCCCTTGATGGTCTTGGCCAGGATCACCGTCGGCTGACCCTTGTGCTCCGTCGCCGCGCGGTAGGCGGCGTAGACCTTGCGGTAGTCGTGCCCACCGCGCTTGAGATTCCAGATGTCGGTGTCGGACAGGTTCTCCACCAACTGCTTGGTGCGCGGGTCGCGGCCGAAGAAGTGGTCGCGGACGTATCCGCCGTCATTGGCCTTGTAGGTCTGGTAGTCGCCGTCGGGGGTGGTGTTCATCAGGTTCACCAGCGCACCGTCGCGGTCGGCATGCAGTAGCGCGTCCCATTCGCGGCCCCACACCACCTTGATGACGTTCCAGCCGGCGCCGCGGAAGAACGACTCGAGCTCCTGGATGATCTTGCCGTTGCCGCGCACCGGTCCGTCGAGACGCTGCAGGTTGCAGTTGATGACGAACGTCAGGTTGTCGAGTGCCTCCAGTGCGGCGACGTGGGCAAGGCCGCGGCTCTCCGGCTCGTCCATCTCGCCGTCGCCGAGGAACGCCCACACGTGCTGATCGGAGGTGTCCTTGATGCCACGGTCGTTCAGGTAGTGGTTGAACCGCGCCTGGTAGATCGCGTTCATCGGGCCCAGGCCCATCGACACCGTGGGGAACTCCCAGAAGTCCGGCATCAGCCGCGGGTGCGGGTAGGACGGCAACCCGCCACCGGGGTGGCTGTGCTCCTGCCGGAACCCGTCGAGCTGGTCGGCGGTCAGCCGGCCCTCGAGGAACGCGCGGGCGTAGATGCCGGGGGATGCGTGACCCTGGATGAACACCTGGTCGCCACCGCCGGGATGGCTCTTGCCGCGGAAGAAGTGGTTGAACCCGACCTCGTAGAGCGCCGCCGAGGACGCATACGTCGAAATATGGCCGCCCACACCGACTCCCGGTCGCTGCGCGCGGTGCACCATGATGGCGGCGTTCCACCGGATCCACGCCCGGTACCGGCGCTCGACGTCCTCGTCGCCGGGGAACCAGGGTTCCAGTTCGGTGGGAATGGTGTTGACGTAGTCGGTGGAGGTCAGCGCCGGGATGGCGACGCGCTGCTCACCGGAACGCTCGAGCAGACGCAGCATCAGGTAGCGCGCCCGCGCGGGGCCGGAGCGCTCCAGGAGTGCGTCGAACGATTCCAGCCATTCGGAGGTCTCTTCGGGGTCGATGTCGGGCAGGTACGACGCGACACCGTCACGGATCACCCGGACCCGGTCGGGCTCGGGTGAATTCGATGAGTTTTGGGCCAGGTCCTGGCGCGCGAACTCGGTGGTCAACTTCCGCTCCTTGGTAGTGCGGTTTCGGGGTGCGGGCGCGATCGGCGCCAACGACCTCCATCGTCCCCCCATCGTGCCCGAACCGCACCGGTGGGGGTGAGGAGCTGAAGTATCCGACGGTGGGCGTTGGCACGCGGTAACGTCTGCAGACCTGCCGACCGGTGTGGCGCCTCATATTGACAAACCGGGCTGCCAGTCATCCGGATCAGCAGGGCGGCGTGCGACGATAGGCCCGGTGCACTCACAGACACAAGGAGGACCGACGGTGGTCGCGGCGGCGGACGCCCCGAACTTCGCCCAGGGGCTGGGCATTGAAAAAGGTCAGGTTGTCCAGGAGTTGGGCTGGGACGAGGACGTCGACGACGACATCCGGGCCGACATCGAGGACGCGTGCGGCGGCGAGCTGCTCGACGAGGATGCGGACGAGGTCGTCGACGTGGTGCTGCTCTGGTGGCGCAACGACGACGGTGACCTCGTCGACCGGTTGATGGACGCCATCACCCCGTTGGCCGAGGACGGCGTCATCTGGGTGGTCACCCCGAAGACCGGCAAGCCGGGGCACGTGCAGCCGGCGGAGATCGCCGAGTCGGCGCCGACCGCCGGGCTGATGCCCACGTCGTCGGCCAATCTCGGAGATTGGATCGCCAGCCGGCTGGTGCAGCCGAAGTCCAAGGCCGCGGGAAGGCGTTAGTGCTGGGGCCGGGGGCGCAGGCACCCGACTTCACGCTGAAGAACCAGCACGGCAGGCCGGTGGCCCTCGCCGACTTCCGTGGTGCGCGCAACGTCGTCCTGGTCTTCTTCCCGTTGGCGTTCACCCCGACCTGTCAGCGCGAGCTCGACGAGATCCGCGACAACCTGTCCCGCTATGACAACGCCGACACCGCGACGCTGACCATCTCGGTCGGACCGCCGCCCACGCACAAGGCGTGGGCCGGCCGCCACGGCTACTCCTTCCCGGTGCTGGCCGACTTCTGGCCGCACGGCGCCGTCGCCAAGGCCTACGGGGTGTTCAACGACGACACCGGATTCGCCAACCGCGGGACGTTCGTGGTGGACCGCTCGGGGGTCATCCGGTTCGCCGAGATGAAGCAGCCCGGCGAGCCGCGGGATCAGGCCGTGTGGACCGCCGCGCTGGCCTCGCTGGCGTCCGCCGACTGATTTCCGGTCGCAGGTCAACGCCGTGTAGCCTGCCCGGCACGGGCGTGTAGCTCAGTGGTAGAGCTCTGGTTTTACACACCAGCGGTCGGGGGTTCGAAACCCTCCGCGCCCACCGAAAGCAGTGCATGTCGACGCTGTGATCCGAGGCGGGCATCGATGCCAGATGCCGCTGGATGGCCCGTGTCCCAGGAGTGACCCAAGCGGTGAGCGATCGCCCACGGCGCACAGCCTCGGGCGACTAGCGTGCGAGGCAGCGATGACGGGAGACGAACGCGGTGGCTACCTCGGACGATCCAATGGGCGCAGTGCGCCAGTACGTCGATGCATTCAACAGCGGTGACGCGGAAGCAATGGGAGCGGCCTGCGCGGACCCGATGCAGATCCTCGACGGAATGTCGCCGCATGTGTGGCAAGGTCCAAGGGCCGCCTACGACTGGTATCAGGACGCTCTCGCCGAGGGGGAGCACCTTGGGGTTACGGACTACCACATCGAATTGGGCGAGCCACGACATGCTGACGTGACCGGGGACCACGGGTACGTGGTGGTTCCAGTGACCTTTTCGTACAACGTTCGCGGAACGCCGGTCAATCAAACCGGTGCGACATTCACGGCGGCGCTTCGCAAAGTCGGGACTCATTGGCGACTCACGGCCTGGGCGTGGGCAAAAGGTGTGAACAGCTAGATCGTTGCCGTCGATCACCCACAGAGGGGTTCTGTCATGGCTAGCGAACCGTTTCAGATGGCGATGATCCACCGGACGTTTCGCATCGAGTTCGGCAACATCCCCGCTCTCATCAATGACGTCGCACCGGGTGACGTGAAGCGCTCGCGCACAGTCGGCGTCTATCTGGGCAACATGCTGTCGGTGTTGCACCATCATCACGCCGCGGAGGACGACTTCTTGTGGCCGACGCTGCACAGCCGGAGTGGGCTGAGCGACGACGTTGCCGGCCGGGCCCGCACCGAGCACCTGGCGATCGCCGATGTGATGAAAGACATCGAGTCGATCCGGCCGTCGTGGCAGCGCACCGCGGACTCCCGACGCGGGACCGTGCTCGCCGACAGAGTCCACGCCTTGTCGGGCCTCGCCGCCAGCCACTTCCGGGACGAGGAGCGTGATCTCGTCCCCCTCGTCGGCGAGCATCTCTCCGCCGCCGAGTGGCAGACCTTCATCGATCGGGGCGCGGCCTACGTCAAGCCGGCCAACCTGTGGTTCGCCCTTGCGTACGGGGGCATTCTGCTGAGCCAGGCCACCCCGGAGGAGGGACGCCGCTTCATGGCGGCGGTGCCGGTGCCGTTGCGGATCGTGCTGAAACTGGCGGGCAGTCGCGCGTACAGATCTCACCGCACGGCGTTGTACGGCGCGGGAGCCTGACCGTCCACTCCGGCCGAGGCCGTGAGACGCTGACCGTCGTGTCGAGATCCGCGGGTGTCGCGGCCGGGTGTGCGGCCGATCTCGCATTCGGCGACCCGCGGCGGGGCCACCCGGTGGCGCTGTTCGGCAACGCCGCCGCCGCCCTGGAACGGGCGACCTACGCCGACAGCCGCACCGCAGGCGTCGCGCACACCGGCGTCCTGCTGGGTGTGCTCACCGTGCTCGGCGTTACGGCGCAGCGGATGTCCGGGCGCGGTGGCGGTGTCGCGACCGCCTCGATGACGGGGCTGGCGACGTTCGTCGCGCTCGGCGGCACGTCACTTGCACGGGTGGGAGCAGACATGTCCGCGCTGCTCGACGCCGGCGACCTCGACGGCGCCCGCCGCCTGCTGCCGTCGCTGTGCGGCCGCGACCCGTCGGTGCTCGACGCCGCGGGCCTGACCCGCGCGACGGTCGAGTCGATCGCCGAGAACACCTCCGACGCGCAGGTGGCGCCGCTGTGGTGGGCGTCGGTGGCCGGTGTGCCCGGCGTGCTGGTCTACCGCGGCGCGAACACCCTCGACGCGATGATCGGGCACCGCTCGCCGCGCTACGCGAACTTCGGCTGGGCCGCGGCCCGTCTGGACGACGTGCTGAACTACCTGCCGGCCCGGGTGGCCGGTGTCCTGGTGGCGCTGTGCGCCCCGGTGGTCGGCGGCTCGCCCATGGCAGCGGTCCGGGCCTGGCGGCGCGACGCCGCGCGCCACCCCAGCCCGAACGCGGGTGTGGTGGAGGCGGCGTTCGCCGGTGCGCTCGGGGTCCGGCTGGGTGGGCCGACGCAGTACGCCCACGAGCTGGAGATCCGCCCGACTCTCGGCCACGGCCGCGTCCCCGAGGTCGCGGACGTCAGCAGGGCGGTGCGCCTGTCGCGGGCGGTGCAATTGGCCGCCGCGGTGCTTGCGGTCCTGGTCAGCGCCGCCTGCCGTAGCGGTCGGCGATCTTCTGCTCGGCGGTGAGCGGCGCGGGCGGCGCCGCTGCGGCAGCCGTCGCCGCGGCCTTCTCCAGTCGGCGCTGCCGGACCTCGGAGTACACGAAGTAACCGAGACCGATCGGGGCGATGATGCCGAACGCGATCCACTGGATGCCGTAGGACAGGAACGGCCCCGCGTCGAGATGCGGCAGCGGGATCACCCCGAGACCGCCGGGCTGGTCCTCGACGAGTTGCAGGTACGAGCCGGCCAGCGGAACGCCCGTCAGCGTCGCGACCTGCGCGGTGTTGATCGAGTACACCTGGTCGAAGCCCTCGGCGCGCATCGGCTTCTTGTCGGCGGCGACCTGTTCGGAATCCCGCAGCCGCGCGGTGATGGTGACCGTGCCGCCCGGAACGGGGGCGATCGGCGGCACCTGGGAACCCTGCTCCGGCTTGGCATATCCGCGGTTGACGAGCACGGTGGGCCCGCCGTCCACGGCGAACGGCACCAGCACCTCGTAGGCGGGGTCGCCGTCGACCACCCGCAGCCGGGCAAGCACCTGCGCGTCGGGCAGATAGTGGCCGGTGGCCGTCACCCGTCGCCACTGGTCGTCGGCCGCCGACGAATCCTGTTGCGGCAGAAGTGTCGTCACGGGAACGGGGTCCGCGGTCAGCGAGTAGGCGATCTGGTCGTTCTCCCGGGAGGTCTTGGTGTTCTTGCCGAGCTGCCACGGAGCCAGCACGGTGAAGCACAGGTAGGCGAACGCCATCACCACGACGAACAGGGCCAGCCAGCCCGGCCGTAGGAAGAACGCCCACCGACGCATCAGCTGGCCAGCCCGCGTTCGGCGAGGCGTTCGTCCACCCAGTCGTGCAGGCCGGGCAGCGCCGCCTCGATCACCCGGAACACGTCCTCGAAGTCGTCCTGGGTGCCGTAGTAGGGATCGTCGACGTCCAGCGCATGCGCCCCCGAGCGCGGGTCGAATGAGCGCAGCATCCGCAGCCGGTTCGACGGCACACCCTGCTCGCCGAGCATGCGCAGGTGGTTGCGACCCAGCGCCACCACGAGGTCGGCGCTGCGGTGGTCGTCGTCGACCTGCGCGGCGCAGTGGGCCGAGGGATAGCCGTGGGCGCGCAGCACGCGACCGGCGCGGCTGTCGGCCGGGTCGCCCGCATGCCAGCCGCCGGTGCCCGCGCTGCTCACCCGGACCGCGTCGGCCAGGCCGCGCTCGGCGATCTGATGGGCGAACATCTTCTCCGCCATCGGCGAGCGGCAGATGTTGCCCGAGCAGACGAACGTGACGTGCAGTGGTTCATCCCCGGGTCGCTTCGCTCCTGCCCGCCGAAGCTCAGACACCGAGCACCTCACGCAGATCGGCGACGGTGGCCACGTGTGCCCGGCCGCGCACCGCACCGGGCCTCGTGAAATCGGTGCGGCCGTAACCCCAGTCGACCACCACCGTGTCGATGCCGTGTGCCGCGGCGCCCTCCACGTCATGGCTGCGGTCACCGACCATCAGCACCCGCTCGGGCAGCGGCGCCAACTTCGCCAGCGCATGGGCCACCACGTCGGCCTTCTCGGCGCGCGAGCCGTCGACGCTGGCGCCCGCGATCACCTCGAAGTGGCCGGCCAGACCGAAGTGTTCGAGGATCCGGTGCGCCGTGGGTTCCGCCTTCGAGGTGGCCACCGCCAGACGCACCCCCGCCGCCCGCAGGTCGGCCAGCAGACCGGGGATGCCGTCGAACAGGCTGTTCATCGACCAGCCCCGCGTCGTGTAGTCGGCCCGGTAGGCGGCGACCGCGGCGGCGGTGCGGTCGCCGAGTCCCATGGCGCCGAGGGTGTGGTGCATCGGCGGCCCGATGATCCGTCCGGCCAGGTCGCCGTCCGGCACCGGGGCGCCGACCTCGGCGAGCGCGTGCTTGAAGCTGGACACGATGCCGCGTGCCGAGTCGGTCAGGGTGCCGTCGAGGTCGAAGAGGACCAGCTGCGGTCGCGTCGCGGCGAGCGTGCTGTCCAGCGTGTCCGTCACACCGCCATTGTCCCCGACGCAGTGCGTCGTCCCGAAATCCCACCGGCCGGACCGCCCATTACTGTCGTGATGTGGGGAGTGTCCGTCTGGCCGAGATCATCGACGTCCTCGACGACGCGTATCCACCCGGGCTCGCCGAGGCGTGGGATTCGGTGGGCCTGGTGTGCGGCGACCCCGACGAGACGGTCTCCTCGGTGACGGTCGCCGTGGACGCCACCGCCGACGTCGTCGACGAGGTGCCCGACGGCGGTCTGCTGCTGGCGCACCACCCGCTGCTGCTGCGCGGCGTGGACACCGTGGCGGCGAGCACCCCCAAGGGCGCGCTGGTGCACCGGCTGCTGCGCTCCGGACGCGCCCTGTTCACCGCGCACACCAACGCCGACAGCGCCCGTCCCGGCGTCTCCGACGCGCTGGCCGAGGCGATCGGGCTCGAGGTGGGTGACGCGTTGTCCCCGTCGCAGCCGCGCGCCGACCTGGACAAGTGGGTCGTGTTCGTGCCGACCGAGGACTCCGACGCACTCCGCGAAGCCCTGTTCGCCGCAGGCGCAGGCCACATCGGCGACTACTCGCATTGCAGCTGGACCGTCGCGGGAACCGGTCAGTTCCTGCCGCACGACGGCGCCCGCCCGGCGATCGGCAGCATCGGCGCCGTCGAGCGGGTGCCGGAGGACCGGGTGGAGGTGATCGCACCGGCGAGGTCGCGTGCCCGCATCCTCGCGGCGTTGCGCGCCGCACATCCCTACGAGGAACCCGCCTTCGACGTGCTGGCGCTGGCGCCGCTGCCCGGCGACACCGGCCTCGGCCGGATCGGGCAGCTGCCCGCACCCGAACCGCTCTCGTCGTTCGTGGCGCGGGTCCGTGCCGCACTGCCCGAGACGACGTGGGGGGTGCGGGCCGCGGGCGATCCGCGTGCGACGGTGTCGCGGGTGGCGGTGTGCGGCGGCGCGGGCGACTCCCTGCTGGACGCCGTGACGGCCGCGGACGTCCAGGCCTACGTCACCGCCGACCTGCGCCATCACCCCGCCGACGAATACCGACGCGGGTCGCCTGTGGCGCTCGTCGACGTCGCGCACTGGGCGAGTGAATTCCCCTGGTGCCACCAGGCGGCCGAGCTGTTGCGTGGCCGATTCGGCGCCGCACTGCCGGTGCAGGTGTGTCCGGTGCGCACCGACCCGTGGAACGTCGAAGACGACCGTACGGAAAAGAGGACATGAAAGCCGAAGTAGTGCAACAACGCTCGTTGCTCGAGCTGGCTCAGGTCGATGCCGAGCTCAGTCGCATCGACCACCGGACGAAGAACCTCGCCGAGCAGCAACGGCTCGACGCCGTGCAGGCCGAGCACACCGAGGCCAACGACAAGCTGGCCGTCCTGCAGATCGCGCTCGACGACCTCGAGGGCCAGGCGGCCAAACTCGAAGGCGAGATCGACTCGGTGCGCAAGCGGGAGGACCGGGACCGGTCACTGCTCGACAACGCCGCCAACGCCAAGCAGGTCACCGAACTGCAGCACGAACTCGAGACGCTGCAGCGTCGGCAGGCCAGCCTGGAGGACTCGCTGCTGGAGGTGATGGAGCGGCGCGAGGAACTGCAGGAGCAGCAGGCGGCGGCGCTCGCCACCATCGACGAACTGCAGACCGGCCTGAGCGCAGCCCGCGCGGCGCGGGACGCGGCCGTCAACGAACTCGGCCAGACCCGGCGCCAGCGGGCCACGCGGCGCGACGAGATCGTCGAGATGCTCGACGCCGACCTGGTGAAGCTCTACGAGCGCCAGCGCTCCGGCGGCGGCCCGGGGGCGGGCGCACTGCAGGGCCGCCGGTGTGGCGCCTGCCGGATCGAGATCGACCGCGGCGAATTGGCGAGGATCTCGGCCGCGGCCGAGGACGAGGTGCTGCGGTGTCCTGAGTGCGGTGCGATCCTGTTGCGCGTGAAGGACAACGGCTGATGAAGGTGATCGTCGAGGCCGACGGCGGGTCGCGCGGCAATCCGGGCCCCGCCGGATTCGGTGCGGTGGTGTTCTCGGCCGACCGCGCCACCGTTCTCGCCGAGAGCAAGCAGGCGATCGGGCGTGCCACCAACAATGTCGCGGAGTACCGCGGGCTGATCGCGGGACTCGAGGAGGCCGCCGGGGTGGGCGCCACCGAGGTGGCCGTCGCCATGGATTCCAAGCTGGTGGTCGAGCAGATGAACGGCCGTTGGAAGGTCAAGCATCCCGACCTGATCGAATTGCACCGCGAGGCAAGCGGTCTGGCCGGCAGGTTCGAGCGGGTGGACTACCGCTGGATCCCGCGCGCACAGAATTCGCACGCCGACCGGCTGGCCAACGAAGCCATGGATGCCGCGGCGGGGATCGGCGACGGCCCGTCCGAGGCGACCGCGGACGCACCCGCGTCGACGCAGGTGGTGACGAGTCCGGCGGGCTGGACCGGTGCCCGCGGCGCGCCGACCCGGCTGATGCTGCTGCGGCACGGGCAGACCGAGCTGTCGGTGCAGCGGCGCTACTCCGGCCGCGGCAATCCGGCATTGACCGACCTCGGACGCAGGCAGGCCGACGCCGCAGCGGGGTACCTCGCCCAGCGCGGCGGGATCTCGGCCGTCGTGACGTCGCCGCTGCAACGCGCCTACGACACCGCCGCGGCGGCGGCCAAGGCGCTCGGGCTCGACCTCACCGTCGACGAGGACCTCATCGAGACGGACTTCGGCGACTGGGAGGGCCTGACGTTCTCCGAAGCGTCCGAACGGGATCCGGATCTGCACTCGCGGTGGTTGCGCGACACCGCCATCGACCCGCCCGGCGGCGAGAGCTTCGACACCGTGGCGCACCGCGTCCGGCGCGCGCGCAACCGCATCATCGCCGAGCACGGCGACGCGACGGTGCTGGTGGTGTCCCACGTGACGCCCATCAAGACCATGCTGCGGCTGGCGCTCGACGCCGGGCCCACGATCCTCTACCGGCTGCATCTCGACCTCGCCTCGCTGAGCGTCGCCGAGTTCTATCCGGATGGCGCGGCGTCGGTGCGACTGGTGAACCAGACGTCGTATCTGTGATCTGAGGCGCCGGTCACGAGGTGTGCAGGTGCAGGCGCTCGCCGTGCGGCCCGAAGATCGCCAGCGCCTCGACCGCTTCCTCGACAGCGCCGAACCAGTGCGGCGTCCACGTCGAGAATTCAACCGCCTCACCGGGTTTCACGGTGAAATCCTGGTCGCCCAGGATCAACCGCAGCCGGCCTGAGAGCACGTACATCCAGTCCTGTCCCTCGTGCACCGGCAGTTCCTCCGGCGGCTTGCGGCGTCGCGCACTCACCCGGATCTTGAACGCGTGCAGGCCACTGGCCGGCCCCTGCCGGGTCAGCGGCCAGTAGGTGACGCCGTGATGGGTGTGTGAACTGCTCTTGACCCGTGGGTCTTCGGCGTCGGGCGTGCGCAGCAGGTCGTCGGTGCTGACCGACAGTGCGGCGGCGAGGCGTGGCAGGTGGTCCAACGCGAGGCGACGCTTGCCCGATTCGAGCCGGCTCAGTGTCGACACGTCGATGCTCGACCGGTTCGCCACCTCCTCGAGCGTGAGGCCGCGCTGCGTCCGCAGCTCCCGCAACCGCCGCCGGACCCGTTGGTCGACACTGTCTTCTTCGGCTGTCTTTGCCTGCATGGCAAAACAGCTTGGCACTTGACCGGTGTGCGCGGCAACCTCGGGACATGGACGAGATCTGGGACTGTGTGGTGGTGGGCGGTGGCGCCGCGGGATTGAGTGCTGCGCTGGTGTTGGGACGTGCGCGGCGACGCACGCTGGTGGTCGATGCCGGCGCGCAGAGCAACTTGGCCGCACACGGCATCGGCGGGCTCCTCGGATTCGACGGCCGGCCTCCCGCGGATCTGTACGCGGCGGGCAGAGCCGAACTGACGGCGTATCCGTCCGTGGAGGTGCAGGCCGGTGAGGTGGTCGACGCCGAGCGTGCCGACGACGGGTTCGCCCTCTTGCTGAACGACGGTCGACAGGTGACGGCGCGGCGAATCCTGCTGGCAGGCGGGATGTCCTACGACATGCCTGCGCTGGCCGGGATGGATCGGCTGTGGGGCAGGTCGGTGTTCCACTGTCCCTTCTGCCACGGCTGGGAGGTCAGGGATCAGCCGGTCGCGGTGCTGGCCCGCGGCCCACGTGCCGTGCATGCCTCGCTGCTGCTGCGGGGATGGACCGACGACGTCGTGGTGCTCACCGACGGACCGGCGGATCTGAACGGCGAGGACCGCGCGCGACTGACCGCGGCCGGCGTGGAGATCGACGAGCGTCCGGTGGCGGGGCTGCGGATCGTCGACGACGGCCTCGACGCAATCGAATTCACCGACGGGACGAGCATCGACCGGCGCGCCCTGATGGTGACCCCGCGGCTGCGCCAGCGTTCGCCGCTCGCGGCGCGACTGGGCGTGCGGTTCCAGGAGTCACATCCCCTCGCCGAAGACGCGGTGGTCGTCGACGCGCTGCAGCGCACGTCGGTGCAAGGCGTGTTCGCCGCCGGTGACGTGTGCGTGCAGGTGCCGCAGGTGGCGGCGGCCGTCGCCGCCGGATCGCTGGCCGGCGCCTCGGTGATGCAGTCCCTGATGGCCGACGACCACGGGTTGCCGGTCCCCGAATGGAAGGAGCACGTGAATGTCTGAGGCGCAGGAGTTCTGGGACGAGCTGTACGGCGCGCGTGAACGGGTGTGGAGCGGCCGGGTGAATCCCTGGCTCGCCGAGACGGCCGAGTCGCTCCCGCCGGGTCGTGCTCTCGATCTGGGCTGTGGCGAGGGCGGGGACACCGTATGGCTGGCCGAACGCGGATGGCACGTGACGGCGGTGGACATCTCACCGACGGCATTGGAACGTGCGACCGGCGCCGCAGAGGAGGCCGGGGTGTCGGCGCGTGTCGACTTCCAGCGTCACGACCTGCTGGAGAGTTTCCCCGACGGCGAGTTCGACCTGGTGTCAGCGCAGTTCCTGCAGTCACCCCTGGAATTCGACCGCGACACCGTGTTGCGTCGCGCAGTCGAGGCGGTCGCGTCGGGCGGGCTGTTGATCGTCGTCGACCACGGTGCGGCGCCACCGTGGGCGCACGAGATGGCCCGCAAGCACCGCTTCCTCTCGGTCAGTGAGGTTCTCGATCCCATCGGGCTCGATCCTGTTCATTGGCAACGGGTTCGCGCCGAACCGGTCGAGCGTTCCGCCACCGGCCCGGCCGGCGAAGCGGGGACTCTGCTCGACAACGTGATCGTCCTGCGCCGGGCGGAAGTGCAGTAGGCCGTCGCTCAGGTGGCGTCGTGGAACACCAGGCCGAGGGTGAACCGCTCGCCGGACCGGACCGTCGAGACGCCGTGGCGGACCGGCGCGGTACTCCAGCCGCGGGAAGAGCGCACCGGCCGTTCACGCGTGGTGAACACGAACCCGTGGCAGAACGGCACCGTCGTCGAGGTCCCGCGGGATTGCGCACGGGGCCGCTGCTCGAGCAGCAGGAACTCGCCACCCGTGTGGTCGACGCCGGGCTCGTTGAGACCGATCACCACCTGCAGGGGAAAGATCATGTCTCCGTACAGGTCCCGATGCAGCGCATTCCAGTCGCCGGGGCCGTATCGAAGCAGGATCGCCGTCGACCGGGTCTGGCCGGCGGCGTGGCATGCGGCCAGCCACTCGTCGAGGGTGTCGGGCCAGGGCGCCTCGCGTCCGAGCCGGGTCCACCAGTCGCGCGCGATCGGCAGCAGGCGAGGATAGAGCGCGTGTTTGAGCCGCTCGACGGGCTCGGGCAGGGGGAGGTCGAAGTACCGGTACTCGCCGCGGCCGAAGCGGTATCGGCCCATGTCGATGGTCGCGCGAAATCGCGTGTCGTCGTCGTAGGCCGCCCGCAGCGCCGTCGCCTCGGCGGGGGAGAGCAACGCGGGCAGCGGGGCGCCGCCGAATTCGTCGAGCTCCGCGGCGACTCCTAGCCAGTCCGCGGAGTCGACGCGTCGCTGCCAATCTTGTTGCACCGCATCGGCCATCAGAAGAGCCTCGCCGCCCTGAGCTCTGCCGGCTCTTCCAGGTCGAGAAGCAGCTTCTTGCGAGCGATGCCGCCGGCGTAGCCGGTCAGCCGGCCGGTCTTGCCCACCACCCGGTGGCACGGGATCACGATGCTGAGCGGATTGCGGCCGACGATCTGTCCGGCTTCGCGGGCGGTCACGCCGCCGACGGTGTCGGCCAGTTCGCCGTACGTCATCGTGGCGCCGTAGGGGATCGTGGTCAGCTGCCCCCACACCCGTCGCTGCAGGCTGTCACCGCGCGGGTCGATCGGCAGATCGAGTGCCGTGCGGGTTCCGCTCAGGTAGTCGCCTAACTGGTTGTGCGCCTCGGCCAGCAGCGGATCAGTGTCCGCGTCGACCCGTCGGCCGAAGCCGCTCCTCGCCGGCCTGGGCCAGTGCCCACGGAAGTACAAGCCGATCAACGTGTCGCCGTCGGCGACCAGCGTCAACTCGTCGAGCGGGCTGTCGATCACGGTGTGTCGGATGCTCATGGCGTCCTCCCTTCACCGAGTAGACGGTCTGGTCGTCGATTCTGTGAGACGGCGAGGTGGACGGTGTCGAGGTAGGTGTTGACGGCGATGACGACGCGGCGTGGGGATGTCACGTTGTAAGTCATGTCCGCCCCGCTTGCCCGCACGTCGCTTGTGAGACATTTCACCTGTTAGACAACCCAGGTGGGCGTCAGTCGAACCACGAGTCATCACTGGCGGCGAACGAGCAAGACCATCCTCACTCGAACCGGTTGAACAGAATCATTGTCGTACCCCTCTGCCATAATCGAATGTATGTTCGATCCGGCGCAGGCAAGCTTCGACCAGGTGCTGGCCGTGACGCGTCCGGAGTCGGTCGAGGCACGCGAACTGATAATCGCCGTGGTGGTGGCGGCGCGTCGGGAGAATCAGCAGGCCGCGGCGCGGTTGACCGCGATCGGTGAGTTGTATGCGGTGCGGTTCGCCGAGCGCGATGAGCTCAGCGACCAGTGGGCCGTGGACACCGAATCCGCGGTGGCCGTCGAGATCGGCGCGGCACTGAACATCGCCTACGAGCGGGCCAAGGATCAGGTCGGCCTCGCTCGCGGGCTGCGTGAACGCCTACCGTTGGTGGCGGCGGTGTTCCGCGCCGGTGAGTTGACCCTCGACATCGTCGACACCCTGCTGCACCGCACCACGTTGATCACCGACCCCGCTGTCTTGACCCACGTCGATGCCACCTTGGCCGGTGCGGCGGCCCGGTTGATGAGGCTGAGCTACGGCCAGGTCTGCGGGTATGTCGACCGGATCATCGCCACCCACGATCGGGATGCGGTGCGGCGCCGCCAGAAAGCCGCCGACGAGCGTGAGGTGTGGGTCATCGACGGCCTGGACGGGATGAGCAGTTTCGGCGGCACCATGCCCACCGCCGGGGCCCGGGTGTTCGACAACCGCCTCGACGCGCTCGCCGACACCGTCTGCCCCGATGATCCGCGCACCAAGAAGCAGCGCCGCGTCGACGCCATCGAAGCCATCGCCAAGGGCGCCGACCACCTGGGCTGCCGATGCGGCACCCCCGACTGCCCGAACAAGAACGCGATCGCCGCCCCCTTCGTCATCCACACCATCACCGGCCCCAACACCGACGCTGACAGCGGGGATGCCGCCGAG
This sequence comes from Mycobacterium sp. NPDC050041, assembly GCF_049541695.1. Lineage (NCBI taxonomy): Bacteria > Bacillati > Actinomycetota > Actinomycetes > Mycobacteriales > Mycobacteriaceae > Mycobacterium > Mycobacterium sp. NPDC050041. The sequence continues at coordinate 102,828 of NZ_JBMVDG010000004.1, read as the reverse complement.
GATGCGAACACCTCGGCCGACACGTCGGTCGACACCACCGACACTGATACCGAGGCCACCGCCCGGGACGCTTCTGTCGCTGATTCGGTGGCGAGCCTGGTGCACAACGACGGCCTCCTGCCGCCTGAACAGCTCGCAGGCTTGGCCGAGCACGCCACCATCCGGCCGCTCATCCACCCCGGCGACGCCGCCCCCGAACCGCGCTACACCCCGTCGCGCAACCTGGCGGAGTTCGTGCGGTGCCGCGACATGGGTTGCCGATTCCCCGGCTGCGACGTGGCGGCCTTCAGCACCGACATCGACCACACCATCCCCTACAGCCAAGGTGGGCCGACTCAGGCGTCGAACCTCAAATGCCTGTGCCGCCTGCACCACCTGATCAAAACGTTCTGGGGCTGGCACGACCAGCAACACCGCGACGGGACGGTCATCTGGACCAGCCCCGCCGGGCAGACCTACACCACCACACCCGGAGCGGCGCTGCTCTTCCCGCACCTGTGCACCCCCACCGCCGCAGCCATCATCACACCGCGGACAGGGGACCCGTGCGGTGATCGCACCGCGATGATGCCCACACGGCAACGCACCCGAGCCCAGAACAAAGCCGCCCGCATCGCCGCCGAACGCCAAGCCAACCGTGAACACCGCGAAGCCCGCCGACAAGCCCGCCGACAAGCACTCGACAAACTCTTCGCCCCCAAGCCACCACCCCAACCCGGCGACGAACCCCCACCCTTCTGACGTGGAGTGATGTTTCGTCGAGGGGCAGGGTGAAGCGGCGGGCCCGCCGTTCTAGGCGAGTTGGGTGACGCGCACGCTGTTACCGGACGGGTCACGGAAACCCGAGTCGATGCCGTAGGGCATCGGGTGTGGCTCCTCAGTGAACTCGACGCCACGCGCGCTCAGCCGCTCGAAAGCTCCCTGGCAGTCGTCGGTGGTGAGGAACACCGTTCCCGCGAACCCCTTGGCCGTCAGGTCGAGCACCTGCGACCGCGTGGCGTCGTCCATCACCGGCGCGCCGGGCACCGCCATCAGGACGATCGACACGTCGTTCTGTCCCGGCGGTCCGACGGTCAGCCAGCGGAACGGCGTGTCGATGTCGGGCAGTGAAACATCTTCGCGCACTTCCATTCCGACCTGCTCGGTCCAGAATTTCAACGCGACTTCCTGATCGTGGACCCACAGGTGGGCACTGGCGATTCTCATCATGGGCACGACGCTACGGCCGGGCCGCGCCGCTCGTCTTCTCCCCGTGTGCTGTCTTGACGCGGCTGTCCGCGGGCGGCCGGGTGTCGCGGCGCAGAATGCAGCTGGGCACTCTGGCGCGCAGTGCGGCGGGCGGCAGCGAGGCCCGGTAAGCGGCCGGCGGCCTGCCGTACACCCGCGCGAAGCTGGTGGTGAACGACCCGACGCTGTGTAGGCCGACCATCACGCAGATGTCGGCCACCGAGCGGTCGGTGTAGCGCAGCAGCGCCGCGGCGCGTTCGAGCCGCCGCGTCTGAAGGTAGCTTCGCGGCGACTCACCGAACGTCCTGGTGAACATGCGGCTGAAGTGCGCCCGGGACAGCCCGGCGGCGGCAGCGAGGTCGTCCACCGTGATCGGCTCGGCGTAACGCGCGTCGACCAGATCTTTCGCGCGCATCAGGTAGCGGGCCGGCGGCACCTGCGGCATAGCGGTAGAGGTTACTCCCGGGGGAGTATCTTGTTGAGGCGGACGAGTTGGCCGGGCGGCCGCGTGCCGTAGCGATACGGCCCGAGGAAAGTCCGGACTTCACAGAGCAGGGTGATTGCTAACGGCAATCCGAGGTGACTCGCGGGACAGTGCCACAGAAAACAGACCGCCACCCTCGCGGTGGTAAGGGTGAAACGGTGCGGTAAGAGCGCACCAGCATCCCGGGTGACCGGGGTGGCTAGGCAAACCCCACCCGAAGCAAGGCCAAGAAGGCCGCACCTGGTGCGGTCGCGCAGGCGTCCGAGGGCTGCTCGCCCGAGCCTGCGGGTAGGCCGCTCGAGGCACCCGGCAACGGTGTGTCCAGATGGATGGTCGCCGCCCGGTCTCACCGACCGGGAACAGAATCCGGCTTACAGGCCAACTCGTCCGCCCCCCGGCAGCACGCCGACAGTCAGTCGGCCTTGCGTACCGCCTTGTGGAGCTTGTCGAGCGCGTCGCCGAGCTGTTCCTCGGCCTCCTTCGCGACGGCGTCCTCATGGGCGAAGAGCAAGCCGTAGGTGAAGGTGTCCTCGCCCGCGGCGTGCGCGGCATCCGCCTGCTGGTGCAGGTGCACCCGGCTGACCACGCTGTCCTGATGGTCGCCCAGCAGGGACTGCACCGCCTTGGCGCGCTCGGCCACCTTGCCCTCACCGGTCGCCGCGGCCGTGTAGCGCAGCCGCTTGGCGCGCTTGCGGATCTTGTGGAGGGCCTCGTCGCGCTCGGCTTCATCGGCGTCGGACTCGGCGACCGCCCTGGCCTTCTTGGTGGCCTTCTTCACCTTCTTGTAGGCCGAGTCGATGGAGACCGGCACGAGTTCCTCACCGGGCCGGGGCGCCGGAGGTTCGGCGGCGACCAGTCCGTCGAGCGCGTCGAGCAGCCGGAAGTAGCGCTGCGAGCGCATGGCGATCAGCGACCGCCGAAGCCCAGCGTCGTAGCGCTTCTTCGCACCCTCCACCAGCCGCTCGCGGACCGGTCCGCGGACCAGCTCGGCCGGCAGCTCGTCGATCGCCTTCTCGTACTTCTCGGCCAGCACCTCCGCGTCGCGCGCCACGCCGAGGACAGCGGCGAGCTGCTTGAGCTCGTCGAGGATCCACGCGTCGTCGGAGATGCCGAACGCGCCTTCCGCCGACTGCAGCAGGCTGCGGATCTTGCGGGTCACCACCCGCATCTGGTGCACCGAGTCGTACACGTCCGCGCGGACGGCCCGATCCCAGATCACCAACTCGTCGACCTGCTCGGCCACCGCCGCGTGGATGGGGTCGACCGCCCGCTCGTCGCCGTCGGCGTCCGCCGGCTCGCCGCCCGAGGTGTCGAGCACGCGGGCCAGCTTCGATCCGTGCCCGGCGGGCGTCGCGCCCGCGTCGAACAGCCGGTTGGCCAACCGGTCCAGCAGCTCCGAACCCGCGCGGCCGTCGTCGACAGCGCCTTCGACGAGTTCGAGTTCCCACTCCCGCCAACGCTGTTCGTCGCCGTCCTGACCCGCGGTCGCCGTCACCTGGTCGTCGCAGAACTCGGCCAGTGGCGAATCGTCGGGGCCGAACAGAAGATCGACGGTCCGCTCCGTGGAGATGCGGGCGACGGGCGCCAGCGGCCGGTCCCGCACGACCGCAAGAACCACGTCGCGCAGCGACTCTGGCACGGTGTCGACGTCGTCCAGCGGTTGCCTGACCTCGGTCCTGGCGTCCGGCCCGGCGGGCAGCTTCAGATGCCAGCCGGCGTCGTCGCCCCCGGTGCGCCGGCGCAGCGTGACGCGATGGGCCGCGAGGTCGCGGTTCGGGGTGTCGAAGTAGACGGCGTCGAGATGCTGGATCGGCAACCGCTCCACCCGTGACACCGCCGACAACCCCGCGAACGACGGCGACACCGTCGATTCGGTCACCTCGAACTTGCGCTCGACCTCGGTGTGGCGCGAGGTCTTCTTCGAATCCTTCTGTGCCCCGGCGGAGCTGTCGGCCATGGGTGCATTGTCCTTTCGGGGGCGAAGGCGGGTCTGAACGGCAGGTGGCCACAATGCCACACGAAGGTGAATCACCCGCTCCGCGCGACCGGCTCCCACGCTGGGCGGACGCCGCGGATACAGTCCGGGGTGTGACCGAATACGACGCCATCACCTTCTCCCAGGACGGCGCCGTCGCGCGCATCGGCCTGAACCGGCCCGACGCCGCGAACGGCATGAACGACACGATGACTCGCGAACTGGCCGACGCCGCCAAGCGCTGCGACACCGCGTCGGTCAAGGTGGTGGTGCTCACCGGGTCGGGGAGGTTCTTCTGCGCCGGTGGTGATCTCAAGTCGTTCGCGTCCGCGCCCAGCCGAGGCGCGTACATCAAGGGCGTCGCCGACGACCTGCACCGGGCCATCTCCACGTTCGCGCGCACCGACGCGGTGCTCATCACCGCCGTCAACGGCACCGCCGCAGGCGCCGGATTCAGTCTGGCGATCACCGGTGATCTGGTACTGGCCGCCGAGTCGGCGACGTTCACGATGGCCTACACGAAGGTGGGTCTGAGCCCCGACGGCAGCTCGTCGTACTACCTGCCCCGGCTGGTGGGACTGCGCAAGGCTCAGGAGCTGATGCTGACCAACCGGACCCTGACCGCGGCGGAGGCGGTGGATTGGGGCCTGGCCACCGAGGTGGTGCCCGACGCCGAACTCGGCGAGCGCGCCACCGCTCTGGCCGAGAAGGTGGCCGCCGGTGCGCGCGGGTCCGGCGGAGGCGTCAAGTACCTGCTGCTGAACTCGTTGAAGAACAGCCTCGAGGAGCAGATGGAACTCGAGGGCCGGCTGATCGCCGACCGCGCCGACTCCGCCGACGGGCGCGAAGGGGTCGACGCGTTCCTGGCCAAGCGCCGCCCCGAGTTCGCCTAGAAGCTGTGCTCCTCGGCGGGGAACACGCCGGATGCCACCTCGTCGGCGTACTGCGTTGCGGCACGGCGTAGTTCATCGCCGACGCTGCCGAACTGCTTGACGAACTTGGCGGTCCTGCCGTTGGTGAGACCTGCCATGTCCTGCCACACCAGCACCTGCGCGTCGCAGCTGGGTCCGGCGCCGATCCCGATCGTGGGGATGGTCAGCTTGCCGGTGATCTGGGTGGCGAGTTCGGCGGGCACCATCTCCATGACGACGGCGAACGCCCCGGCCTCCTGCACGGCGATCGCGTCGTGGATCGTCTGATCGCCCGCGTCGCCGCGGCCCTGCACCCGGAAGCCGCCGAGACCGTTGACGCTCTGCGGGGTGAACCCGATGTGCGCCATCACCGGGATACCGGCGGCGGACAGCGTGGCGATCTGCTCGGCGACGCGTTCACCGCCCTCGAGCTTCACCGCGTGCGCGCCGGTCTCCTTGAGGAACCGGGTGGCGGTCGCCAGCGCCTGCGCCGGGCCGGCCTCGTAGCTGCCGAACGGCAGGTCGGCCACCACCAACGCGTGCGGTGCGCCCCGCACCACACCACGAACCAGGGGGATCAGTTCGTCGACGGACACCGGGACCGTCGTGTCGTATCCGTAGACGACGTTGGCGGCCGAGTCACCGACCAGCAGGACCGGGATGCCCGCGTCGTCGAAGACCCGGGCGGTGGAGTAGTCGTAGGCCGTCAGCATGGCCCACTTGTGGCCCTCGGCCTTCCATTTGTGCAGATGATGCGTGCGGACCTTGGTCCGTGGCTTGGGCTGTGAATCGCCATCGGCGGTTCCCGTGGCAGCACCGTAGACAGTCTGCTCAGACATCGTTGTCCCTCGTGGTGGTCGTTTCGATCCTCGAGGCCCGACAGGGTCCCCGGGTTCGGCTGACGAGTTCAGTGTGCCACCATGCGCTGCCCAGGTGAACCCTGGGTTAAGTGGACTTTCTCACACGCCGGCATCGGGGCGTCCTACGCTGGCCACATGCAACGCCTCAGCGGACTCGACGCCAGCTTCCTGTACCTCGAAACCGCACAGCAGCTGCTGCACGTCTGCTCGATCCTGGAGCTCGACACCACGACGATGCCGGGCGGTTACACCTTCGACAAGCTGCGTGACGCGTTGTCGAAGCGGATCGAGTCGATGCCGCAGTTCCGGGAGAAGCTCGCCGACAGCAGGTTCAACCTCGACCACCCGGTGTGGGTGGAGGACAAGGACTTCGACGTCGACCGGCACCTGCACCGGATCGGGCTGCCGCCGCCGGGCGGCCGTTACGAGCTGTCCGAGATCCTCGGCCACATCGCCTCGCTGCCGCTGGACCGGGCCCGGCCGCTGTGGGAGAAGTGGGTGATCGAGGGCATCGACGGCACCGACGCCCGCGACGGCGGGAAACTGGTGGTGCTGACCAAGGTGCACCACGCCGCCGTCGACGGCGTCACCGGCGCCAGCCTGATGTCGCAGCTGTGCAGCACCGAACCGGACGCGGCCGACCCCGAGCCCGTGCAGGGCGTCGGCGGCGGGAACCAACTCGAGATCTCCGTCAACGGGGCGATCAAGTTCGCCACCCGGCCGCTCAAGTTCGTCAATGCGCTGCCGAGCACCGTCAACACCGTGCTCGACACCGTCAAGCGCGCGCGGGCCGGCCAGTCGATGGCCGCCCCGTTCGCCGCACCGCAGACGCCGTTCAACGCCAACGTCACGGGCCACCGCAACATCGCGTTCGCCCAACTCGATCTCGACGACGTCAAGAACGTGAAGAACCACTTCGGGGTCAAGCTCAACGACGTGGTGATGGCGCTGGTGTCCGGCGTGCTGCGCAAGTTCCTGCTCGATCGGGGACAGCTGCCGGACAGCACGCTGATCGCGATGGTGCCGGTGTCGGTGCACGACAAGTCCGACCGGCCCGGACGCAATCAGGTGTCGGGCATGTTCTCCCGACTCGAGACCAACGTCGAAGACCCGCTGGAACGGATCAAGGCCATCTCCGACGCCAACTCCGTTGCCAAACAGCACAGTTCGGCGATCGGTGCCACGCTGCTGCAGGACTGGACCCAGTTCGCCGCGCCCGCGGTGTTCGGTGCGGCGATGCGGGTCTACGCCGCGAGCAGGCTGTCCGGCGCCCGGCCGGTGCTCAATCTCGTGGTGTCCAACGTTCCCGGCCCCCAGGTGCCGCTGTATTACCTGGGGTGCGAGGTCGGCGCGATGTACCCGATCGGCCCGGTCTTCCACGGCGCCGCGCTGAACATCACGGTGATGTCGCTCAACGGCAAGCTCGACGTCGGCCTGGTGTCGTGCCCCGAACTGCTGCCCGACCTGTGGGACATGGCCGACGACTTCGCGCCTGCACTCGAGGAGCTCCTCGACGCCACGCGCTGAAGCCGCCCGGCAGCCGCCTCGCCAGCACCGATGGTCGGTCATGGCAGCATGTGGAGCCATGAGACATCGCATGGGGGTCGTCGCGGCCGCCGCGGCCCTGCTCCTGGTGGCGGGCTGCAGCAACGTCGTCGACGGACGTGCGGTTCTCGCCGTGCCGCGGCCGGGTACGCCGGTGCAATGGGTGCTGTGCCAGGGCTCCGCGCCGTCGGGTGAATCCCGGATCCCGCCGGACGCCGAGTGCGGTCTGCTGTCGGTCCCCGTCGACTACTCCAAGCCCGACGGCGACGTCGCCCGGCTGGCGATGATCCGGTTCAAGGCCACCGGCCCGAACCGGATCGGCTCGCTGGTGATCAACCCCGGCGGACCCGGGGAGTCGGGCGTCGAGGCGGCCGTGTCGACGCTGCCGTCGATCCCCGACTCGGTGCGCGAGCGGTTCGACCTGGTCGGTTTCGATCCGCGCGGCGTCGCCTCGTCCTCGCCCGCGGTGTGGTGCAACTCCGATGCCGACAACGACCGGTTGCGAGCCGACCCACAGGTCGACTACACCCCCGAGGGCGTCGAGCACATCGAGAACGAGACCAAGGCGTTCATCCAGCGATGTGTCGACAAGTCCGGTGAGAACTTCCTGGCCAACATCGGAACGGCAAATGTCGCACGCGATCTCGACGCGATCCGGCAGTCCCTCGGCGACGAGAAGCTGACCTACCTCGGCTACTCCTACGGCACCCGCATCGGGTCGGCCTACGCCGAGGCCTTCCCGGACAAGGTGCGGGCGATGATCCTCGACGGCGCGGTCGATCCGAACGCCGACCCCATCGAGGCCGACATCCGTCAGGCCGCCGCCTTCCAGAAGGCGTTCGACAACTACGCCGCCGACTGCGCCAAGTCCCCGGACTGTCCGCTCGGCACGGACTCCGCCAAGGCCGTCGAGGTGTACAAGAGCCTGGTCGACCCGCTCGTCGAAACACCCGCCAAGACCGATGACCCGCGCGGGCTCTCCTACAGCGACGCGATCGTCGGCACCATCATGACCCTGTATTCGCCGAATCTCTGGCGGCACCTCACCACCGGGCTCACCGAGCTCAAGCAGGGCCGTGGCGACACGATGCTGATCCTCGCCGACCTCTACATGCGCCGCGACGCGACCGGGCGCTACAACAACTCGACCGACGTGCGAGTGGCGGTGAACTGCGTGGACCAGCCGGCCGTGAAAGACCGGGAGAAGATCATCGAGGAGGACCGCAGGCTGCGCGAGGTGGCGCCGTTCATGAGCTACGGCGATTTCACCGGCAACGCCCCGTTGGGCACCTGCGCGATGTGGCCGGTGCCGCCGACCAGTGAGCCGCACGAGATCTCGGTCAGCGGCCTGCCGCCGGTCCTGGTGGTCTCCACAACCAACGACCCCGCCACGCCGTATCAGGCCGGGGTGGACCTGGCCCGTCAGCTGGGCGGCACACTGGTGACGTTCGAGGGCACCCAGCACACCGTGGTGTTCCAGGGCAACAGCTGCGTCGACGACATCGCGGCGACCTACCTGGTCGACGTGAAGGTGCCGCCGGCCGACACCCGTTGCCGCTGAGCGGGTCACAGCCAGGTCACCGTTTCGTACCGGCCGCAGACCTGCCCCGGTCGGCCGTGCGAACATGAGCGCCATGTGGCGGGTCGGACGGCGGTCGTTGACGGCTGCGCTCGTGCTCGTCATGCTGCCCACCCCCGGCGTCGCTCCCGCGCTGGCCAGCCCCGAGGGCCAGGCCACCCAGGCCTACGGACAGCCGCCGGTATGGGGTGGCTGTGCCGACATGCTCGGCGACGTCAGCCGCATCCCGACCGCGCAATGCGGCCGGGTGGCGGTACCCGTCGACTGGAACAATGCGGCGAATCCACAAGCGGCACAAGCGCAATTGGCCGTCATCCGCGTTCCGGCCCGCGGTGAGCGCATCGGTGTGCTGATGGTCAACCCGGGCGGTCCCGGCGCCTCGGCCGTCGACGTCGTCGCAGGTATGGGCGCCGCGCTGGCGGACACCGAGATCGGCCGGCGGTTCGACCTGGTCGGCTTCGACCCGCGCGGTGTCGGCCATTCGACGCCGGAACTGCGGTGCCGCACCGACGCGGAGTTCGACGCCTACCGCCGCGAACCGATGGCCGACTACAGCCCGGCCGGCGTCGCGCACATCGAAGGGCTCTACCGACAGCTCGCCCAGCAGTGCCTCGACCGGATGGGCGCACAGTTCCTTTCCGGGGTGGGCACCGCCTCCGCGGTGCGCGACATGGACGCCGTCCGTGGCGCGCTCGGCGAGCAACAACTGAACTATCTCGGGTTCTCCTACGGCACCGAAATCGGCGCCGGCTACGCCGAACAGTTCCCCGACCGGGTGCGGGCCATGGTGCTCGACGGGGCGGTGGACCCGAGCCTCGACCCGACCACCCGCAACCTTCGCCAGTTGGCCGGCTTCCAGCGGGCGTTCGACGCCTACGCCGCCGACTGCGCGACATCGGCCGGGTGCCCGCTCGGCACCGATCCGGCGCAGTTCGTCAACCGCTACCACCAACTCGTCGACCCCCTGGCCCAGCGCCCCGCCCCGACCCCAGACCCGCGCGGACTTGGCTACCAGGACGCCATCACCGGCACCGGCAGCGCGCTGTACTCGAAGCGCTTCTGGCCCTACCTCACCAGCGGTCTGCTCGGTCTGGCCCGCGGCACCGACCCCGGTGACCTGCTCGTGCTGGCCGACGAGTACCAGAAGCGCGATCGCGCCGGCCACTACGGCAACCAGCAGGATGCGTTCACGGCGATCCGCTGCGTGAACTCCGCGTACCCGACCGACCCAGCGGCGTGGGCCGACATCGACCGGCAGGCCCGCCTGGCCGCGCCGTTCCTCGCCTACGGGTCGTTCACCGGGTTCGCCCCCCGCGACATCTGCGCGATGTGGCCGGTGTCGGCGACGTCGACGCCGCATCCGGCCGTGAGCCCCGGTCCCGGCAAGGTCGTCGTGGTCTCGACGACCCGTGATCCGGCGACGCCGTACGAGGCGGGCGTCGAGCTGGCACGGCAGATGCAGGCGTCGCTGATCACCTTCGACGGCACCCAACACACCGTGGTGTTCAACGGCGATGCCTGCGTCGACACCGCCACCCTCCGGTTCCTCGTCGATCTGCAGGCCCCTCCGGCCGGTTTGACTTGCTAGATCTAGCAGCGGCGTAACACGGATTTAACAGCCGGAACCTACGCTGCGAACATGGATCGCCAGAAGGAATTCGTGCTGCGCACGCTGGAGGAACGCGACATCCGCTTCGTCCGGCTGTGGTTCACGGATGTCCTGGGATACCTCAAATCCGTCGCCATCGCGCCTGCCGAACTCGAGGGCGCGTTCGAAGAGGGCATCGGCTTCGATGGATCCTCGATCGAGGGCTTCGCCCGGGTGTCGGAAGCCGACATGGTGGCCCGCCCCGATCCGTCCACCTTCCAGATCCTGCCGTGGGCCGACAGCTCCGAGAAGCACCACTCGGCACGGATGTTCTGCGACATCACGATGCCCGACGGCTCGCCGTCGTGGGCCGACTCGCGCCACGTGCTGCGCCGCCAGCTGGCCAAGGCCAGTGACCTCGGCTTCTCCTGCTACGTGCACCCGGAGATCGAGTTCTTCCTGCTCAAGCCCGGCCCCGACGACGGCACCCCGCCGGTGCCGGCCGACAACGGCGGCTACTTCGACCAGGCGGTGCACGACTCGGCGCCGAACTTCCGCAGACACGCCATCGACGCGCTCGAGCAGATGGGCATCTCCGTCGAGTTCAGCCACCACGAGGGCGCACCCGGGCAGCAGGAGATCGACCTCCGTTACGCCGACGCGCTGTCGATGGCCGACAACGTGATGACGTTCCGCTACGTCGTCAAAGAGGTGGCGCTCGGTGACGGCGTGCGTGCGTCGTTCATGCCCAAGCCGTTCGCCGAGTACCCGGGGTCGGCCATGCACACCCACATGAGCCTCTTCGAGGGCGACACCAACGCGTTCCACAGCCCCGAGGACGCGCTGCAGCTCTCCGATGTGGCCAAGTCGTTCATCGCGGGCATCCTCGAGCACGCCACCGAGATCAGCGCCGTCACCAACCAGTGGGTGAACTCCTACAAGCGGCTGGTACACGGCGGTGAGGCGCCCACCGCGGCGTCCTGGGGCGCGGCGAACCGGTCCGCACTGGTCCGGGTGCCGATGTACACCCCGCGCAAGGCGTCGTCGCGGCGCATCGAGGTGCGCAGCCCCGATTCGGCGTGCAACCCCTACCTGACCTTCGCGGTGCTGCTGGCCGCGGGTCTGCGCGGAGTGGAGAAGGGCTACGTGCTCGCACCGCAGGCCGAGGACAACGTCTGGAGCCTGACGCCGGAAGAACGCCGCGCGATGGGCTACCGCGAGCTGCCGTCCAGCCTCGGCGTCGCGCTCGCCGAGATGGAGAATTCCGAGCTGGTCGCGGAAGCATTGGGGGAGCACGTCTTCGACTACTTCCTGCGCAACAAGCGCTCGGAATGGGAGACCTACCGCAGCAACGTCACGCCGTACGAGCTGAGGACCTACCTGTCGCTCTAGCGACGTCCGGCCACCTGCGGCGGTGCGATACCGTCGTCAACGTGGCCAAACCCGTGACCGACCGACCGAAGCTGCCCAGCCCGGGCCGCCTCGGTCTGGTGCAGGAACAGGCGGCGGCGAATCTCGACCGGTTGGGCTGGACCACCGACGCCCACGTGGAGCTCCTGTGGTCGCTGTCGCGGGCCCCCGACGCGGACACCGCACTGCTGGCGATGGTCCGGCTGGCCGACGCACTGGATGACCGGTGGACCGAACTCAACGGCGCGCTGCTCAAGGACAAGGGCCTGCGTGGGCGGCTCTTCGGCGTGCTGGGCGCCTCGCTGGCGCTGGGCGACCACCTCATCGCCAATCCGCAGTCGTGGCATCTGCTCGAGGGTGCCGTCACGCTGCCCTCGGCGTCGCAGCTGCGGGACGAGTTCGCCGCGGCCGCCGAGAACATCAGCGACACAACCACTGCCGCAGCCCCGCTACGCCAGCTCTACCGGGACAGGATGCTCGTGCTGGCGGCGCTCGATCTGGCGTCGACGGTGGAGAACGAACCCGTGCTGCCGTTCGTGGCGGTGGGGGAGCACCTGTCCGACATGGCCGACGCCGCCCTGGGCGCGGCGCTCATCGTGGCGACCCGGTCGGCCTGCGGATCCGGGCCCGCCCCGCGGCTGGCGGTGATCGCGATGGGCAAATGCGGTGCACGCGAACTGAACTACGTCAGCGACGTCGACGTCATCTTCGTCGCCGACGAGGCCTCGGCGCTGGCCATCCGGGTGGCCGGGGAGATGATGCGGCTTGCCGCGGACGCCTTCTTCGAGGTGGACGCCGCGCTGCGGCCGGAGGGCAAGCACGGCCAGCTGGTGCGCACCCTCGAGTCGCACGTCACCTACTACCAGCGGTGGGCCAAGACCTGGGAGTTCCAGGCGCTGATGAAGGCCAGGCCCGCAGCAGGCGACGCCGAGCTGGGCCGGGAGTACATCGAGGCGCTGACGCCGATGGTGTGGACGGCGTGTGAGCGGGAGGACTTCGTGCCCGAGGTGCAGGCGATGCGCCGACGGGTGGAGGAACTGGTGCCTGCGGGGGTGCGGGCCCGTGAACTCAAGCTCGGCACCGGCGGCCTGCGCGACGTCGAGTTCGCGGTGCAGCTGCTCCAGCTGGTGCACGGCCGCAACGACGAGTCCCTGCACGTGGCGTCGACGGTGGATGCGCTCGCGGCGCTGGGCACCGGCGGCTACGTCGGGCGCGACGACGCCGCCAACCTCACCGCGTCCTACGAGTTCCTGCGGCTGCTCGAACACCGGCTGCAGCTGCAACGGCTCAAGCGCACCCACATGCTGCCCGAGTCCGGCGACGACGAGGCGATGCGCTGGCTGGCACGGGCGGCGCACATCCGGCCCGACGGCCAGCACGATGCCCTCGGAGTGCTGCGCGAGGAACTCAAGCGGCAGAGCCTGCGGGTGTCGCGGTTGCACGCGAAGCTGTTCTACCAACCGCTGCTCGAGTCGGTCGGCCAAGACGCCCTGGGCATTTCGGCCGGGCTCAGCACGAAGTCGGCCGAACGGCGGCTCGCCGCGCTGGGCTACGAGGGGCCGCAGAGCGCACTGACCCACCTGGCGGCCCTCACCGGTGGCGGCGCCCGGCGCGCCCGGGTGCAGCAGGTGCTGCTGCCGACGCTGCTGGACTGGCTGTCCGACACCCCCGACCCGGATGCCGGGCTGCTGTCCTATCGGCGGATCAGCGAGTCGCTGGCCGAGGAGCGGTGGTACCTGTCGACGCTGCGTGACGAGGGCGCGGTCGCGAAGCGGCTGATGCGGGTGCTCGGGGTTTCGGCCTACGTCCCCGAACTGCTCATGCGGGCGCCCGAGGTGATCCGGCTGTACGCCGACGGCCCCAACGGCCCGAAACTGTGCGACGTCGAACCCGACGGAATGGCCAAGGCGCTCATCGCCTCGGCGGGCCGCCATCCGGACCCGGTTCGTGCGATCGCCGCCGCACGGACACTGCGCCGGCGCGAACTGGCGCGGATCGCGTCGGCCGACCTGCTGGGCATGCTCGAGGTGACCGAGGTCTGCAAGGCGCTGACGGCGCTGTGGCTCGCGGTGCTCCAGGCGGCGCTGGAGGCGGTGATCCGGGCGAACACGCCGGACGACGGACCACCCGCGCGGATCGCTGTCATCGGTATGGGCCGGCTGGGCGGCGGCGAGTTGGGTTACGGGTCGGACGCCGACGTGATGTTCGTCTGCGAACCGCACGCCGGTGTCGAGGAATCCGTCGCGGTGAAATGGTCGGTGAACATCGCCGAACAGGTCCGGGCGCTGCTCGGAACGCCGAGTGCGGACCCGCCGCTCGAGGTCGACCTCGGCCTGCGGCCCGAGGGCCGCAACGGACCGCTGGTCCGCACGCTGGCCTCCTACACCGCGTACTACACGAAATACGCCCAGCCGTGGGAGGTTCAGGCGCTGCTGCGGGCGCACCGGGTGGCAGGTGACCTCGAACTCGGTGAACAGTTCCTGTTGATGATCGACGGCATCCGGTACCCGGCCGACGGCGTATCGGCCGCGACGGTGCAGGAGATCCGGCGGATCAAGGCGCGGGTGGACGCCGAACGGTTGCCCCGCGGCGCCGACCCCAACACCCACACCAAGCTCGGCCGCGGCGGGCTCGCCGACATCGAGTGGACGGTGCAGCTGCTGCAGCTCCGCTACGCGCATCGCATCCCGGCGCTGCACAACACCTCGACGCTGGACTCGCTGAACGCGATCGGCGCCGCGGAACTGATCGCCGAAGGCGACATCGACCTGCTCCGGCAGGCCTGGTTGACCGCGACGCGGGCCCGCAACGCTTTGGTGCTGGTGCGCGGCAAGCCCACCGACCAGTTGCCCGGGCCGGGCAGGCAGCTCAACGCGGTGGCGCTGGCCGCCGGCTGGGACAACGACGACGGCGGCGAGTTCCTCGACAATTACCTGCGCGTGACACGTCGCGCGAAGACCGTGGTGCGCAACGTGTTCGGAGGTTGATGTGGATTTCTTCTTCGAGTCGATGAGTGCGGAGGAACACGACCGGCTGCGTGCTCTGCACGAACCGCTGACGCAGTCGGTGCGGCGACTCATCGAGGCGAGCATCCGCACCGGGGCGGATGACGAGACCGTCGTCGAGGCGCGCCGGGCGATCGACGCGGTCAGTTCGATGCTCGAAGAGCAGGAACGCGACCAGACGCCGCGGATGCGGCACGCCGACACGGGACGGCCGGTGGTGTGGGCGAATCCGGTTGTCGGCATCCGCAATGCGATGGCGCCGCCGCTGATGATCGAGCAGGACGCGGACGGACGCTGCTGGAGCGAGTTCGCGTTGGGCGCGCCGTACGAGGGGCCGCCGGGGTGGGTGCACGGCGGCGTCTGCGCGCTGGTGCTGGATCAGATTCTCGGCGAGGTGGCCAGCGACGGCCTGACCAAACCGCTGTTCACGGGGACGATCACGCTGAAGTATCTGCGCGGCACTCCGCTGGGGGCGCTGCGCGCCGAGGCGTGGATCGACCGGGTGGACGGGTTCAAGACCTACGCCCGCGGCGAGTTGCGGGATGCCGACGGGGTGACCGTCGAGGCCGAAGGGGTGTTCATCATGCCGGCCTGGGCGCGGGAAGCCGGGTGAGGTTCTACGTCAGCTCGGCGTTCCTGGAGTCCCGCGAGGTCATCGAGATCGCCCGGGCCGCAGACGATCTCGGCTACGACGGGATGGGGATCCCGGACCACGTGGTGAACCTGGAGACACTGAAGACGCCGTACCCCTACACCGATGACGGCAGCAGGCGGTGGAAGCCGTTCACCCACTGGCCGGACCCGTGGGTGCTGGTCGGGGCGTTGGCCTCGGTCACCGAACGCCTGCGCTTCGTCACGACGGTCTACATCCCGGCGATGCGTGATCCGTTCTCGGCGGCCAAGGCGATCGGCACGGCGGCGTACCTGGCCGACGGGCGGGTGGAACTCGGTGTCGGCGTGGGCTGGTGCGAGGAAGAGTTCACGCTGCTGGGGCAGCGGTTCGACCGGCGCGGCAGGCGCACCGACGAGATGCTCTCGTTGTTCCGCGCGCTGTGGCAGCCGGGGTGGAACGAGTTCTCCGGAGAGTTCTACTCGGCGCCGCGTCTGGAGATGGAACCGACGCCGCCGCACATCCCGATCTACGTCGGCGGATTGAGCGATGTCGCGCTGCGGCGGGCGGCCCGTCACGACGGTTGGATCGGTGACCTCATCTCCACCGACCACGCGATCGCGTCGGTGGACAAGCTGCGTGCACTGCGCGCGGAGAACGGGTTGACGATGGACGGCTTCACCGTCCTCACCCCGCTGACCGATGCATTCACCCCCGAGCACTACGCCCGGGCCGAGGCCGCAGGCATCACCGGCATCATCACGATGCCGTGGATGTTCTACGCCGGCCCGCAGGCGTCGCTGGCCGAGAAGATCGACGGAATGAAGCGGTTCCGCAAAGACCTGGGCTGAGTCTTACAGCTACGGCAAACAGCCGTGTCGTTCGATTCGCGGCCACGAGGCGGGTGCGGGACCCGTGGAGTCCGAACCGACCGCTCAGCCCCACCCGGAAAACGATCTTGAGCTGGTGGTTTTGCGGCGCGGATGGAAAGGCTCGCGGTTCGTGATCGGGGTCGGCACGCCGAAATCCTTCCCAGCAGGGCATTCGCCCTCCGCGGCGGGGGGCCGGTGGTGGCAAATTCATTGATATCGCGAGCATGCCGTCGAGTGGTGCCCGGAAGGGCTAGGTGCGGCGAGTCGCAGCCCGTACGCTCCGTCTGATCCTGAGAGCAAGCTGAGAACACCATCCGGTGCGTCCGCAAGCCGAAGGCCACTGGAGGGGAAGCACCATGGACGCCGCGAAGCGACGCACTGGCCGGTACACCGCAGCACCGACGATGTACGCGCGGTACATCGGGCGAGTCGGCGCGCTGGCCGTCGCTCTCGGGGTCGGGGCGGCCGTTGCCACCACTCCGGGTGTCGCCTGGGCAGAGGAGACGACGACGTCGAGCGACTCCGGGTCTGCGCCTTCATCGAAGAGCGAGGCCGACACGTCCGACGAGAGCCAAGACGACGCGCCCCGCTCGGCGCAGGACGCACGGGACGCCATCGAGAAGCGGATCGAGAAGCGCATCGACCGTGCGACGGACGCGGTCCGGAAGATCGTCACAGGTGTGGCGAAGAGTTCCGGCGATGCGATCACCGCGACGCAGCGCCTCGGTGAACGGCCCACTCGCACCAAGCCGGTCGCGACCGAGCCGGTCGCGGCCGACCCGTCCGAGACCGAGCAGAGCAAAGGTCTGGGTGCGCAGCAGGAACGTGCGACGAACGGGCCCTCGACACCCGCAGTCTCGGCGCCGCCTGCTCTCACAGCGACGCAGTCCGCGCCCAGAACACCGGCGCCACAGGTGTTGTCGCGCCGTCTGAGCGCCGCGATCACCGACAACCGGCCGCCGGCGGCCACCCTGGACGGCGCGTTGCAGCGGGTGCGCGAGTCGGTTGTCACCGGCGTCGACTCGGTTGCCGGACCCCAACAGCAGGCGTCGGTCGTCAACGAGATCACCTCGGTTGAGCAGCAGCGAATCTCAGAACCGGTCAGGGCGTCGTTGAGCGTGGTGACGCGGGTGCTGTCAGCCGCGCTGGCCCCGTTCCTCGGTGCCGGGACTCCCGGTCAACCGGTGCCGCAGAATCCGGTGCTGTGGGGAGTGCTCGCGTGGGTGCGTCGCCAGGTGCAGACGAGCTTGCTCAACGACTCGCCGACCATCACCTCCTCCACGCAGGGTCAGTCGATCGACCCGACGTCGGGGAGTCCGGTGGTCACCGGTTCGGTGGAGGTGGACGACGACGACAGCGACGAGTTCACCTACACCGACAGTGACGGCGCCCAGGGCGGCACCGTGGTCGTCGACGACGAGGGGAACTGGACCTACTCGCCGCCGACGACGTGGAACGCCAACGGGACAGAGCCGTTCACCGACAGTTTCACCATCACGGTCAGCGACGCCGACGACGGGCCGCACCTGCACGGCCTGGCAGCCCTCCTCCGTCCCGACGGCGGACACACTGCCACGACGCAGACCATCAACGTCACGGTCCAACCGGGAGCCGGCACGGTGGATCCCGAAACGGTCGTCGATCCCGTCACCGGGAAGTCGACGACGCCTGTCGGCCCGCTGTCGCCCGAGAACGACGAACTGGTCCGCAACAACCTCGACGACTACATCGGGAAGAAGATCCCCGCCGAATACGGCACGGCGACGATCACCGGGTACGACCCGGCCACCCGGAAGTTCACCGTCGAGTACACGCCCGACGCGAACATCCGCATCGGCGGCTATACGGCGGAGCCGCCCACCCCGCAGACCTTCCAGTCGCTCAATGCGTTCCGCAGCATGCGATCCACCAGCACTCTCGCCGCAGCACTGGCGCCGACCACCGACACCGTCACGATCACGGTGGGCGAAGGGACTGACGCGCAGACGTTCACGATCACCGTGCCGATCACCCAGGCGCGCCTGCGCACCGAGAACGACGCGATCACCGTCGGCACGGCACCGCTGTCGCCAGTGCTCTACGGTGACCGGCTGTTCGTGCTGAGCAACCGCGACAGCACGATCACCGTCATCGACACCAGCACGAACACGGTCATCGACACGGATCCGATTGCAGCCGGCACGAATCCCATTGCCACCGGCAATGCCGTCAGCATGGTGGCGTCGGGCGGCCGACTCTATGTCAGCGAGAGCGGCGGCACGCTGCGGGTGTTCGAGATCGACGCGGACGACCCGAGCGAGAACTACACCCAAGTCGACGTCGACCCGTCGACGGCTGCCATCGACACGATCCAGACCGGCAAGCAGACGAACTTCCTTCCCCAGAGCCTGGCCGTCAACGGCACCGGCACCCGGCTGTACATGCTCAACAACGACCGGACGGTCTCCGTCGTCAACATCGACCCCGCCGACGCCGACGCCGACGGCTACGGGACGGTTCTGCCGAGCCAGCAGATCGCACTCGCGGGAGTCAACACCCCGTCGGGACTGGTCGTCGCCAACGACAAGCTGTACGTCACGGACGTCGGCGCGGGTAACGTCCGCGTCTTCGATGTCAGGCAGGGCACCGCGGGGTATGGCCAGCCGGTCGGGGCGCCGATCCAGGTCGGCGCCGCTCCCTACGGGATCTTCAAGACTCCGGCCGGCGCCACCCACCCCGACCTCTACGTCGTGAACGCCACCACCAACTCGGTATCCATCATCGACACCGCGACGGACACCGTGGTCGCCACCGTGCCCGTCGGAGCGCTGCCGACCGGCGTCGCCTTCAGCCCCGACGGCAGCCTGGCCTATGTCGCAGGCGCCGACAACTTTTCGATCATCGACACGAGTTCCCGCCAGTTCGTGCTGACCACCGCCACCGATGGCAGTCCCGACGGGCAGCCGTTCGACTACGTGGTGGCCACCGAGGATCACATCTACCTCACCGATCAGTACCTCGTGTCGCCCGCCGCCGGGGGCACCCTGAACAACCAGCTGACCGTCGTGTCCTTTTTCGCGGGTGAGAACCTCTCGGCGCCGGCGATCACGTCCACGAGCGTGCAGGGCGCCAATCCGAACTCCGGTGCGGTCCCGGTCATCGTGCGCGCCACGGATGTCGACGGCGACGCGCTCAGCGTCCTCGTCACCCAACCCGCGAACGGGCGGGTGAAGGTGACCCCGAACGCCGACGGCAGCTACACCGTCACCTACACCCCGGACGGCCAGGCCCGTCTGGATGCGTACGCCAGTGACGACCCGATCACCGAGACGTTCGTCGTCACCGTGACCGACGGGCAGCGCACCGACTCGACCGACGTCACGGTCACGGTCAGCCCGGCGGAGGCCGCAGTGACCGAGACGCGGGACCCCGTCGACGGTTTCGCCCTGCTACGGGGAGCCACGCTCGGGCCCGACGGCAGACTGCGGCTGATCGTTCTGCGGCCCGGCAACATCGCTGATTCGCAAGCCGGCTACACCGTCGAACTGGTCGACGTCGGCGGTCCCGGAGATCCGATCATCCTGCGTGACGAAACCGGCAGTTACTCGAACGCGGTCAACCCGGATGCCGACGACGTCGCGGTGGACGACAACGGGAACACCTACGTGCTCGACGACGCCACCGGAACGGTCGCCGTCTACAACGGCGGCGCAGCAGGCACGCCGATCACATTCGGCGACGGCCAGCCGGTGAGCCTGTTCGCGGAGGACGACGGCAGCAGCGTCTACGCCATCGTGCTCAACAGGATCTACGACTCGGGCGTGGGGACGTCGACCCTCGAGGTGTCCGTCGTCGACCTCACCAGCGGCAACCAGGAAATCGGTTCCTATGTCGTCGACAACTTCAACGGCGACGACGAGCGTTATGCCGAAGGTGCCGTCGCGAACGACGGCACCGTCTACGTCACCAATTACTCCGACAGCACCGTCACAGTCATCAGCGGTGGTACCGCGAGCACAGTGCCGGTCACGGGGGGCAGGCCCGTTGGAGTCGCCGTCGACAAAGTCAGCGGAACCGCGTACGTGGTTGTGACGCAGCAGATCAATCCTCAGCTGACGTCGACCTCGGTCGTGAAGATCTCCGGCGGCACGGCATCGACGCTGGCAGCCAACATCTCGACCACTCCGACCGCGTATTCGAGTCTGACGAGCTCCGACATCGCGGTGAGCCCGGACGGCACACGGATCTACGTCACCAACCCGACAGACGCCTCGCTGACGGTCATCGACGCCGCAAGCGGGACGGTACTGCCCGGGATCAAGGTCGGGGAGCTGATCCTCGGCGAGTACCCGCAGCGGATCCTGTTCGCCCCCGACGGCAGCGCTGCGTACGTCGTGGACCGCGCGGGGACAATCTCCGTCGTGACGTTCGCCGACGAGGCGACGAACCTGTAGTCAGTACCGGTTACGGCGGAAGCGGCTGAGCAGCCCGCCTCGACGCACGGGTGCGGCGGCAGGAGTGCCCGCAGGTGCGGCCGTGCCGGTCACCACCCGCCCGCGCCGCACACCGGAGCCACCGCCGACGCGCCGGCGCGCATCGACCGACCAGGCGCCTGCGCCGAGTCCGGCGATCGCCAGGAAGCCGAAGCAGTACAGCAGCGCTGTCTCGCCGCCGTTCACCGTCGGCCAGAACGACGCCGACGGCCCCTCGAGCGGCGGCCAGTGGTACCAGAAGTACGCCACCGCCATCTCACCCGAGGCGATGAACGCCGCGATGCGGGTGAAGAACCCGACCGTGATCAGCAGGCCGAGAACGAATTCGAGCAAGCCGGCCCACCACGCCGGCCACGCGCCGACCTCGATCGGCATCGGCGAGGCAGCGGGCCAGTCGAACAGTTTCTGGGTGCCGTGCAACGTGAACATCAAGCCGGCCACGATGCGGAAAACGCTCAAGAGGGGAGAGGAGTAACCCGCGAGCCGAGAGTCGAAGTTGGTCGCCATGGCGGAGACTTTACGCCGAGGCGGTCGGCTTTCTCACAGCTCCAACATGACTGTTACCGGGCCGTCGTTCACCAGTTGCACTTTCATGTCCGCACCGAAGACTCCGGTGGCCACCTCCGCCCCGAGCGCCCGCAGCGCAGCGGCGAACACCGACACCAGCGGTTCGGCGACCGGCCGCGGCGCCGCCAGGTTCCAGCTGGGCCGCCGGCCCTTGACCGTATTGGCGTACAGAGTGAACTGGCTGACCACCAGGATCGGTGCGCCGACATCCGACGCCGATTGCTCCTCGTCGAGTATCCGCAGCTGCCACAGCTTCTCGGCCATCCTGCGGGCTTTGTCCTCGTCGTCGTCGTGCGTCACGCCGACCAATGCCAGCAGCCCCTGCCCGGCCGGCGTGATCTCACCGACCACCTCGCCGTCGACCTCGACGCTCGCCGATGTCACCCGTTGCACCAGTACTCGCATGCCCCCATCCTCCCCGGCCATGCGAAAGGGCCGGGCGGCCCCCGTACTGGGGATCCACCCGGCCCTTGCGGACGCGAGGACTTACACGTCGTAGTACAGCGCGAACTCGTACGGGTGCGGACGGATCTGCACCGGCATGATCTCGTTCTCCCGCTTGTAGGAGATCCAGGTCTCGATCAGGTCCTCGGTGAAAACGCCACCCTCGGTGAGGTACTCGTGATCCTCCTCGAGCCGGTCGATCACCGCCGACAGCGACGTGGGCGCCTGTGGGATGTTGGCGGCCTCGTCCGGCGGCAACTCGTAGAGGTCCTTGTCGATCGGGGCCTGCGGCTCCAGCTTGCGCTTGATGCCGTCGATGCCGGCCATCAGCATCGCCGCGAACGCCAGGTACGGGTTGCCCGAGCTGTCCGGGCAACGGAATTCGAGGCGCTTGGCCTTCGGGTTGTTGCCGGTGATCGGGATGCGCACACACGCCGAGCGGTTGCGCTGGCTGTACACCAGGTTGATCGGCGCCTCGTACCCCGGCACCAGGCGCTTGTAGGAGTTCACCGTCGGGTTGGTGAACGCCAGCAGCGACGGCGCGTGGTGCAGGATGCCGCCGATGTAGTGGCGGGCCAGATCCGACAGGCCGGCGTAGCCCGACTCGTCGTGGAACAACGGCTGGCCGTCCTTCCACAGCGACTGGTGGGCGTGCATCCCGGAGCCGTTGTCACCGAACAGCGGCTTGGGCATGAACGTCACGGTCTTGCCGCCCTGCCATGCGGTGTTCTTGATGATGTACTTGAACAGCAGCACGTCATCGGCCGCGTGCAGCAGCGTGTTGAATTTGTAGTTGATCTCGGCCTGGCCTGCGGTGCCCACCTCGTGGTGACCGCGCTCCAGCACGAACCCGGCGTTCTGCAGGTTGGTGGCCATCTGGTCGCGCAGGTCGACGTAGTGGTCGTACGGCGCCACGGGGAAGTAGCCGCCCTTGGGCCGCACCTTGTAACCGCGGTTCGGGCTGCCGTCGGCCTCCAGCGGCTCACCGGTGTTCCACCAGCCCGACTCCGAGTCGACCTCGTAGAAGGTGCCGTTGATCCGCGAGTCGAAGCTGACCGAGTCGAAGATGTAGAACTCCGCCTCGGCGCCGAAGAAGCACGTGTCGGCGATGCCGGTGCTGGTCAGGTAGTTCTCCGCCTTGCGGGCCACGTTGCGCGGATCGCGGGAGTAGGCCTCGCGGGTGAACGGATCGTGCACGAAGAAGTTCATGTTCAGCGTCTTGGCGGCGCGGAACGGGTCGATCTGCGCGGTCTCGGGATCGGGCAGCAGCATCATGTCCGACTCGTGAATGGACTGGAAGCCACGCACCGAGGAACCGTCGAATGCCAGTCCGTCTTCGAACACGCTCTCGTCGAATGCCGACGCCGGGATCGAGAAGTGCTGGACGACGCCGGGAAGATCGCAGAACCGGATGTCGACGTACTCGACACCCTCGTCCTTGATGGTCTTGAAGATGTCGTCGGGCGTAGTTTCTGCCACTAGGTTCTCTCCTTCACTGGTAACCCGCGCGTTGACGCTAGGGACACGATGTTGCACGGTCATCAACCGCATGTTGCGCCGAAGTTACGCAATCACACCGCGCACTCGTGACGGTCGGCGGCCTCGCGGCGCGTGTCAGGGGCGAGCCTATGCTGAGATCATGGCCCGCGAACCCGGTTCCCGCCTCGGATCGTGGCTCTCCGGCCCGGACCGGACTCAGGGCGCCGCCCCCGGTGAGAAGCCCAACGACTACCCCGGCCACCGGCTGGGCATGCCGGAGCGCGGCCCCGGATCGCTCGCCCGCTTCGGCCGCCGCATCGCCGCACTGATCGTCGACTGGCTGATCGCCTACGGGCTGGCCGGGCTGGCCATGGCGTTCGGCTGGGTGTCGCTCGCCATGCTGTCCACCGCCGTCCTGGTGGTCTGGTTCGTGCTCGGCGTCCTGTCCGTGCGCCTGTTCGGCTTCACGCCCGGTCAGTACGCACTCGGCCTGCACGTGGTGTCCGTCGACGGCCGCCTGCACGTCGGTGTGGGACGCGCCGCCGTGCGCGGACTCCTGATCTCGCTCATCATCCCGGCCCTGTTCACCGACAGCGACCTGCGCGGTCTGCAGGACCTGGCGACGAAGACCGCGGTGGTCAGACGCTAGCCGGCCCCGCGTCCCGTAACGCCGCTTCGGTCCGGCCGACGATCACCGCAGGGCGGTACCGCAGCATCTCGGCATTGACGTGAACGATGCGCCAGCCCAGTGCCGCGAGTCTGGCCCGCCGCTCGAGGTCGCGGTTGCGGATGGACGGGTCTGTCCAGTGTTGCGGCCCGTCGTACTCGACGCCGACCTTCCACCTGAGGTAGCCCATGTCGATGCGTCCCACGAACTCGTAGTGGTCGAAGACCTCGATCTGTGTGTGGGTCGGCCGGAGTCCTGCGGCAGTGAGCACCAGACGCGTGCGCGTCTCCTGCGGGGACTCGGCTCCGGCGTCGGACAGTGCAAGTGCCTTGCGCAACTGCACGATGCCGCGAGCGCCGCGATGACGTTCGGCGAGTGCATTGACGTCGACGGCGGTGAGTCGGGTCGCCTGCCTCAGCGCGTCGATGCGGACAACGGCGGTCGTCAGGCCCTTCCGGCGGCCGAGGTCGAACGCCGTCCGGGCGGGCGTGGTTGCGGGAACGCCGCGGGCGTGGCAGATCTCATCGTCGGCCAGGGCGTCACTGTGCAGGCGGATGCCTGTGGTCTTGTGCCGGCTGGACTGATTGAGCTCGGCGGGCAGTGTGGCGTCGATCCACTTGGCACCGTGCAGCGCCGCGGCCGAAAGTCCCGCGACAGTGGCACGCCTGCCCGACCAGAGCCACGCGCCGACGGCCTTGTCGGCGGCCGTGACCGCCTGCCCTCTCGGTACGTACACGTTGCGATAGAGCGCG
The DNA here is from genome assembly GCF_049541695.1 of Mycobacterium sp. NPDC050041. Lineage (NCBI taxonomy): Bacteria > Bacillati > Actinomycetota > Actinomycetes > Mycobacteriales > Mycobacteriaceae > Mycobacterium > Mycobacterium sp. NPDC050041. The sequence goes on along the minus strand of NZ_JBMVDG010000004.1, from coordinate 78,381 downwards.
TCGTGTCGAGTGGACAACTGGTACCTGTTGACCGCGCCGGCCGCGAGGGCCTCGGTGCCGAGGAAGGGCCACTCCACTCACGTACGACGGCGGCAGCGCCCGATGGGTTCCACCCACGAACGTGCGGTTGTGCTCGAATTTCCGGCCGGAACTCGCTCACGAGCTCACGTTCGGCGACTAGCGCCTGCGCACGGTGCGTTGCACGCCCCGCATCTTCGCCTGCGCGGGCAGCGGGCCCTTCGGCATCGCCGCCGGTCCGATCTTGGTGCCCAGGGCCGCCAGTTTGGACTCCAGCGTGTCCATCTGCTTGACGGTGATGTTGGCGGGCAGCTTGGTCAGGTGGCGTTCCAGCTTGGACAGCGGCACCTGACCGTCGCCGTTGCCGACGATGATGTCGTAGATCGGGGTGTCGCCGATGAGGCGGGCGGTGCGCTTCTTCTCCTGGGCGAGCAGCGGCTTGAGCCTGCCCGGCGACCCCTCGGCCACGAAGATCACTCCCGGCCTGCCGATCACCCGGTGCACGGCGTCGAAGTTGCCCGTCGCCGCGACGCCCGGCGTCACCCGCCACTTGCCCCGCAGGTTGTCCAGTGCCCACGCCGCCGCGCCCGTCTGGCCCTCGGCCTTGCGGTACACCGACTTCTGCGCGCGACGGCCGAAGATGATGAACGCGACCAGGGCGCCCAGCAGCACACCGAGCGGGATCAGCGTGTAGGTGGTGAACCCGCCGACGAGCACACCGACCGTCACCGACGCCGCCACGATCAGCACGAACGCGCCGATCATGTACGGCAGCAGCCGCTTGTCCTCTTTGCGCTGGATCTGGAATGCCTGCCACAGCTGGCCGCGGCGCTGCTTGGACGCCGCCTTGCGGGCTGCCTTCGCCTCCGCCTTGGCGGCCTTGGTAGCGGCCGGGTTGCGCGTCTTCGCCATCACATCAGGATACGGGTGGGCATTCGGCCGTCCGCAGGCTCTTCGCCTGCGAGTAGAGCCGGCCGGCGCGATACGACGACCGCACCAGCGGACCGGCCAGCACCCCGGCGAAGCCGACACCCTCGGCGAACTGCTGATGCTCTACGAACTCCTCCGGCCTTACCCAGCGCTCGACCGGGTGGTGCCGCAGCGACGGCCGCAGGTACTGGGTGATCGTGACGATGTCGCAGCCCGCCTCGTGCAGGTCGACGAGTGCGGTGCGCACCTCCTCGGGCGTCTCGCCCATACCGAGGATCAGGTTGCTCTTGGTGACCAGCCCCGCTGCCCGGGCCGACGTCAGGACGGCGAGGCTGCGGTCGTAGCGGAACGCCGGCCGGATTCGCTTGAAGATGCGCGGCACCGTTTCGACGTTGTGCGCCAACACCTCCGGTCGCGAGTCGAAGACCTCGCGGAGTTGCGCGGGGTCGCCGTTGAAGTCGGGGATCAGAAGTTCGACGCCGGTGTTGGGGTTCAGCGCCTTGATCTGGCGGACCGTTTCGGCGTAGAGCCAGGCGCCGCCGTCGGGCAGGTCGTCGCGCGCCACCCCGGTCACGGTCGAGTACCGCAGACCCATCGCCTGCACGCTCTCGGCGACGCGGCGCGGCTCGTCCCGGTCGAGGTCGGCGGGCTTACCGGTGTCGATCTGGCAGAAGTCGCAGCGCCGCGTGCACTGCTCGCCGCCGATCAGGAAGGTGGCCTCGCGGTCCTCCCAGCATTCGAAGATGTTGGGGCAGCCGGCCTCTTCGCAGACGGTGTGCAGGCCCTCGCGGCGGACGAGGCTCTTGAGCTCCTTGTACTCGGGGCCCATCTTCGCGCGCGTCTTGATCCACGGGGGTTTGCGTTCGATCGGAGTCTGGGCGTTGCGGACTTCCAGACGCAGGAGTTTGCGGCCGTCGGGAGCGATCGTCACTGCATCGATGCTACGCCCGGTGCGTCCGCCGCACCGACTGCGAGCCTGCCGTCCAGCGCGTCGCACACCGCGGCGGTCACCGGCCCGATCACGTCGTCCACCCCGACGTGTCGGCCCAGTTCGGCGGTCAGGGACGTCACCCCGGCGTCGGCGATTCCGCACGGGACGATGGTGCGGAAGGCGGTCAGATCGCAGTCGCAGTTGAGGGCGAACCCGTGCAGGGTGGTCGCGCGTGCCACCCGGATGCCGATCGCGCCGATCTTGCGGGCGGGCCGCATCCCCGCCCCGGCGTCGTCAGCGGGCAGCCAGACCCCGGACCGGCCCGGCACCCGGGTGGTGGCCAGGCCGAGGCCGGCGCAGACGGCGATCAACGCCTCCTCGAGGCGCCGGACGAAGTTCACCACGTCCAGCGGCTCGGCCAGCCCGATGATCGGGTACCCCACCAGCTGCCCGGGACCGTGCCAGGTGATCTTGCCGCCACGGTCGGTGTCGACCACCGGGGTGCCGTCCATCGGCCGTTCGTGCGGTTCGGTGCGCCTGCCCGCGGTGTAGACCGGGGGATGTTCGAGCAGCAGCAGCGTGTCGGGACCGCCAGCGATGCGTGCCTCGGCGGCCTCGCGCTGCAGCTGCCATGCGTCGAGGTAGTCGACGGTGCCGAGTCGGCGGACGTCGATCGGCGCGGCTCCGGAGCGGATGGAGACCTCCATGTGCACCAACGTACTCGGCGGCTACTCGTCCCGGCTCTGCGTCGCGTAGGCCAGCGCTTCACCGACGGTGTTGTGGTGGAACACGAATCCGGCCCGCTCCAGAGCGGCCGGGATGACGCGCTGGCCGGTCAGCAGACCCTCGTCGGCGAACTCGCCGAACGCCGCGCGTAGCGCGAACCCCGGCACCATCAGCGGCGTCGGCCGGTTGACGGCCCGGCCCATCGCCGTGGTGAACTCGGCGTTGGTGACCGGCGCCGGTCCGGCCATGTTCACCGGTCCGGACAGCCGGCCGTCGAAGATCGCGAACAGCAGCGCCCGGATCTCGTCCTCGAGGCTGATCCACGCCATGTACTGGCGTCCGTTGCCCAACCGCGCGCCGACCCCGAGCGAGAACAACGGCCGCAACCGGCCGAACAGCCCGCCTGATGGCGCCAGCACCAGGCCGGTGCGTGCCAGCACGACGCGGGCGCCGTCCTGTGCCGCCGGTGTGGTGGCGGCCTCCCAGTCACGGCACAGCTGCGCGAGGAATCCCTCGCCCGACGGTGCGGACTCGTCGGCGGCGCGGTCGCGGGTGTCGCCGTAATAGCCGACCGCGCTGGCATTGACGAGGACGGGCACCCCCGCCTCGACGACCGCCCCGGCCAGCACCTCGGTGGGTGCGATGCGGCTGTCGCGCAGGCTCTGCTTGAACGCGCCCGACCACCGCTTGTCGCCGACGCCGACCCCGCACAGGTTCACCACGGCGTCGACACCGCGCAGTGCACCGGCGTCGAATTCGCCCGCGTCGGGATTCCAGAACAGCTCGTCGGCGTTCGACGGGGCACGCCGCACGATCCGGATCACCCGGTGGTCGGCGGCGCGCAGCGCCGAGACCAGAGCCGAGCCGATCAGACCTGAGGATCCCGCAATTGCGATGACAGAGTCCGACACTGGGGGTTGGCTGCCCTTCTAGAGGCCGAGGTCAGCCTCGAACGCACCGTCCTCGAGGCGACGCTTGACGGTGGTCAGGAACCGGCCGGCGTCCGCACCGTCGATGAGCCGGTGGTCGTAGGTCAGCGGGAGATAGCTGATCGAGCGCACACCGATCGACTCGTTGCCGAACTCGTCGACGATCACCCGTGGCCGCTTGACGATCGCCCCGGTGCCCAGCATGGCCGCCTGCGGCGGCACCAGGATCGGAGTGTCGAACAACGCGCCCTGGCTGCCGATGTTGGTGATGGTGAACGTCCCGCCGGACAGATCCCCGGGCTTGAGGTCACCCGAGCGCGCGCGGGCGGCGATGTCCGCGATCGCCCGGGCCAGCCCGGCGAGCGACAGATCGCCGGCGTTCTTGATGACCGGAGACAGCAGACCCTGCTCGGTGTCCACCGCGAAGCCGAGGTGCTCGGCGTCGTAGTAGGTGATCTCCTTGGTGTCCTCGTTGTAGCTGGCGTTGACGTTCGGGTGCTGCTTGAGCGCGTCGATCACCGCGCGGGCGATGAACGGCAGATAGGTGAGGTTGACACCCTCACGCTCGGCGAAGTCCTTCTTCGCCCGCGCCCGCAGCGCCACGATCCTGGTCATGTCGACCTCGTGCGTCTGCGTCAATTGCGCTGTCGCCTGCAGAGATTCACGCGTCTTCTTGGCCGTCAGCTGACGGATCCGGGTGGCCTTCTGCGTGGTGCCGCGCAGATGGGCCAGCGGCGCGTCGGCGGCGTTGGCGTCGGCGCCTGCCATCGCCGCGGCCGGCGCCTTGGACGGCGCCTCGGCGGCCTCCTCGGTGTCGGACTTCGGAGCCTTCTTGGCCTCCGCGGCGGCGAGCACGTCCTGCTTGCGGATCCGGCCACCCACACCGGTGCCCTTGACCGACGAAAGGTCGACGTCGTTCTCCGAGGCCAGCTTGCGCACCAGCGGGGTGACGTAGGGCGCGCCGTCCGACGACGCCTCGCCGTCCTGCTCGGGCTCTGGCTTCTTCTCCTGCTTGGGCTCGGGCTTCTCTTCTGGCTCGGACTCCTGCTTGGACTCCTGCTTCTTCTCCTGCTTGGGCTCGGGCTTCTCTTCTGGCTCGGACTCCTGCTTGGAATCCTGCTTCTTCTCCTGCTTGGGTTCCGACTTCTTTTCCTGCTTGGGCTCGGGCTTCTCTTCCGGCTCGGGCTCCTCTTCAGGCTCCTGCTTCTTTTCCTGCTTGGGTTCCGGCTTCTCTTCCGGCTCCGGCTCGGCCTCGGGTTCGGGCTCCGGCTCGGGTTCGTCGGATGCCTCCGCGTCGGCGTCGCCGATCTTCGCCAGTTCCCCGCCCACCTCGACGGTGTCGTCCTCCTCGGCGGTGATGGAGACCAGCGTGCCCGCCACCGGCGACGGGATCTCGGTGTCCACCTTGTCGGTGGAGACCTCGAGCAGCGGCTCGTCCACCTCGACGCTGTCGCCGACCTTCTTGAGCCACCGGGTCACGGTGCCCTCGGTGACGGACTCACCGAGTTCCGGCATGACGACCGGCGTCGCCGAGCCCGACGACTTCGACGACTTGGCGGCAGGCTTCGACTCGGGTTCCGGCTCGGACTCCTCGTCATCCGACTCGTCGGAATCCTCCGACTCCTCGGCCGCCTCCTCGGGCTGCGACTCCGGCTCCTCGGCCGGCTCCTCCTCTTCGGCCGGCTCCCCGTCGCCGGAGTCAGCGGAGTCCTCGTCACCGGAATCGTCGCCGGAGTCCGACGACCCACCCTCGTCGTCACCGTCGTCACCGTCGTCGGCGTCGCCGATCACCGCGAGCTCGCCGCCGACCTCGACCGTGTCGTCCTCCTGCGCGACGATCTTCTTCAGCACACCCGCGGCCGGTGACGGGATCTCGGTGTCCACCTTGTCGGTGGAGACCTCGAGTAACGGCTCGTCCTGTTCGACGGTGTCACCCTCTTGTTTGAGCCAGCGGGTGACGGTCCCCTCGGTGACGCTCTCACCGAGTGCGGGCATCTCAACAGTGACGGCCATGGGTGTTGGCTCCTTCGCACGAGCAGTCGCAGGGGTAGGCGAATGTCGTTCCCCATCCTTCCACGTTCACTCCTTCCGTTCGCCGCAGACTCGTGTACTCGCCGCTCTGGCACTATCGAAAGAGACGAAAGCCCCGCGTGGGCGCGCAGAACGGGGGAGAGGAGGAGGGCCGAGGTGGGACTGTTCAGCAGATTGCGCGGCCGCCGATCGGCACGCGGCGACGGCCGCGACCCGGCCGCCGACCTCAGGTACCTCCGGCAGTGGGTCGCCGAACACACCGGCGTCGAGGCTTTCGTCGAACCGAAGACCACGGTCACCGAGGTGACCGTCGTGCTGGTGGCCGCCGACGGCGAATGGACGCGTCGTCGCGCCGGCGGCGACGCGGGTGCCCGCCGGTTGAGCGAGCGGTTGAACATCCCGGTCTACGACGTCCAGAAGGTCGGCTATCCGCAGCGGATGCGCGACTACGACGCGCGCCGGCGCATCGAACGCAAGCGTGCGGCCCGCCGGGAGCTCGACGACCGCTGACGCCGTGGCAGGGTGGGGCCGGTGAGCGCACATCGTGACCCGGCCGCGCGGTTCGTCGACAGCACCGACGACGTCCGCCTGGCCGTCTTCGAAGAAGGCAATCCCGACGGTCCGGCCGTCGTGCTGGTGCACGGCTGGCCGGACACCCACGTGCTGTGGGACGGCGTGGCGGCGCAGCTGGGCGACGACTTCCGGATCATCCGCTACGACAGCCGCGGCGCCGGGCAGTCGTCGGGCCCGAAGTCGGCGAAGGCGTACACCATGGCGCACTTCGCCGAGGACTTCGCGGCCGTCGTCGATGCGCTGGCGCCCGGCGAGACCGTGCACGTGCTCGCGCACGACTGGGGCTCGACGAGTGTCTGGGAGTACCTCCTTCGCCCCGAGGCACGCGACCGCGTCGCCTCGTTCACGTCGGTGTCCGGACCGGCCCTGGACCACCTGCTGCGCTACTTCCGCGACGCGTTGGTCCGTCCGTATCGGCCGGGGATGTTCGCGGGTGCGGTCGATCAGGCGCTGCGACTGACCTACATGGCGGTGTTCTCGGTGCCGCTGCTCACACCGATCGCGATGCGGCTGTTCCTGGCCGCCGCGATCCGCAGGCTGGCCATCGCCCCGCACGTCGGCAGCGACCGGGTCCGTCATGCCGACAGCTTCAGCGCTGACGCGGCGAACGGCCTGAAGGTGTACCGCGCGAACTTCTTTCCCTCGATTCGACGCGGTAGGAACGATCACCACGTCGACGTGCCGGTGCAGTTGATCGTCAACACCCGCGACCGCTGGGTGCGCCCGCACTCCTACCGGTACACCGCGCGGTGGGTGCCGCGGCTGTGGCGCCGCGACCTGCAGGCCGGCCACTGGTCCCCGATGTCGCACCCGCAGTTCCTGGCCCGTGCCGTGCGTCAGTTGGCGAACCACGTCGACGGTGCGCCCGCCGACCGCGAGCTGCTCCGCGCCGACGTCCACCGGCACCGCGAATCATTCGGCGACACCTTGGTTTCGGTCACCGGCGCCGGTAGCGGAATCGGACGGGAGACCGCGCTGGCGTTCGCCGCCGAAGGGGCCGAGGTCATCGTCAGCGACATCGACGCGGCAAGCGCGAAGGACACCGCGGCGCGGGTGGCCGCGCTCGGCGGGGTGGCACACGCCTACGTGCTCGACGTCGCCGACGCCGCGGCGGTCGAGCGCTTCGCCGAGGAGGTGACCGCGGCTCACGGCGTGCCCGACATCGTGGTCAACAACGCCGGTATCGGCCAGGCCGGCCGCTTCCTCGACACGCCGGCCGAGGAGTGGGGCCGCGTGCTCGACGTCAACCTCGGCGGAGTCGTGAACTGCTGCAGGGCCTTTGCGCCCCGACTCGTCGACCGCGGCGCAGGCGGCCACATCGTCAACGTCTCGTCGATGGCGGCCTACGCGCCGCTGCAGTCGCTGAACGCCTACTGCACCAGCAAGGCGGCGGTGTACATGTTCTCCGACTGTCTGCGCGCCGAACTCGCCGAAGCCGGTGTCGGGCTGACCACCATCTTCCCCGGTGTCATCGACACCAACATCGTGCACACCACGAGATTTGCTGCGCCGCAAGACAAAACGACGCAGGTAGCGGGTCGCCGAGCGCAGCTCGAACGGGCGTTCCAGCTACGGCGCTACGGTCCCGACAAGGTCGCGAAGGCGATCGTGTCCGCGGTGCGCAAGGACAGGGCGCTGCGGCCCGTCGCACCGGAAGCCCATCTGCTCTACGGGCTGTCGCGGGTGGCGCCGCAGGTGCTGCGCAGCACCGCTCGCGGCCGGGTGCTGTAGCTGCGCCCCCGCCGTGCGCGGCTAACCGTTCGCCGCGATGTCCTCTAGGACGGCGAACAGGGTCCGGGTGGGCACCCCGGTGCCGCCCTTGCCGGTGTACCCCCACGGCCCGCCGGTGTTGTACGCCGGGCCTGCGACGTCGATGTGCGCCCACTGGACGCCGTCGGCGACGAATTCGCGCAGGTAGGTCCCCGCGACGAGCATGCCCGCGTAGCGCGAACCGCTGACGTTGGCCAGGTCGGCCACCGCCGACTTCAGGTCGTCCTTGAGCTCTTCGGGCAGCGGCATCGCCCAGCCGTTCTCACCGACCCCCTGCGACAACCGCGCCACCCGGTCACGGAAGTCGTCGCTGCCCATCACGCCCGGCGTGCGCGCGCCCAGCGCGACGGTCTGCGCACCGGTCAGCGTCGACGTCTCGATCAGGTAGTCCGGCCCGTCCTCACAGGCCCGCACGATCGCGTCGGCCAGGATCAGCCGGCCCTCGGCATCGGTGTTGAGCACCTCGACGGTGATGCCGCCGTACTGGGTCAGCACGTCACCGGGACGCTGCGCCGTCGACGACGGCATGTTCTCGGCCATCGGCACCGTCGCGATCACGTCGATCGGCAGCTTCTGCTGGGCGGCCAGCACGACGGTCGCGATGACCGCGGCCGCGCCGCCCATGTCCGAGGTCATGTGGTGCATGTTCGCCGCCGGCTTGATCGAGATGCCGCCGGTGTCGAACGTGATGCCCTTGCCGACCAGCGCGACGCGCTTGCCGCTCCGCTTGGCGCCCTTGTGACTCAACCGGACCAGCCGCGGCGGGCGCGACGAACCCTTGCCGACGCCGACGATGCCGCCGTAGCCCGACTTGGTCAGCGCCTTGTCGTCGAGCACCTCGACGGTCAGGCCGGCCGCCTCACCCAGCGCCTTGGCCCGCTTGGCGAACTCGTCGGGGAACAGGTGACTCGGCGGGGTGTTGACGAAGTCGCGTGCGGTGGCCACCGCGGTGGCGATCGCCGCGGCTCGCTCGACGGCGGCCTTGGTCGCCCCCTTGGTGTCGGCGGCCAGCACCGTGATCGTGCGCAGGCCGCCGTCCTTGGGCGCGGTCTTCTCGCTGCGGATGCCCGCGAACCGGTAGGCGCCCAGGACCAGGCCCTCGACGGCGGCGTCCAGATCGACCGCCGACAGCGTGGTCGCGGCGGCCGCCACCCTGTCCAGTGACCTCGCCGCGACACCCGCCGCCCGCCGGACCGTGTCGGCCGGCCACTCGTCGCGTGACTTGCCCAGTCCCACCGTCAGCACGCTGGCCACCGGCAGCGAGGGGACGGCGAGCCGGTGGGTCTGCCCCTCGGCACCGGTCCCGCCGACCGCGCGCAGCGCCGCCTCGATCTCGCGCACGGCGTCTGCGGGCAGATGCGAGCCCGCGTCGAGCACCGACGGCGCGTCGTCGCCGCTGACGACGGGCACGATCAGCACCGTCTCGTCCACCCCCCGGCGGGGAAGCGAGGAGGCGACGGTCACGGCGGGGGACTGGTATCCGGTGTTCGCGGGGCTCACGAGCGTCCACCCTAAGGTGTGAAGGGTGAGCGACACCCTGCATGGCCCACTCGAAGACCGTCATCGCCGGCTCGGCGCGAACTTCGCGGAGTTCGGCGGCTGGTTGATGCCGGTGTCCTACGCCGGCACCGTCGGCGAGCACACCGCGACGCGCACCGCCGTCGGGCTGTTCGACGTCAGCCACCTGGGCAAGGCCCTCGTACGCGGCCCCGGCGCCGCCGAGTACGTCAACTCCGCACTCACCAACGACCTCAACCGGATCGGACCGGGCAAGGCGCAGTACACGTTGTGCTGCAACGAAACCGGCGGTGTGATCGACGATTTGATCGCCTACTACGTCAGTGACGACGAGATCTTCCTGGTGCCCAACGCCGCCAACACCGCGGCGGTGGTGGCGGCGCTGCAGGACGCTGCCCCGGACGGCCTCACCATCACCGACGAGCACCGGTCCTACGGTGTGCTCGCGGTGCAGGGACCGAAGTCGGCCCAGGTGCTCGACGGGCTGGGCCTGCCCACCGACATGGACTACATGGGATACGCCGACGCCGAGTTCCGCGGCGTCCCGGTGCGGGTGTGCCGGACCGGTTACACCGGCGAACAGGGTTACGAGCTGCTGCCGCCATGGGACGGCGCAGCGACGGTGTTCGACGCCCTGGTCGACGCGGTCACCGCGGCGGACGGCCAGCTCGCCGGCCTCGGCGCCCGCGACACCCTGCGTACCGAGATGGGGTATCCGCTGCACGGCCACGAACTGTCGCTCGACATCTCACCGCTGCAGGCGCGCTGTAACTGGGCCGTCGGCTGGCGCAAAGAGGCGTTCTGGGGCCGCGACGCGCTGGTGGCGGAGAAGGAGGCCGGGCCGCGCCGATTGCTGCGTGGCCTGCGGGCGGTGGGCCGCGGGGTGCTGCGCCAGGACCTCACGGTGCTCGACGGCGACACCCCCGTCGGCATCACCACATCCGGAACCTATTCTCCGACACTGAAAGCCGGCATCGCACTGGCGCTCATCGACACGGCGCACGACATCGCCGACGGGCAGCGGGTCGCGGTCGACGTACGCGGCCGCCCGGTCGAGTGCGAGGTGGTCAAGACGCCGTTCGTAGCGGCAAAAACCCGGTAGCGTCCGGTTATACAATCGGCCCATGACTGACGGCCCCCTCGAGTTCATCGTCGATCGCAACGCGGATCCGGCGAGTGACGAGGTGAAGGCCGCCATCCTGGCCAATCCCGGGTTCGGGAAGCATCACACCGACCACATGGTCTCGATCGACTACGTCGCAGGCCCGGGCTGGCACAACCCGAGGGTGCTGCCCTACGGGCCCATCGAACTCGACCCGTCCGCGGTGGTCCTGCACTACGCCCAGGAGATCTTCGAGGGCCTCAAGGCCTACCGATGGGCCGACGGATCGGTGGTGTCCTTCCGAGCGGACGCCAATGCGGCGCGGCTGCGGTCCTCGGCGCGCCGGCTGGCCATCCCGGAACTGCCCGACGAGGTCTTCCTCGAGTCGCTGCGGCAACTGATCGCCGTCGACCAGTCGTGGGTGCCGCCCGCCGGCGGTGAGGAGTCGCTGTACCTGCGGCCGTTCGTCTTCGCCACCGAACCGGGTCTCGGGGTGCGACCGGCGACCGAGTACCGCTACATGGTGATCGGCTCGCCCGCCGGCGCGTACTTCCCCCGCGGCATCAGGCCGGTGAGCGTGTGGCTGTCCCACGAATACGTGCGGGCGTCACCCGGTGGCACCGGCGCGGCCAAGTTCGGTGGCAACTACGCCGCCTCGCTGCTGGCCCAGGCCGAGGCCGCCGACCACGGATGCGACCAGGTGGTGTGGCTGGACGCCATCGAACGCCGCTACGTCGAGGAGATGGGCGGCATGAACCTGTTCTTCGTGTTCGGCAGCGGAGGATCCGCGCGGCTGGTGACGCCCGAGCTGAGCGGGTCGCTGCTGCCGGGTATCACCCGGAATTCGTTGCTGCAGTTGGCCACCGACGCCGGGTTCGCGGTCGAGGAACGTAAGATCGACGTCGACGAGTGGCAGAAGAAGGCCGCCGCGGGGGAGATCACCGAGGTGTTCGCGTGCGGCACCGCGGCGGTGATCACCCCGGTCAGCCACGTCAAGCACACCGACGGGGAGTTCACCATCGCCGACGGCGAACCCGGCGAGGTCACCATGGCGCTGCGCGACACGTTGACCGGCATCCAGCGCGGCACCTTCGCCGACACCCACGGCTGGATGACGCGGCTCGTCTAGCCTACGGCCAGGCCGACCGCCACGACGGTGGTGGTGACCTCGACCACCGCGCCGAGCACGTCGCCGGTGACGCCGCCGAACCGCCGCACGCAGTGCCGCACCAGCAGCGCGGCGACGCCGAACGCGACCAGCACGGCCACCGGGCCCTGCCACGGTTGCGCACCTGCGGGAACCGACAGCGCTGCCACGGCGAGGATCCACGCCGACACCACGGCCACCGGTTGGCTGCCCGCCACCTGGGCGCCCAGTGCGCTGCCCTCGGCCGCGGGCACGCCTCGCCGGCAGGCCAGCACCGCCGCCACCCGGCCCGCGGTCACCGCGGTGAGCACCGCCAGCCAGCCCGGCGGGCCGGTGTTCGGCTCGGCGAAGGCCAGCGCCTGCACGAGGATGGTCACCACCACGGCGGCGGCGCCGAACGGACCTGCGGCACCGTCGCGCATCACCGCCAGCGCGCGTTCCGGCGGCCCGTAGCACCCCAGCGCGTCGACGGTGTCGGACAGCCCGTCGATGTGCATCCCGCGGGTCGCCAGCAGCAGCACCGCCACGGTCAGCGCGCCGGCCAGTGGGCTGTGGTCACCGAACGCCCATGACCCGGCCGCCAGCGTCGCGGCCGCCACCGCCCCGAGCGTGAGGCCGACCACCGGCAGCGCGGTCAGCACGCCTCGGCCCAGCGGCGCGGTCCACCGCGCGGGCAGCGGCAACACGGTGCCGAACGTGAGTGCGCCGCCGATCGCGCGGATCATGGTGGGTCGCTGGAGATCCCGGCCTCGCCGAACGTCGCCATGTCGGTCAGCGCGGCGACAGCGGCCCTGACCACCGGCAGTGCCACGGCGGCGCCGGTGCCCTCGCCGAGGCGCATCCGCAGATCCAGGATCGGGTCGAGGTCGAGGTCGGCGAGTGCGAGCGCATGAGCCGGTTCCGTTGAGCGGTGCCCGGCCTGCCACCACAGCCGCGCGCCCGGCGCCATCCGGTCGGCGACCAGCGCGGCCGCGGTCACCACCAGACCGTCGAGCAGCAGGGGAGTGCGCCGCACCGCGGCCTGGGCGCAGAACGCCGCCATCGCCGCGATGTCGGCCCCGCCGCACACCCGCAGCAGCGCCGACGGATCCGCCGTCACGTCGCGGGCGCGGTACAGCGCGTCGCGCACGGCCGCGGTCTTGCGGGCCCACCCGGCGTCGTCGATGCCGGTGCCCCGGCCCACCGCGGCGACCGGTTCGGTCCCGGTCAGTGCGGCCACCAGAATCGTTGCCGCCGTGGTGTTCCCGATGCCCATGTCGCCGGCGATCAGCAGGTCCGCCCCGGCGTCGACCTCCTCGTCGGCGATGCGGCGGCCCGCCTCGAGCGCCGCGGCGACCTCCTCGGCGCTCAGCGCGTCCTCGACCGCGAGGTTGCCGCTGCCCCTGCGCACCTTGTGGGCGCCGACCGCCTGCGACAGCGGGGTGTCCACGTCGACGGCGATGTCGACGACGCGTAGCCCGGCACCGGCCACGTCGGCCAGCGCGTTGATCGCCGCGCCGCCGCCCGCGATGTTGGCCACCATCTGCGCGGTCACCTCGGCGGGGTAGGCCGACACCCCGGCCTGCGCCACGCCGTGGTCGCCTGCGAACACCACCACCCGGGGCCGGACGAACTGGCGCGGCGGGCAGACGCCCTGGCAGGCGGCCACCCACACCGCCAAGTCCTCGAGGCGGCCCAACGCCCTGCGCGGTTTCGTCAGCACGTCCTGGCGGTCGCGCGCCGCGGCGGCCGCCACCGGATCCGGCGGGTCGACCGCGCCGGCCTCTGATCCCGTCACGACGGGTCCTTGACCGGTACGGGCTGACCGGCGACCACCAGGACCACCCGGTCGCACTCGTCGGCCAGCCGCTGGTTCAGCTCGCCCAGTTCGTCGGCGAAGCGGCGACCGGCCTCGGTGGCGGGCACCACGGTCAGTCCGACCTCCGGACTGACCAGCACCAGCGGCGAGGTCACGGCCGCGACGGCGGCCAGCAGGTCCGAGACGTCGCCGCCGACCGCGCCGCCCGACCAGGCGTCACGGCGGTCCATCACGGCGGTCAGCCAGCCACCGATGTCGTCGACCAGGGTCGCGGTCGACGCGTCGGTGTGCAGCGCTGCTGCGACATCGGTGGTCTCGACCGTGGACCAATGCGCGGGGCGCCGGTCGCGGTGTTCGGCGATGCGGTGCGCCCAGCCGGCGTCGTCGGGACCGGTGGGCCGGGCGCCGGTGGCCACGTAACGGACCGGTGCATCGCCCGCGGCCGCGGCGACGGCGTGTTCAGCCCACCGCGACTTGCCCGACCGGATACCGCCGAGCACCAGGATGCGCACCGCGTGCGGGTCAGGCGACGTCGGCGCCGCGGGCGACCTGCGGCCGGGGCGCCCGCATCCGGCGCAGCTGGGAGGCGCGGCTGGCCGCGTAGAAGCCGAGCTTCCAGCCGGTCTCGGTGTTGTCCGGGAACTTCTCGTCGGCGAGCCGGTTCACCTTGCGGCCGAGCAGCAGGCCGTCGATCACCATGACCAGCACCAGTCCCATCATCACGTAGGAGACGACCTGCTGGACCGCGGGCGCGGGCACCGAGAGCATGACGAAGATGAGCGCGAGCGCCGCGGGCATGAACAGCCCCAGCACGTTGCGGCGGGCGTCGACGACGTCGCGCACGTAGCGGCGCACCGGCCCCTTGTCGCGGGGCAGCAGGTAGGCGTCCTCGCCGGCCATCATCCGCTCGCGCCGCTCGCTCATGTTCGAGCGCCGCTCCACCTTCTCGATCTTGCGCTCTTCGCGGCTCAGCTTCGGGCCGCGCATCTCCTTGCGACGTTTGCGCGCCTCGGCCGTGGTCAGCGGGGCGGGAGCGACCGGACCGCGGCGCCGGCCGGCATCGCGCTTCGGCGTCGGCCTGCCCTTGGGTGCGGTGGTCTTGGGCTGCGTGTCCCCGGGGCCGCCGCCGGCGGGCGCCGCTCCGGTGTCCTCGGAGACCGCAGCGGTGACGTCGGTGTCTTTCTTCCGGCCGAGCAGCTTCACGCCTGCCAGGGTACTTCGTGCCGATGTGGTCCGACGACCTGGGGATAAGTCGGGAATAGCGGCGGAACAAGGTACCGTTGACAGTGTGGACCTCCGTCAGACGGGGCACACCACCACAGACCACGCTCAGGGATGCAAAGGGAGAGCAATGACTGTTCAGGACGAGTCGGCGACCGCCACCGCAACCCACGGTGCGGTACTGACCGACGCCGCGGCCGCCAAGGCGAAGGCGCTGCTCGACCAGGAGGGCCGTGACGATCTGGCGCTGCGCATCGCGGTTCAGCCGGGTGGCTGCGCGGGCCTGCGTTACAACCTGTTCTTCGACGACCGGACCCTCGACGGCGATCTGACCACCGACTTCGGCGGCGTGTCGCTGACGGTGGACCGGATGAGCGCCCCGTACATCCAGGGCGCCACCATCGACTTCGTCGACACCATCGAGAAGCAGGGCTTCACGATCGACAACCCGAACGCCACGGGTTCGTGCGCGTGCGGTGACTCCTTCAACTGACCGGCTTCGACCGGGATCAGTACTGCCCGCCACTGCGTAACAGGTAGGAGCAGACGAACACGTCGTCGCCGCGTTCGAGCACCTGTGCGACGGCCTGTTCGTCCTCCTGTTGCGATCCTCCGCGCCGCGGCCCGCCCGCAGGCGTCACCCGCATGGTGAACAACACCTGTGCCTGGTAATTCGACAGCGGCACGATGGTGTCGATCGAACTCACCTCGGCGCGGTCGAACTGCTTGCGAAACGCGTCACCGGCCAGGCCTGCGAGCGCCAGGTCGCTGCGGCGCTGCTTGATCCCGTCGAACAGCCCGCACAGGGTGTGGCGCGCGACCGTCTCGTCGTCACCGTCGGCGAGCGCATCGAGATAATCCTGGATGGCGGCCTGCGCGGCCGCCGACGTCAGCGCGCCCTGCTCGCCATCGTCACCACCCCAGGTGGCCAGTACGACACCCGCGACCAGTGCGACCACGACCAACAGGCCTGCCGCCGCGGCGAGCACCGCCCGCCACGGGCGTCGCCTTTTCGGGTACTGCACCGGCGGCGGCAACATGCCCGGGTAGGCCGACGGCACGTTCTCCGGATACGGCACCGCGGGCGCCTCCTGCGGCGGCAGCGGCTGATACGGGTGCTGCGGCTGCGGCGGACCCTGGGGGTGCTGGGGGAAGGATTCCGGGTACTGGTGGGGACCAGCCATGTAAAAAGACGCTCCGGGGGTGTGGAATGGGCTTGCCTGTCTACAGTGACCGGGCGGGCACCTGGTACGCAGGTTAGCGCACGTCGGTGCCTGCCAGCCGAGCCGAGCGGCCCGCTAGACTTAGATAGCCAAGTTAACGAATGAAGGGTGACGCTTCGTGACCATTGCGGTGACCGGATCGATCGCAACCGACCATCTGATGCGCTTTCCGGGGAAGTTCGCTGAGCAACTGCTCGCCGAACACCTGCAGAAGGTGTCTCTGAGCTTCCTGGTCGACGACCTGGTCATCCACCGCGGTGGCGTCGCCGGCAACATGGCGTACGCGATGGGCCTGCTGGGCGGGTCGCCGACACTGGTCGGCGCCGTGGGCAAGGACTTCGACGACTATCGCAACTGGCTCACCGCGCACGGCGTGAACTGTGACAGCGTGCTGGTCTCCGAGACCGCGTACACCGCGCGCTTCGTCTGCACCACCGACGAGGACATGGCGCAGCTGGCGTCGTTCTATCCGGGCGCCATGTCGGAGTCGAGCAACATCAAGCTCGCCGACGTCGTCTCCCGGGTCGGCACACCGGAACTGGTGATCATCGGCGCCAACGATCCCGCGGCGATGTTCCAGCTCACCGAGGAGTGCCGCACGCTGGGCCTGGCATTCGCCGCGGATCCCAGCCAGCAGCTCGCCCGGCTGTCGGGCGACGAGATCCGTGCGCTGATCGACGGCGCGACCTACCTGTTCACCAACGACTACGAATGGGACCTGCTGCTGCAGAAGTCCGGCTGGTCGGAAGCGGAGGTGATGCAGCAGATCCAGCTGCGGATCACCACGCTGGGGGAGAAGGGCGTCGACATCGTCGGCCGCGACGGCACCTTCATCCACGTCGACGTGGTGCCCGAGACGCACCGCGACGACCCGACCGGCATCGGCGACGCCTTCCGCGCCGGCTTCCTCAGCGGACGCGCCGCCGGGCTGAGCCTCGAGCGGTCGGCGCAGCTGGCCTCGCTGGTGGCCACCCTGGTCCTGGAGGCGCCCGGACCGCAGGAGTGGACGTGGGCCAAGGACGCCGGGATGGCGCGCCTCGCCGACGCCTACGGGGCCGAGGCGGGCGCGGAGATCGCCGAGGCGCTGGCCGGCTGAGGCCGGTTAGAGCTGCACCGGGTAGTGCGGTTCGCTGATCCGCGGGGTGACGCTGTGCTCGACGAAGATCGCGTGCCACAGCATGAAGATCAGCACCGTCCACAGCCGTCGGCTGTGATCGGTTGTGCCGAGCCGGTGTTCGTCGAGCATCGACCGAACCGCGGCGAGGTCGACGAGCTCGTCCGCCTGTGACGAGGCGACCGTGGCATACGCCCAGTCGAGCAGTTCGCCGGCGCGCAACCAGTGCCGGATCGGCACCGGGAACCCCAGCTTCGGCCGGTTCAGCACATGCGGCGGGATCACCGACTCCAGTGCGCGGCGCAGCGCGAACTTCGTGGTGGCCCTGGTGATCTTCTGCTCGAGCGGCAGCCTGGCGGCGACGGCGAACACTTCGGGGTCCAGGAACGGCACCCGCAGCTCGAGCGAGTTGGCCATGGTCATCTTGTCGGCCTTCACCAGGATGTCGCCGCGCAACCAGGTGAACAGGTCGATGTGCTGCATGCGCGCGACCGGATCCCAGCCGGCCGACGAGGCGTAGATCGGGGCGGTCACGTCGGTGTGGGTCCACTCGGGGCGGAAACCCGGAAGGACGGCGCGAAGCTGTGCGTCGGAGAAGCTGCGGGCGTTGCCGTAATAGCGCTCCTCGAGAGTGAGTGAGCCGCGGTGCAGCAGACTCTTGCCGCGCATCCCCTCCGGCAGCGGACGCGAGGCCCGGCCCAGCGACCGCCGGACGGGACGGGGCAGGTAGTTGAAAGGCTTGAGCGACAACGGCTCCCGGTAGATCGTGTAACCACCGAAGAGCTCGTCGGCACCCTCGCCGGACAGCACCACCTTGACGTGTTTGCGCGCCTCGCGCGCGATGAAGAACAGCGGCACCAGCGCCGGATCGGCCACCGGTTCGTCGAGGTACCAGACGATTTCGGGCAGCGCCTCGACGAATTCCGCCTGGCTGACCACCTTGGTGACGTGCCGGGCGCCGATCGCCTCGGCCGATGCGACCGCGACGTCGACCTCGGAGAACCCCTCGCGCTCGAATCCGGTGGTGAACGTGATCAGCCGCGGGTTGTGCCGCATCGCCAGCGCCGCGATCGCGGTGGAGTCGATACCGCCCGACAGGAACGCCCCGACGGTCACGTCGGCGCGCATGTGCTTGGCCACCGAGTCCTCGAGCACCGCGGTGATCTCGTCGTAGCGGGCCTGCTCACCACCCGGCCCGGAACCGGCGGTGAACGGCACGGCGTCGAACCGCGGGGTGAAGTAACGCGCCACCTCGGGTGTGCCGCCCGGCCGTAGGCGCAGATGACTGCCCGACTCCAGGCGGCGCACACCCCGGTGCAGCGTCTCGGGCTCGGGTACGTACTGCAGCACGGTGTAGTGCTGGACGGCCCGTTCGTCGAGCGACATGTCCAGACCCAGCGGCTCGGCCAGCTCGGTCATGCACTTCTTCTCGCTGGCGACCGCGGTGCCGCCGGGGCCGGTCGCGACGAACAGCGGCTTGATGCCGAACGGGTCCCGCGCGCAGAACAACTCCCGCTCCACGGTGTCCCACAGCGCGAAGGCGAACATGCCGCGCAACCGGGACAGCGCCGCCGCTCCCCAGTGGTGGTAGGCGGCGATGATCGCCTCGCCGTCCCCGTCGGTGTGGAACTCCGCGCCGTGCTCGGCATGCAGTGCCTCGCGGAGTTCCAGGTAGTTGTAGATCTCGCCGTTGAACACCAACACGTAGCGGTCCGGCGAGTCGGCGGGCCCCCAGCGCAGCGGCTGGTGGCTGTGCGCGATGTCGATGATCGACAGCCGGTTGAAGCCCAGCACCACGTCGCGGTCGGACCACGTTCCCGGCTCGTCCGGGCCGCGGTGCCGCATGAGGTGCGATGCCCCCGACACCGCCTCGACCAGTGCGGGGGAGACGTCTTCAGACGGGTCACACAGCAGCGCCAGCAGTCCGCACACCGCGCCAGTATGCGTCATTCCCGAGTCGCTTCGCCTCCCCCGGTGGGCGTGGTCTACGCTGCGTAGTATTCGCCTGGCTTCATCGACTCATAGGAGGCGCCGACGTGACACCTCGCAGGCCGAAGGTGGTGGCACGGACAGCGGCTTTGGCAATCATCCTGGGTGCGACATCGCTGATGCTGACCGGCTGCAGCTGGTCTGAGGTGCTCGGTCTGGGCTGGCCGAAGGGCATCACTCCCGAGGCCCAAATCAACCGGGAACTGTGGATCGGCTCGGTGATCGCCTCGCTGGTCGTCGGCGTGATCGTCTGGGCCCTGATCTTCTGGGCCAGCGCCTTCCACCGCAAGAAGGCCACCGACACTGAACTGCCCCGCCAGTTCGGCTACAACATGCCGCTGGAACTGGTACTGACGGTGGTGCCGTTCCTCATCATCTCGGTGCTGTTCTACTTCACCGTGGTCGTCCAGGAGCGGATGTTGCACGAGGAACCCAACCCCGAGGTCGTCATAGACGTCACCGCGTTCCAGTGGAACTGGAAGTTCGGCTACCAGAAGGTCGCCTTCACCGACGGCTCGTTCACCTACGATGGCGCGGATCCCGCGCGCAAAGAGGCCATGACCTCGGCGCCTGGCGGCGCCGGTGCCGTCGGCGAAGAGGGTTCTGAAGGTCCCGAGCACGGCGCGATCGCCGGCAAGAACCCCGAGGACCGGACCTACCTGAACTTCGACAAGGTCGAGACGCTGGGAACTTCCGAGGAGATACCGATCCTGGTGCTGCCGAAGGGCAAGCGTGTCGAGTTCCAGATCGCTTCGGCCGACGTCATCCACGGGTTCTGGGTGCCGGAGTTCCTGTTCAAGCGTGACGTGATGCCCAACCCGAAGGCCAACAACTCCGACAACACGTTCCAGATCAGCGAAGTGATGGAGACGGGCGCATTCGTCGGCCGCTGCACGGAGATGTGCGGCACCTATCACTCGATGATGCAATTCGAGTTGCGGGTCGTCGAGCCCAACGACTTCAAGGCCTACCTGCAGCAGCGCAGCACGGGCCGGACGAACGCCGAGGCGCTCATCGCGATCAACCAGGAGCCCACCGCGGTCACCACCAAGCCGTTCGACTCCCGGCGCGGGCAGATGGCGCCCCAAGCGAGCAGGTAGGACACCATGCACATCGAAGCCAGGCTGTTCGAGTTCCTCACCGCGTTCTTCGCGTTGTCCGCGGTGGTGTACGGCGTGTTGACCGCCATGTTCGCCAACGGCGGCGTCGAGTGGGCGGGCACCACCGCGCTGGTCCTTACCACCGGCCTCACGCTGATCACAGGCACCTTCTTCCGGTTCGTGGCGCGCCGTCTCGACACCCGCCCCGAGGACTACGAGGACGCCGAGATCAGCGACGGCGCGGGCGAGCTCGGGTTCTACGCTCCGCACAGCTGGTGGCCGATCCTGATCGCACTGTCGTTCTCGACGGCCGCCGTTGGCACCGCGCTGTGGCTGCCCTGGCTCCTGGTCGCCGGCGTGGTCTTCGTGCTGGTGTCGGCGGCCGGACTCGTCTTCGAATACCACTGGGGTCCCGAGAAGCACTGACGGACCGCAGGTGCGGCTCCACTGCGCAGGATCAAGGTCACAATCCAGGCGTTACTTGATCCCCGACCCGCGTCGCGTCATCCGTCCTCTCCACAGGGTTGCGTTAGTGTTGCCGAGGCGAACGCAGCCGAGTGAGGCAGGACGAGACTGCGCCGGTGATGCAGTCGAGAAGGACAGGCGTAGATGAGCGGGCCGAATCCCCCGGGGCCGGACTCTCCGGGATCGGAAGAACCGGAGCAGGAGCGCGGCAGGCACTCCGCACCCGAGGAGAACACCGAAGAGGTCGCCCAAGCCGACCCCGGCATCGATTCCGCGGCCGACGTCCCGATCCGGACCGGTCAGACGGAGGCCTACTCGCAGGCGTACTCCGCGCCCGAGTCCGAGCAGTTCACCAGCGGCCCCTATGTGCCCGCCGACGCGGCGCTCTACGACTACGACAGCTACGACCCCGTCGTCGATCAGGCCGTCGCGACGTCGCCGCCGCGCTGGCCATGGGTGGTGGGCGTCACCGCGATCATCGCGGCGGTCGCGCTCGTGGTGTCGGTGTCCGTACTGGTCACCAGCGACGACCCCGACGACCTCGCCTCACCGGACACCAGCACCACCACGTCCGGGCCTGCCGTGCAGGACGAGATCACCACGACGACACCGCCGCCGCCTCCGCCGCCGAGCAGCACTCCGCCTCCGCCTCCGCCGCCGGAGACCATCACCGTCACCGAGCCGCCGCCTCCGCCGCCCGCGAGCGAGGCGCCGCCGCCACCGCCGCCACCACCGGCGTCCAGCGAGGTGCCGCCGCCCCCGCCCACCACGACGGCGCCCGCGGGCCCACGTCAGGTCACCTACTCGGTCACCGGGACCAAGGCTCCGGGCGACATCATCTCGATCACCTACATCGACGCCGCCGGGCGCAGCCGAACGCTGCGCAACGTCTACATCCCGTGGTCGTTCACCGTGACGCCGATCTCCCAGTCCGAGGTGGGCTCGGTGCAGGCGTCGAGCCTGCTGCTGCTCAGCAGACTCAACTGCTCGATCACGACGAGCGACGGTCAGGTGCTGTCGTCGAACTCCGGTAATTCACCCCAGACGAGCTGCTGATGACATACGCCGACATCGACCCGCGCCGCGACGACGGGTCCACCGACAACCTGGACCGCATCCTGCTCGCCGCGTGCGCGGTGATCTGGCTGATCGCCCTCGGCGCCACGGTGGCCGCCATCGTCGCCCTGGTCGACCTCGGTCGCACACAGCAGGACTCCGGCGACGGGTCGGGCACCCCGTGGCTGCTCTACACGGTGATCGTGGTGTCAGCGCTCGTGATCATCGGCGCGATCCCACTGCTGCTGCGGGCCCGCCGCACCGCACTCGAGGGCCCGGCGCCGGCACCGGTGCGGCCCCGCCGCGTCGAGGACAGCCGGACCGCGCCCGCCGTCCCGCCCCGCGGGATCGAGACGCCCACCGGCAAGCTGCGGATGTTCGGCCCCCCGCCGGACCCCAGCGTCCGCACGCCCGGCTACGTGTCCGCTGTGGCGCCCCACCGGCTCGAGCCGGGGTTCCCAGCCGTCGCCGTCGACCAGGTGTACCTGCGCTTCGCGCTGACGGTCGCGTGTGCGTTGGGCGTGGCGACCGCCGCGATCGGCGCCGCCACCTACCTGATGGCCTCCGACAGCGACACTCTGGCGTGGGTGAGCTACGGCGTCGCCGCGGTCGTCACCCTCGCCTCGCCGGTGATCCCGGTGTACTACGTGCGTGAACTGCGCGGGCTGTTGAACACCGGCTGATCGCGGGTCTTCACTGACAGCACTGGGCCACTGACAGCACTGAGCCCGGCCGCCTCGACATCCGGCGACCGGGCTCAGTGCTTGTCAGGACACGTCAGTCGTGACCGTTGGTTTGCCCGTTGGAGTGACCGTTCGAATGACCATTGGTGTGGCCGTTGGTCGAGCCGTTGCGGTCCTGGTGCTCCTTGAGCGCCGTGATCGCCTTGCGCTCGGAAGCATGGGCTGCTTCGGTGATCGCCTCGTTCTCGACCGTCGGGTCCGCACGCAGGAAGCTGCCGCTGCCCGGCGAACCGGCCAGACCCAGCTTGTTCATCCGCTTGGGCAGGGCCGCACCCTGATACTCCAGCGCGAGAGGATGGCCGTGATCGTCGACCGGCCCCAGCGGCTGGTGCAGCTCGATGTAGGCACCGTGCGGCAGGCGCTTGATGATGCCCGTCTCGATGCCGTGCTCGAGCACCTCGCGGTCACTGCGCTGCAGCGCGATCGCCCACCGGTAGGTGATGTAGTAGACGATCGCCGGCAGGATCACCAGGCCGATACGGGCGATCCACGTAGTCGCGTTGAGCGAGATGTGGAACTTCAGCGCGATGATGTCGTTCATGCAGGCGAAGGTCAGCAGGATGTAGATCGAGATGGCCATCGCGCCCAGCGCGGTGCGCACCGGGGCGTCCCGCGGCCGCTGCAGCAGGTTGTGGTGGGCGGTGTCACCGGAGAACTTCTTCTCCAGGAATGGATAGACCGACAGCAGGCCGAACACCGCACCCATCAGGACGGCGACCCAGACACCTTGCGGGATCGTGTAATTGCCGATGTAGAACTCCCACGCCGGCCAGATACGGATCAGCCCGTCGGTCCACATCATGTAGAAGTCCGGCTGGCTGCCCGCCGACACCTGGGACGGTTTGTACGGTCCCAGTTGCCAGATCGGGTTGATCTGCAGCAGCCCACCCATCAGGCCCAGGATGCCGACGGTGACGGCGAAGAACGCGCCGGACTTCACCGCGAAGACCGGCATGACCCGAACGCCGACCACGTTGGTCTCGGTGCGGCCGGGGCCGGGGAACTGGGTGTGCTTCTGGAACCAGACCAGCGCCAGGTGCACGCCGATCAGCGCCAGGATGATCCCGGGGATCAGCAGGATGTGCAGCGCATACAGGCGGGGGATCAGGATGTCGCCGGGGAAGTCGCCGCCGAAGAGCGCCCAGTGCATCCAGGTGCCGACCACCGGGATGCCCATCGTGATGCCCGACAGCGCGGCGCGGATGCCGGTGCCCGACAGCAGGTCGTCGGGCAGCGAGTAACCGAAGAAGCCCTCGAACATGGCCAGGATCAGCAGCAGGCTGCCGATCACCCAGTTCGCCTCGCGAGGCCGGCGGAACGC
The DNA here is from genome assembly GCF_049541695.1 of Mycobacterium sp. NPDC050041. Taxonomy (NCBI): domain Bacteria; kingdom Bacillati; phylum Actinomycetota; class Actinomycetes; order Mycobacteriales; family Mycobacteriaceae; genus Mycobacterium; species Mycobacterium sp. NPDC050041. The sequence continues at coordinate 54,676 of NZ_JBMVDG010000004.1, read as the reverse complement.
GCCGGTGAAGAAGATGCGGGCGAGGTGGACCATGATCGACGCGGCGAACAGCAGCGCCGCCCAGTGGTGCACCTGACGGACGAACAGCCCGCCGCGGATCTCGAACGTGATATCCAGGGCGGTCTCGTACGCCCGCGACATCCCCACACCGCGAAGTGGCTGGTAGACGCCGTCATAGGTGACGTGTGCCATCGACGGGTCGAAGAACAGCGTCAACCACACGCCGGTCAGCAGCAGGACGAGGAAGCTGTACAGCGCGATCTCGCCGAGCAGGAACGACCAGTGGGTGGGGAAGACCTTGTTGAGCTGTCGCCGCACCGCCGCGGACGGGTGGTAACGCGAGTCGATCGCATCACCCTGCGCCGCGAGTTTTGAACTCATGCCTTTGTCCTCCGTTCCCAGAAGGCCGGCCCGACTGGCTCGATGAAGTCGCCGTTGGCGACGAGATAGCCGTCCTGGTCAATGGTGATGGGCAGCTGCGCCAGTGCCCTCGCGGCAGGGCCGAAGATCGGCTTCGCGAAGTGCAGGGCGTCGAACTGCGACTGGTGGCACGGGCACAGAATCCGGTTCGTCTGCTGCTCGTAGAGCGACGCCGGGCAACCCAGGTGCGAGCACACCTTGGTGTAGGCGAAGAACTCACCGAAGTTGAAGCTCTCCTGGTTCTTTCGCTTGACCACCTTTGCCATGTCGCCTGGCCGCAGCCGGATCAGCATCACCGGGTTGCGCACGCCCATCGAGATCTCGACGAGGTGGTCCTCGGACTCGACCGTGGTGCCGTCACCGTCGGACTCGCGCCACGGGTAGACGGTCTCCATGCCGCCGGCGTCGAGGTCCTCGGGCCGCATCTTGACGAACGGGGAGGAGCCGACCTCACCGGTCGCCCGCGCCAGGAAGATAGTCTCGCCCTGGAAACGCGGCGTCCAACCGGAGGTCCACAGCACGGCCTTCATGCCCTCGGCGGTGGGCACCACCGGCTTCCACGGGTTCTTGATCAGGCCGCCGAGGAATGCCACCAGCGTGCCGAGTCCGAAGGCGCCCATGCCGACACCCAGCGACATGACGATCAGCTTGCGGCGCTTGATCGTCGAGCCCTCGAGCGCGTCGGTCAGGTTGGCCGCGGCGGTCATGCGCTGGATCTCCGCGGAGCGCCCGTCGTGGCGTTCCTGGATCGAGATCTCCTCGGGGATGAACTTCTTCTGGAACAGCACCGCGCCGACGCCGATGGCCAGCACGGACAGGCCGAACGTGACGCCGTAGAGCGGCGTGGCCAGCGAGTACACGAACTCACCCGCCGACCCATAGGGCTGGTACTCCCACGGCCAGAAGAGGAAGACCATCAGCAGCGCGAGGCCCGAGAAACCGCCAAGCAGAAGCCAGTTCGCGACGGCGCGCTCGGCGCGCTTCTCGGCCCGGGTGCCGGGCACCGGCCAGCGCGGCTCCTTGTAGATGGTCTCGACGCCGTCGATGCGACCACCCAGCTCGACGAGTTCCTCACGGGTCATCTCGGCGAGTTCGGCATCGGTGGGCTGGCCGGGTACGCCGGCGTGGCCCGGGGCGTCGGTGCCCTTGGGGGTGTCGTCCGGGTCGCCGTCGCGGCGGGGGCTGCCGTCGGCTCCGCGCTCCGTCATGCCCGTGCTCCGATCCAGAGGGCCGCAGCGATGACGGCCACCATGCCGATGATCCAGGCCGCCATGCCCTCCGGCGCGGGGCCGAAGCCGCCGAGGCCGTAGCCGCCCGGGTTCGGCGTCTCGGCCGACTCCCGCACGTAGGCGACGATGTCGCGCTTCTCTTCGGGCGAGAGCTGGCGGTCGGAGAACTTGGGCATGTTCTGCGGGCCGGTCAGCATCGCCGCGTAGATTTGCGACTCGGTGGCGTCACCCAGGTCTGGGGCGTACTTACCCGACGACAGGGCGCCGCCCTTGCCGGTGAAGTTGTGGCACGACGCGCAGTTGAGGCGGAACAGGTCGCCACCACGGGCGACGTCGTTGCCGATGAGAGATTGTGAGGCAATCTGGCCGTTCTCGTCGCGGGGTACGACGGGGCCGCCACCTGTTGCCTGCACGTAGGCGCCCAGCGCGTCGATCTGCTGCTCGTCGAAGTTTGATGGCTTGTCCGGGGCCTGCGCCTCGCCGCGCATCGCCGGCATGCGGCCCGTGGAGACCTGGAAGTAGACCGCCGCCTCGCCGGTGCCGATCAGGCTGGGCCCGCGGTCGGCCACACCCTGCAGGTTAGCGCCGTGGCAACTTATGCACGAGGTCTCGAACAGCTGCTTACCGGTGCGCAGCAGCGCCGACTGCGACTCGTCGGCGACCGCCACCTGCGGCGTCGGAGTCAGTGTTGCGGCGACGCCACCCGCGACGCCGAGTCCGGTCAGCAGCAGCAACGCTGCCGACAGACGCCGTCGCAACCGGCGGCGGGACTTGGTGGTCATCGAACCCCTTCTCATCGGCGGCGCAGGACGCGAGCTCTCGCTCATCGGACGAAGTAGATGACGGCGAACAGGGCGATCCACACGATGTCGACGAAGTGCCAGTAGTACGACACGACGATCGCCGCGGTGGCCTGCGCCGGGGTGAACTTGCTCATCTTGGTGCGGACGAGCAGGAAGATGAACGCGACCAGGCCGCCGATGACGTGCAGCCCGTGGAATCCGGTGGTCAGGTAGAACACCGTGCCGTAGGCACTGCCCGCTATGGTGGTGCCTTCCTCGACCAGGCTGAGATACTCGTACCCCTGACCGAGAACGAAGAACAGGCCCATCGCAAAGGTCAGCAAATACCACCGCCGCAGCCCGAACACGTCGCCGCGCTCGGCGGCGAAGACCCCCATCTGGCAGGTGAACGACGAGGCGATAAGCACCAGCGTCACGGGCACGGCGAGCATCAGATTCAGCTCGGTGGGCTCCGGCGGCCAGTCGCCACCCGCCTGCGCGCGCGCAGTGAAGTACATCGCGAACAGGCCAGCGAAGAACATCAGTTCGCTCGACAGCCAGACGATGGTGCCGACACTGACCATGTTCGGCCGATTCAGCGAATGCACGCGGGAGGTGATGGCGGTTCCCGAGGTGCCCACAGCGCTCGTCACACATGAAGTATGACGCTTTGTAGTTGTTGAACTCCACCCGGGTCGAGCAATTCGTCATAATCTCGGGGTGGTCATTCCCGAGCCGTCTTCGCGTCCGCCGTCCCCCGCATCCGCAGGCGCGCCCACGTGGCCGCAGGTCCTGGGCCGCTTGACCACCGGTCAGGCCCTTCCGTCGGGCCACGCCGCCTGGGCGATGGACCAGATCATGACGGGAGCGGCCACTCCGGCACAGATCGCCGGCTTCGGCGTGTCGATGAAGATGAAGCGTCCCACATCGGCCGAAGTGACCGAACTGGCGGACACGATGCTCAAGCACGCGCGTCGCGTGCCCACCGACGAGATCGGCACCGACAGCGTCGATGTGGTGGGCACCGGGGGAGACGGGTCCAACACCGTCAACCTGTCCACCATGGCCGCGATCGTGGTGGCCGCCAGCGGGGTCCCGGTGATCAAGCACGGCAACCGGGCGGCGTCCTCTCTGTCCGGTGGGGCGGACACGCTGGAGGCGCTCGGGGTGCGCATCGACCTCGGCCCCGACGACGTCGCGCGTAGCGTCGCCGAGGTCGGCATCGGCTTCGCCTTCGCGCCGCAGTTCCATCCGTCCTATCGGCACGCCTCCGTGGTGCGCCGCGAGATCGGCGTCCCGACGGTGTTCAATCTGCTTGGCCCACTGACGAATCCGGCCGGTCCGCGGGCCGGCCTGATCGGCTGTGCGTGGGCCGACCTCGCCGAGGTGATGGCCGGAGTGTTCGCCACCCGGCGCTCCAGCGTGCTGGTGGTGCACGGCGACGACGGCCTCGACGAGCTGACCACGACGACCACCAGCACCATCTGGCGGGTGCAGGCAGGCATGGTCGAACGGCTGACCTTCGACCCGATGGCCTTCGGCTTCAAACGTGCGGAGCTCTCCGAGCTCGTCGGCGGGGACGCCGAGGCGAACGCCGCGTCGGTGCGGTCGGTTCTGGCCGGCGCCACCGGTCCGGTGCGCGACGCGGTGGTGCTCAACGCCGCAGGCGCGATGGTGGCCCACGCCGGCCTAGCCAGCGACGCCAAGTGGGTGCCCGCCTGGGAGACGGGGCTGGCGCGCGCCAGTGAGGCCATCGACTCCGGGGCGGCCGAACAGCTGCTCGCGCGTTGGGTGCGGTTCACTCAGCAGCTCTGACCCGTCGAGGGCCTGCTCGGCCGCGATCCGGGCCGATCGCGCCGACGCGGCCCACGCCGCCCATCGGCCCGCCGACCCCGCCGCCGACGCCCACCCCGGATCGCAGCGCACGATGCGCACGCCTGGCTGCGCCAGCCAGCGGGCGATCAGAGCGGTCTCCTCGACCAGTGCGCCGCCCAGAGGGGCCTCGGCGGGCAGCACCACCTGAGCGGCTGCCCCCAGCGCCTCCACGACGGGCATGGGCGGCACTCCGGGTGCCGCGCAGCCCGCTGCGGCCAGCCTGCCGTGCCGGACCACGGCGAGATGCCAGCCCCCACTGCCGTCGGCGCGGGCGGCGACGAGTTCGGACTGCGCGGCCAGCGCGTGCAGCCGCTGCCCCCGCCACAGCACCTCGATCGCCGCCGCGGCGTGGTCGCGCAGCCGGGCGGCGATCTCGTAGCGACCCGCGGCGGCCAGCCCGCTGAGATGGGCCAGCATCGCCGCCAGCGGCGTGCTGTCGCGACCGGCGATCACGTCGGCGGCGCGGCGGGGGGTGGCGGCGTAGTCGGCCGCCGAGAGGTCGCGCGGCGCCGGGCAGGGGGACAGTTCCCGCTCCGGGCACGACGGCCCGTGCAGCGCTGAGCGGGCCAGCCGGGCGGTGCAGGTGCGCACACCGGTGAACCGCGACAGCAGATCCGCAGTCTCGACGGCGTCGGCGCGTGACCGGAAAGGTCCTACGGCGCAATCGGTCCGGGGTGATCGCACCACCGAGAACCGCGGGAACGCCTCGTCGGTGAGCACCAGCCACCACCACCGGTGCGGGAACTTCGACCGCCGGTTGTAGGGCGGCGCGTGCGCGGCGAGCATCCGCAGCTCGCGGACCCCGGCCTCGAGTTCGTGAGCGCACTCGACGTGGTCGACGGCGGTGGCCAGCGACGCCATCTCCTTCATCCGGGTGCGCGGATCGGCCCCGTTGAAGTACTGGCGGACGCGGCGGCGCAGGTCCACGGCGGTGCCCACGTAGAGCACCTCGGCGCCCGGCCCGCGGAACAGGTACACACCCGGCCGGTGCGGCAGCGGGTCGGCCAGCGCGCGGTTGCGCCGCTGCGCGGGTGTGACGTCGGGCAGGTACGCCTTCAGGTCGGCGTAGGTGTGGATGCCCTGATTGCCGACCCGCTCGATCAGCGCGTGCAGGACGTCGACGGTGGCGCGCGCGTCGTCGAGTGCGCGGTGGGTGGGGGTGGTGGCGGCGCCGAACAGCCGGGCCAGGGCGGACAGCTTGACGCTCGGGGCCTCGTCGCGGGTCAGCACCCGGCGCGCCAGCTTCACCGTGCACAACACCGGCGGCCGCGGCCAGGCCAGGCCGCAGCGTTCGGCGGCCGCCCGCAGGAACCCGATGTCGAAGCCGGCGTTGTGGGCGACGAGCACCGCCCCGCGGGCGAATTCGAGGAAGGCGGGCAGCACGGAGTCGATGCGGGGCGCCGCGTACACCATCGCCGAGGTGATGCCGGTCAACGCGACGATCTGGGGCGGTATCGCGCGGCCGGGGTCGACCAGGGTGGCCAGCTCGCCGAGCACCACGCCGCCACGCACCTTGACCGCGCCGATCTCGGTGATCATGTCGCAGTTGTCGCCCGCGGCCCGGCCGCCGGTGGTCTCCAGGTCGACCACCACGAACGTGGTCTCCCGCAGCGTCAGGTCAGCCTGCGGATCGACGTCGGCGAAGCTGAGCTGCCCCATGGCCGTCAAGGTAGGCACTCGCACCGACAACCGGCGGTTGCCACGCGCAGGCCCGGTGGGCTTGTCGGAGCTTGTCGGTGGGCGTCGATACCGTGCCGACAACACCCCAGAGAGGAGGGCCCACGATGGGACAACCCTTGGTTCCCGACGGCCCCTTGGTTCCCGACGGCGCCGCGTCCGACCGATCCGAGCCGGACGGCACGGTGGTGATCGACTGCGACGACTGCGCGGTGCGCGGACCCGGATGCCAGGACTGTGTCGTGAGTGTGCTGCTCGGGGTGCCCGACACGTTGCTGATGGACGAACGCCGCGCCCTGGAAGTGCTGGCCGACGCGGGACTCGCGCCGCGACTGCGTCTGGTTCCGATTCACCGGCAAACAGATTCCGGCGTTGCCTGACGACACGCATCCCCAGCGGGCGCCGAAAAATTCCCCTGACAGCTGTTAAATTTGCGTCTTCTGTTGGACAAGCCCGATGCCGTTTCGTAACCTATCTGAGACCTGAGAGCAGTTCGAGGCGGCTCGTTACGCCAGTTTAAGGACGCAAAAATCTTGAGGCTCACCCGCGCGCACTGGAGAAACCGTGCTGTCACACGACTTCTTGTCGGTGCAACCATCGGTGTGACACTGTTTGCCGCCGCGCTGACCTCGAGTGTGCAGGCCGACCCTGCCTCTGACGCACTGGCAAAGCTCACCGAGCTGTCCAGGCAGGCCGAACAGACCACCGAGGCGATGCACGCCGCGCAGCTGGATCTCAAGGACAAGCTGGCTGCTCAGCAGACGGCCGAGGCGAAGCACACCGCCGACGTCGCCGCCACGGACGCCGCCGAAAAGCAGCTGGCTACCTTCCAGGGCGCCGTCAACCACGTTGCTGCAGCGCAGTACATGGGTGGCCGCACCGACGGTATGAGCGCCATCCTCACGGCGAACTCGCCGCAGCAGTTCATCGACCAGCTCTCGGTGCAGCGCGTGGTGGCCACCGAGATGTCGGCCCAGATGAAGAGCTTCAAGGCCATCAGCGAGCAGGCCGCCACCGCCCAGCTGGCGTCGGCGGAGTCGGCCGCAGCGGCCAAGACCGCCGCCGAGCAGGCCGCCGCAGTGCGCGCTGACCTGCAGAACAAGCAAAGTCAGCTGCAGGTCCAGATCGCGATCGTCAAATCGCAGTACGAGGCGCTGACCCCCGGGCAACGCGAAGCGCTCGCCGCCGCGCCGCCCGCGCCCGTGCCGCCGCCTTCGGCTGCGCTGCCGCCGAACGACCCCGCCGTGGTTGCTGCCCCTCCCGGCGCCATCCCGCCCGGCGACCTCGCCCCGCCTGCGGGCGGCCAGGGCGCCGTCGCGGTGCAGGCGGCACTGAGCCGGATCGGCTCGCCCTATTCGTGGGGCGGTTCCGGCCCGAGCGCATTCGACTGCTCAGGCCTGGTCATGTGGTCCTTCCAGCAGGCAGGCATCTCGCTGCCGCACTCCAGCCAGGCGCTGGCCCGCGGTGGTCAGGCCGTGTCGATGGATCAGATGCAGCCCGGCGACCTGGTGACGTACTACTCGGACGCCTCGCACGTCGGCATCTACATCGGCGGCGGACAGATGGTGCACGCCTCCACCTACGGCACACCGGTGCGCGTCGCCCCGGTGGACAACGCGCCGATCTACAACGTCCGCCGGTACTGAGGCCGGGCGTCGTACCCGGCCCGGTCAGGGCTCCCGTGTCCGCGAAACGTCTGCTGCTCGCCGTGCTGCTGGCCGAACTGATGTGCGCGCTGCTGCTCCTCGACCGGTCTGTGACGCCGACCGTGCCGCAGACCGCCGCGCCCGTGCCCGCCGCCCCCGCGTCCGTGCCGGCCGCGACGAGCCTTGCGCTGACCGGCGGTCGTACCGCCACGCTGATCGCCGTCGGCGGTGATCGCAATGCCGCCCTGACCCGCCGCATCGCCGATGAACTGGGGCCCGCGGCCGACGCGGTGACGGCGTTCTGGGGTCCGGACTGGCGACGCGACATCGTAGTGGCCGTCGCGAGCTCCGACGCGCAGTTCGCCGCGCTGGCCGCACCGACCCCCGGCGCCCCCACCACCGACATCGCCGCCGTCACCACCGCCGACCGGATCCTGTTCGCGCCCGGTGCGGCCGCGATGACCACCCCGGCGCTGCGGATCGTGCTGCGTCACGAGCTGTTCCACTACGCGGCGCGGGCCGACACCGCTGCCGACGCGCCGCGCTGGCTCACCGAGGGAGTCGCCGACTACGTGGCGCGCCCCGCCCCGACGCCTCCGCCCGGCGCGGGCATGTCCGCGAGACTGCCCACCGACGCCGAGCTGGACACCGCAGGGGCGGTGCGGTCGCTGGCGTACGACCGGGCGTGGCTGTTCAGCCGCTACGTCGCCGACAGTCACGGCGCGGCGGCGTTGCGCGCGGTGTACCTGCGTGCCTGCGGCCCCGGACACCCCGACGTCGCGACAGCGGTGCGCGACACCCTCGGGCTGGGCCTGCCCGAGGTGGAGGCCGGCTGGCGGGCGTGGCAAGGACAATGACCCGAGTCCTTCTGGTCACCAACGATTTCCCGCCCCGCAGCGGCGGGATCCAGGCATATCTCGAGGCACTGGTGGGTCAACTGGTGGCGTCCGGTTCACACGCGCTGACCGTGTACGCGCCGACGTGGTCGGGATGCGCGGACTACGACCGCGCGGCCGGGTACGAGGTGGTCCGGCATCCCACCACGCTGATGCTGCCCGAGCCGACGGTGGCCGCCAGGATGGCTGCGCTCATCCGCCGCCACGACATCGAGACCGTATGGTTCGGCGCCGCGGCGCCGCTGGCGTTGCTCGCACCGCTGGCACGGCGGGCAGGCGCGGACCGCGTGCTGGCCAGCACCCACGGTCACGAGGTGGGCTGGTCCATGCTGCCGCTGGCCCGAACGGCGTTGCGCCGCATCGGGGACGGCACCGACGTGGTGACCTACGTCAGCCGGTACACCAGGGGACGGTTCGCCTCGGCGTTCGGGCCCGCCGCCGCGCTCGAGCACCTCCCGCCGGGCGTGGACACCGACCGGTTCGCACCCGATTCGGCCGCTCGTGCCGAACTGCGGGCCCGTTACGGGTTGGGGGACCGGCCCGTGGTGGTGTGTCTGTCCCGGCTGGTTCCCCGCAAGGGTCAGGACATGCTGATCCGGGCGCTGGCCGAGGTGCGGCGGCGCGTTCCGGGAGCGGCGCTGGTGGTCGTCGGTGGCGGCCCGCACCGGGAGGCCCTCGAGCAGTTGGCCGCCCGGCACGGAGTGGCCGACCACGTCGTGTTCACCGGCGGTGTGCCCGCCGCCGAATTGCCGGCCCACCACGCGATGGCCGACGTCTTCGCGATGCCGTGCCGCACCCGCGGTGCGGGCCTCGACGTGGAAGGGTTGGGAATCGTCTACCTGGAGGCCTCGGCGACCGGCGTCCCCGTGGTCGCCGGGCGGTCCGGCGGCGCCCCGGAGACGGTGCGGGACGGCCAGACCGGAACGGTGGTCGACGGCCGAGACGTGCCCGCCATCGCCACCGCGGTCAGCGACCTGCTGGCCGACCCCGTCCGGGCCGCCGCGATGGGAGCCGCGGGCCGCGCCTGGGTGGTCGACCAGTGGCAGTGGCACACCCAGGGCCGACGGCTGGCCGGACTGCTCTAACCGGACCCGTAGAGCGCCTCGATGTCGGTGGCGAACTTCTCCGCCACCACCTTGCGCTTGACCTTCAGCGTCGGGGTCAGCTCGCCGGTGTCCTCGGTGAAGTCGACGGACAGGATGCGGAACTTGCGGATGGCCTCCGCCTTGGACACCGCCTGGTTGGCCTCTTTCACCGCCGAGTCGATCTCGGCTACCAGGTCCGGATCTTCGGTGAGATCGCCGACGGAGGCACCGCTGTCCTTGCCGTTGCGGCCCTTCCAGCCGTCGAAGGCCTCCTGGTCGATGGTGATCAGCGCACCGACGAACGGCTTGGCGTCCCCGACCGCCATCGCCTGACTGATCAGCGGATGCGCGCGCAGCTGGTCCTCGAGCACCGCAGGCGCGACGTTCTTGCCGCCCGCGGTGACGATGATCTCCTTCTTGCGCCCGACGATCGTCAGGAAGCCGTCCTCGTCGATGGCGCCGAGATCACCGGTGTGGAACCAGCCGTCGGAGAAGACCTTGTCGGTCTCCTCCTGGTTGTTCCAGTAGCCGCTGAACACCACGCCGCCCTTGACCAGCAGCTCGTCATCGTCGCCCAGGCGCATGCTGTTGCCGGGCAACAACTTCCCGACCGAGCCGATCTTGATGTCGCCGACGCGGTTGACGGTGATCGCCGCACTGGTCTCGGTGAGGCCGTAACCCTCGTAGATGGTCAGGCCGACGCCACGGTAGAAGTGGCCGAGCCGGGCGCCGAGGGGGGCACCGCCGGAGATCGCGGCGCGGCAGTCCCCGCCGAGCGCGGCCCGCAGCTTGCCGTAGACCAGCCGGTCGAACACCGCATGCTTGGCCCGCAACACCAGCCCCGGCCCACCCTTGTCGGCGGCCTTGCTCCACTCGATCGCCGTGTCGGCCGCGATGTCGAAGATCCGGCCCTTGCCGTCGCTGCGGGCGTTCTGCTCCGCGGTGTTGTACACCTTCTCGAACACCCGCGGCACCGACACCACCAGCGTCGGCTTGAACACGCCGAACAGCGGCACCAGGTTCTTGATGTCGCTGGTGAAGCCGAGTGTCACCTTGCTCGTGAACGCGGCGATCGTGATGGCCCGCGCCAGCACGTGGGCCAGCGGCAGGAACACCAGCATGCGTTCGCCCTTGGCGAGCTGGTCGGGGAAACATGCTCTGGCACCGCGGATCTCGTAGAGCAGGTTGGCGTGGGTCAGCTGGCAGCCCTTGGGCCGGCCGGTGGTGCCCGAGGTGTAGATCAGCGTGGCCGGGTCGGCGGAGGAGATCGCCGCGAGCCGGTCGGAGAGTTCCTTGGCGTCCACCGACGCGGCGGCCTCCGCCAGCGCGGGCAGTGCGGGTTCGGCGCCCTCGATGCGCAGCACTGTGCGTAGATCGGACAGCTCGCCGGCGAACTGATCGATCTTGTCCGCGTGCGCATCGGTCTCGGCGAACACCGCCACCGCGCCGGAATCCGACAGCACGTGACGCACCTGCTCGGCCGAGGAGGTCTCGTAGATCGGCACCGTCACCGCGCCCGCGGCCAGGATGGCCAGGTCGATGATCGTCCACTCGTACCGGGTCGCCGAGAGCAGCGCCACGCGGTCGCCGGGCTTGATCCCCTTGGCGATCAGACCCAGGGCGGTGGAACGGATCTGGTCGGCGGCCGCAGCGCAGGTGACGTCCTGCCACGTGCCGTCGACGAGGCGGCTGAAGATGACGTGGTCCGGATCGTCGCGCTCGTGAGCGAACGCGACGCCGACGACGCTGTCGTGTTCGTCGACGGTGAAATCGGCGGGAACGCTGAACTCGCGCACGGTGCTGGCCTCCCGGCTCTCGGCTTGCTGATGTGCCGCCTCAGCCTAGTCGGCCGACCCGACGCGGCGAAGGAGCATATGTGAAGCTTGGAGGCGATGAACAGCATCCAGATCGCGGACGAGACGTTCGTGGCGGCCGAGCCGGCCGACGTGGGCCGCGCCGTCGCCGATCCGGCGGCGTGGCGGCGCTGGTGGCCGGATCTGCGGCTCACCGTCGTCGAGGACCGCGGCCCGCAGGGCCATCGCTGGACCGTGACCGGCGCGCTGACCGGGACCATGGAGGTGTGGCTGGAGCCGGCGCTGGACGGGGTCATCCTGCACTACTTCGTGCACGCCGAACCGGCGGGAGTCGCGGCGTGGCAACTGGCCCGGATGAATCTGGCCAAGCTCAATCATCAACGCCGCGTGGCCGGTAAGAAGATGGCGTTCGAGGTCAAACAGACGCTCGAGGCGTCCCGGCCGGTGGGGCTGCCCCGGCCGACGTCATAGTCCTCGTCCCGGCCGTGCGGTTGGCACGAGGTGGTCGGGGTAGATTTCGTGCCGAGGAGGGGTGCAGGTGGCGGACAGAACGGCACAGACGATCTACATCGATGCCGATCCGACGACGGTGATGGACGTGATCGCCGACATCGGCTCGTATCCGGACTGGGTTGCCGAGTACAAGGAGGCCGAGGTCCTCGAGGCCGACGCGAAGGGCAACCCGAAGACCGCCCGGCTGGTGCTCGACGCGGCCGTGCTCAAGGACACCATGGTGCTGGCCTACGAGTGGCCCGCCGACCGCACGTCGGTGACGTGGACGCTGGTGTCCAGTTCGTTGCTCAAGGCGCTACAGGGCGCATACCGGTTGACGCCCAAGGGTTCCGGCACCGACGTCACCTATGAACTGTCGGTCGACCTGGTGATCCCGATGATCGGTCTGCTCAAGCGCAAGGCCGAACGCAGGCTGACCGACACCGCGTTGAAGGACCTCAAGAAACGAGTCGAGGCTGACTGACCTGAGTGACCGGCCACCGGCCACCCCCGCCCGCATCAGTCTCTTCGTCGGCAAGGGGGGAGTGGGCAAGTCGACGCTGGCCACGGCGACCGCTGTGCGCGACGCGCGGGCCGGCATGCGGGTGCTCATCGTCTCCACCGACCAGGCCCACTCCACCGGCGACGTGCTCGGCACCGTCGTGGTGCCGACGGGACGCCGCGAGCCCACCAGGGTGCCGGCCGAACTGGAGACCGGGGACCTCGCCGACGGCGGCGGATTCCTCGACGCGCTCGCGCTCGACACCCTCGCTCTGCTGAGTGAGCGCTGGCGCGAGGTGGCCGCGCCGATCGCCGCCAAGTTTCCCGACTCGGACCTCGCGGAGCTCGCCCCCGAGGAACTCTCGGCACTGCCGGGCGTCCAGGAGGTGCTCGGCCTGCACGAGGTCGGCGAGCTGGCCGCCGAGGGCACCTGGGATCACGTCGTGGTGGACTGCGCCTCGACGGCCGACGCCCTGCGGATGCTCACCCTGCCCGCCACCTTCGGCCTCTACCTGGAACGGGCCTGGCCCCGCCACCGCAGGCTGTCCACCGGGGCCGACGACGCGACGACCGCGGCGGTCATCGCGCTGGTCGAGCGCATCGACGCCGCCACCCGTGAGCTGACATCACTGCTGGCCGACGGTGCCCGGGTCGGCGCACATCTGGTGCTGACCGCCGAACGGGTGGTGGCCGCCGAGGCGGTGCGCACCCTCGGATCGCTGGCGATGATGGGGGTGCGGGTCGCGGAGCTGATCGTCAACCAGTACCTGGTGCGCGACGACTCCTTCGAGTACCGCAATCTGCCCGAGCACCCGGCGTTCGAGTGGTACGCGGCGCGGATCGGCGAGCAGAAGGCGGTGCTCACCGAACTCGACGCGGCGGTCGGCGATGTCGCGCTCGTGCTGGTTCCGCACCTGCCGGGCGAGCCGATCGGTCCGAAGGCGCTCGCCGAACTGCTCGACGGCGCCCGGCGCCGCGACGGGTCACCCCCACCGGGGCCGCTGCGGCCGGTGGTGGACCGGGAATCCGGCAGCGGCCTCGAAGCGGTGTACCGACTGCGGCTAGAGTTGCCAGCGGTCGACTCCGCCGGACTGTCGTTGGGCCGGGTCGACGATGACCTGATCATCGGCGCAGGCGGTATGCGGCGCCGCGTACGGCTGGCATCGGTCCTGCGGCGGTGCATCGTGACCGATGCGCAGCTGCGGGGGCATGAGCTGACGGTGCGATTCCGACCCAATCCGGAGGTGTGGCCGGCGTGAGTGACTCCGACACCGACGCCGGTGCCGCCGGGGGGCGACACCAGAACCTGGCGCCCGAACTGCGGGCACTGGCCCAAGCCGTCCTCGATCGCCTCGATCCTGCCGTGCGGCTGCTGGCCGCGCGGGCGGCGTCGAGCGGATCGCCGGGTGCCTGCCAGCAGGTGTGGTGCCCGGTCTGCGCACTCGCGGCGCTGGTCAGCGGCGAGGAGCATCCACTGCTGAGCGTGATCGCCGAGCACAGCACCGCGTTGCTGACGGTGGTGCGCGCCGTGGTGGAGGACATGGGCCCGCCGCAGGATCCCGACCGACCCCCGCCGTCGCCGGGTTCGGCGCCGCAGGGGCCGCCCGCGGACCCGCCCGCGGACCCGCCCGGCCCCGGTCGCTATCAGCACATCCCGGTCACCGTCGAGGAGTGACGTCCCGTGCTGTGGTCCGTTCCACAGTGCCTGGGTAAAGTTGTCGCCGAGCACCGTCAGGTGCGTCCGATGGGGAGGATCCATGTGGTATTGGCTCTTTAAGTACGTCTTCATGGGCCCGCTGCTGTCGCTGCTCGGACGCCCGAAAGTCGAAGGGCTCGAGCATGTTCCGACGTCTGGCGCGTGCATCCTGGCCAGCAATCACCTGGCGGTGGCGGACAGCTTCTACAAGTGCCTCGTGGTCAAGCGTCGCATCACCTATCTGGCCAAGGCCGAGTACTTCACCGGCACCGGGCTGAAGGGCTGGTTCCAGCGCTGGTTCTACACCGCCGCCGGTCAGGTGCCCATCGACCGCACCGACGCCGACGCCGCCAAGGACGCTCTCAGCGCCGCAGTGCGGATACTCAACGACGGCAAGGTGCTCGGCATGTACCCGGAGGGCACCCGCTCGCCGGACGGCCGGCTCTACAAGGGCAAGACCGGGCTGGCCCGGGTGGCGCTCGAGACCGGAATCCCCGTCATCCCGGTCGCGTTGATCGGCACCGATGTGGTCAACCCGCCCGGCAGCAAGATGTGGCACTTCGGGCGCGTGCAGGTGAAGTTCGGCAAGCCGATGGACTTCACCCGGTTCGAGGGCCTGGCGGGCAACCGGTTCATCGAGCGGGCCGTCATCGACGAGGTGATGTACGAGCTGATGCAGCTGGGCGGCCAGGAGTACGTCGACCTCTACGCGGCCGACGTCAAGGAGGGCGGCAAGGAGGTCGGAGCCGACACCGACACCCCGCCCGCCGACCGCATCCCCGAGGCCGCTGCGGGCTGACTCCGCTCCCGGCCCGACTCAGCTGGCGGCCGGAACCGGCGTCGCGTCGGGTGTCGACCCGGCCCGGTCCGCCGTTGACACACGCACCATGCCCGTCACCACGATGACCGCCAGCGCCCACCACACGTAGGACCCGCCGGCCAACTGGCGCCACAGCGAGGCCGCGGCCTCGCGGTGCGCAGGCATCAGGGTGATCGGCGTCCACACCACCAGCGCCACCCCGGCCACCGACACCGCGGCCAGCGCGAGCGACCTGCGGCGCGCGGCGGTCACGCCGGTGGCCAGTACTGCGGGCAACACCCACACCCAGTGGTGGGACCACGACACGGGGGACACCACCAGCCCGAACATCGCCACGCAGATCAGGGCGAGCACCGGTTCACCGGCCCGCAGCAGCCGCCGCGCCGCCCACACCGTCAGCCCGAGCACGGCGAAGCAGCACGCCGTCCACACCGCGAACCGGACCTCCTCGCCGAGGCCGATCCGGGCCAGCGCGCCGGCGATGTTCTGGTTGGTGTTCAGTGTCGCGGAGCCGATCCGGTCGGTGTTGCGCACCGTCTCGGTCCAGTACTCGATCGAATCCCGCCAGGCCAGCACGAATCCCGCCAGGGTGGCCGCGGCGACCGACGCCGCGGCGGTGATCAGAGCGCGGGTGTCGCGGCGCAGCAGGAAGTACAGCAGGAACACCGCCGGTGTCAGCTTGAGCGCGATCGCCAGGCCGAGCAACATCCCGCGCGGCCACGCAGTCCGTCGCGGCACGCAGTCGGCGATCACCAGCGTCATCAGCACGACGTTGATCTGCCCGAAGTCGAAATTCGCCCGGATCGGTTCGAGATAAACGACCGCGGGCGCCGCCAGGGCGGCCGCCAGCCACGCCCTGCGCAGCCACGCCGGCTCCGACGTCACGGCGGTGTGCGGCCACACGTCGAGGCGGGTGAGCAGGATCGTGGTCGACACGATCAGCAGCACCAGGGTGGTGGCGGTGATCGCCATGCTGGCCGCGGACAGCGACAGCCAGGCGAACGGGGCGAACGCGATGGCGGCCAGCGGCGGGTAGGTGAAGGGCAGGTCGAGCCCACCCTTGGTGGCGAACATCGCCCCGTCGGCGTACAGCGGCCTGCCGTCGAGCCAGGCCCGGCCGCCCATCCGGTAGACGTCGACGTCGATGCGGTAGGGGACGTGGCCGAGCAGCCGCCATGCGGCCCAGCCCAGGGCGGCGAGGGTCGACAACTGGAACAGCCGCCACGCGATGGTGGGCGCCAGACCAGCCCCACCGGGCGACTGCCGAGTACTCATGTCGCCGATCAGACTATCGGTGGGCAACGACGCGCCGGGAAGCCATGCCGGACCCGACGCCGAATTCGGCGTGCAGGTCGGCGTAAGTTTTCTGCGTGCACGTGACCTTCGATCTGGACTTTCTCACCGCGGGAGTCACCCGGGACCGCCTTCCGCTGGTGTGTTGTCTGGTCGCATTCATCCTCACGTTCTTCGTGACGCGCACGATCGTCCGCTACATCCGGCGCAACGCCGACAGCGATGCGCCCCGCAAGTGGTGGCAACCGCGCAACATCTCCACTGGTGGGAGCGGGTTGCACATTCATCACGTGGTGATCGGCGTGATCCTGGTCATGATCTCCGGACTGGCGATGGTGACCTTGGCGGTGAACGGTGGAGTTCCCGAATTCACCGCCGCGGCCATTGGCTTCGGGGTCGGCGCGGCGCTGGTGCTCGACGAGTTCGCGCTGATCCTGCACCTGTCCGACGTCTACTGGTCCGAGGACGGCCGCACGTCGGTCGATGCCGTGTTCGCCGCGGTGGCGGTGGCCGGGCTGCTGGTGGTGGGGTTCAACCCGCTGTCGTTCTTCGACGTCGGCATCTGGCGCGACGACCACTCCCTGGCGGCGCGGGCGTCGGTGATCGCGATCGCGGTGCTGACCCTGGCCCTGGCGGTGATCGTGTTGTTCAAGGGCAAGGTGTGGACCGGCCTGGTGGGCATGTTCATCACCCCGCTGCTGATCGTCGGCGCCATCCGGTTGTCGCGGCCGCACGCCCCGTGGGCACGGTGGCGCTACACCAACCGGCCGCGCAAGATGCACCGCGCGCTCGAGCGCGAGCGCAGGCTGCGCCGGCCCGTGGTGCAGGCCAAGCTGTGGTTGCAGCACGTCGTCGCCGGTGAGCCGCAGTTCCCCGAGGACGCCAAGGTCGACGCCGAGCTCGACCGCGAGATCCACGCCGCCCCGGCGCCGGGACCCGGTCCGGCGATCGCGCCCGCACGCGACCGTGACCGCGGGCGGGTCGCCTGATGCGGTACTTCTACGACACCGAGTTCATCGACAACGGCCGCACCATCGAGCTCATCTCGATCGGTGTCGCAGCCGAGGATGGCCGCGAATACTACGCCATCTCAACGGAATTCGATCCGGACCGGGCCGGCAGCTGGGTGCGCAAGAACGTGCTGCCCAAGCTGCCGTCGCCGGCGTCGCCACTGTGGCGCTCGAGGAGGCAGATCCGCACCGAGCTCGAGGACTTCTTCGGCATCGACGGCGACGACACGATCGAGCTGTGGGCGTGGGTCGGCGCCTACGACCACGTGGTGCTCTGCCAGCTGTGGGGACCGATGACCAGTTTGCCGCCGGCGATGCCGCGATTCACCCGCGAATTACGGCAGTTCTGGGAGGAACGCGGGTCACCGCGGATGCCGCCCCGGCCACGTGACGCCCATGACGCGCTGGTCGACGCGCGGCACAACCTGCTGCGCTTCCAGACGATGACGGGCCTCGGCCGTCGTCCGCCGAGCTGACCTGCAGTCGACTGCGTAAATTCCGATGCGCCGCCCAGTTACCATGAATGGGTGAACTGGACCGTCGACGTACCCATCGACCAGCTCCCAGACCTGCCGCCGCTGCCCGAGGACCTGCGGCGACGGCTCGACGCCGCGCTGGCCCGCCCGGCCGTCCAGCAACCCAGCTGGGATCCCGCCACGGCCAAGGCGATGCGGACGGTGCTGGAGAGCGTTCCGCCGATCACCGTGCCGTCGGAGATCGAGCGGCTCAAGAGCCTGCTCGCCGACGTCGCGCGCGGTGAGGCATTCCTGCTGCAGGGCGGTGACTGCGCGGAGACGTTCGCCGACAACACCGAGCCGCACATCCGCGCCAACATCCGCACGCTCCTGCAGATGGCGGTGGTGCTGACCTACGGCGCCAGCATGCCCGTGATCAAGGTGGCCCGCATCGCGGGCCAGTACGCCAAGCCGCGGTCGGCCGACATCGACGCGCTGGGGCTGCGGTCCTACCGCGGCGACATGGTCAACGGCTTCGCCCCCGACGCGGCGCTGCGGGAGCACGACCCGTCGCGGCTGGTCCGCGCCTACGCCAACGCCAGCGCCGCGATGAACCTGGTGCGGGCGCTGACCTCCGGCGGCCTGGCGTCGCTGGACCTGGTGCACGACTGGAACCGCGAATTCGTCCGCACCTCGCGCGCCGGTGCCCGCTACGAGGCGCTGGCCGGCGAGATCGACCGCGGCCTGCGGTTCATGAATGCCTGCGGCGTCAACGACCCGAACCTGCAGACCGCCGAGATCTACGCCAGCCACGAGGCCCTGGTGCTCGACTACGAGCGGGCGATGCTGCGGTTGTCCACCGACTTCCCGGCCGGCCAGCCCGAACCGCGGCTCTACGACCTGTCCGCGCACTACGTGTGGATCGGCGAGCGCACCCGCCAGCTCGACGGCGCCCACATCGGCCTGGTCGAGACGATCGCCAACCCGATCGGCGTCAAGCTCGGCCCGACCACCACGCCGGAGATGGCAGTCGAGTACGTCGAGCGACTGGACCCGCACAACGAGCCCGGCCGGCTGACACTGGTCACCCGGATGGGCAATCACAAGGTGCGCGATCTGCTCCCGCCGATCATCGAGAAGGTGCAGGCCACGGGCCACCGGGTGATCTGGCAGTGCGACCCGATGCACGGCAACACCCACGAGTCGTCCACCGGCTACAAGACCCGGCACTTCGACCGCATCGTCGACGAGGTGCAGGGATTCTTCGAGGTGCACCGGGCGTTGGGCACCCATCCGGGCGGCATCCACGTCGAGATCACCGGCGAGGACGTCACCGAATGCCTCGGTGGCGCGCAGGACATCTCCGACACCGACCTCGCCGGCCGCTACGAGACCGCGTGCGACCCGCGACTGAACACCCAGCAGAGCCTGGAGCTGGCGTTCCTCGTGGCGGAGATGCTGCGCGACTAGAGCAGCCCGGGCAGATTGGTGCCCAGCGTCCAGGCGGCGGTGCCGAGCAGGCCGGTGAGCGTGAGCACCGCGATCACCCAGAACAGCAGCGTCCGCCGGGCCCGCTGCCGGGCCCAGTAGAACTCGTCGATCGGGATACCGGCGAAATGGTCGGTCGCCGAGGGATATTCGTCGTCGCGGCTCGGTTCGGCGGGCCAGTCGTCGGGGCCGCGGGTGAGTTCGCGGGTGGGCTGACGCGGCGGTGCGGGCGTGGCGGCGGCGACGGGCGCACGGGTGTGCGCCCGGGTGGCCGACGCGTGCGCCGCCGAATTCCTGGCGACGGGCACCCGGAAGGCCGGCAGTCGCAGTTCGTCGGCGATGTCGGCGAGGTCGTCGCCCATGTCCTGGGCGTCGGCGTACCGCTGTGCGGGGTCGCGGGATGTGGCCCGCAGGACCAGATCGTCGAACTGCGGCGGCACGCCCGCGATCACCGAACTCGGCGGTGCGACGTCATGGTCCATCCGCTGGTAGGCCACCGCCAGTGCGGTGTCGCCACTGAACGGGGTGTCTCCGGTGAGCAACTCGTAGGCGAGCACCCCCACGGCGTAGACGTCGCTGCGCGGACCGGAGTCACCGGAGGCGACCTGCTCGGGCGACAGGTAGGCCGCGGTGCCGAGAATGACGCTCGTCGAGGTGATCTTCGCCTCGGCGAGGGCACGGACGAGGCCGAAGTCGGCGATCTTGACCTCGCCGTCATCGGAGATCAACACGTTCTCCGGTTTGACGTCGCGGTGCACCAGACCGGCGCGGTGGGCGACGGCCAGCCCGGACAACACCGGCGCCAATACCGCGGCCGCGGCGTGCGGCGGCATCGGACCGCGTTCGCGCAGCAGTTCGCGGAGCGTGCCGCCCTCGACGAGCTCCATCACCAGGAACGGGTGGCCGCGGTCGATGCCCTGGTCGTACACGGCGACCAGGCCGTCGCCCTTCAGCCGCGCGACGGCCCGGGCCTCCCGCTGGAACCGGGTGAGGAAGTGCTGATCGCCCGCGTAGCGGGCCTCCATCACCTTCAGCGCCACCGGCCGGTCCAGACGCTCGTCCAGGCCGCGGTAGACCGTCGACATGCCGCCGGCGGCGATCGGGGCGTCGACGCGGTAGCGCCCGTCCAGCACGGTGCCGACGAGCGGATCCGGATGCTGGGGGTAGGGCTCCACCGAACACATGTTACGAGTCGCGTTTGGCCCTAGACTCGATGCCGTGAGCAGCATTCCGGCCGCTGACGATGTATTGGAGCGCGACGAGGCCGTCTACGACCTGCCCGCCGTCGCATCGATGCTCGGCATTCCGGTGACCAAAGTCCATCAGCACCTGCGCGAGGGCCACCTCATCGGCGTCCGCCGTGGCGGCACCGTGGTGGTGCCGAAACTGTTCTTCGACGACTCCGGGCAGGTGATCAAGCCCCTGCCCGGGCTGCTGGTGGTGATGCGAGACGGCGGGTACCGCGACACCGAGATCGTGCGGTGGCTGTTCACCCCGGACCCGTCGCTGACGATCAGCCGCGACGGCAGCACCGAGCGGCAGACCAATGCGCGACCAGTGGACGCGCTGCGCTCACATCAGGCACGCGAGGTGGTGCGCCGCGCCCAGGCGATGGCGTACTGACCCGGCCGCCGGTCGGGGTGATAGAGCGAATACCAGGCCACTGCAGCGCATGCCGTGGCGAGCAGCACGTGGGCCCACGAGTACATGCCGTGCGCGCCGTCGGGTTTGAAGATCACCATGATCCACGTCGAGAACCCGGCGATGAGCGCGATGGCGGGCCGGCTCTGCGCCAGCGCGGCCAGCACGGCGAGCGGCCAGGTGTAATACCAGGGCAGGGCGGCGGGCACGAACAGCACCACCACGCCCATCACCGCGGCGATGCCGATCAGCGCCTCGCGATCGGTGTGGCGGAACCGCCACCACAGCAGCGGAAGTGAGATCGCGATGATCGCGATGCCGATGATGCGGGTGACGTCGAGCACGGCGTAGAAGTTCACCGGCAGGATCAGTCCGCCGATCACGTTGACCAGTTGGGCCGCCGCGGTCGGCAGGGTGAGCCAGTTGATGATCTTCACCGATCCGGCCAGCGCGGTCAGCCAGCCCAGGCCGACGCCGGCCAGGGCGGACACCACGGCGAACACGGCGACGAAGACGGCGCACGACGCGGCGGTGGCAGCGGCGAAGGCGCGCAGCGGCCGGTACCCGCGACGGTCCTGCAGTTGACGCATCCACACCCACACCATGAACGGAAGTGCCAGTCCGCCGGTCGCCTTGACCGCCACCGCGAGCGCGATCAGGCCCACGCCCCAGACCGGCCGGCCACCGAAGGTCAGCGCGATGCCTGCGACCATCAGCCCGACCATCAGCATCTCGTTGTGCACGCCACCCATCAGGTGGATGATCACCAGCGGGTTCAGCACGCAGATCCACAGTGCCGCCGCGCCGTTGGCGCCGACGTGGCGGGCCACCCGCGGCGCGGCCCAGATCAGCAGTGCCAGTCCCGGCAGCATGCACAGCCGCAGCAGCATGGTGCCTGCGATGACGTCGTCGCCGACGAGCATGGTGACGAACTTGGCGATCAGGATGAAGGCCGGTCCGTACGGTGCGGTGGTGGTGGTCCAGATCGGACTCACGTTGTCCAGCAGCGGGTTCGGATTCTCGATCGGGCCCACCAGGTACGGGTCGAAGCCGTCGCGCAGCAGGGCGCCCTGTGCCAGGTAGGAGTAGGTGTCGCGGCTGAAGACCGGCACGCTCAACAGCAGCGGGGCGATCCAGAACCCCGTGGTCGCGACCATCGTGTACTCGGTTGCGGTCCCGTCGATCACCCGCCGCCCCAGCCACAGCCACGCGATCAGCATCACCGCCACCCCGCCCCACAGCAGCAGCGAGGACAGCACCAGGCCGTGCCCGAAGCGCAGCCACGACAGGTGCAGTGACTCCAGCAGCGGGTCGTGCAGCCTCGTGCTGCCCGCGCCCAGCGCGCCGATGGTGATCAGCGCGGCGCCCAGGCAGCCCAGCAGGGCCGGCCGTGCCGCGCCCGACGAGGCGAAGGCGGCCAGCCGCGACAGATGCTGCGCCACAGTTGTTCTCGGAGTTCCGGTTTCGGTCGTCATGCTGTCAGGCGGACCGGTTGGCGGCCGATCTCGCGAGTTCGGCCAGTCCGGCCTTGGCGCGCGCATCGATCGGCGCGGCGGCCAGTCGCTCCAGTGAGCGCCGGGTGAGCAGTTCGATGCGCTCCTCGACCGCGGCCAGCGCACCGACGGACTCGATGACCTGACACAGCTCGCGCACCTGCGCATCGGTGAGCTGGGTGCCGATCGACGTCCGCAGCAGTTTGGCCGCGACCGGGTCGGTGCGCTCGGCCAGCTCGACGGCCTCGGCGACGAGTACCGTGCGCTTGCCCGAGCGGAGGTCGTCACCGGAGGGCTTGCCGGTGACGGCGGGGTCGCCGAACACCCCGAGCACGTCGTCGCGGAGCTGGAAGGCTATCCCGAGGTCGGTGCCCACCTCGTGGAAGATCGTCTGCACGTCGGGACGGTCCGCTGCCGCGGCGGCGCCCATCTGCAGCGGCCGCGACACGGTGTAGGACGCCGTCTTGTAGGTGTTCACGGTCATCGCCGAGGCCACCGAGTCGGCGCCGCCGGCTTCGGCGACGATGTCGAGGAACTGCCCGCCGAGCACCTCGGTGCGGATGTCGGCCCACACCCCTTGCACCCGCCGGTGCGCGTCGTGCGGGAGATCGGCGGTGGCGACGATGTCGTCGGCCCACACCAGCGCGAGATCGCCGAGCAGGATCGCGGCAGACAGGCCGAACTGCTCGGCGGACCCGTGCCAGTTCTGCCCGCGGTGCCGCTCGGCGAACAGCCGGTGCACGGTCGGCAGGCCGCGTCGCGTCGCCGACGCGTCGATGACGTCGTCGTGGACCAGGGCGCAGGCGTGCAGCAGTTCCAGGGCGGCGAAGAGCCGGAGGATCCCGGGGTCGGCGTCCCGGCCGGCCACCGCGCGCCAGCCCCAGTAGGCGAACGCCGGTCGTACCCGTTTGCCTCCGCGCAGGACGAATTCCTCCAGCGCGGCGGTCACTTCTGCGTACTCCGGGCCGATGTAGGCGCTGTCCCGGCGGCGGTCCCGGAGATAGTCCCGCAGTTGGTCGGTGACGGCACGGGCCAGCTCGACGGCTGACGGTGCCGCGGCATCCACGCTCAGCGGGCACCCCTTTCTCGCGTGCTGATCTCGCCCCCGAGTGCACTAAGAGTAGAGCGTGTCGAGGGTTTCTCGGCAAGCCAGGCGCACGGGGGCCGCCGCGCGCCGGTCATGCGTCCTTCGCCGGCTCCTCGCCGAAGCGGGGGGAGCGGTCGCGGCTCGTCCAGGCCAGCGCGCCGACGACGCCGGCAACCAGTATCGACGCCAGGCCGAGCCAGATCGCGGCGCCGGTGAACGAGCGGGCGCTGGGGTCGGTGTAGCGGGCCTGGGCGTTCATCGTGGTCACCACTCCGGGGCGGAGTTTCCACTCGACGATCTCCGCACTGAGCTGGTCGCCGTTGGTCGAGGTCACCTCGCCGGGGAAGGACACCGAGAGCGACACGTCGGCCTCGGGATCGCTGAGCGAGGTCAGGTCGACGCGGCCCTCGAGGATCACCAGGTCGCCCGCGCGGCGCAGGGAGATGTCGACGCCGGCCGCGTCGCGGTTCATGTTCGCCAACTGGGGGAGTTCGGCGAAGGTGAGGTCGGAGAACACCGCCTGCGAGCCCACGTAGTCGTCACGCTCGTACTCGGTGACCGCCACCTTCGTCGCGAACGGCAGGCTGTTGAGCAGCTGCGGGCCCTTGTCGTTCTCGTCGCGGGGCTTGGCGGCGGCGACGATCTGCCCCGACACCCGGTCGTCCGGCGACACCGTGATGGACGCACGCACACGCACGCACCCCACCATCATCGGCAGCATCAGCACCAGCAGGGCCAGTACCAGCAGACGGGTTCGGCGTTTTGCGGACGGGCGGGCGCGCACCCGGTCATCGTGCCAGACCGGGCGTTGCCCAGTGGCCCGACGGGCGGACTAGAGCGGCAGAGCGCGCCCGAGGATGGCGAACGGGCGAGGATCGCCGGCGAAGTGGTAGCCGCGGATCACGTCGGCGAAGCCCAGCCTGCGGTAGAGCCGCCAGGCCCGGTTCGCCTCGCCGCTGGTCTCCGGCGTGGACAGCAGCACGTGGTCTTCGGTGCGGTCCGCGAGCAACCGCCTGGCCAGCGCCTCGCCGAGGCCCCGGCCCTGTGCCGCGGGGTCGATGTGCAGTTCGGTGAGCTCGAAATAGCTGGTCATCAGCTCGGCGATGCGCGAATGCTCGGCTCCGACCCGCTGTAACCCGGCGACCACCTGCTGCTGCCACCACTGGTCCGGGGCGCCGCAGTACCCGTAGGCCACCCCCAGCAGCGGTGCGGCCTGCAGCTCGTCGAGGGGAGGCTCCGCCGCACCGTCGGGCGTCTCGACCACGGCCACCGCCTTCCAGCCGTGCCTGCGGGTGTGTTCGAGCCACATGGACGCCCGCTGCTCCTCGGTGCCGCGCGGGTAGTGCATCGCGTCCACGTACACGCTGAGCGCGTCGGAAAGCCGGCGCGCCATGTCGTCGGGCGACAGATCGATCAGAAATGTCGCCAATGTGTCGCCTCTCCAGGGTGCTCTACCGTCGCCTCCATTATCCGGGGCGAGGTGGTGGCGTCCCAATGGCGGTGCACGTCATACAATCGTGCGACGAACTAGGTGGTACGGCTCAGATCGACCTCGTATCATGACTATTAGGTGTCCGTGAATGCGGGCATGCATGACTTTGAACACCGTGACCGGCCGTACCGGCGAGGAGGGACGTATGCCACTCTCCGATCATGAGCAGCGCATGCTCGATCAGATCGAGAGCGCGCTGTATGCCGAGGACCCCAAGTTCGCCTCGAGCGTCCGGGGTGGAACCCTGCGTGCGCCCTCGGCCCGCCGCCGATTGCAGGGCGCGGCGCTCTTCGTGGTCGGTCTGGGCCTTCTGGTCTGCGGGGTCGCCATCAAGGCCACCATGATCGGCACGTTCCCGATCCTTTCGGTGATCGGCTTCGTGCTGATGTTCGCCGGCGTGGTGTTCGCGATCACCGGCCCGCGGGTGACCGGCGCGCGGGACCGTTCGGCGCCCGAGGCGTCGTCGCGGTCGACGAAGAAGCACAAGGGCTCGGGCAACTCGTTCACCAGCCGGATGGAGGATCGCTTCCGCCGTCGCTTCGACGAGTAGCCGAGTCTTCGGTTCACAGGGGTAGCCCGATGCGGGCTACCCCTTTTTCATGTCTGTGGGCGACTCCGCGACACGCCGCTCCCAGCTGCCGCCCGCGTAGCGCCCCACTCCGCCCCACCTTCTCCTGTGGCTGTGCTGAGCTGCTCTGATGCCCGATCGAGCCCCGTCCGAGGCATAGGACGGCCACCCGCGATGTGCCCTTGTGGGTCACTGGTGGGGAATTTGTCGAGCTCGCACACACTAGATGGAGCAAAGTGGGGGATTGTGGGGTAAAGTGGCATGCATCGGAGCGAGGCGGGAGGTGGCCGGATGTTTCTGGGCACCTACACGCCGAAGCTCGACGACAAGGGGCGGCTCACACTGCCCGCCAAGTTCCGCGACGCACTGGCAGGAGGGCTGATGGTGACCAAGAGTCAGGACCACAGCCTGGCGGTCTACCCGCGGGACGAATTCGAGAAGCTCGCGCGGCGGGCGTCGCAGGCGTCGCGGTCCAATCCCGAGGCGCGTGCATTCCTGCGCAACCTGGCCGCCGCCACCGACGAACAGCATCCCGACGCGCAAGGCCGGATCACCCTGTCGGCCGACCACCGCCGCTACGCAAACCTCTCCAAGGAGTGCGTGGTGATCGGTTCGGTTGACTACTTGGAGATCTGGGACGCCCAAGCATGGCAGGAGTACCAGCAGACCCACGAAGAGAACTTCTCCGCGGCAACCGATGAAACTCTGCGCGACATCATCTGAGTCCCCCGCGGGCCGGGGACACCACCCGGCCTTCGGTCCGCATGTCGCCCGTGCATCGTGGCCTCTGTCCGATCCGGCCCTGGCGTACTTCCCCGACGCCAGGTCCGCGCTCTCGGGCAGGGACCTCGATGCAGGGGTGCTCTATTCACAGAACGGTTCTTCGGGGGTGGCGATGGAACACGTCCCGGTCCTGCTGGACCGCTGTGTCGAACTGCTGATGCCGGCGCTGACCCGCCGCGGCGCCGACGGCGCGGGCGCGGTGCTCGTCGACGCCACCCTCGGCGCCGGTGGACACTCCGAGCGCTTCCTCTCACTGCTGCCCGAGCTGCGCGTGATCGGCCTCGACCGCGACCCGGACGCCCTGGCGATCGCCGGCGAACGGCTCGCCCCGTTCGGCGACCGGGTCCACCTGGTGCGCACCCGTTACGACGGCATCGCCGACGCCCTGACCGGATCCGGCTCGTGGGCGGCGGACGTCCGCGGCTTCCTGTTCGACCTCGGCGTCTCGTCGATGCAGCTCGACCGTCCGGAACGGGGCTTCTCCTACTCCGCCGACGCCCCTCTGGACATGCGGATGGATTCCGACGCCCCGCTGACCGCGGCCGAGGTGCTCAACACCTGGGACGAGAAGGCCCTGGCCCGGGTGCTGCGCGAGTTCGGCGAAGAACGGTTCGCCGGCCGGATCGCCAAGTTCGTCGTACGTCGCCGCGCCCGCGCGCCGTTCACCAGCACGGGCGAGTTGGTGGAACTGCTCTACGAAGCCATCCCGGCCCCTGCCCGTCGCACCGGTGGTCATCCCGCCAAGCGCACGTTCCAGGCGCTGCGCATCGCGGTCAACGGCGAACTGGACTCGCTGCGCGACGCCCTGCCCGCCGCGCTCGACGCGCTGGACGCCGGCGGGCGGATCGTGGTGATGGCCTACCAGTCCCTGGAGGACCGCATCGTCAAGACCCGGTTCGCAGAGGCCACCGCATCGCGCACACCGCCGGGTCTGCCTGTCGAATTACCTGGCCACGGGCCGGAATTCGTCGCACTGACGCGTGGCGCCGAGCGTGCCGCCCCCGAGGAGATCGAGCGCAATCCGCGCAGCGCCCCCGTGCGCCTGCGCGCGCTGGAGAAGGTTGCCGGAAGGGAAGTGGCATGAAGGTGAAGCGAAACGCGGTCGACCGGGGCGCCGATCGGCGGCGTACTGCCCGCCAACCGGTCCGTGGCGGAGCTCGCCGCCCGGTCGACACGCCGTCGCGCCGGGGCAGGCCCACCCGCGAGCGCGGGCCCCAGCGGTCCGCACCGCAGACCGGACCCGTCGCCCGGCCGGCCAAGCCGTCCTCCGGCGCGGTGGCCGTACCCGCGCGGCCGAAGAACGCCAGCCAGGCCAAGGCCCGCGCCAAGGCGCGCAAGGCCAAGGCCCCTAAAGTCATTCGGCCTCCGCTGCGGCAACGGCTGCTGGTCAGGCTCGCCGAGATCGAGCTGAACCCGCGGACCCTGGTCGCCCGGGTGCCGTTCGTGGTGCTGGTCATCGGGGCACTGGGTATGGGCCTCGGCATCACGCTGTGGCTGTCCACCGGCGCCGCCGAGCGGTCCTACCAACTGGGTGCGGCCCGCGAGACCAACCAGGCACTGCTCCAGCAGAAGGAGGCGCTCGAGCGCGACGTGCTGGAGGCGCAGGCAGCACCCGCGCTGGCCGAGGCGGCCCGCGGTCTGGGCATGATCCCGTCGCGCGACACCGCCCACCTCGTCCAGGATCCCGCGGGCAACTGGGTGGTCGTCGGCACACCGAAACCGGCCGAGGGCGTCCCGCCGCCACCGCTGAACGCTCCGCTGCCCGACGACACGCCGACGCCGCAACCGCCTCCCGCGCCGCGAGTGGTCGATCCTCGTGAGGTGACTGTTCGGATGCCCGACCGCACCGGCCTGCCCGGATCGCCCGTAGCGACGCCTGCCGTGCCGCTCGGAACCGCACCGCACGGCACCGCGGACGGACCGCCGGCGTCGCCCGGACCGGCTCTGCCGCTGCCCGCCGCGGGTGCGCCGGTCGCGCCTGACGCGGCGCCGCTGGCCGTCGCGCCGCCGCCGGCCGCCGCGCCCGCCCCGGCGCCGCTGCCTGTTCCGGGCCTGCCGCTGCTGCCGGGCCCCGCGCCCGACCAGGTGGCCCCGGAAGCGGTCGCCGCCGCGGCACCGCCTCCTCTTGCCACCCCGCAGGCACCGCCCGCGCCCGCTCCGGCCACGGGCGCCGAGCAGTTCACCCCGGTCGCCGCACCGCTGCCCGGGCCCCAGGCATGAGCCGCGACGCCGGACGGCGCCGTCCTGCCCGGCCGAACGCCAAGCCCCGACGGGGTGCGGCGCCGTCGGCCGAACACTCGGCGCGCGCCCGGCGTACGCGGGAGACCTCGGTCGAAACCGGCCTGCGCAGTTCGTCGTTCACGTTCCGGCACCGCGGCGGCATGGCGGTGATCTTCGTGCTGCTGCTCGTCGCGGCCGGGCAGTTGTTCAGCTTGCAGGTACCGCGGGCCGAGGGGCTGCGCGCCGAGGCCGCCGGCCAGCTCAAGGTGACCGATGTGGAGAAGGCGGTGCGCGGCAGCATCGTCGACCGCAACAGCGACAAGCTGGCCTTCACCATCGAGGCACGGGCGTTGACGTTCCAGCCGGTGAAGGTGCGCAAGGAGCTCGAAGAGGCCTTTTCGAAGAATTCGGCCGAAACGCCGCAGGCGCCGGACCCCCAGCGCCGGCTGCGCGACATCGCCACCGAGGTGGCGGCCCGGCTCGGCAACAAGCCCGACATGAAGACGGTGCTCAAGAAGCTGCGCAGCAACGAGTCATTCGTGTATCTGGCCCGCGCGGTCGACCCGTCCGTGGCCGACGCGATCACCGCGAAGTTCCCCGAGGTCGGCACCGAGCGTCAGGATCTCCGCCAGTATCCGGGCGGATCGCTGGCGGCCAACATCGTCGGCGGCATCAACTGGGACGGCCACGGGCTGCTCGGACTCGAGGACTCGCTGGACGCGGTGCTGGCCGGCACCGACGGCTCGATCACCTACGACCGCGGTTCCGACGGTGTGGTCATCCCCGGCAGCTACCGAAACCGGCACGACTCGGTCGACGGCTCGACGGTGATGCTGACGATCGACGACGACATCCAGTTCCACGTCCAGCAGCAGGTGCAGCAGGCCAAGGACGCCTCCGGCGCCAAGAACGTCTCCGCCGTGGTGCTGGACGCGAAAACCGGTGAAGTGCTGGCGATGTCGAACGACAACACGTTCGACCCCTCGCAGGACATCGGCCGCCAGGAGCACAAGCAGAACGGCAACCTGTCGGTCTCCTCGCCGTTCGAACCCGGCTCGGTGAACAAGATCGTGACCGCGGCGTCGGCGATCGAGTACGGGCTGACCAATCCCGACGAGGTCCTGCAGGTGCCCGGATCCATCGACATGGGCGGCGTCACGGTCGGTGACGCGTGGAAGCACGGGGTGATGCCGTACACCACCACCGGCGTGTTCGGGAAGTCCTCCAACGTCGGGACACTGATGCTGGCCCAGCGCGTCGGGCCGGAACGCTACGCCGACATGCTGCGCCGGTTCGGCCTCGGCCAGCGCACCGGAGTCGGCCTGCCCGGCGAGAGCGCCGGCCTGGTGCCGCCCATCGACCAGTGGTCGGGCAGCTCCTTCGCCAACCTGCCCATCGGACAAGGCCTTTCGATGACCCTGCTGCAGATGACCGGCATGTATCAGACCATCGCCAACGACGGCGTGCGAATCCCGCCCCGGATCATCAAGGGCACCGTCGCGGCCGACGGCAGCCGCACCGACGAACCGCGCCCGGAGGGGATCAAGGTGGTCTCACCGGAGACCGCGCGCACGGTGCGCAACATGTTCCGCGCCGTCGTCCAGCGCGACCCGATGGGCACCCAGCAGGGCACCGGTCCGGCGGCCGCGGTGGAGGGCTACCAGATCGCGGGCAAGACCGGCACCGCCCAGCAGATCAACCCCGCCTGCGGCTGCTACTACAGCGACGTCTACTGGATCACCTTCGCCGGCATGGCGCCCGTCGACGACCCGCGCTACGTCGTGGGCGTGATGATGGACGCTCCGCACCGCGCGGCCGACGGCACGCCGGGTTCCTCGGCTGCCCCGCTGTTCCACAACATCGCATCGTGGCTGCTGCAGCGCGACAACGTGCCCCTCTCACCGGACCCCGGCCCGCCGCTCACGCTGCAGGCGAGCTGACCTGTAGAAGCACCGCCGGTGCCGGGATCGGTACTGTGTCATCGCCATGAACCTGCGTCCCAGCCACCCCGCCGGATCCCCGCTCGGGCCGCTGGCCGAGCGGGTGACAGCGGTCCCGCGCGGGGTCGCGCCGCTGCCTGACATCCAGATCACCGGGGTCACCCTGCGCGGACAGGACGCCCGGCCGGGTGACCTGTTCGCCGCCCTGCCCGGTTCCTCGTCGCACGGCGCCCGCTATGTCGGGGCGGCCGTCGCGGGCGGTGCGGCGGCGGTGCTCACCGATGCGGCAGGCGCCGACCTCATCGACACCGGGACCGACGTCGCGGTCCTGGTCCATCCCGACCCGCGTGCGGTGCTGGGCGACGTGGCGGCCACCGTCTACGGCAGGCCGTCGGAGCGCCTGCGGGTGATCGGGGTGACCGGCACCTCGGGCAAGACCACCACCACCTACCTGGTGGAGGCGGGCCTGCGTGCAGCCGACCGGGTGGCGGGCCTGATCGGCACGGTCGGCGTGCGGATCGCCGGCCGGGACCAGCCCAGCGCACTGACCACGCCCGAGGCGCCCGACCTGCAGGCACTGCTGGCGGTGATGGTGGAGCACGGCGTCGACACCGTGGTGATGGAGGTGTCGAGCCATGCGCTGAGCCTCGGCCGGGTGGACGGCGTGCGGTTCGCCGTCGGCGGATTCACCAACCTCTCGCGCGACCACCTGGACTTCCACCCGACGATGGCCGACTACTTCGCCGCCAAGGCACGGCTGTTCGACCCGCGGTCGGCCGCATGCGCCGACCTGCCGGTGATCTGCGTCGACGACGAGGCCGGCCGGGAGATGGCGGCGCTGGCCACCGCGCCGGTGACCGTCAGCGCCACCGGCCGCGACGCCGACTGGCGGGCCGAGCAGGTGCGCGCCGTCGGTCACGTCGCCCAGGAGTTCGTCGCCGAGGACCCGGCCGGCGTACACCACGGGCTGCGGATCGGACTGCCCGGCCGCTACAACGTGGCCAACTGCCTGCTCGCCACCGCGCTGCTGGACGCGGTCGACGTGTCACCCGAGCAGGCCGCGCCGGGTCTGCGCACCGCGACGGTGCCGGGCCGGCTCGAACCGGTCGACCGCGGTCAGGGCTTCCTTGCGCTGGTGGACTACGCGCACAAGCCCGGCGCGTTGCGCGCGGTACTGGAGACGCTGCGCGAGCACGCCGGCGGCGCCCGGGTGGCGGTCGTGTTCGGCGCGGGCGGCAACCGCGATCCGGGCAAGCGGGCGCCGATGGGCCGCACGGCCGCCGAACTGGCCGACCTGGTGGTGGTCACCGACGACAACCCGCGCGACGAGGACCCCGCCGCGATCCGGGCGGCCATCGTCGCGGGCGCGCGCGAGGCCGGGTCCGCGGCCGAGATCCTCGAGGTGGGCGACCGCCGCGGCGCCATCGACTGCGCGGTGGCGTGGGCGCGGCCCGGCGACGTCGTGCTGGTCGCGGGCAAGGGCCACGAGGCGGGCCAGACGAGCCACGGCCGGACCCGCCCGTTCGACGACCGTCAGCAGTTGGCCGAGTCGCTGGTCGCGTCGGGGCGCGGCGGATGATCGCGCTCAGCCTCGCCGAGATCGCCGACATCGTCGGCGGAGAACTGGCCGACGTCACACCCGAGGTCGCCGCGACCCGGGTGACCGGCACCGTCGAATTCGACTCCCGCGCCGTCACGCCCGGCGGGCTCTTCTTGGCGCTGCCGGGCGCCCGCGCGGACGGCCACGAGTTCGCCGCGGCCGCGGTGGCCGCCGGTGCGGTTGCGGTGCTGGCCGCCCGGCCGGTGGGTGTGCCCGCGATCGTGGTGCCGCCCGCCGAGGGCGCGGACGCCGGTGCCGGGGTGCTCGAACACGACGTCGACGGCGCAGGTGCGGCGGTGCTCGCCGCGCTGGGCAGGCTCGCCGCGGCGGTGGCCGAGCGTCTCACCGCGAACGGGCTGACCGTCGTCGGGATCACCGGCTCCTCCGGCAAGACCTCGACCAAGGACCTGGTCGCCGCGGTGCTGTCGCCGCTCGGAAACGTCATCGCGCCACCGGGCTCGTTCAACAACGAGCTCGGCCATCCGTGGACGGTGCTGCGCGCCGAGGAGTCGACCGACTTCCTGGTCCTCGAGATGTCGGCCCGCCATCCCGGCAACATCGCCGCGCTCGCCGCGATCGCGCGGCCGTCGATCGCGGTGGTGCTCAACGTGGGCACCGCCCACCTCGGCGAGTTCGGTTCGCGCGAGGCCATCGCCGCGACGAAAGGCGAACTGCCGGAATCTGTTCCGCCGTCGGGTGTGGTGATCCTCAACGTCGACGACAATGCGGTGGCGGCGATGGCCGGCCGCACCGCGGCGCGGGTGGTGCGGGTGTCGCAGGACGCGGGCGCCTTGGCGGACATCTGGGCCGACGGGATCGCTCTCGACGCACTGGCGCGGCCGCGGTTCACCCTGCACACCGGCGCAGGCGAGGTCGACGTCGCGCTGGCGGTGCACGGCGAGCACCAGGTGTCGAACGCACTGTGTGCGGCGGCGGTGGCGCTGGAGTGCGGCGCCCGCCCCGATCAGGTGGCCGCCGCGCTGGCCGACGCCGGTCCGGCGTCGCGGCACCGCATGGAGGTGACCACCCGTGCCGACGGGGTGACCGTCGTCAACGACGCCTACAACGCCAACCCCGACTCGATGCAGGCCGGCCTCAAGGCGCTGGCGTGGATGGCCCGCGGAGGACAGGAGCGGCGGCGCAGCTGGGCGGTGCTGGGCGAGATGGCCGAGCTCGGCGAGGACGCGATAACCGAGCATGACCGCATCGGCCGGCTGGCCGTGCGCTTAGATGTGTCTCGACTCATCGTCGTCGGAACCGGGAGGTCGCCGAGCGCCATGCATCACGGGGCGGTCATGGAGGGATCGTGGGGGTCGGAGGCCGCCCTGGTCGACGACGCGGACGCGGCGCTCGCCGTGCTGCGCGCCGAACTGGCGCCCGGTGACGTGGTGCTGGTGAAGGCGTCGAACTCGGCCGGGCTCGGTGCACTGGCCGACGCGCTGGCGGCGGACTCCGGAATCGGTGATCGATGAGGCAGATCCTGATCGCCGTCGGCATCGCGCTGACGGTGTCGATCCTGCTCACCCCCGCGCTGATCCGGCTGTTCACCCAGCGCGGCCTCGGCCACGAGATCCGTGAGGACGGGCCGGCCAGCCACGCCAAGAAGCGCGGCACCCCGTCGATGGGCGGCGTGGCGATCCTGGCCGGCATCTGGGCCGGCTACCTCGGCACGCACCTCGTCGGCGTGGCGCTCGGCGGGGAGGGCCCGTCGGCGTCCGGCCTGCTGGTCCTCGGGCTGGCCACCGCGCTCGGCGCGGTCGGCTTCGTCGACGACCTGATCAAGATCCGGCGCGCCCGCAACCTCGGCCTGAACAAGACCGCCAAGACCGTGGGCCAGCTGCTGGCCGCGGTGCTGTTCGGTGTGCTGGCGCTGCAGTTCCGCAACGCCGACGGGCTGACGCCGGGCGGCGCGGAGCTGTCCTACGTCCGCGAGATCGCCACCGTGACGCTCGCGCCGGCGGTGTTCGTGCTGTTCTGCGTGGTGATCGTCAGCGCCTGGTCGAACGCGGTCAACTTCACCGACGGCCTGGACGGCCTGGCCGCCGGCGCCATGGCGATGGTCACCGCCGCCTACGTCATCATCACGTTCTGGCAGTACCGCAACGCCTGCGCGACCAGTCCGGGGCTGGGCTGCTACAACGTCCGCGACCCGCTGGACCTGGCGCTGATCGCGGCGGCGACGGCGGGCGCCTGCATCGGGTTTCTCTGGTGGAACGCCGCGCCCGCCAAGATCTTCATGGGCGACACCGGCTCGCTGGCGCTGGGCGGCGTCATCGCGGGTCTGTCGGTCACCAGCCGCACCGAGATCCTCGCGGTGGTGCTCGGTGCGCTGTTCGTCGCCGAGGTGACCTCGGTCGTGGTGCAGATCCTGGCGTTCCGCACCACGGGCAGGCGGGTGTTCCGGATGGCGCCGTTCCATCACCACTTCGAACTGGTCGGCTGGGCCGAGACGACGGTGATCATCCGGTTCTGGCTGTTGACGGCGATCGCATGCGGCCTGGGCGTCGCACTCTTCTACAGCGAGTGGCTCGCCGCCGTCGGGGCGTGACGTGTCGCCGATAGCCCCCGGGGCGGCGGTTCTGGTGACGGGCGCCGGGATCACCGGCCGTGCGGTGCTGGCCGCGCTGGCGCCACTGGGGGTGACGGCGACGCTGTGCGACGACAACGCCTCGGCGCTGGCCTCCTACGCCGACACGGGCACGCGAGTGACCGATCCGGCGACGGCGGTGGCCCGCATCGCCGACTACGACCTCGTGGTGACCAGTCCGGGCTTCCCGCCGACGGCGCCGCTGCTGGCCGCGGCGGCCGCGGCGGGCGTGCCGGTCTGGGGTGATGTGGAGCTGGCATGGCGGCTCGACCAGTCCGGGCGCTACGGCCCCCCACGCCGCTGGCTCGCGGTGACCGGGACCAACGGCAAGACCACCACGACGTCCATGCTGCACGCGATGCTGGTGGCGGGCGGCCTGCGCAGCGCGCTGTGCGGCAACATCGGCGAGCCGGTGCTCGAAGTGCTGGGGCAGCCGTCCGACGTGCTCGCCGTCGAGCTGTCGAGCTTCCAGCTGCACTGGGCGCCGTCGCTGCGGCCCGAGGCGGGTGTGGTGCTCAACGTCGCCGAGGACCACCTGGACTGGCACGGTTCCATGGCCGCCTACGCCCGCGACAAGGCCAGGGTGCTCGACGGCCGGGTGGCGGTGGTCGGCCTGGACGATCCGGTGGCGGCCGGCCTGCTGGGCGATGCGTCGGCGCCGGTTCGGGCGGGTTTCCGGCTGGGCGTGCCCGGTGCGGGCGAACTGGGGGTGCGCGACGGCACGCTGATCGACAACGCGTTCGGCCGCGACGTCGAACTCGCACGCACCGCCGACATCACGGTGGCGGGGCCGGTCGGGGTGTTGGACGCGCTGGCGGCTGCGGCGCTGGCCCGGGCCGCGGGGGTGGAGCCTGCCGCGGTGGCGGGTGCGCTGCGGGGCTTCACGGTGGGCAGGCACCGGGCGCAGGTGGTGGCGGTGCGCGACGGCGTCACCTACGTCGACGACTCCAAGGCCACCAACCCGCACGCCGCCCAGGCGTCGATCGCCGCGTACCCACGGGTGGTGTGGATCGCCGGCGGCCTGCTCAAGGGCGCGTCGGTGCAGGACCTGGTCCGTGACGTGGCCGGACGTCTGGCGGGCGCGGTGCTGATCGGCCGTGACCGCGCCGTCGTCGCCGAGGCGTTATCGCGACACGCGCCGGATGTCCCCGTCGTCGAGCTTGTGACGAGGGAGGATTCTGGGGTGCATGGGACAACTGAGTCAGCTGTTAAGCATGTGACTCGTGTGGTCGAGGTGGCCGACGGGGCGATCGCCGAGGCGGTGATGGCGGCGGCTGTCCAGGCCGCCGGCGACCTGGCGCGGCCGGGCGACACCGTCCTGCTCGCGCCCGCGGGCGCCTCTTTCGACCAGTTCACCGGCTACGGCCACCGCGGCGACGCGTTCGCCGCCGCCGTGCGCGCCGGCACCCGGTAGCGGACCGTGGGCAACCTGCTGGCCCGCCTGCGCTCGCGCGGCGCCGCGGCGGAGACGGCCGAAGCGGCGGTGACGCGCGGTCCCCGAACCCGCTTCGGCGCCTGGCTCGGCCGGCCGATGACGTCGTTCCACCTGATCATCGCCGTCGCGGCACTGCTCACCACGCTCGGCCTGACGATGGTGCTCTCGGCGTCGGGGGTGTACTCCTACGACTCCGCCGGATCGCCGTGGTCGGTGTTCGCCAAGCAGGTGCTGTGGACCGCCGTCGGCCTCATCGCGTTCTACGTCGCGCTGCGGATGCCGGTCGCCCTGATGCGCCGTCTCGCGTTTCCCGCCTTCGCCATGACGATCGTGCTGCTGATCCTCGTGCTGATCCCAGGAATCGGCAAGGTGGCCAACGGGTCTCGCGGCTGGTTCGTCGTGGCGGGCTTCTCGATGCAGCCCTCGGAGCTGGCCAAGATCGCCTTCGCCATCTGGGGTGCCCACCTGCTGGCGTCGCGCCGCCTGGAACGCGCATCGCTGCGCGAGATGCTGATCCCACTCGTGCCTGCGGCCGTGATCGCCCTGGCGCTGATCGTCGCGCAGCCCGACCTCGGGCAGACGGTGTCGCTGGGCATCATCCTGCTGGCGCTGCTCTGGTACGCGGGCCTGCCGCTGCGGGTGTTCCTCAGCTCGCTGCTGGCCGTCATGGTGTCGGCCGCCGTGCTGGCGATGGCGGAGGGGTACCGCTCGGCGCGGGTGCAGTCCTGGCTCGACCCCGCGGCGGATGCCCAGGGCTCCGGCTACCAGGCCCGCCAGGCCCGGTTCGCACTGGCCAACGGCGGGGTGTTCGGCGACGGGCTGGGGCAGGGCAGCGCGAAGTGGAGCTACCTGCCCAACGCCCACAACGACTTCATCTTCGCGATCATCGGCGAGGAGCTGGGCTTCATCGGCGCCGCGGGCACGCTGGGCCTGTTCGGGCTGTTCGCCTACACCGGGATGCGCATCGCGCGCCGCTCGGCCGATCCGTTCCTGCGGCTGCTCACCGCCACCGCCACCACCTGGGTGCTCGGCCAGGTGTTCATCAACGTCGGCTACGTCGTGGGGTTGCTGCCCGTCACCGGGCTGCAGCTGCCGCTCATCTCCGCGGGCGGGACGTCAACGGCGACAACGTTGTTGATGATGGGCGTGATGACCAACGCCGCACGACACGAACCCGAGGCGGTGGCCGCGCTGCGGGCGGGCCGCGACGACCGGGTGAACCGGCTGCTGCGGCTGCCGCTGCCCGAACCGTACGTGCCCACCCGGTTGGAGGCGGTCCGCGACCGGTTGCGGACCCGGCCGGGCCGGCCGGGCAAGCCCGCGCCGCGGGCACAGGCAGGCGATCGCAAACGCAAACCCCCCGCCGATGACCGACGGGCGCGGCGCGCAGGGCATCATGTAGGCGATCAACGCTCCGGCGGACAGCCTCGCCGGGCGATCGGGTCCGGCAAGCAGAAGGCCGACCGCGGGAAGCGGACCGGCGAAGGCCGGACCGCGCAACGCCAACAGGGCCGGCGGGCCCGCACACTGGAAGGTCAGCGTTACGGGTGAGCGGCGCAGGGATGTCCGTTCCGGCGGGGCAGGGAGGTAGCCACCGGCCGGTCTCGGTCGTCCTCGCCGGCGGAGGCACCGCGGGACACATCGAACCGGCGATGGCCGTGGCCGACGCGTTGACCGCACTCGATCCCACGATCCGGATCACCGCGCTGGGCACCGCGCGCGGCCTGGAGACGCGGCTGATCCCTGCCCGTGGGTACGACCTCGAACTGATCACGCCTGCGCCGCTGCCGCGCAAGCTCTCCGCAGACCTGGTCCGGCTGCCGCTGCGCGTCCGCCGCGCGGTGCGCGAGACCCGGGCGGTGCTCGACAGCGTGCAGGCCGACGTCGTGGTGGGTTTCGGCGGCTACGTCGCGCTGCCTGCATATCTGGCCGCGCGCGGCGGCGTCCGGCGACGGCGGGTGCCGGTCGTGGTGCACGAGGCCAACGCCAGCGCCGGTTGGGCGAACAAGGTGGGCGCCCGCTCGGCACGTCGCGTGCTCGCCGCGGTGCCCGATCCCGGGCTCGGTGACGTCGAGGTCGTCGGTGTCCCGGTGCGAGCGGCGATCACGTCGCTGAACCGGGGCGCGCTGCGCTCCGAGGCGCGCGCCTTCTTCGGCTTCGGCGAGCACGACCCGGTGCTGCTGGTGTTCGGCGGGTCCCAGGGCGCGCAGTCGCTGAACCGGGCGGTGGCCGGAGCCGCCGAAGCCCTTGCCGCGGCGGGTGTCTCGGTGCTGCACGCCTACGGTCGCAAGAACACCCTCGACGTCCGCGAACCGGCGGGCGGTGGCGCCCGCTACGTCGCGGTGCCGTACCTGGACCGCATGGACCTGGCCTACGCCGCAGCCGATCTGGCGATCTGCCGGTCCGGCGCGATGACGGTCGCCGAGGTCACCGCCGTCGGGCTGCCCGCGGTCTACGTGCCGCTGCCGATCGGCAACGGCGAGCAGCGGCTCAACGCACTGCCGGTGGTCGGTGCGGGCGGCGGCCTGCTCGTCGACGACGCCGATCTGACACCGGCCTTCGTGGCCGAGACGGTCGCAGGCCTGCTCACCGACGCCGGGCGGCTGCAGACGATGACCGCCGGAGCGGCGCTGGCGGGACACCGCGACGCGGCCACCGAGGTCGCCAGGGTGGCGCTCGAGGTGGCGGGCCGGTGAGCGGCGCACCGCTGCCCGAAGAACTGCACCGGGTGCACATGGTCGGCATCGGCGGCGCCGGGATGTCCGGAATCGCCCGCATCCTGCTGGACCGGGGTGGCCTGGTGTCGGGCTCCGACGCCAAGGAGTCGCGGGCGGTGGCGGCGCTGCGCGCCCGCGGCGCGTCGATCCGCATCGGGCACGACGAGTCCTCACTCGACCTGCTGCCGGGTGGGCCGACCGCGGTGGTCACCACCCACGCGGCGATCCCCAAGACGAATCCGGAACTCGTCGCGGCGCGCAGGCGCGGGATCCCGGTGATCCTGCGGCCGGTGGTGCTGGCCAAGCTGATGGCCGGGCACACCACGCTGATGGTGACCGGGACAGCAGGCAAGACCACCACCACGTCGATGCTCATCGTGGCCCTGCAGCACTGCGGGTTCGACCCGTCCTTCGCCGTCGGCGGTGACCTCGGAGAGGCGGGGACGAACGCCCATCACGGCAGCGGCGCCTATTTCGTCGCCGAAGCCGACGAGAGCGACGGGTCGCTGGTGCAGTACGAGCCCGACATCGCCGTGGTGACCAACATCGAGGCCGACCACCTGGACTTCTTCGGCAGCGAAGAGGCCTACGTGGCGGTGTTCGACGCCTTCATGGAACGGCTCAAGCCCGGGGGAGCGGTGGTGGTCTGCGTCGACGACGCCGGGGCCGCCGCCTTCGCCGAACGGACTGCCGCGCAGGGGATCCGGGTGCTCCGCTACGGCAGCGGCGATCAGCCCGACCTGGCCGGTGCGCTGCTGGACTGGTACCAGCAGGGCACGAGCGCGGTGGCCACGGTGCAGTTGGCGGGGGAGAGCAGCCCGCGCACGATGCGACTGGCGGTGCCCGGCAGGCACATGGCGCTCAACGCGCTGGCCGCGCTGTTGGCGGCGATGCAGGCCGGGGCGGCGGCGGACGTCGTACTGGAGGGCCTGGCGGAGTTCGAGGGCGTCCGGCGGCGTTTCGAGCTGGTCGGTACGGCGACCGGGATCAGGGTCTTCGACGACTACGCCCATCACCCGACGAAGGTCGCGGCCGCGCTGACGGCGGCGCGCGGGCTGGCGCAGGAGTCGAACGGCCGTGTGGTCGTGGTCTTCCAGCCGCACCTGTACTCCAGGACCGAGGCGTTCGCGCGGGAGTTCGGCCGCGCCCTCGACGCCGCCGACGCGGTGTTCGTGCTCGACGTGTTCGGCGCCCGCGAGCAGCCGCTGCCCGGTGTCAGCGGGGCGACGGTGGCCGAGCACGTGAGCGTTCCTGTGACCTACCTTCCCGACTTCTCGGCGGTGGCCGACCGGGTGGCCGACGCCTCCCGGCCGGGTGACGTCGTCCTCACGATGGGCGCAGGCGACGTGACCATGCTCGGACCGGAGATCCTGACGGCGCTGCGGGCGAAGGCCAACCGCATCGCGCCGCCGCCCCGGGCGGAGCGGTGATGAGCGAGCCCCCGCAGGACGGCGGGCCACCCGCCGAACCACCGGAGGCGCCCACCGAACCACCGGAGGCGGCCGACGCGTCCGAGGACGGCACCCTCCCGCCGGCCGCGGCGGAGGACTTCGAAGGTCCGCGCAGGCGCGCCCGCCGCGAGCGCGAGGAGCGCCGCGCCGCGCAGGAGCGGGCGACGGCCATCGAGCAGGCCAGGCGCGAGGCCAGGCGCAAGGCCATGGGCGCACCCGTCGACGCGCCGAAAACCCTTGGCCGGGGCGCGGTTCGGGGACTGAAGGTGCTGTTGTGGTCCACGCTGCTCTCGGTGCTGGCGGTCGCACTGGGCCTGCTGCTGTACTTCACGCCGGTGATGTCTGCGCGCAGCATCGTGATCACCGGCATCGGAGCGGTGACGCAGGAGGAGGTGCTCGCCGCGGCCGCCGTGCCTGCCGGGGCGCCACTTCTGCAGGTCGACACCGACGCGGTGGCCGAGCGCGTCGCGACCATCCGCCGGGTGGCCGCCGCCCGGGTGCAGCGCGAGTACCCGTCCACGCTGCGCATCACGGTGGTGGAGCGGGTTCCGGTGGTGGTCAAGGACCTTCCGGACGGTCCGCATCTGTTCGACCGCGACGGCGTGGACTTCGCGACCGCGCCGCCGCCCCCGACGCTGCCCTACCTCGACGCCGAGAATCCCGGCCCCAGCGACCCGGCGACCCAGGCCGCGCTCGAGGTGATGACCGCGCTGCCGCCGGACGTGGCAGGCCAGGTCGGGCGGATCGCGGCGCCGTCGGTCGCGGCGATCACGCTGACGCTGACCGACGGCCGGGTGGTGGTGTGGGGCACCAACGACCGCACCGAGGAGAAGGCGCTCAAACTGGCCGCCCTGCTCACCCAGCCGGGGCAGACGTACGACGTCTCCAGTCCCGATTTGCCCACGGTCAAGTAGCACCCGCAGGCGCGATGCCGCGCCGCGCGGCATGACGTCGATGAAAATTCGTCAGATACGCACCGGCGCGCCTGCATGGTCAATGCCGGGGCCGGCCATACCGTTCTGTTTGCACGGC
Source organism: Mycobacterium sp. NPDC050041 (assembly GCF_049541695.1). Classification (NCBI taxonomy): domain Bacteria; kingdom Bacillati; phylum Actinomycetota; class Actinomycetes; order Mycobacteriales; family Mycobacteriaceae; genus Mycobacterium; species Mycobacterium sp. NPDC050041. Next base: position 13,451 of record NZ_JBMVDG010000004.1, on the reverse strand, counting down.
GCTACTTGACATAACTCTAAGCCTCACGTTGAGGTTGAGAGTTTGCTCAACGGAGTTGGACCAGTCGTACAGGAAGGCGAACGATGACCCCCCCGCATAACTACCTCGCCGTCATCAAGGTCGTCGGCATCGGCGGCGGCGGCGTCAACGCCGTCAACCGGATGATCGAACAGGGCCTCAAGGGCGTCGAGTTCATCGCGATCAACACCGATGCGCAGGCGCTGCTGATGAGCGATGCCGACGTCAAGCTCGACGTCGGCCGCGACTCCACCCGAGGGCTCGGTGCAGGCGCCGACCCCGAGGTCGGCCGAAAAGCCGCCGAAGACGCCAAGGACGACATCGAAGAGCTGATCCGCGGCGCGGACATGGTCTTCGTCACCGCTGGAGAGGGTGGCGGCACCGGAACCGGTGGCGCACCGGTGGTGGCGAGCATCGCGCGCAAGATGGGCGCGCTGACGGTCGGCGTCGTGACGCGGCCGTTCTCCTTCGAGGGCAAGCGCCGCAGCAATCAGGCCGAGACCGGCATCGCCTCGCTGCGCGAGAGCTGCGACACCTTGATCGTCATCCCCAACGACCGGCTGCTGCAGATGGGCGACGCCGCGGTGTCGCTGATGGATGCGTTCCGCAGCGCGGACGAGGTGCTGCTCAACGGTGTTCAGGGCATCACTGACCTGATCACCACACCGGGCCTGATCAACGTCGACTTCGCCGACGTCAAGGGCGTGATGAGTGGTGCGGGCACCGCACTGATGGGCATCGGTTCCGCCCGCGGCGACGGACGTGCGCTCAAGGCCGCCGAGATCGCGATCAACTCGCCGCTGCTCGAGGCGTCGATGGAGGGCGCGCAGGGTGTGCTGCTGTCGGTCGCGGGTGGCAGCGACCTCGGCCTGTTCGAGATCAACGAGGCCGCGTCCCTGGTGCAGGATTCGGCGCATCCCGAGGCCAACATCATCTTCGGCACGGTGATCGACGATTCGCTCGGTGACGAGGTGCGGGTGACGGTGATCGCGGCGGGCTTCGACGCCGCCGGACCGAGCCGCAAGCCGGTGGTGGGCGCGGGCCAGGCCATCGCGCCGGGACGGGCGGGCAAGGTGACCTCACCGCTGTTCGACCCGGCCGATCCGGCGAGCGTGCCGCTGCACACCAACGGCGCGACCGTGCGCATCGGCGGTGACGACGGCGGCATCGCCGACGACGACGTCGACGTGCCGCCCTTCATGCGCCACTGAGCCGTTCGGTGATCCCGTGCCGTCCGGCGATACTGGATCCGTGACCGTCCGGGTTCGGCGCGTGACCACCACCCGCGCCGGCGGCGTCTCGGCGCCGCCGTTCGACACCTTCAATCTCGGCGACCACGTCGGCGACGATCCCGGCGCGGTGGCGGCCAACCGGAGACGGCTGGCGTCGGCGACCGGTCTGGGCGCCGACCGGGTGGTGTGGATGAACCAGGTGCACGGCGACCGGGTGGTCGTCGTGGACGACCCGGCACAGGCCGCCGCGGGCCCGGTCGAGAATACCGACGCTTTGGTCACCGGCATCCCGAGATTGGCTCTGGCCGTGGTCACCGCCGATTGTGTTCCGGTGCTAATGGCCGACGCCCGCGCGGGTGTGGCTGCCGCCGTGCACGCCGGGCGGGTCGGCGCCGCACAGGGTGTCGTGGTGCGCACCGTCGAGGTGATGCTCGAACTCGGCGCCCGCGCCGGGGACATCTCCGTGCTGCTCGGCCCGGCGGTGAGCGGAGCCCGTTACGAGGTGCCCGCCGAGATGGCCGACGAGGTGGAGGCGGCGCTGCCCGGCAGCCGCACCACCACTGCCCGCGGCACCGTCGGTCTTGACCTGCGGGCCGGAATTGCAAGGCAATTAACGGGTTTGGGTGTCACCGCCATTGACGTCGACCCGCGCTGCACGGTCGCCGACAAGAATCTGTTCAGCCATCGCCGCGACGCCCCGACCGGCCGGTTGGCGTCGCTGGTGTGGATGGAGTGAGCGCCGTGCCCACCGACCGGGAGAGTGAACTGCAAGCGTCGCTCACGGCGGTGCGTGCCCGGTTGGATCGAGCCGCCGCGGATGCCGGACGCAATGTCGGAGAAATCCAATTACTTCCCGTCACAAAATTCTTCCCGGCTTCTGACGTATTGCTTTTGCACGCAATGGGCTGCACCGAATTCGGCGAATCCCGCGAACAGGAAGCGTCGGGAAAAGCGGCCGAAGTCGGTGTCGAATTGAGCGGCGAACCCATTCGCTGGCACATGGTCGGGCGGATCCAGCGCAACAAGGTGCGGGGGATCGCCGAGTGGGCGCACGCCGCACACTCCGTCGACGACCTGCGAGTGGTCGCCGCGCTGGACCGGGCGGTGGGCCGTGCGCTGGACGAGGGCCGCCGGGCCGAGCCGCTGCAGGTCTACCTCCAGATCAGTCTCGATGGTGATGCCGGGCGGTCCGGGGTCGACGTCCGCAGGACAGACCTCGTCGACGAACTCGCGGCCGCGGTCGACGCCGCGGCGTCGCTGCGGCTGGTCGGTGTGATGGGCATCCCGCCGCTGGACGCGGACGCCGATGCGGCGTTCGCGACGCTCGCGGCCGAGCGCGACCGGGTTCAGCAGCGCTGTGGGCAACCCCTCGGGCTGTCCGCCGGGATGTCGGGCGACCTCGAAGTCGCGGTGCGACACGGTTCCACGTGTCTGCGTGTCGGAACCGCTCTTCTGGGACGACGACCGCTAACGTCACCATGAGTAGTCACACCAGTCACATCTTCATCACAGACACCACAGCTTCCAGAGTCATTCAGAAGGGTCGCGCGATGAGCACACTGCACAAGGTCAAGGCCTACTTCGGTATGGCTCCCATGGATGACTACGACGACGAGTACTACGAGGACGACGACCGCGGCGCCGCCCGCGGATACGCTCCCCGCCGCCCGCGCGACGAGCGATTCGAGGAGGAGGGGTACGGCCGCGGCTACGACGACCGGCCGCCCGCCCGCGAGTACGACGAGCCCCCGGGTTACCGCGCCGGCTACGACGAGCCGCGCTTCGAACCGCGCCTGCGTGGACCGCGCGAATTCGATCGTGCCGCCCCGCGGTTGGGTGCGCTGCGCGGTTCGACCCGCGGTGCACTCGCGATGGATCCGCGCCGGATGGCCGAACTGTTCGACGCGGGCAGCCCGCTGGCGAAGATCACCACGCTGCGACCCAAGGACTACAGCGAGGCCCGCACCATCGGTGAGCGCTTCCGCGACGGCACGCCGGTGATCATGGACCTGGTGTCGATGGACAACGCCGACGCCAAGCGCCTGGTCGACTTCGCCGCCGGGCTGGCGTTCGCGCTGCGCGGCTCGTTCGACAAGGTCGCGACCAAGGTGTTCCTGCTGTCACCCGCCGACATCGATGTCAGTGCCGAGGAGCGCAGGCGCATCGCCGAGGTCGGCTTCCACGCCTATCAGTAGGTCTGCCTGTCGGTAGGTCCGCCGGTCGGTGGGCCCCGCCCCCGACGGGTAGGCTGGCGTCGCGCCCGAGGCCGCTCACGTGGCCGCGGGCGTTGACTCTGTATCGAATGTCACACATCTGCCCGTAGTGAGGACGGCTGTCGTTGTCGCTCTTCTTCGAAATCCTCGGTTTCGCGCTGTTCGTCTTCTGGTTGTTGTTGATCGCCCGGGTCGTGGTCGAGTTCATTCGGTCCTTCTCCCGCGACTGGCATCCCAAGGGTGTGACGGTGGTGATCCTCGAGGTGATCATGACGCTCACCGATCCTCCGGTGCGGCTGCTGAGACGCCTCATTCCCCAGCTCACGATAGGTGCCGTGCGCTTCGACCTGTCCATCATGGTGCTGCTGCTGGTGGCGTTCATCGGGATGCAGCTGGCGTTCGGCGCCGCGGCCTGACCGCAGCCCCCGGACGGGTCGCGGGCGGCGTGTCCGGACCGCCGGCACGGTGTTTGCCGAGGCCCCGGAATTGCGGGTCAACATTGAAATTCGTTCTTAAAATTCGGCCTCGACTGCAACCGCCGGGTCTGGTGTGACAGGATGGACGCCAGTTGCGAACAGGCCAGGCTTTACACTTTGAGATCGGTTGACGGTCCAGACTCCAAGGGGGCAGACAATGCCGCTCACACCAGCCGACGTTCATAATGTCGCGTTCAGCAAGCCACCCATCGGCAAGCGCGGCTACAACGAGGACGAGGTCGATGCCTTCCTCGATCTGGTTGAGAACGAGCTGACGCGACTCATCGAGGAGAACGCCGATCTGCGCCAGCGGGTCGCCGAACTCGATTCGGAATTGGCTTCCGCCCGCTCCGGCAATGGGGCGCAGTCCACGCAGGCCACGCAGGCGATCCCGCTCTACGAGCCGGAGCCCGAGCCGGCACCGGCGCCGCCTCCGCAGCCCGTGTACGAGGCGCCGCCGGTCGTTCAGCAGGCCGCCGCGCCCAGCGAGGACCAGGCACTCAAGGCGGCCAAGGTGCTCAGCCTGGCCCAGGACACCGCCGACCGGTTGACCAGCACGGCCAAGGCCGAGTCCGACAAGCTGCTCTCCGACGCGCGTGCACAGGCCGACGCCATGGTCAGCGAGGCGCGCATCACCGCGGAGAACACCGTCACCGAGGCGCGCCAGCGTGCCGACGCGATGCTCGCCGACGCCCAGACCCGCTCCGAGACCCAGCTCCGGCAGGCTCAGGAGAAGGCCGACGCGCTGCAGGCCGACGCCGAACGCAAGCACTCCGAGATCATGGGCACCATCAACCAGCAGCGCACGGTGCTCGAGGGGCGGCTGGAACAGCTGCGCACCTTCGAACGCGAATACCGGACCCGGCTCAAGACGTACCTGGAATCACAGCTCGAGGAGCTCGGTCAGCGCGGGTCGGCGGCACCCGTCGACTCGAGCGCGAACAACGACGGCGGCGGCTTCAACCAGTTCAACCGGGGCAACAACTGATCCGCGATAGGTGATCGATGCTCATCATTGCGCTCGTCCTGGCCGTCGTCGGCCTCGCCGCCCTGGTGACCGCGGTGGTCACCAGCAATGAGCTGATCGCCTGGGTCTGCATCGCTGCCAGTGTCATCGGAGTGGTGCTGCTGATCGTCGACGCCCTACGTGAGCGTTCCCGGCGCGACCGGGGTGACCGCTCCGACGAGGACGAGCAGGAGACCGCCGAGTTCGACGCCGAGTATCCCGACGACACCACCCACGCCGACGATCTGTCCGCGGACACCCCCGACGGCGATGTCGACGCGGACACCACCGCCGTGCCGATCGACGAGCGCGAGGACGACGTCGCCCACGAGGAGCGCCGCTAGACCGTCGGTGTGCGGAGCAGTGCGCGCACCTCGTCGTCGGTGACCTGATGGAAATCGGCGAACACCTGACCGACGGCCTCGAATCCCGGCGGCATCGTCGCACACACCACGTCGTCGGCCTCCCGGCCGATCTCCCGGCAGGCCGACGTGGGTCCGACGGGCACCGCGACCACGATCCCGGCCGGTCCGACACGGCGCACCGCCCGCACCGCGGCCAGCATGCTCGCTCCCGTCGCGATGCCGTCGTCGACCAGGACCACCGTCCGGCCCGACAACTCGACCGGCGGTCGGCCGCCGCGGTAGGCACGTTCGCGCCGGGCCAGTTCGGCGGTCTCCCGTTCGACCGCGGCCTGCAGATCCGCCTCGCTGATGCCGAGGCTGCGCACCAGCCGGTCGTTGACGACCATGCCACCGCCGGTGGCGATCGCGCCCATCGCCAACTCCTCCCAGCGGGGAACGCCGAGCTTGCGGACGAGGAAGACGTCCAGCGGTGCCCGCAACGCGGCCGCCACCTCCCAGCCGACCGGGACGCCACCGCGCGCGAGGCCGAGTACCAGCAGACCGGGGGCGTCGCGGTAGGCGACCAGCGAGCGGGCCAGCACGCGGCCGGCCTCCGAGCGGTCCCGGAAGGTGCGCCTGTCATCGCGGTGGGCGGCCCTGGCACCCATGCCGACGGGGTACCCGTATCCCGAGCTGCTCACCGCGGGTATCCAGGAGGCGCCCGGCTACGAATGACGTTCGGGATCTGAAGCGAGGAGAAGCATGGGCATCGAGTTCGAGAGCGTCGTCGACCATCCGCTGGACGAGGTGTTCGCGTGGCACGGCAGGCCCGGTGCGATGTCGCGGCTCGTCCCGCCCTTCGCGCCGATGACGGTGGTCGCGGAGACCGACTCGCTGGCCGACGGTCGGGCGGTGCTCGGGCTGCCCGGCGGGTTGCGCTGGGTCGCGCAGCACCAGGCCGACGAATTCGATCCGCCGCACCGGTTCGTCGACGTGCTCTCCACCGACGGCGCGACGTCGTGGCCGCCGCGGGCGATCGGCTGGTGGCGGCACACCCACGACTTCGCGGCGGAGTCACCGCAGTCGACGCGGGTTCATGACCGGGTGGACACCACGGTGCCGGGACGGGCGTTGCGCTCGATGTTCGTCTACCGGCACCGGCAGCTCGCCGACGACCTGGCCGCCCACCGCGACGCGGCGGAGGCCGGCGCCGGGCCACTCGTCGTCGCCGTCACCGGTGCGTCCGGCCTCGTCGGTGCGGCGCTGACCGCGCTGCTGACCTCCGGCGGGCACCGCGTCATCCGGCTGGTGCGCCGGGAGCCCGGCAGTCCCGACGAGCGGCGCTGGGACCCCAAGAGTCCGGCGCCCGGACTGCTGACCGGAGTCGACGCCGTCGTGCACCTGGCCGGGGAGTCCATCGCAGGCCGCTTCACCGCGGCGCACCGCGCGGCGGTCCGCAGCAGCCGCATCGGGCCGACCCGCAGGCTCGCCGAGGCCGCGGCGGGCACCGACGGCGGGCCCCGGGTGTTCGTCAGCGCGTCGGCGATCGGTTACTACGGCTACGACCGGGGCGACGAGGTGCTGACCGAGGAGGCCGCACAGGGCAGCGGTTTCCTGGCCGACGTCGTCGCCGAGTGGGAGGCCGCGACCGCGCCGGCCGCCGACGGCGGACTGCGGGTGGTCGCCGTGCGGACCGGCATCGTGCAGGCCGCGGCGGGCGGGACGCTGCGGTTGATGCGGCCGCTGTTCTCCGCGGGCCTCGGTGGCCGCCTGGGCAGCGGACAGCAGTGGCTGTCGTGGATCGGCCTGGACGATCTGCTCGACGTCTACTACCGCGCGTTGTGGGACGACCGGCTGAGCGGCCCCGTCAATGCGGTGGCGCCGGAGCCGGTGCGCAACGTCGACTACACCCGGGCGCTGGCGAAGGTGCTGCACCGTCCGGCGGTGCTGCCGGTGCCGTCGCTGGGCCCGCGGATACTGCTGGGCGCCCAGGGTGCGCGTGAACTGGCCGAGGCCGACCAACGGGTGGCCCCCACCGTGCTGCAGTCAGTGGGACACCGGTTCCGTCAGCCGCTCGTCGCCGAAGCGCTCGCGCATCAGCTCGGACACGGCTGACGCGCCACCCGGTCCAGGAACCCCCGCACCAGCAACCGGATCCGGCGCGCGGCGTCATCGCGCAATTCCGTTGTGCGAGCCAGTAATTCGTCGTGGCGCAGCCCCGCCCCGATGACGTCGCCGTCACGGTCGTCGGACAGCCAGCCGGCCAGCAGGCCCGCATCGAGCTCGGGATGGAACTGCAATGCCAGCGTGCGGCCCAGCACGAACGCCTGCGACGCCTGGGCGGTGCGGGCGAGTTCGGTGGCGCCGGGCGGCAGCGTCCAGCGGTCGAAGTGCCACTGGAACCACGGCCCGGGCGGCACCACCCCGGTGTCGTCGGTGTCGATCTGGTACCAGCCGATCTCGGGCGTCGTGGACCGCGCGACGGTGCCGCCGAACGTCTGAGCCAGCAACTGACCGCCGAAACACACCCCGAGCAGCGCGACCCCGGCAGCCGCGGCGTCGCGCATCATCTGCATCTCGGCGTCCACCCAGGTGCGGCGCAACGCCTCGTCGTAGACCGGCCAGCGGGCGCCGAGCGGAACGATGACGTCGTAGCCCGTCGGATCGGGGAAGGTCACGTCGACTGCCGGGCTGTCCACCCGGTCGGGGGGCACCACCTCGAATGTGTCGACGTCGAACCCGCTGTCGATGAACGCCTCGCCGAGCAGGCCCTCGGTCGCCAGATGCTCGTTGTAGAGGAACAACACCTTCGCCGCCACGGCAGCCATTATCTCGGCGGCGGCATGGGCGGCGCATCCTCGGGGGCCAGTTCGGCGCCGATGCGGCGGAACAGCGCCTCGGCCTCGTTGGCGTACTCGCCCTGGTCGTCGAACGCCTCGGGCGCGTAGGTGACGGCGACGGCGACGGCCAGTTTGCGTTCCGGCAGGTAGGCCTCCACTGCCGACGAGCCGGACAGCAACGGGTTCTGCAGCAGCCACTGCCCGGAGATGACCACGCCGAGGCCATAGGTGTAACCGATGCCCTGGGCGAAGCAGGTGCTGCAGCCGGGCTGCGGCCGTGTCTTCCCGCGCAGGCCGGTCGAGGTCATCCTGCGATAGGACGCCTCGGACAGCAACTGTCCGGAGCCGATGCCCTCGGCGGTGCGGGCGAGATCGGCGATGGTGGAGGTCTGCACGGCTCCGTGGGTGATGGTCCACGACGGGTTCCAGAACGTCGACTCCTCGTAGAACGGCGCGCCTGCGGGGACACCGAGTGCGGCCCGGCGCTCGGAACTGAACGCGTGCAGCACCGGGTCGGGGATCTCCGCCGTCAGCGAAGCGGTGGTGCCGGTGAGTCCGAGCGGCTGTAACACGTTGTCGGACAGTAGTTCCGGCATATGCTGACCGGTGGCCTTCTCCAGCGCCAGGCCGAGCAGCACGTAGTTGGTGTGGGCGTAGTTCCAGTTGGTGCCGGGTTCGTAGAGCAGCGGCTCGTCGACGGCGTAGCGCAGCAGTTCGTCGGTGGTCCAGGCGCGGAACGGGTTGTCGTAGGCGGCCGCGGCGAAGGCGTTGTTGCCGATCACGTAGTCGCGGTATCCCGACGTCATCTGGGCGAGCTGGCCCAGAGTGACCGCCTCGGCGTGCGGTACGTCGGGCAGCCATGTCGACAGCCTGTCCTCGAGCCGTACCGTGCCGCGGTCGACGAGGATCAGCAGCAGCGTGGCGACGTAGGAGATGGCCACGGCGCCGTTGCGGAAGTGCATCTGCGGGTTGGCCGGGACGCCGGTCATCGACTCGCCGAAGGCGTCGGTGAGGATCTCCCGACCGTCCTCGGTCACCCGCACCAGCACCGCCTTGAGGTGCGCCGAGGTGATGGCGTCACGCACGATGGCCCGCACCGCCGCCGCCCTGGAATCCTCTGCGGGCTGCGGGGTCTGGTCGGGCTCTGGTGCGCATCCGCCGAGCACGGTCAGCGCGCACAGGACGGCGAGCGTGCGACGGCCGCGGAGCATGACTGATCCTGGCAGAGTCGGGCCGCCCCGGCGGCGTACTTTGACGGGCAAGTGGGCATTCCCCCGACGTGAACGACCTCTCCGAGTGGTTCCTGACGACCGCCGAGCGGAACAACCCCCACTCGGATCTGCCCGCCTGGTGCGCGGGCAGCCTGGTGGAGCCGCTCATCCACGGCGCGACCTACTTCGACCACCTCGTCACCGAGGTGGAGGCGCTCGGCGAGGGCGACCACGTGTTCTTCACCGACTGGCGCGGTGATCCCGATCAGCTGCTGCGCGACGGCGGTCCGACCATCCGCGAGCTGTTCTGTCACGCCGCCGAGCGCGGCGTCGTCGTCAAGGGGCTGGTGTGGCGGTCGCATATGGACTGGATGCAGTACAGCGAGGAGGAGAACCAGCACCTCGGCGAGGCGATCGAGGCGGCAGGCGGGGAGGTGCTGCTCGACCAGCGGGTGCGCATCGGCGGGTCGCACCACCAGAAGCTGGTGGTCATCCGGCATCCCGGCCAGCCCGAGCGCGACGTCGCCTTCGCCGGCGGCATCGACCTGTGCCATTCCCGCCGCGACGACCGGTTGCACCACGGCGACCCGCAGGCGGTGCAGATGGCGGCCCAGTACGGCGAGCACCCGCCGTGGCACGACGCGCAACTGCGGTTGCAGGGCCCCGTGGTGGGCGCGCTGGACGCCACGTTCCGGGAGCGCTGGCACGACCCGGCGCCGCTGGACACCCTCTCACCGGTGGCGTGGGTGATGGACAAGCTGCGCGGCGCCGACCTGAAGCCCGACCCGCTGCCCGAACAACCGCCGGACCCGCCGCCGTGCGGTCCGCACGCCGTCCAGGTGCTCCGCACGTACCCCGACGCGCACTTCGCGTTCGACTTCGCGCCGCACGGTGAATTCACCGTCGCCCGCGGCTACACCAAGGCGATCGCGAAGGCCCGTCGCCTGATCTACCTCGAGGACCAGTACCTGTGGTCGCGCCAGGTCGCCGACCTGTTCGCCGCCGCCCTGAGCGCCAATCCCGACCTGCACCTCATCGCCGTCGTGCCGAGGCACCCCGACGTCGACGGCAAGCTGGCGCTGCCGCCCAACCAGATCGGCCGCCGCGAGGCGATCGATGCGTGCAAGGCCGCCAGCCCAGACCGGGTGCATGTCTTCGACATCGAGAACCACCAGGGCAAACCGGTGTACGTGCACGCCAAGGTGTGCGTCATCGACGACGTGTGGGCCTGCGTGGGCAGCGACAACTTCAACCGCCGGTCGTGGACGCACGACAGCGAACTGTCGTGCGCCGTCCTCGACGACACCCGTGACGAGCGGGAGCCCACCGACCCGGCGGGCAGCGGTGATGGCGCCCGCGTGTTCGCCAGGGAGCTGCGGCTGGAGCTGATGCGTGAACACCTCGACCGCGACGGTGACGACGGACTCATCGACCCCGCCGACGCCGTACGCGAGTTCGTCGCGGCTGCAGAGGCTCTCGACGCGTGGTACGACGGCGGGCAGCGCGGTCCGCGGCCGCCGGGCCGGGTGCGCAGCCACCGCGCCGAGAAGCTCGGCCGGCTGACCCGGCTGTGGGCCGGTCCGGCGTATCGGATGTTCTACGACCCCGACGGCCGGTCCTACCGGGCTCGCTTGAAGAATCGGTACTGAGTCAGCGGCCTTCGGTCTCCGCGTCGGCGAGCCCGGCGAGCACCCGGGGGAGCGGTCCGTCGTGCAGCACGCCGAGTCGTTGCGTCGCGCGGGTCAGCGCCACGTAGAGTTCGGCCGCGCCGCGGGGGCCCTCGGCGAGGATCCGGTCCGGCGCCACCAACAGAACCGCGTCGAACTCGAGGCCCTTGGTTTCCGACGGCGGCACCGTGCCGGGCACGCCGGGCGGTCCGATCACCACGCTGGTGCCCTCGCGCGCGGCCTCGTCCCGCTCGAAATCGCGGATGGCATCGGCGAGTTCAGCGTCGCCGACACGGCGCGACCACGGGCGGAATCCGTTCGCGCGCACCGACTCCGGTGGCCGCACCCCGGGCGCGAACTCGGCGAGCAACGCGGCGGCGACGGCCATGATCTCCGCGGGCGTGCGGTAGTTCACCGTCAGCGAGCGGTAGATCCAGCGGCCGGGCACATACGGTTCGAGCATCGCCGCCCACGACGTCGCCCCTGCGACCGAGCGGCGCTGGGCGAGGTCACCGACCACGGTGAACGACCGCGCCGGGCATCGCCGCATCAGCACCCGCCAGTCCATCTCGGAGAGTTCCTGCGCTTCGTCGACGACGACGTGGCCGTAGGTCCAGTCGCGGTCGGCAGCGGCGCGTTCGGCGACGTCGCGGGTGTCGCGTTGTTCGAAGCGCAGCGCGAGGTCCTCTGCGTCGATCACGTCGCTCGCGAGCAGATGGTCCTCGTCGTCCATCATGTCCTCGCGCGCAAGCATCATGTCGAGGACGCCTGCGGCATAGGCAGTTTCGGCTTGCCGCTCTTTCTCCGCGGCCTGGTCGGCCGCTCTGTCGCGCCCCAGCAGGTCGACCAGCTCGTCGAGCATCGGCACGTCGGAGACGGTCCAGGCGTCACCGTCGGTGCGCCAGAGCAGTTCGTCGGCGCCTGCCGCCTTCAGCCGCTCGGGTGATTCGTACAGCGACTTCAGCAGTGCGTCCGGTGTCAGCAGTGGCCACAGTGCGTCGAGCGCGGCGACGAACTGCGCGTTGTCCCTGAGCTCGACGAGGAGGTCCTTCCGCAGGTTCTCCCACGCGCCGCGGTCGTCACGGGTCAGCCACCCGCGGCCGATGCGGGCGATCGCCCGTTCGGTGAGCACGTACTCGACGATCTCGCGGAACTTCGTTCGGGCCTCGTTGTGCGGCAGGCCGGTCGAGCGTGCTTCGTCCCTGGCCCATTCGGCGGTCTCGGCGTCGATGCGGACCGTGACGTCGGTGAGTTCGATCGTCAGCGGTTCGTCGGGGACGCGCTGTCGGTCGGCGATGGCCGCGGCCAGGACGTCGAGGATTCGCAGAGAACCCTTGAGCCGGGCGACATCCGGGGTGTCCTCGGCGGTGACCCGCAGGCCGGGGACGAAGTCGCCGGTGGTGGTGAACACCACGTCGGATTCGCCGAGGGACGGCAGCACCCGGCCGATGTGCTCGAGGAACGCCGGACTGGGCCCGACGACGAGGATGCCGTGCCGCTCCATGCGTTTGCGCTGGGTGTAGAGCAGATAGGCGACGCGGTGCAGCGCGACGACGGTCTTGCCGGTGCCGGGACCGCCCTCGATGACCGTCACCCCCGGATGCTCGAGCCGGATGATCGCGTCCTGCTCGGCCTGGATGGTGGCGACGATGTCGCGCATGCCCTCGCCGCGGGGCGCGTTGACAGCGGCGAGCAGGGCGGCGTCACCGCGTTCCTCGCCGATCCGGCCGAAGACCTCGTCGGTGAAGTCGAGCAGCTGCCTGCCGCGGGTGTGGAACTGCCTACGGCGGCGCATGCCCTCCGGATGCGCGCCGGTGGCCGTGTAGAAGGCCTGTGCCGCGGGAGCGCGCCAGTCCAGCAGCTTGGTCCCGTACCCGTTCTCCTCGTCGAGCAGACCGATGCGGCCGATGTAGCACCGCTCACCCGACAGCGGGTCGAGGCGGCCGAAACACAGCCCGTGGTCGGCTACGTCGAGGCGCGCCATCTGCTTGGCGAGCGCGTGCACCTCGGCGTCGCGGGCCACCAGCGTGCCGCCGTCCATCTTGTCGATGGGCGCCCGCAGCGCCTCCTGGTAGCGGCGCTTGGCCCGATCGCGTTCCGCGTCCAGCCGGGCGTACAGGTCGGCGACATAGTCGCGCTCGGCCTGCAATTCGTCGTCGTACGCCAGATCTCTCACTACCTCTGCTGTCTCCTTCGTCGAACTCGTGGAGCAGCGAGTGTGCGCCATGACCCCGGCCTTGCGGCAAGCCCCCCGGTGCCGGATATCCTGAGAAGGGCAGGGACGTTCGTCCCGCCTTCTGTCTCCCAGTCGAGACACCCACAGTAGTCGCCTTTTTCGGTGGGTTGTCGTCCTGTTGCCTCATGTCAAGATGCGCGCGTAGGGGGGTTCGTTGCCTCACGTAAGCGTGCGCGCTTGGTGATGGGGGCTGTGGCGTCGGGGCCGG
>NZ_JBMVDG010000003.1:0-852561 GCF_049541695.1 Mycobacterium sp. NPDC050041 | reverse complement strand
GCTGCCGCTCTAGCCCCCCGGCCCGCGCGCTGCGGCGGTCTGGCGGGCGCAGTCGATACTATCGGGGGGGGGGGGGGGGGGGGGGGCGGCCCCCCCCCCCCCCCCCCCACTTCTCTTTTTCCTGGGGTAGTTCCCGGATGTTCAGAAGCCCCCGATGTGGGAATCAATGACCCCATGAGTTGGGAGTGCGCTGTCGTCGGGGGTGGTGCGGCCGGGTTGAGCGCCGCCCTGGTGCTGGGCCGGGCCCGCAGGCGGACGATCGTCGTGGACGGCCAGGACCAGAGCAACCGCGCCTCCCCGGGCATCGGTGGCCTGCTGGGATTCGACCAGCGGCCGCCCGACGAGCTGTACGCGACCGGACGCCGGGAGCTGTCCGCCTACCCCAGCGTCGAGTACCACCGGGGCGAGGTGCGCAGCGGCCGCCGTGTGGACGGTGGCTTCGAGCTGGAGTGCGACGGCGGCGCGACGATCCAGGCCAAGCGGGTGCTGCTGGCCACCGGGATGTCGTACTGCCCGCCGCAGCTGCCCGGGGTCGCCGAGCTCTGGGGGACGTCGGTGTTCCAGTGCCCGTTCTGCCACGGCTGGGAGATGCGGGACAAGAAGCTGGCGGCGCTCGCCGCAGGCGAGCAGGGCATGCACACGGCGCTGATGCTGCGGGGCTGGACCGACGACGTCGTGCTGCTGACCGACGGACGCTCGGAACTCAAGCCCGACGACGAACGGGTGCTGCGTGACGCCGGGGTGACCCTGGACGACCGGCGGGTGGTCGAGCTGATCGGCACCGACGGCTGCCTGAAGGAGATCGCGTTCGCCGACGGTTCGACGCTGGCGCGCGACGGCCTGCTGGTGGAGGCGCCGGTGCGCCAGCGGACGCCGCTGGCCGAGCAACTCGGCGCCGCGTGCACGCCGGGTCCGCTGGGCACGGAGCCGCTCGGTATCGACGAGATCTACCGCACGAGTGCCGGCGGGGTGTTCGCGGCCGGCGACGCCTGCACCGAACAGCCGCATCTGGCCGGCGCGATCGCGTCGGGTGCACAGGCGGCAATGATCATCGTGCAGAGCCTGCTGGCCGACGAGTTCGGCCTGCCGTACCCGCCCGCCTAGTCCTGTACGGCCTTGGCCAGGGTGACGAGCCTGGTCAGGGCGGTGTTGTCGTGCAACGACCGGGCCGCTTCGCGGACGATGCGGACGATCACCCAGGCGCGGGCGCGGTCCTCGTCCAGTCCGGCGGTGTCGATCAGGGCGTAGAAGCGGCGCTGCACGCCGAAGCGCGGGTTTCCGGTGAGCTCGTCCCATCGGTGCCACAGCATCGGCGCGATCTCGTAGGCCGGGTCGCCGTTGACCGGGTCGGGTGAGATGGCGAGCCAGGGTTCGCGGTCGGCGGCGAGGACGTTGCCGTAGTGCAGGTTGCCGTGCAGGACGTGGTCGGCGGGGTGGGTGGCGAGCTCGCGGCACAGTGTGGTGGCCCGCTCGACCAGCCGGTGCGGGATGGGCGCGCTGCGGGGGAGGGCGGCGAATTCGTCGGCCCAGTCGTCGAGAAGGTCTGTCAGCGAGCGCAATTGAGGCATCGCCGGTACGTGGAGGCGACGGTAGAGGCGGGCAACGATCTCGCAGGCCGCGGTGTCGTCGAGGCAGTCGAGCGATTGCGGGTGCAACCGCTCGAGAAGGACGGCGCGACGGTGCGGATCGGCGCGCAGCAGGCGGGCGGCGCCGTCGCCGTTCCAGCGGCGCAGAACGAGATGGGCGTGCTCGGCGCCGCCGGTCTTGAGCACGGCGGGCGCACCGGAGGCGCGGACGGGCAGCACGGCGGTCTCCGGCGTGCGGACGGCGTCGCCGTCGGGGCGCAGGCTCCATTCGTCGACGAGGTCGTCGAGGTCGGTCACGTCATCAGGATGGCACCGCCGGATTGATATTGACTGACAGAAGTTAGCTGAAGACGCTTGACGGGTATACGCTCATATGTTGTCCGACGGCGAAGTGAAGGTAGCGGGTCACGGCGTCCGGCGCTCTCGACGCCTGATGGGAGTTGGCTGGGGTCGATGCGCTGCCAGCCATGGCGTCGTTGGTAGAAGCGATTGGGCGGTTCGCTAGGGGTTCGTCCGGGTCGCGGAGGTGGCAGCGAGCGTGAGGGGTGCTCGCTGCCCTTCCATGCGCGCACCGTTCTAGCCTGGCGGTGTGCTGACCGAACTCGTCGACCTGCCGGGCGGTGCGTTCCGCATGGGGTCGGTCGACTTCTATCCGGAGGAAGCTCCGGTGCACACCGTCTCGGTCGCACCATTCGCGATCGAGCGTCATCCGGTCACCAACGCCCAGTTCGCCGACTTCGTCGCCGACACGGGCTACGTCACCGTCGCCGAACGCCCGCTGGACCCGGCCGACTTCCCCGGCGTCCCACCGACCGAACTCATTCCCGGTGCGCTGGTGTTCCGGTCCACGAGCGGACCGGTCGACCTGCGCGACTGGCGTCAGTGGTGGACATGGCAGCCCGGCGCCTCGTGGCGGCACCCGCTCGGACCTGAATCGTCCGTCGAGGACCGCCTCGACCACCCGGTGGTGCAGGTCGCCTACCCCGACGCCGCGGCGTACGCGGCCTGGGCCGGGCGACGGCTGCCCAGCGAGTCGCAGTGGGAGTACGCGGCCCGGGCCGGCGCGACGACCGCCTACGCATGGGGCGACGATGCCCAGCCCGACGGCAGGCTGATGGCCAACACCTGGCAGGGAAGATTCCCCTACCGCAATGACGGTGCGCTCGGCTGGGCAGGCACGTCGCCGGTCGGCACCTTTCCGCCGAACAGGTTCGGTCTGGTCGACATGATCGGCAACGTCTGGGAGTGGACCACCACGCCGTACGCCCGGCAGCACCGCATCGACCAGCCCGCCGAGGGCTGCTGCCCGCCGCCGCCCGCCCCGTCCGGGGATCCGACGCTCAATCAGGCGCTCAAGGGCGGGTCGCACCTGTGTGCGCCGGAGTACTGCCACCGCTACCGCCCCGCCGCGCGGTCGTCCCAATCGCAGGACAGCGCCACCACCCATATCGGTTTCCGCTGCATCGCCTGAGGGGCGCTGACCAGGCTCGAAGGGCGTCTCGGGGTGCGTGCCCGCGCGCCGCTGACGGGTCAGCTGTAGATTGGGGGTAGGCCGTCCTCGTCCCTGCGCTGCCGTCCCGGCAAGCGTGGCACTTTCTAGAGACGATCAGCCTGCGATTCGAATCTCGCTCGCTTTCGGCCCGACGTACGGACGCAACGTCCGCTTTCGAAGGATTGATACATGGATTCCTCAGGATTGTTTTCACATCCCGACCGGCAAGAGGCCGCACAGACACAGACGCCCGAACCGGTGAAGTCACCCGCTTTCTCCGACAACGGCTCTTCGGTGCCTGATTCGCATTCCTCGTGAACGGCCTGAGCGGGTCGCGGCGACTGGCGCGGCCCGTCAGGTTGGCCCTGGCCAGCCGCTCCGGCGGCCACATCGACGGTGCCTGGTGGCCGCACACCGGGTCGGTCGCCCACGAACTGCCGGGGCTGATCGAGTGCCTGCACAAGCCGCTCGGTGAGATCCTCGACATCGCCATCAACTGGTCGGTCTCCGAGGGACCGCTCGACCTCGACACCATCGTCAACGGCACACGGTCGGTGGAGTCGGCGAAGTTCCGGCGACCCCGCCTGATGGTCGTCGACGGCCGAGACGGCTGCCTGAAACTCCTGGTGATCCCGCACATGACGTCGCCGGCCTTGGGTTCCATCGTGATGCGCTGCGCGGCGGCCAAACCGTTCCGCGAGGAGGACCGGGGTGGCAAGCAGGCCGAGACCGCCGAGCTGGTGATGCAGACCGCGGAGGTCGAGAGCGCTAAGTGGACCGCGCTCATGCGCGACGAGAAGGCGGCAGCGAAAAAGCCTGTGCGCAAAGCGAAGACTGCGGTCTAGTCCTCCAGCGCCCGGCCGACGATCAGCGGGTCGGGATCGCCGACGACGTCGGTGTCTTTGTCGTCGTAGTCGAACTTCGAGAGCAGGAACCGCATCGCGTTGAGGCGGCCGCGCTTCTTGTCGTTGCTCTTGACGACGATCCACGGCGCGTAATCGGTGTCGGTGGCGACGAACATCTGCTCCTTGGCGCGGGTGTAGTCGTCCCAGCGCTTCACCGACTCCAGGTCCATGTCGGAGAACTTCCAGTGCCGCAACGGGTCGACGAGCCGGATCGCGAACCGGGTGCGCTGCTCGAGCGGTGACACCGAGAACCAGAACTTGGTCAGGTTGATGCCCTCGTTGACGATCATCTGCTCGAACAGCGGTGCCTGACGCATGAATTCGCCCTGCTGCGCTTCGGTGGCGAAACCCATCACCTTCTCGACACCGGCGCGGTTGTACCAGGACCGGTCGAACAGCACCATCTCACCGGCGGTGGGGAAGTGCCGCACGTAGCGCTGGAAGTACCACTGCGACTTCTCCTCCTCGGTGGGCTTCTCCAGCGCGACGGTGCGGGCGCCCCGAGGGTTGAGGTGCTCCATGAAGCGTTGGATGGTGCCGCCCTTGCCCGCGGCGTCGCGGCCCTCGAAGACGATGACGTGCCGTGCGCCGGTGCGCTTGCTCCACTTCTGCAGCTTCAACAGCTCGATCTGCAGGTTGCGCTTGCACCGCTCGTAGTCGCGGCGCGGCATGCGCTCGTCGTAGGGGTAGTGCTCGCGCCAGGTCTCGATGGGATTGCCGTCGCGGTCGACCAGGACGGGGTCGTCGTCGTCCTCGTCGTTCACGGTGTAGCCGTGGTCGGTGGTCGACAGGGCTTCAAGATCGATGTCGGTCTTGCTCATGCCACCCACATTTAGCAGATCGCCGCGGCCACCTCTTATGTTC
The DNA here is from genome assembly GCF_049541695.1 of Mycobacterium sp. NPDC050041. Taxonomy (NCBI): domain Bacteria; kingdom Bacillati; phylum Actinomycetota; class Actinomycetes; order Mycobacteriales; family Mycobacteriaceae; genus Mycobacterium; species Mycobacterium sp. NPDC050041. The sequence continues at coordinate 847,714 of NZ_JBMVDG010000003.1, read as the reverse complement.
AGGGCGTACCGTCGCGACTATCGGGCAGCTCTTTCGAGCGAACATGCCTGACTATGAAGGACACTCTCATGGCGTCGCCGACCACATTCCGCAGTCCCTACGACGTCCGCGTGGAGCTCGTGAAGGACACGATCACCGCTCACTCGAAGCTCAAGGACGATGTCGCCGGCGAACTCGCCGTCCACGTGTTGCATGCGCTGAGCTCGATCCCCGAGCGGGTTCGCTGACGCCTTCGGTTCTGGATAGCTCAGTCCCATAACAGGTTCCACACTCGTCGCTCGACGTCGAGTGAGGTGTCACGCGCTATCGTTGCGAGGGGTGCGCGTGAAGTGGACCGGTGGGTTGACCCGCCGGTCCATCTCCGGTAATTGCTCGAAACTAGTTCGAGTACAACGCTTTTGATTGACCTACCCATCCGTGAGCAGGGCCGTTCAGGCGTATGATGGGTCACACCGGCGGTATGTCGCGCGCGACCATCTGAGATTGTGTCGCCGTCGGTTCACACGACTGGCCATTGCGGCCCAGACGGGATCATTCCCATGGCAGTACAAGAAGACATTCGCGCAGCGTCCGGTGCGGAATCCGAGCGGCCCAGGCTGCGGTTGAAGGAGTCGGCGCTCGCCACCGGATATGTGGACGGCGCCTGGTGGCCGCACGGCGGAGACCTGACGACCGAGCTTCCTGAGTTGCTCGAGGGGCTTTCCGAACACGTGCATCCGATCGCCCGAGTGACATACGGCCTCGCCGAGTGGGCGCCCGCCCCGGCCAAGGTCATCACTGCCGGCGGGGTGGTCCGCATGGATGGCTACAGCCGCCAGCCGTCGAACACCATCGGTGTCTCCGACGGCCGCGGCCACGAGGTCATCCTGTTGGTGGTGCCCGCCAAGACCGAGCCGGACCGCGCGCACGCCATCGTGATGGCCGCGTCGGGAGCGGGTGACGCGTCGAGTACCGAGCACCTCCTCGCGACCCACGTGAAGGCATTTTGAGTCCGGCGGCCAGACGCGACCATCTTCGGCCGGTGACCACCCGGCTCGGCCCGGCCGACGCGATGGCGTTGCACACCCAGACCCCCACCACACCGGCGCACACGGTGTCGCTGGTGATTCTCGGCGGTACGAAGGACCTCAGCCACGACGTGTTGTGTCGACAGGTCGCCGCAGCCGTACCGCGGCTGGCGCGGTTTCGAAGTCGACTCGTGGGCAAGCCGTTCGGGATGGGTCAGCCTGTGTGGGCGGAGATCGAGCACTTCGACGCCGCGCGGCACATCCACCGCACGACAGTGCCGGCGCCGGGGGGCGTACGCGAACTCGCCGAACTGACCACAGCGCTGAGTGGCGCGCCGCAGCATCGACGTCGGCCGCTCTGGGAGGCGTGGACGATCGACGGCCTGGCAGGCGGCCGGTGGGCGGTGGCGGTTCGCATGTCGCCGGTGCTTGCCGAGGGTGGCCTCGGCGTAACGGCGTTGTGGGACACCCTCCTGACCGGCACGCCGGCCGCCGACGATGTCGTGGCGCAGGTCGAAGTGGGCTCGACGCCAACGAAAGCTGCGCTCGTCGCCGACATGATCAGCGAGATGGTGGAGAACCAGATCACCGGCGCGTGGATGGCGGCGGACACGGTGGCGGGTGCGGTGCATTCGGTTCGTGACCGGCTGCGCGAGGCACGCGTGACCGTGCTCTTCGGACCCGCCGTGGCATCGATGCGTGGCCCGGTGCCGACGACGGTGTTCAATGCGCCGCTCACGCAGCGGCGATCAATCGCGTTCGCGACGGCGGTCCGGACCGACGTGGAACTGGTGAGCGACGCATTCGGCGGGAGTGCCGCGAACGTTCTACTGGCCGCGTGCACACTGTCGCTGCGTGAATGGCTGCAGCGCCACGGCGACGTTCCCGACGAACCGCTCGTGATCGCGGTCGCGGAGGGGGAGGTTCGGGTGCCGGTGCAGCTCGACGACCCGGTTGAGGTGCTCACCAACATGCACACCGCGACCGAGAGGGCGAACGTCGCGGGCAGCGATTCCGACGAGACTGCAAGCGAGGGTGACGATCTCGCGAAGGCGGTCTCGATGCTGTGGCCGTGGGCGGCTCACGCGGGTGCGCGGGTCTACAGCGGGCTCGGTCTGGCCCAGCGAGGCGCAGCGACCCGCCACGGCAGCATCTCGTTCCTCGGCGAGAGCACGGGCACGCTCTACTGTGCCGGTGCCGAGGTGGTCGGGATGTACACCGCCGAACCGTTGGTCGACGGGAGCGGACTGAACATCGCCGTGACGTCGCACGCCGACACGATGGACGTGTGTGTGAGCGCCTGCCCGGACAACGTCGACGACGTGGAAGACATCGCACGCGGCGTCGCGGAGGCGGTCGACGTCCTGGTGGCGGCGGCCCAACGGTCGCCGCGCGGACAGGGCCGGTCCGTCGTCACGCAGATGGCGTCGCACAGCAGGCGGGGCTGACACCGTTAGATTCGTACGGTGACGGGCTCAAAGTGGACGGTGGACGGCTCACACGGCGAGCTCGTGGTGACGACCGGCGTCACCGGCCCGGCGGCGAAGATGGGCCACCGGCTGACGATCGCTTTCAGGTCCTGGACGGCCTCGGTGGAGTGGGACTCCGACGAACCCGTCGCGGTGGAGGTGTCGGTCGACGTCGACTCGCTCGAGGTGATGCGCGGCGAGGGCGGCGTGAAGGGACTGTCGGGGCCGGAAAAGATGCTGGCGCGCTCGAATGCGCTGGAGGTGTTCGACGCCAAGAAGTTCCCGACGATCACGTTCCGGGCCGACGACGTCGCGCCGATCGACGACGGCTACCGGCTCACCGGCACGCTGGAGATCCACGGCGTCGCGCGCGAGCGGACGGTTGACGTGCAGGTGTCGGACGCCGGCGACTCGTGGCAGCTGTCGTGTGACACCGAAGTCCTGCACTCCGACTTCACGATGAGGCCCTACTCGATGGTGATGGGCGCGATGAAGGTCGAGGACGCGGTGGCGGTGTCCTTCAGCGCGGAGCATCCGAAGGGCTGATGTGATCCCGGATGAAGTGCAACACCTCATCGGCGGTGGCGAAGCCGCCGAGGTGACTCTCCTCCGGCCGCAGCACGAGGGTGGCGTCGGGCAGCATGTCGATGGCCTTTTGGGCGTCGGCCAGCGGGACGATGTGGTCGGAGTCGCCGTGCCACCAGCGCACGGGCGCCTGCACGTCGGCCAGCTTGAAGCCCCAGTCGCGGCCGAAGAGCCGGGCATCGTCGACGATCGCCTGGAAGCCGCCCTTGGAGAGCAGCACCAGGTCGTCGATGAACATCCCCTCCATCTCGGGGTCGTGCAGAACCTTCTGGTCGCCTTCGGGCGTGGTCCGGGCGTAGGCCAGGCAGCCAAAGTGCGCGATCGGCAGGACGGGCGTCAGCAGCGCGGACATCGTCGCGGCGAGCGGCCGGCGGAGGCTCTGCAGAACCGGCGCGAACTTGCGCGCGAGCTCGACGGCGCCGGTGGCGAGCGCGTCGGGGCCGACCGACGGGACGACGCCACCGAGGACGGCGACCGCCTGAACGCGGCTGGCCAGGGGCGGGACGGCTGCGCAGGCCAGCGCGTAGGGGCCGCCGCCGGAGAGCCCGACGACTGAGATCTCCTCGGCGCCGAGGATGTCGACGACGTGGCTGACGTCCGCGACCCAGTCGGCGATGGCCTCGTAGGCGTACGGGTCGGACAGGCCGGAGCCGGGCCTGCCCAGGACGATCACGCGCAGGCCGAGCTCGACGGCGGCGCGGCGGCCACAGAGCGGGAACTGGCGGCGGCCACCGGGGGTGCCGTGGAACCATAGCACGGTGTCGCCGTTGGGGTCGCCGAACTCGGCGAAGCCGATGCGGCGGCCGTCGGGCAGGGTGAACCGGCCTTCGGCGCGCGGGTCGTCGACGCGCGGGACGCGGTAGGGGTGGCGGATCAAGTCGTTGAAAGATGTCATCTCGGGAACTGAATGTAACGGTGCCGTTGCCTCAAAGGCGAACTTTGGTCAGGCGCAGCCCACGGTGTACAGGCGCCGCGCGCACAATCGCGGGATGGCTGACTCCCGTCCTCGCCGATCCAGGCGGCTCCTGGACTCCATCCGCAAGGAGATCCCGGAGGCATTGGCCGAGGGGCAGGACCACGACGACGCGCAGGTGGCGGCCATGTTGCGGGAACTGGGCATCGCGCTGATCGAGTGCGAGCAGCCCGCGCAGATGGTCCAGGCGCGGCTGCTGACGATCGCCGCGCAGTACACCGACGAGACCGTCCGGATCGTCGCGCTGCCGACCGCGCTGGTGGTACAGGTCGGCAATATCGCCTACGAGGTGGAGACGGTGGTCAGGCCGACGACGCAACTCGACCTGGCGGGCCGGGTCGATGCGATCGCCGAGCTGGCCGAGGTCGGCGCGATCACGCCGGCGGACGCCGCGCGCGAGACTGCTCTGGCCCGGTCGATGCCGCCGCGGTTCGGCCCGCTCACCACGGTCGTCGGTTACACGATCACCACGCTGGGCTTCGGCATGGTGATCAACCCGACGTGGGCATCGCTGTGGGGCTACGTGTTCCTCGGCTTCGTGGTCGGCGTGATCCTGATGCTGGGGCGGCCGTTCCCGACCCTGAGCGCGGTGCTGCCGACGCTGGCGGCCGCGGTGGTGACGATGCTGGCGACGTGGTTCGTCGCCGACGCGGCCAACGACGGGTTGCTGCGGGTGATCAGCCCGCCGCTGGTGGCGCTGCTACCCGGGCTGGCGCTGACGATCGCGGCGATGGAATTGGCCAGCGCGCAGGTGATCTCGGGCGCCACCCGGCTCATCTACGGCGTCACCCAGCTGGCGCTGCTGGTGTTCGGAGTGGGGCTGGGAATCCACGTCGCGGGTCAGCTGCCGCCACAAGCGCCGTCGCCTCAGATGGGACCGTGGTCGCTGTACGTCGCGATCGTGGTGATCGCCGTCGGCATCTATTTCTACCTGTCGGCGCCGAAGGGATCGCTGCGGTGGCTGGTGGCGGCGGTCGGCGTGGCGCTGGTCGGCCAGCAGGTGGGTGGGCTGTTCCTGTCGCCGACGCACGCCGGTGCCGTCGGGGCGTTCGTGGTGGTGCCCTTCGCGATGCTGGGCGCGCGGGTGAAGACGTCGCCGCCGGCGATCGTCATGATGCTGACGGCATTCTGGTCGCTGGTGCCGGGCGCGCTGAGCTTCGAGTCGCTGGGCGCGGCGGTGACGGGCGGGGGCGACGACCTGTCGACGTTGGGAACCACTGTCGCCGCGATCTTCTCGATCGCACTGGGGACGCTGATCGGATGGAGCGTATTCATGACGATCCGCGGGAGGAGGCGGTGAGGGCCGGCGATCAGCCCGCCGCCAGCTTCACCAGTTGCCCGAATCCGTTGCCGTCGAGCACATAGACGTTGCCCGCGGCGTCCACGGTCACGTCCCGCGGGCCGCTCAGGCCGCTGACCGGCAGCACCGACTGCTCGCCGGAGCCGGCGGCCAGCGTCACGATCTGGCGGCTGGTGGTGTCGACGACGTAGACCTCGCCGCCCGCGCCGACTGCGAGTCCGTCCGGTTCGACGTTCTCGGACAGCGGCAGCGCCGTCTGATCCTTGCTGTTGAACTCCAGCTTCACCACGCGGTGGTGCGCGCCGTCGTTGGCGTAGACGCTGCCGTCCTTATCGACGGCGATCGCGCGGATCCACGCCAGGTCGGTGAACGGCAACACCGCCTGGAGCTCGAGGGCGGTGGCATAGCCGACCACCCGCTGCCCGTCGGCGACGTACACGTTGCCCATGTCGTCGACGGCGAGGTGCTGCGGGTTCTCCAGGCCGGTGAAGGGCAGTACGGTCTGCTCGCCGGTGGCGGCGGTCCACTTGAGGACCTTCTTGTCGTTGGTGACGTAGACGTTGCCGTCGGTGTCGACGGCGATCCCGCCGAGCTGGGTGAGCCCGGTGAACGGTATCTCGGACTGGTCGTTCGAGCCGGCTTCGATCTTCAGCACCTTGTTCTGGTCGGCGATGAAGACGTCACCTTTCGGGCTGGTGGCGACGCCGAACGGGGACGTGACGCCCTCAAGCGGCACGACCGACTGCCGCGGGTCGGGTGCGGGCGTCGACGAGGGTGCGTTGGTCACGGTGAACGGCAGGTTGGCCTTGCCGATCTCGTTGAGCGGATTCGTGGTCACCGCAGCGACTTCCAGGCCGCCCTTGCCGTCGGTCATCGACGCGTCGAGGGCGACGCGGTACTTCACCGACACCTTTTTGCCCTTCGGCAGATCCTGCACGTCGGTGTAGCCGCCGAGGTAGTCCATGCCGGTGCCCATGGCGGGGTGGTCGAGCGCGATCCAGTTCTGCGTGGCCTGGTCGAAGCGCTCGATGGTGCCCTCGGGGATTGTCAGCGGATTCGGCGCGCAACTGCAGTGCTCGAGGGCCAGCACGATACCGAACTTCGGGTAGGCGACCGGCGAGTCGTTGCACACCGTCACGTCCACCTCGACCGGCGCCGCGCCGGGCTGCAGCGTTCCGGATGGAATGCCGTTGACCGACAACGACACTCGGGCGTCGGCCGGCACCGCCTCGTACGGCTCGGCGGTGGGGACCGGCGCGTTCGCCGGATTGACCGCGCAGTCGGAGGTGTTGGCCGCGGGAGTCGTCGCCGTGCTCGCCGTGTCGGTGCTCGACGAGCAGGCGGCGAGGGCGAGGCTGATGGTCGCGAGCGCGGCGAGACGCCGGAGGTGCTGTGTCATGGGTGTGTCCAATCAGGCGAGGATGGAGGCGATTTGGGATCGGGGTGCGTCGACGAGCGGGAGTAGCGCGGGAAGAAGGCCACGGTGTCGTCGGTGAATGCCGTCATCGCCGTCCCTTGCCTCAGGCCGCCATCGGTCGACGGCGGGTCGTGGAGGTATTCGACGACGTAGCGGTTGCTACCGAACCCAAGTTCGGTGTTCCAGCGCGCAGATCAGCCAGGCGGGCGCTCGTGCACCGTCGTCGGTGGGGCGTCGTCGTCGGGCGGTGGCGTGAATGCCTGCGTCGGCGGTTCGGGGCGCTTGATGCGCAGCGCGGTGGTCGGCGCGGCGATCTGTTCGGTCGGCGGTGCCGGGATCACCGTCGTCGAATCCTGCGGGCGCCGAACGATCCTCGGTAACGGCGGCGGGACCACGGCGGTCGTCGGCTCCGGCTCGGGCAGCGGCGCGGGCGGTGGCGTCGTGGCGGCGGTCTCGCGCCGTCGCGCCAGGAGTCCGGCCAGCGGGCCGGTGAACAGCATCGCGATCAGCACGGTGAGGCTCAGCAGGCAGACGACGACGTCGAAGGTGCTGGTGATCTGCTGGGCGAGGTTGTTGCCGTAGACCGCGTCGGGCGAGGGTTCGGCGTAGCGCGGGGCCAGTGCGAGGCCGATGGCGAGATTCGCGACGGTGAAGGCGGTCAGTACCGCGCTGAATGCCGCGATGACGCTGGCCGTGGTGTCGCCGCGGCCGAGCTGGCGGTGCAACCACCGCGCGATGATGCCGGTGATCAGGTTGAACACCGTCATCGCGACGGTGTCGTACAGCGCGCGCGTCAGGTCGAGCGACTGGGCGATGAGGTAGTCGACGACGCGGCAGGCGGCAGCCGCGAACGCCCAGAACGCGATCAGCGTCAGGCACTTCTGTGCGGCCGAGCGGTAGGCGCCCAGGGTCGGCGGCTGGATCTGGAAGACGGCGTAGAGGGTGGTCGGGGCGACGATCGCCGCGGCCGCCGCCCAGAACAGGTAACCCTCGTAGCCGATGGCCGCGGTCGACGTGTTCTGCGCGATCCCGTGGAAGGCGTCGATGTCGCGGCCGATCGGCAGCACCCACACCAGCGTGGCGGCCAGCGCCGCTGAACCGCCCAGCGCGGTGGTGGCCAGCCGGGCGGCGGCGGACCGCTCGAGCAGCCAGCGCGAGGCGATGATGACCGCGATCAACGCGACGGCGCCGTAGAGCAGGGTGGTGACGATGACGGCGACGTCCTGGCCGCCGAAGTCGACGTTGGTGACGAACAGGTAGCGCAGCCGCCAGTAGAGATTCCAGGCCACCGCCAGCGTCGCCAGTCCGATCGACACCGCACCCAGCGTCCGCGCCATCGAATACCACCGACGGAACCGGTTCTCCTCGATGGTGACGCTGGTGATCGGCGGCTGCGCGGCCAGCAGCGCGCCGCCGAGTCCGACGATCAGGCCGGGGCCTATGCCGGGCGGCACCAGTCCGGTGCCGCCGTCGCGCAGGGTTTCCAGCAGGTGGTAGCCGACGAAGCCGATCGCGACGAGGACGTAGGGCAGGCAGACGAGCAGCCGGACCCGGCTGAGCAGGCGGACGTCGAGGTCGGGGTTGGTGAGCCGCAGCGGGCCGATGTGTGCGTCGAGCGCAGCGCTGATGGCCAGGAACGTCACGACGATGACGAGCACCCAGAGCGACGCCCTGCCGCCGAAGGCGCCGAGGCCGAAGTCGAGGTTCCACGGCAGCAGGAGACCGAGGACGAGCAGGACGACGGCCTTGACGTCGCGGACCAGGTTGGGGCGGGTGGGCACGTAGCCGGCGCGGGGCGATCGGCCGGGGCCGGGCGGGGTGGTGCCGGCCGCCGCGACGGTGGGAGGCGCGTCGTAACGCTGGTCGCTCACCTGACGATCCTCTCAGTGATGACACCTTGCGGTGTTGGCACCTCAGCGTGCTCATTTTCGCCCCTGTCTACAAGGGGTGACTCGGGTAGCTTCGAGGCGGTTCGACGAGTGAGTGAAGGAGTTGGCCGGTGGACGTAGTCCTCGGGGTGGCGGTCACCGGGCGGGTAGCTCGCTTGGCGATGGTCGGCTCGGCGGCCTCGGGTGGCCAGGTGTTCGACCAGTACGCCCTTGACCTGCCCGACAGCGGGATGACCGACCTGGCCGAGACCATCGTCGGCACGTACCGCGAGGTGGCCGAGTCGGGTAACCGGGTGGCCGCGATCCGGCTGGTGGTGCCGGACCCGTCGCAGGCGGAGACGCTGCGGCAGTCGGTGGTCGGCGCGGGCGTGCCGAACGTCGACGTGGTGGCCGAGACGGAGGCAGCCGCGGCGCTGGCGCGCAGTGTCGGTGCCGATGCGGCGTTGTTGCTTTCTGACGACGACACGGTGTCGCTGACGAGGGTCGGCGAGGACGAGGACTCGACGTCGGTGCTGGCGTCGCTGCCGATCGGTCTGTCCGGCGCGGCCGTCGCGAGCGCGGCGGTGCTGCAGTCGGTGCCCAGCGGGGAAACCGTGCGGATCGTGCTGGTGGGTCAGCGGCTGGACCTCGAGTCGATCGCCGCTGAGCTGAACACGACGGTGCCGGTGGAGGTGCCGCCGGATGCGGGCTATGCGATCGCGCGGGGCGCGGCGCAGACGGCTTCGGACTCAGGACTGCCGGCGGGTGCGGCGACGATGATGGCACCGGCCGCGGTCGAGGCCACGCAGATGGCGCCCGCGGTGGGCGACGCGACGCAGATGGCGCCGGTAGCGGGCGACGCGACGCAGATGGCGCCGGTGGCTGGCGAGGCGACGCAGATGGCGCCGGCCACGGACTCGGCGGCAGTGGGGCCGCAGCTGGCGTACTCGGAAGAGGGGCCGGCCGAATACGAGGTGCCGTTCGAGCAGATGGAAGAGTTCGTCCCGGAGTTGGAGGACGAGCAGGCGTACACGGCGATGATCGCGCCGCCCCCACCGAAGACGGTGTTGATGGGCAGCGCGTTCGCGTTCGTGGTGGTGGCCTTCGCGACGCTGGCGGCCTCGGTGGCGATCACGATCCGGCCGGTGGCCGATGTGCAGGCGCAGCCTGCTCCGCCGGTGCAGCCGCAGACGGTGCCGGGACGGTTCCTGCCGGAGGTGCCGCACCAGCCGGACCCGGTGGCGTTGCCGATCGCGGTGGTGTCGCCCGCGCCGTCGGCTCCCGCCGTGCGGGTGCCGGTGAACCGCGGACCGAATCCGGTGGTGCCTGCGCCGGTGCAGATCCCGGGTCCCGTACCGGTGCCGGGCGCACCGGTGGTGCCGGCGGTGCCGGTGCCGGGTGTGCCGATCGTGCCGTTCAACCCCTTCAACCCGTTCCCGACTATTCCGACGTGGACGACAACGGTGACGACGTCGGTGACGCCGACCACGACGAAGACGACGACCACGACTTCGCCGACCACCACGTCTCCGACGACGACCACGGAGACGACGACCGAGACGACGACGTCGGAGGAGACCAGCACGCCGACGACGGTGCCAACGGTGCCGCCGGAGCCGGAGCCCGAGCCAGTCGAGCCGCCGTCCCAGGCGCCGGCGTATTCGCCCCCGGCCGAGGAGCCGGCGTACTCACCGCCTGCCGTTGCGCCGGAGCCCGTCGCGCCCGTGGCTCCCGAGCCCGTCGCGCCGGAGCCGGTGACCCCGGTGGAGCCGGAGCTACCGTCGAGCGGAAGTGGGGGCTCGTATGACGAGCCGACGCTGACGTTCCCGGAATCGCCGTAGCAGGTGGTAGCACGCGACCACCTTTCGGCGACGGAGCCCTTGATCGCCGCATGCTGCGTTCGGTACTCGCTCTGATCAAAGCTAGGACAGGCGGCGGCAGCCTCTCATATTGTGCCGCCTTTAATCGAGCACATCAGTGCGAGAAGGTCATCTGTCCAAACTGGTGTGATCTTTTGGACGGCGGCTAGGCGGTCTCCGAACACGCCGTGACGCGGCAGCTGAGATGTTCTTCCGAACCGGAACTCCCAGCGGCCAGTCACGGAAAATAAGCATGCCGCTACGACGTCGAATGCGTCGGCTGGATAGAAGCGTGAAGCTGGATCGTTCTTCGACGAACGCGTCTTCTGCACCTCAACCTTGTAAGTGCCGTCCGCCGACGCCTTCGGGCTGGCATTCTTACACTCGATCCGGAGTCGGTCGCCGCTGGCGAAGGTGACATCGAAATCATGGAGAGCGTCAACGTCAAGCCGGTTTACCTTGGCTATCGATTTCGAACTCCGGAGGAGCTGCTCCAAGTGATATTCTGCAACACCGCCTCTAACTGCCACTGCAAGGCGATTTCGGCCGCTGATTATCTCAAGTATTTCTGGGCTAGTCAGATTGAACTGCTGCTCGAGCACATGCTGGGATGCGTCTCTCCGCGCTGAGGCATCAGTCATTACGCTAGCTGCTGCGAAGCGTAAAGCCGGGTCGAGTCGAAGCGAGCTGGCTTTGCGCTCTAGTCGTGCATAGTCGATTAGCCGTTCTGGCTTGAAGGCAACAAGCGTCTCGAAGTGAGTAGGCGAGCGGGGGATTGGTCGTTTCGTGCCGACACGATTGACCTTCTCCCACACGTGCCAACCAGACCGCTGCGCCTCGAGAAGATCGGCCGTCTTCGCATAAAAAGAGATCCCCATCGGCAGCGGATCCCACAGCTGCGCGTCAAGCCCCAGCAGGACCTCATCCTCAAGGTCGATGCCGACGATGAGGGTCACATCAACGCCAGCAACATCGCGGCCGACCGTGTGCTCTTGCCTCCAAGTCCCCTCGGATCCGTAGCGAAGCTGGCCACGAACTTCGTCAGACGGGCGGTTGCGCGTGATTCTTCGCGTAATTCGGAATGGGTAGACGACGAGCCCGAGACGTTCGTCTGAATCGAGCTGGACACCAAGAAAGACAGGGGCCAGCGTGGGACTGCTCGCGTACACCACCTTGCCGCCGGACGCCGACACCGAGTCCAAGAGGAATCCGTGCAGGTCTTCGCGACCTCGCACGCGGAACAGTTCACCGAAAGCACGGTTGGCGAAAGCGTCTGCGGTCACAGTGCTCCTGAACCCGGCGTTTGTGCAAGTCTGCCGTCTCGAAGCGGGCATGTCGGTGGCTTGAGGAAGAGTGTCGTCGACGATACTGGTTCAGTGGTACTGCGCGGTGAGCAGTGACGACGGAAGTCTGGCGAGGTGGCGGAAACGTGGGCGAGCAGCTACCGGTCATAAGTCTGTTCTCCGGGGCTGGGGGACTCGACCTCGCCGTTGAACGCGCCGACGCACAGCCACTCAGTCCGACTGACCCCGGTAGCGGTCTCCTTCGAGTAGGCGTCGCGACTGACTACAACGCAGACGCGTTGGACACGTTACGAGCGAATGTGTCGGGGGCGTTTACCTTGGCTGGTGACATTCGGCAGTTGTCGACTGCTCAGATTCTCGCCGCAGCTGGGTTGCAACGTGGTGAACCGGTGCTCCTCGTCGGAGGCCCACCGTGTACGCCGTTTAGCAAATCGGGCTTTTGGTTGGAAGAGAAGAGGGAGAGCCGGGACCCGAACGCATCGCTCCTTGATGAGTATGTACGTGTCGTTCGCGAATCGCGGCCGGAAGCTTTCGTGCTGGAAAACGTACAAGGTCTTACGTACCGAACGCATAGGGTGCAGTTCGATCGGCTACTCCGCGGGCTTGGCGAACTCGGTTATGCCCCTCAGTGGAAGGTGCTCCTTGCGGCGGACTACGGAGTTCCTCAGCTCCGACGACGTGTCTTTGTGGTCGGCCGGCGAGATGGGGAGGTCTTTCGGTTTCCAGAGGCGACTCATTCGGGGTGGAGCGAGCGCGATCGGCATATCGACAAATCGAAGATCCCGTATGTCACGGCTCGGCAGGCTTTCAGGCGGTTGCCACGGCTAGTCTCAATTACGGACGACGAGATAGTGGATGGCGAGTATGGCGAGCTGGCCGCAGAGGTCCCACCTGGCCAAAATTACTTGTGGCATACGGAGCGTTACGGTGGACGCAACCACTTTGAGTGGCGCAGCCGTTACTGGACATTCCTATTGCGATTAGATCCAGACCGACCATCGACAACTCTTCAAGCTCAGCCGGGCCCATGGGTGGGACCGTTCCACTGGGCTAACGTGCGGACAAGCGATGGCACTGAGCGGCCTCGGCGGCTGCGCACGAACGAGTTACTACGCTTGATGACCTTTCCGGACGACTTCGTCATCATTGGTACACGTGCCGAAGTGCAGCGCCAACTGGGTAACGCGGTCCCGGTCGAATTGGGCAAAGTCGTTATTCGGGCATTAATGGAGCAATTAGGTTATTTGTACGCCGTGGAGCGTCGCGTCGTGTGATGATGGCCGATGGTGGCGCTAATGTCGAAAACTACAGATAAGAACCGGCATCGTCACAGTTTCCAGATCTTATCGTAAGCCCTCTCGGCGAGTAGTTTGGTGCGATTCGCGATCGTGACTGAATTCCAATCTTCTTGGTCGAGAATCCCTCCTATATCGAAATTGATACCTTGGCTACCTAAGGCGCGCTTCTTGGCTTCGAATGACTTTTCACCAAGTAATCTGTTGACCTCTTCGCTGACTAGGAGAAGGTTTCCTATCGTACCCACGATATTGAGGTCCGCTCCGTGCGCCAGTGCGCTCTGCGGCATAACATGCTCGATGGTCAGATTATCCATCCCGGTGCTGGGGTGCGCGTCGCGAAGGAAGCTCCGGAGTACGTATCTGACTAACTGACTGTCCCTGGTTTGCTCATTGGTAAAGATGAATCGTTCCTCAAAAGCGAGGATGAACTGGTCGCGTTCTGGTTTTCTTTCGACCAATTTTTGCCGAATTTCGCTCAGCACCTTTGCCCGTGCTTGCTGGTCGCTTCCCGCCGAGGTTAATTCGCGTGCCGCCTTGGCGTACATTTCTGATACGCCGCCACTGCTTCGCAACTGACTAACGATCGTGTGCTGAAAGTGGAACCGCTCGATCACAGAAAGTGTACGTTTGAATTGGTTTGCACTCAGCTTAGCTGCGTCGGAGCGCGAGCGCATTAAGGACAGTAAGAGGGGCGCCGGCTGCACGACACCGAAGATTGTCAGGCCTTCGAGGCTGTTATGAGCGTCTTTTTCCTCAATTGGCCATTTTCGCGTATTGGGTTCCACTACAGCTCGGTAAAGCGGGGCATCTCTAGCTATTCCGGAAAGCTTCGCTCTCGCCGCAGGCTTGGTAGTGATTTTCTTCTTGACAGCTGGGAAGAGCTTCCGCTCAGCGACGTAGTCTTCCTGTGAGAGCCACCAATGTAATACGAATCTGTTGGGATCGATGCGCTTACGCGTATCGGTCGCTTCAAGCTCATTCCGCATCTTATCCCAGGACGTGCGCGCTGAGTCGGCTGCAGCGTTACCAGTTCCGCGCAAACGGTTCAGTAGCGTGTTCTTGAGAAGATCTACAACCTCGAGGTTCTTGCCCCTTGTATTTAGCGTTTCAAATATCACATATGCGTCGTCTTCGCTGCTGTGCTCGATCCATATGACTCTCAGACCGAGAAGTCGATCGCGTAGCTGCTTAAGCCAGATCGCTGGATTCTTTCGCTTTGCAAGTTCGTCGCGTACACGTTTCGAGATTGCATCAAGCGCCTTAGAAAGTGCTGTGTCTTCTTCCGATGCCGGTTTGACCGACCGGTCTGGCGGGCTTGCGAATATTGCTTGCGCCAAGAACGGCGAATCGACCTCTGTGCGGAGTGTGAATTGCCGTTCGTTGTTACGATCAGCCTTTTCGAGGTAGCGATGTATACCTTCGGCCAGCTGTGACTCGCCCACAGCTGCAAATTGATCGCGAAGAACCGCGAACATTATAGCTATCGTCGTAAGGCGCTGCTGTCCATCGACAACGCGCCTGAGAGGACTGCCCGGCTCACGCCATGCCACCATTGGTCCGATGAAATACCCGATGTCGTTGTCAAACACAACGTCGCGCCAGAAATCGTCCAAGTTTGCTGCGTCCCAGCTGTACGGGCGCTGAAATCGTGGAATCAGGTAATAGTCGGCTCCGATGAATAGTTCTTCGATGGTCCTCTTATCGGACTGAAATTCGATATCCGGCATGCTGCTCCAATTACCTCGCCCGTTTGCTCATCAATCCTTCAAGATGAAACCATACTGAGTTCAGGCGTCAAGTATCAACGCTGTTGTGCGTTATCAGCAGGGTGCTCGTCCGGTCGAAACTCCGCGCTATTTCGGCCAGCACGCCCTGGGCATCTAACGTCATACCCCCGCCGGCACCAGCTCCTTCGCCCGCATCGCCTGCCGTAGCGAAGTGAGCCGACCAGTCCAGTCGCTCGCCCGTTCAGCGCCGACCCGATTCGACGGCGACGTCTTGGTCTCAGGGACCTGGCCGTCGCTGAGGGGGCGCTCCATCGACGTCGCGTAGAGGCTGAGGTTGGTGATAGCCAGGAGGCGGGCGGCGGGGGATCGCTGCAGTTCGCGGTTGAGGTTGAGGAGGTCAGCTGCTTCTGTGTTGGGTGTCACTGAGCCCCTCGCTGCGTCTTCGCTCGGATCCCCGAAATCATGTATGAGGCCGACAGTTGACCCGGGCCCATACACACGCGGGCCGGAACCACGGTGCAGGTAGGGCCCACATCGTTGACGGATGGGACGAGAACGCGGCGCCATTAAGGAGGTCCCGCTACATTGGTTTGGTTCGAGCCAAATGTTTCGGATGGCTGAGGAGGGGAACGGTTAGCGCTTCGAAGTCCCGTGAGGCAACGCCCGGAAGAGCCTGGACTATCCACCGCGCAAGACCCGATGTGCGGTAATTGCGATAGTCGGCCGGGATCCGAGCAGGCCGTGGAGCCGGGTGGCACAATCCGGGTGAGGGAGCGATCATCGGACATCCCTGACTACCTATCGATTGCGAAACACCGGTCGACAGCCTCGAACAATTTCAATAAGTGGGCCCCTCGCATAAAGCCTGACGATGAACGACGAATTTTTTCCGTCAGCCGCGTCTCTAATTGGACTGATGGTGAACACTATTGGGGCGTATGCATCGGTCTTCCGATACTCGGCGCGGATGCTGCGCACCGCTATGCCAAGTTTCCGAAGACGAGGAGCCCTGAGGACGATTGTCACGGATACCCAGTGTCCGCCCGCGACCGCCGGCGAGAAATCGAACACACACCTCCGAGCGACATTGTCAAATCTTGGGCACAGGCCGGAATACTGTCTGAATTCGACGCCAATTTAATCATCCGCCGAAGAATATAAGCCGAAGATTGCAACGTGTACCAGACATCCGTCATCTTGACTGACCAGGTGATTGTCGACGCGTTCGCGTATAGAAGCGAGCTATATTGTTGGACTCTGAACAATGAATTAGAAATCTTTTCAATAGCGGCGGTGATCGAGGCGCTGAATAAGCAGTACGGTGACATAGGAGGCGCCGCAGCGTACAGCCTTTTTTGCAGCCGAGGCATCGGAGCTAGCAAGCGCATGGTGCGTGCTTTCCGTGAAGCGCCGAGCATCTCAGGTCCTCTGGAATTGTCCATTAAACCTGACTTCAAGCTGAGAGTTATACGCGACTTCTCCTTCTGCCTGGACCTTAGGCTTTACTACGACAGGCTCTATCTCGCGACCGACAAAGGGGCGTTCGTCACGCCCGCCCATAAGGGTTTTTTCGCCGACAAGAAGCGGCTGATACCTGATGTGTTGAACGAGTATTACGCAGTGGCTCTCAGCACGGGACTGCGGGCGGTAGCAACGTCATTGGGCAAGCTGGGATTGTCAATCGTCCTTAACGAGCCCAACCAAGACATGGGTCCGAAGAAAATCATAAACTTAGCCGGCCCATCCATTCGCTCTTCGATCTCAGCCTCGCGAATCGCCAACTTCCCGAGCAATGACCAATGCCGGCTTTACAAGACGAGACTCGGGCGCGGGGTTCGGAGGGAAGATATTGGGATTGCTGACGTCGATGCGTACGGCGAGGATGTGAGCGGTCTAAGTAACTCTGCGCCGGCCGAAGGTTATTCGTACTGGGACGGTAGGCACAAGCGCCTCGTGTCGGTAAGTGCGACACGCATCTCAGCGTTTATGCCTGCGACAGGTAACACATCTCTGACTCTAGCCTCCGACCATCAATTGAGTTCGGAACCGCTTTCAGTCGAGATGACGGGGAACCACTACATGGCGATTGAAAGTGCGGATTCCATCACGCTCGCTCGCAGCGGAAGCGCGGTACGGTTTGAAACGGGAGCGTGCACATCGCTCAGAACGTATCGTAGCTCATTCCGCTTCCGTCGACTCGCGACTTGCACAACAAAGGCAGGCCTCTGGCTCATCGCGGCGTATGAGGGTCAAGAGTGGTAGTCGAACTCAATTGATCGACAGCGAGTGCCGTGCTGCAGTGCGATGCTCGCGAACAGGACATCGTTCATATTTGCAAAGCCGAAGTGCGGCCAACTAGAGCCCCGCTGTGCTGCCGGCGGTCCATCGTTCTCGAGCTGGTCTGCGAACGCGCCATCACATGCAGACTTGCCCAGCTAACGTGGATTGCGTGGGGGAGACACCGCAGGTAGAGGCCGACCACTTGTCGCCGGGCCAGCGCTACACCATCCGTCGAGCCGTCCAAGAAGCGATCGACGAACACGGCATTGAATGGGCGATGCGTAACACCTGCGCCCAACTCGAAGCAAAGTACGGCATCTCCCACGACACCGTCGAGTTCCTGCTCTATGACGAGCTGCCGGCCGCACTACCGGAGGAGCTGCTGACGTCGGGCCAGCGCAACAAGATCCGACGGGATTTCAGCGTTACGACCTCCATTGCCGACCCAACCCGTAGACACGACGCCTCTGCCGAGGTGGTCAAGCGGACTGCCGAGCACTTCGGGGTGTCCGAAGACACCATCCGCGCCGTTGTCGGTATCGACGGCGATACTGTTCGGCCAGCGCCACCACCCGGAGGATCACCTGTGCTCGTAGCTGCCCCGTCCGTGCCCGAACCCGGCCAGGTCGTCGAGGTGCGTGGCTCGACGTGGGCGGTCGCCAATGTTCAGGCCCAAGGTTTGCCGCTCAGCCCGGCAGACGATGCAGCAGCGAAGCTCAATCACGTCGTCGACCTGCAGTCACTCGACGAGGACCGCCTAGGTGAGCAGCTCTCGGTGATCTGGGAGCTGGAGGTCGGCAAGACCGTCACTCCGCCGCAGGGATTGCCCGAGCACATCAACCCGGAGGGCTTTGATGATCCCGTCACCTTGGCCGGTTTCATCGACGCGATGCGCTGGGGTGCGGTCACCTCGGCGGACCCTAACCGCTACCAGGCGCCATTCTGGTCCGGCGTCACCGTGGAGGCCTACCAGCTCGAACCGCTACGCCGCGCGTTGACCAGCCCGCGAACCAACCTGTTGCTGGCCGATGACGTCGGATTGGGCAAGACCATCGAAGCTGGCCTGGTGGTGCAGGAACTGTTCCTGCGGCATCGGGCCCGCACCGCGGTGATCGTGTGCCCGCCGAGCTTGGCGCTGAAGTGGCAAGACGAGATGCGGGACAAGTTCGGTCTCCAGTTCGTCATCGTCAACAGCGAGCTGATGGCCGAGGTGCGCCGCACCCACGGTCTGCACGCCAACCCATTCCAGTTATATCCGCGGGTGATCGTGTCCATGGCGTGGCTGCCGCAGGTGCGCTGCCAGCGCTTGCTGCGCGACGTCTACGCACAGGCCAAGAACCCCAAGCTGGGCAAGCGGCTCGCCTTCGACATGCTCATCGTCGATGAAGCTCACCACGTGGCGCCGTCGAGCCCCTCAACCATTGCCGGTGGGCGCGGCTACTCGGTGGACACCCAAAGAACCGTCGCGGTGCGCCAACTCGCCGACACGTGCGAGCACCGCCTGTTCCTGAGCGCCACCCCGCACAACGGCTACCCGGAATCGTTCACCGCGCTCATGGAGATGATCGATCCCCGTCGGTTCTCCCGCGGCGCGTTGCTAGACGCCGTCGCGCTCAAGGACGTGACGGTGCGCCGCCTCAAGCGCGATCTCAAGGGCCACGGGTTCAAAGACCGTGAGGTCAAGATCCTCGACTTCACGCCCGAGGACAGCGAACAGGAGATGTTCTCCCTGCTCGATGAGATCGTCACCCGCAGCGCCAAGCAGAACGGCACCAAACCGGGGGGCGACATCGTGACGATGCTGCTTAAGAAGCGGTTCCTGTCCAGCCCGTTCGCCTTTGGGATGACGATCAGCCACTACCGCGACGCACGAGCCGGGCGTGGCCTGCGCGACGACGAGTACGACGACATCTTCGGTGAAGGCCAAGCCGACGAGGAGGAAGGCCTGTGGGAGCACGACGAGGCCGAGCGGCTGCGTGAGTCCAAGGCCTCCGACCCGCTCAGCGCCGCTGAACCCGGTCAGCTGGAGAAACTCGCCGACTGGGGATTGAGCTACGAAAGCAGGCACGACTCACGCCTGGAACGGCTGATCACCTTCCTCGACGCGGTCTGCCGGCCCGACGGCACCCACTGGACCAACGAGCGGGTCGTGGTGTTCACCGAATACGCCCACACGCTCGGCTGGCTGCAGCGAGTACTGACCCAGCGCGGCTACGCCGACCGGCTGGCCGTTATCGAAGGCGCAACCCCCACAGAGGACCGGGAGTACATCCGGTCCCAGTTCACCGCCGACCCGACAGAGGAACCGGTGCGGGTGCTGCTGGCCACCGATGCCGCCGGCGAAGGCATCGATCTGCAGAACCACTGCCACCGGCTGGTGAACTTCGACATCCCGTTCAACCCCTCCCGGCTCGAACAACGCATCGGCCGCATCGACCGCTACGGGCAAACCGAAACACCCGAGGTGTTTCACTTCGTGCCTAACGACAAGTCCTCCACCTACGCCGCCGACGCGAACTTCATGGCACGCATCGCCAAGAAGATCGCTCAGGTCGAGGTGGATTTGGGATCGGCCAACCAGGTGATCGGTGACGAGATCCAAGAACACTTCGCCCGCCGCGCACCGGCCAAACGCAAAGCCAAGGGGCTTGATGGCAACAAGGTTATCCAGGAAGCCTTAGCCGGCGGCATCGAACTCAATACGCGGCTCACCGAACTCGAACGCGGCTACGACGCATCGCGGGCCGATCTGCACCTCGAGCCGCAGAACCTTCGTCGAGTCGTCGACACGGCCCTGCGGATCAACCATCAGCTCCCGCTGGAGCCGGTCGGCGAGGCCGACACCGACGCCGAGGTCTTCGAAATGCCGCCGTTGAGCCCCGCATGGCAGGACACCCTCAAAGGCTTGGCCACCCGACTGAAACCCGAAGTACTGCGTCCGATTACGTTCGATCCGACCGCCGCCGAAGGACGCGCGGACCTGGTGTACGTCCACCTCGGACACCCGATCGTGCAGAAAGCGCAACGGCTGCTTCGCCGCTCGCTGTGGAGTGTGGATTCCACCCTAAACCGAGTCACTGCGGTTGTGGTCGACGATACGGCGGAGTCGTTCGTCGCGGCCGTGACCCGCATGGTGCTCGTCGGCCGAGGCGGTGTGCGGCTGCACGAGGAGGTGTTCCTGGTCGGTGTGCGGTTGAAGGGCCGTCGCGCGATGGCCGAGGAGAAAGCCGAACAGGCCCTCGATCATGCCCTCGACGGCGACCTGCTGACCCTGGCCAGCCGCCGGATTCGCGACGACTTATGCGACCTCTGGAACGCCCCGGATGCACCGCTACGGGAACGACTGGAAGAATCTATGCACGCCCGCGCCGACCGCCGACACACCCGGGTACTGGAGCAACTAGACAAACGCCGGGCCTCCGATATCCAGCGGGCCCGCGACATCTTCGCCGCATTCCGAACGAACCTGGGCGAATCACTGGATCTGTTGCGCAGCAAGGAAGCCGAAGCCCAAGCCATGCTCTGGGCCGACGACCAGCAAAAGCAGTGGCGCCGCGACATCGACTCGATGCAGCGCCGCCTCGACGAACTCGACGACGAGGAGGCCCGCGAGATCGCCGCGATCACCGACCGCTACGCCGACGTCAAACCCCACACCACCGCCGCCGCGGTGGTTTTCGCCCTCACCCCCGAGGACGCGAAAGGAGGGCTGCGCTGATGGCGCCGCGCACACCCCGGCGGCGTGCGACACCCAACGTTTCCGAGCTACACCGCGCATGGCTCGAACTCGTCGACACCGACGGCCCGTTCCTGGCAATCGCACCACTCAAGCGGGTATGGCCGCAGGGCATGCCAGCCTTGGACGACGAACGCAAAGAAGCACTGCTGTACGCCCGCAAGGACTTCGAAGCCGCATGGGAGACGGCAGACCGAGCCACCGGCAACGACGGCACGACCGATGACGCATACCGCATCGCGCGCGACAAATGGGTCGAAACCGTCTTGCGCGATGTCGTCGGCTGGGCCGAATCCCTGTCTTGGGGACCCGTCGCCGGCATCACGGCTCAGTCACCCAACCGTGCCGTCACTGTCGGCGCCGAGGGAGCCCTACTGGACCCCGACGGCGCCATCGGCGCGCTGGTGTCGGTGATCGACCCTGTCGACTCGTTGCGACAGGTCCCCAGTGACCTGTGGGCGGCCACCCCGGTCGACCGAATGGAAGCGCTGCTGCGCGACAACGACATTCCGATCGGCATCGTCACCGACGGGCGCTGGTGGGCACTGGTGTGCGCACGCGCCGGCGCCATGACGGCCTCCGGAGTCGTCGATGCGCTGACCTGGGTGGAGGAAACCCGCACCCGCGACGCTTTCCTGACGCTGATCTCGCGTCAGCACATCATTGGCGGCAAGGAAGAAGAGCGGCTGCCGGTGCTGTTCGAGGAATCCGTGGCTGCCGCCGAGGAGATCACCGAAGCCCTCGGGGCGCAGGTGCGTCGCGCGGTCGAGCTGCTCATCCAGTCGTTCTCCGAATCGGCGCGTGACGCTCATCAACGCGGTGAACCCGATCCGTTACCCGCCGACACCCACCAAAGCTACGAAGCCGCAGTGACCATCATGATGCGGATCGTGTTCCTGCTGTTCGCTGAGGAACGCGGCCTGCTGCCGTCGGGGGAGTTGTTCGAGCAGGGGTACGGCATTTCCCACGAACTGGATCGGCTGCAAGCACGCGAAGCCGAGGAGAGCGAAGAGGCCCTCGATGCCACCTCGCTGACGTGGCATCGGTTGCTCGCAACCAGCCAGGCGCTCTATGGCGGTGCGTCCTTCGAGAACATGCGGGTGCCTGCCTACGGCGGTTCCTTGTTCGACCCAGACCGCTTCCCGTTCCTCACAGGACTCACAGCCCACGGAACCCTGGCGATCACCGTGTCCGACCGCGTGATGCTTCACACGCTTCGCTCGGTGCAGCAGGCGGTCCTCAAAGGCGGTGAGGCAAGGCGAATCTCGTTCCGCGACATCGATGTCGAACAGATCGGCTACATCTACGAGGGTTTGCTCGGTTACACCGCTGTCACTGTGGCGGAGACTCATCTCGGCCTGCAGGGAACTCGTGGCGAGGAACCCGAGATCACGCTATCCGGGCTGGAACGGCTCGCCGCGACCAACACCACCCCGAAGAAGTTGGCCGAGGCAATCCGCGCGCACATCGAGGATGATCAGCCTTCTGCCAAACCGCATTCGGTGGCGGCTATCTCGAAGAATTTTGGCGCGCAGCCGGACCCGAGCGTCGTGAGCGGGCTGGCGCAAGCGGTCGGCGACGACACCGCATTTCGTGAACACGTGTTGCCGTGGTTAGGCATCATGCGGCAGGACCTCCGAGGCCGACCATTCGTGGTACTCACCGGCGGGCTAATGGTTAAGGAAACCCCGTCCCGTAAGAACGCCGGAGCGCACTACACACCCAAGTCACTCGCCCGAGAAGTCGTCCTGCACGCGCTGCAGCCACTGTGCTACTCACCCGGTCCCTATCAAACCGCTGACGAATCTCAGTGGAGACTCAAATCCTCGGATGACCTGCTGAGTCTGAAGGTGGCCGATATCGCTTGCGGCTCAGGAGCATTCCTGGTGTCGGCAGCTAGCTATCTAGCTGATCGAGTAGTCGAAGCGTGGACCGCTGAGGATTCCGCGAACGCCCACCGCAGTGATCTTCATCGTCGAGCCATCCGAGTGGTCGTCGCCAACTGCCTCTATGGCGCCGACATCAACGACATGGCCGTCGAGATGTGCAAACTGTCGCTGTGGCTGGTGTCGCTTGACCGCGACTTGCCGTTCTCGTTTGTCGACGACAAGGTATTCCTTGGGAACTCGCTGCTCGGAATCACGAGTCTCCATCAGCTTCGCCGACTTCATATCGACCCGTCCCGCGTGCCGGTCGGCGAAATGTTTGACATTTTCAACGTGGACATCGACGCGGTCATCCAAAGGGCGGCCGAATTGCGTCGCAAACTTGCAACCGAGATTGACGAGAACGACCCAGCGCGCA
The DNA here is from genome assembly GCF_049541695.1 of Mycobacterium sp. NPDC050041. NCBI lineage: Bacteria > Bacillati > Actinomycetota > Actinomycetes > Mycobacteriales > Mycobacteriaceae > Mycobacterium > Mycobacterium sp. NPDC050041. Next base: position 824,587 of record NZ_JBMVDG010000003.1, on the reverse strand, counting down.
ACAGTGCGGCAAAGCGTCGCCAGCTGGAGCAGTTGCAAAGTACAACAGCCGATTTGCGCAAGATCGCCGACGGGATCGTCGCGGCCGGCCTTCCATTGGGCGGGAAGCCAGGCAAAGCGCTCGACGAAGCCTACGAGAACCTTCGCGCGGCGGTGAAAGCCGCGTTCCCGAATTCTGGCACACCTGATCCGGCAATGTTGAATGCGATCATCGAGAGGGGTCTACGGCCCACTGTCGACACCGACTACGAGTACTGGCTACCTAACCACTGGGTACTTGCAGCCCCAGACGTCATAGTCGACCGTGGAGGCTTTGATGCAATAGTCGGCAATCCGCCATTCTTGGCTGGTAAAAAAATAGCCGTTGCGCTTGGCCCCAATTGTGAGAGCTGGTTTAAAGCTGACCTCGGTGGCCAGAAGGGGTCTGCTGACCTGTGTGCACACTTCTTCAGGAGAGCATGGTCACTTCTTACCCGTCGCGGGAGTGTCGGTTTGATTGGCACCGACCGTATCGGACAAGGCGATACAGCTCACATGAGCACTGCTATCTTAGCGCAGACGGGCAGAATCTTCAGGGCTGTTACGGCATTTAGGTGGCCTGGGAAAGTGGCAACAGGAGCATCCATAGTATGGGCGACTAAAGAGTCGGTCGGGATGCCGGAGTTAGCTGCGGTATTGGATAATGAGAAGGTTCGCAGTATAACTTCCTCCTTGTCAGATGGTGGGCGAGCTGACTTATCTCATGCATCGAAACTACCTGCCCCTTTTCGCGCGGGTAATGGAGTGTCCGTTTACGGCGAAGGCTTCTTTATTCGTGCTCAAGATCCGATCTTGGCGGACCTCAGCGATCAGGAGAGGCAATTACTTCGGCCCTTTGTGAACGGGCAGTCATTTTTGTCTGGCGTCTCGTCTGGTGTTTCCGTAATCGATGTCAACAGATTCGAAACCGAGGAAGAAGTATTTACGGCGGCGCCTACCTTGGCTAGCCATCTTCGTAGGACTGTAAAACCTGTGCGTGATGCGATAACAAGCCAGATCCACGAGGTGCGGTATTGGGCATATTGGGACAAGCGTGAGGACCTCATTTCCGACTGTCAGTCGCGTGACCGATTTATTGTCTTGGCTCGCATGACGAGAGTTCCAACGTTCATGTTTTCGACGGACGTGCGGTCCGTCTTTTCCGATCAAGTTGTGTTGATCGCAAGCGATTCTGCCGCAGTATTGGGGGTGCTATCGTCTATAGCTCATATCGCTTGGTTCGAGGCCACGCGCACCAACCGCGGTTCTACCAGCTATTATGTTGTGTCGAGATGTCTTCGGACCTTCCCTTTCCCCCATCTGGATGAAATCCGGATCTCTCCGGTGGCGGAATCCTTTATCAGCGCGCGAAACCGCGCCCTAGCCCGATTTGTATCAACAACGAAGCTCTACAATGCCGTAGATGATCCGAAGGCACTGGGCCCCGATATACGCGAACTTAGGGACGCACACGTTGCGCTCGATCGCGTGGTGTTAGATGGCTACGGCTGGAAGGATCTATCCCCTAAGTACGGGTTCTTCGAAATTGCCGGCGTTCGACGCTTCGCGTGTAGCGAAGAAGATCGGTCAGAACTCAGAAGGAGACTTCTGGAGGAAAACCACCGCCAGGCGTCCGGGACAGTGAAGCCAGAAGACAAGGTTCGCCGAGGCAAGAAGGCGGCAGATGGACAGGGGACACTGCTGTAGTGACTAATTCCACTGCGAATGCGAAGGAGCCGGCGGCGACCTATGCGTTGACGTACGAGCCGGACGGATCGTCGTTCACGGTTCGGGAGAACTTGGTCGACATTCTGGGGCGCGAATTGCTCGGACCCATTCATGGTCCCGATGAGTTGTTGCCCTTCAGCCCACGCTCCCAGTACTTGGTCGGATACATCGCGCCAGTGCGGCTCACAGGCGCCACAGCCGGTAATGGTGACGCCGCCGATGGCATTGAGCGTGGCGAGCTGGCCGAGGCTCGCGCTGACGAGAATGCCGCGGCTGATGGACGGGGCATTCCGGCGTTTGCCGCGGATGACGTTGAGGCCGACGCTGCCGACGATGATGCTGAGGACCGGGCACCCAGGCAGGGGTTGATGATTCCCTCGTCGATGGGTCTGCGGTTTCAGGTACCGCCCGACTTGGAAGCGTTCACGGTCACGGTGTCGTGGGGGACCTACGAGTCGGTACAGACCGACAAGGTCACCAAAGCGGGCCGACCGATTCGCCATTTCCAGCGCGTCCCGGTCGAAGAACCCCGCACCATCCGCCTTGCCAGTCTCGATGCCGGACGGACGACGACGATTCCGCTGCGCGACACCATCTGTCTTCGGGTGGACCGCTACAACGATACGACGTACGGGCGGGTGCTCATCGAGATCGCGCTGTGCAACGACCGCGAGACACCGATGCCGATTCCGATCGGCATGTGGATGTTCCAAACCAAGCTGTACATCGATGCCGGGGGCGCGGAGGTGTTTCTCCCGGTGTGTGATGTGCTCGAGCAGAACTTGCCGGAACACGACCCCGAGGTGCAACGTCTAAATCTGCAGTACCGCAATAGGCTTGAGTACGCGATCGGTCGGACCTGCTCGGTGGACTGGACTGTCAAGAAGGGCTCTCGACGCGCCGCCGCGGTATGGACCACGTGGCTGCCGGTGGCTGAGACCCCGCAGACGCAGGCACGCGACGTCGAGAACGCACTGCTATCCATGGATGTCCTCGCGACCGCGACAGCAGAACAGGTCCGCTCCGGACTGCAGCCCCTGATCGACGGCTACGGGGACTGGCTCGAGACTCAGGAAACAGCGACCACGCAGTTGCCGCCGCATCTTCGCGATACTGCCGACCTGGCACTGGTGGAAGCCCGCCGGGCCCACAAGCGACTGCAAGCGGGGCTCGAACACGTCGTGGCCGACTCTGAAGCGCTGCGCTGCTTTCAGTTCATGAACGCTGTGATGCGCGATCAGCGCATCGCCTCTCAGGTGGCCGCAGTGCGCGCATCGGATCCTGCCCTGTCGATCACTCATGCACAAAGCAAAGTGGCCGAAGCTGGCGCGAAGGCCGCATCGTGGCGGCCGTTCCAGCTGGCGTTCATCCTGATGCAACTCGGAGCCCTAACCCACCCGGCAGCGCCGCTGCGCAGTGCCGCGCACCTGGCGCAAGTCGAGTTGTTGTTCTTCCCGACCGGTGGCGGCAAGACTGAGGCCTACCTCGGGCTGGCCGCCTATACGTTCGCGATACGCCGCCGCCAGGGTGTCGTTGATTCCTCCGACGGCCCGCTGGACGGCCGCGACGGTGTAGCGGTGCTGATGCGCTACACGCTACGGCTGCTCACCGCCCAGCAGTTCCAGCGTGCCACCGCACTGGTGTGCGCGGCCGAGCTGGCGCGCCAAGCTGACGAAACCATCTGGGGCCCTGAACCGTTTCGGATCGGGCTGTGGGTGGGTACCGACGTGAGCCCGAAACGCTTCGAGGAGGCCGACGAGCAGCTGACCAAGGCCAACGAATACGGGTCGCATCGGCTTACCGTGCTCCAGGTCCAGCGCTGCCCATGGTGTGGCACCCCGATCACCGCGGCACAGGTCAAGGCCGATGCTACGGCCCGGCGGGTGTTCGTCTACTGCGGTGATGATCTGGCGCGTTGCCCGTTCGCGAAGGGCGGCCAGGTCACGGAGGGTCTGCCGATTCTGACCGTGGACGAGGAGATCTACCGGCTGACGCCGGCGTTCGTCATCGCCACCGTCGACAAGTTCGCCCGCCTGGCCCGTGAGGGCGAAGCTGCGGCATTGTTCGGCTACGTCGGACGGCGTTGCGGTCGCCACGGCTACGTCCACCCTGACTACGCCGCGTGCAACATCTCCACCGCGCATCCGGCCGTGAACGGATACCCCGCGGCGACAGTCCATCCGGTGAACCGGCTTCGCCCTCCAGACCTGATCATCCAGGACGAGCTGCACCTGATTACCGGGGCGCTGGGCACCTCCGTTGGCCTGTTCGAGGTTGCGGTGGGGACCCTGGCTTCCTGGGAACAGCCCGACGGCAAGCCTGTGCGGCCGCTGATTGTCGCGTCCACCGCTACCGTCCGTAATGCGCAGGAGCAGGTGCGCGGCCTGTATGGGCGGCGCCTAGAGATTTTTCCGCCGCAGGTGCTCGATGTCGCAGACACCTACTTCTCCCGCGAGATCCCGGTCACCAAAACAACGCCCGGCCGCCGCTACATCGGGGTGAGCGCGCAGGGAGTGCGCCTGGCCAGCGCCGAGATCCGCGTCTCGGAGGTGTTGCTCTCGGCCGGGCAGCTGCTGTTGGACCGCAGCGGCATCGCCGCCGACCCCTACCTGACGCTAGTTGGATACTTTAATGCCACCCGCGAGCTGGCGGGCATGACCCGCTACATGGGTGACGATGTGCAGAATCGAATCAAGCGTCCCCGCAAAGACTCCGGGTTCCCACCCCGCCACGGCGCCGCGTTCGGCCTGCTGAATACCGGTGAACTCACCGCACGGATCGCGTCGTCGGAGATCGGCCGCACACTGGACCGGTTGGGGTTGGACTTCGACCCTGAATATGACACCACCGAAGCCTTCCAGGCTCGAATGGCAGCACAGCGCGACGGCAAGAAGGTGACCACGCGCAAGGAGGCGCCGTTCGACGTGGTGCTGGCAACCTCGATGCTGCAGGTCGGTGTCGACGTGCAGCGACTCGGGCTGATGCTCGTCGTCGGCCAGCCCAAGAACACCGCCGAATACATTCAGGCTTCTTCCCGTGTCGGCCGCGACGCCTCGAAACCCGGATTGGTTGTGACGCTCGGTAATTGGGCTCGTCCTCGCGATCTGGCGCATTACGAACAGTTCCGTCACTACCACGAGACGTTCTATTCTCAGGTGGAAGCGTTGTCGGTGACGCCGTACTCGCCGACGTCGTTGGATCGAGGATTGGACGGGTTGTTGGTCAGCGTGGCCCGCGTAGTGCAGGCACCCCTCGATGACGGGCTCTCCCAGGAGCGCGGTGCTTGGCGGATCAAGGAGCACCGGGACGTGGTCGAGCGGGTGGCCGAACGACTCAAAGCCAGGATCTCGGCCGCGGCGCAGGATGATGCGAGGGTGAAGTATGCCAGCGACCGATTGGTCAATCGAATCGATCGGTGGGTAGATCGCGCCAACCGCGCCAGCGACACGCACAGGACTCTGGTGTACGAGCGCACCGGGGAAGGGGACAAGTATCTGCCGTTGTTGATGAGCCCTGAGAACGCCAAAGCCGGTGTCGGCTCGTCGAATCAGGCTCCGTTCGTCGTCGCGAACTCGATGCGAGAAGTGCAGCCGGAGATCAACATCCTCGTCAGCCCGATCCCGGAGCGTCTATTCGCGCACGTTCCCGACGGTGCACCACGGTGGATCCTGCCAGTGGGGGATGAGGACTGATGACCGATACCACGTCGTTCGAAGCGATGATGCTGCATGACCCGGGGGAGACGCTGGACCCCTTGGCCGACGCTGAAGACGCGGTGGTCAAGAACCGCGCCAAGGTGGGCTCGTCACGGCCCTCGTCGCTGCTGTACACCTACGGGCCGGGCGCGATCATGGATCTGCCCGGTTTTTCGGTGATGCCCGCAGGGTTGGACGACTGGGAGCCCATCTGGAAACGGCGCGAGAAGATACCGGCGGTCATCGAGCCCCGGCTGCTCAATGTGATTCGGATGCACCTCGGTCCGCAGGTGGACGCGCTGCGGCCCTATCCCTGGCAGCCCAAGCAGAACTCGTTCGCCAAAGAGGGTGCCGACTTAGGCATCCCCGCCCGAGTCTTCCCGCAGTGGTTGCGGTGCACGGGGTGTGATTACCTCGGCCCGCTGCCACGGTTCAGCTACACCAATACCCATCCCTTCCGCCCCGATCTCGCGCAGTTCACTCACAAGGGCTGTCCGGGCCGCGGCGCGCAACGCGGTGGTACGAAGACGGGGAAGCGGGAGAGCCCCGCGGTACCCGCGCAGCATCTGCTGACGTGCACTAACGGTCACGTCGACGAGTTTCCGTACGAACCGTGGGTGCATCGCGGTCGGCGATGCCCCAAGGCGGAGCGGCCCGACCTGAAGATGCGCGACGCCAACGTCGGCAAGAGCGTCGGTTCGATGATCGCGTGCACGCAGTGCGGCTCCACCCGTGGCATGGCGGAGGCACAGGGCTCGGTGGGCCGCGACAAGCTGCCGCAGACCTGCCGGGGACGGCACCCACATTTGAACGCTTTCGACAAAGAGTGTGATGCGCGGCCGACTTTGATCATGATGGGTGCCTCCAACCTGTGGTTCGCCTCCACGCAATCGATCATCGTTATGCCGCGCACCGATGCCGAGAAAGCCGAAGCCCTTGGTGACCTGCTGCGGCTGGAGCTCGGGGTTGACACGGTTAAGCAGTTCGCCGGACAACTCGATGTTATCCGCGCGATGGCGGGTATGAAAGATATTGACCTGAGCGGTGTTTCAAATGAGGGTCTCGCGACCGCGGTTGCCGACGCGATTACGCCGCCGGAGTCGGATGAGGAGCGCAAGAAGAAGCGCGACGACTGGGATCCCGTAGAACTCATGGTGCCAGAATGGCAGTACCTGCAGAAGCCTGCGCTGTTCCCCTCCCAGAAGAACACCACGGGGCTGATGGTGACCGACATGACCCGCGGCTCTGAGCTGCCCCCGCAGATCAGCCGGGTCGTCGCCGTCAACCAGATGAAGAAGGTCAATGCCTTCATCGGGTTCACCCGTCTCGATGAAATGGACCGGGTCAACGACCTACCCGGCCGACTGGTCAAGCTCACCCGCAACGGCAAGCCGACGTGGGTGCCCGCGACGGAGGATCGTGGTGAGGGAATCTTCCTGCAGCTCAGTCTCGATGCGGTCGAAACCTGGGAGAACAGCATCCGGAACACTCCGTTATGGGCCGCGCATAAGGCAGCCCATCTGCGCAACTTCCGCAACCGGTTTTCTGAGACAGCCGGGGCAGTGGAGCCAGAGACCCGGTTGCCCGCACCTCGATACTGGCTGCTGCACACCCTGTCTCACGTCCTAATCCGTGAAATGGCGATGACGTGTGGGTACGGCGCTGCCAGTTTAAGCGAGCGGATCTACGGCTGGCCGGCCTCCGCACACCGCGAGGGTGCGGCCGGCCTGCTGATCTGCACCACCGCCTCAGATAGCGAGGGCACTCTCGGTGGTCTGGTCGCGCTGTCTGAACCGTCTCGACTACAGGGCCTGGCGATTTCAGCGCTACGACGAGCTGCTCGGTGCTCTTCGGACCCTGTGTGTGCCATGCGAACTCCGAGTGATCCCGAAGAGTTCCTGCATGGAGCAGCCTGCCACTGCTGCGCCTTCGCGTCGGAGACATCGTGTGAGAGGGCCAACCGGTACCTTGACCGCCGCTTTCTCCTCACCTTGCCGAGCGCGCACGGCAAGCCGGTGCCGGGGTTCTTCGGGAGCCCCGATGTCCGATGACCCGCTGAAAGAACTCGGTGAGTACCTGACCGTGACTGAGGCCGAAAGCCTGGCAGTGCTCATCGGGGCTGGCGCGCATACCGCCCACGCACTGGCGTCGGTCAGCCCCGCACGGCGGGAGCAGGTTTCGGAATTTCTGAAGGCGGCGGAACTCGGACACGCCGAACCCGCGTTGTCTGTCGCGGTGCTTCGCGGGATTGCAGGTGCGAAGTCAGCTTACCGCGATCTGGTCCCCGTGTGGACGATGCCGGGAAATGAAGCGACGACTGGGCACTTGACCAACCAATTTCACGACGTGGTCGCCGCCGCCCGCACCTCGGTGACATGCGCGACTTACAACTTCGCACCGACATCGAACATGTGGGACGCCCTTAAGGCAGTGTCGGAGGAGCCCGACGTTGTCGTGTGTGTGTACGTCGATGCCGGCAGGGGCGATCCTGGCGGCGTCAAGGCACGGCTCCCGCGAGCAACTGTGTACCGCTCAGCCAACTTGCCCAACGGACAGCCGATCGTCAGCCACACAAAGTTCATCGTCGTCGACCATGAGGTCGTTTTGCTGACAAGCGCAAACTTCTCCTACAACGCCGAGAATCGAAACGTCGAGTTCGGTTTGCTGATTCGCGACAGCGGCCTTGCAGCGTCGATCGAGTCGACGATGGCAAGCAAGCGGGGGAGTCTGTACGAGCTTGTTTAGCAATGCAAGTCGTCGATGCCGTGATCCGTGAAGCAGTTGTGTCGATCAACTATGCAGTAGGCACTGCACCCGGCGGATCTTCGTTGCAAGGAGTACTGACAAGGCCGGGAAATGCGTTTGCGATGACCTGGAGCAACTTGCAGGCCATGGCGCGGTCTAGCTCAATTATTTGGCTCGGCTTGGGGTGGAGTTTGCGGCTATCTGACCCGAGCGTGGCAAGGCGGAGGAGCGGCGTTCCCTTGTCTGACAGGACGACTTGATACACGCAGTCGACCTCAGTGCGTGGAGGTCTTGCTTCGTGCTCATCGGGGCTCAAAGACCGAATTAGCGCCATGGCATTAGCGTAGGACGCAAAGGTGCCTCCGGGCGGAGATCTCGCGATTACGCAGGGCGTAGCCGAGCCGCCTACTCATGACGCATGAATGAGCGCTGTGTTCGGAACGATGCTGCGCCTGCAGCTCGGTCGTTGTCACTAACCCCAGTGCTGCTCGCGATACTCCATCATGTCATCACCGTGGAGCTGCCTTGTTGCATTTCCCGTTCTGACCCAGAACTCTTCGGCGTTCCAACCTGATCCCTTGACCGGCTTTGCGAAGACTGGCTTTCCGGACGCCGCCACCGACACTACGCAAATCTGCTGCGCACCTCTGGTTTCGAACGAGATACGGACAGTCGCAGCGGTGGCGACGGTGAGGTTGACATCCAACAGCTGCCGCAGGAAGAGCTCGTAGCCGTCGGCGTTGCCTTTACTTCCCAACGTGTCGAAGTCAGCCTGCAAGCCGACGACGCCACCTCCGTCGTCAACTCCGATCAAGAGCGTGCCACCCTCGGCATTCAAGAAGCCGCAAACGGTCTTGACGATGACATGCTCCATCTTCGGATCCGCCTGCATTGTATGGAGATTCCAACGCGCGGTCGATTTGAACTCGGTGGTCTGAGACTCGCCCGCTGCGATCACGTCCTCGATGGTGGCTTCACGCGGGGACGGTGCGGAGCCCCATAGAGTGGCGAATCCCTCGCGGACAACGCGAGCAATCAAAGTTCGCCGTTTGGCTAAGAATTCTTGATAGGCGAGCTGTTCCCACCCGACGGGCAACGCATGTAGGTACACCTGTCGCTTGAGCTTTTCGGAAGGCACCTTGGATGACATCGTCGACCAGTAATCGGCGGGACCGCTGCTGCTAATAACAGCATTCTCGGCCCAGTCGAGGAAGGCCATGTTGGCGATAGCGTTTACCTGTTTGGTGGCCGTAATGCCCTGCGTTGCAAGATACTTCTTTGGGAACAGATGGTGCCGCTCCATAGCCCTTGGTGCGACGCTCGTTGGATCGAGTAGATGTCGAACTTTGATGTCGCTGAAAAGTACCTCTGCGTCAAGAAGGCTTAGCGCCGCGAGATACGCGAACAATGCTGGAGACCGCGGAGAGGATGTGTCCAGCCGGTTCGGAAGGCTGATCTCCCAATAGTCGTTGGTGAAGTTTGCCGTCACGATACGGTCAAGCTCAGTGACGAAGGCTTGACCGTCGCCGGCAGGGAGATCGCGAATGCGTCCCAAATCCGATTCCAGTTGGGACTCTGGCGACGATGTGTACCGTCCGGTTGTGTGAGCCATAAAGAACCATCGGCTGATCACAGCACGCAGCGCGTGTAGGTCGAGGCCGAAGTCGATGCGGCCGATGAGCCACAACGCATAGCTAAAGAGAACGGTGTTCTCTGACGTGATCATCCGCTTGCTGCGGTATCCGGCGGCATAGAGGCACTTTAGGAACTCATGCCAGTGTGTCAGGTCGAGTGCGCGTTCCTGGCTGGCGGCTAGGGTTTCGAACTGAGCGATTCGTCGATCAACACTGACGATGCCCGACTCTAGATCTTTGCCCCGCAAGATGCTGTAGACGTGCTGGAGCCTGGCGCGGCGGAAGGCCAGCGCGACGCCTGCACGGAGCATCTGATCTGGGCTGGGTTCAATGTAGGGATTTCGCGGGCTAGGTCCCGTAACCGCTGAGTCGACCGCGGCTCGGCTAAACGACTCGAGCTCACGTCGGCCCTTCTCCCAGTGCACCGACATGAGCGTAAGGATGAAGTCCGCTTGATTGAGCTTGACTCCCTCGGAGTTGATCCTGACGAAGATCTCGGCGACTTCTTCTTCGTCGGCCGTGGCGGCCAGTTCAATTACTTGGAAACGGAATTCCTTCAGGTCGTGAACGCGGTCGAGGCGATCTTCAAGTAGGTCTTCATCACTTTCGGTTAGACCGCCGTCTCTGACCTCGTCAAGTCGTTTCAGAAACTGCCGAACCGTCCGCTTTCGTCCATCCGTCCAGAGCGCAGTGATGTCCGGGATGAACTCAGGATCTTTCTCGATAGCCGCGTCAGTGACTTCAAACGTTTCGTCCGACGGTCGGTAGCCGATGCGAATGTGCTTCTTCTCGAATGTCTTTGTCAGGACGCGTTGGCCGGTGAGGACGGCATACAAAGAGGTCAAGCGTTGCTGACCATCGACGATCAGATACTGAGGCGAGCGGTCCTCGCTATCGCCGATCTTTCGAGTCCCGGTCTCGACGCCCGTCTCCCACAGCATGATGGTGCCGATCGGATACCCGCGGTACATCGAGTCGAACAGGTCCCGCGCCTTCGCCGAAGACCAGACGAACGGTCTCTGGATGTCCGGCAGGGCGATACGGCCGGCGCCGATATCTAGCACAAGGTGATTCAGCGTGTAGCCGGTGTCCTTATAGAGCGCTGGCAACTGCAAATCCTTTCATCTCGGTTCACCGTGAAGCTCAACAGCACCGAGTGATATTGATGGTGAAAGCTCGCTTCTACGCCGCCTCTACCCGCTTCGCCGGTAGCACTACCACTGACCCGTCGGCGCTGCGCACCATCTCAATCTCTACATCGGATGACCTGCCGGGCAATGCAACTCGATCACCGAGTTGATGGAGGCGATGGGACGTCCGCAGCATGTTGTCGACGGCGCCTGACGAAAAGACTTTGTCGCGGATGCCCCTCGATCGATCGAGTTGCAGCGATGACAATCGCAATAGCACTTGTTCAACGCCAGACTCCAAATCCGACACCTTCTGCTGATCAGATTTAAGTATCTGTACGAAGTTCTCAAACGGGTTCGCTGGATCGTGTTGGGCGTGTTCCACGGCTTGAATAAGAATTACTCGCTTCTTCAGCGCGATGGCCAGCTGAGTCAGTTCGAGATGCGCGTAGAACTCACCGGTGTCATGGTCGATTCCACTGAAAGTCTTGTTCAACTTGGCTATTTCGACTGGGGCGTCGCCGATCTCGTCGAGGCCTGCAGTCCACTTCTTTAATCTGTCCTCTGCTTCAACCAAAGCAGTGTTGATGGCGTATACGGCGGAATCGAGCCCCAATGACACCCCAACGCGGCCCTGATCCAGCAGGATGGCTTGCGCCTTCTCGATGGCGTCTCTACACCCGTTGAGCGCGCTACGTTCTCGTTGAAGTGCATCACTGTGCAGCTTTTCGAGCAGTGCGGTGATGTTCTCGATCGCCTGTTGCCGCTTGTGCTCTGCGTGCGCACTGACACCGACGGCGACGGCCATCATCACGAGGGGTGCCGCGACGGTCAACGCGCCTGCGCCCGCTGCCGCGACCCCAGCGCCGGCGGCCGATCCAGCCTTTACGGGCACGAACGAGGCCTGTGCCACGATGCCCTTCGAGCCGGTTAGTGCGCTGTGCACGCCGCCAGCCACGGCTTTGGACGCCATCGGCTTCACCATGTTCGTACCGAGTTGCCCGGCCACCTTCGCCGGCACGACCATCCGATACAACGTCTCACCGGAGACAGTCGCTGCCGCTGCCGCGCCGGCCTTCGGTGCAGAAGAAACGAGCTGTGACAGATGGGTCGCCAGGGGGCTTGCGCTGCTCAGCGCCAACCCCGCGCTGCGGTCGTAGTCCGCGGGGAGAGGTCGGGCGTCGAGGGTCGCAATCGGGGCATCTGCGACCGCCGCAAGGACCGTGCGGATTTCGGCAAGCCGCTCCGGCGTCATGGAATCGTCCAACGGTATAACGGGTAGGGGCGTGTCTCGGGTCGTCAGCGTCCACACGGGAACCACTGTCCCCCCGGTCTCAGTCATCGCATCCTCCCCAGTCTGCATTTCCACCCTAGGTGAAGCTTGGCGCGACGTCAGTAGCGACCTCCTGTTGCCCTGGCAAACCGATGGCATGCGCTCTACTTTGGCGCCGACCCGGTTCCTGTAGGGCAGTGGGTGTTGCGGCGATGGTACGATGGGAGCGTGCGGTCGGGGCCGCGGAGGATCCCGCAAACTTTTGTGAGCTGTCATACCTATGTCCCATATTCAGCACGCCTGTCATTATTGCGTCTTCAGCAATCGCGCGCGTGGGGTAGCTAATGTTAGCCGGGGGAGAGTTGACGTCGAACGATCAGCAGTCGGACGTGGACGTACTCGTCCGCAAAGCGGTCAACTTGTTCACGTTCCTCGGGCGCACACAGGAGCTGTTGGTCAAGCCGATCCGGTCGGTCACGGGCTTCGAGGACGTCATTTGGTTTAGGGACATGCCGACGCACCCTGCTGTGCGGAGCCGCGCTCGGCTGTCCAACCTCGCCGCTGAAGAACCCCTGCTGCAGGTCGACCGCGTGTGCCACGGCTTGACCCGCCGGCGTTGCCAGATTCGCTGATCGAGTGGTAAAGAGCCCGTTCGACGACATCGACGCGCCACCAACGCACCGTCACGGCACCCGTGCAGGCGTACCGCGAGATCAAGAAGCAGATCGAGCTGTCTCGCGGCCAGTGATTCGCTGCAACGGCGAAGGACCGCGGAACAGGACTACTGACCGTGGACACCGTGCTGGTCACCCTGTGCGATTGCAAAATCTCGTCAGGGATGTCGGCCACCCGCAGCGCTAGCTTGGCGCTTTGAAGGTGTCTCCAGAACCAGGTGGTGATGTCAAGCGCAGGGATGCTTTGGCTGGCGGTGGCGGTCTGATGTGCGAAAGTAACGACAAAAGGGATGGAGGCGCGGTGCCTCACGACAAAGACGGCAACTACGTCGCGATGCAGGACGCTTACGACGCGTGGACGCCACACGCCGTAGAGATATTGCAATCCAGCGCCAGGCGTTACCGAGGCTTCATTACCTACACACAGCTTGTTGACTACGTGAAAGACAAGACGGGGATCAGCCATAACGCTCTAGTGCAGAACTACGTTGGCAATATTCTCGCCCGGGTCATCGCGGTTTGCACAGTGATTGGCTGGCCGCAGCTCACCTCACTGTGCGTCACCGCAGATGGCACAGTAGGTCCTGGTTATAAGTTCGCTCTGATCGCGGCCGAGAAGTACAGGCAGGACGGGGATAGCGCTTACGGCGAACCAAGCCTCGATGAACTCGATGACCACGCCGCAAAGGAGCGGTTCGAGTGCTACAGGTTCTTCGGTGCTGACCTGCCGCCGGGCGCACGGCCGGAGCTGACGCCGAAGGCGCAGGCGTCGCGGGAGTACAAAAAGGCCCAGGCTAAGCGTGATGCACCGCCGACGTTTTGCCCCAGCCATCCTGGGATTGCGCTGCCGGTCAGTGGGGTGTGTGACGAATGCAGTTAGACCGGTCAGTCGCTCTGCGTTAGGCAGGCTCGCGTATACGCAGCTCGCCCCAGAAGATGCCGTCTCGTCCTGGTTCAGGAACGCAGCTAAGAGACCACTCCCTTCGCCGGTCCTCATCGTCGCCCAGCTGCACGTCTCGCGGCGGCAAACCCCTTTGTCGTCGTCTCTTCCGCCTCAACTACCTCCGACAGCCGGTCGTCCCGCTACGCCTTCATCGGCCCGTGCGAGTTGGGATACTCAGGTGGAAGCTCGCCCCAGTGGTCCAGTCCGCACGAACCGTAGAACCACTCATAGCTGAAGTCGGGATGGCGCCGCTTCATCCGATCGGCCTGGCGTCGCGCCAGTGCGGCCATCCGCTCGCGCGCGTCTTCATCGAGGTCGAGATCCGTGATCCGGCGGCGGAACGCGGCCGCGATGATGAACGGCGTCTTCCGAACCACGGCCTCTCCCTTTCTCGATGGAAGCCGCATCGTGCCAGCCGCCACCGACAGACTGGTCACGCAGCCGAGAGCCGCTGCGCCACCTCGCCGTACCGCTCGAAACGCTCCGGGTCCGCCGCAGCGTTGTACAACACGATCCGCGACGCCACACCGCCGTACTTCGCCTGCAACGCGTCGGTCAGGCCGTCCCACGTCGCCTCCGTCGCGAACCTCGCGATGTGCTCGTCGGTGATGCACGCCGCCATGCCCGCGTAGTCGCCGGCCTTCTGCTTCTCCCGGATCCGGGCCGTCGTCCCCTCGAAGCCCGCCTCGTCCCAGATGAACGCGTAGTTCGGCGTGCTGCCGTAGAAGCTCATGCTCGCCCGCACCAGTTCGCGCTCGCGGTGCCGCTCCTCGTCGGTGTCGCCGACGATGGTCATCACCGGCACGATCAGCGCGACGTCATCTGCCGCTCGTCCCGACTTCGTCGCGCCCTCTGCCACTTTCGGCACCACATGGCGGGCGATGTAGCCCGGCTCGCCGAGCGGATGCACGTGCACGCCGTCGGCCACCTCGCCGGCCATCCGCAGCATCCACGGGTTCACCGCCGCGATGTCGACGTTCGGATCCGGCGCGTCGATCGGCCCGGCACTCCACTGCGGCGTGATGAAGTCCAGGTCATAGAACTCGCCGTGATGATCCAGCGTTCCCGTCCGGAACGCCGAGAAGCACGCCTTCACCGCCAGCACGTAGTCCCGCAGCCGCGGGCCCGGATGCTCGAACTCCGCCCCGTACCGCCGCACCACATGCGTCCGCACCTGCGTGCCCAGGCCCAGCCGGAACCGCCCGCCCGACGCCTCCTGCAGCTCCCACGCCGTCGCCGCCGTCACGAAGGGGCTGCGGGGGAACGCCACCGCCACCCCCGTCGACAGCTCCAGCCCGGGCGCCGCCTGCGACGCCGCCGCCGCGCTGAGATACGCCGTCCGGCCCGTCTCGGTGAACAGCAGACCCGAGAAACCCGCCGCCTGCGTGCGCCGCGCCAGGTCCGAGATCTGCGGCAGCGGCTGCGGGGTCGTCATCACGTCGACGTGCACGGCTCGCACCCTACGCCGGTGTCACGCCACCCGGCTCACATGCGCGGCCGACGCGCCGACCGTCGCGTCCTCGTCACCGATCATGATGCGCAGCAACGCCTTCTGCTCCCGGTCGCCACGCAGCGCCGCCCGGTCGAGGCCGCCGCGCCGCGTCAACGCCGCCGAGCTCCGCAGCAGGTTCACCGGCAAGCGCATCATCGGGTACCACGGCGGCACGTACGCAGGCAGGCCCAGCGATCGCATCGCCCGCGGACCCAGGTACGCGCTCGTGACCGACAGGTGCTGTGCGCGCGCCAGCCGTCGACGCACCCGCGCGAGCAGCGGGTAGTTCCACTGCAGCGGGTCCTCGGCCATCGGCGCCGCCAACTGCTTCGTCGACTCGTCGGGCTCCGACAGCGCCGCCACGGTGTGATACAGCATCCGGATCCCGTCGCGAAAGTCGCGCGGCAACCACGCGTCGTCCACGCCGAGCAGCCACCCGACATACCGGGTCAGGTGCGCAATCGCGTCATACTCCCTGGGCGACAGCACAAGTCCCATCGCCGGCCCACCCGCCGACGGCGCGATCAGCGCGCCGACCAGCGTCGCGGCCATGTCCGTCTGGTTGACGGGCAGGCCCCACTCGTCGGCCCGCCAGTCCGGCATCGCCGAAACGTGGCGGCGCACGAACGCATGGATCAGCCGCACCCGCAGCGTTGACCGGAAGCCCACGCCCTGCGGCGCCAGGCCACCCTCGACGAAGGTGTCCATCGCCCACTGCATGGTCTCGGCGAACCGCTTGTTCGACCCCTTCTCCAGCGCCCCCGTCCGGATCAGCGTCTTGTTGAACCCGGAGAACTGATACCCGCCCAGCAGCGACACGTCTCGCGCGATGTACATCCCGTCGGCCCCGCCGCGGCGCATCGCCCGCTGACCGATCCGCAGCAGCTCCCAGTCGACCCAGTCCGGAGCCGTCTCGACCTCGGTGAAGAACGCGCGCAACGGTTCCGGCGCCTCGGGGACGCTGGCGATGCCCGACGTCAGCGCACGATCGAACAGCGGGCGCACCTGCTCCATCCCGGTGGCCGACATCCACTCGACCAGGCGGTCCATCGGCTCGTCGCCGACGGTGAGGTGTGCGCCGAGCTTCTGCCAGCGCTCGGCCGACGGAGGCCCGACGCCGAGCAGGGTCGCGAATACCCGGACGCCCGCAGGGACGGGGCCGGGCGCCGAAGGGTGGCGGGCAGGGACGGGCTGTTCCATCGCGACGCTCCTTCGGACACTTCTGATAACGGCCGTAGTCCAAAGTAAGGCCGCAGGTAATGTCGTGTCAATGAAGCGCGCGGAGGTGGTGCGTGACTACGGCGGCGTGAGCGCAGACGACCGCCGCACCGAGCGGCGTCAGAAGCTGATCGCCGCCGCGCGCGAGATCTGGGGCACGTCCGGTGTCGCCGACGTGACGGTGCGTGGCGTGTGCAGCGCCGCGGGTCTGACCACCCGCTACTTCTACGAGCAGTTCCCGAACCGCGAGGCGATCGTGTTCGCGGTCATCGACGAGGTGCGTGCCGAAATGCTCGCAACGCTGGTCGAGGCCGGCGTCGGCGATCCGGGCACCCTCACCGACAAGTTGACCTCGGCGCTGACGGCGTTCCTGGAGATCATCGCCGCGGACCCGCACGTCCACCGCATCGCCACCGGGGACGTCAGCGCCGTCCCGGGTCTTCCCGAACACCGGGCCGGCATCCTCGACCAGATCGCCTCTCTGATCGTCGAACTCGCTCCCGAGGTCCTCGGCGCCGAGACACCGAGTCCGGAGGCGTTGCGCCGTGGGGCGCTGTTCATGGTCGGCGGCGCCAACCAACTCATCGAGGCGTGGCTCCGCGATCCGAAGGAGACGCCCGCCGAGCTCGCGGCGGTCGCCGCGACGCTGTGCGTCGCCGTGGTCGACGGCATGGGCACCGCGTAGGCGGATACGGCCCGTTCACAGGAAACCGCGAAAACGCACAGCCGCCCGGCAGCATGTTGCCATGAGAAAACCCTGGTATTGCCAGGGTCATGACAGGCATTCTTCGCTCATCGCGGGCACTACGGCGCTGTAGCACTGCGACACGCCGACCCGACTTCAGCCGGTCCGCGCCACTGCCCGAGCACCAAATTAGGAGTTCCCATGAAGATGCACGCCCTCCGCGCCGCAGGCGCTCTCGCGCTACTCGTCCCCGCCGCGATCGGACTGGCCGGGCCTGCGGGAGCCGACGAGCCGACGTTCGTCATGCCGTCGGTCGAGAAGATGAGCCTCGCGAAAGCCGATAAAACCATCGAGAAGCTCGACCCCAACACGAAATTCGTCATCAAGTCTCACAACATCGACGGTCCGACACAGCAGAAGCAGATCGACTTGATGTACTGGGAGGTCTGTTCCCAATCACCGGCCGCCGGTGCGGAATTCACCCCGAGCGAGGACATCGAGATGTCGGTGTCTCGCTTCTTCGACGGCTGCGACGGCTAAAACACCGGCGCGGGGCCGTCAGCGGGTAGCGAGCCAGGCGAAGAAGTCGTCGGCGCAGAACACCGGCTTGCCGTACTCCTGCGCCTTGCGCGCCTTGCCTGACTGCGTGCCCACCTCGGCGGTCACCAGCACGTCGCACCGGGTCTTCGACACCGTCTTGACCGGCGTCAGCCCCGCCTCGGCCGCCAGCCGCTCCATCTCCGGCCGCTCGACGATCCGGCCGGCGCTGTCCTGCGCTGTGCCGGTGAAGCAGATGCGAATCCCCGGGGTGAGCGTCGCCGCGATGTCGTCGACGCCGGCGCACAGCGCGTCCGCGCCGATGTCCACCCCGAGCAGCCGTGACGCCTCCTCGAGCCGCGCCGCGACATCCTTCGGCAGCTGCACCCGCGCCGCCGCCGCGCGCAACTGATCGGCCACCGACTGCCGTGCCGCCGCATCCGCCGGCGCGTCGAGGTCTCGGGGTACCGACGCGCCCAGCAGTACCGCGCTGACGTCGCGGCTGATTCGCAGCAGCGCCGACAGGCCGGGCAGGTGGTCGGCGACCGGTGTGGGTGCGTCGGGGTCACGGCTCACCAGCAGGCCGGACGACTCGACGGCATCGGGTTCCTCGAACGGTGACGAGCCGTCCTCGGCGGGCATGCCGCCGTGGGCGCTCAGCGCCGAGCGGGCTCGCTCCAGCGCGGTGCGCCCCGAGATCCGCGTACCGCGCAGCTCGACGCCCAGCGGCATCGCCGTCACGAAGCCCAGGCGTTTGAGTTCGAAGTCGATCAGGCCGAGCTGGTCGTCGACGTTGACGCCGACGGGGGTGCAGCCGGCCAGCATGGGGGCGATTACCGCCCACGCCTCGCGCAGCGTCGGGGCCAGCAGCACATCGGACACTGTGATGCCGTAAGCCGTTCGCGCATCGGCGAGGTCGCGCTGCGGGTTGATCAGCGTCGAGAGCGCGGTGCCGTCGTCGAACGCCACCGCCAGCTCGACCGGCCGGGGCCGCGACATCCGGCCCTCGTCGCCGACGGTCAGCATGCCGATCGCGCAGTATCGCCGTGCGCCCGTCCCGCCGTTCGCGGTGCGCAGGAAGCGGGCGATGCGCCGGTCGGTCTTCAAATCCTTCGGCAGCACAGGGCGTTTCAGCACCAGCCCGGCCAGCGACGTGCAGCGGCTCAGCGCGACGTAGAGCTGACCCGTCGAGAACATGCCGCCGGTGAGGTCGACGATCACCCGGTCGAGCGTCTGGCCCTGGCTCTTGTGGATCGTGATCGCCCAGGCCAGCTTGAACGGCAGCTGGGTGTAGGAGCCGATGACCTCGCGGCCCAGCGAGGCGCCGGACACCACCGGCCGGGTGGCCTCCCACGTATACGGCGCGACGTCGGCGACCGAGCCGTCGGGGAACTCGACCTCGACGACGGCGCCGTAGCGGTCGTACCCGACACCGACGACGCGGCCGATGCTGCCGTTGACCCAGCGATCGCTCTGGTCGTTGTTGAGCATCATCACCTGCGCGCCGACCTTGAACCGCAGCGTCTCCTCGACCGGCGGATCGAACAGCGACAGGTCACCGGACGCACGCGCCTGGTGGACCAGTTCGTCGCCGGGCAGCCGTTCGAGGTGCTGGCGATTGCGGGCGGTGACGAGCCGGTTGGTCGGGGCGAGGGTGAGCCAGAACTCGCCGTCGGGTGGGACGAAGTCGGCGTCGGCGCGGGCGTTGAGCTGCCCCTGCGCGTGGCCGAGCAGCACGCCCTCGCGAATCTCGTTGAGGATGGCGGTCATCCGGTCGTCGCCAAGCTGCCGGAACACCGTGGTCAGCGAGATGGTGGGGAAGTCGTCGCGGTCGAAACTGCGGGCGGAGAAGAAGTACGGCGTCTCGTAGGTGGTGGTGAAGAAGCCGGCCTCGTGTTCGCTGACCACGGGCGGCAGTTGGTAGAGGTCGCCGACGAGGACGATCTGCACGCCGCCGAACGGTGCGCCGGGAGCGGGGCCGAACCGCTCGAGCGCCGCGGCCACCATGTCGAAGACATCGGCGCGCACCATCGAGGCCTCGTCGATGATCAGCGTCTGCAGCGATGCCAGGGTTTTGGTGAACCGTCCCGGTCGGTACGCGCCGGTGCGGATGTCGTCGAGCGTCGTGGTGGTGCGGAAGCCGAAGAGTCGGTGGATGGTGTAGCCGTCGACGTTGAGCGCGGCGATCCCGGTGGGTGCGACCACCACGACGGAGCGGTCGGTGTCGGCGGTGCACAACCGGATCAGCGTGGACTTGCCGGTGCCCGCCTTGCCGGTCAGGAAGACGTGGCGGCCACCGGCCAACAGGTCCAGGGCTCGACGGAACTCGTCGGTGAGGACGATGCCGGCCATGGCCGCACTGTAGTCCGGCGATGTCACCGGTCGGGAGTCGCTTCCGCGCATGGACGACGGACGCAGGCGGAGGCGGCCAGCCGATCAGGCTCCGCGAATCTCGATATGACCCGAGCCGATCGGTGACGCACCCTCACCGGCGATCACCCCCACCTTGACGGGCCTTCCGGTATCGGTATCGAGGAACGCAAGAGGCGCGCGTCCGTTCTGCAGGTGCTTGTCCCCCCACTGGACCAACGCCATGAACACCGGCAGCAGTTCCTCGCCCGCCTCGGTCAAGCGGTACTCGTCACGCACCCGCTGGCCCGGCTCCTGATACGGCACCCGCGCCACGATGCCGGCGTTTTCGAGCTGCTTGAGCGCGCGCGAGGTGGCGGGTGCTGAACTCTCGGTTCGCGTCACGAAGTCATCGAAACGCACTGTGCCGAAGAATAATTCGCGGAGGGTCTGAAAAGCCGTCTTGGTGCTGAGGACGTCCAACACGCGTGTCATCGAGCAGGCGTCGCCGATCTGCCACTGCGAACGATCGCTGAGCGCGGGCTCAAAGTTCATTCCCCGATTCCCTTCTGAATAACGCTTGCTTTAGTCAGCCTAGCATGCTTCGATGGGATGAGTAACGGACGCGTTAGTCAGGGAGAGGAGAGCTACCGTCCGGCGCCACGCAACCGAGGACCCAATTTCTGAACTCACCCCTCCGACCGATAGGAAGATCATGACGACAGGGAACCTTTATCTCATTTCTGCGGCCACCGGCCAGACCGGTGCCCATGCCGTGCGCATACTTCGACAGGATGGCCTACGGGTGCGTGCACTCGTCCACTCTCTGGATGCCCGCGCGGAGGCGCTGGCCGACCTGGGCGCGGAAGTCGTCGTCGGCGACCTGCTGGACTTCGCCTCCGTGAGTTCCGCAATGGCCGGCGTCACCGCGGCGTATTTCTGCTATCCCATTCGCCCGGGCCTCTTGGATGCCACCGCAAATTTCGCGCAAGCCGCCGCCGAAGCCGGCGTGCGGGCCGTGGTCAACATGTCCCAGATCAGCGCCAGGCGCGAGGCGAAGAGTCATGCCGCGCAGAATCATTGGCTCAGCGAACGACTGCTCGACCGGTCGGCGTTCTTCACCACGCACCTCCGGCCCACGTTCTTCGCCGAATGGCTGGTGTGGCAGTGGTCGCGCGATGATCGCGGAGGCGTGTTCCGCCTACCGTTCGCCGATGGTCGGCACGCCCCCATCGCGGCCGTCGACCAGGCCCGTGTCATCGCTGCGATCCTGCGAAACCCGGCGCCGCACGACCGTCAGGTCTATCCGCTCTACGGCCCATTGGAACTTGACAACGACGGCATCGCGGCCAAGGTTGCGGCCGCGCTCGAGATACCCGTCCGCTACGAGCCCGTCGGCATCGCCTCGTTCGCCGAAGTGCTTCGCGCGCAGGGGTTCGACGAGTACTTTGTCCAGCACATCAGTAGTGTGGCCCAGGACTACCGCGACGGCATCTTCGCCGGGACCAACAACCTCGTCGATGCCATCACGGGAACGCCCGCGCTGACCGTGGAGGAGTTCACTACCACCAACTCCCACGCATTCGCGGGAACCGGCCAGGCCAGCGCCTGGGAAGTCCCTCGCGCTTCATAGCGGAGCAACTAGAACGGCGACAGGTCTCGGGACGCGCGCCTCGTCAGGGGTCGCGCACCGCCAGGTAGTGCTCGGACACCGCTGGCCCGTCGAGGAAGCGCTCGACGGCCTCCTCGATCAGCCGGTCCTGGCCGGTGAGGCGGACGTAGTGCTGATGCATGTGCTCGCCCCACGACCGCACGATGAACGTCTCCACGAACGTCGACTCGTGCTCGACGCTGCGGAAGAGGCGCCACTCCGCCGCCCCGGTGCGCTGCCGGGACCGACCCAGCACGGCCATCGCCGCCAGGAAACCCTCCTCGTCGTCGGCTGCGACCCGATACGCCGTCGTCACCATGACCGGCCCATCCAACGGTTCGGGCTCGAACGTGAGCGTCGGCTCGGGCCAGTGCGCCGACGGCGTCAGGTCGAGGTTGCCGGTGCCGGCGTGCAGCGGCCACCACAACGACGACAGCCCGCACACCAACAACAGCGCCGCGCTCACCAGCAGGCTGATCGAACTCGTGGTGGACCCCGCGAGCACTCCCCACACCACCGAACCCAGCGCCTGCCCGCCCATGAAGATCAGCTGATACACCGACAATCCGCGGGCCCGCACCCATGCCGGCAGGTTCAACTGCATCGACGCATTCAGCGTCGACAACGACAACAGCCACGACGCGCCGCCGACGACCAGCGCCAGGAACACCACCGCGAAGATGGGCACCAGCGCCAGCACCGCGGTGGCCACCGCGAAGCCCGCCGCCCCGACCGTCAGCAGCGTGTTCTGGCCGAACCGCGCACGCAGCCGCGACAACAGGAACGCGCCGAGCACCGCACCCGCGCCGAGCGCCCCCAGCAGCAATCCGTAACCCGCGGACGACAACCCCAGTCGGTCCTTCGCGATCACCGGCAGCAGACCCCAGATGGCGCTTCCGGGTGCGATGAACAACGCCGCCCGCAACAGGATTCGTCGCACGATGGGGGAGCTGCGGATGAACCGCCCGCCCGCACTCAGCGCCGCCAGCGCCCGCTCGGGCGGATAGCCGCTCTCGACGGCGGGGCGCCGCCACGCAATGAGGACGAACACGATCCCCACGAACGAGACGGCATTGAGCGCGAACACCAGGGTCGGCCCGGACAACGACACCAGGACGCCGGCGATCGCCGGTCCGATCGCCCGGGCGCCGTTGATGCTCATGCTGCCCAACGCGGCCGCCGCCGGGATCTGTTCGGCGGGAACAAGATCAGGCTGGATCGCCTGCCATGCCGGCGCGGTCAGGGCCTGCCCACATCCGATGACGAACAACAGCGTCAGCAGCACCGCCGGTGTGGTCAACCCGAAGCCGGTCAGCGTGGCGAGCAGGCCCACTCCCGCGGCCATCGCCCCCTGGGTGGCGATCAGGAGCCGGCGTCGGTCGATCAGGTCGGCGAGGACACCCGACGGCAGCGCCAGCAGCATCACCGGCAGCGTGGTGGCGGTCTGCACCAGCGGAACCAGGACTGCCGCCCGAGGATCACCGACGAGCATCCACTGCGCACCGACCGTCTGCATCCAGGTGCCGAGGTTGGAGACGAGCTGCGCGATCCACAGCGCGCGGTAGACCGGCGAACGCAGCGGCGCCCACGTCGACGTCGCCGCTGTGTTCGCCGCTGTCATCCCGCCCCCTGTGTGGACACCTGGTCACTGTAGGGGTGGGTGCCCGCTCCCGCGTGGTTCAGACGGCGCGCGTCAGAACAGCGACAGCTGGCGGGTGTCCTCGTCGCCGAACTTCTGCGGCACCGGGCGCTGGCGCACCTTCACCGGCCACCAGAACCACCGACCGAGCAGCGCGGCGATCGACGGCGTCATGAACGACCGCACGATCAACGTGTCGAACATCAGCCCGAGCGCGATCGTCGTCCCGATCTGGCCGAGCACCGTCAGGTCGCTGAAGATGAACGACGCCATCGTGAACGCGAACACCAGGCCCGCGGCCGTCACCACCGAGCCACTGCCGGCCATCGACCGGATGATGCCCGTGTTGATGCCGGCGTGGATCTCCTCTTTGAACCGCGACACCAGAAGCAGGTTGTAGTCCGACCCCACCGCGAGCAACAGGATCACCGCCAACGGCAGGATCACCCAGTACATCTGGATGCCGAAGATGTGCTGCCACACCAACACCGACACCCCGAACGACGCCCCCAGCGACAGCGCTACCGTGCCCACGATCACCAGCGCGGCGACGATGCTGCGGGTGATGAACATCATGATCAGCAGGATCAGAGTCAGCGACGCGATGCCGGCGATGATCAAGTCGTAGTGCGCCATCTCCTGGATGTCCCCATAGGTGGACGCCGTCCCGCCGATGTAGATGTTCGACCCCGCCAGGGGCGTGCCCTTGACCGCCGCCTTGGCAGCGTTGCGCATCGCCTCGATGTGCGAAATGCCCTCGGGCGTCGCCGGATCACCTTCGTGCGTCACGATCATGCGCGCCGCCTTGCCGTCCGGTGACAGGAACAGCTTTAGCCCGCGGATGAACTCGGAGTTGCTGAACACCTCCGGCGGCAGATAGAACGAGTCGTCGGTCTTCGACGCGTCGTACGCCTTGCCCAGCGCCGTCGAGTTCTCCAGCGCCTTCTGGGTCTGATCGTAAATGCCGGACGTCGTCGCGTAATTCGTCATCGTCAGGTCGCGGTTGGTCTCCTGCACCGCGATCTGCGGCGGTATCAGCGCCAGCAGTTTCGGTTGCAGCTCATCGAGTTTGGCGATGCTCCCCGACACACTGGCCAGCTGATCGGTCAGCTCGCCGATACCGTCCAGCGCGTCGAACAGCGACCGGAACGCCCAGCAGATCGGGATGTCGTAGCAGTGCGGTTCCCAGTAGAAGTAGTTGCGGATCGGCCGGAAGAAGTCGTCGAAGTTCGCGATCTTGTCGCGCAGCTCCGCGGCGATCGCCACCGTGTTCTGGAACGCCTCACTCTGCTCGTGGGTGATCTCGCCGGACTGCTGCTGCAGCGCATACTGCTGCCGCAGGGTGTCGATCGACGTGTTGATCTCACTGACCTGCTTGAGCAGATCCTGCGCCCGGGCCTGTTGGTACGGGAGGTTGTTGATCTGCGCCGCGCTGTTGGCACTGATCTGGAACGGGATCGACGTGTGGTCCAGCGGCGTGCCCAGCGGCCGCGTGATCGACTGCACCTGCGCGATGCCCTCGGTGTGGAAGACGGCCTTCGCCACCCGCTCCAGCAGGATCATGTCGGTCGGATTGCGCAGGTCGTGATCGGTCTCGATCATCAGCAGTTCGGGATTGAGCCGCGCCTTCGAGAAGTGCCGCTCCGCCGCGGCATACCCGACGTTCGACGGCGCGTCGTCCGGCATGTACGCGCTGACGTCGTAGCTCACCTTGTAGCCGCCCAGCGCGCCGATACCCGCGAGCGCCAGCGCCATCGTCGCGATCAGGATCGGTCCCGGCCACCGCACGATCGCCGTGCCGATCCGCCGCCAACCACGTTTGGCCGTCTTGCGTTTCGGGTCGAACCGGCCGAGCTTGCTGCCGATCACCAGAACGGCCGGCGCCAGCGTCAGCGATGCGGCCAGCGCGACGAGCACGCCGATCGCCGCCGGGATGCCGAGGCTCTGGAAGTAGGGGAGACGGGTGAAGTGCAGGCACGCCACGGCGCCGGCGATCGTCAGCCCCGACCCGAGGACAACGTGCGCCGTCCCGCGGTACGCGTCGTAGAAGGCGGCCTCGCGGTCCATGCCCTCGTTGCGCCGCTCCTGATAGCGGCCGAGCCAGAAGATCATGTAGTCCGTGCCGGCGGCGATCACCAGCAACGTGAGGATGTTCGTCGAGTACGTGGACAGGCCGATGAGTCCGGAATTGGCCAGGAACGAGACGATTCCGCGGGCCGCCGACATCATGATGAGCACCGTGACGAGCGCGAGGATCATCGTCACCGGTGAGCGGTAGACGATCAGCAGCATCACCGCGATCACGCCGACGGTCAGCAGCGTGACGAGCACCGTGCTCTCGTTGCCCACCTCGAACTGGTCCGCGATCTGCGCCGCGGAGCCGGCGACGTAGGCGTGGATGCCCTGCGGCGCAGGCGTATCGGCGATGATCTTCCGCAGCGCGTCGACCGATTCCAGCGACAGCGCCTCGCCCTGGTTGCCGGCGAGGAACACCTGCACGTAGGCGGCCTTGCCGTCCGGGCTCTGCGAGCCCGCCGCGGTCAGCGGGTCGCCCCAGAAGTCCTGAACGTGCTGGACGTGTGTGGTGTCGGCCTCGAACCGCTTGACGAGCTCGTCGTAGTAGGCGTGCGCTTCGGCGCCGAGGGGTTGATCGCCCTCCAGCACCATCATCGCCGCGCTGTCGGAGTCGAACTCCTCGAACTTCTCGCCGATGCGCTGAAACGCCTGCAGCGAGGGCGAATCGGGGGAGCTCAACGCCACGTTCTGTTCTTCGCCGACGGCTTCGAGCTGCGGCACCAGCACGTTCGTCAGGGCGGCGATCGCCACCCACGCCAGCACGATCGGGATGGCCAGCCTGCGGATCCACCGGGCGACGCGGTCGGTCTTCGCCGGGCGTTCGGCGAGGTGCTGGCTCATCCGGACTTGTCCAGGCAGAAGGTGTAGGCGTTCAACTGGGTGACCGTTCTCTCGTCCTTGACGACGTCGTCGATCGTGATCCGGCAGCCGATGGAGTCGCTGTCACCCTGGGCGGAGACGTTGACGAAGACCGCGGGCTGGGTGGTCGTGGTGTCGTACGTCCACGGCAGGGTCGCGCCGTCGACGCGCTGCGGCTGGGCGTCGATGTCGGTGTAGGTGATGGTCGCGACGGCGCCCGGCGGGCCGTACACCTCCATGAGGACGCGCTTCGGGTCGAACGGGACGATCTCGTTGGCGGCGCCGCTGGGGGTGGAGGTGACGTCCTTGGATCCGAAGATGCCGTTCAGCCGGTACACCGCGAAACCCGCTATGGCGATGACGACGATCGCCACCAGGATCATCCACTGCCTCAGCAGGCGGCCACCGAGTGAAACCCGCTGCATACGTGAGCCTTTCGACGGGCGGCGGCATTTTGACACGCCTCGGCGACCGGCGACCGGCCGGCTCGAGTCATATCAACTTGATTGACAGTACGGTACCGGACCGTACTGCTCAACCCTTTGCTCGCCTCAAGATCATCGGATGTTGTGACGGGTGAGACTGGGGATGAGCACGTTGTCCACGAGGTCGGTGACGGTGCGCCGGGACGGGTTCCGTCCGTTCAGGAGGGTGCGGAAGATGAGGTAGCCCGGCATCACGTCCCAGAGGTCATCGGTAACGGCGGTCGACGTGATCTCGCCGCGGTCGACGGCCCGCGCGAGGACATGGGACATGAGCGCTTTCCGCTGGTCGAGGAACCGCTCCTGCATCGTGGTGGCGAGATCCGAGCTCCGGGAGATCTCCACGAGCACCGCGCGGATGGTGCCCGCGTGGGTGTTGACGTGGGCGCGAATCTGCTCGCCGAGCTCGAGCAGGTCGCCGCGCAGCGTGCCGGTGTCCGGGTCGACGGCGACATGACGGGTGCCCTCGACGAAGGCCGCCAGCACGAGTTCGGCCTTCGTCGGCCACCGCTTGTACAGCGTTGCCTTGCTCGCGCGCGCGGTGGTGGCGACGGCGTCGACGGACAGCCGGTCGTAGCCGTGCTCCTGGAGCAATTCCAGGGTGACCGCCAGCAGCTCGCACTCCCGCGGCGACCACGGGGTGTCCACGTCTTCGACGCTTCGGGTCACGCGACTCCAATCGGCATGTGCGGACGAGTATCCGGCATTGTGCTCCACCGCGGACAAGATCGCACCCGTGTGGCCGAGGTGGGTGGCGCGCTGCTCGAGAACAGTGACGGCCTGCTCCCGTCAACAAATGTTGACGGGAGCGGGTCATTGCACTGGCTCAGAAAGCCGCGGCCAACGCCGGGCGCACGACAAGTAAGGGGCGCGGGGAAAAACGCCGAAAAAGAGAGACCGAAAGCCGCAACCTCTGTGGTCTCTCGGGATGACCGCACACGTGCGGGATCCGCGCCAGACTCAAACTAGCCGCGCGCCGGGGCGTCCCGCAAGGTCACCGGCTGTTGCGCAGCGCGACCAGCGATACCAGGCCCATCTCGCGGTATAGCACCTCCGGTGGGAGCTGCCGGAAGCCGCGGACACCCGGGATGCCCGTCGCGGTCTGTGCGATCTTACGGGCGATCCGGTAGTCGACATCCTTGAGCGAGCCCCGATCGGTCACCGCGTCGAGCAGCGCGGACAACCCGGCCACCGCGAACGGACTCGTCGTGTCCAGCATGACGTTGGTCGCGGCGACGAGGTGGCGGGCCCGCTCACGCACCGTCATCTCCGACAGCGTCGGCGCGGCGCCATCGATCCGCGCCGCGATGCGGGCGACGAAGCGGCGCAACCGATGCGGGCCCAGCGTGACGGTGCCTGCAGATGTCACCGACATGCCGAGGCAGTCGATCCGGTCCCGGCCGCCGTAAGCCGGATCGACCGTGCACGGTCGGCCGTTCCCGCTCAGGGCGGTGCGGATCTCCTTGCTCAGCTTCCGTTTCACCCCCAACTCCGCGACGAGCGTGTCGATGCGGGCGTCCGCCTCGTGGATCACCGCGAGGTCGGGATGGGCGATCATGAAGTCGTCGTTGTAGCGGGCATAGAACACGCCGTCGAGAGCGCTGATCGCGCGGTCCATCGGCACCACCGCCAGATTCCCCAACAGGGGAACCAGGGGAGTGCCCATCGCGACGCCGTTGAGGCGGGTGAACTCGGCGCCGTCCTCATCGCGCACCACCGGCCGCACCAGCGCCGTGATCAGATCCCAAGCGGCATTGCCGATCTCACCACCGGCGCTGCCCAGTGACACCACCTCTCGCAGGGTGTGCCAGAGTGCGGCGTCCGGGCCGACCGGCAGGTTGTCGCCGTACTTCTCGAAGTCTGACTGCAGCACGTACAGCGGCCCGCCCCTCGGACCGACCCGCTCCCGGTGGGCGCGGATGAACGCGGCGAACGCCCGCATCGCCCCGACGTTCGTCAGGCCCGGCAGGTAGGACCAGACACCGGGCAGCCCGTAGCAGCGGGCGTTGTGCGACAACACCTTGAACAGCGCCGAGCCGACCACATGATCGACGAAGCCGGCCAGGTGGGCGGTGCGGCGCTTGCCACCGGTCTCGAGGAACCACAGGTCGACGGGCTGGGGCCGGTACGTGCCGTCCGCGATGCTGTCGGCGATGGCGCGGGACAACTTCTTGCGGTCCGTCGCCGCGTCGAAATAGCTGACGCCAGAGGACACCTCGTTGAAACCGAGGCCCTGCTCGTTGCGCTTGGCGTAGATGCGCAGAATCGTGGATTCGTACGTCGCGGGATCGACC
Organism: Mycobacterium sp. NPDC050041; assembly: GCF_049541695.1. Classification (NCBI taxonomy): domain Bacteria; kingdom Bacillati; phylum Actinomycetota; class Actinomycetes; order Mycobacteriales; family Mycobacteriaceae; genus Mycobacterium; species Mycobacterium sp. NPDC050041. Next base: position 795,467 of record NZ_JBMVDG010000003.1, on the reverse strand, counting down.
AGGCAGCGGTCGATGTCGATGGGTTCAAGCGTCACGGCCGGTGCCCTCCCACTGGCCGAGCCGCCACGCCCGTAATGTCCGCAGCCAGCGCTGGAACCGCGCCGGCTCGGGGTCAGACGGCAGCAGGAAGATCATCCGCACTTTGTTCTCGTGGAAGATCGGCGACAGCCAGCGGCCCGCCACCGACACCACCAGTGCGTCGTCGTCGAGGCTCTTCATGGCCGTGGTCAGGATCGCCGGCACCAAGTCCTCGTCGAGCGTTCGCATGATCTTGGCGCCCGCGCGAGTGTCGAGATCGGCGACCGTGCCGTCGGGAAAGATGTCGAGGAATTCCGGTCCGAGGTGGTCGGGGCTCTGCGGCGCTCTCGGGACTCCTGCAATGGGTTTGATCCACTGTGCGGTGACGATGCGATCGAGCGCATCACGGCCGTCAGCCGCCGGCTCTCGCCAGTAACGACCCCGGTTGGCGGCGCCACCCGTGACGGTCTGCACCTCGAGGTGCGGTTGCCGGTCATGGTCGATGTCCGACTCGCGCTCGTAGAAGACCAGGGACGTCGGTGAGTAGAACGCGAGACAGCCGCTGCCCGTCAACGTCTTTCGCATCGTGTCGACGGCTGCCGACCGTTGCCGCTGCGGGATCCACTCCGGCACGGTGATCGTCCCGGCGCGCACCGGTCCCGGTTCCGCGGCCAGCGCCCGGATCCAGTCGCCGAGCGGCAGCTGGGTGGCCGGTGGCGGGCTGCGGTCCTCGAGGTGCTGCACGTTGACGTGCACGATCAGCAGGACGATCATCGCCGCCGTGAGCTCGAGGAGGTCGGAAGCGGGATTGACGTCGATCCACACGAGCGCGAACAGCAGTCCGGTGAACACGATGGTCAGGTTGAGCGCGTGGAACCGGCCCTCGGCGAACAGCCGGATCTGATAGGTGCCGATGAAGCTGCGCACGATGAACAGCGGCAGCAGCGCCAGCAGGAACCCGAACGGGATGCCGGGCAACACGAACAGTCCCAGCGCCACGGCCAGCGCCCAGAAGTACAGCGTGACCACCGGCGTGACGAGCAGCAGCCGGTGGAAGAACCACAACCGGTACTCGCGGAGGGCCGGAATGCGCCGCAGCCGAACGAAATCGAAGTAGAACACGGCTGTCGCCTCGTAGGCACCGCGGAACAGCGGGAGCACCAGATAGAAGAACTGGAAGGCATCGATGTCGCGCCACGCCTCGAATCCGGCGGTCAGGTCGAACGAGCGGGTGCTGGTGCCGTAGATGCCGGCGATCGCGAGCACGGCGATCGCGTCGAGCCGCAGGCCGAGGCCCGCGAGCGTGGTGTCCACCCCCTGCCGGAACGGGATCGAGGGCAGGCGAGCACGCAGGGGCTGCGCCGCCCGGTGATTCGGGGAGACGCCGTTGAGCCGGTAGAGGCGCAGGGTGAAGTGGATGGTGATCCAGATCGAGAGCGCGTTGGATGCGATGATCGCGACGATCACGGCGGCGGTCGGATAGAACATCGCCCCGGCGCCGATCACCGCGATCTGCACGACCGTCGGGGCGAACAGCGTCCACAGTGGCCGCCAGATCCGCCGGGTGGCGTACATGCCGGAATGCAGCACCCGCACTGGCATTCGCAGTGCGAGCTCGATGACGACGAGGAACGCGTAGAGCAGACCCATGGGATCGCCGTCGGAGGGCAACAGGGACAGCACCACCGCCGCGCCGGCGACGGCCACGGTGGTCGCCGCGATCACCGACAGCACCAGCCAGCTGCCGATCTCGCGTTCGACGGCGTCGCGGTCGCGGGTCAGGGAGAACGCGCGCAGACGTTCGCGCATCACCTCCAGCAGTCCCCACCAGGCGCCGCTGACGATGAGGCTGCCGACGCGCAGGATCATCACCGTGAACGCCGCCAGCCCGCCGAGGGCGGTGAGGATGATCAGGAACTCGGCGACGTGGACGACGAACGCGATGCCGTCCACGAGCAGCGCGTAGCGCAGGCGGTAGCGGAAGTACTCGAACATCCTGCCGGTCAACAGGCAGCCGTAGAGCGAGACCGCGCGTTGCCTGCGGCGGCCGGTGCGTTCGAACCACCGGTCGATGTCGTTCACCGGGGCTTCCTCCACGACGGCGACACGTCCGCGCACCTTTCGTCGACGATCGCGCAACGCCGAGGCATTGCCATGGGAGGCTGGAGCCCGGGATTGACCTGCTTTTCCCTGCCTAGAAGGGTGCGCCATGCGGCGAGGCGACGCAGCCGTATTGTCGATTTCCGCGGCGCTGGCCGCGGTGGTCGTCGCTGCCGTCACCTACAGCGTGACCGTACTCGACCGGACGCCGAACCCGTCGGCGCTGGTGTCCGACGACACCGCCGCGAGTTGGCTGGTGCTCACCTGGGCGCCGAGCTTCTGCACCGTCGAACCGCAGAACGACGCATGCGAGACCGGCGAGGTCGACACGGTGGGCCGGACGCTGGTGCTGCACGGCCTGTGGCCGCAGCCGCGTGACCGCCAGTACTGCGGTCTGCCGGAGCAGTTGCGGGACAGGGAGTCCGAGCTGCCAGCCGTCGAGTTGTCGAGCGATACCCAGGACCGGTTGCGGTCGACGACGGTCGACACGGCGGCGCTGGTGCACCACGAGTGGTACACCCACGGCACGTGTTCGGGGCTCTCGCCGGACGCCTATTTCGGCGATGCGACGACGCTGACCGACGAGGTGCGCGAGGTCCTCGACCCGGTGCTGCGCGACGCGCCGGGTGGACGGCTGACGCTGGCCGCAGTCCGTTCACGCATCGACGACGCGTTCGGCGCCGGGGCGGGCGAGCGGGTCGGGCTGGGCTGCCGGAATGCGGCCGGCGCGGGAGCCGTCGTCGTCGACGTGCGGCTGTCCCTGCCGCCGGTGGTCGCGCTGCGGGACTCAGACGGAACCGTGTCGCTGGCGGACTCGCTGCGCGAGGGCCCGCCGATGCCCGCGCAGTGCAGGCACGGCAGCGTGCTCTGAGGCTGCGTGCGTCAACATATGTTGACGCGCGCGAGATGTTTGTGTCCCGAGATCTGCTCAGCGACTGGCGGAGTCGTCGACCGCGGGTGCCGTCGTGCGGCGGCGGGTGAGTGCGACACCGGCCAACGCCAGCGCGCCGCCGACGAGTGCGAGCACGGTGGGGATCTCTCGCAGGAACACCCACGAGACGGCGATCGCCACCGCCGGAACCGCCAGCGTCGTCGCGGCCACCGCCCCGGCGTTCGTGCGGCTCAGAGCGAAGGCCCACGTCGTGAATGCCACGGCCGTCGGCCCGATGCCGAGATACACCGCGCCGGCCACCGCGCCCGCGGAGGCCGAACGCAGTTCGTCGATCGCCTGCGGGGCGAAGGGGAGTGTCGCCACCATGCCCACCACGCAGCCGAGCCAGGTCGCGGTCATCGCGTCGACTGTGCGAAGCGTGACCTTCTGCAGCAGCACACCCGCCGCGTAGAGCACCGCGGCAAGTAGCCCGAGAATCACGCCCAGCCAGTCGTTCTCGGCGCCTCCCGAGCTGGACACCGCGATCAGCGCGACACCGAGAAAAGCGATGACGATCCCCGCGACCAGTTGCCGTGGGAACCCCTCGCCGAGGAACAGTCCCGCGAACACCGCGACGATGACAGGGGCGAAGTTGACCAGCAGGGCGGCGGTTCCGGCGTCGAGATGCTGTTCGGCCCAGTTCAGGACGGCCGTATAACCGGCGAACCACAGCAGTCCGTAGCCCGCGATCAGAGCCAGCGCCCGGCCGCGGGGAATCGACACGCGGCGGTAGGCGAGCGCGATGCCCACTAACAGGACGGCGCCGACGACGAGGCGCACGAACGCCAGCGGCCCTGGCGACAGCTCCGTGCCGACAGCCCGGATGACGACGAAGGCCGATCCCCACAGCAGGACGGTGGCGACGGCGGCGGCGATCGCGAGCCGGTCGGCGGTGTCGGGGTGCACGGCCAACTCCACCACGGCCGGTGACGAGGCGACAAATGGTTTTGTGCGCGCTGGCATGCGTCAAGCGAGCCGTGCCACCATCGAGGTATGGCCGACGACGACATGCAGTCCGAGCGCGAGTTCAACCGACACAACATCGAGGAGTTCCGCAACAACGGCGGCAAGGTGGGCGGCCAGTTCGAGGGCTTCCCGCTCATCATCATGACCTCAACCGGCGCCAAGTCCGGCGCCGAGCGGGAGAACCTCATCGCCTACTTCGACATCGACGACAAGCTCTATGTCGTCGGCTCCGCCGCAGGCCGCGACGCCAGCCCGGCGTGGGTGTTCAACCTGCGCGCGAACCCCGCCGTCACCGTCGAGATCGGCGACAACCCGCGCAGGCCCTACACCGCCCACGAGCTGGCGCGCGACGAGCGCGACCGTGTGTGGGAGATCGTCAAGGAGCGCGCGCCCGGCTTCGCCGAGTACGAGAAGCGCACCGATCGCGTCATCCCGATCTTCGAGCTCGCGCCCGTGGCCTAACGCCTAGCCCGTCGAGGAACAGCTCGACCATCCGTTGGACGTGGCCGGTGCTGCCGTCGGGTCCGGGCAGGGTCAGATTGCCGACGGCGTAGAGCAATTCGAGCGCTGTGACGTCCTCCCGCACCTCGCCCGCGGCGATGGCTGACGTCAACAACGTCTCCAGCGCCGGCCGTAGCCGCTCGTCGAAGTAGCCGGGCAGTGCGTCGAACGCGGGGTCACCCGAGTGCAACGCCGCGGCCAACCCCTGCTTGGTCGCGATGAACGAGGAGTAGCGCCGCAGCCACTGCTTCAGTGCCTCGGCGGGGCCGTACTCGGCCGCCAAGGCGGGTGCCGCGTCTGCGCAGGCGTCGACCTCATGGCGGAAGACCGCCACCACCAGATCCGAGCGCTGCGGGAAGTGCCGGTACAGCGTGCCGACTCCGACGCCGGCGCGGGCGGCGATGTCACGCACGGGCGCGTCGACCCCAGACTCGGCGAACACCGCCGTGGCCGCCTCGACGACGGCCGACAGGTTGCGCTGCGCGTCGGCGCGGACCCGGCGAACCCCACCCGGCACCGCATCGTCGCCCGTCACCGTCACTCCCTTGCCTAAACGGAACTCAGTTCCGTATAGTTCTGGATCGTTGTTCCGTTTTCCTATCGTAGGGCACGCGCCCAGTTCTGGAGACACCCGTGTCCCACAAGCAGCATCCCCTCGGCTCCGGCTTCACCGCCGCATCGACCGCCGACGACGTCCTCGCCGGCATCGACCTCGCCGGGGTCAACATCGTCATCACCGGCGGCCACGTCGGCCTCGGTCTGGAAGCCACCCGCGCGCTGAGCAGGGCGGGCGCCACCATCACCGTCGGCGCCCGCAGTCCGGAACGGGCTGCCACGTCGCTGGCCGGGCTCGAGCGCGTCGATGTCGCACCACTCGACCTGCTCGACCCGCCGTCCATCGACGCCTTCGCCGCCGCCTACGTGAACTCCGGGCGCTCGCTGCACGTGCTGATCAACTGCGCCGGCATCATGGGCGGCGACCTGGTGCGCGACGCGCGCGGCTACGAAGCGCAGTTCGCCACGAATCACCTCGGCCACTTTCAGCTGACCCTGGGCTTGCTCCCTGCGCTGCGTGCCGCCCACGGTGCACGGGTGGTCAACGTGTCCTCAGGCGGCCACATGCTCTCCGACATTCGCTGGGATGACCCGCATTTCACCACCGGGTATGACGGCATGCTCGGCTACGGCCAGTCCAAGACGGCCAACGTCCTGTTCGCAGTCGAACTCGACCGGCGCTGGGCCGCCGAGGGGATCCGCGGCTACGCGCTGCACCCGGGCATCGCGTTCGGTACGAACCTCGGCCCGTCGATCACCACCGAGGAACTGCAGGCGATGGGCGTCCTCGACGACAGCGGACAGCCAATCATCGACCCCGACCGGGAACTCAAGACCCCGCAGCAGGGCGCCAGCACCATCGTCTTCGCCGCGACCAGCCCACTGCTCGACGGCGTCGGCGGCGTCTATCTCAAGGACAACGACGTCGCGCCGCTCACCGAAACACGCATCGATGATGCGTGGGGCAAGGAGCCGCTCATCATGCCCGGCGTCGCGTCCCACGCCGTCGATCCGGAGTCCGCGCAACGGCTCTGGACCCTGAGCGAGGAACTGATTGCTCGGGCTGCTAGCTGATGCCGATGAACGGGCTGATCGCGTCGCGGGCGAACTGGAAGACATTGGTCTGCGGGCTGCCGTCCGGGTAGCTCACGGTGGCGAGCACGTTCCCGCCGGCGTCGATGAAGTTCGTGTCCGCGCGGTCCTGATGCGTCGACGACGTCACCAGTATGATTCCCGTCGCTCCGGCCTCCTTGGCCAGCGGCACCGAGAACCGGGCGTTCTGCACCGTGCTGTTCGCCCGGTCCTCGACAATGATCCGGTTCGGTGGCAGCCCGAGCATCGTCAACATCTGCCGCATCTGCGCCGCCTCGGTCACGCCGTTGCGCGGATTGCCGCCCGTCACGATCACCGGCGACTGCGGAAAGAACTGCGCCACCGTCAAACCCGTGAGCACCCGTCGCCGCAGGATCGTGCGCATCGACCCGTCCGGGTTCAACCCATAGCCGAGGATGACGATCGCCGGCTTCCGGAAGTCCTTCGTCGCGGCCGCAGGCTGGGCTTGCGCCACCGGCGCCGACACGTCACCCATCAACGCGGCAGCCGCCAGCGCGACCGCGCCCACGGCGGCCTTCCACCCGTTCCGCACCCGACCTCCCCGACACGCCGACCTGATGATCTTGACAGTTACTGGTGATGTGATCGTGCCTGCAGTGGCTGCTGTTACACAGGAATGAGATCGGCGCCACAGTCGTTGGCACCGGCATGGCGAAGATGACGAGCGAGGAACGTGAAAGCTACCTGGCCGAACTGCACGTCGGGGTGATCGGCGTCGAGCGGCCTGACCGCGCGCCACTGGTCGTGCCCATCTGGTACTGGTACGAGCCGGGCGGCGAGGTCGTGCTGTGGACCGAGTCGAACTCCGTCAAGCTCAAGCTGATTCGCGACGCCGGCCGCTTCGCCATCACCGCGCAGGACGAGCAGCCGCCGTATCGCTACGTCACGGCGGAAGGCGACGTGACCGGCATCGAGTCCGCCACCGACGATGCCGTGCGCAAGATCGCGATCCGCTACCTCGGCGAAGGCGAGGGCAACCAGTTCACCGACCAGAACCTCACCGACACATCGGTGCTCATCCGGATGCGGCCGACGCGCTGGCTCAGCACCGACTACACCAAGGAGGGGTGAACGTCAGCCCTGCCTGATGATGTTCGAGTCGGTCACGAAGCCGATCTCCGGCGACCCCGACTTGTAGATGATCGTGTTGTCGAAGCCTGAGGCGCTGATCTGAGCCGACGAGTCGACCGTGATCTCGTTGTTGACGCCCGACGCGATCACCGCCGCGCATTCGCCCGTGATCGTCACGATGTTCGCCACGCCGCTGACGTTCACGGTGCCGTCGTCGCAGGTGACCGTTGCGACGGTCTGCACCCCGGACACGTTCACCGTCTCGCCCGGGCCCGCCTCGAGCGTCTCGCTGGTTCCCGGCATCCCCGGTAGCCCGGTCGGGATCCCGCTCGGCAGCACCGGCATCGACGGGATCTGCGGCATTTGCGGGATCTGCGGCTCGTCGAGCAGACCGCCGCCGCCGGCGACCGTCGGGTTCCCCGCCACCGGTCCGTCTGCGTCTCGCCCCATCGCGTACCAGATCAGGACGCCGGCGCCCGCGGCCGCCATCAGGAGCACGATCGCGACGAATGCGAGGACGCCCGTCTTCTTCGCCGCTGCCGGCGGGCCCATGCCGTAGGGCGTCGGGTAGCCGGGCGGGGGAGGAGGCGGCGGGTAGTACTGCGGGGTGGTGTACGGCTCCGTGGGGTACGGCGTCGAGTAGGCCTGTGTGCCCAGCTCAGAGTTGTAGGCCCGGTCGGCCAACGGACGCTCGAGGTCGCGAATCCGGGCTTCCGGGTCGTCGTTCGGGTCCATAACCGCAGATGTTCCCACATCTAGATCAGCGGCGGGGCTGAAGCGCTTGCCGGACTGTTCATTCCGGCGGCAACATCCTTAGATGAGCTAGTTGTGATCCTCGTCACGAACACGTTTAATTGTGTTCGCCACCACAACGGAAAGGCCGCTGATGGACGCCCTGAACCCCGGGTCACTCTCCTCGCACTCAGTTGCTGGGCACGACCGCGCCCCGCTGGATCCGCGCTGGGTGTTCGGCTTCGTCCTGGCGATCATCGGCGTCGTCGCCGCGATCTCCGGCGTGGTGCTGGCCGTCATGATGGGGCAGACCACCGTCGCCATCATCATCGGCATCGTCGCCGGCGCGTTCTTCGCCCGCATCGCGGTTTAGCCACGCTCGCCTGCGCTGCGGGCAACTCTGCGTAGCATCGGCGCGGTGGACACCGCGCACCTGCACATCGACAAGCAGACCCCAGACGCCTACAAGGCGCTGATCGGCGTCGCGACCAGCGTCACCTCAGCGGCCAAGGACGCCGGCATGTCGCGCGGCCTCATCGAACTCATCAACGTGCGGGTGTCGCAGATCAACGGCTGCCCGTCCTGCCTCGAGGTACACGTCCGCCGCGCCAGTGGCGCCGGCGTCACCGTCAAACAGCTTGCGACACTGTCCGTCTGGCGCGACACCGAACTCTTCGACGACCGTGAGCAGGCCGCGCTCCGCCTCGCCGAGCTCACCACCACCCTGCCCGACCACGACACCGCCGAGCGCGAATACGCCCGCGCGCGAGAGGTTCTCAGCGACGACGAGCTCTCCGCCGTCATCTGGGTCGCCACCGCCATGAACGCGTTCAACCGGGTGTCGATCCTCAGCCGGCACCCCGTCAAGCCCGACTAAGGGCGAGCAGATGAACGACCGAGGGTTTCCGCGTGTCCTCGCGCGGTCAGCGCGCGAGGACACGCCGAAATCGCAGGGCTACTTCGCGCGTCATCCCGATGCGCTCCCGTGGGCGTACGTGGTGACAGCGCCGCTGCTGTGGCCGGCGATCTTCCTCGGCGCTGTGTCGCTGACCCGTGGCGGTGGGGACTCGTGCGACCGGGTCTATGACGGTGACTGGGCGTCTCGCGATGCAGAGTTCCGCGCCATGCAGATGATGCAGGTAATCGGATCGGGGGTAATGATCGCGATCGGCTGTGCGTTGATCGCAGTCCTCATCGCCCGCCGCCGGCGGATCAGTCGGATCCGGCTCACGCTCGCCATTGTGGCAACCGCCGTGATGATCCTCGCGTACCTCGGCATGATCGCCGTGTCCGGCTACAGCACCGACTGCCTGGTGTGACTAGTCCGCCGCGCCCACCACGAAGCTGATCGTCGTCGCCGTGCTGCCCCCGAAGTTGAGCGTGCCGAACGTCCGGGCACCCTCGACCTGATACTCGCCAGCCGTCCCGCTCACCTGCTTGGCGGCGTCGACCAGCATCCGCACTCCGGTCGCGCCGACGGGATGGCCGCCACCGATCAGGCCGCCGCCCGGGTTGATCGGCAGCCGTCCGCCGAGTGCGATGTCGCCGTTCTCGATCGCCTTCCACGATTCGCCCGGGCCCGTCAGGCCGATGTGGTCGATCGCCATGTACTCACTCGGCGTGAAGCAGTCGTGCACCTCGAAGCCGTCGACGTCATCGAGACTCACCCGCGCCCGACCGAACGCGTCCTGCACCGTCGCGTGCACGTGCGGCATCACGTACGGCGACTCCGGATCGCGACCCAGCTTCTGCGCCAGGCCCAGCCCGACCGTGCGGTGGCCCCAGCCCCTGATCCTTGCCAACGGCCGCATCGCCGGATGCGCTCGCAGATAGGTATCGGTCACCACCACCACACCCGCGCCACCGTCGGTCAACTGCGTGCAGTCCGACCGCCGCAGCCGCCCCTCCACCCGCGGATTCGCCTCGTCGTCATCCCCGTCGACCGTCAGGTCCGGCAGCGACCACGCCCGCGTCTGCGCATTCGGATTGCGTTTGGCGGCATCGAAGTTCGTCGACGCAATCGCATGCAGATGCGTGTGATCGAGCCCCCACCGCCGGTCGTACTCGTCGGCCACTCGCGAGAACACGTACGCCCACATGTTGTCCGCGTCGACGTTCTCGTGTCCGGTCCAGGCCGCCGCTCCCAGGTACTCCGCGCCGACCCGGCCGGGCACCGTCTTCTCCAGCTCGAGGCCGACGACGAGCGCCACCTCGTGAAACCCTGCCCGTAACTCCGCGACCGCGCCGAGCACCGCCGCGCTGCCCGAGGCGCACGCCGCCTCGTGCCGCGACGCGGGCACACCCCACAGCTCGTCGTTCACCGTCGCCGGCATCGCACCGAGATGGCCCTGAGCGCTGAACATCTCGCCGAACGCGTTGCCGACGTGCACCGTCCCCACGTCGCGGCCACTCAGGCCCGACGACGCCAGCGTCCCGTCGACCACCTCGCGCGCCAGGTCGGCGAAGTCGCGGCCCTCGCGCGTCAGGTTGCGGGCGAAATCGCTCTGGTACGCCCCGATGATCCAGATGTCCTCAGCCATGCCCCTATGGTTCAGTTGACAGAGTGACTCTGTCAACCATAGTTTGAGGCGCATGCGGGTCGAACTGCTCAACACCTACGCGTCGACGCTGCCTGCGGACGACGCCCACCGCTATCGCACCGGGCCGTGGCGCCCTCAGCTCAACGAGTGGCGCGCCGACGACCTCGACGTGGTCCAGGGCGAGATTCCCGCCGACCTCGACGGCGTCTACCTGCGCAACACCGAGAACCCGCTGCACCCGCCGATCGAGAACTACCACCCCTTCGACGGCGACGGCATGATCCACCTCGTCGAGTTCCACAACGGAACGGCCAACTACCGCAACAGATTCGTCCGCACCGACGGCTTCCTCGCCGAACAGGACGCCGGCGAGTCGCTGTGGGCCGGCTTCCTCGAGATGCCGGGATCGGCCAAGCGCGACGACGGCTGGGGCGCCCGCACCCGGATGAAGGACGCCTCGAGCACCGACATCGTCGTGCACCGCGGCATGGCGCTGTCGAGCTTCTACATGTGCGGCGACCTCTACCGCGTCGACCCGTTCACCGCCGACACCGCGGGTAAGGAGGACTGGGTCCCCGAGTGGGGCGTCTCGGCGCACCCGAAGGTCGACCCCGTCACCGGCGAACTGCTGTTCTTCAGCTACAGCAAGGAGGAGCCGTACCTGCGCTACGGCGCCGTCGATAAAGACGGCAACCTGCTGCACACCACCGACGTCCCGCTGCCCGGACCGCGCATGCCGCACGACATGGCCTACACCGAGAACTACGTGATCCTCAACGACTTCCCGCTGTTCTGGTCACCCGAACTGCTCAAGCACGACGTGCACGCCCCGGCCTGGCATCCCGACCTGCCGTCGCGCTTCGCCGTCGTCCCGCGCCGCGGCGACCAGTCGAAGGTCATGTGGTTCGAGACCGCCCCGACCTACGTGCTGCACTTCACCAACGCCTACGAGGACGGCGACGAGATCGTTCTCGACGGCTTCTTCCAGGGCAACCCGTCGCCGTCGACCAAGGGCGCCAAGTCCCTGGAGGACGCCGCCTACCGCTACCTCGCGCTCGACGCCTTCGAGTCCCGGCTGCACCGCTGGCGGTTCAACCTGACGACCGGCGCGGCCACCGAGGAGCGCCTCGGTGACCACCTCACCGAGTTCGGCATGATCAACGGCGACTACCAGACCCGCGACTACCGCTACGTCTACGCCGCCACCGGCCAGCCCGGTTGGTTCCTGTTCGACGGCCTGGTCAAACACGACCTGCACGCCGGCACCGAGGAGCGGATCACGTTCGGCGACGGGGTGTTCGGCAGCGAGACCGCGATGGCGCCGCGGGTCGGCTCCACCGGCGAGGACGACGGCTACCTGGTCACCCTGACCATGGACATGAACCACGACGCCTCCTACTGCGTGGTCTACGACGCCGCCCGCATCGGCGACGGCCCCGTATGCACGCTGCGGCTGCCCGAACGCGTCTGCAGCGGCACGCACTCCACCTGGGTGGCAGGCGCCGAGCTGCGGCAGTGGCACACCATGCGATGAGTTCGCCCTTCGAGCTGCGGGCCGGCGACACCAACGCCATCGGGCGAGCGCTCGCCCTGCTCGGTGACGAGTGGACCCTGCTGCTGGTGCGCGAATCACTGATGGGCGCAACCCGATTCAGTGACTTCGCGGTGCTGCCGATCTCGAACGCGGTGCTCACCGGCCGGCTGCAGGCCATGGTCCGCGACGGGCTGCTGCAGCGCGAGATCTACCAGCAGCAGCCGCTGCGCGCCGGATACGTGGCCACGCCGGAAGGCCGCGCGCTGTGGCCGATGCTCGTCGCCATCTGGCAGTGGGAACGCACGTGGTCCGAGCACCGCGCCGACGCCCTGCCCGACATGCACCACCGCGACTGCGGCCACGACTTCTCACCCGTCTTGCACTGCGCGCACTGCGGGCAAACCGTCGAGTCGCAGGACATCACCGGGCGGTGGGGACCGAGCGGCGGCTGGCAGCGCTCGGTGCCGCGGGCCGTCACCCGCCGGCGGACGGGCAGCGATCCCGCGGGACTGTTCCCCGACACCATGGCCATCGTCGGCAACCGGTGGTCCTCGGCGGTTATCGGCGCCGCGTTCCTCGGCACCCGCCGGTTCACCGACTTCCAGAACCGGCTCGAGGCGCCCGGCGCGCTGATCGCCGACCGGCTCCGGGTGTTCTGCGACATCGGCGTGCTGCAGGCCGCCGCCCACCCGAAACGCGCCGACTGGTCGGAGTACCACCTGACCCCGAAGGGACGGGCGTTCTTCCCCGTCGTCGCGACGGCCATCCACTGGGCGCAGGCCCACTACTCGTCACGGGAGGGACCGGCGCTGCTGCTCACCCACGACGGTCACGATTTCGCGCCACAGCTGGCGTGTGACCAGTGCTCGGCAGCGCTGACGGGCAACAGCATTCAGGTGCGGCCGGTGGACGGCGACGCCGTAGACCTCGGCTCGGCCTGACACCGCGGGATGAATCCGCGCACGGCCATCCGTTCTGGCGGTCGAGAAGGACCCACAGCGGAAGGAACGCCATCATGAAGATCGTCGTCATCGGGGGGACCGGCCTGATCGGCCGCAAGGTCGTGCAGGACCTGACCGAACACGGCCACGACGCCATCTCCGCCTCGCCCAGCAGCGGCGTGAACACGGTGACCGGTGAAGGCCTCGCCGACGTCTTCACCGGCGCCGACGTCGTGGTCGACGTCTCCAACTCTCCGACCCTCGACGACGCGGCGATGGACTTCTTCACCACCGCGACCACCAACGTGCTGGCCGCCGAGGCCGAGGCAGGCGTGAAGCACCACGTGGCGCTGTCGGTGGTGGGCACCGACCGGCTGGCCCCGCAGAGCGGCTACTTCAAGGCCAAGCTCGCCCAGGAGAGGCTGATCGTCTCTGGCGCAACGCCATACACGATCGTGCACGCCACCCAGTTCTTCGAGTTCGTCGGCACCATCGCCGACTCGGCGACCGAAGGTGACATCGTCCGGCTGCCGAACGCCAAGTGGCAGCCGATGGCGTCGGCCGACGTCGCCGAGGCCGTCGCGATCGCCGCCGCGGGCGCACCGCAGAACCGCATCGTCGAGATCGGCGGACCCGAGCGGTTCGGCCTCGACGAGCTCGTCCGCATCTCGCTGGCCGCCAAGGGCGACCCCCGCACCGTGGTCACCGACCCGGCCGCGCGCTACTGGGGTGTCGACATCGACGACGACACGCTGGTGCCAGGCCCCGGCGCGACTCTGTTCGACACCCGCTTCGCCGACTGGGTCCGCGAGACCGTGGCCGCCCGGTAGCCGTCAGTCGGCGACGTCGAACGCCGCGATCACCTTTGTCGGGGTGATTCGGACGACGAGCTCGCCAGGCACGCCGTTGCGGGCCCCGTACTGCGGACCGAGTTCCTCGCCCATGTAGCGCGTCGCGATCCGCGTCGCGATGTCGAGGATGTCGGGATCGTCGTCGGTGAGTGCCGCGATCCCCTGGACCTGGACGAAGGAGAACGGCGGCCTCTCGTCGTCGACGACCAGCACCACCCGCGGATCACGTTGCAGCGCTCGCCCCTTCGCGGTGTTCTTCCCGGTGTTGATCACCAGCTGCCCGCCTTCGACGAGGAACCAGACGGGTGCGATGAGGGGCCGGCCGTCGGCCGCGACATAGCCGAGCTTGCCGGTGCGGGTGCCGTCGGACAGGAACGCGATGACCTCGTCGCTCAACGAATCGGATGCCATCTGGCCATGATGCCCGTTCCCCGCTACCGCTATCCGCGAAACGAAACCTACGATGGCGCGGATGGCGAAGACGACTCGCGGTCGAGGACTGCGCGGGCGTGGCGGCGAATGCGAAGAGCTTCGTCGTCTGCTGTCGAGTGCGCGATCGGGTAGCGGCCAGGTGCTGGTACTGCGTGGCGAGGCCGGTGCGGGCAAGACCGCACTGCTCGACCACCTGATCACGCAGGCCCGCGACTTCAGCGTCACGCACGTCGCGGGCGTCGAATCGGACATGGAACTCGCCTTCGCCGGCCTGCACCAACTCTGTGCCCCGTTGATGTCGCACGTCGAGAGGCTGCCCGAACCGCAGTGTGACGCGCTCGCTGTGGCGTTCGGTCGCGGCGTCGGACCGGTACCCGACCGCTTCCTCGTCGGCCTGGCGGTGCTCAGCCTGCTGGCGACGGCCGCTGAACAGCAACCGCAGCTGTGCATCATCGACGACGTGCAGTGGCTCGACCAGGTGTCGACGCAGGTGCTCGGATTCGTCGCGCGGCGGCTGCTCGCCGAACCGGTGGCGCTGGTGTTCGGGGCCCGTGAGCACGGCGCCGAGGTGCTGCACGGATTGCCCGAACTCGCCGTCGGCGGACTCTCTGACAGCGACGCCCGCGAACTGCTCGACAGCGTCGTGCTCGGGCGGATCGACGAGCGGGTGCGCGACCGCATCATCGCCGAGACCCGCGGCATTCCGCTGGCCCTGCTCGAGGTGCCGCGCAACGTCTCCGCGGCCGAACTCGTCGGCGGCTTCGGCACATCGCCCACCCGCCCGTCCGCGGGCCATGTCGAGGAGAGCTTCGTCCGCCGCATCGCGTCGCTCCCTCGCGACACCCGGCTGCTGGTGCTCGCCGCGGCCGCGGAACCCATCGGCGACGCCGGATTGCTCCTGCGCGCCGCCGCGGAACTGAACATCCCGGTCGACGCGCTGGCGCCTGCCGAGGCTGCCGGCGTCATCGAGTTCGGTCCGCGCATCCGGTTCCGTCACCCGCTGGTGCGGTCCGCCGCCTACCGCGCGGCCGAACTGGCCGACCGCAGGGCGGTCCACCGCGCACTGGCCGACGTCACTGATCCGCATCTCGACCCGGACCGGCGGGCATGGCACGCGGCCAACGCCGCCGCGGGTCCGGACGACGAGATCGCCGCCGAGCTCGAGGCGTCCGCCGGCCGGGCGCATACCCGCGGCGGGATCGCTGCCGCTGCGACCTTCCTCGAGCGCGCCGTCGCCCTGAGCGCCGATCCGCACCTGCGCGGTGCCAGAGCGCTCGTCGCCGCCAGGGCGAAACGCGACGCGGCCGCCTACGAAGCGGCATACGATCTGCTCGCGATCGCCGAACTCAGCCCGCTCAGCGAGTCGCAGCGAGCCGAGATGGCCTGGCTGCGCGCACAAATGGAGTTCGCTCGCGGTCGTGGCGGCGAGCCGGGGGCGCCGCAGATCGCCACGGCCGCCGCGCAACTCCTCGACGCTGCACGGCGATTGGAGACGATCGACGACCAGTCGGCGCGCGAGGCGCACCTCGAGGCGCTGGCGGCGGCGATGTACGCGTCGCAGTGTGCGCCGCCGGGTGCACTCGTCGCGGCCGCCGAGTCGGTCCGGCATGCGATCAACGGGGTGGCCGACCCACACCGCCCCGCCGACCTCATGCTCACCGGCTTGGCCGACCTGATCACCGGCGGCCTCACCGAAGGCGCCGACCGGCTGCGCACCGCGCTCGAACACTGGTGCAGTCATGCGCAGCGCGACGACGGCGAGGCGCTGCGGTGGTTGTCGCTCGCGTTTCCCATCGTCCAGGAATCCGCGACGGGCGAACTGTGGGACGACGAGGTCATGCACCGCCTCGCGACGGCCATGGTCTGCAACGCGCGCGACGCCGGGGCGCTCGCCACGCTGCCGTCCGCCCTCGCGTTCCGCGCCGGAGTGCACGTCCTGGCCGGCGAATTCGACGACGCGGCAGCGTTGTTGGAGGAGGCCGAGGAGATCTCCGCGGCGACGAATCACAAGCCGGTCAAATATCACCGGTTGCACCTGTCGGCGTGGCGTGGGAATTCCGACGAGACCACGGCGCTGATCGAGGTCGCCACCGACATGGCCACCGCCAAGGGCGAGGGCCGGCTGCTCGGACTCACCGGCTACACCGCCGCCATCCTGCACAACGGTCTCGGCCAGTACGAGGAAGCGTTCGCCGGCGCGCGCCGGTCCTGCGCGAGCGACGATCTCGGCTTCTCCGGCTGGTGCCTGCTCGAGCTGACCGAGGCCGCGACGCACCTCGGCGAACACGATGCCGCCGAGGAGGCGGTGCAGCGGCTCGAACGACGCGCAGGCGACAGCGGCACCGACTGGGGGCTCGGCGCGCTGGCAGGCGCCCAGGCCCTGCTGGCCGACAACGAGGAGGCCGACGCGCTGTTCACCGAGGCCATCGAACGCCTGGAGCGCACGCGGGTGGTGACCCAGCTCGCGCGCACCCAATTGCGGTACGGCGAATGGCTGCGCCGCAGCCACCAGACGACGGAGGCGCGACAGCATCTCGGGCGTGCGCACGAGACGTTCAATCGGATGGGAGCGCAGGCGTTCGCGGAGCGTGCCCGCCGCGAGCTGATGGCCGCAGGAGAGAAGGTGCGCAAGCAACCGATGCGCTCGGGCGACGAGCTCACGGCTCAGGAATCGCAGATCGCCCGGCTGGCCGCAGACGGTCTCACCAACCAGGAGATCGGCGCGCAGTTGTTCCTCAGCACGCACACGGTGGAATGGCATCTGCGGAAGGTGTTCGTCAAGCTCGGCATCAGCTCGCGCCGACAGCTGCGCACGATGACGTAGCCTCTGCGCTTCCCGGTAGGGTCGTCGCCACGGTGGACGCGATGGCAGGCAGAGGTCGAGGGCAGCGGTTGCGCGGACGCGCCGGCGAGTCCGAGGCGCTGCGCGCACTGCTGGCGAGCGTCCGGTCCGGCAGCGGCCAGACCCTGGTGCTGCGCGGGGAGGCCGGAGTGGGCAAGACCGCCCTGCTCGAGCATCTCGCCGACACCGCCGCCGGATTCCGCATCGCCCGAGTTGCCGGCGTGGAGTCCGACATGGAACTCGCCTTCGCGGGCCTGCAGCAACTGTGCGCGCCCCTGCTGGGCCACCTCGGCTCGCTTCCCGAACCCCAACGCGAGGCGCTCGACGTCGCCTTCGGCCGCGGCGTCGGCCCGACCCCCGACCGGTTCCTGGTCGGGCTGGCCGTGCTGAGCCTGATGGCTGCCGCCGCCGACGACCAGCCCCTGCTGTGCGTCGTCGACGACGCCCAGTGGCTCGACCAGGTGTCGGTGCAGACGCTGGCGTTCGTCGCGCGCCGTCTGCTGGCCGAGCCGGTCGCCATCGTGTGCGCCGCGCGCGTCGAGGGCGCCGAAGCGCTGGCCGGCCTGCCGGAACTCGCGGTCGGCGGCCTGTCCGACAGCGACGCCCGCGATCTGCTCGACTCGGTGATGGTTGGCCGCATCGACCCCCGGGTGCGCGACCGTGTGGTCGCCGAGACCCGGGGCAACCCGTTGGCCCTGCTGGAAGTGCCGCGCAACAATCCGGCGTCCGAACTCGACGGCGGTTACTTCAACGTCGGCGTCGGCCGTTCGGCGGGCCAGATCGAAGAAGGCTTCATCCGCCGAATCGAGACGCTGCCGCCCGAGACCCGTACGGTCCTGCTCCTCGCGGCCGCCGAGCCCGTCGGCGACGCCGCTGTGTTCCTCAGCGCCGCAACCTATCTCGGGGTGCCGGTCGATGCGCTCGGCCCCGCCGAGGCCGAAGGGCTCATCGAGTTCGGTGGCCGCATCCGGTTTCGCCACCCGCTGGTCCGCTCGGCCGTCTACCGCGCGGCCGATCTCACCGAACGCCGCGCCGTGCACCAGGCACTGGCCCTCGCTACCGACCCGGAGCTCGACCCCGACCGCCGCGCCTGGCACGCCGCCACCGCGGCCACCGGACCCGACGACGCCGTCGCCGCGGAACTCGAAGCCTCGGCCGACCGGGCCCAGAGCCGCGGGGGCATCGCGGCCGCGGCGAAGTTCCTCGAGCGCGCCGCCACCCTGACCGCCGACCCCGCGCACCGCAGCGCCAGGGCGCTGGCCGCCGCCCGCGCCAAGCGCGACGCCGCGGCGCCTGCCGCCGCACACGAACTGCTGTCCATCGCCCAGCTCGGACCGCTGACCAATCTTCAGCAGGCCCAGGTCGCTCGGCTGCGCGCGCAGATGGAGTTCGTCCGCGCCCGTGGCGGGGACACCGGCGCCAAGCGGCTGGCCGACACCGCACCGGCGCTCCTCGACGCCGCCGAGCAATTGGTGGGCGTCGACGACTTCTCCTCTCGCGAAAGCTATCTCGAGGCCATCGCCGCGACCATGTTCGCCGGGCGGCTAGGTGACCCCCGCGCGCTCGCCGAAGCCGCCGCGGCCGCCCGCGCCGCGATCGGCGACGCCGAGGAGTTCCCGCGGGCGGTCGACTATCTCCTCCGCGGGTGGGCGGTCCGCATCACCGATGGCGTGCAGGCCGGCTGCCCGGCGCTGCGCATCGCACTGGACCACATGTGCGTCCAGGCCCGCGCCGATGACGTGCACGTGCTGCGCTGGCTGGTGCCCGCGTTCCCCGTGCTGCAGGAGTCCGCGGCCCTCGAACTGTGGGACGAGGCGCTGCTCGACGAACTGTCCGCCACCGCCGTGCGGCGCGCGCGCGAGGCCGGGGCGCTGGCCGGCCTGCCGCAGACACTGGGATACCGGGCCGGCTTCCACCTGCTGACCGGCGAATTCACCACGGCCGCAACACTCATCGAGGAAGCGCAGTCGATCATCAGGTCGACCGGCTACTACTCGCCGATCACCCACCAGTCCATGCTGCTCGCCGCATCGCGGGGGGTGGCGGCAGATGCCGTCGACATGTTCGAGGCCACCACCGCCGAAGCCGGCGCCCGCGGTGAAGGCCGGCTGCTCGGTGTCGTCGGCCACGCCGCGGCGGTGCTGTACAACGGCCTCGGCCGCTACGAGGAGGCGTACGCCGCGGTCAGCGACGCCGCCGCCCACGAGGACCTCGGAACCCACGGCTGGGCGCTGTTCGAACTGGTCGAGGCGGCCGTGCACACCGGTGAGCGGGCGGCCGCCGCCAGGGCGCTGGACGCCCTCGAGGAGCGCACCCTCGCCGCGGGCACCGACTGGGGACTCGGGGTGCTGGCCAGCACGCGGGCCCTGCTGACCGACTCCGCGGACGAAGCCACCGTCGACGCCCTGCACACCGAAGCCGTCGAACGGCTCACGCGCACCAAGGTCGTCGTCCACGTGGCGCGGGCCCAGCTGCGGTACGGGGAGTGGCTGCGCCGCGTGAACCGTCGCATCGACGCGCGCAGGCAGCTCAACGCCGCGCACGAACTGTTCAGCCGGATGGGAGCCCAGGCGTTCGCCGAGCGGTCGCGGCGCGAACTCCTGGCCACCGGTGAGAAGGTGCGCAAACAGCCGGTCGCCTCCGGTGACCAGCTGACCGCGCAGGAGGCCCAGATCGCCAAGCTCGCCGGCGAGGGCCTGACCAACCAGGAGATCGGCGCGCAGCTGTTCATCAGCACACACACCGTCGAGTGGCACCTGCGCAAGGTGTTCGTCAAGCTCGGCGTCACCTCGCGCAGGCAGCTGCGCACCGTCTCGTGGGCCGGCTGACACCCTGACCCCGTGGTATCCACCACGGACCACTGACCACGGACCACGGGTTTCCAAGGGTCCCCCCGGACCCCGCAGCCGCGAGTCTGAGTAGGACATCCCATCCCACTCACTCGGAGGTTCACCGTGAAGGTCGTAGCGCCCGGCACCACCGCGACGGTCCGGCCCGACGCCGAGCTCGCCGCCCACTTCTCCCAGGGCGTGGAGCCGCTCCACGACGTGCTGCTCCGCGGCGCACGCAGATTGACGCACAACGACGCCGACGCCGAGGACCTGCTGCAGGACACCCTGCTGCACGCCTTCGCGGGATTCCACAACTTCCGGCCCGGAACCAACCTGCGGGCGTGGCTGTTCCGGATCCAGTACAACCGCTGGGTCAGCACGTACCGCAGCAAGCAGTCGCGGGTCACCGAGACCGCGTTCGACGAGATCCACGACTGGGACCTGGCCGCCAGCGCGTCGCACGAATCGCTCGGGCTGCGGTCGGCCGAGGACGAGGTGCTGGATCGACTGCCCGACAACGATATTCGGGCTGCATTGCAGAGCCTGCCCGAGGGGTTCCGTGCCGCGGTGTACTACGCCGACATCGAGGGCTACACCTACGCCGAGACCGCCGTGCTGATGGGCGTCCCGATCGGCACCGTCATGTCGCGGATCTACCGCGGCCGGGAACGGCTGCGCGTCGCGCTGGCCCACCGCGGCCCACGTGTCGACGCCGCAACCGGCCAGCAGACCGCCGCCTGAGGAAGCGAGAAGACCGATGCCACAGAACAAGGACTACGACGACGCCTGGCACAGCGCCCTCACGGTGCTGCAGGAGGTGCAGCCACCGGTGATCCCGGCCGGCGCCCATGCGATGACGGTGCACATCGAGTACCCGCCGGCCAACCGCGGCACCCCGCCGCACCGGCACCCCGGCGGCCCCGCGTTCGGCTACGTGCTGGAGGGCGAGATGCTCTTCGAATTGGAGGGTGAGGCGCCCCGCGTCGTGCGGGCGGGCGAGGCGTTCTGGGAGCCCGGCGGTGACGTCATCCACTACCAGGACGGCAACAATCGCGACGACATGTTGGTCCGCTTCACGGTCACGATGCTGTGTGTGCCGGGGCAGCCGATGCTCGAGTTGGTCGGCGAGGACGAGCTGGCGCAGCGCCGGCATCTCCGGGTGGCGGCTGACGGCTAGATCATCTCCTTGCGCGTCAGCCAGCGCAGGATCGGCCAGCCCAGGAACACCGGCAGCCAGCAGGTCAGCACCCGGTAGAGCAGCACCGACGGCACCGCCACCGCGGCCGGTACGCCGAACGCGGCCAGGCCGCCGATCAGGGCCGCCTCGACGGCTCCGACTCCACCGGGGGTCGGCGCCGCCGACGCCAGCGTGCCGCCCACCATCGTCACCACCGTGACGGTGACGAGTGACACGTCGCCACCGAACGCCGAGATGCTGGCCCACAGCGCGAACGCCGCACCGAGTGTGGTTGCCGCGCAACCCAGGACGATCAACGCCAGCCGCCACGGCTCACGTGCCAGCGCCGCCAGGTCGCCCAGCAGTTCCTGCAGCCGCGGCCGCACCGCCGTCGCCAGCCAGCGCCGCAGCTTCGGCACGAACAGGAACGTGCCGAGCAGGCCGAGCGCCACCCCGCCGATCAGGTACAGCAGCGTCGCCGACGGCACGAACTTCGACAGGTTCGCCGACGCGCCCGCCACCGCGCTGAACAGGATCAGCAGCGAGACATGGGTGATCACCTGCACCGACTGCTGCAGCGCCACCGCGGTGGTGGCGCGCAACGCGCCCAGCCCGCCCTTCTGCAGAAACCGCGTCGACAGCGCAAGCCCGCCGACCCCCGCAGGCGTCGTCGTCGCGGCAAACGTGTTGGCCACCTGCATGATCGTCAGGTACCGGAAGCTGATCAGGCCGTCCGAGCACGCCCACAGTGCCGCCGCCGCGCCGAGGTACTTCAGCGCCGACACCACCAGCCCTAGCAGCGCCCACCACCAGTTCGCGGTGCGCAGTTCGGCGGCGAACGTCGGCACGGTCGCGAGGAAGGGGTACGCGACATAGACCAGCGCCCCGAGCAGCACCAGCTGGATGATCTGCCTGCGGGTGAACCGGGTGATGTTCTCGGCCTGGATCTTGTCGGCCCCGGTCTGGCGCATCACCTCTTCGCGCGCGGAGCCGATGATCGCCTTGCCGTCGGGCACGGCCAGCCGGATACGATGCGGGACAGCCGATTTGGTCAGCCGGCGGGACGCCGTCAGCACCTCGTCCTCGCCGAACGCCTCGATCGCCGCCTCGACGGCCGACTTCGGGTCGTAGACCGCCGCCGTCGTGGTCAGCAACTGGGCGATGTCGGACTGCAGTTGGGCGTCGGTGGCGCCGTACTCGGCGTAGCCGAACCCGCCGAACAGCACGGTGCCCTCGTCGACGGTGATCTCGTTGACGCGCAGGTCGCCGTGCGCGATCTGGTGCTCGTGCAACACCCGCAGCGCGCCCCACACGTTCGACAGCGGGGTACCGGCGTCGAGCGGGAGGCCGCGCACCGGTGAATGGGTGTACAGCGTCCAGCCGCGCTCGAGCGTGGCGATCGCCACCGTGGCGGTGTTCGCGACGTCGAGGTCTCCGATCGCGATCGCCATCAGCGCTCGGTGCTCGACCGTGCGGTGCATCGACGCGTGCAGCGGAGCGGTCTCACTCGACCGCAGCCTCAGCTTGCGCCAGATCTGACGCAACGCGCCGCCGCTGCGCTGGTTCGGTCCGTACATCTCGACGGTCAGCCGGGCGCCTGACTCGGCGGTCGCCTCCAGCAGCAGCGGCCCCCGCCCCGCCGGGCGCATCACCGTCAGGGCGGTCACCACGAAGCCGCGCCGCGCCATCCTGCGCAGCGCGCTTTCGAGCGGCACCTCCAGGGCCGGTGTGCCGACCACGAGCACCACCAGTGCGCCGACGAACCAGCCCGCGGCGAGCCCGAGCACCGACCGGGCGGGCACGACGGCCGAGACGACGAGGTGGATCGGCACGAACGCCAGCAGCAGCGTCCACCACCAGCGCCGCCACTTCGCAGGCAGCCACGGCCCCGACACGGTGAGCACCGCCGCCAGCATCGCGATCCAGCGCGGATCGTCGAGGAACTGTGAGAGCTGGGTGTCGAGCCGGTCGTTGAGGTCGAAATGCCAACGCGGAGCGGCGATCCCGTTGCCGGTGATGGACAGTGCCAGGCCGGCGATGAAGGCCGCGGCGGCGTAGGCGCTGAGCAGCCGCCACTGCCTGGCGACAAGCAGCCCGAACAGGATCATGAACGGCAACGCCAGGATCGCCAGGCCGTAGACGAGATAGACCAGATTCGACTGGGTGGGGGTGAGGAAGCTGACGATCTCCGAGATCGACCGCTCGAGGGCGTCCCACTCGTAGCGGGTGATCAGTGAACTCGTCACCACCACGGCCAGCACCACGGTGGCGATGGCCAGGCGCAGGATGTCGTTCGTCCGTCGGGTCAACGGCTGGAGAAGGCTGCCCGATACGGTGATTTCCCGCCCGTCGACCCGCATGATGCACCGATCTTCTCAGATCGACCTGGCTGGATCGTGACGCACGGGCACCGATGTGCTCGTCAAATGCGTCGACGTGGAGGAGGCTGGACAGATGACCGCGCCTCCACCACACCCGGGAGCCTCCCGCGCCCAGCCGGCGTCGGCCTGACGTGGCCGTTCATGAGCAGCTGCGAGCCGCGGTGGACGGCAGGCGGGGCGCGGCGGCCGCCGACCGGCTGTGCGAGGCATGCGTGACGCTGCTCGACATCGACGCCGCGGCGATCTCCCTGATCTTCGACGGCGCCAACAGCGCGACGATGGGCAGCAGCAGTGACCTGGCCCGGCAGTACGACGACCTGCAGTTCACCTTCGGTGAGGGGCCCTGCCTGGACTCGATCGCGCGCCGGGCGCCGGTTCTGGCGTCCGACCTGGCGCACCCCGAGGAGGTGCGGTGGCCTGCCTACGGGCCCGCGCTGCTCGCGCAACAGATCCGCGGCGTGTTCGCGATGCCCGTGGTCATCGCCGGCGAGTACGTCGGGGCCCTCGATCTGTTCCGCCAACGGCCCGGCCCGCTGCAGGCGGAGGAACTCTCCGGCGCCTTCGTCGCCGCCGAGGTGGCAGGCATCCCGCTGCTCGACCTGCTGGACGGAGACCTGCAAGCCGCTGCCAACGACCCCGGCAGCGACGCCTGGTCCGAGCTCAACGCCCTCTCCCGCGCGGAGGTCAGCCAGGCCACCGGCATGCTCGTCGCTCAGTTGGACGTGGATCCCACCGAGGCCCTGGTGCGGCTGCGAGCGC
Organism: Mycobacterium sp. NPDC050041; assembly: GCF_049541695.1. NCBI lineage: Bacteria > Bacillati > Actinomycetota > Actinomycetes > Mycobacteriales > Mycobacteriaceae > Mycobacterium > Mycobacterium sp. NPDC050041. The sequence goes on along the minus strand of NZ_JBMVDG010000003.1, from coordinate 771,192 downwards.
ACGCCTACGCCACCGGTCGCAGCGCCACCGACGTCGCCCGCGACATCCTCGATCGCCGCCTACGGCTGGACACCGACTGACATGCCGGCCACAGCAATCCCAGCAGAGGAGGCGACGTGACCGACATGCCCCGCGAGACCCGCGTCCTCGAGGCGGTGGTCAAACTGGTGGACAGTCTGCTCGACGACTTCGACGTGGTGGATCTGCTCACCGAGCTCACCGAACAATGTGCCCACCTGCTCGACGTCACCGCCGCCGGAATCCTGCTCGCCGACCCCCTGGACCAGCTCCGGTTGGTGGCCGCCACGTCCGAGCAGGCCCGCGAACTCGAACTGTTCCAGCTGCAGGCCGACGAAGGACCGTGCGTCGACTGCTACGCATCGGGGCAGCCGGTCTCCATCGCCGACCTGCAGTCCGAAGGTGCCCGCTGGCCGCGCTTCGTGCCCGCCGCGGTGGACGCGGGCTTCGTCGCGGTGCACGCCGTCCCGATGCGGGCAGCCGGCATCGTCCTTGGCGCGCTCGGACTGTTCGGCACCCACCGCGGTGAACTGAATCAGGCCGACCGGCTGGTCGGGCAGACCCTTGCGCACATCGCCTGCGTGGCGATCCTGCAAGAACATCCGGCCACCCCGTCGACGGTGTTCGGCAAGCTACGGGCCGCCCTGAGCAGCCGGGTCGTCGTCGAGCAGGCCAAGGGCTTCCTGCGCGAGACCCTCGACGTACCTGTGGACGAGGCGTTCACCCTGCTGCGGGCCTACGCCCGGACCAACAACGAGCACCTCACCGACATCGCGCGACGGCTTGTGACCCAGCGCGCGGAACGCCCGCAGCTGCTCTCGGGCATCGCCGCCCTGCAGGTGACCCCGCCGGGCTGATCAGCCCCGGCTGCGGGCACGGGCGCGCCGGGCGGCCTCCTCGACCAACCGCTCGGCGACGTCGCGCAGCTTGGCGTTGTCCGTCTGACTGATCTTTATCAAGCGGTCGAACGCTTCCTCCGCGGTGGCACCGGTCCGGCTGCGCAGGATGCCGATCGCCTGGTCGATCACCGCGCGGCTCTCCAGCGCGCGCCGCAGCTGCTCGGTGCGCTTCTGTGCCTTGGCCAGCAGCCGCGCGTTGTACACCGACACCGCCGCGGGCCCGGCGAACTGCGCGCCCAACTGCACAGCGTGCTCGGCAAAAGCGTCGCGGGCGTACGCATAACCGTTGATGGCGCCGATCACCTCGTCACCCACCATCAGCGGCAGGGACAGCGCCGAATGCACGCCCATCCGGGCGACATGCCCGCCGAAGTGCGGCCACCGCGGATCGCAGCCGAGCGACCCGCTGACCACGGGACAACGCGACCGCATGCTGCTGATGCACGGCCCCTCGCCGGTGGTCTCGTACTGCACGCTGTCGATTTCACGGACGAAGTCCGCCGTGACGGCCCAGCTCTCGACGCGTGGGGTGTCGCCGACAACGTCGACCACGGTCAGCCCCGCACCCTGCATGCCGGGAATCGCCTGGACGGCGAACTCGGCGACCTCCTGCATCAGGTCATTGACCGGCTTCGCGCCGGCCACGATGCCCGCAACGCCGGTGAGCCCGGCGGACAGGTCCGCCTCGTGCTCATCGAGTTCGGCGCGCGACAACTCAGGCTCGGGTGGGACCACCCGGCCGGGCTGGCATTCGTACTCGCGCATCCTGGGCGATGAATCTACCGAACGCGGTCCACCGGCGTAGCCGGACGGTCAGGTGACCAGGGTCAGGGCGTGTGCGCGCCGCAGCTTGCCCGACGGCGTCTTCGGGATCGTCCCCGGCTCGAGGACCACCACGTTGCGGGGACGGGCGTTGACCTCGGCGACCACCTCGTGCGCCACCTGGCGCTCGATGCGGCGCACCTCATCGGGGTCCTGGTAGTTCTTGGACTCCACGGCGACGGCGAACGTCTCCCTCGACCGACCGGCGTCCAGCCGCACCGCAACGGCGCAACCGGGCCGAACCCCGTCGACGCGCGCCGCGGCGCGTTCGATGTCGGTCGGATAGATGTTGCGGCCGGCCATGATGATGACGTCCTTGATACGACCGCAGACCACCACGTCTCCGGCCTCGGTCAGGTAGCCGAGGTCGCCGGTGTCGTACCAGCCCCGCTCGTCCTGCGCGGCGATGAACCCGCCGACCGTCATGTAGCCCTTGGTCACCGGGGTGCCGCGGGTCTCGATGACGCCGACGGCCCTGGGCCGCATCTCGGCGCCGTCCTCGTCGACGACGCGCACCTCGAGGCCCTTGAGCGGCTGACCCAGGGACACCAGCCGCCGGGTGTGGCCCTTGTTCGACGGCACCGCGCGGTGCAGGACGGACAGCAGGTCGGCGTCGACCTCGTCGACGACCATGCCGCCGCCGCACTCGGAGAACGACACGGCCACCGTGGTCTCAGCCATGCCGTAGGCCGGGATGATCGCCTCGCGGCGCAGTCCGAAGGGCGCGCCGGCATCGCAGAGATCCTCGACGTCGGCGGGGTCGACCTGCTCGGCGCCGGACAGTGCCCAGCGCAGCGACGACAGATCGAAGTCACCCGGCTTGGCCTGCGAGCGCAGCCGCTTGGCGAACAGGTTGTAGGCGAAGTTCGGGGCGGCCGTCATGGTGCCCTTGTACTTGTCGATGAGCTTGGCCCACAGCAAGGTGTCGCGCAGGAAGTCGATCGGCGTGACCTTGACCAGTTCCGCGCCGAAGTACATCGGCACGGTCAGGTAGCCGGTCATGCCCATGTCGTGGAAGCACGGCAGCCAGCTCACGATCACGTCGGTGTCGATGTCGAAGTCGCAGCCGACGATCATCGCCTCGGCGTTGGCCACGATGTTGGCGTGGGTGATCAGCACCGCCTTGGGCGATCCCGTGGAGCCCGACGTCAGCTGCATGAGCGCCACATCGTCGTCGTCGGTGTCGATCGGGTCGATCGGATCGCTCTTCAGCAGGTTCTCGATGGTCAGCACCGTGATGCCGATGCCTTCCAGCACCGGCGCGGCAGCCATGAACGGGTCGGACACGACCACGGCCTTGGCCTCGATCATCTCGATGACCGCGGTGGTCTCCTCGGCCCAGCGCACCAGGTCGGTCCGCGGGGTGGGCTGATGCAGCATGGTCACGCTGGCGCCGCGCATCCAGGCACCCTGCGCGGTCGGCGCGATCTCCACCGGAGCGCCGGCCAGCACCGCGACGGCGTCGCCGTGGCCGATACCGGCCGCGGCCAGACCACCGGCCACCTGGCGGGCGCGCTGGTGCACCTCAGCCCAGGTCTGCCGGATCGGCGCGTGCGGCTCGCCCGTGTTGAGCCCCTTCAGGCTCCACTGGGCGTTGCGGTACATGGTCTCGGTGAATCTGCTCACGTGAGTCCCTCCGGTAGGTGCGCCGCAGGCGGCATCGGTGACATCCCGCCATGAGCAGGGCGAAGGCGCCCGTTCGGCTCAGGTGGGTGAGTTGTGGGTGGTGACGGAAACTCGTCGGTGGGTGAACCCTTCGCGTTCACCTCGGTGGGTCCGCCGCCCCGGGAGAGGCACGGTGCTATGCGTGTCAGACGGTCTGACTTTACGGAGTCAAGCGCCATCGAACGAGCACCCTCGCGTGTCGTCGTGATAACGATTGAACCCCCTGGCACGAGACCCCCCAGCCTCTCGGGCACCGTAATACGGCCGCGGTCACGTCGTGAGGACCCCCGCGGCGGGGAGCAATTCTCTCGCTCGCCACCGTGACGTTCCGCTTGGCTGGGTTGTCAACCGCGTCCGACGGTACATCGCGACCCCCCGGAATGGAATTCGAACCGCGAGAGTGGCGTTTGCCGGGCTCGTCCCCGGAGGCCGGCTCAGCCCTGCAGCCGCTGGCGCAGACCGGACGCCCGCACCACCCGCCTGCCGATCGCGGCGCGCACCGCCCGCTCCGAACCCACCACCCGCACCCGCTGCCTGGCCCGCGTCACCGCCGTGTAGAACAGCTCGCGCGTCAGCAGCCGAGACTCCTCCGGCGGCAGCAGCACCGTGACCTCCTCGGCTTGGCTGCCCTGGCTCTTGTGGATGGTCATCGCGTGCATCGTGTCCACCTCGGAGAGCCGGCTCGCCGCGAACGTCTGCGCTCCGACGGCCACGCTCAGCCCGTCGCCGTCGGCGATGGCCACGCCGGTGTCGCCGTTGTAGAGGCCGAGGCCGTAGTCGTTGGCCGTCACCAGCACCGGACGCCCCGCATACCAATCCGTCCAGATGGCCTCACCCGTCGCATCGGTCAGCCACCGCTGCACCTGGCGGTTCCAGTGCTGCACGCCGTATGGGCCGCGGCGGTGCGCGCACAGCAGACGGTGCTCGTCGAGGGTTTGCAGTGCGACCGCCGCGTTGCCCAGGATCGCCGCCTCGCGCAGTCGAAGTGCCTGCGGCAGAAGCACAGTGCGCAGCCGCTCGCCAGGTTCGTCCGTGTCGAGCCAGGCGATGTGGTCACCGCCGGCGCGCAGCACCTCGACCACCCGGTCGGCGTCGCCGTCGCGGATGGCGGTGGCCAGCCCGCCGATGGTCTCGCCGAAGCGCCACGACGTGACCAGCGTCGCGATCCGTGCGTCGTCGCGCGCACCCAGCCCGTCGACCAGGTCCGCGAGCACGGCGCCCGCCTCGACCGACGCCAGCTGGTCGGGATCACCGACGAGCACCAGCCGGCTGTCGGGTCGCACCGCCTCCAACAGCCGGGCCATCAGTGTCAGCGACACCATCGACGTCTCGTCGACGACGATGACGTCGTGCGGCAGCCGGTTCTCCCGGTGGTGGCGGAACCGCGACGAGTTGTCCGGCCGCGACCGCAGCAGCCGGTGCAGCGTGGACGCCGTGAGTGCGGGCAGCCGGTCGCGGTCGGCGGGGTCGAGCCTGCCGACCTCGAGGAGCACCGCCTCGAGCAGCCGCGCGGCCGCCTTGCCGGTCGGCGCGGCCAGCGCGATCCGCAGCCGCGGCCTGCCCGCCAGGGCCGCCTGTTCGGCCAGCAACGCCAGCAGGCGCGCGACCGTCGTCGTCTTGCCGGTGCCCGGACCGCCGGTGAGCACGGTCAGCGGCTGCGTGAGCGCCACATTCGCGGCGCGGCGCTGCTCCTCGGAATCGGGGAACAGTCGCATCAGATCGGGCAGTGGTGTGGACGCCGACGGCGCCAGCAGAGCCAGCACGTCATCGCGGACCTGCTCCTCCTCGCGCCAGTACCGGTCCAGGTACAGCAGGTCGGCGGCGGCGTCGCAGTGCAGGCGCAGCACCGGCGGGTCGGCGACCAGCGGGCTCGCGCGCACCGCGGCCAGCCAGGCGTCGGGCGCAGGCCACGGCAGCTCGGGCAGGCCGACCTGGGCGGGCACCGACCGCAAATCCACGCACACCGATCCGCCGCGCAGCGCCCGGACCGCGAATGCGACGGCCAGCGCCACCGACTCGTCGGACTCCTTGGCCAGTGCCGTCAGGCGCCGCGCCACGTGGACGTCGGCGGCCTCGAACACCCCCACATCGGTGAATTCGACGAGCCGGCCGGCCGCGGCGACCGTCACACCGGACCGCCACGGGTCTTCAACCGCACCATCCGGGCAGTGGAGCTCTCGTCGAGTTCGACGAGATCGGTTCGCGACCGCAGGAAGTCACTGAACGACTTGAAGCCGAGCGACTTCTCGCTGAACGACGGGTCCATCCGCTTCATCTGCGCCTTGACCGCCGAGTTGTGCAGCCAGTCGACGTCGTCCTTCTCCAGACCGATCTGCAGCGCGCGGGTGAGCAGCGCGGTGGCGCCGGCCTGCGGATCGGGTTCGTCGTTATCGGCCTTGCGGGTGCTCCTGCGGCGCCTCGGCGCGGCGGCTTCGGCGGGTTCGGGGTCGGGCTCGAACACCGGCACACCGGGCAGCGCGTCGTAGGTGACGAACTCGTCGCACGCCGCGGCGAGGGAGCGGGCCGACGAGCCGGCCACGCCGATGCCGACGACGTAGCGGCCGAGGCGTTTGCAGCGCTGCGCGAGAGCGATGTAGTCCGAGTCGCCGCCGACGATGATCACGTGGGTCAGGTCCGGCAGCCGGAACATGTCCTCGACCGCGTCGACGGCGAGGCGGATGTCGGCGCCGTTCTTGCCGTATGCCGCGGCGGGAAACAGCTGCACCAGGTCGACGGCGCGGCCGACGAGCTGATCGCGGTAGTTGGCGTTGACATCCGAGGACCAGTCCGCGTAGGCGCGGGTGAGCACCAGCGTGCCGAACGACGAGGCGAAGTCGATGACCGCGCCGACGTCGACCTTGGCCCGCTGCAGCTTCTCCGCGAACTCGCCGGCGTCCTTGGTCTTGTCGCGCTGATAGGAGTTGCGTCCGTTGACCTGGTCGTAGCGCGAGATGACGATGTTGTCGAAGTCGAGGTAGACCGCGACGCGCGGGTTTGCCGGTTCCGTCATCCGATCAGTGTGGTCCATCGGCCGCGCGCCGAGCCGCGATCGCGGCAACTGCGGCGGCGCGTCACACCGTTTCGACGGCCATCCCCGGGTGCTCGTTGCAGATCTGCAGCACCCTCGTCACCATCGGGTTGGCCAGCAGCGTCCACTCGATGCCCGCCTGCGCGCACCAGCCGTCGATCGCGGCGATCGCGTTGATGCCGGCGGTGCTGAAGAACGCGAGTCCGCGCAGATCGAGGACCAGGCGGCGGCATTCGGCAGTGCGTCGCCACACGTACTCGGCGAACTGGTCGTGGTTCGAGGCGTCCAGGTCACCGGCGACGGCGATCCTGACCGCCTCGGGGTTGAGCTCCTCGGTGGTCAGTGACAGGCGCCCGACGGGTGGTTCGACGGCCGAGAACGAGGCGACGGGCTCGGCGATCGACGAGGTGATGACGGTCGCGGAGAATATTCGGTGCCGGATGGGGGCGGTGGAAGCGGTGATGGGAAATCAACTCCGAAAGTCGCTGCGCAGTTCTGCGTATGGTGTGTAACGGCTTGGCGTCGGACGCACATCGCACACGGAACTTTCAGGCTCCGGATTCTGCGACGGATTGCGGCTGGGATTTCAACCGATGTTGAGCTTACCTCGAACACGCGTCCGAATCGACGGCCCGTCTCTCTTTTCGGCGAATTCGTCCAATTCGTCAACGCGAAACTGACGTCGTGTTATGAGCCGAGCAGGTCGGACACCGCGAGGATGAGCGAGGCCGGTGGCTGCCAGCTGAACACTCCTGCCGGATGCCCGTCCTCGACCGGGGTGTCGGCGCCGCACATTCCGCGCAGGAACAGGTACAGCACACCACCGAGATGTTGCTGCGGGTCGTAGCCGGGCTGACGCCAACGCAGGAAGCGATGCAACACAACGCAGTACAGCAGCGCCTGCAGCGGATAGTCCGAGTGCAGCATCGCCTCGACCATCCGCGCCCTGGTGTAGTCGGCGGACGTGAGCGGCCGATCGGGTTCGCCGAGCCAGTTCGTCTTGTAGTCGACCACCAGGTAACGGTGACCCTGGCCGTCGGGGATGCGCAGCACCGCGTCCACCGACCCGGTCAGATAACCCTTGAGCGGCTGCGCGGCCAGCCCGCCGCTGGACAACCGCGCCGCGTAGGAGGCGAGCGCGTCATCGGCCGGGACGTGCGCGGCGAACAGCGCACCGACGTCGGCGAGCGTGATCGTGGGCGCGGCGCCACGAATGTCGCCGCCGGCGAGCGGGAATTCGAAATCCAACTCGCGCAACCGGTCCGGGAGACCGATCTGACGCAGCGTGACGCCGGGGGCGAGCGGGCCCAGCGGGGTGTCGTGCAGGGGCAGCAGCGCGGCGGCCAGGTCACCGGGTTCGGCGTCGACCGGCCACCACACGCAGTGCTCGCGGATCTGCTGCTCCAGTTCGGCGGCGAGGTCGGCCGCGAACGGATCGGCGGTCTCGAGCACCGCGTGCACCAGCGTGCCGAACTTCGCGCCCATCGGGAGATCGGCCATCGGCGACGCGACCGCGGGCAGCGGTGGGCCTGCCGGGACGGGATCGTGCACCGGGATGTCGGCGGCCTCGTCGTCGAGCTCCACGACCTCCGGTTCCGACGAGACGCCGATGGCGTTCTCGGCGGACCGCAGCAAGCCCGAGTACGACGTGCGCCGCCACGACGCGTCGATGCGGCGATGGAAGTGCCTGACCGCGAGATCCGAAGGCGGCGGGGGCAACTCGACCTCCGCACCGATCGTCACCACCGACTCCTCGAGCACCGGACCACCGATGTCCGACCAGGCCCGCAGCGCCGCCATCGCGTCGGCGTCGTCGATGACCGCGGGGTCGCAGCGGTCCGGCACGGTGTTCTCGCCGGGCATGCGGCCGCGCAGCAGCCGCGACAACCCGCCGTTGGGCTCATCCCACGACGGCGCCCACCACGCCACCACCTGCGACTGCGCGCGGGTGAGCGCGACATAGGTGCGCCGGACGTCGTCGGAGGCCGCCTCGGCGCGACCGCGTCGCGTGACCTCGGCGCAGTCCGGGCTGGTGGTACCGCCGATGTGCAGACAGCGCTGTGCGCCGTCGTGGAACAGCACGGCTTCGTCGGTCTGGATGTTGCGGGTGAATGCGAAGGGCAGGTACACCACCGGGTACTGCAGCCCCTTGGCGGCGAACACCGTCATGATCTGCACGGCGGCGGCATCGCTGTCGAGCCGCCGGTTGCGTTCGCCGGCGCCGCTTCGTTCTTCGCGCTGGGTGCGGAGCCAGTCGCGCAGCGCGGGCAGGCTGAAGTGTTCGCGATGGGCCGTGTCGTGCAGTATCTGCGTGACGTGCGCCAGATCCGTCATGCGCCGTTCACCGTCGGTCCACGACAGCACCCGGCGGCCCATCCCGGCGAGTTGGGCGGCCTCGAACACCGCCGCCACGCCGCGCTCCCGGACGTGATCTGCCCACTCGCGGACCTTGCCTGCGACGCGGTCGGTCAGGGCGTCGCCCTGTGTCGCCAGGTCCTCTGCGGTGTAGCCGAAGAACATCGTGGTGGCCGCGGACCGGACCAGCCCGCTGCGGTGCGGCTGGTCGAAGGCCTCGAGCAGGCACAGCCAGTCGTCGGCGGCGTCGGAGCGGAAGACATCGGAGTCGCCGGTGTAGACCGCAGGGACACCCGCGGCGGTCAGCGCGTCGAAGCACCGCCGCCCGTCCTTGTGGAGCTCGACGATGACCGCGACGTCGCCGGGCTGGACGGGACGGCCGTCGTAGGTGGCATCGCTGGTGAGGAGACGGCTGACGTCGGCGGCCAGATCTGCCGGAATGTGCTCGCGCAGTTGATCGATCGAGATGGTCCTGTCCTGCCGCGTGCGGAACGCGTCGCGGGCGACGACCCGTAACCGGAACGGGTCGTTGCACGGGGCGCCCGCCAGCCGGTGGCCCTGGTGGTACGCCGCGACCGGGCGCACGACGATGTCGCTGTCACCGAGTTCTGCGTCGCGCAACACAGCCTGCAGCGCATCGACGAGCACGGCGTCGCTGCGCCAGTTGGTACCCAGCGTCTGGCGTTCTCCAGCGGTCGATGCGGCGTGCAGGTAGGTGTTGATGTCGCCACCGCGGAACGCGTAGATGGCCTGCTTCGGGTCGCCGATGAGAATCACCGTGGAGCGTCCGCTGAAGGCCCGGTCGATCACCTGCCACTGCACCGGGTCCGTGTCCTGGAACTCGTCGACCATCACGATGGACCAGCGTCGGTGCATCCGGGCACGGGCGGCCGAGTCGTCGGATTCCAGCGCGGCGGCCAGCCTGCTCAGCAAGTCGTCGTAGCCCAGGACGCCCCGCCTGCGTTTCCGTCGCTCCAGTTCCGCGCACACCGCCCGCGCGAAGCCCACCCGGATGGCCGGCTCGAACCCTGCGGGCGGATCGACGGGGCGCAGTTCGGCGCTCGGATTCGCGACGACGGCGCGGGCGAGTTTGAGTGCGTCGCCGCGGGACATCGGCGGGTCGTCACGGTCCTGCCCGAAGTGGGCGAGATAGAGATCGTCGACGATTTCAATGACCAGGTCGTCGAGGCTCTCGGCCAGCGTCACGCCGGCATCGGTATCACCAGCCACGCCAAGCGATTTGAGGACGAGGTGGCAGAACTGATGCGTGGTCGCGATGGTCGCGGCGTCGAAACCGGCGAGCGCGTCGCGCAGCCGTTGCTCGCGGTCGCGCAATTCCTCGTCGGTGCCGTCGAGCAGGTGGGCGACCAACTGGTTGTCGCCGACAGTCGACGGATCGACGAACGCGAGCACGGCCGCCAGGATCTGCCCGCGGACCCGCTCCCGTAGCTCCTGGCTGGCCGACTTGCTGAACGTGATGAGCAGCATCTGGTCGAGTGTCGCCACGTCCTCGGCGATGTAGCGCGTCACGAGCCCCGCGAGCGCGAACGTCTTCCCCGTGCCCGCGCTGGCCTCGAGCACCGTGGTGGTGTTCTTCTGCGGCAGTGGTCCCAGCAGGTCGAATGTCCTCATGAGTCGTGGATCTCCGCCTGCAGCATCGGCGACCACAGCCGGGCGGCGTAGGCGCCCAGCCGGGTGGTCTCGCCGTCGTGTTCCTCGCCGGGCAGCACCGGCTGCAGCAGCACGCCGAGTTTCGAGTATCCCCACACGCGCAGGTGTGCGGGTTCTTCGTTCTCCCCGGGGAACTGGCTGGAGTTCCACTTGAAGCCGGCCTGGCGTTCGGGTTGACCGCGGGTGTGCCGGGCCTCGGCCCACGCGTAGGACGTCTTCAGGGGCAACGGGATCGGCTCCCGACGGCCCGCGTCGTAGATGGCCACCAGGTCCTTGACCACGTCGACCGCAGGCACCTGCGGCGCCCCCAGGATGCGCTCCCGTGGTGGGCCGCTGCGCTTGGGCCGGCCGATGCACACGGCCGACCACTCCCGGCCCGGGTCGCGGGCGACCAACGCCACCAACTGGATCCACGACGCCAGCAGATGGCGGCCGTCGAGCTTCGAATAGGTCACCGAGACCAACCGCTCACCGTAGACGTGGGGCACGGTGCCGGTGACCCGCCGGCCACCACCCACGTCGATGTCGACGTCGTACGCCTGCGTCGGCTGCCGGCGGTGCTGATGCGCGGCGATCGCCAGTGCCGCCGCCTGATCGCGGATCTCCTGCGCCTTGCGCCAGCCCAGGCGGCCCGGTGGCAGCGACCCGCGCCGCCACTCGGCCTGCTGGGCGAGTTCCGGCCGCATGCCCCGCGCCATGTCGTCGAGCATCCGCGCGCCGATCTTCCACTCCTGCAACGCGTCGATCTCGACGGGCATCGCGTCGTCGACGGCGTCGACCTCCCAGGGCAGCGTGAAGTCGAGGGCGCGGAAGAAGCCCTTCACCGGGTCGCGGAAGAATCCGATCAGATCGTCCAGGGCGATGTCATCGGGGGGCGGGGCGGGCAGCGGTCTGCCGAGCAGGGTTGGCCGTTCCTCGCGTTCGCACGCGGCGACCTCGGCGGCGGTCAGCGCGGTCTGATCGAACGTGAACGGCTCACCCGGCGGCATGTTGAGCCGGCCGGGCGTGACGTTGCGGACGTCGAACGGCTGCAACGGGTGCTCGGTCAGCACCTGGCTGCGGGCCGGAGTCGGGGTGGTGAGGTCGAGGGTGTCGAGCAACTCCATCAACGGCACCGCGGGCGGTCGACGCCGGCCGGAGAACTCGTTGGAGCCGGTGTAGGTGATGACGAGTGTCTCGGTGGCCGCGCCGATGGCGTCGAGCAGCAATTGCCGGTCCTCGGAACGGATGTCGCGTTCACCGGTCATCGGATCGCGGGCCAGCGCGTCGTCACCGTCGACCACGCCGAGCCGCGGGAACACGCCGTCGTCGAGCCCGATCAGACACACCACCCGGTGCGGCACCGAACGCATCGGCACCATCGTGCAGACCGTCAGGGTGCCGGTCCGGAAGTTCGCCCGCGTCGGTCGGCCGGCGAGGTGCCGGTCCAGCAGTGCCCGGACGTCGGACAGGCGCAACTCGGTTCCGCTGTGGTCACCCGCGTCGGCGAGTATCCCCGCGAATTCGCGCTCCACCTGACTGCGCTGCCAGGCGTCGTCATCGGGCACCGCGGTGAGGTCACCGATGCCGTCGGTGAGTGCCTGTAGCCATCGGTCGAGGGGTCGTGCACCGCTCAGCGATGCGACGGTGGCGCTGAGCCGGTCGACGAAGTCGGCGAGCCGGCCCGCCAGTTCGACGCGATTGCTGCCGACGTCGTCGAGCGGCAGCGTGTTCTCCAGCCACGCGTGGGAGTCGTCCGACATCGCCACCCCGGCCAGCACCCGGTCGACGCCGAAACGCCAGGTGTTCTGGATGAATTCGACGCCATAGGGCCTGCGGTGCGCCGAGTCGAAACCCCAGCGGATGTTGGCCTCGCGCACCCAGTTCCCGATGGCGTCGATGTCGTCGTCGGTGAACCCGAACCGCTGCCGCACCGGTGCGGCCTCGGCGAGGTTGAGCACCTCGCTGGCGGTGGCCCGATTGCCGGCCAATGCCAGCAATTGAGCCGCCACGCCGAGCAGTGCGTTCGTCTGGATGAGGGCGCGGTCGGCGAGCCGGACCCGCAGCCGATGCGCGGGGTGGGCACCGTGGACGACGTCACCGAGGCCGAAGCCCGCGACGATCAGCGGGGCGTAGGCCTCGATGTCCGGGCACATCACCAGGATGTCGCGCGGTTCCAGCGTCGGGTCGTCCGCGAGCAGTCCCAGCAGCACCTCGCGCAGCACGTCGATCTGGCGGGCAGGGCCGTGGCTGCTGTGCACCTGGACGGAGCGGTCGTCGGGGCGCAGGCACCGGCCGCCGGGACGGACCGTGTTCGCGGCGATGTCGGATTGCAGCCAACCCAGCAGCGTGTCGGGGTGATCAGCCTCGCCGAGATGCTCGTCGGTGTGCGGGTCGGCGGGCAGGCTGCGCTGCAGTTCGCGAAGGTCGCGGCCCAGGGTGGCGAGCAGCGGGTGGTCGACGACGCGGTGGCTGGTGTCCTCCCGGCGGGGGATGGCACCGTGGTGCGGGGCCAGCGCCGTCCACAGTTCGTCGCTGGGGTGCGGCAACCACAGGTGCAGATCGTGGTGGGTGGACAGGGCGTCGAGCAGTTCGATCTCGGTGCCGGGCAGCCGGGTGTGGCCGAACAACGACAGCCTCGGCGGCAGATCGGTCGCCGATTCCCGCAGTCGAGCAACGGTTTTCGCATGCCGGACGTGGGGCGGATCGGCATCGACGCGGTCGAGCAGGGCGCGCCACAGGGCGGGCTGCCACCGCAGATCGTCGTCGACGTTGTCGGTGACGCCGCCGAGCCAGTCGACGAGCAGCTGCGGGCGTTGCCTGGCGTAGGAGGCGAACAGACCCGCCAGGCGTCGGGCCACCGCGTATCTGCGGCCCTGCCTCAGTTCCTTCTCGTCGCCCGCCTCGAAGTGGCCGAGGTGCGTGGCCAGCGTGCGGCACCACGGCTCGTCGAGGGAGCTGTCGATGGCGTCGAGCAGCGGCCACACCATCGCGTCGGGCGCCCAGGGATCGGTGTGGCGGGTGCCGGCGATCTCGGCGATCAGCGAGCGCGGGTTGCGGAAGGACACGCCCGCGCAGATGCCGTCCTGACCGGTGCCGCGGCCCAGGATGTGCGACAACCGCTGGCTCAGCCACCTCTCGACACCCTTGGCGGGGACGATGACCAGTTCTTCGGCGAACGGGTCGGCCTGCGGGGTGGCGAGCAGGGCGCCGAGACCGCCGGCCAGCAGGTCGGTGCGCTCAGCGCGGTGGAGATGGAGGGCCATCGCCTGCCACCCTAGGTCGTGGGTGTGACAGGTACGAGTGAAAAGAGGACGTGATGCCGGAAGAGACGACGACACCGAAGCTGACGACGAAGTTCGACGAGGCGCTCCGATACGCGAGCGACCTGCACCGCAGGCAGGTCCGCAAGGGCGGGGACGTGCCGTACGTCGGCCATCTGCTCTCCGTCGCGAGCCTGGTCATCGAGGCGGGCGGCACCGAGACCGAGGCCATCGCCGCGCTGCTGCACGACGCCGCCGAAGATCAGGGCGGCGAGGCCACCCTCGCCGACATCCGCGACCGGTTCGGCGCCGACGTGGCCGACATCGTCGAGGAGTGCAGCGACGCCATGGTCGAGCCGAAACCGCCCTGGCGACAGCGCAAAGAGGACTACCTCGCCCACCTCGGCGCGGCGAAGGACTCGACCGTCCTGGTGTCGGTCGCCGACAAACTCGAGAACGCCCGGGCCATCCTGCGCGACCTCCGCAGGCACGGTCCGGCACTGTGGAACCGGTTCAGCACCGCCGATCCGCAGGACCACCTCTGGTACTACCGCTCGCTGCTCGAGGTCTACCGCAAGCGCAGCGACAGCTGGCTGGTCGACGAACTCGCTCGGGTGGTGCACGACCTCGGCGAGGAGATCGGCCCGCCCGTCGCGGCGACGGTCTGAGATCAGAGCCCGGGCAGCGGCCCGCTCAGGGCCTTCGGCCGGCACAGCAGCGCAACGACCGCGGTCACCACGGCGGCGACGGCGAACGCCACGTAGACGTTCGCGCCGTCGGCGGTCCCGCCGAGCAGCGCCGCGGCCAGCGGGCGTGAACCGATGAACCCGACGAGCCAGAGCGCCATGATCCGGCCGCGCAGTTCCTCGGGGGCGCGTTCCTGCACCACTGTGCTCAGCCCCGTCATCGCGCACCCGAAACCGATTCCCGCGATCGTGAATCCGGCCAGGGCGACGGCCGTGTTGACCTCGACCGCGAGCATGGCGGTACCCGCCGCCATCAGCCAGAGGCCGAGCGACGACACGGGCGCCGACGCGACGCGGTTCTGCAGGATCGCCAGCACCGCCATCCCGACCGCCGCGCCGACCCCGAAGGCCGCCGACAGCAGCCCGACGAGTTGCGTGCCGCCGTCGAGTTCGGCGGCCAGCGACGGCGTCAGCGTGATGGACGGATCAGCGGCGAATCCGACGGCCGCCACGGCCACCAGGGCGAGGAACAGCGGGCGGTCCCGCCACACGTACTTCACCGCCGCGCGCACCCGGTAGTCGGTGCCCGCCAGCCGCTTCGGCGGTGCCGGGAAGTGCACCACGAGCAGGAACAACGCGAAGACGACGTGCAGTCCCGCGCTGACCGCGAAGCCCGTCGCCGCGCCGAGATGCGCCGCCAGGTACGCGCCGAAGACCGGCCCGAACACCCGGCCCACCGTCATCGGGAAACTGTTCAGCGCCATCGCGGTGGACAGTTCGCCCTCGCGGATGAGCCTCGGCACGATCGACTGCATGGCGGGCCCGCCGATCACGAATCCGATGCCCACCAGCAGGGTGCCCGCCAGGATCGGCACCGCGGCGGCGTTACCCGTCAGCTCGGGATCCAGCGCGTACCAGAGGGCCGTCGACCCGGAACCGAGCACACACATCACCCGGCCCCACAGGATCTGCTTCGCCGGATCACCCAGGTCGGCCCACTTGCCGCTGGTCGGGCTCAGGATGAGCTGCGGTCCGAACTGCACGACGCCGACAAGGCCGACCATCAGTGCCGATCCGGTCGCCTGATAGATGACGATGGCCGACACCATCCCGTGGATGTACACGGCGACGACGGCGAACATCTTGCCCCAGAACAGCGTCCCGAACGTCGGGTCGAACATCAGCCGCAGGGCGCGGCGCGGCTGCGGCGGAGCGGCGGCGGTGGCCTCGGCCGTCATCGGCGCACCCGGCCCTCGAAGTCGACGGCGAGCCGATCCAGGAGCTGCACCAGCGCGTCGACGTCGTTCTCGGGCCAGTGCGCGATGACGTCGGTGACCAGCTCGCGCCTGCGGTCGGTGACCTGGGCGAGGGCCTTGCGGCCGACGTCGGTCAGCGCCAGTGACGTGCGGCGTTGATCCTCGGCTGCAACGGCTTTCGTCAGCAGGCCGGCGGCGACGACGGATGCGACGGTGCGACTGGCGGTAGAGTGCTCGACGGCCAGGTAGTCGGCGATGTCGCCGATCGAGGCGGGCTGACCCGCCAGGTCGCGCTGTTCGACGGCGCGCAGCACCCGCAGGCTCGACACCGACACCGGGTCGGCGTCGCTGAGCAGCAGGCGGCGCCATTCCGGCCGTTGGCGAACCACGTGGATGCGCGTCAACAGCTCGTCGAGGTGGTCGTATCGCGACTGAGCCATTAAATATGCATAGCACATACATATTTATCGGAGACGGCCGGGGCGGCGCCCGGCAGGGTCACGGCACCTGCGGCGCGACCTCTTCCATCAGCCACCGGCAGTAGTCCAGGTACGCGTCGACCGAGCCCACGTCCGGCACGCTCACGCCTGCCATCGTGACGCCCTGCTCGTGCAGATGGCCGAACTGGTCGACGAGCTGCGCGGCGGTCATGCCCGGCCGGCCGCCGGGATCGTCGACGACCTCATGGCCCTCGCCGATCAGCGACGTCCCGATCCCGTAGGCCACCTCGAACGGCCTGCCGTCGTAGGTGGGCTGCGACTTGATCAGGTCGATCCGCGCGGGGAAGTCCGCCGGCTGGGTGAGGAACGGCAGCCAGCCCGAGGCGAAGCGGGCCGCCCGCTTCAGCGCGGCATCAGCGTCGCCGCCGATCGAGACCGGCGGGTGCGGGCGCTGAATCGGCTTCGGCTCGAACGCGACATCGTCGAAGGACACGTAGCGGCCCGCGAAGGTGGGCGACTCCTGCGTCCACAGTTCGATGATCGCCGCGAGGTACTCGTCTGCCATCTGTCCGCGTTCGTGGAACGGCACCCCCAGGAGGTCGAACTCCTCCTTCAGCCAGCCGACCCCGAAGGTCACCGACATCCTGCCGCCGCTGAGCCAGTCCGCCGTCGCGATGGCCTTGGCCATGACCGCCGGATGCTGCAGCGGCAGCAGGGTGGCGGCCGAATTGAGCCGGATCGTCGTGGTGGCGCCTGCGAAGAACGCCTGCGCCACGGTCGAGTGCAGGTAGTGCGCGCCCGACAGCTCGACGTGCGCACGGGGGATCAGGAAGTGCTCCGGGACGGCGATCATGTCGAAGCCCAGCTCCTCGGCGCAGCGTGCCATGCGCGCCTGGTCGGCACCGGTGACCGCGAACTCCCACGGCTGTGTGAGCGCCAGCAGCTCCATCGCGTGCGGCATGGCGAACATCATCTTCATCGCGCCAGTGTCGTTCCGGGTCCACGCAGTGTCGCGAGTAGTCGGCTACCCGAACCCCGGCGGCCGCGTACCGAAAAATGACGATCGCGGAACTCGATGCGTAGCAAAGTGCGGCGCGTGGTACTCCGGCAGGATGGGGGCATCAGGGTTGATCGCCGTCGGCAGTGGTCCGGCCGGACTGAACGCCGCCTCGGCCTTCCGCGCCCGCCATCCCCGCGTGCCCGTCACCATCCTCGCCGCCGACCCGGCGATGCCCTACGAGAAGCCGCCGCTGAGCAAGGAATTCCTCTGCGGCCGCCGCTCGGACGTCGACCTGCGGTCGGCCGACTGGTTCGCCCGCCACGATCTGAACCTGGTGCTCGGCATTGCCGTAGAGCGTCTCGACGTCGCCAACCGCGAGGTGATCACCCGCGGTGGCCGGCGCTATCCCTACTGGCACTGCGTCCTGGCCTGCGGCTCGAGGCCGGTGCCGCTCGACGTGCCCGGTGCCCGCTTCGCCCTGCATCTGCGGTCGTTCGCCGACGCCGTGGCGCTGCGGATGGCGGCACTGAGCGCGACATCGGCGGTGGTGATCGGCGGTGGGCTGATCGGCTGCGAGGCCGCGGCCTGCCTGGCGAGCGACGGCATCGCCACCACACTCGTCGCCGGTGAGCCGGTGCCGCTGTTGCGTCGGTTCGGCCTGGACGCCGGCGAACGCGTCGCGAAGATCCTGTCCGACAACGGCGTTCGCTTCATCGGCTCCGCCGAGGTGGCCGAGATCGACGACCGCGGCGTCACGCTGGAGACCGGTGAGGCCGTCGACGGCGACGTCGTGGTCGCCGCCACCGGGGTGCGCCCCGACATCAGCCTTGCCGTCGAGGCGGGCCTGCGCACCGAATCCGGCCGGATCGTCACCGACGAGCACATGCACACCTCGGCGTCGGGCGTGTACGCCGCAGGCGACGTCGCGCTCGCCTACAACATCGACGCCCGCAGGCACGTCGCCGCCGAACACTGGCGCGACGCCGCCCGGCAGGGTGTGATCGCCGGTGAGACCGCTGCCGGTCACCCCCGCTCGTGGCACGACGTGCCCGAATTCTCTTGCACCATCGGTGGTTCCACGCTGAAGTACCGCGGGTGGGGGACCGGCTACGAGCACAGCCGGCTGGTCGACCACCGTGACGGGTTCACCGTCTGGTACGAGTCCGGCGGCGAGGCGGTCGGCGTGCTGAGCCTCAACGCGGACGACGACTTCCGGCAGGCCGCCGGGCTGGTCCGTGCCCACGCCCACATCGACGGGTAGTGGACTACAACCAGTCCCGCCGCTTGAACATCAGGTACAGCAGGCCCACCAGCAGCACGATGGACGCCGAACTGACGATGAATCCCTGCACCGTCTCGATACCCGGATAGTGCACGTTCTGCCCGTAGAAGCCGGTGATGGCGGTCGGCACCGCGATGATCGCCGCCCAGCCGGTCAGCTTCTTCATCACCGTGTTGAGGCGGGCGTCCTGCAGGCTCAGGTTCGTCTCGAACACCGTGGTGACCATGTCGCGCAACGACTCCGTCCACTCCGACACCCGCAGCACGTGGTCGTAGAGGTCGGCGTAGAGCGGGTCGAGTTCGGGGCTGGTCTTCGCGTCGAGCCTGCGATGCTGGATCGAGTTGACGACCTCGCGCATGGGCAGCACGACGCGGCGCAGCTCCACCAGGTCCTTGCGCAGCCGGAACGACCGCCGCTGCAGTCCGCGGCGCGGCCCGTCCTCGTCGAACAGCTCGTCCTCGAGGGATTCGATGCCGTCGTCGAGCGACTGCACCGCGGCGAAGTGCCCGTCGACGACGACGTCGAGCAGTCCGTGCACCAGCGCGCCGACGCCGTGCTGCTGTCCGCCGAGCTCGTCGAACCGCTGTGAGACGGCGTCGATGTCGATCTCGGGGGACAGCCGAACGGTGATCATCGCGCGGGGCAGCACGAAACCCGAGATGCGGTGGGTCTGCAGTGTCGAGGCGCTCTCGTCGGCCGGCTCGGTGCACGACACCGCGTACACCGTGAAGAAAGTGTGGCTGGGGTAGACGTTGGCCTTGGTGCGCTCGGCTTCGGCGACGGCGTCCTCCACCGCCCAGGTGTTCAGTCCGAGCTCGGTGGCCAGATTGGTGAGGTCGTCGTGGTCGGGGTCGTAGATGTCCGCCCACACCAACATGTCCTCGTCGGCGAGGTAGTCCGAGAGGCTGGAGAACTCGAAACCGTCCTGCGGTTTCCCCTCCCGCCACAACCGGCCGCGGATGTCGGTCACGGGTTCATCATGTCAGCCGGGTTTCCAATGGTCAGCGTGTGCCGCGATCGTCCGGCTCCACCGAATACGGGTGTAACCTGGATCACACCTCTGGAAGGGAGATGCGATGAAAAATGCGCATCAGGATCCCGCGGATCATTCCCGTACCTGTCAGCCCCATGCCGGCGAATCCATGATCGACACCCTCTGGTTCCCCGGACTGGTGCTCATCGCTTTCGGCGTCGTCGGCCTGGCGGCGATCGTGGCGTCGGCCGCCTACGGCAACACCCAGTGGGTGCTGCCGCTCGCCCTCGTCACGGGTGCGGTGGTGACGGCCGGTGGTGGACTCATCGCGCTCGAGCATCGCCGGGTGCTGCGCGTCGAGCGGCACTGGCTGTCGAACCACGCCGACGCCGACCACCGGCACGCCGCCTGACCGGGCGCGAGACTGCGCGTAGGGCTGTGAAGCCGCGCGCCTGACGACCCTGCGCGCAGTATCGACGGCAGGGAAGCCGCACACGGCGCACCTACGATGGCCGCCATGGCACCACACCTCGACCGCCTCGGCGCGGAGAAGTTCGTCTCGCTGACGACGTTCAAGCGCAACGGCGACGCGGTGGCGACACCGCTGTGGCTCGTTTCGGACGGCGGGGCGCTGGTGTTCTGGACCCCTGCCGACTCGTGGAAGGTCAAGCGGGTCGGCCGCGATGCCCGCGTCACCATGGCGGCCTGCAGCCGTAGCGGCAAGGTCAGTCCGGGCGAGCAGGCCGTCGCCGGACGCGGTGAGGTGATCGAGGACGCCGGCGAGGTTCGGCGCGTCGAAGACCTGTTCCGTCGCAAGTACGGGCTCGGGCACCGCGTCGTGACAGCGATCGAGCGGCTGATCCGGCGCGGTCACACCCGGCGGGTGCTCATCCGGGTGAACCTCGACGACTGACGCCCCGCGCGAGCGTTGGGCTACGTCGCGAAGCCGGCCAGCAGGGAGCGCACCCCGAGCCGCCACCGCCGTTCGATCGACGGCGCCGGGCCGAGCCACCGGCCGGCCTCCTGGACGGCGAGACCCTGCGCGAGCGCGAGCAGCACGTGCGCGATGTCGGTCGGGTCGCCGGCGAGCAGACCGGCGTCGACCGCCCGCTGGATCCGGCCGATGAACTCGTGGCGCACCGACGCACCCGCGGCGAGTTCGTCGGGCCCGGGTTCGAAGTCGGCGATCGGCCGGGAGAACATCACCTGCGCCAGCCGCGGATAGGCCCGGCAGAACAGCCGGAACACCGGCACCAGCCGCTCGATGTCGGCCAGTGGTTCGACGCTCGACGGGACCTTCGCCAGCTCGGCGCCCAGTACGCGGAAGCCCTCGAAGAACATCGCCCGGACGAGTCCCGCCTTGTCCGTGAAGAGTTCGTACACCGCGGGCACCGACGTGCCTGCGCGTTCGGCGACGCGGCGGGTGGTGAACCGCGTGAAGCCCTCCTCGTTCAGGGTCGCGACGGCGACCGCCAGCAGGTGCTCACGCAGTTCGGGCGTGCGCTGCTTCGCCCTCGGCACGGCTCACCCGCCGAACTCGGCGGCCAACCCGTCGATACCGGCCCGGACCGCGGCGAGCGCGTCCTCGCGGGCCTTGAGCTTGCTGGCCAGGTGGGCCTTGAGGTGCAGCGTCGCCGCCGCCTCGGTCGCGACCTCCCGCGCGCGGGGCAGCACCTGGTCCTGTTCGACGATCTCGTCGAGCCAGCCGCCGGCGATCGCCGCGTCGCCCGCGAAGGTCGCGGCCATCGAGATGCCACGCTGGAAGGCCGCGCGGGTCAACCGCAGACGCATCAGTTCGATCGCGGCGATCGGCAGGACCATGCCGATCGCCACCTCGTTGGCCTGGCACCGCGTGCGTGGCGATCCGATCCGGTGGTCGCCGGACAGCAGCAGGAACGAGCCCATCGCGATGGCAGGCCCGGTCGCCGCCATGATCACCGGCTTGGGGAAGGTGAGGCAGCGCAGTGCCAATTCGAAGCCACCGGCCAGCATGTCCAGCGCCGCCTGCGCGTCGCCGGAGGCGAACACGGCGAGGTCGAAGCCGCCGCTGAACAGCTTCTGGTTGCCTGCGAGCACGACGGCCTTCGAGTCGTCCTGCTCGGCGCGGTCGAACGCCTCGTTCAGATTCTGCTGCATCGCCGGAGACAGCACATTCGCCTTGCCGTCGTCCATGACGATCGTCGACACCGAATCGCTGAGGTCGTAGTTCACGGTAGTCATCGGAACCATGTTACGTAACGATGTTACGAAACGCGAGGGCGGCCCTGTCCGCGGTGGGGTAGCTCGTTACGCGTGAGCGGTCGACGCTCGCGGTCATAGCGTCTGTGAGCATGCGAACACACCGGAAGCGCAGTCAGGCCGAGCCGACCGAGCGCGAGACGACCAAGCGCCGCAATCCACGCAACCGGCGCGGAGTGCCCGCGCTGAGCCTGTGGGAAGTCGGCATCGGCGCCGTCTGGAAGTAGCCGGCTCAACCGCCGTTGCGGTGGTGGCGACCGGCCGCATCACGCGCGGGCACCATCACGCCGTCATGCGCCGGCGTCCCGTCGTGGTGTGCCGCGTCGTTCACATGTGTTCGGTCGTGTACTGCCGCGCCGTCCCGGTCGATCCACGGGAAGTCCAGCACCGTGGTCTCGTCGAGTTGCTTGTTGCGCCACCGGTCCTGGTTCTCCTGCGCGGCGCCGTTGACGCGCTCGATCTCGGCGCGCAGCACGTCGGCCCGGGTCTCCTTCGACGCGTAGTGCAGGTAATTGAGCACGCTGCGCAGCAGTTCGAGCTTCTGCCGTTCCTGGCGGGCCAGGTCGTGCGTCGTCATCAGTTCCAGCCGCGGCACCGGCTGCAGCGTCGCCCAGTCCAGCACCACCCGGTTCTGGAATTCGCGCCTGCGGCGCCAGGCGCGACCCTTGTCGGAGCCCTCCGGCCGTGCGCGGTCGTGGTAGGTGACCACACCGTCGAATCGGGAGCGAATCGAGCCGCCGAACTCCGCCCGGTCGCGCGCCGAGTCCCACACCGTTCGCCATTCCTGGCCCGGCGCGAGAACCGTCAGTTCGCTGGGCAGCTGGAGTTCGACGATTTCCGGCAGCGATTCGTCGTAGCGTTCCTCGTACTTCGCGACGGTCGGCGGGTGGGTGAAGGAGAACCGGACGTCGTGCGCGGCGGTCTGACCGAAGTTGCGCACCACCAGTTCGATGATGTGCCAGTCGGCGGGGTGCTGTTCCATGAACACCGCGACATGGGGCCTGACCTGGTCAGCTTTGCGCTGATGGAATTGCCGGAGCTGGCGGTGCAGGTAGACCAGCGCGGCGACGCCGAGCACCAGTGCGGCCCACGCGGCGATCGTCAGCCAGCCCGCGGACCCGAGACCGGTGAGGTCCCGCCAGCG
Source organism: Mycobacterium sp. NPDC050041 (assembly GCF_049541695.1). Taxonomy (NCBI): domain Bacteria; kingdom Bacillati; phylum Actinomycetota; class Actinomycetes; order Mycobacteriales; family Mycobacteriaceae; genus Mycobacterium; species Mycobacterium sp. NPDC050041. The sequence continues at coordinate 748,473 of NZ_JBMVDG010000003.1, read as the reverse complement.
GTTCTCAATCCATTCCACCGTGCCCCCAGGTGTTCGTCATAGACGCCCCGGACCCTACCGCTTCGCTGCCGCGAACACAGCAACCGGCCAGACCGTTGCTGGATGACGTCCGAACGTCATGATCACGTTACCCCGGTGCACGCCAGGATGTGAGGTTCGGCGAGCCGGCGGCCGTCGCCTCGTTCGGCTCAGGCAGTGAGGAGTTCGGCGTCGACCGGCTGCGACGCCGTGGCCTCCGCCGGTGTGGCGGCCGGTGCCGCCGTCGGCACGAGTCGTTCGCCGCGCGCCAGCCACTCGCGGTCGGCCCAGCCGAAGCGTGCGGGCAGGCGGCGCCAGTACTGCGGATGCGACCGCAGGTAGACCTCGACGCTTGCGTGCACGGCCGCGTCGAGCGGCACCCGGCGCAGCGAGAGCATGTGGGCGCTGCCCGCAAGGGGATCGGCGACGCACGGTGCAGGGACCCGGTTTCGCCCGCCGTCCCGGACCGCCAGTCCGGCGTGCACGGCGCCGTCGAGCACCCAGTCGAGCGCGATGTCGGCCAGCGGCCAGCAGGCGCCCTGCACGCCCGCGACGTCGCAGTGCGCGCCGCGGAACCACACCTCGTCCACCGCGGGGGAGTCGACGCGCTCGCCGAACGGCCCGCCGTCGATCGCAACGGCGTGCCTGCCCTCGGCCACGTTGGCCAGCGGGCCGGTCGTCGACGCCACCCCCGGCACCCGGACCATGTCGAAGAGTCCGACGAAGCGCACCGGCACCGCGATCTCCGACCCGCCGGCGAGCCCGGCGGCAAGCGCGCCCACCCGCTGCCAGTCCTCGCCCGTGCGTCGGGTGCGTGGCAGCGCGAATACGGCCAGCAGGTAGTCGAGCAGATCATCGTGGTGATCGGTGGGCAGACCGAGCACGCCCAGCAGCCGGACCAGTTCGCGGGCGCACGAGGCGCCGCGACCCGCGCCGAAGAGGTAGATGTCGTCGCCCGGCTCGTAGGTGCCCGCCAGGAATTCGTAGGCCTCCACGACGGTTGCCCGGGCCTGCTCGACGATGTGGCGGCGCCGCTGCCGGGGGCTGATCCGTTCGCCGATGCGCGCCGGCGCGGCGACGGTGCCCGGGTGGTACCAGTTGAGCTGCCCGCTCGTCGCGTCGAGCAGCCGGAACAGCGCCCGGGCGTTGCTGGCGTCACGCAGTTGGAGCTGCTCCTGAGCGTGGTCGAAGCACAGCACGATGTTCTTCACGTCGATCCCCCGGACCTAGCGTCTTCATTGCTGACGACAAGTTTGCCCCGATCGAGCACGCCGTGTCACGTGTATTGCACTACTTCTTCGATTTCGTCTACGGATTCTTGACAAGGCAAGTCTCGTGACCACGGTATCGACGTCAAATCGCGGAAATATTCGCGAAATCGGCGCCGATGCGCCAAGAAAGCGGCCATCGGCACCGAACATTTGCGAGCGCTCCACATAGTTCGCTGCCGAATCGTGGAAGGCACCGCTGCGGTACGCCGGGCAGAGGCCGTCAGCCGCCCATCAGCATGTGCCACTGGTCGAGGTCGCTCGCCCGGTAGACGTAGTTGCTCCGCTTGACGTCCGACAGCGGCGCGCTGGCCTCCGCGGAGTACCAGTGGCCGGGGAACACCACCGGGTCGCCGGACAGCCCGGCCAGCGCCTGCAGGCTGCGGAACATGTCGTCGACGTTGCCCCCGGGGAAGTCGGTGCGACCGCAGCCGTCGAGGAACAGCGTGTCACCGGCCACCAGGCGGCCGTCGAGCAGGAAGCACTGGCTGCCCGGCGTGTGGCCCGGGGTGTGCAGCAGTTCGATGTCGATGGCCCCGACGCCGACCTTGTCGCCGTGCTCGTGTGCGGTCAGGTCCGACATCGGGATGCCGGTGACGCGCGAGACCCAGTCCGCTTCGTGGGTGTTGACGTGCACCGGCACGCTGACCCGCTCCATCAGTTCGGCAAGGCCCTTGAGCGTGAAGCCCATCATCGTGCCGCCGACGTGGTCGGGGTGGTGATGGGTGACCAGCACCCCGGACAGGTGCATGCCGTCGGCCTCCAGCGCGTCGACCAGGTCGCCGGCGGCATACGCGGGGTCGACGACCACGCAGTCACCGGTCTCCCGGTCGCCGATCAGGTAGGCGAAGTTGCGCATCTGTGTCGCGATCATGTCGCCCTCGGCGAAGTCACGCCCGGACAGCAGCTGGCGGAAGTAGAGCCGGTCGGATCCCATCGCTCAAGATTAGGGTGGCCGGGAAGCCGACCTTCCGACGGGCGGTGACCAGCGGTTTGGCGGCGACAGGGGCCAGACTGTACTCTCTTTAAGGCCCGCGGCACGACACTGTTCACTGCCGGGGACAGGCCCCCTTAGCTCAGTCGGTAGAGCGTTTCCATGGTAAGGAAAAGGTCAACGGTTCGATTCCGTTAGGGGGCTCGGTGGACACCGGGCGAGCCAAACAGTCGACCGGTTCGCCGGATGGCGGTGTAGCTCAGCTGGTTAGAGCGCACGACTCATAATCGTGAGGTCGGGGGATCGAGCCCCCCCACCGCTACAAGCAAGTACGAGAAGACGAAGGACAACGGACGTGGCCTCAAGTACCGACGTACGGCCCAAGATCACCTTGGCCTGCGAGGTGTGCAAGCACCGCAACTACATCACCAAGAAGAACCGCCGCAACGATCCCGATCGGCTGGAGATCAAGAAGTTCTGCCCGAACTGTGGCACCCACCGTGCACACAAGGAATCGCGCTGACCGACTCACCAATTCGTCATTGGTGAGGCGCAGTAGGTAGGTTCAATACTCGTGTCTTTCTTGGACGACTACGTCGGGACCCATTTCCGGTATCCCGACAGCTACGTCGTCGGTCGGGAGAAGATCCGCGAGTACGCCGTCGCCGTCAAGAACGAGGACCCCGCCTTCTTCGACGAGAAGGCCGCCGCGGACCTCGGGCACGACACCCTGCCCGCGCCGCTGACGTTCATCTCGGTGTTCGGGTACCAGGCGCAGTCGGCCATGTTCGCCGCCGCGGGGATCGGCATCACCGACGCCCAGATCGTCCAGGTCGACCAGGTGCTCAAGTTCGTCAGGCCCATCATGGCCGGCGACACGCTGTTCTGTGACGTCTACATCGACTCGATCCGCAAGGCGCACGGCACCGACATCATCACCACCAGGAACATCATCACCAACGACAACGGTGACATCGTTCAGGAGTGCTACACCACCCTGGCGGGGCGTAGCGAAGAAGACGGAGAGAGTGGCTTCAGCAATGGCACTGCGTGAGTTCAGTTCGGTCAGCGTCGGCGACCAGCTTCCGGAGAAGGTGATCCCGCTGACCCGCGGAGACCTGGTCAACTACGCGGGCGTGTCCGGTGACCTGAACCCGATCCACTGGGACGACGAGATCGCCAAGCAGGTCGGCCTGGACGTCGCGATCGCGCACGGCATGCTGACGATGGGCCTCGGCGGCGGCTACGTCACCTCGTGGGTCGGCGACCCCGCGGCCGTCAAGGAGTACAACGTCCGCTTCACCGCCGTGGTGCCGGTGCCCAACGACGGCAAGGGCGCCGAGATCACCTTCAGCGGTCGGGTGAAATCCGTTGAGCCCGAGTCGAAGTCGGTGACCATCGCACTCTCGGCCACCTCCGGCGGCAAGAAGATCTTCGGCCGCGCCATCGCCACGGCGACGCTGGCGTAGGCGGGAGCGACCATGGCACTCAAGATGGACATCCGCGGAGTCATCTGGGAATACCCGGACACCTTCGTGGTCGGCCGCGAACAGATCCGGCAGTACGCAGGCGCCGTGAAGGCCGACGACCCGGCCTCCCACGATGAGGCCGCGGCCGCCGAACTCGGCCACGATGCGCTCATCGCGCCGCCGACCTTCATGTCGATCTTCGCGGTGATGATCCAGCGGCACTTCTTTCAGAACAACGACCTCGGCATGGAGACCATGCAGATCGTCCAGGTGGACCAGAAGTTCCTGTTCCACCGGCCGATCGTGGCCGGCGACGCGCTGCGCGGCAAGCTTTACGTCGTGTCGGTGGACGAGCGGTTCGGCGCCGACATCGTCACGACCCGCAACGTGCTGACCGACCCCACCGGCGCCGTGGTCCAGGAGTCGTTCACCACGCTGATGGGCCACGAGGGCGACAACTCGATCTCGGTGAAGTGGGATCCGGAGACCGGCCAGGTGGTTCGCACCGCCGATGCGGTCGACTCCGGCGGCCCGGCGGATTAGTCAGTGCGACCGGCGGCACGCTACACTCGGACTTCGGGGTTTTCCCAGTCCAGCGCGCTGTCCGTCGGTATCAGATCGACCGAACGGGGAGCGCGCAAATTGTGTGAGCCCCGCAGGTCAGGACGGTGATGACGACGTCAACCCTGTCGTCGCCTGAAGGGGCGTAGCTCAACTGGCAGAGCAGCGGTCTCCAAAACCGCAGGTTGCAGGTTCAAGTCCTGTCGCCCCTGCTCAACTGAATACTCGACAAGTGTGGACACTGGTAGGTGTGCACCCCGATGACAACCCGGACAAGAGGAGCGAGCGGTGAGCGACGAGCGCGACAGTGCCGGCTCCCCTGACGACGGCGCGGATGCCGGTACCGGCGACGGGAAGAGCGCAGACACCCGCGGCCAGACGGCGGTGGCCACCCGGCCGCTGCGGCCCACCGGGAAGCGTTCACGGCGAGTGGTCGGCGACGCCGACGACACCGACACCGCTCCGGAGACCGACGCCGGCGACAGCAAGGACGGCGGCGGCCCCGGCAAGAAGATCGTTAAGAAGAAGAAGGAACCGGGCGGCTCACGCAACCCGTTCCTGTATGTCCTGAACTACCTGAAGCAGGTCGTCGCCGAGCTGCGCAAGGTCATCTGGCCCAACCGCAAGCAGATGGTCAGCTACACCTCGGTGGTGCTGGTCTTCCTGGTGTTCATGGTCGCGTTGATCTCCGGCGCGGACTACGGCCTCGGCCGGCTGATCGGACTGGTGTTCGGCGCCGACTGACCCGGCCGCGCGCCGGCACGAAGAACTGAAGTACGAGAGAGGAATGACAACCGTGACGAGCTTCGAAGGCGATACGCCCTCGGCTGTGTCCGAGGCGCGCGTCGAAGCTGCGGACCCGGCGACCGTGATCGCAGACGAGGCCGCTGAGTCTCTCGAGCAGACCACCGCCGCCGAGGCTGTAGAGGACACGACCGTCGAAGAGATCCCCGCCGCCGAAGAGGCTCCCGCCGCGGAGCCCGAGGAGGACGAGGACCCCGCCGTCGCGCTGAAGAAGGAACTTCGGCTGCAGCCGGGCGACTGGTACGTCATCCACTCCTACGCCGGTTACGAGAACAAGGTGAAGGCCAACCTCGAGACGCGCGTGCAGAACCTCGACGTCGGCGACTACATCTTCCAGGTCGAGGTGCCCACCGAAGAGGTCACCGAGATCAAGAACGGCCAGCGCAAGCAGGTCAACCGCAAGGTGCTGCCGGGCTACATCCTGGTGCGGATGGAGCTCAACGACGAGTCGTGGGGCGCGGTGCGCAACACCCCCGGCGTCACCGGCTTCGTCGGCGCCACCTCGCGGCCCTCGCCGCTGTCGCTCAACGACGTGGTGAAGTTCCTGCTGCCGCCCGCCGCGGCCAAGAAGCCCGGCAAGGCCACCGCTGGTGCGGGTGCGTCCTCGTCGGAGGCCACGATGGAGCGGCCCGAGATCCTGGTCGACTTCGAGGTCGGCGAATCGGTCACCGTGATGGACGGCCCGTTCGCGACGCTGCCCGCGTCGATCAGCGAGGTCAACGCCGAACAGCAGAAGCTCAAGGTGCTGGTGTCCATCTTCGGCCGCGAGACACCCGTCGAACTGACCTTCACCCAGGTCGCCAAGATCTAAGAACCACACAGTAGAAGAAGAAAAGGACAGCACAGTCATGCCCCCGAAGAAGAAGGTCACCGGGCTGATCAAGCTGCAGATCCAGGCCGGGCAGGCCAACCCCGCCCCGCCCGTCGGTCCTGCGCTCGGCCAGCACGGCGTCAACATCATGGAGTTCTGCAAGGCGTACAACGCCGCGACGGAGAGCCAGCGCGGCAACGTCATCCCCGTGGAGATCACCGTCTACGAGGACCGCAGCTTCACGTTCGCGCTGAAGACCCCGCCCGCCGCCAAGCTGCTGCTCAAGGCCGCCGGCGTACAGAAGGGCTCGGCCGAGCCGCACAAGACCAAGGTCGCCAAGGTGACCTGGGATCAGGTGCGCGAGATCGCCGAGACGAAGAAGGCCGACCTCAACGCCAACGACGTCGACCAGGCCGCCAAGATCATCGCCGGCACCGCCCGGTCGATGGGAATCACCGTCGAATAATCGACGTTGTGCAACACCGTGGGAGAGCTGGCATCGGCTCGTGAACCACGACCTCTGATACAAGGAGACCCCAATGAGCAAGAACAGCAAGGCATACCGCGAAGCCGCCGAGAAGATCGACCGCGACAAGCTGTATTCGCCGATCGAGGCCGCGAAGCTGGCCAAGGAGACGTCGTCGAAGAAGCAGGACGCCACCGTCGAGGTGGCCATCCGCTTGGGCGTCGACCCGCGTAAGGCCGACCAGATGGTGCGCGGCACCGTCAACCTGCCGCACGGCACCGGCAAGACCGCCCGCGTCGCAGTGTTCGCGGTCGGCGAGAAGGCCGAGCAGGCCATCGCCGCCGGCGCCGACGTCGTGGGCAGTGACGACCTGATCGAGAAGATCCAGGGCGGCTTCCTCGACTTCGACGCGGCGATCGCCACCCCCGACCAGATGGCCAAGGTCGGCCGCATCGCCCGCGTGCTCGGCCCGCGTGGTCTGATGCCCAACCCCAAGACCGGCACCGTGACCCCCGACGTCACCAAGGCCGTGCAGGACATCAAGGGCGGCAAGATCAACTTCCGCGTCGACAAGCAGGCCAACCTGCACTTCGTCATCGGCAAGGCGTCCTTCGACGAGAAGTCGCTGGCCGAGAACTACGGCGCCGCGCTCGACGAGATCCTGCGCGCCAAGCCGTCGGCGTCCAAGGGCCGCTACCTGAAGAAGATCGTCGTCTCGACGACGACCGGACCCGGCATCCTGGTCGACCCGGGCGTCACCCGGAACTTCGCGGAGGCGTAGCCCCTCACTCGCGAGCAGACGTGAATTGCCCCGCACGCACGGCGTGTCGGGGCAATTTGCGTCTGTTCGGCAGAGAACTGATCAGTCGCGCTCGGCGAGCCCGCGCAGCAGCGGCCCGTAGGTCGGGTGTGCGAGCGCGGAGGCGAACTGGGCCACCAAGTAGTCGCCCGGGTTGCCGGTGTCATACCAGCTGCCCTGGATGACCTGCCCGTACACCGCGCGGTCCTTGGCGTAGGCGTTGATCGCGTCGGTCAGGTACACCTCGCCGGTGCGGTGCTCGTACCAGCGTTTGGTCTGCTGGCGCAGTTCGTCGATGACGCCGGGGGTGATGACGTACCCGCCGATGGCCGCGTACTCCGACGGCGCATCCTCGGGCTTCGGCTTTTCGACCAGGCCGGTGATCCGCAACAGACCGTCGTCGAGGTCCTCCTTGACGATCGGGACGCCGTAGCGCTGGGAATCCTCGGCGGCCATCGGCAGCAACGCCAGCACCGGACACGACGTCTGCGCGTAGGCCCGCATCAGCTGCTGGGCGCGCGGCACCTCGGCGACGAACACGTCGTCGGGCCACAGCACCAGGATCGGCTCGTCGCCGAACGCACGCGCGGCGTTGAGGACCGGGGTGCCGTTGCCGTAGGGCCCGTGCTGGTCGAGGTAGGTGATGTGGCCCGCGGCGGACAACTGGCCGACCTCTTCGACGGCGTCGGCGTAGGCGGTCTTGCCGTCGTTGCGCAACTGCTCCACCAGCGCCGGGTTGGGCCGGAAGTGGTCCTGGATCAACGACTTCCCGCCTGACACCACGATCGTGATGTCGGTGATGCCGGAACTGACGAGCTCGCGGACCGTGTGCTCGATGACCGGCTTGTCGCCGACCGGCAGCATCTCCTTGGGGATCGCCTTGGTCAGCGGAAGCAGCCGGGACCCGAGGCCGGCGGCGGGGATCACCGCCTTGCGGATGGTGCTGCCCATGTGTCTCCTTCTCGACGAGTACGCCCTCATACCGTCCGTCACCCCGGCGTGCTGGTCAAGCCGAGCGTGTCAGCCGCCGCACTCGGCGACCCGACGGCGCAGGAACGCCCGTGCCGGCTCGGACCCGTTCGCGGCGAGTGCGGCGCGATACCAGTGCAGCGCCTCGTCGGTCCGCCCGCACCGGCGCAGCAGGTCGGCGCGGATCACGGCGTGGGTGTTCGACCGGGCCCACCGGGGATCGGCGGCCACCGCGTCGAGCTCGGCGAGGCCCGCGGCGAACCCGTCGCGGAAGCCGATGGCCAGCGCGCGATTGGCCCGCACCACCGGCGAGTCGCCGGTCGAGAGCAACCGGTCGTATGCGGCGCAGATCGTCACCCAGTCGGTCTGCTCCCACGTCGGCGCCGTCGCGTGCAGTCCCGCGATCACCGCCTGCGGCAGATACTGCCCACCCGAACCCGCCGCCCGGCGCAGCCGCTCCAGACCCGCCGCGATCTGGCCGCGGTCCCATCGGCTGCGATCCTGTTCCTCCAGCGGCACCAGCGCGCCGGCCGCGTCCACCCGGGTGCGGCGGCGCGAGTCGTGCAGCAGTGTCAGCGCGGCCAGCGCCTGGGCGTCCCGCTCGGCGGGCATCAGGTCGCACAGTTCAGTGGCCAGCCGGACCCCCTCACTGCAGAGCTCGTCCCTGATCGCCGAAGGCCCCGCCGTGGACCAGTAGCCCTCGGTGAACACCGAGTAGATGCAGCTCAGCACGTGGGGTGTGCGCTCGGCCAGCAGTTCGGCAGGCGGCACCCGCAGCGGGATGTTCGCACTGCGAATCTTGTTCTTGGCGCGCGTGATTCGCTGACCGACGGCGGCCTCGGACTGCAGCAGCGCACGCGCGATCTCGGCGACCGTGAGGCCCGAGATGAGCCGCAGTGTCAGCGCCAGTTGCGACAGTCGGTCCAGCGCCGGATGCGCGCAGGTGAACATCATCCGCAGTTCGTCGTCGCGCACCCGGTGCGGGAGCGCGTCCGTCCGGGCGTTCAGCTCGTCGACCACCGCGGCGTACTCCTTCCCGGAACGGGCCGATTCGCGGCGGAGCCGGTCGAGCACCCGGTTGCGGGCCACGGTCGTCAGCCACGCCCCGGCGTTGTCGGGCACGCCGTCGCGCGGCCACGCGCGCAGCGCCTCGGCGCACGCCTCCTGGACGGCGTCTTCGGCGATGCCGAGGTCGCCCGACCACCGCGCGAGTGCCGCGACGGCCGGACCCCATTCCCGCCGGAAGACGCCGTCCAGTTCGGTCATGCAGCGTGGTCAGAGGCTGGAGACGCCGACCAGGCGGTGCAGATGGACGGTGGTGGCGGGGATCATCGAGGCGATCTTGACGGCCTCGTCGCGGTCGGTGGCCCGTAGCAGGTAGAACCCGCTGGCCACCTCGGCGCCCTCGGCGAACGGACCGTCGGTCAGCAAGGCCTCGCCGTTGCGCACGCGCACCGTGGTCGCCGTGCTCGGCGGGTGCAGCGGCGCTCCGCCGAGGATGTGCTCACCGGCCGCCCGGCCGAACTCCGCGTGCTTGCATTCGCCGCTCTCCCATTCCTCGGTGCCGGGCGTACACGGCTGGTCCGCGGGTTCCAGCAGCAGGGCGAACCAGTCGTCGCCGATCGGCTCGGTGGGCGCCTCCCACCCGACCATCGGCCACACCTCGACAGCGCCGTCCTGGCAGGCCGGTATCCGGCGGGCGATGCCCAGCGCGTCGTCGAGGTTGTCGGCCTCGAACACGTAATAGCCGCCGGCGACCTCGGCGCCCTCGGCGAACGGGCCGTCGGTGACCACCGGGTGGTCGGGGCCGCCGGTGATGCCGACGGCGGTGGCCGACCCGGCGAGCGCGTCGCCCGCCTTGATCGCCGCACCGGCGCTCGTGTGGAACTCCGTGTACGCGGTCATGATGGCGGCCTGGGTCTCGGCGTCGGGCTCCTCGGTGGCCTCTGGTCCCAGCAGCAGGGCGAAGTAATGCATCGGTGACGACCTTCCCGGTAGCGAGTGCAACCCTTCTGTTCCACTCTCTACTGTGTCGACGAACGCCGGCGCCGGGATCCGACACAAGACGCAGAAATCCCCCGACTTTCGTCGGGGGATTTCGCGGTGACGGCCTGACTAGGCCGCGGCGCCGGGCTTGAGGTAGGTGACCAGGCTGACGTCGATGCTCTCGTCGACGAAGTAGTACTGCGCGCCGCGCAGGTACTTCATGTAGCGGTGGTAGTTCTCCTCGTCGGTCGCGGCGATGGCCTCGTCCTTGTGCTGCTCCAGCTTGGCGGCCCAGATGCCGAGCGTCTTGATGTAGTGGTTGCGCAGCGACAACGTCTCGGGCACGACGAAGCCGGCCTTCTCGCCGTGCTCGACCATCATCGGGGTGCTGGGGAGCCGGCCGCCCGGGAAGATCTCGGTGAGGATGAACTTCACGTACCGGGCCAGCTCGAACGTCAGCTTCTTGCCGCGCGCCTGCAGGTCGTCGGGGTGGTACCCGACGCTGCTCTGGATCGTCATCCGGCCGTCGTCGGGCAGGATGTCGAAACACGTCTTGAAGAAGTCGTCATAGCGCTCGAAGCCGAAGTGCTCGAAGGCCTCGATCGACACGATGCGGTCGACCGGGCTGTGGAACTGCTCCCAGCCCTGCAGGCGGACGTCGTAGGTGCGGCTGGTGTCGAGCTTGCTCAGCAGCTGGTCGCAGTAGACCTGCTGGTTCTTGCTCAGCGTCAGGCCGATGACGTTGACGTCGTACTTCTCCATCGCCCGCTGCAGCGTCAGGCCCCAGCCGCAGCCCACCTCGAGCAGGGTCATCCCCGGCTTGAGGTCCAGCCGGTCCAGGTGCTGGTCGACGTTGGCGATCTGCGCCTCGGACAGCGACACCTCGGGACCCGTGAAGTACGCGCAACTGTACTTGCGTGTGGGGTCCTGGAAGACGCCGAAGAAGTCGTCGGACAGGTCGTAGTGGGCCTGGATGTCCTCGAAGTGCGGCCGCAACTCTGTTTCGGTATTTGTTTTCTCTGGCATGTTCGTGGGTGGCCTTCCTCGCGACAGGTCGTCTGCAGTGCTCCCGCGTCGGTCGTGTTGTGACCGCACGCTACCCCCGTTTCTGGGCGTCGACCTGCGAACCTACAGCGTGTCGCACACCCGGCGACGACCCGGTGTCTGGAGTCGTCGACCAGCTAGTAATCAGGAGTTTGCTGGTTGTTGAAGATCACTTCTCCAGCGTGAACTGGCAAACGTCGACGTAACCCTTCCGGAACGCGTCCGCGCAGCCGGTCAGATAGTGCATGTAGCGGTCGTAGACCTCTTCGGACTGGATGGCGATCGCCTGGTCCCGGCGGGCCTCGAGCGCGTCGGCCCAGCAGTCCAGCGTCTTGGCGTAGTGCGGCTGCAACGACTGGGTGCGGGTGAGGTTGAAGCCGGCCTTGGCGCCGTGCTCGCCGACGAGTTCGATGGTCGGCAGGTAACCGCCCGGGAAGATCTCGGTGATGATGAACTTGATGAACCGCGCGACCGAGAACGTCAGCGGGATCTTGCGTTCCACCATCTGCGGAATGGTCAGCGCGGTGATCGTGTGCAGCAGCATCACGCCGTCGTCGGGCAGCGCCCGGTAGGCCATGGCGAAGAAGTCGTCCCAGCGGTCCTTGCCGAAGTGCTCGAACGCGCCGATCGACACGATGCGGTCCACCGGCTGGTCGAACTCCTCCCAGCCCTGCAGCAGCACGGTTTTCGACCGCGGGCTGTCGGACTCGGCGAACACCCGCTCGACGTGCGAGTGCTGGTTCTTGCTCAGGGTGAGGCCGATGACGTTGACGTCGTACTTCTCGACCGCGCGCATCATCGTGGCGCCCCAGCCGCAGCCGACGTCGAGCAGCGTCATCCCGGGCTGCAGGCCCAGCTTGCCCAGTGCCAGATCGACTTTGGCCCGCTGGGCCTCCTCGAGCGTCATGTCGTCACGCTCGAAGTAGGCGCAGCTGTAGGTCTGCGAAGGGTCGAGGAAAAGCCGGAAGAAGTCGTCGGACAGGTCGTAGTGTGCCTGGACGTCCTCGAAGTGCGGCTTCAGTTTGCCCGAAGGGGCCATGGTCATGCCTTTCTGGCCGTTCTGGGCTTCGCCGGCGTCTTCGATGACGCTGCAACGAGCCCCTGCGCTCGACAGCGGATCGTATCCGATTCGCCCGTCGCGGGCCGAATCGAGAAGTGCCGCCGCTGCTCAGGCACGCTCGGCGAAAGTGGTCTTCAACTCGCCGACCACGTCGTCCCAGAGTTCTTTGGGGAGCTCGTGACCCATGCCGTCGAACAGCACCAGACGCGCCCCCGGAATGGTCCGCGCGATGATCCGTCCGCCTGAGGGGCGCATCAATTTGTCGGCCTTACCGTGCATGACCACTGTCGGCGCGGTGATCTGCCGATCGTAGTGGCGCAGGCTGCCGCTTCCGGTGATCGCATTGAACTGCCGGGCGATGCCCTGCGGATAGAACGCTCGGTCGTAGAACGCGACGGCGTCGGCGCGCAGATCCTCGTCGGAGGAGCGGTAGCCGGGGCTGCCTATGATCTTGCTCACCCGGATCGAGTTCTCGATGATGACGTCGCGCGGAGAGTTCGGCGACGGGCCCGTGATCACCGCGAGCAGCTGCCGCGGACCGGGCGGCGGCAGGCACGCTTGGTTGTTGCTGGAGAAGATGACGGCCAACGTCTTGGTGCGCTCCGCGTGGCGGGCGGCGAAGATCTGCGCGATCATGCCGCCCATCGAGGCGCCCACGATGTGTGCCCGGTCGATGCCCAGGTGGTCCAGAAGCGCGGCGGCGTCGTCGGCCATGTCCTCGAGCGTGTAGACCGACGGGCTGCGGAGCCCCAGGAAGGACCGCACCATGTTGCCGACCTGCGAACCCTTGGTCCGGCGGCCGTCGAGGTGGGTGGACAGCCCGACGTCGCGGTTGTCGAACCGGATCACCCGAAGGCCCTGGTCGACGAGCTTCTGGCAGAAACCCTCGCGCCAGAAGATCAGCTGCGCGCCCAGGCCCATGACCAGCAGGACTGCCGGATCGTTCGGGTCGCCCATGTCCTCGTAGAAGATCTCGACCTCACCTGAGGACGCCTTGCCGGATCGGATCTCCATCACGCCTCGACCTCTTCTGTTGTCTGCTCCTCGCGCGAGCGCTCGTCGACGGTCTTCTCTTTGTGCTCGCGGCTGATGTCCACCATGAAGTTGGCGAAATACCCGGTCAGCTGCGGGTCGCTCATCATCTGCCACTTCGGTGCGAGCAGCTTCATGTAGCGCTCGACGTAGAGGAACTGCTTGCCGATCAGCACCAGCTCACGGGGCAGCTTGACGTCGTAGGCGTCGGCCAGGGTGGAGAGCTGCTTGCCGATCTCGGCGTAGCTCATGTCGCCGAGTGACTTCATGGTCAGCGGCGTGGCGAACTTCTCCAGGTCCTTGGCGGCCTCGGCCTCCGGCTTCATGGTGCCGACGGCGCCCATCAGCACGACGATCTTGCCCGCCGCGGCGTGGTCCTTCGTGACCAGCAGCGCGTAGACGAGCTCGCGCAGCAGCCAGCGTGTCCGCGGGTCGATGCGGCCCATGATGCCGAAGTCGAGGAACACGATCTTGCCCTCGTCGTCGACGAAGAGATTGCCCGCGTGCAGGTCGCCGTGGAACAGCCCGTGCTTGAGGCCGCCCTCGAAGACGCTGAACAGCAGTGCCTTGACCAATTCGGTGCCATCGAAGCCCTGCTTGCGGATCGCGGCGGCGTCGTCGATGCGCACGCCCGTCACGCGCTCCATGGTCAGCACCCGCTCGCTGGTCAGGTCCCAGTAGACCTGCGGCACCCGAATGTTCTCGCCGAGGGGGGAGGTGTGCATGTGCGACACCCACGCGTCCATCGACTGCGCCTCGAGCCGGAAGTCGAGCTCCTCGGCGAGGTTGTCGGCGAAGTCGGCGACCACGTCCTGGGCGCTGAGCCGCTGGCCGAGCTTGGCGAACTCGACCAGGCGGGCGCCGCGCTTGAGGATCTGCAGGTCGGCGGCGACGCGGCGGCGGATCCCTGGCCGCTGCACCTTGACCACGACCTCCTCGCCGGTGTGCAGCGTCGCGTAGTGCACCTGAGCGATCGACGCGGAGGCGAAGGGGGTGGTGTCGAAGGACTTGAACAGCGTTGCCGGATCGCCTCCGAGTTCCTCGCGCAGCAGCTTGGCCACCTCGTCGGCGTTCGCCGGAGGCACCCGGTCGAGCAGGCTGCGGAACTCCCGGGACAGCGGTTCGCCGAAGGCGCCGGGACTCGACGCGATGATCTGGCCGAACTTGACGTAGGTGGGTCCGAGGTCGGCGAACGTCTGGGGAATCTGCTTGACGACCTTCTCTTGCAGGGACCCGCGGCCCGCCAGCTTGCTGACGACGCGTGCGCCGGTGCGGGTGATCTGCCAACCGGTGACGCCGACGCGGGCGGCCTCCATGGGCAGCGGCACCCGGTCCAGCTTGGCGACCTCGCGGTGCTGGGTCTTTCGCGTGACACTCATAACCGCCAGTGTCTCAAAATCGGCGAGCAGGCGAAAAAGCGTGTGCAGCGGGTCACAGCGCCGACACGCAGCCGTCTTGTGCACGGAAGGCTCGGGGGAGCCCGGGGGCTCCCGCGGAGTTCAGGCGAAGGTGCGCTCGATCTCGGCTCGGCTGCGCCGAGGGTCGCTGCCCAGCACATACGCCGGCTCGGTGTGCGGCGCCAGCGCGGGGTCGACGCCGCCGGCGAGCCGCGCCTTGGCCTGCTCGAACTCCGGCGCCGGGCCGGCGGCGGTGTGCAGGCCGTTGATCGCCGTCCACACCATCGCGCGCCGCGCGGCCCGTTCCACGGGGTGGGGGTTGCGGTGCTGGATCAGCTCTTTCCCCCACCGCGGCATGGTGTCGCGCACCGCCCAGTTCAGCGCGCTCTGCGGCATCGGCAGGTTCGGGCCGGTGGCCAGTGCCGCGCCATGGGTGACCGCGAGCCGGGGCAGATAAGACTTCAGGCACTCGAGTGTGTCGGCCTTCGTCGACGGCAGATCGGTGCCGCCGAGCGCGTGCCCGACGCGGACGAACTCGCCGTAGTAGCGGTCGATCGCCCTGCCGCGCAACGGGTTCGGATGGTAGAGCTGGTGTGCGGTGGCGATGCCCCAGACCACGGTTGCGTAGTTCCAGCGCAGCCAGTCGGGATCGTCGGCGTCGTAGGGGAGACCGTCGGGCCGCACGCCCTTGATGGTGTGGTGCATGGACCGCACCGTGGTGGCCAGCCGTTCTGCGGTGTCGGTGGAGCCGTAGGCGGTGCCGATGAAGAAGGCCACCGAGTGGCCGAGCCGCACCGAGGCGCCCTTCGGGTCGATCTCGGGCCGCGCCACCCCGTCGGCGTCGCGCTTCACCAGACGGGAATGGTGCATCCCCATCCAGTAGATCGACGGGTCGAGGCGCTCCATGTACGCCGCGCACTGCAGGCCGAAGATCATCGCCTCGAGGTGGGAGTGCACGTGCCACACCGCGCTGCCGGGCCCGAACCAGCCGGGGTCGCCCGCAGGCCCGGCGAATTCCATCCCGCGGAAGAAGTGCCTCCGGACGTCCTGGTTGAACTGGCGCTTGAGCCGGTTCTCGACGATCTGTTGGGGAAGCAGGTCCATGGTCGGCCCTCCGGGTCTGGTCACGAGTGTGACCAGATTAGCGTCTGGGCACGGTTGTGACCAGATTTGCCGGATCGGTCGTAGGCTGGTCCGATGTCGAGCCCCACCCGCTGGGCCGGTGTGCCGCTCACCGACCGGCGCGTCGAGCGCCGCGGCCTGCTGGTCGATGCGGCGTTCCGGCTGTTCGGCGACGGCGGTGAGTCGGCCGTGTCGGTGCGGTCGGTGTGCCGCGAGTGCGGGCTGAACACCCGCTACTTCTACGAGAGCTTCCCCGACGTCGACGACCTGCTCGGTGCCGTCTACGACAAGGTGAGTGAACAGCTCACCGCCGACGTGGCAGCCGCGATGGCGCGCGCCGGTGATTCGCTGCGCGACCGCACCCGCGCCGGCATCGCCGCGGTGCTGGGTTTCGGTTCGGCCGACCCGCGCCGCGGCCGTGTGCTGTTCACCGACGCGCGGGCCAACCCGGTGCTGGCCGCCCGACGGGAGGCGGCCGTCGACCTGCTCCTCGAACTCGTGCTGACCGAGGGCTGGCGGTTGCAGCCCGGCACCGACCCGGTGGCCGCGCGCGTCGGTGCGGCGATGTACACCGGGGCGATGGCCGAACTCGCCCAGCAGTGGCTGACCGGCCGCCTCGGCGACGACCTCGACGCCGTGGTGGACCAGGCCCTGCGCCTGGTCCTCGACCGGTAGGGGTCAGGCCACCGTCGGCGGGCGCCACCGCGGCGCCCAGTCGGTCTCCGGCCACTCTTCGCGAGCGGCCATCAACTCGTACATCGTTGCGCCGTCAACGGATTCACGGATGATGTCGGCGTGGCCCGCGTGCCGGGCGAGTTCCTCGATGAGGTGCATCGCCACCCAGCGCACCGACCAGTGATCGATGTCCTGCGGAAACCACGGGACATTGCGCGGTACGGGCACGAGGGCGTCGAGGTCCTTCTCCCCGAAGACCCGCAGGATCTCGGCGTTCTGCGCCTTCAACTCGTCGAGCAGTTCCTCCAGCGTCTCGTCCTCACGCATCACGTATTGATCCTGGTACTCGGCCATCTGCTCCTCCATCGGCCGCGGGTCGGGCGGCGGGAAATCGGGAGCATGGGTGGCGCGCTCGGTCCAGCCCTTCTGCACCCCGGCGGCGTGTTTGACCAGCCCGCCGATCGACAGCGCACTGACCGACGGCGTGGCGCGGGCCTGCTCGTCGGTCAGGCCGTACGCCGCGGACAGGAAGGCGTTCTGCTGGAACGCGAGGAATTCGATCAGAGCCTGTCGTTCGTCGGCAACGGGCGGTGGCATTCCGGGCATCGGGTCAGGCCTCTTTCGTCTGGGTGGAGTGTGCGTAAAGATCGCGGATGCAGGCGATTTCGGCGCCGTGGTGGATGACCTCCCGGTTGATGTGCAGCACCAATTCCGCCATCGAGCGTTCAGCGTAGGGCCCTTCGGCGGGGCCGCACGGCCGGTCGAGACCATCGTCGCCGAGTGTGCGCACCCCGTCGATCCAATTCCGGTAGGCCTCGTCGAGTTGGCGCAGCGCCGTGGCGGCATCGGTGGCGTAGGCCCAGGATTCGTAGTCGGCGGGCGGACCGCCGAAGTGATTGTGGTTGCGCACGGCGAACACACCGACGATGACGTGGGCCAGCCGCCAGGCGATCGTGGTGAACGGCTCCGGCTGTGGGGGCGGATAGCTGAAGTCGATGCCGCCGTCGCGGTGCACCGTCCAGCAGCCGGGTACCGGCTCCCAGAAGTACTCGTCGTCGGTGAGTCGGTCGAGGCGCGGGCGCAGTGCGTTGGTCCAGTGGTATTCGAGCTGATCGGTCAGGACCGAGTTCAGGCTGGTTCGCGTATCCATGGCATCAGCCTCGCAGCGTTATAGGACTGTTTCGGTCCTAAGAGTGCGGCACGATGGTGAACATGGCGGAAACGACGAGCCGAGTGCTCCAACTCCTGGGCCTGTTGCAGGGCCGGCGGGTGTGGACCGGCGACGAGCTCGCCGACCGGCTGGGAGTGACAGCCCGGTGCGTGCGCCGCGACGTCGACCGGCTGCGGGAGCTCGGCTACCCGGTGCACGCCAGCAAGGGCCACGGCGGCGGATACCAACTGGGCGCCGGGGCGGCGTTGCCGCCGCTGCTGCTCGATCCCGAAGAGGCCGTCGCGATGGCGGTCTGCCTGCGGTTGGCCGCGGGCGGCAGTGTCGCCGGTGTCGGCGAGTCGGCGCTGCGCGCGCTGAGCAAGCTGGATCAGGTGATGCCGGCGCGGCTGCGCTCGCAGGTGTCGGCGGTGCACGAGGCGACGGTGACGCTGACGTCGGGCACCTCGGACACCCCGGTCGAACCCGACGTGCTGATGACGCTCGCGAGGGCCTGCCGGGACCGCGAGCACGTCACCGCCGGCTACGTCGACCGGGCGGGCACCGCCACCTCACGCAGGCTCGAGCCCTACCAACTGGTCACCACCGGGCGGCGCTGGTATCTGCTCGCCTTCGACCGCGACCGGCAGGACTGGCGCAGCCTGCGGCTGGACCGGATGGCCGACGTCCGCGCGCTCGGCAGCACGTTCGCCGCGCGTGACGCGCCCGACGCCGCCGACTACGTGCGACGGGCGATCAGCACATCGCCCTACCGCTACGTCGCCCGGATCCGCTTCGCGGCATCCGAAGAGACTCTGCGACAACATTTCTCGGATGCATCGGCGGTCGTCGAGGCCGACGGGCCGGACGCCTGCATCGTCACGGCGGGCGCCGACGACCCCGCGCGCATGGCGGTGTACTTCGCGATGGTGGGTGTCGACTTCGAGGTGCTGGAGCCGCCGGAGGTGGCCGAGGCGGCGGCGGTGGTCGCCGACCGGTTGCGCCGCGCCGCCGGAGGAGTCAGATGAGGTCCAGCCGCTCGATGAGATACAGGAACGAGGCGGCGAACGGGCTGTCGGCGGTGTCGGCGCGCACGCGGTCCCAGTCGACCTGCTCGCGGACCGCACGCACCGCGGGCAGCAACGCGGCGAAGTCGCAGCGGTGTTCGTTGAGCGAGTTGAGTTTCTCGATCAGCACATGGGTGGGTGGCAGCACGCGCATCCTGATCGCGAGCACGTCGAGTTCCTCTCCGGCCTCGACGGTGTGGTGCTTGACCGGGACGCCGTTGAGCGCGTGCAACACGTCGATGACGAAGTCGCTGCCGACGCAGGCCTTGAACAACCAGTCCTCGGGCGTGCGTTCGATCCGGAATCCGGCTTTCTCCAGTGTCGACGCCGCGGCCTCGGTGTCCGGTTCGGCGACCACGAAGTCCACATCGTGGACGGGTTCGGGCCCGCCGTACGCCCACAGCGCATAGCTGCCTGCCAGCGCGAAGTCGGGTCCGTCCGCCCGCAGTGCGGACGCCGCGCGCCGTAGCGCGTCGCGTAGGTCGTCGTTTCGTGCAGCCAAGGATCTACTTTCAGGTGTCTGCGGTCAGCCGGTGCGGGTAACAAGTACCCATGCGGATGGCCACCTTCAACATTCTGCACGGACGCAGTTTGCGTCACGGCGACGTCGACCTCGGACGGCTGGCCGATGCCGTGCGGGAACTCGACCCCGACATCCTTGCGCTGCAGGAGGTGGATTTCGACCAGCCGCGGTCGGGAAAGGCCGACCTGACCGCCGTCGCGGCCGAGGCGATGCGTGCGGTCAGCCACCGGTTCGTCGCCGCCATCGCCGGTACCCCCGGCGCGACCTGGATGGCGGCCACCGGCCGCGAACAGCCCGGCACGGCGGCCTACGGCATCGCGCTGCTGTCCCGGTTTCCGGCCGAGACATGGCAGGTGGTCCGGCTGCCGCGGATTCCGGTGCGGTTCCCGATGTACCTGCCCGGCCCCAACCGCGTGCAGATCGTCAACGAGGAACCGCGCGCGGCGATGATCGGCAGGCTCGACACGCCGCTCGGACCGCTCACCGTCGCCAACACCCACCTGTCGTTCGTGCCGGGCTGGAACCGGGCGCAGATGCGGCGGCTGGTGCGCGACCTGCGTGGGTTCGACGGGCCGCGGGTGCTGATGGGTGACCTCAACATGACCCCGCCCACCCCGAGCCGCTGGTCGGGATTCCGGCCGCTCGGCGCGGCGCTGACATTCCCGGTTGAACAGCCCGACCGCCAGCTCGACCACATCCTGACTGACGACCACACACTGCGCGTCGACCGCGCCTTCGATGTCGCACTGCCGATATCGGATCACCGCGCGCTTGTCGTCGACATTTCCCGAGGCTGACGCCGTAGGGTGCGGTGGTGCACGTCACCTCCGCGGAGTCGACGGAGCTGTTCGCCGGGCCGCCCGGCGCGCCGCTGCAGATCGTCCGTGTGAGCTACACCGGCGGCGGCGCTGGACTGATCGCCGTCGAGGGCGACCGGTTGGCCGGCGAGGTGCACGTCGCGTCCACCGACGGCACCGCCGAGGTACCGGTCGCGGTTGAGGATCCGGTGCCCGGCGAGCAGCGCGCCGCGAAGGCGGGGGACACCGAATTCGTCTTCACCGTCGCCGAACCCGGCTGGACGATGCACATGATCAGCCACTTCCACTACGACCCGGTGTGGTGGAACACCCAGGCCGCCTACACCAGTCAGTGGACCGAGGACCCGCCGGGGCGATGCAGGCAGACGCACAGTTTCGACCTGGTCGCCGCCCACCTGGAGATGGCGCGTCGTGAACCGGAGTACAAGTTCGTCCTCGCGGAGGTCGACTACCTCAAGCCGTACTGGGACACCCACCCCGAGGACCGCGCCGACCTGCGCGCGATGATCGCCGACGGCCGCGTCGAGGTGATGGGCGGAACCTACAACGAGCCGAACACCAACCTCACCAGCGCCGAGACGACGATCCGTAACTTCGTGTGTGGTACCGGTTTTCAGCGCGATGTGCTCGGCGCCGGCCCCGCCACCGCATGGCAGCTCGACGCGTTCGGCCACGATCCGCAGTTCCCCGGCATGGCCGCCGACGCCGGCCTGACGTCGAGTTCCTGGGCGCGCGGCCCGCACCACCAGTGGGGTCCGATGGCCGACGACGGCGATCCCGAACGCATGCAGTTCAGCAGTGAGTTCGAATGGATCGCGCCGTCCGGGCGGGGACTGCTCACGCACTACATGCCGGCCCACTACGCGGCCGGCTGGTGGATGGACTCCGCCCCGTCGCTGGCCGAGGCGGAGGCCGCCACACTCGACCTGTTCACGAAGCTGAAACGGGTCGCGTTGACCCGCAACGTGTTACTGCCCGTCGGCACCGACTACACCCCGCCCAACAAGTGGGTCACCCAGATCCACCGCGACTGGGCGGCCCGCTACTGCTGGCCGCGGTTCGTCTGCGCCCTGCCCAGCGAGTTCTTCGCCGCCGTCCGTGCCGAACTGAGCGATCGCGGGGTCGAACCGTCGCCGCAGACCCGCGACATGAACCCGATCTACACCGGCAAGGACGTGTCGTACATCGACACGAAGCAGGCCAACCGCGCCGCCGAGGACGCCGTGCTCGACGCCGAACGCTTCGCGGTGTTCGCCGGGCTGGTGGGCGGCGCGACCTACCCCGAGGCGGCGCTGGCCAAGGCCTGGGTGCAGCTGGCCTACGGCGCCCACCACGACGCCATCACCGGCTCGGAATCCGACCAGGTCTACCTCGACCTGCTGACGGGCTGGCGCGATGCGTGGCAACTCGGCACCACCGTGCGTGACAACGCGCTGATGCTGCTCTCGCAGACCGTCAGCGATCACACCGGACCCGACGGGCGGTCGGTCGTGGTGTGGAACACGTTGACCCACAACCGGGATGACGTGGTCACGGTGCGACTCACCGAGCCAGTCGGTGCCGGTGTGCGCGTGCTCGACACCGACGGCGCCGACGTGCAGGCACTCGTCGAGGACGGCGGTCACACGGTCAGCTGGCTCGCCCGGGACATGCCGTCGCTGGGATGGCGGTCCTACCGGCTGGCGGACGCCGCGCCAACCGCGACGTGGGAGGCGATGCCGGACAACACCATCGGCAACGAGCACTACCGGGTACGGGTCGACCCCGCGCGCGGCGGAGGGGTGACGTCCCTCGTCGAGACGGAATCGGGGCGGGAACTCATCGCGGCGGGCGCGGTCGGCAACGAACTCGCCGTCTACGACGAGTATCCCGCGCATCCGAAATCGGGTGAGGGACCGTGGCATCTGCTGCCCAGCGGACCGGTGGCCGGATCGTCGGCGTCGTCCGCCGAGGTGACCACGCTGCGCAGTGCCCTGGGTGAGCGGATCATGGTGCGCGGCAACGTGCCCGGTGTACTCCGCTACACCCAGACGCTGACCCTGTGGCGCGGTGTCGCCCGGGTGGACTGCCGCACCACGATCGACGAGTTCACCGGTGCCGACAAGCTGCTGCGGCTGCGCTGGCCGTGCCCGGTGCCCGGAGCGCTGCCGGTCAGCGAGGTGGCCGACGCGGTGATCGGCCGCGGCTTCGGACTGCTGCACGACCGCGGCGCCGACACCGCCGTCGACTCCGCGCGGCATCCGTGGACGCTGGACAACCCGGCATACGGCTGGTTCGGCCTGTCGTCGGCGGTACGGGTGCGGATCGGCGCGCAGGTGTACCCGGTCGGGGTCGCCGAGGTGGTCACCCCGGCCGAGTCTGCCAGCGGCCGGACCGCCCGCGACCTGATCGTCGCGCTGGCCCGCGCCGGTGTGACCGCGACCTGCAGCGGCGCCGACAAGCCCCGCTACGGCGACCTGGCCGTCGACTCGAATCTGCCCGACACCCGGATCGCACTCGGCGGCCCGGACGAGAATGCTTTCACCGCAACGGTTCTGAATGCCGCCGACCCGTCCTACAGCGAGGAGTTCGAGCGACAGCTGCGGGCGACGGGTGCGGCGCGCGTGTGGGTGCCCGCCGCCGAACCGCTGACGACCGCCTGGGTGCCCGGCGCCGACCTGCGCGCCGTGCAGGCGCTACCGGTGCTGGTCGTCGCGGGCCCGGGCGCCGTCGCCGCACTGGTCGACGACCTGGACGACGCCGAGATCACCGTCGAGCAACAGGCCGCCGTCACTGCGGCGCCCTTCGAGTCGCACACCGTGGCGGTGCTCAACCGCGGTGTTCCCGGCTTCGCCGTCGACACCGACGGCACCCTGCACACCTCGCTGATGCGGTCGTGCACCGGCTGGCCGTCGGGCACCTGGATCGACCCGCCGCGGCGCACCGCGCCCGACGGTTCGAACTTCCAGCTGCAGCACTGGACGCACACGTTCGACTACGCCCTCGTATCCGGAGCCGGCGACTGGCGCGATGCGGGCATACCCGCTCGCAGCGCCGCGTTCTCGCACCCGCTGCTCGCCGTCGCCGGTCACGGCGAGCCCGACGGCGGACTGCCGCCGTGGGGGTCGCTGCTGACGGTCGAACCCGCAGCCTCGGTGACCCTCGGGGCGCTCAAGGCGGCGGGCAACCCGCTGGCCGCAGGCAGCGTGCGGCCTGCCGACCCGTCGACGGGTGTGGTGCTCCGGCTCGTCGAAACACGCGGCGGCACCGCGGATGTGGTGTTGCACTCGGGGCTGCGCACGGTGTCGGACGCCACCCGCGTCGACCTGCTCGAAGAGCCCCTCGGCCCGTCGTCCGACAGCGACCGGCTGCGGTTGCACGGGTTCGAGATCGCGACGGTCTCGACGCGGCTCAACCTGCCGCGGGTGCTGGACGGCGAGCCGACGGCGCTGGTGTCGGAAGCCGAGGCCGCCCAGCCGCTGTTCGCGAGGTACTGGCTGCACAACCGCGGGCCCGCTCCGCTCGGCGGGCTGCCTGCCGTCGCCCACCTGCACCCCGACCGCATTATCGGCGAACCGGGCTCCGCGGTGCGGCTGCGGCTCACCGCCGCCAGCGACTGCACCGACGCAGCGCTGCACGGCCACGTCCGGCTCGTCATGCCCACCGGCTGGACGGCCGAGCCCGCCGAGTTGCCGTTCGTGCTCCCGGCGGGCGAGCACCTGGCCGCCGACGTCGTCGTGCGTGTGCCCACCGAGGCCGGGCCCGGTGTGTACCCGGTGCGCGCCGAGCTGGCCGTCACCGGCGCGGACGTCGGTCACATACCCGAATCATGGCGCCAGACAGTCGAAGACGTCTGCATCGTCGAAGTCGGCCCGGTCCCGGACACCGGCCTGCTGCGACTGGTCGTCGAACCGTCGCCGGTCGACATCGTCGCGGGGGAATTCGCGACGCTGTCGGTGACCGTGGGGTCGAATGCGCTCGCGGGGCTGTCCGTCGAGGCGCACCTGATCAGTCCGTGGGGGACGTGGGAGTGGATGGGGCCTGCCGCGCTGGGCGCCGACGTGCCTGCGTCGGGCTCGGTAGAGCTGTCGTTCGACGTGCGACCGCCGGTCTGGGTCGACCCGGGCGGGTGGTGGGCGCTGATCCGCGTCGCGGGTGCGGGTCGGCTGCTGTACACACCCGCGGTGAAGGTGGTGATCCGATGAGCGTCGCCGCGACCGTCGGTGGCGGCACCGTGCGCACCGAGGAGATCGACGAGCGCGAAGCCCTGCTGCGCGCCCGCACGCCCGCGTCGGCCCTGCCGAGGCCCGGCACGAGTGAAGGCCGCCAACTGCGCCGCTGGCTCACCCAGCTGCTGGTGACCGAGCGGGTGGTGGCGGCCGAGGCGCAGGCGCGCGGGCTGACCGCAGACCGGGCCCCCGGCGAGGCGGATGTGTTGCCGGACAACGCGGCCCGCCTCGACATCGGCAGCGTGGCCGCGGCCGTGCTGGCCGACCCGCTGGCGCGGGCGGTGTTCGCCGACGTCACCGCTGGAATCGTCGTTTCGCCCGCGGAGGTGGCGGATTACCACGTGCGCAACCCGATGCGCTTCGCGGACTCCGCGGGCGGGCCCGGCTGGCATTCCCGCCCCGCGGCGGCGCCGGCGCTGTCCGCGGTCAGGCCGGCGATCGAGGCGCATCTGCTGGCCGCCGCCCGGCGCAGGGCGTTCCGGCACTGGCTCGACGCCCGGCGCGCCGAACTCGTCCGCCTCGCACCGGGATACGAGCACCCCGGTGACCCCCGCCAACCCGACAACACCCACCGCCACTGATGGGACCTCTGACGATGGCGCTCGACATCGGCGGCACGAAGATCGCCGCGGGCCTCGTCGACGACGAGGGCACGCTGGTGCACCAGGCGAAGCTCCCGACGCCACGCACCGACGCCGAGGCGATCTGGAACGTCGTGGACGAACTGATCGACGGCGCACTCGCTGCGGCGGGCGGCGGTGTCCGCGGCGTCGGCGTCGCCTCGGCCGGTCCGATCGACCTGCCTGCCGGCACCGTCAGCCCCATCAACATCACGCTGTGGCAACGCTTTCCGATCGTCGAGCGGGTCGCCGCCGTCACCGGCGCCCCGGTGCGTCTCGGAGGTGACGGCCTCTGCATGGCGATGGGGGAACGGTGGCGCGGCGCGGGCCAGGGCGCGCAGTTCCTGCTCGGCATGGTGGTGTCGACCGGGGTGGGCGGCGGGCTCGTGCTCGACGGAGCGCCCTACGACGGTCGCAGCGGCAACGCCGGGCACGTCGGCCACGTGGTCGTGGATCCGGAGGGCGCGCTGTGCTCGTGCGGGGGACACGGCTGTGTGGAGACCGTCGCCGCCGGTCCGCGGATGGCCCGGTGGGCCCGCGAGCACGGCTGGGATGCGCCGCCCGAAGCCGACGCGAAGGAACTCGCCGACGCCGTCGTCGCGGGCGATCCCGTGGCCCAACGGGCCTTCCGACGCGGCGCGACCGCCGTCGCGGCGATGATCGCGTCGGTGGCCGCGGTGTGCGATCTCGACCTCGTCGTCATCGGCGGTGGCGTCGCCAAGTCCGGTCCGCTGCTCTTCGACCCGGTGCGCGAGGCGCTGACCCACTACGCCGGCCTGGACTTCCTGCGCGCAGTCCGGGTGCTGCCCGCGCAGCTCGGCGGCGACGCGGGGCTGGTGGGCGCGGCCGCTCTGCTGCGGGACGCCTGAGATGCCTGCCACCGGGGCCTCACGCGGAATAGAGCCGCTCCCGCGGGTGTCATAGAGGCGGCGGCGAAAGGGCTCACATGCGTGTCGGAGTGGTGTTTCCCCAGACGGAACTGGGCGGGGACGTCGGCGCGGTGCGCGCCTACGGTCAAGCGGTCGAGGAACTCGGCTACAGACACCTGCTGGTGTACGACCACGTGGTAGGCGCCGATCCCGCCGTGCACACCGACTGGAACGGCCCGTACGACATCGACACCACGTTCCACGAACCCTTCGTGATGTTCGGGTTCCTGGCCGGCGTCGCGCCCGCCCTGGAACTCGTCACCGGCGTGATCATCGTTGCGCAGCGGCAGACCGCGCTCGTCGCCAAGCAGGCCGCCGAGGTCGACCTCCTGACGCAGGGGAAGTTCCGGCTCGGCGTCGGCATCGGCTGGAACGCCGTCGAGTACGAGGCCCTCGGCGAGGACTTCGGAAACCGCGGCAAGCGTTCCGAGGAGCAGATCGAGCTGATGCGCCGGCTGTGGACGGAACGCAGCGTCACGTTCGACGGCCGACACCACCGGGTGACGGGCGCCGGGCTGGCGCCACTGCCGGTGCAGCAACCGATCCCGGTGTGGATCGGAACGGCGTCCGAGCGCGGCTACGAACGGGCCGGCCGTATCGCGGACGGCTGGTTCCCGATGGTCGCGCCGGGGCCGCGACTCGACGAGGCGCTCGGCATCGTCGTCGACGCCGCCATCGCGGCCGGCCGCGACCCCTCGACGATCGGGATGGAGGGACGGGTCAACTGGACCGGCGACGCCGACAGGGCCGGCGCGCAGTTGGCGGCCTGGGCCGAGGCGGGCGCCAGCCATCTGTCGGTGAACACCATGGGCGCCGGCCTGCGCACCGTCGACGACCACCTGGCGGTGCTGGCCGAATTCGCGACGCTGCACGCCCCGGCCTGAGGCACCCGCCACCGGTCCGGGCGCTCGCCGAGGGAGCGGAGACGGCGTTTTGGCTGATCGGCGGGCGGCGCGCTATTCTTGGCGGCGTTCCACCGAAGACCGTCGGTCACCGAGCAATCGGTTGAAGGTCCGGACGGATCTGTTGATCTCGCGCAAGCGGTTCATCAGACCCCCGGCGGCCCACGCAGGAGGACGAGGCACCAGTACTTTCTGCGCCCCGACCTGTCTGCGTCGGGGCGTTCGTCGTTTCCGGCCCTCCGGCGGTATGCGGGTGAACACCCGACACCCACCACAAGGAGGCATGCATGGCCAAGGCTGAGAAGGCCACGGCGGTTGCCGACATCGCCGAGCAGTTCAAGGAGGCGACGGCCACCGTCGTCACCGAGTACCGCGGCCTCACGGTGGCCCACCTCGCCGAGCTGCGTCGCTCGCTCGGGGAGTCCGCCACCTACACCGTCGCGAAGAACACCCTGGTCAAGCGCGCCGCGAGCGAAGCCGGCGTCGCCGGTCTCGACGAGCTGTTCGCCGGGCCGACGGCGATCGCGTTCGTCAAGGGCGAACCGGTCGATGCCGCCAAGGCGATCAAGAACTTCGCCAAGGATCACAAGGCGTTGGTCATCAAGGGCGGCTACATGGAAGGCCGCGCGCTTTCCGTCGACGAGGTCAACCGCATCGCGGACCTCGAGTCGCGCGAGGTGCTGCTGGCCAAGCTGGCCGGCGCGATGAAGGGCAACCTCGCCAAGGCCGCCGGCCTGTTCAATGCGCCCGCATCGCAGGTCGCCCGGCTCGCCGCAGCACTACAAGAGAAGAAAGCGGCCGAAGAGTCCGCCGCCTGACCACCAACCCCACCAGCCAGTAAAGAAATCAGGAAGGAACCACCATGGCCAAGCTCTCCACCGACGAGTTGCTCGACGCGTTCAAGGAAATGACGCTGCTGGAGCTCTCGGAGTTCGTCAAGCAGTTCGAAGAGACCTTCGAGGTCACCGCGGCCGCGCCGGTCGCCGTCGCCGCCGCCGGTGGCGCTGCCGCCCCGGCCGAGGCCGCCGAGGAGCAGTCGGAGTTCGACGTCATCCTCGAGGGTGCCGGCGAGAAGAAGATCGGCGTCATCAAGGTCGTCCGCGAGATCGTGTCCGGCCTGGGCCTCAAGGAGGCCAAGGATCTGGTCGACAGCGCTCCCAAGCCGCTGCTCGAGAAGGTCACCAAGGAGGCCGCCGAGGAAGCCAAGGGCAAGCTCGAGGCCGCCGGCGCTTCGGTCACCGTCAAGTAAGACCGTTTCGTCTGTGGGGCCGTCCCGATTTTCGGGGCGGCCCCGCAGTCGTTTCCACGGCCGGTTGACCCGCCGGTGCGAACTCCGCGAATGTCGCCGGGAGGGCGTTGTCGGTGCCGGTAACTGTGCGGATACAAACGCGGTAGGCTGCTCCGGCGTGCGCTACAGTGACTCAAGCCACAGGCGGGGAGCGCGTGGCGATGACTAGGTCTGGCGGAAGGATCGCAGGTGGGCATTGGCATTCAGGTTGAGGGACTGACGAAGTCCTTCGGGCCCCAGCGAATCTGGGAGGACGTCACGTTCGACCTCCCGCCCGGTGAGGTGAGCGTGCTGCTCGGCCCGTCGGGTACCGGTAAGTCGGTGTTCCTGAAGTCGCTGATCGGGCTGCTGCGGCCCGAGCGCGGCCGGATCATCGTCGACGGCACGAACATCATCGAGTGCACCTCCAAGGAGCTCTACGAGATCCGCACGCTGTTCGGCGTGATGTTCCAGGACGGCGCGCTCTTCGGCTCGATGAGCCTCTACGACAACACCGCTTTCCCGCTTCGTGAGCACACGAAGAAGAAGGAGAGCGAGATCCGCAACATCGTCATGGAGAAGCTGGAGCTCGTCGGCCTGGCCGGCGACGAGACCAAGTTCCCCGGCGAGATCTCCGGTGGTATGCGCAAGCGCGCCGGGCTGGCCCGCTCGCTGGTGCTCGACCCGCAGATCATCCTGTGCGACGAGCCGGACTCCGGTCTGGACCCGGTGCGTACGGCCTACCTGAGCCAGTTGCTGATCGACATCAACGCCCAGATCGACTGCACGATCCTGATCGTGACGCACAACATCAACATCGCCCGCACGGTGCCCGACAACATCGGCATGCTGTTCCGCCGCAAGCTGGTCATGTTCGGCCCGCGTGAGGTGTTGCTGACCAGCGACGAGCCGGTGGTGCGTCAGTTCCTCAACGGTCGTCGCCTCGGCCCGATCGGCATGTCGGAGGAGAAGGACGAGTCGACGATGGCCGAGGAGCAGGCCATGGTCGACGCCGGTCACCACGACGGTGGTGTCGAGGAGATCGTCGGCGTCCCGCCGCAGGTGTCCGCCACCCCGGGTATGCCCGAGCGCAAGGCCGTCGGCCGGCGTCAGGCCCGCGTGCGCGAGATCATGGGTTCGCTGCCCGAGGCCGCGCAGGAGGCCATCCGCGAGGATCTCGAGGGCACGAACCAGGGCCGGAGCGAGTTCGGCGACGAACCGACGTCGCGCCATCACCGGAGCCACGAGGACGACGCCCCGACCGCCTCCATCCCGGTCGCCCGGGAGCGCTAGAACCTGTTTCACGCAGTCGCCGCGCGGTCCGTCGGACCGCGCGGCGATTGCATTGTGCGGACATCGTCGACCCGCCGGGGCCGGCGTCGCCCGCCGGTTGCTGCTCACCACCGGATTCGACGCAGGAAACGGCGTGTGAACCCTTGACGGAACGGCCCCGACGGGCCAATGTGTTGGGCAGCATGTTGTACGGGTCGAGGACGCCAGCCAGCGCCCAGCCAGCCCCAGCGTGCGACGGATATGGGCTTGTTGAGGAATGCGCCGTCCTGCGCTATTGTTGGACGTTGCGCTGGCTGCATCCTGCCCACCTCACCTGCACCTGACACCCGCCTGGCCTGAGCCCCGTTTAGCTCAGTGATCTAGTCGCGTGCCCTGCGTCGGAGAGTGCCCTTCAGGGGCACGGACAGGCTGAAGTCAGCCGGACCAACGCAGATATCGCGGCCAACAGAACCGGCACACCGGCTCTCGGGCGTCGCATGAGGTGCTGGAAGGAATGCATCTTGGCAGTCTCTAGCCAGAGCAAGTCAGCAGAAGCTATCACCAATAACTCCGTTCCCGGAGCCCCAAACCGCATTTCCTTCGCCAAGCTCCGCGAGCCTCTCGAGGTTCCGGGGCTGCTCGACGTGCAGACGGACTCCTTCGAATGGCTCATCGGGTCCGACCGGTGGCGGGAGACCGCCAAGGCGCGTGGCGACGCCAATCCGTCCGGCGGCCTCGAAGAGGTGCTGACCGAACTCTCACCGATCGAGGACTTCTCCGGCTCCATGTCGCTGTCGTTCTCCGACCCGCGCTTCGACGAGGTCAAGGCGCCGGTCGACGAGTGCAAAGACAAGGACATGACGTACGCGGCCCCGCTGTTCGTCACGGCCGAGTTCATCAACAACAACACCGGCGAGATCAAGAGCCAGACGGTGTTCATGGGTGACTTCCCGATGATGACGGAGAAGGGCACCTTCATCATCAACGGCACCGAGCGTGTCGTGGTGAGCCAGCTGGTCCGCTCGCCGGGTGTGTACTTCGACGACACCATCGACAAGTCCACCGAGAAGACGCTGCACAGCGTCAAGGTGATCCCCGGCCGCGGCGCGTGGCTGGAGTTCGACGTCGACAAGCGCGACACCGTCGGTGTCCGCATCGACCGCAAGCGCCGTCAGCCCGTCACCGTGCTGCTCAAGGCACTGGGCTGGACCAACGAGCAGATCACCGAGCGGTTCGGCTTCAGCGAGATCATGATGAGCACGCTGGAGAAGGACAACACCGCAGGCACCGACGAGGCGCTGCTCGACATCTACCGGAAGCTGCGCCCGGGCGAGCCGCCCACCAAGGAGTCCGCGCAGACCCTGCTGGAGAACCTGTTCTTCAAGGAGAAGCGCTACGACCTGGCCCGCGTCGGCCGCTACAAGGTCAACAAGAAGCTCGGCATCACGGCGAATCCGAGTGCGCCGTCGTCGACGACGCTGACCGAAGAAGACGTCGTCGCGACCATCGAGTACCTGGTCCGGCTGCACGAGGGCCAGACCACGATGACGGTGCCCGGTGGCGTCGAGGTGCCCGTCGAGGTCGACGACATCGACCACTTCGGCAACCGCCGGCTGCGCACCGTGGGCGAGCTGATCCAGAACCAGATCCGGGTCGGCCTGTCCCGCATGGAGCGTGTCGTCCGCGAGCGGATGACCACGCAGGACGTCGAGGCGATCACGCCGCAGACCCTGATCAACATCCGCCCGGTCGTGGCGGCGATCAAGGAGTTCTTCGGAACGTCGCAGCTGTCGCAGTTCATGGACCAGAACAACCCGCTGTCGGGTCTGACCCACAAGCGCCGCCTTTCGGCGCTGGGCCCGGGTGGTCTGTCCCGTGAGCGCGCCGGCCTCGAGGTCCGCGACGTGCACTCCAGCCACTACGGCCGGATGTGCCCGATCGAGACTCCTGAGGGTCCGAACATCGGCCTGATCGGTTCGCTGTCGGTGTACGCGCGGGTCAACCCGTTCGGCTTCATCGAGACGCCGTACCGCAAGGTCTCCGACGGTGTGGTCACCGACCAGATCGACTACCTGACCGCCGACGAGGAGGACCGCCACGTCGTGGCGCAGGCCAACTCGCCGACCGACGACGGCGGCCGCTTCACCGAGGAGCGCGTCCTGGTCCGCCGGAAGGGCGGCGAGGTCGAGTTCGTCTCGGCGACCGAGGTCGACTACATGGACGTCTCGCCGCGCCAGATGGTGTCGGTGGCCACGGCCATGATCCCTTTCCTCGAGCACGACGACGCCAACCGTGCCCTGATGGGTGCCAACATGCAGCGCCAGGCGGTTCCGCTGGTGCGCAGCGAGGCACCGCTGGTGGGCACCGGTATGGAGTTGCGTGCCGCCATCGATGCCGGCGACGTGGTCGTCAGCGAGAAGGCGGGCGTGGTCGAGGAGGTGTCGGCCGACTACATCACCGTGATGGCGGACGACGGCAGCCGCAAGACCTACCGGATGCGCAAGTTCGCGCGGTCCAACCACGGCACGTGCGCCAACCAGCGTCCGATCGTGGACGCCGGGCAGCGGGTCGAGTCCGGCCAGGTGGTCGCCGACGGTCCCTGCACCCAGAACGGTGAGATGGCGCTGGGCAAGAACCTGCTCGTCGCCGTCATGCCGTGGGAGGGCCACAACTACGAGGACGCGATCATCCTCTCGAACCGTCTGGTCGAAGAGGACGTGCTCACCTCGATTCACATCGAAGAGCACGAGATCGATGCCCGCGACACCAAGCTGGGCGCCGAGGAGATCACCCGGGACATCCCGAACGTCTCCGACGAGGTGCTGGCCGATCTCGACGAGCGCGGCATCGTCCGCATCGGCGCCGAGGTCCGTGACGGCGACATCCTGGTCGGCAAGGTCACGCCGAAGGGCGAGACCGAGCTGACCCCGGAGGAGCGGCTGCTCCGCGCGATCTTCGGTGAGAAGGCGCGCGAGGTCCGCGACACGTCGCTCAAGGTGCCGCACGGTGAGTCCGGCAAGGTCATCGGTATCCGCGTGTTCTCGCGCGAGGACGACGACGAGCTGCCCGCTGGCGTCAACGAGCTGGTCCGCGTCTACGTGGCCCAGAAGCGCAAGATCTCCGACGGCGACAAGCTCGCCGGACGCCACGGCAACAAGGGCGTCATCGGCAAGATCCTGCCGATCGAGGACATGCCGTTCCTCCCGGACGGCACGCCGGTCGACATCATCCTGAACACGCACGGTGTGCCGCGACGGATGAACATCGGCCAGATCCTCGAGACGCACCTGGGCTGGGTCGCCAAGGCGGGCTGGAACATCCAGGTCGCCGACGGCTCCGGCGGCACGGTGCCGGACTGGGCGAGCAAGCTGCCCGAGGAGCTGCGCTCGGCTCCCGCGGACAGCATCGTCGCCACCCCGGTGTTCGACGGTGCCCGCGAGAACGAGCTCGAGGGTCTGCTGGCCTCGACGCTACCCAACCGGGACGGCGACGTGATGGTCGACGGACAGGGCAAGGCCGTGCTGTACGACGGCCGCAGCGGCGAGCCGTTCCCGTATCCGGTCACGGTCGGCTACATGTACATCCTCAAGCTGCACCACCTCGTGGACGACAAGATCCACGCCCGTTCCACCGGTCCGTACTCGATGATCACCCAGCAGCCGCTGGGTGGTAAGGCGCAGTTCGGTGGGCAGCGGTTCGGCGAGATGGAGTGCTGGGCCATGCAGGCCTACGGCGCGGCGTACACGCTGCAGGAGCTCTTGACCATCAAGTCCGACGACACCGTCGGCCGGGTCAAGGTCTACGAGGCGATCGTCAAGGGCGAGAACATCCCCGAGCCGGGCATTCCGGAGTCGTTCAAGGTGCTTCTCAAGGAACTGCAGTCGCTGTGCCTCAACGTCGAGGTGCTCTCCAGCGAGGGCACTGCGATCGAGATGCGCGACAGCGACGACGAGGATCTGGAACGCGCTGCGGCGAATCTGGGAATCAACTTGTCGCGCAACGAATCCGCCTCCGTCGAGGATCTCGCTTAACAGCTGGTCATTTTTTCTAGTCCCGAAAGGGGAAAGGGAGTTACGTGCTAGACGTCAACTTCTTCGATGAGCTCCGCATCGGCCTTGCCACCGCCGACGACATCCGTCAGTGGTCCTACGGCGAGGTCAAGAAGCCGGAGACCATCAACTACCGCACGCTGAAGCCTGAAAAGGACGGCCTGTTCTGCGAGAAGATCTTCGGACCTACTCGCGACTGGGAGTGCTACTGCGGTAAGTACAAGCGCGTCCGCTTCAAGGGCATCATCTGTGAGCGGTGCGGTGTCGAGGTGACCCGTGCCAAGGTGCGCCGCGAGCGGATGGGCCACATCGAGCTGGCCGCACCGGTCACGCACATCTGGTACTTCAAGGGCGTTCCGTCGCGCTTGGGCTACCTGCTGGACCTGGCCCCGAAGGATCTCGAGAAGATCATCTACTTCGCGGCCTACGTCATCACCGCGGTGGACACCGAGATGCGCCACAACGAGCTCTCGACGCTCGAGGCCGAGATGGTCGTCGAGAAGAAGTCCGTCGAGGATCAGCGTGACGCCGACCTGGAGGCCCGGGCGCAGAAGCTCGAAGCCGACCTGGCCGAGTTGGAGAAGGAAGGTGCCAAGTCCGACGTGCGCCGCAAGGTGCGCGACGGCGGCGAGCGCGAGATGCGTCAGCTGCGTGACCGGGCCCAGCGTGAGCTGGACCGGCTCGACGAGATCTGGACCACCTTCACCAAGCTGGCGCCCAAGCAGCTGATCGTCGACGAGAACCTCTACCGCGAGATCGTCGACCGCTACGGCGAGTACTTCCAGGGCGCCATGGGTGCGGAGTCGATCAAGAAGCTCATCGAGAACTTCGACATCGACGCCGAGGCCGACTCGCTGCGCGACACCATCAAGAACGGCAAGGGGCAGAAGAAGCTTCGCGCCCTCAAGAGGCTCAAGGTGGTGGCGGCGTTCCAGTCCAACCGGAACTCGCCGCTGGGCATGGTGCTCGACGCCGTCCCGGTGATCCCGCCGGAGCTGCGCCCGATGGTGCAGCTCGACGGTGGCCGCTTCGCCACCTCGGACCTCAACGACCTGTACCGCCGCGTGATCAACCGCAACAACCGGTTGAAGCGACTGATCGACCTCGGCGCCCCCGAGATCATCGTCAACAACGAGAAGCGGATGCTCCAGGAGTCGGTGGACGCGCTGTTCGACAACGGTCGGCGTGGCCGCCCGGTCACCGGGCCCGGCAACCGTCCGCTCAAGTCGCTGTCCGATCTGCTCAAGGGCAAGCAGGGCCGGTTCCGTCAGAACCTGCTCGGCAAGCGCGTCGACTACTCGGGCCGTTCGGTCATCGTGGTCGGCCCGCAGCTCAAGCTGCACCAGTGCGGTCTGCCGAAGCTGATGGCACTCGAGCTGTTCAAGCCGTTCGTGATGAAGCGTCTGGTCGACCTGAACCACGCGCAGAACATCAAGAGCGCCAAGCGGATGGTCGAGCGTCAGCGTCCCCAGGTGTGGGATGTCCTCGAAGAGGTCATCGGCGAGCACCCGGTGCTGCTGAACCGCGCACCGACGCTGCACCGCCTCGGTATCCAGGCCTTCGAGCCGCAGCTGGTGGAGGGCAAGGCCATCCAGCTGCACCCGCTGGTCTGTGAGGCGTTCAACGCCGACTTCGACGGCGACCAGATGGCCGTGCACCTTCCGCTGTCGGCGGAGGCGCAGGCCGAGGCCCGCATCCTGATGCTGTCCTCGAACAACATCCTGTCGCCGGCGTCGGGACGGCCGCTGGCCATGCCGCGTCTGGACATGGTGACCGGTCTGTACTTCCTGACCACCGAGATCCCCGGCGACACCGGCGAATACGTCGCGGCCGCCAAGGATCAGCCGGAGTTCGGTGTGTACAGCTCGCCGGCCGAGGCCATCATGGCGCTCGACCGCGGCGCGCTTAGCGTGCGGGCCAAGATCCGCGTCCGGCTGACGCAGCAGCGTCCGGCGGCCGAGGTCGAGGCCGAGCTGTTCGGCGACGCCGGGTGGAAGCCCGGTGACGCCTGGACGGCGGAGACCACGCTGGGCCGGGTGCTGTTCAACGAGCTGCTGCCGCTTGGCTATCCGTTCGTCAACGAGCAGATGCACAAGAAGGTCCAGGCCCGCATCGTCAACGATCTGGCCGAGCGCTACCCGATGATCGTGGTCGCGCAGACCGTCGACAAGCTCAAGGACGCCGGCTTCTACTGGGCCACCCGTTCGGGTGTCACCGTGTCGATGGCCGACGTGCTGGTCCCGCCGCAGAAGGCCGAGATCCTCGACCGGTACGAGAAGGAAGCCGACGGGATCGAGAAGAAGTACCAGCGCGGTGCGCTCAACCCCGAGGAGCGGCGCGAATCGCTGGTGCGCATCTGGCAGGAGGCCACCGACGAGGTGGGTAAGGCGCTGGAGGAGCACTATCCAGACGACAACCCCATCACGCTGCTGCCCAAGTCGGGTGCCACCGGCAACATGACGCAGGTGCGCAACCTGGCCGGCATGAAGGGTCTGGTGACCAACCCGAAGGGTGAGTTCATCCCGCGGCCGATCAAGTCCTCGTTCCGCGAGGGCCTGACGGTGCTGGAGTACTTCATCAACACCCACGGCGCCCGTAAGGGTCTGGCGGACACCGCTCTTCGTACCGCCGACTCGGGTTACCTGACCCGTCGTCTGGTGGACGTCAGCCAGGACGTCATCGTGCGTGAGGAGGACTGCGGCACGGAGCGTGGCATCAACGTCACGATCGCCGAGCGGCTGGCCGACGGCTCGCTGGTGCGCGACGCGCACGTCGAGACCAGTGCCTTCGCACGGACGCTGGCCACCGACGCGGTCGACGAGAACGGCAACGTGGTCGTCGAGCGTGGGCACGATCTGGGCGATCCGGCGATCGACGCGCTGCTCGCGGCGGGCATCACCGACGTCAAGGTCCGCTCCGTGCTGACCTGTGGCACCGGTACCGGCGTGTGTGCGACCTGCTACGGCCGCTCCATGGCCACCGGCAAGCTGGTGGACATCGGCGAGGCCGTCGGCATCGTGGCCGCGCAGTCCATCGGTGAGCCCGGCACGCAGCTGACGATGCGCACGTTCCACCAGGGTGGTGTCGGTGGCGACATCACCGGTGGTCTGCCGCGTGTCCAGGAGCTGTTCGAGGCCCGCGTGCCGCGCAACAAGGCGCCGATCGCGGACGTCACCGGCCGGGTGCAGCTCGAGGAGACCGACAAGTTCTACAAGATCACGGTCGTGCCGGACGACGGCAGCGAGGAAGTGGTCTACGAGAAGTTGCCGCGTCGCCAGCGCCTGCGGGTGTTCAAGCACGAGGACGGCTCCGAGCGTCCGCTGTCCGACGGCGACCACGTCGAGGTCGGCCAGCAGCTGATGGAGGGTTCGGCCGATCCGCACGAGGTGCTTCGTGTCGAAGGCCCGCGTGCGGTGCAGGTCCACCTCGTCAACGAGGTGCAGGAGGTGTACCGCGCACAGGGTGTGTCGATCCACGACAAGCACATCGAGGTGATCGTCCGCCAGATGCTGCGTCGCGTGACCATCATCGACTCGGGAGCCACGGAGTTCCTGCCCGGTTCGCTCACCGAGCGTGCCGAGTTCGAGTCGGCGAACCGTCGGGTCGTGGCCGAGGGTGCTGAGCCCGCGGCAGGCCGTCCGGTGCTGATGGGCATCACGAAGGCATCGCTGGCCACGGACTCGTGGCTGTCGGCGGCGTCGTTCCAGGAGACCACCCGCGTGCTGACCGATGCGGCGATCAACTGCCGCAGCGACAAGCTGCAGGGTCTGAAGGAGAACGTGATCATCGGCAAGTTGATCCCGGCGGGTACCGGCATCAACCGGTACCGCAACATCCAGGTTCAGCCGACCGAGGAGGCGCGGGCTGCCGCGTACACGATCCCGTCCTACGAGGATCAGTATTACAGCCCGGACTTCGGCCAGGCCACCGGCGCCGCGGTGCCGCTGGACGATTACGGATACAGCGACTACCGCTAGTTCCACACGGAGAAGCCCCCGCCATCGGCGGGGGCTTTTTCGTGTGCGTGTCCGGCCCCGGATCGGCAGCGACGCGGTGACACTCGACGGTATGCGGACCACGTCGCGCGGATTCGGGATCCACTACACCGTGACCGGCGACGGGCCGCCGATGATGCTCGTGGCGGGGACGATGATGGCCGCCCGGCACTGGGCGGACACCGGTTACGTCGACGCGTTGGCAGGCAGCCGGCGGGTGATCAACGTCGACCCGCTGGGACACGGCGGCAGCGACTGGCCACACGATCCCGACGCCTACCGAGCGGACGGCGTGACCGCGGATCTGGTCGCGGTGCTCGACGCCGAAGGCATTGAGCGGGCCACGGTCTGGGGTTATTCGCGCGGCGGCTGGCTGGCCTGCAGCATGGCGAGCCGCCATCCCCGGCGGGTGGAGCAGCTGGTGGTCGGCGGCTTCGCGATGCACGCCTACCGCGACGAGGTCACCCGCACGCTGACCCCGCTGGCGGAGAACCTGCGCGTGGGCGACTGGGCCGCGGTGTGGCGGGCCTTCGGGGTGTCCGACACCGCCTTCGCGGCGATGATGGAGGCGGACAACGACCCGCAGGCGGTCGCCGCGGCGGTCACGGGATCGATGGCGCCCACCCGCTACGTCGACCCCGCATCGGTCACCTGTCCGGCGATCTACTACGTCGGGTCGCGGGACTGGATCGTGCCGCACGTGCGCGCCGACGTCGCGGCGCTGGGCGCGACGCTCGACGAGATCCCGGGGCAGACGCACCTGAGCGCGTTCTACGGCGCGGCGGAGCAGGTGCTGTCGGCGGTGACGGCACGGCTGGGCTAGGTCCCGCCGCCGCGGGAGCGTCGGACCCCGCGCCTAGACTGGCCTCCGTGCTTATCGGTTCTCATGTCCACGGTGACGATCCGCTCGCAGACGCTCAGGCTGACGGCGCCGACGCTGTGCAGTTCTTCCTCGGCAATCCGCAGAGCTGGAAGAAGCCGAAGCCGCGCGAGGATGCCGACGTGCTCAAGGCGTCGACCATTCCGCTGTACGTGCACGCGCCGTACCTGATCAACGTGGCATCGGCGAACAACCGGGTGCGGATCCCGTCCCGCAAGATCCTGCAGGACACCTGCGACGCGGCCGCCGAGATCAACGCGACCGCGGTCATCGTGCACGGCGGCCATGCCGACGACAACGACATGGAGGCGGGCTTCGAGCGCTGGGCCAAGGCGCTGGACTACCTCGAGACCGATGTCGCGGTGTACCTGGAGAACACCGCGGGCGGCGACCACGCGATGGCCCGCCACTTCGACACCATCGCCCGGCTGTGGGACCGGATCGGCGACAAGGGCATCGGCTTCTGCCTCGACACCTGCCACGCCTGGGCCGCCGGCGAGGCCCTGATCGACGCCGTCGACCGGATCAAGGCCATCACCGGACACATCGACCTGGTGCACTGCAACGACTCGCGCGACGCCGCGGGCTCCGGCGCCGACCGGCACGCCAACTTCGGCACCGGCCAGATCGACCCGCAACTGCTGGCCGCGGTGGTCAAGGCCGCCGATGCGCCGGTGATCTGCGAGACCTCCGACGAGGGCCGCAAGGACGACATCGCGTTCCTGCGCGAACACGTCGGCTGAATCACACTTCGGTGAGCGAACCCGTCTCGAACGCCGGGTGGCGCGAAGGTTAACTAGGCTGTCGCCGGGAATCCGACCGGCGTCAGAAAGGCCTATGTGACCGCGACCGACCAGTCGTCGATTGCGCTGACGCACGTCGACGACGACTCCGCCGACACGCGCGTGCGGCGACTCCGGTTCCTGCGGCGGACCGCGATCGCCGCATGGGCCGCCGTCGTGGTGTACCGCACGGCCACCGACGGACTGGCGTTCAACCGGGAACTGCTGCTGCTCTACATCGCCACCGGTCTGCTCGCGGCGAGCATCGGCCAGGGCAGGAAGATGCTCTACGTCCTGCGCGACTGGCTGCCGTTCGCGCTGCTGTTGCTCGCCTACGACCTCAGCCGCGGCGCGGCCACCCTGATCGGCCGCCCCACACTCTGGCACTGGCAGGCCGACATGGACCGCTGGCTGTTCTTCGGGACGATGCCGACGGTGTGGCTGCAGGAGCGGCTCAAACTGCCGCAGCCGCCCTGGTGGGAGGTGGTCATCAGCAGCGTCTACATGTCGTTCTTCATCCTGCCGTACGTCGTGGCAGGGGCGCTGTGGCTGCGCAACCGCGACGAGTGGAAGGGCTTCGTCCGGCTGTTCGTCGGACTCAACGTGGCGGCGCTGGTCATCTACGCGCTGCTTCCCGCCGCACCGCCGTGGGCGGCCGCCAGGTGCACGGCGACCGATGTGGAAGGCGGCCCGTCCGGCCCGCGGTGCATGTTCCGGTCCGCCCGCGGTGTGCCCGACGGCGGCGTCCTCGGTGCGATGCAGGACAGCCAGGACGGCGCCAACCAGTGGGTCGAACGCATCGTCGGACGCGGCTGGGGGAAGCTGAATCTGCATTCGGCCACCGCGCTTCTCGACCAGGGACAGGCCAGCGTCAACCTCGTGGCGGCGATCCCGTCACTGCACGCGGGCATGTCCGCGGCGCTCGCCTACTTCCTGTGGCGTCGCGTTCACCGCGCGTGGCGGCCCGTGCTGGTGGCCTATCCGCTCATCATGGCGTTCACGCTGGTGTACACCGCCGAGCACTACGTGGTGGACATCCTGCTCGGCTGGCTGTTCGCGGCGCTGATCGTCGTCGGCCTGAACCGGTATGACGCGCGGCGGGCCGCACGCGAGATGAATTCGTCGCCGAAGGGGTAGCCGACTACCCGCGATCATCTGCCGCGCCGAAAATACGCTCCCTGCATACGGTTCGACACCACAGGGGGAGCACATCATGACCATCACGGCGACAGTTCTGCGCATCGGCGACCGGGGCGAAGACGTCCGGCAGATGCAGGCGCGATTCAACCGCGATTACCCGGCGTATTCGAAGCTCTCGACGGACGGCGACTTCGGCCCGAAGACCGAGGCTGTGGTGCGCGAGTTCGAGCGCCGGTCCGGGCTGGACGACGACGGCGTCGCCGGCCCCGAGGTGCTGATCCGGCTGGGCCTCACCCTGCGCAACGGCGAGGACAAGACGTGCGGCGACGGGCTGTTCGTCAGCCCGAGCACCTCGTGTGAATTCGCCGCCAATGTGCGGGCGGCGTGGTTCAGTGCGCCGTTCGTCGAAGGCGAGATCCAGGCCTTCAGCCCGGTGACGCACCAGACGTACACCATGGCGTGTGTGCAGTCCCGCGACGGCGTCATCACCTGCCGCGGCGGAAACAACGCCGTCGTCTCGTTCCTGCCGTGACGCGATGACCGCCATCTCGAGTCTGCCGATCCCGGCGCCGGACATCGCGGTGCTGAGGCCGGTGGGCGGCCCGGTCCGGGTCAGCTGGCGTGAGGGCACGCTGACCCGGGCCTACGAACTCGAGACGCTGTGCGACTGGATGATGCTGAACTCCGCGGGGCCGGTCGAAGGACTGCTCGCCGAGGCCATCAAGTGCCATCTGCGCGCGGCGCGCGACGCCGCGGAGGGCAAACCACCGGACGACGGCAAGCGGTGGCGGCCGCGCCGCAACGGCCCCTTGCTCGAGCGGGCGATGAGCAACCTCGACGCGGCGGAGGCGCAGTTGCTCAACCTCGCGCCGGCGAGCTACGTCGCCGGCCAGATGCCATCGCTGCTGCGGCACGTGCAACGCCATCTCCGGTCGACCGACCCGGGGCGTCGGGAGGTCGAGCGGATCGCCGGGCAATTGAGCGCCGCGCGTGCCGACGGCGGGAAGGACCGGCCCGAGCCGTTCAGCGAGGACCGCAACAAGATCGTCACCACGGTCCGGGCGGCCAGCTCCGAGGCGCTGCGAGAAGATCTGCGGCTGCGCAGTTTCCGCAACATCGTGGTCGTCACGACGGTGCTGTTGACGCTGCTGGCGATCGGGGTGGCGGTCATCGGGGTCTTCGCCCAGAACCTGATCCCGCTGTGCTTCTCGCCCGAGGAGACCAATGAGGTCACGGTGGTGTGTCCCACCAATCAGTCGCCACCGTTCACCGCGCAGAAGCCCGGTGTGCCCAACGGCGAGGACATCGACGTCATGGTGGCGAGAACCACCACCCGCTGGGATCTGATCGTCGTCGAACTCATCGGTCTGACGGCCGCCGCGATCGCGTCCGCGGCCGCGATCAGCCGGGTGAAGGGCTCGTCCGAGCGGTACGGCATCCCGGTGGCGCTGGCGGCGCTCAAGCTGCCGACCGGCGCGCTGACCGCGTTCCTCGGCCTGCTGCTGATGCGCGGGCAGTTCGTGCCGGGACTCAACGCACTCGACACGTCCGCGCAGATCCTGGCGTGGGGGCTGGTGTTCGGTTACGCCCAGCAGATCTTCACCCGGCTCATCGACCAGCAGGGCCAGTCGGTGCTCAACAGTGTGCGGTCGGCCGACCAGCCCGCGAAGGCGCAGGGTCGCGGCACCTGAGTCTGTTACGACTATTGTGCGACTGTCGTGAAACTGTAATATCGAGCCATGGCAGACACGCACGTCGTCACCAATCAGGTGCCGCCCCTGCTCGACCACAATCCCGCCGGTGCGCCGGTGCTCCAGGAGGCGCTGATCCGCGAGGGCGGCGAGTGGGGCGTCGACGAGGTGACCGAACTCGGCGCGCTCTCGGGCAGCGTCCGGGCGCAGCGCTGGGGTGAGCTGGCCGACCGCCACCGCCCGGTGCTGCACACCCATGACCGCTACGGCCACCGGGTCGACGACGTCGAGTACGACCCCGCCTACCACGAGCTGATGACCGTCGCGGTCGGCCACGGCCTGCACGCCGCGCCCTGGGCGGACGACCGCCCCGGCGCACACGTGGTCCGCGCGGCGAAGACCTCGGTGTGGACGCCCGAACCCGGTCACATCTGCCCGATCTCGATGACCTACGCCGTGGTGCCCGCCCTGCGGTTCAACCCGGAACTGGCCGCGGTCTACGAGCCGCTGCTGACCAGCCGGGTCTACGACCCCGAGCTCACACTGCCGACCGCCAAGGCCGGCATCACCGCGGGCATGTCGATGACCGAGAAGCAGGGCGGCTCCGACGTGCGTGCCGGCACCACCGAGGCGACGCCCAACGGTGACGGCACGTACGCGCTGCGCGGCCACAAGTGGTTCACCTCCGCGCCGATGTGCGACGTCTTCCTGGTGCTGGCCCAGGCCCCTGGCGGGTTGTCCTGTTTCTTCCTGCCGCGGATCCTGCCCGACGGCTCCCGCAACCGGATGTTCCTGCAACGGCTCAAGGACAAGCTCGGTAACCACGCCAACGCCTCGAGCGAGGTCGAGTACGACGGTGCGACCGCTTGGCTGGTGGGCGAGGAGGGCCGCGGCGTGCCCACCATCATCGAGATGGTGAACCTGACCCGGCTGGACTGCACGCTGGGCAGCGCCACCAGCATGCGCACCGGCCTGACCCGCGCCATTCACCATGCCCAGCACCGGAAGGCGTTCGGCGCGTACCTGATCGACCAGCCGCTGATGCGCAACGTGCTCGCCGACCTGGCTGTCGAGGCCGAGGCCGCGACCATGCTGGCCATGCGGATGGCCGGCGCCACCGATCACGCGGTGCGTGGCGACCAGCGCGAGACGCTGCTTCGGCGTATCGGTCTGGCCGCCGCGAAGTACTGGGTGTGCAAGCGCGCGACCCCGCACGCCGCGGAGGCCATGGAGTGCCTCGGCGGCAACGGCTACGTCGAGGAATCCGGTATGCCGCGGCTCTACCGCGAGGCGCCGTTGATGGGCATCTGGGAGGGCTCGGGCAACGTCAGCGCACTGGACACGTTGCGCGCCATGGCGACCCGGCCCGAGAGCGTCGAGGTGCTGTTCGACGAACTCGCCCGCACCGCAGGCCACGACCCGCGTCTTGACCGGCACGTCGCCGCGCTGCACCAGGACCTCGGCGATCTCGAGAGCATCCAGTACCGCGGCCGCAAGGTCACCGAGGACATCGCGCTGGCGCTCCAGGGCGCGCTGCTGGTCCGGCACGGCCATCCCGCCGTGGCCGAGGCGTTCCTCGCCAGCAGACTCGGCGGACAGTGGGGCGGCGCCTTCGGCACCCTGCCCACCGGGCTGGATCTCGCGCCGATCCTCGAGCGTGCGATGGTCAAGTCCGCATGACGCACGCGATCAGGCCCGTCGACTTCGACAACCTCAAGACGATGACCTATGAGGTGACCGGACGGGTCGCGCGCATCACCTTCAACCGGCCCGAGAAGGGCAACGCGATCGTCGCGGACACCCCGCTCGAACTCTCCGCGCTCGTCGAGCGGGCCGACCTCGACCCCGCCGTGCACGTGATCCTGGTGTCCGGGCGCGGCGAAGGCTTCTGCGCCGGTTTCGATCTCAGCGCCTATGCCGAAGGCTCGTCGTCGGCCGGTGGCGGCAGCCCGTACCGCGACACGGTGCTCTCGGGTAAGACGCAGGCCGTCAACCACCTGCCGGACCAGCCCTGGGACCCGATGGTCGACTACCAGATGATGAGCCGCTTCGTCCGCGGGTTCGCCAGCCTGCTGCACTGCGACAAGCCGACCGTGGTGAAGATCCACGGCTACTGCGTGGCGGGCGGCACCGACATCGCGCTGCACGCTGACCAGGTGATCACCGCGTCCGATGCCAAGATCGGCTACCCGCCGACCCGGGTGTGGGGTGTGCCGGCCGCCGGGATGTGGGCGCACCGGCTCGGCGATCAGCGCGCCAAACGCCTTCTGCTGACCGGGGACTGCATCACAGGCGCCCAGGCGGCCGA
This sequence comes from Mycobacterium sp. NPDC050041, assembly GCF_049541695.1. Classification (NCBI taxonomy): domain Bacteria; kingdom Bacillati; phylum Actinomycetota; class Actinomycetes; order Mycobacteriales; family Mycobacteriaceae; genus Mycobacterium; species Mycobacterium sp. NPDC050041. Next base: position 704,460 of record NZ_JBMVDG010000003.1, on the reverse strand, counting down.
GTGGGGCCTCGCCGTGGAGGCGCCCGATCCGCAGGATCTCGACGAGCGCACCGAACGTCTCGTCGAGCGGATCGCCGCGGTCCCGGTCAACCAGCTCATCATGGTCAAGCTCGCGATGAACAGCGCGCTGCTGCAACAGGGGATCGCCACCAGCAGGATGGTCAGCACGGTGTTCGACGGCATCGCCCGGCACACCCCCGAGGGTCACGCTTTCGTCGCCGATGCTCGCGACAACGGATTCCGCGAGGCGGTCCGCCACCGCGACGAACCGTTCGGCGATCACGGCCGCAAGGCCTCCGGGGTGTGACCGTGCCGGACGGTCTGTCCCGGATGACGGCCCGGTCGGTGGTGCTCAGCGTGCTGCTGGGTGCCCACCCGGCCTGGGCCACCGCGGCCGAACTCGTCCGGCTCACCGCGGATTTCGACATTCGCGAGGCCACGGTGCGGGTCGCCCTCACCCGGATGGTCACCGCGGGCGACCTGGTGCGCTCAGAGGACGGCTACCGGCTGTCGGACCGGCTGCTGGCCCGGCAGCGCCGCCAGGACGCCGCGATCGATCCGCGGCTGCGACCGTGGGACGGCGCATGGACCACACTGGTGGTGACGAGTGTCGGCACCGATGCCCGCACCCGCGCTGCACTGCGGAACACGCTGCACGACAATCGATTCGGCGAGCTACGCGAAGGCGTGTGGCTCCGTCCTGCCAACCTCGACGCCGACCTGCCCGCCGAGGTACGGGACCGCACCCGCGTGCTGCATGCCCGTGACGACGACTCCGGTGGCCTCGCGGCGCTGCTGTGGGACCTGCCCGCCTGGTCGGCGACCGGGCGGCGGTTGGTCGACGAGATCGATTCGGCGGTCGACGTTCCCGCCCGGTTCCTGGCGGCCGCCGCGATCGTGCGGCATCTGCTCACCGATCCGGTGCTGCCCGAGGAACTGCTGCCCGCGGGCTGGCCGGGCCCCTCGCTGAGGGCGGCTTACCGGGAATTCGCCGCCGAACTCGCCGCGCGGCGTGACGACGCCGGGGTGACGTCGCAAGGACCGAAGCAACGCCGAACTGACGGAGGAACCATGACAGCACCGGTACGGGTCGAACGCAACGGCCCGGTCACCACCGTGATCATCGACCGGCCGAAGGCGCGCAACGCGGTCAACCGGCCCACCGCCGAGGCGCTGTTCGCGGCCTTCGACGAATTCGATCGCGACGACTCCGCCTCGGTCGCGGTGCTCTGCGGCGACAACGGAACATTCTGCGCGGGCGCCGATCTCAAGGCGTTCGGCACTCCGGACGCCAATCCCGTGCACCGCACCGGACCGGGGCCGATGGGGCCGACCCGGATGGAGCTGAGCAAGCCGGTGATCGCGGCGGTCAGCGGTCACGCCGTCGCGGGCGGGCTCGAACTCGCGTTGTGGTGCGACCTGCGGGTGGTCGAACAAGATGCCGTGATGGGCGTTTTCTGCCGGCGCTGGGGAGTGCCGCTGATCGACGGCGGCACCGTCCGGCTGCCCCGGCTGATCGGCCACAGCCGGGCGATGGACCTCATCCTCACGGGGCGTGCCGTCGATGCCGACGAGGCGTACGCGATCGGACTCGCCAACCGGGTGGTGCCGACCGGCGAGGGGCGCAGGAGGGCCGAGGAACTCGCGGCCGAACTCGCGGCGCTGCCACAGCAGTGCATGCGGTCGGACCGGCTCTCGGCGCTGCACCAGTGGGGCGTATCCGAGCCCGCTGCAATCGATTTCGAATTCGCCAGCATCTCCCGGGTGAAACACGAGGCGCTGGAGGGCGCCAGCCGGTTCGCCGCGGGCGCCGGGCGCCACGGCGCGGGCGCCTGAGCTGCCGCGAGGAGACCGGCCCGGGGTCAGCCCTTGTCGATCTTGTTGTTCGATCCGGTGTCGTTGATCTTCGGATCGCCGTCCTTATAGGTGATCGTGTTGTTCAGCCCGACGACACTGAGCTCCTTGTCGACCCGGTCGAAGTTGATCGTGTTGTCGGTGCCGCCGATGTTCACGTTCGAGCAGGTGCCTACCACCGTCAGGGTGTTGTTCGATCCGCCGACGTTGAGTGACTTCCCGTCCGCGCAGTCGACGTCGGCCGTGGTGCCGATCGAGCCGTAGTTGATGGTGTTGCCGATCTCGACCTGTGCGCCCGAACTGCCCGCCGTCGCCGTCGGGGTGGTGGTGTCCGAGCTCTCCGAACCACAGCCGGCCAATCCGAGTGCCGCCGCCACGGCGACGGTGGCCAGCGTCGGCCCGGTGAAATACGCGCGCATGAGTCCTCGCTTGATCCGTCGAAGGTGAGGGAGAGTGTCAGGCAGGCACGCGGCTGAGGCGGTTGGTCATCCCCAGTTCGCGCCCGCGGTCCCAGAGCACCGGCTCCCCGTTCTTGAAGAACACCGTCTGGTCCCAGCCGTAGACGGTGATGTCGTTGACGACGTTGTCGGCGACCACGATGTTGCCCGAACCCTGCACGGTCACCGCCCAGCAGGTGCCCAGCGCGGTGATCTTGTGGCCGCTGCCCATCACGTGCAGCGTCGAGTCGTTGCAGTCCAGTGTCCGCTCGACGCCTATCCCGTTGATATGGGTGTCGCCGTTCTTGGCCTGTGCGACGCCGCCACCGGCCGCCACCGTGAGCGGGATCGCGACCAGGCATGACGCCAGTACCCGGCCCACCGCGACTGCTCCCACGCCCGTCCCCTTCGCTCGACACCACCGCTGTCCGAACCCCCGATTGGGGAAGCGTACGTCGCACCCCGTGGTTCGCGGCAGTGCTTCGCCGCTTCGGTGCGACCGGGCGGCCGCGGCACGAGTCGCGTGCGGCGTCCGCGCTGGGTAGCGTGTTGGTGCGATGCGACGGCGTGTCAATCCTGTTGTGGCGGCGACGGCTGCGGCGGTCACCGCGATGACGGTTGCCGCCGGGTGCGCCCAGACCGTCTCGGGCTCCGCCGAGCGGGCCCAGCCCGGCGTCCCCGACCCCGACCGCAGCTACGGCTACGTCGAGGACCGGTGCGGACTGCTGCTGGACACGTCCATCCAGGAGACCCTCGGCGCCGAGAACGTGTCGCGGCCCTACAGCGGCGCGGTGTGCCAGTACGTGCTGTCCCGCGGCTCGGCGATGGTGGACGTCACCTACTCGTGGTTCGAGACCGGCACGCTGGACCGCGAGCGTCAGGTGGCCGAGCAGCGCGACGCGGAGATCACCGACGTGCTGGTGGAACGGCACCAGGCGTTCCTGGCGCGCCGTGACATCACCGGTGCGGCGTGCTCCGCGACCGCGGCCGCGGGCACCGGTGTCCTGAGCTGGTGGGTGCAGTTGCGCGACCAGACCGGCGGCGACCCCTGCGGGGATGCACAGAAACTCCTGACGGCCACGCTGTCGTCGGACATGTGAGACGGCCATGAAACCGATCTCCGAGCTGTGGGCGGTACCGGCGGTCATCGCCGTGCTCGGCGCAGCCGTGCTGACCGGGTGCGGGGCGGAGGAGCAGTCCGAGCCGCCCGCCGCGCCCCCGACGTCGGTCGACGGCGGCTTTCGCGGCGGTGCGTGCAACGGCGTCACCGACGCCGACGTGACCGAGGCCACCGGGGCGTCGTTGTTCACCAAGGTCGTCGAGGGCGATGCCGGCTGTTTCTGGCAGGAGAACTCGCTGATCGGCACGTTCGGCGCCGGCATGGGCATCTCCACCTGGTGGTACCGGGGCAGCGACATGGACATCGAGCGCACCCTCGAACAGCGCGCCGGCCGAACCCTGACCGAACTGACGCTCGACGGCAACAAGGGCTTCCGGGCCGCCGACGACAACGCCTGCAGCATCTACGTCGCCAAGGGCAGGGACGTCATCACCTGGTCGATCCAGACCATGAACCCGGCCACGCTGCCCGATCTGTGCGAGATCACCGAGCGCCTCGCCGAGCTCAGCCAGCAGCGGGTCAACTGACCAGTCGAAACTAGAGGTGTTAGTTTCGCGCTGCCCCCTTTTGCGGGGCCGCACGCGAGCCGGAGGGAATTCCACAGATGGCAGGTCGGCCGGAACCGCAATCGGCGGGCGGCCGATCGCGCCCGCCGGCCCGCACCGCGCGGCTGAGCCGCGACGCGATCGTCAACGCGGCGCTGACGTTCCTCGACCGTGACGGCTGGGACTCGCTGACCATCAACGCGCTCGCCACCCAGCTCGGCACCAAGGGCCCGTCGCTGTACAACCATGTGCACAGCCTCGACGACCTGCGACGCACGGTCCGGATGCGGGTCGTCGGCGACATCATCGACATGCTCAACACCGTCGGTCAGGGCCGCACGCGCGACGACGCCGTGATGGCGATGGCGAGTTCCTACCGCAGCTACGCCCATCACCATCCCGGCCGGTACTCGGCGTTCACCCGGATGCCGCTCGGCGGCGACGACCCGGAGTTCACCGAGGCGACCAGGGCGGCCGCCGCCCCGGTGATCGAGGTGCTGGCGTCCTACGGCCTCGAAGGCGAGGACGCGTTCTACGCCGCACTGGAGTTCTGGTCGGCGATGCACGGGTTCGTACTGCTCGAGATGACGGGCGTCATGCGCGGCATCGACACCGACACCGTGTTCACCGACATGGTGCTGCGGCTGGCCTCCGGAATGGAGCTCCGCTCCGGGGTGGGCGCTGACCTGCGGTAAGGCCGCGGCGTTCGCGAAGGCGTGTTTTGTTGGGTGCTCACCGAGCCCGTCTGCCGGTAGTTAGTTGCTGCTTCTCCACGCTTCGATGCGTGCGCCACTCACGACAATGCCTGTAGGTCAGGTGATCGACAGACAGTTACGGATGGAGCAGTTATATTTGCCGCATCGATGGCCGGACCGCCGTCGGTGCGGGTGGGAAATCTAGGTGGGGGTCACGCAATGACCGAGTCGTCGCACTTTCATGCAAATTTGACAGATGACCATGATTTAGCTGGCAATGAATATGCGGAGCGCTCCGGGTCAAATTTGCCGGCAAGCAATCGCGGGGCGAGCTCGCCGGCCGCACCGCTTGACTCGATGGATTCACCGTTCAACTCCGGGCCGAGGCAGACGCTGCCCGACCATGCGGCCGAGTTCGATGACCATGGCGACGATGAGACCGCTGATGAGCATCAGGTCCAACCGCCGTCCGACGCAGGCGGCCTGGTATCGGCCGAGCTTGCCGCCATTCGGGAAGTGAGTACACGACTGGACGCCGCGCTCGAACTTGTCACGGCGGAACTCGGTGCCTTCCACGACCGCGCGGCAGCCCAGGAAGCGCTGATTGGCAAGATGCATGGTCGCATCGAGCTGCTTCAGCAAGGCGAGGCCAAGAAATGGCTTAAACCGGTGTCAACGCAGCTGGTGACGCTGTACTCGGATATCGAAGACACGACGTCCGCGCTCGGCCCAGACGCCACGGTCGAACAGTTCACCGGCCTGCTCTCGAATTTTTCACTGGCCGTCGAGCAAATCCTTGACAACCTCGGGTTGTCGCCGCTGGAAACCGCGCCGGGCGAGACTTTCGAGCCGCGACTGCACCAGGCGGTCAAGAAGATCGACACCACCGATCCCGCGTCCGATCGCAAGATCGTCGCCGTACTCCGGCAGGGCTTCATCGAACCGGGTGAGGCCAAGCCGATGGTGCCCAGTCGCGTGTCGGTCTACCGCTTCACAGGGGAATCGGTATCCGGCGATGCCGCCCCTCCAGGCAGTTCCACCCCTTCGACAGATCAAGCAGGAGCGCAGTGACCAACACGGAGATCTTCGGAATCGATCTGGGTACCACGTATTCCGCGGTGGCCCGTATCGACGAGTTCGGTATGCCGGTGGTGATTCCCAATGCCGAGGATCAGCCGACGACCCCCTCCGCCGTGTACTTCGAGACCCCGGACAACGTCGCGGTCGGGCAGACCGCCAAGAACTCGGCGGTCATCGATGCCGAGAACGTGGTGACGCTGATCAAGCGGCGCATGGGTGAGGACTTCAAGGTCACCTATCACGGGACCGAGTACACGCCGGAGTCGATCTCGGCGTTGGTCCTCAAGCAGCTGATGCAGGATGCGGTCGCGCAGTCGGGCGTGGACACCAATCGCGTGGTCATTACGGTGCCCGCCTACTTCGGTGCCAACGAAAAGGACTCGACCCGCAAGGCCGGCGAGATCGCCGGCTTGGAGGTGGTCGACATCATCGCCGAGCCGGTGGCTGCGGCGCTGGCCTACGGCATGAAGCAGACCGATGCGACGAAGACGATCTTCGTCTACGACCTTGGTGGTGGCACGTTCGATACGACGATCCTCAAGATCAGCCCCGAGTTGCTCGAGGTGGTAGTCATCGACGGCAATCGCGAGCTCGGTGGTGCGGACTGGGACGCCAAGTTGATGATGTACCTGATCTCGGAGTTTCAGGCCCAAACCGGGCTGCCCGACGAGGATCTCGAGGACGAGAACTTTCTGCAGGACATGGCGATCAAGGCCGAAGAGCTCAAAAAGAACCTGTCCAAGCTCGAGTCCCGGCAGGTCCCGCTGAAGTACGGGTCGAGTTCGGCGAAGATCACTGTGACGCGCGAACAGTTCGAGGCACTGACCGCCGATCTGCTGGGCCAGACCATCGACATCGTCGAGCGCACCCTGGAGGCCGCCAAGGTTAAGGACCCCGGCATCACGGTCGACGAGGTGTTGTTGGTGGGCGGGTCGTCGTTCATGCCCGCGGTGGCCGAGACGCTCAAGGCCAGGTTCGGGTGGGAGCCCAAGCTCAGCGATCCCAACCAGTCGGTCGCCAAGGGCGCCGCAATCTATGGCGCCACACCGGTGAAGCAAACCGAGCCCGTTGAGGGCTTCGAAGTTGCCGTGCCACAAGGAGTCGGGCTCGGTGACACCGTCAACCAGGCGGCGGGACCGGCTCGCGAGATCAAGACCGTCATTCCCAGGGCGATCGGCATCGCCGTGTGGTGCGGCCACGAGGACAACGAGCCGTGTGCGCACACAAACAAGCAGACGGTTTCGTTCTTAATCACTAAGAACGAATCCCTGCCCTTTAGCGGAGCGAACACCTTCTACACCGTGGCGGACGGTCAGACGCAGGTCGCCATCGAGGTTTACGAGCAGGCCGGTGATACTGAGTCTGAGGCGATCGAGGACAACCGTCGACTTGCTCATGAGGGCGGCGCCGTAATCACGGGCCTCTCGCTTCCGAAGAATTCGCCGATCGAGATCCAGCTCGCGATCAACCGGCAGGGTGAAGCCGACCTGGCCGCCAAGGATGTCACCTCGGGCAAGGAGTTGAAGTTCGCCATCTCGCTTGGCGTAATGCAGCAGGAGGATGTCGACAGAGCCAAGCAGGTGATCAGCCGAATCACAGTGGGATGACGCGGGATCGTCACGCCAGGTTAAGGGTGGTGAGGTAAGTGGTCGCGCTCGACCCGAAGGTCTATAAGGACGACGTCATCATGCCGATGGCGCGCAAGTACGACAGAGCGCTGCGCGAGGCGTTGTCGGAGATGAAGGTACCGGGGACACGTCGTCCGTCGGCCCTGGACCTCACTTTCGTCTACCAGGTCACGCCGGGTATGTCCGACGCCGATATCGCGGCGCGAATCAAAGACGTTGAACTGCAATGGAACAACGAATATCAGAAGACCAGAAACCCGAAGATCAGGGCTGCCGCAGACTTCGTGCGCCAACTGCACGAGTTGCTGCACAAAAACAACGTCGACGTCACCACCAACAAGACCGACTTCATCACCGAGAAGTGGTGGTCGAAGTCGATGGCCGAGAAGCAGACGGCCAAGCTGGGCACTATCTCCAAGCTGGCCAGCGTGCTCGAGCACTCGCCCTACGCAGGGTTGAAGTACATTACCCCTGAGCGCATCGCGGTCATCGCGGGTAACGATGCGAGCTTCTCGGTCCTAGCTGAAAGCGACCTCGAAGCCGCGGCGAAGGAAGCCGGTTTGACTGTGGTAGCGCCAGTCGCGCTACCCGCTGACTCTGGAATCGCCACGTATGACTCGCTAGTTGGTGCGCTCGACGACGCGACCGACGGCACCATCGTGCACGCCGTGTTCTTCGTTAACCCCCCGACGTCTTTTAACATCCTAGGCTCCGGCGCGGACGGGACTCCGTTCGGGTTGAGCGTGGCAGGGGGACTCAGGCTGGACGCCTCGTCCACCGGCGCGGCGCTCGTGGCGAGCACCAAAAGCGCCAGCAGGGAGGCGACTGCGCGGACAAGGGCGCTCAGCATGCTCAAGGAGGCGGCCGCACGGGGCGCTGACCTGGACGCGCTGGCGGTATTCCATCTCGCGGACATCGCCAGGCGGAAATCTGAGGGCGGCATCCTGCAGATTGCGTACTTGGCTCTCATGGACACGGGCCTCGACCCGGTCGAGGCGGCCCGGATCGTGTTGTCCGTCAAAACCGGCACGGAAACCAGGGGCGTGGCGATCACTCCGGAACTGGTGCACGCCAACCTCGCCGAAGGTGCACTCGACGCGGCCGAGGCGGCTCTCCTCAAGCTCGAGGCGATCGTCAAGGACGACCAGGGCAAAGCGGAAACGGAAGCCGTGCGTGCCGCGTTCGAAGCTCAGCGGGCCAGAGTTCAACAGCTGCGCGACAGCGCTGCATCGGCGATTCGCGCGAATGACATCGCCGCCGCCCGTGCCGCGTTGGACGCCGCCCTCCGCCTGGACCGCGACAGCGAGGATATCGCCAGGGATCTGGCGAGCCTGCCGCCCGATCCCCCGATCAACGTCAGCGTCGCGTCTGCGGTGACGACATCGGGCGATACCACCGTTCGCGTGGCATGGCAGGCGGGACTGGGTTCCGACGACGAGACCCGCTTCCGCGTTGTGCGCAAGGTGGGTTCGCCACCGGTCCACGTCGGCGACGGGACGGTCATCGGTGAGGTCGCAGCGACGACGATCAACGATGATCAGCCCGAGTTCGTCGACACGACGCACTACGCCGTCTTCGCCTTCCGCGGCAAGGGCTTCTCGCTTCCAGGGGCGGGTTCGATCACGGTCGTGCCCACCATCAGCGGACTGACGCTCACGGCCACTCCGACCGGCGTCGGCGGCCACTGGTCGAACCCGCCGCAGGCCATCGAGGCCACCGTTGTCCAGGTGGCGCCCGACGGAACACGCACGCGAATTCCGTTGTCCAGCAGTGCAAGCTTCGTCAGTGACCACCTCGTGCAAGGCCAGCGCTACCAGTTCGAGGTGACCGCGCACTACCGGTCCCGCACCGGTGCCGCCGCAGCCTCGCAACCGGTGGTGAAGGACGCCGTTCCGCGGGCCGAGGCACGGCCAGTGCCGACGTTGACGGTGAAGCCGGTCACCACTGCCGACGGCGCGTGCCGCATCGAGGCGCAGTGGAGTCGGCAGCCGCACCACGAGGTGCAGTTGTGGTGTTTCCCGCAGGAACCGCCCCTGGCCTATGGGAGTCGTGTGACTCCGAAGGCTTTGAGCGACAAGGGGAGGCAGCTTCACGGCCAGGGTGGGTCCAAAGCATCGGTATCGACATTGGTCGCGGATGTCCCGTCCGGCCTCATGCACTATCTCGCCATCACCGTCGACGACGCCGAGCGAGTCGTCGGACAGGTCGATCAGCTGGGTATCTGCGAGCCCGTCGGCAATCCGAAGGTCCAGCGCTTCGGCGACGAAGCCGTACTGAGCTGGGACTGGCCGGACGCTGATTACTCGGTTCGTGCGGTGTGGTCGGGTCCCAGCACATCCGGCGAGCAGGTCATCAGCAAGCCCACCTACGACAAGGACGGTGGCATGCGCATCCGGGTCGGTTCAGGACGGTCCGACATCCGGCTGGCCAGCTTCATCGACCACGCGGGGAGCAGCTGGCAGTCGCCGGTCAGGACGCTGTCGGTGGAGGCGTCGTCGGCCACTATCACGTACGGCGTCACCTGGCAGACCCGAATGTTCAGCAGCGCCAGCGGTTTCGACGTGCAGATCGTCTCCGATGTCGACGTCATCGCCGCGGACCTAATTATCGGCTACCGCGCGGACAGGGTGATGCCGAGTCTCCTGAGACAAATCGAGGAGCTTCGGCGAGAGACCCTGACGCTGGACGGCGGTGAGCCGGTCACCATCACGGTGGCGCTCCCAAAGATGCCCAAGCACTACTGGGTTCGCTGCTTCCTGGAAAGCGCCGACGGCGTCCGCCTGATCGACCCACCGACCGACGACCTCAAAGGACGATGACCCGTTGAAGTTTCTCGCTGAGGCCACCTGCCCGTACTGCTATCACAAGGTCAAGCTCACCTCGCTGGAGTTTCGGTGCTCCGGTCGCCAGGCCCCCGGCAGGACGCCGTGCAAGCCCATCGTCGACGAGCGAACCAGACTGCACCTCGGCCAGGGGCCCGCCGTTCCGCCGAGCTTCCCGAGCAAGGCCAAGGTCTACGCGGAGCGACAGGAGGCGGACTGCCCGCAATGCGGCGGACCGACAAAGATTCGCGTCTGCTCGGTGTGCCATTCGGTGATGCCCAGTACGTTCGGTCACGCGAAGAGTCCGATGTTCGGCATGGTCGGGGTCAAGGGTTCGGGGAAGACCGTTTACCTGACGGTGTTGATCCACGAACTAAAATCATCGGTCCGCCGCCGCTTCGGAGCGTCGGTTCGGTCCCTTGGCGAGTCACCCATGAACGCCGCCGTGGAGCAGATCCGAGAGACCATCAACAGCGGAGGCGTGCTGCCGCCCTCGACCGCTCAGGCGGGCGACGTACGTCAGTACCCCATCGTGCTGGAGTGGCAGGTGGAGAAGGACGGTTTCCTCGGCCGCTCAAGCGTGTCGTCCACGATTCTGTCGTTCTACGACACTGCGGGCGAAGATCTGAACACTCAGAACACCACCAGCAGCCTGGCCTATCTCGCCGCGGCAGATGGGCTGATCGTCCTGCTCGACCCCTTCCAGTTCCCGGAGAATACGCGACGCGGCCTCAGTCTGGGCATCGACGGTGACGCGCTAGATCGACCGGCAATCGATGTGATGTCGCGCATCACCGAACTGCTCCGCAGCGCGGACTCGGTGAAGGTGGGCAGGAAGATCGATCGGCCACTGGCAGTGGTGGTCTCGAAGATCGACGCGTTCTTCAACGACGTGCCTCCCGACCACGCGATCCGAAAGGCGCCTTCCAAGCTTCCGCTCTTCGACGAGGCCGAGTCGGCTGATCTCCACAATCACGTCGAGGCACTCGTCGATTCGTGGGGCGGCGATGACGTGCTGAGTCTGTTGCGGACGAACTTCTCGAAGTACCGGTTCTTCGCGATGTCCGCGCTTGGCGCCCCGCCCGACTATCAGACCGCTCGTGCTGATAGCCAGGGGCTGCGCCCGCACCGGGTCGCCGAACCGCTGCTGTGGCTGATGGCGAACGACAAGATCATCGAGAAGCAGGACTGAGATGGCCTTTCGAAGCTTGCTCTACACGGATTGCCGCGCCGATGAATCCCTGAGCGGTGGAACGGGTTACCAGTTTCAGGCCGCGTCCTCCGATGTGCAGCCGGCCGATGAGACCGTGATGCTGCAGGACTTGATGTACCGGCCCTCCCCGGATCTGATGGCGCGCGAAGCGCCGGTGACCGAGTACCCGCCGTCTTTCGCGTACGCCAAGACCGACGACGGCTACGCGGTCGGGGCGGGGGTGTATCTGGGCCGGGTGTCGGGAGATGCCCGCCAGGGCAACCAGATCACGCACGGGGTGTTCACCAGTGACCTTGAGGATTTATCTACGACCCGACCCGCACAGCTCTTCGGCGCCGACTTCTGGACGGCTGAGAAGCAGCCGTCCAAGCAGTTGCCCACGATCGAGGCGCCGTTGATCTACCGCGAGGAATTCGATCTCGAGGCGCTCCACGAGATAGCGACTCAAGGTGCCGATGCGGAAGGGTTTCTGGCCAAAGTTCTTTCGGCGTTCGAACACGCCACAGCCGAAGCCTGGGTCAAGGTCGTCATCTCGTCCGGAAATCCAGAGACCGTGATGCAGTGGATTGCGCTCGGCACGATGCTGCTGCCCACCCCGCAGGCTCTCGGGCTCAGCATTCGGGTGTTCGTCCCAGATCCCGTAACGGCGGGCGCCCACATCGTCGCCGTCCATCCGCCGTCGATGAACCGGCCGCCTGACGTCACGACCCTGCAGTTCGTCAGCGGCATCGACCTGGACGGCAAACGTACGGGCCGCATCGACGTCACCGAGCGGGCGGCGTACTGGGCGGGCAAGTTCACGGCCGGTGATCCGTACGAGGTCATCGACGCCATCGAACTGGCGGGGAGGTTGTCCGCGAGCGAGCCGACGAACCGCACCGTGGCCGGCTTGGTCATGCTCTCCGAATCGTTAACGAACGCGGACACCGTCAACGCGGTGGCGGAGGCCTTCGAGTCCTTCGACGCCGAGGAGTACGAAGAGTTCGCGGGGCCGCTCGTCGACGCATTGGAACTCGCCGAGCAGCAGGGCGATCTCACGCCAGAACCGTTCGCGAGCATCCGCCGTGCCATCGTGCGCCACGGTGGTGCGACCTCGGAGCTGTCGGATCGGGTACAGAGCAATGTGCTTCTACGTGCCTCGACGGCAAGGGATTTCGCGGTCAGGCTGGTCGATGACGCTTCGCTGGACTGGGCGTGGCAACGGCCGCCCGCAGCGGATTCGACGGCGGCGAGATCACTGTTGGCGACCATCGCAGCAGCCGAGGACGGCGAGCTGTCCGCGGTGTTCGCGTTCGCGCTCCGCACCGGCGTCTCGACCACCCCCGAGGACGTGCGGGATTCGGCCCGGCGACTCGCCGATCACTGGGTAACTCATCCCGAACTGGTGGATCGACACCCATCGTGGATCCACCCGGAAACGATTCTGCAACTGATGGTGCAGAGCCTGCAGCGCGACGTCGCCACGGGCCCGACACCCGCCGTGAACGCGGCTATCGAGCAGGGGCAGTGGGACTGGCTGCTGGACGTCGACTGGGTGCTGCGCAGTGGCGGGCCATTGGCCGCGGAGATCGCCAGCCGGTCGCTCCTGAAGGCGGAACCGCGAAAGCGGGAGTACCTGATCACCCGGATCGCCAGCGCTACCGGCGCCGGCGGCTGGGTACCCCTGTGGCGCAACCGGAGTCCCGATCTCGACGAGGCGATGTTCTGGCTTGCGGTGCGTCCGATGGACGTCTGGGATCCGCGCTTCGCCGTGGCCATTGGACCGGGTGTGGGTCGCGTGATCGACGCGGGCCGGATCCGCGGTCAGGTGTTACGCCTCATCCGCGATATCTACACAGCTGCTCCGGACAAGCTGCCTCCGAACGTGGCTCGGCTCGGGCGGCAGAACGTGGAGCTGACCCGCGATGTGCAAAGCGTCATCGCCCGCCGCGACAAACCCGATATCGGACGCCGACTGGCCGGCGTTGACCCGCAAATCCTGCGAATCCGGTTGGGCGAGGTGATCGAGGCGTTAATTGGCAACGCCAAGACTGACGATACCGCGGCGTTCCTGGAGCACTGCAGCATCGACGCGACGGAGACCCTGATCGCGAAGCTTGATGCCCTCGCGAAGCTTCATCCCGCCGCAGCGCTGAAGTACGTGTTCCTGCTGGCGGACCACAAGCTGCCGAAGTCGACGGGCAAGGCGTTGAAGGCCTTTCCGCTGCAGTGGTACGAGTCTGCCTCGGACGAGGCCCGCGCGCAGATGGGCGTCGAACTCGGCGAGGCATGGCCCCAATGGGACGAGATGGAAGCGGAGTTCGAACGCAAGCACGAATCGACCGTCAAAAAGGTTGGACGACTGTTCAATCGTGAGAAAGGACGTTAGGCGTGCCTTTTGTCGTATTCGTTCTGATCGTTATCGGCATCGCCATTGCGGTCTATGCCGTGTGGACAGCTGCTGTGGCATTACTCAAGCTCTTGTCACTACTCGTCTACGTGATTCCGGTCGTGGCCGCCGTCGCCGTGGTGGCGGGGGCCGTCTTCTCATTGTTGACGACGAGTTGGGTGCTCTGGGGAGGCGGCTCACCACTTCCACTCGTCAGGGACCCGAACAAAGTCGTGGCGAAAGAGGTGTTCCGGCGTGAACCGACCGGGCCATCGAAGGCCTACGGCTGGGATTGGGCGTGGCCGTCCTACCTGCCGTATCAGATTTCCGAGGACGCCAAGGCGGTCTACGCCACCCAGATCGGTCTCATCGCGGGCTACTGGCGCGCAGCCACGGTGAGGATCAACGCTGCCGGCGCCGTCACGTCCGGGATCAAAATGGCTGCAATCAGAGTCGTCGGATTCGTCGGCGCGGGCTTCGCTTTCGCGTGCTTCTGGGTCGGTGTGGCGATCACGTCTGCATTGACAGCGATCGCCATGTCGATTCTGTTCGCGGTCGCCATGCTGGTTCGGTGGTCAGCCATTTACGGGTTGCGCGGTCTCGACGCGGCCTACCGGACGGTGCGGCGCAGTTCGGCCAAATGCCCGGAGTGCTACGAACCGACGACGTTGCCCAGCTTCGAGTGCCCCGACGCGAAGTGCGGCCACGTTCACCGGGACATCAGGCCGGGGCGTCTCGGCGTCGTCGTCCGGCGATGCGGCTGTGGGACCGCGCTTCCCACGACGGTGGTGAGGGCGTCGCTGGCCAAACTAAGAGCCCGCTGCCCCTACTGCGACGCGTACCTCAGCGCCGGAGCGGGCAGCCGCCGCACGATCCAGGTTCCGGTGTTCGGCACCACCAACTCGGGCAAGACCCGTTTCATGCTCGCCGCCACCGTCGGGCTCGCCCAAACCCTCAGTGAGCAAGGCGGTTCACTCGCAGGCACCACCCCTACCTCGCAGAGCAAGCTCGAGGATGCAAGCCGGCTCATCGCGCAGCGCGCCAACACCGTGAGGACCGACGCCGCGCTTCCCCAGGCCTTCGGGCTGTTGGCCACGCCGGCCGAGGGGCGGCCGGTCGAACTGCACCTGTTCGACGCGGCCGGTGAACTGTTCGACAAGTGGAATACCAGCGCCAACCTCCGCTACCTCGAGTCCGCCGAGGCCATGGTCTTCGTCATCGACCCGCTCAGTACCCAAGCAGCGAAGGCTTCGCTGAACCGAGTGGGAGGTGAAGCCGTGCCCGTCGGAAGTGGCAGCCCCGCCGATTCGTACGACAGCGCCATCGAGTATCTACGCGCGGCCAACGCCGATCTGAAGAATAAGACCCTGGCGGTCGTTCTGACGAAGGCCGACGTACTCCTGACCCTGCCCGTCGCCGGTGACCTTCAAGCGGGTGACGAGTCGTCTATACACCAGTGGTTGACCGACCACGACCTCGACGCGTTGATGGATCGCACCCGGCTCGACTTCAAGTCGGTGAAGTACTTCGTCGCCGACTCGTTGAACTCGACGCAGCCGTCGTCGCCGGTCAGCCCGTTCCGTCCTTTGGCCTGGCTGTTACGCGAGGTGAAGGCGAACGTGCTGCGTCCGGAGGCGGAGCAATCCGTAACCAGCCCGGCGGCAGCGACGGGCACCAACGCCGATTGGGGCAGACCGTGAATCAGCTACCTACGGGTCACCTACTCGCGCGCCGACTCGCCTTCATCGCCCTGTTGACCACCGTTGCCATCGTGATCATCTGGTTCCTGATCTCGAAAGTGTTGGGCGGTGACGTCGCCATGTGGTTCAACCAGTTCCGGTACGAACAGGAGAATCTCTTCTACTCGCTGTACTACGCCTGGAAGTGGCCGTGGGGCTAGCACCGCTGTGCCCGAACTGCGGACGGCCGAAGGTCGGCCGACGATGCCTGGTGTGCGGATTCAAAGAGCCGCCGACCACGTCGACCGGTAGCGGTAGTCCGATGGCCGGCGACACCAGGCCTCGACGTCCTGGTACCCCGGCACCGGCCACGTCGACACCGGCCGCGCCGATACCGCCCAGTCCGCCCCGGACTCCGCCGTTGGTTCCGCCCGCCGGCGATCCGCGAAGGCCGGTCCGGCCGGCGCCGTCGGCGGGGGCGCCACCACCACCGCCGCGGCTGCGTCCGCCGTTCGACGGCGAGGTGGTGCACGTCGGGGACCGGCGCGTGACTTCGCGAAGTCAGGCCGCCGCCAACTCGATCGCCAGTCTCGGCGGCGGACTCGCCGGTGCGGTACCGCGCGCCTTCGGCATCGCCCTCGGCGTGTTCTTCGCGCCGCTGAGGATTCTGGCCGGACTCAACATGATGGGCGCGCTCGGTGGGAACCGCAAGCGAGCCGAGGCGGAAATGGAGATTCAGTCGTTTCGCACGCGCCTCTCGGCGGGGGACGTCGTCGAGTGCGTACTGCGCGGTGAGAACCGAAGTGGTGAAGTCGCATTGGGTGACCGCGTGCGCGTTCACGGCCGACGCTCGTTTCGTGCGGGCAACCTCATCAACGTGACGCGGGTCGTGAATCTCGACACCGGTACCGTGATTCGACCGCATGTCCCGTTCGGGGTTCGGTACGCGCTTCCGCTCGCGGTCGCCAAATTGGCGGTCGGCTGTTGCATCCTGCTGGTACTGCTGACCATGTGTGGAGTCATCCGATGATCGAGGGGACAGAGGGAACATGAACGAAATGGACGGCACCAGGGAAGCGCGCGCCGAAGCCGCACCGAGCTTCGACTCGGTCGAACGCGCCCCACTGTCCGCCGAATCCCGTGAGCAGGGTGACGAGGTCTATCACGGCGCCGAGGCCAACACCGACCGTCCCCACCTCGAGTCCGAGGTCGGTGAGGCCGCCCTGCACGGGTACACCGATGTGCCGGGCGAGTCGACCGAGTCCGCCGAAGCCGGCGAAGCCCGCGCCGAGACCGACGCGGAGGGCGAGGTCTACGACATCTGGGATCGCCGCAACGAGACCAGCGGCAGTATCAACCTGAGGAACTTCGGACGTTGAGTATCCGCACGGCCGCGATATGACGGCGCCATTGGCGTCCTTCTTCCGCATGGACGCCGTCGAGTCATTGGCTCGAACGCAGAACTCCGACCCCAGCGAGTTGCTCTACCTGCTGAGGTACGGCGCCTGGGCGGAGGGGCGCTGCGCGCCGGCCACTCGCTTCGCGAGCACGCGCTGGGTTCGTCTCGATGCGCTACCCGCCGTGGACGACGACGAGTCCGGGCCCTTCGAGAACCTCTTGACCGCCGTGATCAACGCGTCGACGACCGTGGAAGTGGTGCTCGACCACGACGACGACGGCCTCGCGGTGTATCTCGGCAGCGAGGCTGACGTGGTCAAACGCGGCCGTCGGATTATCGCCCCCGGTGTTGACCCGCAGCCGTGCACCGCGCCGCCCCCAATGACTGGCTGGCACGAGCTGGGTTTGGTCTTCCGGTTACTCAACGACAACTCCGCAGCGCACCATCCGCGGACCGGCGGTACACGACTGCTTCAGCGGCTCGGTGCGCTCGACGGGCGATGGCGTCTGACGTGGCGCCTGACCGGATCAAATCTGGGTGACCTCGACGATGTGACGGGGCGGATCGAGCACGTTGAAGAGCTTGCCGCGCAACGCAAGACCTCCACTCGTCAGACGTCGACCACCTCGTCGACCTCGGCAAGTTCGAGCTCGTGGTCGCGCATCGAACGGTGGCTCTCGCAGCTCCACGACCATCTCGCGCTGGGGCGCAGCATCGGGCTCTGGCAGGTGACGACGCACGCGCTCAGCCCCGATACCCCCGCGCTCGAGTCGGTGATCGCGGCATGTCGGGCGGCACTGCCTGTCACGGCGGCGCGCATCTTCGCCACCGACGTGTGCGGTGTGGGTTCCTCAGCCGATCCCGCGCCGACGTCCGTTCTCACCACCGCCGAAGTCGCCTCGATTCTGGCGTCGCCCGCCACGACCATTCCCGGTCTGCGGGTGCACAAGTCGATGCCTTCCGGGCGACGTATGGTGCGCGGAGCGGTCCTGCCCATCGGTCAGTTCTGGGGCACTGACATCCCCTGCGAGCTCGCACTCGACGATTTGGAAGGCCACGCCTTCATCGCGGGCACCACCGGAGCGGGCAAGACCGCGACCGTCACCCGCATCCTCGCTGAAGCGTGGAACCGGCACGGCATCCCGTGTCTCATCCTCGATCCCGTTAAGGATGACTACGCCCAGTCCGCCAAGTGCTTTCGCGGCGGTCTCACCGTGGTCCGGGGCTCGACGCTCTGCATGAACATGCTGGCGCCGTGGCCGGGAACTGCTGCCGAAGTTCATGTTTCGCGCGTGTCGCAGGCGTTTCGCGGATCCTTCTCCATGCCGTCGCCCGCGCCATACGTCGTTATGCAGATGTTCGACTCGCTGCTTACTGCGCGGGGCGGAGTCGGCGACGCGGCGAATCTCTCGGATCTGAGGGATTCACTGGATGGCCTGGTACAACAGCTCGGCTACGCCGCCGAGAACACGGCGAACATCCGCGCTGCCGTGATGACACGGCTCAATCTGCTGCTCGCACCGCACCGCGCCCACCGGTTCGTCTGGCCCGATTCCACTTATCTGCTCGATCTGATGACCAAGCCCACGGTCGTCACGCTGTCCGATCTCGGTGACGACGAAGAGCGCTCGTTCGTGGTTCTGCTACTCGCGATGGCGGTCTGGTCGGCTGCGAAGTGCAGGCCGTCGCCCGCGCCGATCGAGCACCTGCTGGTGCTCGAGGAGGCCCATCGCGTCATCCCTGAGGTCGGGCCTGGCCTTCCAAATGACGAAAATGGAAGTGCAAGAAGAGAATCTTCCGGGCTCTTGGTGTCGATGCTGGCCGAGGTGCGAAGCTTCGGAGAGCAAGTGCTCATCGTCGACCAGAGTCCCGCAAAGGTGGCTTCCGACGTGGTGCGAAATACGAATCTGAAGGTCGTACACCGCATCGTGCACCCCGAGGATCAACAGCAACTCGGCGGCTCGATCGGCCTGGACGAGGACGACTACTCCGCACTCGGGTCCCTACAACGCGGGCAGGTGGTCGTCTCGACGAGGACCGAGCCCGCGCCGCAACTCGCGCGAATCGGGCTGGCGCCGCCGCTCGGCGTGCGGGGCGCCACGGAGCAGAGTCAACCGCCGGTGCCATGGCCCTGCTGTACCCCGGCCGGCGTACCTGCCAGCCACTTCCTGGCGTGGCAGAAGGCGGGCGCTGCAGCGCAGTACCTCGCCCTGTTTCTGGTGGGCGTACGGTTCGGCGACGGGGACGGGGCCAAGCTGCGACAGTATGTTTTTCAGTCGCTGTTGCGTCAGACGTCCATCCGCGACCTCAACCGGGAGTGCCTGGCGTGGGCGGGGATACGGCACGTGCTCTCGGCGGAGCGGGCACTCGGGTTCTTTAAATCTCCCAACGCCTTCGAGGCATCGGTGGACAGCTCGTATGCGGCATGGGCGTCCAAGGAGCCCGCTGCGGCGACGCTTGCAAGGGAGGTCCGCCTCGACGCAGGCGGCTATCTGGCCCGCTGCGATATGTGCGATGAAATGTGTGGAGTCCGTGTTCCTGCCCAGCTGTGGCTCGCCGGGCGGACGCGCACGGGTTTGCGTTCGTTGAGCACGATCACCAGGCGGGAGGCTCTGCCGGCCATCGAGCACGCAGTGGCCAGGGAGCTGGATGTACTCACCGTGCTGCTGGGTCCGGACGCCGCCTGGCGGCTGCAGCGCTGCCAGATCGCGCAAGCCGTCCACCACGCTCAACTCGACCGTTCGGTCCGGGTCGAAATCGAAGACAACGTCAAGAAACTACTATCCTCAGCTGGAGGTGCCACGCCGTGACTGTAATCGGAATCGATTTGGGAACAACGTATTCCGCAGTCGCTCATGTAAATGCTTCCGGGGAGGCCGAGGTAATCGCCAACGCCGAGGGTGTGCTCACCACGCCGTCGGCGGTGTACTTCGACGCACAGGGCTCCGCGATCGTCGGCCAGCAGGCGAAGGAATATGCGGCGGTCGACGCCGAGAACACCGTGACCCACATCAAACGCCGCATGGGTGAACGCTTCGACATCTGCGTTCGCGGCAACGTCGTCGGGCCCGAGGGAGTCTCAGCGCTGATCCTGCGCGGGTTGGTCGACGCCGCCAAACGCACGCTGGGTGGGACCGGCGATGTGAAAGCCGTCATCACCGTGCCCGCTTACTTCGGGGTGTCGGAGCGCGAAGCCACAGCGCAGGCTGCGGAGATCGCAGGCATCGACGTACTGGAACTCATCGCTGAACCGGTTGCGGCGGCTGTCGCCTACGGCATCGACAAGGGCGGCACGGGCACGGTCCTCGTATACGACCTCGGGGGCGGGACGTTCGACACCACCGTCATCTCGCTGACCTCTAGCGGTCCCAGGGTGCTCGTCACCGACGGGGATCACGAACTCGGCGGCGCGGACTGGGACGAGCGCATTCTCGCGCACCTGATCGACCGGTTCTGTGCGCTCAACGGGATCGACGATCCGCCGGAGGACGAGTCCTGGCTTCAAGACCTATCGCTGCGCGCCGAGCAGCTCAAGAAGAGTCTCACCGCGGTTACGTCGAAACCCATCGTGATCCGCCACGAGGACGCGTCGGCCAAGGTCGAAGTCACTCGCGACGAAGTCGAGGTTGCGACCAGGGACCTCCTGGACCGCACGTTCGACATCGTCGACCGCGCGCTGGCCGCCGCGCGTGCTGCAGGTGCGTCGACTCCGACCAAGGCCCTGCTGGTGGGCGGGTCCAGTCGCATGCCCGCCGTGGCCCGTGAGCTCACCATGCGCTACGGGATGGAGACGGTGCTCGCCGACCCCGATCTCGCGGTCGCCAAGGGCGCCGCGCTTCACGCGCACGCATTGGCGGGGCGCATGACGCGGATAGCAGGTGGCCCGCTCAGCCAGAAGGCGCAGCGCGGACTGATGCTCGCGCAGGTGAGTTCGGTGCTCCCAAGGGGCTTGGGCATTCTGATCCTCGACAGTTTTGATCCGTCGGGTACTCGACGGATCGTCGACCACATCGTGACAGCCAACACGCCGCTCCCCGTGCGACCCGTAGCCAAGCGATTCTCGACGTGCCTGGACAACCAGGAGAAGATCCGGATCGAGGTTTACGAGCAGGCGGGTGCGACTGCGTCACCGGAGGTCGAACACAACCGCCGCGTGCTGGATGGCGAACTCAGTGGCCTCCCATCGCTCAAGGGTGGTTCACCGATCGACGTCGAGATCGGGGTCGACCGAGACGGCCGGATCACCGTGACGGCCACTGAGCCGAAGAGCCGACGCCAATTGGTTCTCGAGTCCTACATCGAGGGCGTCGCCGATTCGGCGGAAGCTTCGCGCCAAGCTGATGTCGTCGGAAGGATCACGATCCTCCATGGCTAGCTGGGTTCGCAAGACTTTCGACTCGCACGGGCTCACCCAGCATGCGCCGGGACCCCATCTGAGCAAGATTCAGGACCTGGCCTCGGGATTGGTCGTCCTCTGCATCGACGTAAGCGGCTCGATGGCAGGAAACAGGTTGACCGAGGCCTGTGCCGGCGCCCGCAAGTTCCTCGCCGAAGCTACCGCCAACGGCTACAAGGTCGCGCTGGTGTCTTGGGACACCTCCGTGATCGAGTCCTACGGATTCGACGCGGGCGCTGGCGCGGTCGACGCTGTACTGAAGCGTGGTCTGCGCAACGGTGGTGGCACAAATATCGTTCCTGCACTCGAGCATTCGCATAAGATTCTCGCTGGGCTGCGGGGTGACCGTGTGGTTGCAGTATTCGGCGACGGCGATCTGGGCGACGAGTCGGGGGCCAAGGGTCGAGCCGGAGCGATGCACGCCGAAGGCATCCGCATCATCACGCTCGGTCTCGGACACGGCGCCGCAGCCGCACTCGATGCCATTTCGACCGAGCGGGGCGAACCGCCACGCGTCGTCGACGAATCCAACATCTCGTCCGGTATCGCGGGGCTCGCCCGCGTTCTGAAGAAGTAGGGGGGCCGCGAGTGGCCACCTGGGTACGGGAGTCCTTCGACTCGCATGGGCTGACTCAGCACGCCGCTGGTCCGCACCTCGCGAAGATTCAGGAGCTGGCGTCGGGCTGGGTCGTGCTGTGCATCGACGTGAGCGGATCGATGTGGGGCTCACCGATCAGGCAGGCGTGCGACGGTGCTCGCAGGTTCCTGGCGGACGCTGCCCAAAACGGTTATCGGGTCGCACTGCTCGAGTGGCATCACGGCGTCAGTGGCTACTACGGTTTCAACACCGGTCTTGTGGAACTCGACCGAATTCTCATGACCGGGCTGCATGCCTCCGGGGGCAACGACATCGTCCCGACGCTCGAACTGTGCGAGCGCGAGTTGGGCACGTACCGCGGTGACCGTGTGGTGGCGATCTTCGGCGACGGTGACCTCGGCAACGCTTCGTCGGCGCAGACCAAAGCCGCCGACCTTCATTCGAATGGGATCCGCATCCTGACGCTTGGGCTCGGCGAGGGGGCGGCCACGGCGCTCAACGTCATCAGCAGCGAGCGACTCGACGCGCCGCGCGTCGTCGACTCCGGCGAACTCGCCAACGGCATCGCAGCTCTGGCCAAGGTTCTCAAGAGGTCGTCCACCTAGCGGATCAACGATTCATGGTCGTACCCGACTCGCCGAGTCGGTGGCTCAGCATCTTCGCGAAGCAGTGGTCGGCGTCCCAACCCTCGGAGGCGCACCAGTCATTGGCCGCCGCACCGCTACTCATCGGAATCCCCGAAACGGTGATCCACCAGTCCTTGATGCGGTACACGGGCCAATCGCCCGACCACACCAATTTGGCATCGGGATAACGCTGACGCAGTTGCATGTGCTCGCGCACGATGTCGTTGGCCTGCCAGGTGACTCCTTCGTAGTACAAACCGGGGCGCTTCGAACTCAATTGAGGTTGCCAGACCTCCAGAAGGTTGGAATCGATGTACTGCAGGTCGGATGCGACGATATCGACGAGCGCGGAGAACGCCGCCGCGTCGAGGCTTCCGTGCTCGGGTGCGCCGACGTCGATCGCGGTGACCGCTGAAGCGCCGGTGGTGCCTGCGGACGGCGATGAGGCGGCACCCTCGCGGTGCGCAGCGAAGGTGAGCGCCCCGTTCGTCGCGCCGGGCGTCCGCCAGTAGGTTCCCGCCGGGAATGTGAATGTGACTGTCGTTGACACGTCGTCGCCTGGCACGACGATCGGAGTCGACGACAGGTCGAAAACTCCGGCTGCGACGTCACGGCCCGCATCGTCGACCGCCGTCAACCGGAAGCGATCGTTAGCGATCAGGTCGCCCGACGCGCACGTGGACAACAGGGTCGTCGTGACGACGAGGCCGCTCGACTCCTGGTTCGCGGATTGGATCTGGACGTTGACCGGCGTGGTGCAGGGACTGATGTCGCCGACGTACTCGGGGGACTGGTCGGACTGGCTCGTCCAGTCGCTCGTGCGGCCACCCGGCCGGCGGTCCGCTGCGTTCGTGTCGGACCCCGCGCTCAGCAGAGCGCCCACCATGGCACCCACGATAAGGACGGAGGTGCAGACGGACGTCATGAGGAGGTGGCGCGGTTGGACCCGTGATGCCGCGGACGAGGCTGATGCATGGCCGGTGGTCATTGCCCCCACAATCGTGATCACTGGTCGGTCAGTACATTTTGCTTAGCTTTGCACCAGTGCGAAGAGCTTTCGCGAAAGGGATCGAGCGAACGCTAGCTGGGCCGTGAAGAGCCTGGAGTTCTGGTCGGCGATGCACGGGTTCGTACTGTTGGAGATGACGGGCGTCATGCGCGGCATCGACACCGACACCGTGTTCACCGACATGGTGCTGCGGCTGGCCTCCGGAATGGAGCTCCGCTCCGGGGTGGGCGCTGACCTGCGGTAAGGCCGAGGCGTTCGCGCAGATCCGGCTCTCGCGGGGGCTCCGGACACGTTTTGGTTCGGCGCGGGCCACCCTGGTATCGTGGGAGACCGTGCCTGGCCCATAGAGGCGCATGCGGTGTCCGCATGCCCGCACGCCGGGCCAATTCGCATGTCTAACACGCATCGGAATCCCACCGGTGCGAGCGCGTGCGACACGCCCGGTCGCGGGGTGGGCGGACGCGGCGAAACTGCAGTACAGAGACTTGAAAACGAAGTATCGAGAACGAACCGAGAACGAACACAGGAAGCCGGTACATGCCAACCATCAACCAGCTGGTCCGCAAGGGTCGCCGCGACAAGATCGCCAAGGTCAAGACCGCGGCCCTCAAGGGCAGCCCGCAGCGCCGCGGCGTGTGCACCCGCGTGTACACGACCACCCCGAAGAAGCCGAACTCGGCGCTTCGGAAGGTCGCGCGCGTCAAGCTGACCAGCGCGGTCGAGGTCACCGCCTACATCCCGGGCGAGGGCCACAACCTGCAGGAGCACTCGATGGTGCTGGTGCGCGGCGGTCGTGTGAAGGACCTGCCCGGTGTGCGTTACAAGATCATCCGCGGCTCGCTCGACACCCAGGGCGTGAAGAACCGCAAGCAGGCCCGCAGCCGTTACGGCGCCAAGAAGGAGAAGAGCTGATGCCACGCAAGGGACCCGCGCCCAAGCGTCCGTTGGTCAACGACCCGGTCTACGGGTCGCAGCTGGTCACCCAGCTGGTCAACAAGGTGCTGCTGGACGGGAAGAAATCGCTGGCAGAACGCATTGTTTATGGTGCGCTCGAACAGGCCCGCGACAAGACCGGCACCGACCCCGTGGTCACGCTCAAGCGGGCGATGGACAACGTGAAGCCCGCACTCGAGGTTCGCAGCCGTCGCGTCGGTGGCGCCACCTACCAGGTGCCCGTCGAGGTCCGGCCGGAGCGGTCGGTCACCCTCGCGCTGCGCTGGCTGGTCAGCTTCTCGAAGCAGCGTCGTGAGAAGACCATGGTCGAGCGCCTGGCGAACGAGATCCTCGACGCCAGCAACGGCCTGGGTGCCGCCGTCAAGCGGCGGGAAGACACCCACAAGATGGCCGAGGCGAACCGGGCCTTCGCGCACTACCGCTGGTGACCTAACGCGCCGGCGGCACACCGGAGCCGCCCCCGGGCGGCAGCGTTGCGGTCCGGCGCACTGAACAGACACCCACCACGCAAGCGAAAGAGATGACTTCTGTGGCACAGAAGGACGTGTTGACCGACCTGACCAAGGTCCGCAACATCGGCATCATGGCGCACATCGACGCCGGTAAGACGACGACGACCGAGCGCATCCTCTACTACACCGGTATCAGCTACAAGATCGGTGAGGTGCACGACGGCGCCGCCACCATGGACTGGATGGAGCAGGAACAGGAGCGGGGGATCACGATCACCTCCGCGGCCACCACCTGCTTCTGGA
This sequence comes from Mycobacterium sp. NPDC050041, assembly GCF_049541695.1. Taxonomy (NCBI): domain Bacteria; kingdom Bacillati; phylum Actinomycetota; class Actinomycetes; order Mycobacteriales; family Mycobacteriaceae; genus Mycobacterium; species Mycobacterium sp. NPDC050041. Next base: position 679,282 of record NZ_JBMVDG010000003.1, on the reverse strand, counting down.
AAGACAACCAGATCAACATCATCGACACCCCCGGGCACGTCGACTTCACCGTCGAGGTGGAGCGCAGCCTGCGCGTGCTCGACGGTGCCGTGGCCGTGTTCGACGGCAAGGAGGGCGTCGAGCCCCAGTCCGAGCAGGTCTGGCGGCAGGCCGACAAGTACGACGTCCCCCGCATCTGCTTCGTCAACAAGATGGACAAGATCGGCGCGGACTTCTACTTCTCGGTCAAGACCATGGAGGACCGTCTCGGCGCCAACGTGATCCCGATCCAGATTCCGATCGGCTCCGAGGGCGAGTTCGAGGGCGTCGTCGACCTGGTCGAGATGAACGCGAAGGTCTGGCGGGGCGAGACCAAGCTCGGTGAGACCTACGAGACCATCGACATCCCCGCCGATCTCCAGGAGCGGGCCGACGAGTACCGCACCAAGCTGCTCGAGGCCGTCGCCGAGACCGACGAGGCGCTGCTCGAGAAGTACTTCGGTGGCGAGGAACTGTCCATCGAGGAGGTCAAGGGTGCGCTGCGCAAGCTGACCATCAGCTCGCAGGCCTACCTGGTGCTGTGCGGCAGCGCGTTCAAGAACAAGGGCGTGCAGCCCATGCTCGACGCGGTCATCGACTACCTGCCGTCGCCGCTCGACGTCCCGCCTGCCGTCGGCCATGCGCCCGGCAAGGAGGACGAGGAGATCGTCCGCAAGCCGTCCACCGAGGAGCCGTTCTCCGGGCTGGCCTTCAAGGTCGCCACGCACCCGTTCTTCGGCAAGCTGACCTACGTCCGGGTGTACTCGGGCAAGGTCGACTCCGGCTCGCAGGTCATCAACGCGACCAAGGGCAAGAAGGAGCGGCTGGGCAAGCTGTTCCAGATGCACTCCAACAAGGAGAACCCGGTCGAGACGGCGTCCGCCGGGCACATCTACGCGGTGATCGGCCTCAAGGACACCACCACCGGTGACACCCTGAGCGACTCGAATCACCAGGTCGTGCTCGAGTCGATGACCTTCCCCGATCCCGTGATCGAGGTGGCCATCGAGCCCAAGACCAAGAGCGACCAGGAGAAGCTGGGCACCGCGATCCAGAAGCTGGCCGAAGAGGATCCGACCTTCAAGGTGCACCTGGACCAGGAGACCGGCCAGACCGTCATCGGCGGCATGGGCGAGCTCCACCTCGACATCCTGGTCGACCGGATGAAGCGCGAGTTCAAGGTCGAGGCCAACGTCGGCAAGCCGCAGGTGGCCTACAAGGAGACCATCAAGCGCGCGGTCGACAAGGTCGAGTTCACCCACAAGAAGCAGACGGGTGGCTCCGGTCAGTTCGCGAAGGTGCTCATCTCCATCGAGCCCTTCACCGGCGAGGACGGTGCCACCTACGAGTTCGAGAACAAGGTCACCGGTGGCCGCATCCCCCGCGAGTACATCCCCTCGGTGGACGCGGGTGCGCAGGACGCCATGCAGTACGGCGTGCTCGCCGGCTATCCGCTGGTCAACCTCAAGGTGACGCTGCTCGACGGCGCCTACCATGAGGTGGACTCGTCGGAAATGGCCTTCAAGGTCGCCGGTTCGCAGGTGCTCAAGAAGGCCGCGCAGGCCGCGCAGCCGACGATTCTCGAGCCGATCATGGCGGTCGAGGTCACCACGCCCGAGGATTACATGGGTGAGGTGATCGGCGACTTGAACTCCCGCCGTGGTCAGATCCAGGCCATGGAGGAGCGGTCCGGTGCCCGCGTCGTGAAGGCGCAGGTGCCTCTGTCGGAGATGTTCGGCTATGTCGGCGACCTGCGGTCGAAGACCCAGGGCCGGGCGAACTACTCCATGGTGTTCGACTCGTACGCCGAGGTTCCGGCGAACGTGTCGAAGGAGATCATCGCGAAGGCGACGGGTCAGTAACCCCCGTTTTCTTCTCGGACCACAACTGAAGAAACCAACCTGCTTTAACCAAAGCACCAACAAGTCCAGGAGGACACAGAAGTGGCGAAGGCGAAGTTCGAGCGGACGAAGCCGCACGTCAACATCGGGACCATCGGTCACGTTGACCACGGCAAGACGACGCTTACTGCAGCAATCACCAAGGTTCTGCACGACAAGTATCCCGATTTGAACGAGTCGCGCGCATTCGACCAGATCGACAATGCGCCTGAAGAGCGGCAGCGCGGTATCACGATCAACATCTCCCACGTGGAGTACCAGACCGAGAAGCGCCACTACGCGCACGTGGACGCACCCGGCCACGCGGACTACATCAAGAACATGATCACCGGTGCCGCCCAGATGGACGGCGCGATCCTGGTGGTCGCCGCGACCGACGGTCCGATGCCGCAGACGCGTGAGCACGTGCTGCTGGCCCGCCAGGTCGGCGTGCCCTACATCCTGGTCGCCCTGAACAAGGCCGACGCCGTCGACGACGAGGAGCTCATCGAGCTCGTCGAGATGGAGGTCCGCGAGCTGCTGGCCGCGCAGGACTTCGACGAGGACGCTCCGGTGGTCCGCGTCTCGGCGCTCAAGGCGCTCGAGGGCGACGAGAAGTGGGTCGAGTCGATCGTCGAGCTGATGGCGGCCGTCGACGAGTCCATCCCGGACCCGGTCCGCGAGACCGAGAAGCCGTTCCTGATGCCCGTCGAGGACGTCTTCACGATCACCGGCCGCGGCACCGTGGTCACCGGTCGTGTGGAGCGCGGCGTGGTCAACGTGAACGAGGAAGTGGAGATCGTCGGCATCAAGACGACCACCACCAAGACCACGGTCACCGGTGTGGAGATGTTCCGCAAGCTGCTCGACCAGGGTCAGGCCGGTGACAACGTCGGTCTGCTGCTGCGCGGCATCAAGCGTGAGGACGTCGAGCGCGGCCAGGTCGTCGTGAAGCCCGGCACCACCACGCCGCACACCGACTTCGAGGGCCAAGTCTACATCCTGTCCAAGGACGAGGGTGGCCGGCACACGCCGTTCTTCAACAACTACCGTCCGCAGTTCTACTTCCGGACCACGGACGTGACCGGTGTGGTGACCCTTCCCGAGGGCACCGAGATGGTGATGCCCGGTGACAACACCGACATCAGCGTCAAGCTGATCCAGCCGGTCGCCATGGACGACGGTCTGCGCTTCGCGATCCGTGAGGGTGGCCGCACCGTCGGCGCCGGCCGGGTCACCAAGATCATCAAGTAGGTCCGCCTACCGACGATCTGAAGCCTCTGAGCGGCGCTCACCCGAAAGGGTGGGCGCCGCTTTGCTTTCGCCCCACCTGTAACACGCCCGCGCGTCCGGCGATATACCTCGCAGTGGCCGCCGCGACGGCCGGGAAGGGTCGGGGTTTCGTGTTTCGTCGTTCAGCTTCAGTGATCTGTGCCGCCGCTCTGGCAGGCGCCGCCGCCATCGGGTTGGCCGGTACCGCCCAGGCGCAACCCGCATGCCCGGATGTGCACTGGATGGGTGCCGCCGGCTCCGGTGAGCGCGGCGCCGAGGTCGCCATGAACGAGGGCATGGGGCGGGTGGTGTACCGGTCGATGCTCGACCTGAACCGCCGGCTGCAGCAGGACGGTCGCACCATGACCGCCGAGGCCGTCGTGTATCCGGCAACCGAGGTCCCCGAGGACGGCGGGATCCTGGACTGGTCCGGCTTCATCGACAGCGTGGACGACGGCTCCGCAGCGCTCGGCAGCCAGTACGAGGCGTTCGTTCAGCAGTGCCCGACCACCAAGGTGGTGCTCGCCGGCTACTCGCAGGGCGCGATGGTGGTGCACCGCAACCTGCACGCGCTGGCCGCCAGCCCGAACCTCGCCGCGGCGCTGCTGATCGCCGACGGGGACCGGCTGCCCGCCGACCCGACGCTCAACCTCGGCTCGGTGTCGTCGGTGTCCGGCGCAGGCAAGGGTGTCGCGCAGGACTGGCCGATCCTGGCGCACGCCCCCGCGCCTCTCCCGCCCGCCGTCGGCAGCCGGACGATCAGCGTGTGCGACCTCGGCGACGCCGTGTGCGACTACGACCCCGACGCGGAGGACACCATGAACCCGCTCGCGGTGGCCGTGCACACCAGCTACGCCAGCACGACGACCGGCGACTACGCCTGGACCTCACCGCTCTACCAGCTGTTGCCGTCGTCGGCGCCGGTGCCGGAAAACCCCGTGCAGGACGTCTCGCTGCCCTCCTGACGCGCTCGCGCGGAGGACGGTCGGCACCTGAAAAGACACCACTCGAAAGCGCCGGTGAGCGTTACGCTGACACGCGACATGTCGGACGAGGGGTGTGGCAGATGTTGTGGCGGTACATCAAAGCTCAGGTGATGGTCCTGCTGTGCGGCGGCCTGGTCGGTCCGATCTTCCTCGGTGTGTACTTCGCGATGGGCCGTAGCGAGCTCATTGCATGGATGTTCTGGGCCGGCCTGCTGATCACCGTCGTGGACGTCCTGGTCGCGTTGGCGTTGGCGTCCTGGAACGCCCAGCGTGCGGCGAAGACGCAGGCGCTCGAGGCGGGCGGTGTGCTGGCGCTGGCCCAGATCACCGGTATCCACGACACCAACACCCGGATCAACGAGCAACCGCTGGTCAAGCTCGACCTGCAGATCTCGGGACCGGGACTGACACCGTTCGCCAGCCAGGACCGGGTGGTCGCGTCGATCGGCCGGTTGCCGATGATCACCAACCGCAAGCTGGCCGTGCTGGTCGACCCGGCCACCAATGAGTACCAGATCGACTGGGACAGAAGCAGTCTGATCGGTGGGCTGATGCCGGCGACGTTCACCGTGGCCGAGGACAATCGCACCTACGACCTCACCGGTCAGGCAGCACCGCTGATGGAGATCCTGCAGATCCTCAAGGCGCACAACATCGGCATGAACAACATGATCGACCTGCGCTCGAATCCGGCCGCCCGCCAACAGGTGCAGGACATCGTCCGGCGGGCCGCCAGCCAGGCGCCCGCGGCGGCGCCGCCGCACACGCCGGCCACCATGTCCGCCGCGCCCACACCGTCGGCATCCGCGTCGCCTGCAGCGGCGATGGCCCCTCCGCAGCAGTCGACGGCCGCTCGCCTGCAGGAACTCGAGACGCTGCGCGCCATGGGGTCGATCTCCGAGGACGAGTACGCCGCCAAGCGCCAGGCGATCATCGCCGACCTCTGAGTCCGGCGGTACCTAGAACACGTTCCAGTTCGGCTGTTAGCCTGAGCGCGTATTCGCGAAAGGAGCAGCGGTGACTGCATCGGGTGGACCCCTGGACGGGCGAGTGGCCTTCATCACCGGAGCCGCCCGGGGACAGGGCCGGGCGCACGCGGTCCGGCTGGCCGCTGACGGCGCCGACATCATCGCGATCGACATCTGCGCGCCGGTCTCCGACACGATCACCTACCCGCCGGCCACCTCGGAGGAGCTGGCGGAGACGGTGCGCGCGGTCGAGTCCACCGGCCGCAAGGTCCTCGCTCGCGAGGTCGACATCCGTGATCTGTCCGCCCTGCAGCAGGTGGTCGCCGACGGTGTCGAACAGTTCGGCCGGCTCGACATCCTGGTGGCCAACGCCGGTGTGCTCAGTTGGGGGCGGCTGTGGGAGATGTCGGAAGAGCAGTGGCACACCGTCATCGACGTCAACCTCAACGGCACCTGGAAGACCATTCGGGCGGCGCTGCCCGCGATGATCGAGGCGGGCAACGGCGGGTCGGTCATCATCGTCAGCTCGTCGGCCGGTCTGAAGGCGACGCCCGGCAACGGGCACTACTCCGCGTCCAAGCACGGACTCACCGCGCTGACCAACGGCCTCGCGCTGGAGGCGGGCGAGTTCGGCATCCGGGTCAACTCGATCCACCCATACTCCATCGACACGCCGATGGTCGAGCGCGACGCGATGATGGAGGTGTTCGGCAAGCACCCGAGCTTCCTGCACAGCTTCGCCCCGATGCCGCTGCACCCGGTCAACCACGAGGGCAAGAAGGGTCTGCAGGAATTCATGTCACCCGACGAGGTCGCCGACGTGGTGGCCTGGCTCGCGGGCGACGGATCGGCGACGTTGTCGGGCAGTCAGATCGCCGTCGACCGCGGCGTGATGAAGTACTGACTCACCGGCTGCCGAGGTGAGGTAGCCGGGTACGCGCGCCGACGGCGGCGGGCGGCCCTACGGTTCGGTCATGACCCCAGCGGTGCCTGCCCCGATCGTCGATGTCGAGACCATCCGGGACGTCGTGGACGCGATCGACTCGGTGATCCTCTGGGCGAGAGGAGCCGAGAGTCGCCTCGGTTACTTCGCGGCGCTGTACAAGCGGATCACCATCGCCGTGCAGACCGCGCTCGCGGACGGTGCGTTCGAGGATCCCGATCGAATGGAACGATTCGACGTGGCGTTCGCGCAGCGCTACTTCGACGCACTCAACGGCCATTTCCACCCCGACCGTCATCGGAGGCCGACCCGCTCGTGGCAGCTGACCTTCGACGCGGCGCAACGCGACGATCCGATCATCGTGGCGCACATGTTCGGTGGGGTGAACGCGCACATCGACCTCGACCTCGGCATCGTCGTCCAGCAGATCACCGGCGGGCGGGTGGCCGAGCTCGGCGCCGACTACCAGACGATCAACGCGGTGCTCGCCAGCCAGATCGCAGGCACCATCGAACGGCTCAACGAACTCTCACCGGCGCTGGCCGACGTGTACGCGGTGCTGAGAGATCACGAGGTCTTCGTCGTCAACGAGGTGATCCGCGGCTACCGCGACAGCGCATGGCGGTTCGCCACCCGGCTCGCGTGGCAGCCGAACATCGTCCGGCCGATCAGCGTCCGGCTCCGGGATCACAAGGTGGCCGGCCAGGGCGCGGCGATCTACGACCCGCCGAGTCTCACCGGAGTCCTGGCCTCGGCGGTGCGGGCCGTCGCCGCCCGTGAGAGCCGGGACGTCGCGCACAACATCGAGGCGCTCGACCGCATCGCGTCGTCCGCGATGCCGATCGCCACGGCGCTCTGACGTCCCGGGTCAGGCCGTCAGTACCGCGGCGAACTGGTCGACTGCCCAATGGATCTCGTCGGCCGTGATCACCAGTGGGGGAGCGAATCTCAGCGTCGAGCCGTGCGTGTCCTTGACCAGCACGCCGCGCTGCGCGAGCCGAAGGCTGATCTGCTCGCCGCTGCCCACAGCCGGATCGACGTCGACGCCTGCCCACAGGCCCAGCCCGCGCACCTCGACGACACCGTGGCCGATGAGCCCACGCAGCCGCTCGTGCAGCACACGGCCGAGTTGCGCCGAGCGTTCCTGGTACTCGCCGCGCTCGAGAATCGCCACCACGGTGCTGCCGATAGCCGCGGCCAGCGGATTGCCGCCGAACGTCGAACCGTGCTCTCCGGGATGCAGCACGCCGAGCACATCGCGGTCGGCGACCACCGCCGACAGCGGCACCACGCCACCGCCGAGCGCCTTGCCGAGCAGGTAGACGTCCGGCCGCACATCCCAGTGATCACAGGCGAACGTGCGGCCGGTGCGGGCCAGCCCGGACTGGATCTCGTCGGCGATCAGCAGTACGTCGCGGTCGGTGCAGATCCGCCGAGCACGCGGCAGGTAGTCCGGAGGCGGGACGACGATGCCCGCCTCACCCTGGATCGGCTCGAGCAGCACCGCGACGGTGTGGTCGTCGATCGCGGCGGCCAGCGCATCGGCGTCACCGAACGGCACCGAACGGAATCCCGGTGTGTACGGGCCGAATCCGCGGCGGGCGGTCTCGTCGTCGGAGAAGCTGATGATCGTCGTGGTGCGTCCGTGGAAATTGTTGGCGGCCACCACGATGTTGCCCAGGCCCGCGGGGACGCCCTTGACGTCGGTGCCCCACTTGCGGGACACCTTGAGCGCACTCTCGACGGCCTCGGCGCCGCTGTTCATCGGCAGCACCATGTCCTTGCCGCACATCGCGGCCAGCGCGGCGCAGAACGGACCGAGCCGGTCGGAGTGGAAGGCCCGGCTCACCAGGGTCACCGCGTCGAGCTGCGCGTGCGCGGTGGCGATCACCTCCGGGTGGCGATGCCCGAAGTTCACCGCCGAGTACGCCGCCAGGCAGTCGAGGTGGCGACGGCCCTCGACGTCGGTGATCCAGGCGCCCTCCGCATGTGCGGCGACCACCGGCAGCGGTGCGTAGTTGTGGGTGACATGGCGGTCGTCGAGGGCGATGGCGCGCTCGGTCTCCGTCTCGAAGTCCACGATCGTCACGGGTGTACCTCCAATGTGCAGCATTTGACCGAGCCGCCGCCCTTGAGCAGTTCGGAGAGGTCGACGCCGACCGGCCGGAAGCCGGCGTCGCTGAGCTGTCCGGCGAAGCCGGTGGCACCGGCGGGCAGCACCACGTTGAGTCCGTCGGACACGGCGTTCAGGCCGAGGGCGAAGGCGTCGGCGGTGGCCACCTCGATCGCGTCGGGGAAGACCTCGAGCAGGTGCGCCCGCGATGCGTCGGCGAACGCCGGCGGATAGAAGGCCACCGTGGTGTCGTCGAGCACCGCGAGTGCGGTGTCGAGATGGTAGAACCGCGGATCGACGAGTTCGAGGCTCAGGACCGGCACGTCGAGGATCGCCGCGATCTCGTCGTGCGCCCGCCGGTCGGTGCGAAACCCGTATCCCGCCAACATCATCGGGCCCACCATCAGCAGGTCGCCCTGGCCCTCGTTGACGTGGCGGGTGTGCACCGGTGCGAAGCCGCGCTCCCGCAGCCAGTCGGCGTAGGCGCCCGACTCGGCGGCGCGCTGCGGGTGGGCGAACCGGGCCACGACCGCGGTGTCGCCGATCACCACCGCGCCGTTGGCGGCGTAGACCATGTCGGGAAGGCCGGGGCGGGCGTCGACGAGATCGACGGTGTGACCAAGGCTTTCGTAGGTCCGGCGCAGGGTGTCCCACTGGGCGACGGCGACAGCGGTGTCGACCGGAACGCTGGTGTCCATCCAGGGGTTGATGGCGTACTCGACGGCGAAGTGCGTGGGCGCCGTCATGGCGTAGTGGCGGGTTCTGGCGATTCGTGCCGCGGTGGGTGCGGTGACCGGGGCGTCGGCGGCGGACAACGTCATGAATCGACGATATAAGCCCGCCATGATGCAAACAATCGCTGGCTCTTGCTTGTATACCGACGATCTGTTGCGCTGAGGCTAGGATGACAGCAATTCATTGCGTGGAGGTGATCGTGGAACGTCTGGACAGCACCGACGAGCGGATCCTGGCCGAGCTGGCCGAGCACGCCAGGGCGACGTTCGCCGAGATCGGGCAGCGGGTCAGTCTGTCGGCGCCCGCGGTGAAGCGGCGGGTCGACCGGATGATCGACGACGGGGTGATCCGCGGGTTCACCACCGTCGTGGACCGCAGCGCGCTCGGTTGGAACACCGAAGCGTTCGTACAGGTGTTCTGCCACGGCACAATTGCGCCCGACGAACTGCGGGCCGCGTGGGTCGACATCCCCGAGGTGGTCAGCGCGGCCACCGTCACCGGCACCGCCGACGCCATCCTGCACGTGCTGGCGCGCGACATGCGACACCTGGAACAGGCGCTGGAACGCATCCGGGCCAGTGCGGACATCGAGCGCAGCGAGAGCATCGTGGTGCTGTCGAACCTGATCGACCGCGCCGCTCCGGAGGTGTCCGAAGGCACAGGGTGACGTGCATGTGGCGGGCGTCATCGTGTAGAACTCCCACGTGAGCACTTCAGGGGGCATCGTCATCGTCGGCGGCGGCCTGGCGGCCGCGCGCACCGCCGAGCAGCTACGGCGTTCGCAGTTCAGCGGGGCGGTGTCCATCGTCAGCGACGAGGACCATCTGCCGTACGACCGGCCGCCGCTGTCGAAGGAAGTACTCCGCAGCGAGACCGACGACGTCACGCTCAAGCCGGCCGAGTTCTACGACGAGAACGACATCACCATGTTGCTGGGCGCCGGGGCGAAGTCCGTCGACACCGCCGCCAGGACGCTGACGCTGACCGACGGGCGCGAGATCGGCTACGACGAGCTGGTGATCGCGACCGGTCTGGTGCCCAAGCGCATCCCGTCGTTCCCCGATCTGGCGGGCATCCACGTGCTGCGCAACTTCAACGAGAGCCTCGCCCTGCGCGAGGCGGCCGGATCCGCACGGCGCGCGGTGGTGGTCGGCGCCGGCTTCATCGGCTGCGAGGTCGCGGCCAGCCTGCGGAGCCTGGGTGTCGAGGTGACGCTGGTCGAGCCGCAGCCCGCGCCGCTGGCCAACGTGCTCGGCGAGCAGATCGGCGAGCTGGTCGCCCGCGTGCACCGCGCCGAGGGCGTCGACGTGCGGTGCGGTGTCGGGGTGTCGGAGGTCGTCGGCACCGACAAGGTCGAGAAGGTGGTGCTCGCCGACGGCGCCGAGGTCGAGGCCGACCTGGTGGTCGTCGGCATCGGCTCCACCCCGGCCGTGGGCTGGCTCGAGGGCAGCGGCATCGAACTGGACAACGGCGTCGTCTGCGACTCCCAAGGCCGCAGCAGCGCCCAGAACGTGTGGGCCATCGGCGACGTGGCTTCTTGGCGAGACACCGTGGGTCAGCAAGTGCGCGTGGAACATTGGAGCAACGTGGCCGACCAGGCGCGGGTGCTCGTGCCCGCGATGCTCGGGCAGGATGTGCCGCAGGTGGTCAGCGTCCCGTACTTCTGGAGCGACCAGTACGACGTGAAGATCCAGTGCCTCGGCGAGCCCGAGGCCGACGACATCGTGCACGTCGTCGAGGACGACGGCCGCAAGTTCCTGGCGTTCTACGAGCGCGACGGTGTGGTGGCGGGTGTGGTCGGCGGCGGGATGCCCGGCAAGGTGATGAAGACCAGGGCCAAGATCGCCAACGGCGCCCCGATCGCCGACGTCCTGCCCAAGTCCTAGAACTCGCCGAGGTAGAAGCGGCCGCCCTGGTCGTCGGTGCACTGCGCGGTGACGCCGTAGGGCTGCCGCGCAGGCTGGTCGAGCACGGTGCCGCCGGCCTCGGTGACCCGCTGCACGGCGGCGTCGACGTCGGCGACCGTCCACATCGGCACGGTGGTCGCGGTGCTGTTTCCTCCGGCCATCCCCGACATCGGGTGCGCCCCCATGACGCCCCAGCCGTCGGCGACGCGGCCCCGCTCGAAGGTCCAGAACAGCACCCGGCTGTAGAACGACTTGAACGCCGCTGAATCCTCCACCTCGTAGGTGATGTACGAGAGTTCGCCCGGCCCACCGCCGTTGAGCTCGGGCCGGGGATCGTCGGGCGCAGGCTGGTACACCGCGAACTCCATGCCCGAGGCGTCGGTGGCGCCGAGCACCGCACCGAAGTCGAACTGCTGCACCTCGTCGACGCTTCCGCCGCCGTCGAGGATCGACTGCCGCGCTCCTGCGAGGTCGGTGACGGCATAGCAGCAGAACAGCGTGTTGCGGTTGCCGACGGAGAAGATGCCGATGCGCTGGCCGGTGTTGGTGACCCGGTGGGTCGCCGGGTCGTAGGCCCAGCCCAGCACGTGGCTGTAGAAGGCGGCCGCGCGGTCGGCGTCCGGCGTCCACAACGAGACGAACCCGACGTCACCGTGCCGGATCGGCGTGGCGCCACCGGTCAGCGGCCCGGACAGCATCCACCGGTGGCCGAACGGGTCGACGATCGCCGCCCCGCGGGCGCCGTGGTCCTCGTAGACCTCCTGCTGCACCTGCGCGCCGCGGCTGCGGGCCCGCTCGAGTGCGGCGTCGGTGTCGGTCACCTGCAGCATCAGGCTCACCGAGACCGATTGCGGCGCAGGCGCTCTGAGCCCCAGCTCCGGATACTCGTCGGCGAGGTAGAGCACACCCCCCGCAAGGGCGAGCTCGGCATGGCCGATGCGGCCGTCGTCCATCACGATCGGCTCGCCGACCACGGTCGCGCCCAGCGCGTCCACGTACCAGTCGATGGCCGCGCGCGCGTCGACCACGGCGAGGTACGGCAGGGCCGCGGGCCGGGGCGATGCCGCGGCGGCCGCCGGTGCGGCGCTGGTTTCGCTGAGTTCGGCGATTGCGGTGTCGGTTCCACTCATGACAACTCCTTCGGTTCGGTCGGGTTGAGCCGCGAACAGCGACGCCGCCGATTCCAGGCGGGCGCGCAGCCGGGCCGCGAACTCCGGATCGGGGGCCACGGGAACGTCGTCGCCGCGCAGCGCGGACAACGGATCGTGATCGTTGTTCATCACGAAGTCCCTCCTTCCCGTTCCGGATATTGCGTGCGGAACGCCCTGCGGGCCCGCACCAGAAGCGCCTCGGTGGCGTGCACCGTACGGCCGATCAGCTCGGCACACTCGGGTACCGAGCAGTCGTCGAGGTAGCGCAGCGCCAGCACGGTCCGATGGTGTTCGGGCAGCCTGGCGAGCACACTCTCGGCGACGATCCGGTCGAGTTCGGCGTCCCAGTCGTCTCTCGCGTCGACGACTTCCGGCAGCTCGGCGACCGGCACGCTGAACCGGTCATGCCGGCGGCGGTAGTGATCGGCGAGCTTGTGCCGCGCCACCCCGATCAACCACGGCACCGAGATCGCCGGTGGAACATCCTTGCGGGCCGCGTCCATGGCGGCCAGGAAGGTCTCCGACGTCAGGTCCTCGGCGGTGCCGCGGTCGGCGCAGCGCCGGACGAAGTAGCCGTACACGGCCGGCAATGCTTCGTCGTACAGCGCCAGCAGGCGCTGCGGCGCTGGAGCGGGATCTGCCCGCTCGGATGAGGCGCTCACACCCTCAACGTCGCCATCGGCGCCCGTACTCCGACGCCCGGATCACGATTTTTTCCTCGCCGGCCTTCCGGCATCGCGGTCGAGGGCCCGCAGGCCGTCGCTGACCGTGTCGAACGCGGCGTCGAGCGCGTCGGCCAGTGACACCGACTCGTCGGCCAGCCAGTGCTCGTACGCCGACAGCGCGGTGCCCAGCATCGTCCACGCCACGGTCTGCGGGATGAGGTCGGCGGTCTTCACACCGAGCCTGCGGGCCACGAAATCGGCCACCACCGCCCGCCAGCCGCCGTACATCGTCATCGAATGTGCCTGCAGCGCATCGGTCTGCAGGATGACGCGCATGCGCTGCCGGTGCCGCGGCGTCTCCGCCTCGTCGAACCGGTTGAAGGCCAGCAGCGCTGCGCGCAGCGAGTCGCCGATCGGCACCTGCGGGTCGGCGGCGTCCAGCAGGGCGCGCATCCGGTCCAGGTGCGCGCCGAAGTCGCCCCACGGGATGGCGTTCTTGGACGGGTAGTAGCGGAACAGGGTGCGCCGGGCGATGCCTGCCGCCGCGGCGACGTCGTCGACGCTGACCTCGTCGAAGCCGCGGGCGGCGAAGAGATCGAGCGCGACGTCGGTGATGTGGTCACCCGTGGTGGAGCGGCGCCTGCCCACGCCGCGCTTGACGTCGCCGGCCTGGGGGAGGGGCGCCGAATGGTCCCGCATCCGACCCACCCTTCCATTTCGGCACTCGATGCCATATTCTTGCGATCTCGGTCACACCTGTCGAGAACCAGTCCACACGAAAGGCGGCGGTAATGGAACCGAATCAGAACGTCGAAGCCGACACCGAGCTCGTCACAGAGACCCTCGTCGAAGAGGTCTCCATCGACGGGATGTGCGGGGTCTACTGATCATGACGACGGCTGCGGGTCCCCGCACGGGCACGTACTCCGGTCCGGCGCCCGCCCCGGGGTTCGATCCGGACGTGGCGTGGCGGCTGCACCACCAGGTGGCGGTGCGGCCGGAGTCGTTCGGGGCGCTGCTGTACCACTTCGGCACCCGCAAGCTGTCGTTCCTCAAGAACCGGACGATCGTCGAGGTGGTCACGTCGCTCGACGACCACCCCGACATCCGATCCGCCTGCCGCGCAGCCGGAATCGACGATGCGCAGCAGGCGCCCTACCTGCACGCCCTTGGCGTGCTGGCCCAGTCCAAGATGCTCGTGACCCGGGAGGGCCAGACACCGTGACATCCACAGTTCCCGTTCCGCGTCTCATCGAGCAGTTCGAGCACGGCCTGGACGCGCCGATCTGCCTGACCTGGGAGCTCACCTACGCCTGCAACCTCTCGTGCGTGCACTGCCTGTCGTCGTCGGGCAAGCGCGACCCGCGCGAGCTGTCCACCCGGCAGTGCATGGACATCATCGACGAACTCGAACGCATGCAGGTGTTCTACGTCAACATCGGCGGCGGCGAACCGACTGTGCGACCGGACTTCTGGGAGCTGGTCGACTACGCGACCGCCCACCACGTCGGGGTGAAGTTCTCCACCAACGGGGTGCGCATCACCCCGGAGGTGGCCGCCAAGCTGGCCGCCAGCGACTACGTCGACGTGCAGATCTCGCTCGACGGCGCCACCGCGGAGGTCAACGACGCGGTGCGCGGCAAGGGCTCCTTCGCGATGGCGGTGCGCGCGCTGGAGAACCTCGCGGCCGCCGGCTTCTCCGACGCCAAGATCTCGGTGGTGGTGACCCGCCACAACGTCGACCAGCTCGACGACTTCAAGGCGCTGGCCGACCGCTACGGCGCCACCCTGCGCATCACCCGCCTGCGTCCGTCCGGTCGCGGGGCCGACGTCTGGGACGAGCTCCACCCCACCGCCGAGCAGCAGGTACAGCTCTACGACTGGCTGGTCGCCAAGGGCGAGCGGGTGCTCACCGGTGACTCCTTCTTCCACCTGTCCGGGCTCGGTGAGCCGGGCGCGCTGGCAGGGCTCAACCTGTGCGGCGCGGGCCGGGTGGTGTGCCTGATCGATCCGATCGGCGACGTCTACGCCTGCCCGTTCGCGATCCACGACAAGTTCCTGGCCGGAAACATCCTGTCCGACGGCGGATTCGACAGCGTCTGGAAGAATGCGCCGCTGTTCCGCGAACTGCGCGAGCCGCAGTCGGCGGGCGCCTGCTCGGGCTGTGCACACTACGACGGCTGCCGTGGCGGCTGCATGGCCGCCAAGTTCTTCACCGGCCTTCCGCTCGACGGCCCCGACCCGGAGTGTGTGCAGGGCTTCGGTGCGCCCGCGCTGGCCCAGGAGCGGGTCAAGCCGCGGCCCAGCGGCGACCACTCCCGAGGCACCCGTCAGGTGTCCGGTCAGGGCCCGATACCGCTCAAACTGCTGACCAAGCCGCCCGCCCGGCTGTGTAACGAAAGTCCGGTGTAAGCCATGGCCCGCGACACCTGGTTCGAAACGGTCGCCATCGCCCAGCAGCGCGCGAAGAAGCGCCTGCCGAAGTCCGCGTATTCCTCGCTGATCTCGGCGAGCGAGAAGGGCGTGTCGGTCTCCGACAACGTCGAGGCCTTCTCCGAGCTCGGCTTCGCTCCGCACGTCATCGGCGCCACCGAGAAGCGTGACATGGCGACAACGGTGATGGGACAGGACATCTCGATGCCGGTCGTCATCTCGCCGACCGGTGTCCAGGCGATCGACCCGGACGGCGAGGTCGCCGTGGCGCGCGCCGCCGCGGCTCGGGGCACGGCGATGGGGCTGTCGTCCTTCGCCAGCAAGCCGATGGAGGAGGTCGTCGCGGTCAACGACAAGATCTTCTTCCAGATCTACTGGCTGGGCAGCCGCGACGAGATCGCCGAGCGGGTGCAGCGCGCCAAGGACGCCGGCGCGGTCGGGTTGATCGCCACCACGGACTGGAGCTTCTCGCACGGCCGCGACTGGGGTAGTCCCAAGATCCCGGAGCGGATGGACCTGCGCACCATGCTGCGGATGTCACCCGAGGTGATCACCAAGCCGCGGTGGCTGTGGAGTTTCGGCAAGGGCCTGCGGCCTCCGGACCTGCGGGTACCCAATCAGGGCAGGCGCGGCGAGGCCGGTCCCACGTTCTTCGAGGCCTACGGGCAGTGGATGGGCACACCACCTCCCACCTGGGACGACATCGCCTGGCTGCGTGAGCAGTGGGGTGGCCCGTTCCTGCTCAAGGGCATGGTGCGCGTCGACGACGCCAAACGCGCGGTGGATGCGGGTGTTTCGGCGATCACGGTGTCCAACCACGGCGGCAACAACCTGGACGGCACGCCCGCGGCGATCCGCTGCCTGCCTGCCATCGCCGACGCCGTCGGCGATCAGGTCGAGGTTTTGCTGGACGGCGGGATCCGGCGTGGGAGCGACGTGGTGAAGGCCGTCGCCCTCGGGGCCAGGGCCGTGATGATCGGCCGGGCCTATCTATGGGGTCTGGCGGCCAACGGGCAGGCGGGTGTGGAGAACGTGCTCGACATCCTGCGCGGGGGGATCGACTCGGCGTTGATGGCGCTCGGCAAATCCTCGATCCACGATCTGACACCCGAGGACATCCTGATCCCGGCCGGCTTCACCCGGGCACTCGGCGTCTCCGCTGGTAACGACGCCTGACGCGGGCCCGCTGCCGGCCGCTGCGCCGCTGTGACAGGGGTGGCCTGAGAGGCTCACGGGGTGGGCACATCCGCGCCGGGCAAAATGATTGTGAAATCAATTGCTGCGCATACGCCAACAATCGGCGCACACCAGGTTAATTCGGCCTACCATCGGCGGGTGGCTTCCCCCAGCGAGCTTGGGAACTCAACGTCGAGGCGGCTGCAGCACACGTCCCCGGCGTTGATCGTCCCGATCGGTTCCATCGAGCAGCACGGACCCCATTTGCCGCTGGACACCGACACCCGGATCGCCACCGCGGTGGCCGCAGGCGTAACCGAGCAACTCCGGACGGCCGGGGGGCAGTGGCTGCAGGCGCCGGCTCTCGGCTACGGGGCGAGCGGGGAGCACGAGGGGTTTGCCGGCACCGTGTCGATCGGCACTTCGGCGTTGCGGCTGCTGCTGGTGGAGTTCGGCCGGTCGGCGGCGAGATGGGCGTCGCGCCTCGTGTTCGTCAACGGGCACGGCGGTAACACGGAGGCGCTGTCGGCCGCGGTCGCTCTGCTCCGCTACGAGGGTCGCGACGTCGCCTGGTGCCCGTGCAGCGCCGAGGGCGCCGATGCACACGCAGGCCACACCGAAACGTCGGTACTACTCCATCTTTCGCCGAGCGACGTGCGCGTCGACGAGCTCGTCCCCGGCAACACCGCGCCGCTCGCAGAATTGCTGCCCGCCATGCGCAACGGGGGGATGGCCGCCGTCAGCGAGGTCGGGGTGCTCGGCGACCCCACGACGGCGACGGCGACCGAGGGCGCCAGGATCTTCGCCGAGATGATCGACGGCTGCGCCGAACGGGTGCTGCGGTGGCAGCCCGACCGGGACGGGCGGCTGAGGTGACCGGTCCGCGGCTTCCCGACGGCTTCGCGGTCCAGGTGGACCGGCGCGTCAAGGTGCTCGGCGAGGGCTCCGCCCTGCTCGGCGGCTCGCCTACCAGACTCCTTCGGTTGGCCCCGACGGCGCAGACGATGCTCACCGGCGGCCGCCTCGAGGTGCACGACGCGATCAGCGCACAGCTGGCCCGCACCCTCCTTGACGCGACCGTCGCACATCCGCGGCCGGCCAGCGGACCGTCGCATCGCGACGTCACCGTGGTCGTCCCGGTGCGTGACAACCCATCTGGGTTGCACAGGTTGGTGGCCGCCCTGCGCGGCATGCGTGTCGTCGTCGTCGACGACGGTTCTGCCGTGCCGGTGCAGCAATCCGACTTCGCCGGTATGCACTCCGACGTGCAGGTCATCCGGCATCCCGAATGCCGGGGGCCGTCGGCCGCACGCAACACCGGCCTGGTGGCGAGCGGCACCGATTTCGTCGCGTTCCTCGACTCCGACGTGGTCCCGCGCCGCGGATGGCTGGAGGCGCTGCTCGGCCACTTCTGCGATCCGGCGGTGGCCCTCGTCGCTCCCCGCATCGTCGGCCTGCGCCAGCCCGACAACGTGGTCGCCCGGTACGAGGCGGTGCGTTCGTCGCTCGACCTCGGGCTGCGCGAGGCGCCGGTGGTGCCGTACGGGGCGGTGTCCTACGTTCCCAGTGCCGCCATCATCTGCCGCCGGGCGGTGCTGACGGAGCTCGGCGGCTTCGACGAGACGATGCGCTCGGGAGAAGACGTCGACCTGTGCTGGCGGATGGTCGAGGCCGGCGCCCGCCTGCGCTACGAGCCGATCGCGCTGGTGGGCCACGATCATCGCACGCATATTCGGGACTGGTTCTCCCGCAAGGCATTCTACGGCGAGTCGGCGGCGCCGCTCTCGGTGCGCCATCCCGGCAAGACCGCTCCGCTGGTGATCTCCGGCTGGAGTCTGGCGGCCTGGCTGCTGCTGGCGATGGGTTCCTACGCCGGCTTCCTGGCCTCGCTGTTGGTCGCCGGTGTCACCGGCCGCCGGGTCGCGAACTCACTGCGTCCCGTGCACACCGAACCGGGGGAGGTCGCCGCGGTCGCCGCGCACGGGCTGTGGGCCGCCGCCCTGCAACTGGCATCGGCGATCTGCCGGCACTACTGGCCGGTGGCGCTGGTCGCGGCGCTGCTGTCGCAGCGGTGCAGACAGGCGGTGCTGGTGGCAGCGGTGGTGGACGGCGTTGCGGACTGGCTGGCCCGCAAGGGCAATGCCGACGACGACACCAGACCGGTGGGGTTGCTGACATACCTGCTGCTCAAGCGGCTCGACGACATCGCCTACGGGCTGGGGTTGTGGACCGGGGTGTTCCGCGAGCGGCACGCCGGCGCGCTGAAGCCGCAGATCCGGACCTGATCGCCGCCTTGCACAGCGACGTCCTGATCGTCGGCGCCGGCAGCGCCGGATCCATTCTCGCCGAGCGTCTTTCCGTCGAACCACGATGCCGGGTCACAGTGGTGGAGGCTGGACCGGGCCCCACCGACCCGCGGGTGCGGGCCCAGATCAGCGACGGGCTGCGGCTGCCGATCGGTGCGGCGAGTTCGGTGGTGCGGCACTTCTCGACCACGCTCACCGACCGGCCGCCACGCCAGGCGTCGATCATGCGCGGCGCGGTGGTGGGTGGGTCCGGTGCGGTGAACGGTGGCTACTTCTGCCGGGGGCTGCCTGGCGACTTCGCCGACTGGGCACAACCGGGCTGGACCTGGAACGACGTCCTCCCACACTTCGTGGCGATCGAGAACGACATCGACGAGGCCGGTCCGCTGCACGGGTCGACGGGTCCGATCGTGGTACGCCGGGTCCGTGAATTCGACGGCTGCACGGCGTCATTCGTGAATGCCGCCCTCGACGCCGGCTACACCTGGGTCGATGACCTGAACGGCGCGACACCGGATGCGCCGTCGCCGCGAGGCGTGGGGGCCGTACCACTCAACATCCACGGCGGCACCCGGGTGGGACCGGGCGGCGCCTTCCTGCAACCCGCTCTCGGCCGGGCCAACCTCACGCTGCTGGCCGACACCCGGGTACTGCGTCTCGATCTCGCGGCGGGACGGGTGGTCGGGGTGCGGTGCCGCGGACCGGCCGGTGACGAACTGCTCACCGCCGACCGGGTGGTGCTGTGCGCAGGCGCCATCGGCACCGCGCAACTGCTGATGCTCTCCGGCGTGGGTCCGCCTGAGGTTCTCGAGCCACTGGGCATCCCCGTGGCCGCCGGCCTGCCCGTCGGCGTCGCGACGGCGGACCACCCGGAATGGGTGCTCCCGGTGGACTGGACGCCGACCCACGACCTTCCCCCGCTGGAGGCGGTGCTCACCACTGAGGACGTCGAGATCCGGCCCTACACAGCGGGATTCGCCGCCATGGTGCACGGCCCGGGTCACGACCCGACCGACCGGCCGCACCTCGGCATAGCGCTGATGAAGCCGCGCTCGCGTGGACGGATCACATTGGCCTCCGACGACCCGTCGGTGGCCCCGGTGATCGAGCACCGCTATGACAGCGAACCGGCCGACGTCTCCGCACTCGCGGCCGGAGCCGAGCTCGCCGCCGAGATCATCGGTAACGCGAGGAGCTCGACGGCCGCCGTGTGGTCGACCTCGCAACACCTGTGCGGATCGGCCAGGATGGGGTCCGACGACGACGCGGTGGCGGTCGTGGACCCGCAGTGCCGGGTGCGCGGCGTCGAGAATCTGTGGGTGGCCGACGGCTCGATCATGCCGGTGATCACCGGCCGCGGCCCGCACGCCACGATCGCGATGATCGGGCACCGGGCTGCGGAGTTCGTCAGCGGGTGACCAGCGGGACGATCGCCTCGGCCAGCAGGGTGGCCGCGGCGACGCCGTCCACGACCGGGACTCCGAGGCGGTGCCGCAGCGGTTCGGCGAAGCGGGCCATCGCCGCGCAGCCCAGCACGATGGACCGGCTGCCGTCGCCGGCGAGCGCGGCCGCGCACAGGTCACCGATCGGTCCGATCGTCGACGGATCGGAATCGATGCGCAGCACCGGAATGTCGCACGCGTGAACGCCCGAACACGCGGACGGAGTGTAGGCCTTCGCCAGTTGCCATGCCCTCGGCACGGTGGCCGACATCGACGTCACCACCGAGAAGCTGCCTGCCGCAAGGGCTGCCGCGTGCATCGCGGCCTGGGCGATGCCCAGCACCGGGGCGGCGAGCATCCGGCGGGCCTCGTCCAGGCCGGGATCGCCGAAGCAGGCCACCACGTACGCGTCCGGCCGGTCCCCGGCGGATCGGCGCTCTGCCTGGCGAAGCAAGTCGAGAAGGCCCGGCACGCAACGACGTTCGTCGTCGTCGTTCTCTATGCTGACAGGGCCGGCCTGCGGGTTGACCGCCTCGACGACGGTGCCCGGTCGCGCGACCGCAGCGGCGCCCGCGGCGATGGCGTGGGTCATCGACGCAGTGGTGTTCGGATTGGCGAGCAGCAGGCGCACGCCGCCAGATTAGTCGTGCCGGGCCGGCGGCACAGCGCGCAGGCGTGCGATACGGCGGGCGCGCGGCATCGACGCGAGCCGGCGCAGGTACCGCGACTGCCTGCCGTCGCGCCCGGGCGACCAGACCGCCACGAACACCGCCGCGACGGTCACCGCCACCGCAAGCACCAGCAGTGAGCCGTCCATCGCCTGCAGGAAGGCGCGGTTGGCTTCGGCGGCGAGCTGGGCGCCCTGCGGTCCCATGCGTTCGGCGACCTCGAGCGCCTGGGCCAGCGAGTCGAGCGCGGGCCCACGGACGGCCTCGGGTAGCGCGGCGACGGCGGGGGCGAGCACATTGCTGTACTGCGCGGCGAGCACCGAGCCTGCCGCGGCGATGCCGAGGGCCGCGCCGACCTCGCGGGTGGTGTCGTTGACCGCGGACGCCACCCCCTGTTTCTCGTCGGGCGCCGCGCCCATGATCGCCGACGTCGTCGGCGCCGTGCACAGCCCGATGCCGGCGCTGACGATCATCAACGGCCAGGCCAGATCCCAGTAGGACGACTCGACGTCGAGGATGCGCATGCACGCCAAGCCCCCCGCGATGAGAAGGAGACCCACGGTCACCGAGAGCCGCAAGCCGATGCGGGGGAGGTACAGCGGTGTGAGCGCGCTGAGGATCAGCACCGGGACGGCCAGTGGCGTGAGCGCGAAGGCGGTCTGCAAGGGGTTGTACCCGAGTACCAGTTGCATGTACTGCATCACCAGGAAGAAGAAGCCGAAGTTCGCGAAGAACAGGAAGGTGACGCCGAGTGAGCCGGTGGCGAAATCCGGTCGCCGGAACAGCCGTACGTCCAGGAGCGGATGCGTCAGCCGGAGCTGGAGTGCGGCGAACGCCGCGGTGAGCCCCAGGCCGGCGCCGACACATCCCCACACCACCGGACTGGACCATCCACGGGCGGGCGCCTCGATGACACCGAAGACGAAGACCGCGACCGCCGCGGCGACGAGCACTCCGCCCGCCCAGTCGACGGGCGCACCCGACTCGTCACGCGAGGACGTGATGGTCAGCGTCAGCCCGAAGAGGACGACGGCCACGAGCGCGAATGCCCAGAAGATGGACTGCCACGAGAAGAAGTGCAGCAGGCCGCCGGTGCCGAGGAACCCGATGATGGCGCCGGACCCGCAGACACCGGCCCAGATGCCGACGGCCTTGTTGCGCTCGGCTTTCGGGAAGCCCGCGGTCAGCAGCGAGAGCGTCGCGGGCATGATCAGAGCGGCTCCCGCTCCCGCGACCGCCCGCGCGATGATGATCTGCAGCGGGGCGTCGAAGAACACCGGCGCCACCGAGGCGAAACCGAACACCGCCAGCCCGGCCAGCAGGGCACCCCGGCGGCCGTAACGGTCCCCGACGGCGCCCGCGGGCAGCAGCAGGCAGGCCAGCACCAGGGTGTAGCCGTCGACCACCCAGGTGAGCTGGGTCTGACTCGCGGCGGTGTTGACGGCGATGTCGGGCATGGCCGCGTTGAGCGCGACCATCGACGAGATCACCAGCAGCACGTCCAGGCACGCCACCGCGAGCAACCATGTCCTGGTGCGCGCCGACACGTCGCCCAGCCGCGCATCGGTAGGCTGACCGGGCCGGGCGAGAGTGTCGACCATGGACCTCTCCTTCCGGAAGAGTGACTTTTGAGACTAACGGTCTTGGAGCGAGACCGACAGTCTTGTACCCACGCGGAAGGTGGTGTAAACGGTGGCAGGCGGTAGTACCGATCCGCGACCGGCGCGTTCCCGAGCCGCACTGCTGGAGGCCGCGACCACGCTGCTGCGCTCGGGTGGTCCGAGTGCGGTGACCATCGACGCGGTCACCCGCACCGCCAACGTCGCGCGCGCCACCCTCTACCGCCACTTCTCCAGTGCCAACGACCTTCTCGCCGCAGCGTTCGTGAGCCTGCTGCAGCCCGCGCCGATGCCGCCCGCCGAGGGCGAACTGCGCGACAAGCTGATGGCCGTGGTCGTCGGCTGGGCAGACGCGATCGCCGAGGTGCCCACGACGCTGGCCGCGATGACGTGGCTGGCGTCGGGTCCCGACCTCGGGCCGTGGGCCGAGGTGCGCGAATCGGGTGCGGTCGACAGCGACGGAACGGCCGTCGCCACGCTGCGCGAGCGCATCATGGCGCTGTACACGTTGCCGTTCGACGCGATCTTCGACAGCCCGCAGGCGCGCGAAGAGCTGGTGGAGGTCGACCGGATCGGGGCCATCGCCCTGCTCATCGGGCCGCTGATCCTCGGCCGGCTGAGCACGCTGGCCGACTTCGACTTCCGCGGCTGCGCCGAGGCGGCCGTCGACGGCTTCCTGGCCACCCACGCCAGGACGGCCGACGGGGGAGTCAGCGCAGCGCGTACCGGATCGGCAGGTGCTTGAGGCCGCCCACGAAGGTGGTGGCCGTCAGCTCCGCGGGGCCGGCCGACTCGATCGACTCGAGTCGCGGGATCAGTTCGGTGAACAGGCTGTTCATCTCCATCCGGGCCAGCGCGGCGCCGAGACAGAAGTGCACACCGTAGCCGAACGCCAGATGCTTGTTCGGCTCGCGGCCGACGTCGAACCGGAACGGCTCGTCGAAGATCTCCTCGTCCCGGTTGCCGGAAACGTATGCGAGATAGACTGATTCGCCCTTGGCGATCGGCACACCGCGTACCTCGGTGTCCTCGGCGGCAGTGCGCATGAACTCCTTGACCGGCGTTGACCAGCGGATCATCTCCTCGACGGCGGTCGGCATCAGCTCCGGGTTCCGGCGCAACCGGTCCAGCTCGCCGGGATTCTCGATCAGTGCGTGCAGTCCGCCGGAGATGGCGTCCTTGGTCGTGTCGTGTCCCGCGCTGGCGACGATGACGTAGTAGGAGGCGGTGTCCATGTCGCCCAGCGGCTCACCGTCGATGCGGCCGTTGGCGATCGCGGAGGCGAGATCGGCCGTCGGGGCGGCCCGGCGCGATGCGGTCAGCGTCGAGAAGTAGTTGAAGAAGTCCGCCAGCACCGCCAGCATGTCCTCGGGGCTCTTGCCCCGCTGGAACTCCTCGTCGTCGCCGCCGAACATCTCCTGGGTGAGCATGTGCATGCGGCCGTAGTCCTCCTCGGGCAGGCCGAGCAGCGACATGATCACGTACAGCGGGAACTGCACGGCGATGTCGGTGACGAAGTCGCACTCCGGCCCGATGTCGCGCATCTGGTCGACGTAGCGCTTGGCCAGTTCGTCGACGCGGATCTTCAACGCGCGCATCGCCTTCGGGCGGAACCAGTCGGCGCCGATCGACCGGACCTTGCGGTGGTGTGGGTCGTCCATGTGGATCAGGGTGCGCAGGCCGATGCCGGCCTCCATCTGCGCCTTGAACATGTCGTCGGCTTCCGCGGTGGCCAGTAGTGGCCGCGGCTCGGACAGGAACAGGTCGTTGGCCCGCTCGATCGCCATGATGTCGGCGTGCTTGGTGATCGCCCAGAACGGCCGGTACGGCGGGTTGTCCACCCATGCCACCGGGTTGTTCGCCCGCAGGTCGGCCAGCGCCGCATGAAGCCGGGCATCGTCGGCGTATGCGGCCGGATCGGCCAGCACCTTCGCGGCGTCATCCATCGTCGGCGTGCTCATCCGCGCTCCTCTTCGTCTTGACGGGTGTCCATAACTCAGCTTATGTGACGCGGGCCACGCTGGGAAGGAATGCGCCACGGGTCGATGCGCGGGGGTCTTCTGCCGTCCCTCGGTAGGCTCCGCAATCGTGCCCCCATCGCTTCGCCTGTCGCGGCGGGCTCTGATGCGGGCCGCCTGCCTCGCCCTGGTGCCGGTCCTGACGCTCGCGGGCTGCGGCCGCGGGGACGACCGGGCTGCCACGTCGCCGCCGGCCGCGGCGACCCAGGGCGACCCCGCGGAGGTGCAGACGCTCACCGGACGGGTACGCGGCGAGGTGGCCGCCGGCCACCGGGAGTTCTCCGGGATCCCGTACGCCGCGCCGCCGACCGGCCGGCTCCGCTTCCGACCGCCTGCGCCGCCCGAGCCGTGGGCTGACGTGCACGACGCCACCCACCCGGGTCCCCGCTGCATCCAGAACCCCAGCGCCGACCTGGAATTCGGCAGGCAGACCGACGAGGACTGCCTGACGCTGAACGTCTGGACGCCGCCGGTGTCGGCCGAGCCCAAGCCGGTGATGGTGTGGATCCACGGCGGCGCCTTCGTCAACGGCAGCGGCAGTGTCTACAACGGCAGCTGGTTGGCCTCGCGCGGTGACATCGTGGTGGTGACGGTGAACTACCGGCTCGGCACCCTGGGCTTCCTGGCCCACCCCGCGCTGGGGCCGGCAGGCGACGTCGGCAACTACGGGCTCGCCGATCAGCAGGCCGCGCTGCGATGGGTGCGCGACAACATCAGCCGATTCGGCGGCGACCCCGGCAGGGTCACCGTGGCCGGCGAGTCGGCGGGCGGCATGTCGGTCTGTGACCATCTCGTCGCCCCCCGCTCGGCGGACCTGTTCCGGGCGGCGATCGTCATGAGCGCCCCGTGTCAGGTGCAGGCCGACCTGCCCACCGCCGAACGCGCCAGCCTCGACTACGCGGCGGGCGCCGGCTGCCCCGACCCGGGTACCGCCGCCCGGTGCCTGCGCGACCTGCCGGTCGACGAACTCCGCGAGCCGGTCTGGTACACCGGCATCGGCGAGGACCGGCTGACCGGTCCGGTCACCGGGACACAGGTGCTGCCGGTGGACCCCGTGCCGACGATCGCCGACGGCCGGGCGCTCGAGGTGCCCGTGCTGATCGGCACCACCCGCGACGAGTTCACCCTGTTCGTCGCGCTGCAGTATCTGCGGGGCGTCCGCTATCCCGGCACCGAATACCCTGCGCTGCTTCGAGATACGTTCGGCGAAGACGCCGCCGCGGTGGCCGCACGGTATCCGCTCGCCGACTATCCCGACGCGGCACTGGCGTACTCGGCGGCCGTCACCGACGGGGCGTTCGCCTGCGTGGCCGACCGGATGGCCGACGGCCTGACCCGCAGCGGACCCGTGTACGGCTACGAGTTCAACGACCGCGACGCGCCCGCCCCCGAGCCGCTGCGGACGCTGCCGTTCAAGGTCGGCGCCAGCCATTCCCTGGAGCTGCGCTACCTCTTCGACGTCGGCGGTGCGCCCCCGCTGTCGGCCGACCAGCGCCGGCTGTCCGACCAGATGATCGACTACTGGAGCCGCTTCGTGACCACCGGCGAACCCGACGCGGTGGGCCAGCCCGACTGGCCCGCCCTCGACGGGATCGCCGACCCGGCACGGATGTCGTTGCAGCCCGGAGGCAGCCAGATGGTCGACACCTTCGACGCCGAACACCAGTGCCCGTTCTGGGCCGGAATCGAATAGCGCGGGAGGCGGATCAGGCCGGCGTCACCCAGGTGGTGATCTCGGCGTGCACCACCTCGACGCCCTGGCGGTCGGTGACCGTGACCGGCACGACGAGGTCGGCGCCCTCGCCGATGGACGCGAAGTCCGGCGGGTCGAGCCGGGCTGTCGCCCGCAGCGAAGTCGTCGCCTTCTGCAGGTACTGCACCGTCATCGCCTTGGGGATCCACCGGTGGGTCGTGGGCACGGTGGCCTCCATCAACATGCCCATCGCCATCTCGGCGGCATTGCACGACGCGATCGCATGAACCGTGTGCAGGTGGTTGTGGACGAAGAACCACTTCGGGACCGCGACCTCGGCCAGGCCCGGCTCCATCCGCACCACGTGCGGCGCGATCGAGGCGAAGTAGGGCACCCGCGCGATCGCCGCCGCCGAGAACAGGCGGCTGCCCGCAGGCACGCCGGCCAGTCGCTGCCAGGCCCGGTACGTGCTGGTCGTGGAGCTCATGGACGCTACCTTACTCGTGAGTAAGTTGACCGGCCGCCGACCGTGGTGATCAGGTGGGTGACGAGCCCGTTTACCGTGTGCACGGGTCGCGTCCGGCGAGGTGCCGGGCGGTCGGCCAGCAATTTGGATGACGCCCGCTCTTGAGGCATACTGTTCGGGTTGCCTTGAGCCGGGTTCGCACCTGGCCGGGCATGCGACTGGCACCCGAAGGGGTGCATCCGGTCCCAACTCTCGATCGTGGCGGTTTTCCGGCGCGGGCGAGCGTGCGCGAGGGCGACACACCCGAGCGCGGGGGTCGGTGAACCAGAGACAGATACACAGCGGCGGCAACAGCCAGCGCGATGCCTGCGGGCGGAGCGCAGCAACACCAGGTCCGATTGGGTCCCCCAGTCGGAACACAAGCAGGAGTGAGGTAGGAAAAGCGTGGCGGGACAAAAGATCCGCATCAGGCTCAAGGCCTACGACCACGAGGCGATCGACGCCTCGGCGCGCAAGATCGTGGAGACGGTCACCCGTACCGGTGCCAGCGTGGTGGGCCCAGTGCCGCTGCCGACCGAGAAGAACGTGTACTGCGTCATCCGGTCCCCGCACAAGTACAAGGACTCGCGGGAGCACTTCGAGATGCGTACACACAAGCGGCTGATCGACATCCTCGACCCGACGCCGAAGACCGTTGACGCTCTCATGCGCATCGATCTGCCGGCCAGCGTCGACGTCAACATCCAGTAGGAGACCCAAGAGAAATGGCTAGAAAGAGCATTCTGGGCACCAAGCTGGGCATGACGCAGGTGTTCGATGAGAACAACAAGGTCGTGCCGGTGACGGTCGTCAAGGCCGGCCCGAACGTCGTCACGATGATCCGTACCCCGGAGCGTGACGGCTACAGCGCGGTGCAGCTCGCCTACGGCGAGATCAGCCCCCGCAAGGTGAACAAGCCGGTGTCCGGTCAGTACGCCGCGGCCGGGGTGAACCCGCGCCGCCACATCGCCGAGTTCCGGCTCGACGACGAGACGGCCGCCGCCGAGTACGAGGTCGGCCAGGAGCTGACGGCGGAGATCTTCGCCGACGGCGCCTTCGTCGACGTGACCGGCACCAGCAAGGGCAAGGGCTTCGCCGGCACCATGAAGCGGCACGGCTTCAAGGGTCAGGGCGCCGCGCACGGCGCCCAGGCGGTGCACCGCCGCCCCGGTTCGATCGGTGGCTGCGCCACCCCCGGCCGGGTGTTCAAGGGCACGCGGATGTCGGGCCGGATGGGCCACGACCGCATCACCACCCAGAACCTCAGGGTGCACAAGGTCGATGCCGAGAACGGCGTGATCCTGATCAAGGGCGCCATCCCCGGCCGCAACGGTGGCCTGGTGATGGTCCGCAGCGCAATCAAGCGAGGCGAGAAGTAATGGCCGACAAGACGCAGACATTGACGATCGACGTCCTCACCCCGGGCGGCACGAAGGACGGCTCCGTGGAGCTGCCCGCCGAGCTGTTCGACGTGGAGCCGAACATCGCGCTCATGCATCAGGTGGTGAACGCGCAGCTGGCCGCCAAGCGGCAGGGCACGCACTCCACCAAGACGCGTGGCGAGGTGCGCGGCGGTGGCAAGAAGCCGTACCGGCAGAAGGGCACCGGTCGTGCCCGCCAGGGTTCGACGCGCGCACCGCAGTTCACCGGCGGTGGCGTCGTGCACGGCCCGCAGCCGCGCGACTACAGCCAGCGCACCCCGAAGAAGATGATCGCCGCCGCACTGCGCGGGGCGCTCTCGGACCGGGCCCGCAACGGCCGCATCCACGCCGTCACCGAGTTCGTCGAGGGCCAGACCCCGTCGACGAAGGGCGCCAGGACGTTCCTGGCCACGCTGACCGATCGCCCGCAGGTGCTGCTGGTCGTCGGCCGGACCGACGTGACCGGCACGCTCAGCGTGCGGAACCTGCCCGGCGTGCACGTGATCTCGCCCGACCAGCTCAACACCTACGACGTGTTGAAGGCCGACGACGTGATCTTCAGCGTCGAGGCGCTGAACACCTACATCACCACGGCCACCCGCAGTGCGACGGCCAACGACGAGGAGGTGTCGGCCTGATGGCGACCGTGACTGACCCCCGCGACATCATCCTGGCTCCGGTCATCTCCGAGAAGAGCTACGGGCTGATCGAGGACAACGTGTACACGTTCGTGGTGCACCCGGATTCGAACAAGACCCAGATCAAGATCGCGATCGAGAAGATCTTCAAGGTCAAGGTCGACTCGGTGAACACCGCCAACCGGCAGGGCAAGCGCAAGCGCACCCGTGCGGGCTATGGCCAGCGCAAGAGCACCAAGCGCGCCATCGTCACACTGGCCGCGGGCAGCAAGACGATCGATCTGTTCGGAGCGCCGGCCTAGCCGGGGCAGGGACTGAGAGACTAGAGAGAGCTTTGTAGACATGGCTATTCGCAAGTACAAGCCGACGACCCCCGGTCGTCGCGGTGCCAGCGTCTCCGACTTCGCCGAGATCACCCGCTCGACCCCGGAGAAGTCGCTGATCCGTCCGCTGCACGGCAAGGGCGGTCGTAACGCGCACGGCCGCATCACCACCCGGCACAAGGGCGGCGGCCACAAGCGGGCCTACCGCCTCATCGACTTCCGTCGCCACGACAAGGACGGCGTCGACGCCAAGGTCGCGCACATCGAGTACGACCCGAACCGCACCGCGAACATCGCACTGCTGCACTACCTGGACGGCGAGAAGCGCTACATCATCGCGCCGCAGGGACTCAAGCAGGGCGCGATCGTCGAGGCGGGCGCCAACGCCGACATCAAGCCCGGCAACAACCTGCCGCTGCGCAACATCCCGTCCGGCACCGTGATCCACGCCGTCGAGCTGCGTCCGGGCGGCGGCGCCAAGCTGGGCCGTTCGGCCGGTGTGAGCATCCAGTTGCTCGGCAAGGAGGGTCCCTACGCGACCCTGCGTATGCCGTCCGGTGAGATCCGCCGCGTCGACGTGCGCTGCCGCGCCACGGTCGGCGAGGTGGGCAACGCCGAGCAGGCCAACATCAACTGGGGCAAGGCCGGCCGGATGCGCTGGAAGGGCAAGCGCCCGACCGTCCGTGGTGTCGTGATGAACCCGGTCGACCACCCGCACGGTGGTGGCGAGGGCAAGACCTCCGGTGGTCGTCACCCGGTGAGCCCGTGGGGCAAGCCGGAAGGCCGCACCCGCAAGAACAAGCCGAGCGACAAGCTCATCGTCCGACGCCGGCGCACCGGCAAGAACAAGCGCTAGGCCGGGAAGGATCCAACGATGCCACGCAGCCTGAAGAAGGGCCCGTTCGTCGACGACCATCTGCTCAAGAAGGTCGACGTCCAGAACGACAAGAACACCAAGCAGGTCATCAAGACCTGGTCGCGCCGGTCCACCATCATCCCGGACTTCATCGGCCACACGTTCGCGGTGCACGACGGCCGCAAGCATGTGCCGGTGTTCGTCACCGAGTCGATGGTCGGGCACAAGCTGGGCGAGTTCGCCCCCACCCGCACGTTCAAGGGTCACATCAAGGATGACCGGAAGGCGAAGCGCCGGTAATGACTACGACGATTGAATATCCGTCCGCCGTCGCGAAGGCGCGCTTCGTGCGCGTCTCGGCGAGCAAGGCGCGCCGGGTCATCGACCTGGTGCGCGGCAAGTCGGTCGCCGAGGCGCTCGACATCCTGCGGTGGGCACCGCAGGACGCCAGCGAGCCGGTCGCCAAGGTGATCGCCAGTGCCGCGGCCAACGCGCAGAACAACGACGGCCTGGACCCGTCCACCCTCGTGGTGGCCACGATCCACGCCGACGAGGGCCCGACCGCCAAGCGCATCCGCCCGCGCGCCCAGGGGCGTGCGTTCCGGATCCGCAAGCGCACCAGCCACATCACGGTGATCGTCGAGAGCCGGCCGCGTCGCGACAGCGGCCGTGGCGGCAAGGCCGCAGGCGAGGCTTCGGCGAACACCCGCTCGCGGCGCGCGCAGGGCAGCAAGGCCGCCGCCGCCAAGACGCCTGCCAAGGCAACTGCTGAGAAGGCGCCGGCCAAGAAGGCTGCCGCGAAGAAGACAGAAGCTTCTGACGAAGCGAAGGAGGGCTCAGAGTAGTGGGCCAGAAGATCAATCCCCACGGCTTCCGGCTCGGTATCACCACCGACTGGAAGTCCCGGTGGTATGCCGACAAGCAGTACAAGGACTACGTGAAGGAAGACGTCGCGATCCGGCGTCTGCTCGCCACGGGCCTCGAGCGTGCCGGCATCGCCGACGTGGAGATCGAACGCACCCGTGACCGGGTCCGCGTCGACATCCACACCGCGCGTCCCGGCATCGTGATCGGGCGCCGCGGCACGGAGGCCGACCGCATCCGCACCGACCTGGAGAAGCTGACCAAGAAGCAGGTCCAGCTCAACATCCTCGAGGTGAAGAACCCGGAGTCGGTGGCCCAGCTGGTGGCACAGGGTGTCGCCGAGCAGCTGTCCAACCGCGTGGCGTTCCGCCGGGCGATGCGCAAGGCGATCCAGTCGGCCATGCGTCAGCCCAACGTCAAGGGCATCCGCGTGCAGTGCTCCGGTCGCCTCGGCGGTGCGGAGATGAGCCGCTCGGAGTTCTACCGCGAGGGCCGGGTGCCGCTGCACACGCTGCGCGCCGACATCGACTACGGCCTCTACGAGGCCAAGACCACCTTCGGCCGGATCGGCGTGAAGGTGTGGATCTACAAGGGCGACATCGTCGGTGGCAAGCGTGAGCTGGCCGCCGCCGCACCGGCCGCCGACCGGCCGCGCCGCGAGCGTCCGTCGGGCACCCGCCCGCGCCGCAGCGGGGCGTCGGGCACCACCGCCACGAGCACCGACGCGGGTCGTGCGGCGACGGGCACCGAAGAGGCTCCGGCTGCGGCCGAGGCTGCAGTGGGCACCGAAGCCGCTGCCGGCGCCGCCGCCGAGACGACCCAGAATACGGAGAGCTGACATGCTTATCCCGCGCAAGGTCAAGCACCGCAAGCAGCACCACCCCCGCCAGCGCGGCGTCGCCAGTGGCGGCACCTCGGTGAGCTTCGGCGACTACGGCATCCAGGCACTCGAGCACGCCTACATCACCAACCGGCAGATCGAGTCCGCCCGTATCGCCATCAACCGGCACATCAAGCGTGGCGGCAAGGTCTGGATCAACATCTTCCCGGACCGCCCGCTGACCAAGAAGCCCGCCGAGACCCGCATGGGTTCCGGTAAGGGTTCGCCCGAGTGGTGGATCGCCAACGTGAAGCCGGGCCGCGTGCTGTTCGAGCTGAGCTACCCGGACGAGAAGATCGCGCGCGACGCGCTGACCCGTGCGATCCACAAGTTGCCGATCAAGGCGCGCATCGTGACCAGAGAGGAGAACTTCTGATGGCCGTTGGAGTTTCCACTGGTGAGCTGCGTGAGCTGACCGACGACGAGCTGACCGACCGGCTGCGTGAGTCCAAGGAAGAGCTGTTCAACCTGCGCTTCCAGATGGCCACCGGCCAGCTCGCCAACAACCGCCGGCTGCGTGTCGTGCGACAGGAGATTGCGCGCGTGTACACCGTGCTGCGCGAACGTGAACTGGGCCTGGCATCCGGGCCCGCAGGTGAGGAATCGTAATGGCAGACGCAAAATCTGACGCCACCGAAAAAGGTGCGGCGCGCACCCCGCGCACCGAGAAGCCGCGCGGACGTCGCAAGACGGCCATCGGCTACGTGGTGAGCGACAAGATGCAGAAGACCATCGTGGTCGAGCTGGAATCGCGTAAGAGCCACCCGCTCTACGGCAAGATCATCCGGACCACCACGAAGGTCAAGGCGCACGACGAGAACGGCGATGCCGGTGTCGGCGACCGGGTGTCCCTGATGGAGACCCGTCCGCTGTCGGCCACCAAGCGCTGGCGCCTCGTCGACGTGCTCGAGAAGGCCAAGTAGGCCGACCCGCAAGACAACGGCGAGAGCCCCGCACGCACCGCGTGCGGGGCTTTTCCATGCCTGACGTGCGAGTGCCATTGGCTACCGGCGTCTTTGGTGAAATCAACGATTAAGGGTTTGCCTGAGCGCCGGATTGTCTACGCTCGGGCTTGTGAGGGTTGGTATCTGGCCTGCATTTCGGGCGAATTTGGCCGTCGGCGCAAGTCTTGTCTTGTTAACCATGCCGACGGCCTTCGCTTTTCCAGCGACGGCTGCGCCGGGAGACGGTGGTCAGGTCGCCGATGCACCCACCCTGCGCCTGGCCGAGGTCGGCGCCGATCCCGTGGTCGCGTTCTACGGCACCCAGGGCATCTCCTCGCTCACCATCCCGGTGCCGGCCGGTCTGGTGCCCGCGTCGATCGACGCCACGGTGGAGGTCCCGGTCAATGTCGCCGCCGGAACGCTGACGGCCACCCAGGAGGACCGGACGCTGTCGCGGACCGGGTTGCCGATCGTCGACCGCGCGCCGATCTCGATCCCGCTCGCGGGCGCCGCGATCGTCGACAACGCGGTGACGGTCACCCTTCGCAGCTACCTGACCCCCGCCGGTGACTACTGCCTGGATCCGTCCAATCCGCTGCGCCTGGTCGACGCGGCGGTCCGGTACGAGGGCATCGAGGCACCGCCGCGCACGGTGGCCGACTTCCTGCCGCCGATCCTGCGCCGAATCGACCTGTTCGTACCGGCGGTGCCCTCGCGCGTCGAGTCCGACGCCGCGATCCGGTTCGCGACCGCGGTGGTCGCCCGGTACGGGAAACAGGACACCGAGGTGTCGGTCACCGCGCTGGCCGACGGCCAGGACGCGCCACCGGGACCGTCGCAGCCGATGCAGCGCCAGGTCGTGATCCGGGAGGGCGACGACGCGGGGGTGTCGCTGCTGGGCACCGTCGGGGTGCCGTCGCTGCTCATCAGCGGCCGGGGCGGGGAGCTGACGAATCAGGCCCGGCTGCTGTCCAGCGACGTCAACCGTCTGGCGTTGAGCTCGAAAGCCGTTGTGGGACCGGTTCAGTCGAGTCCCGTCCTGGCGTCGGACAGCACGACGCTGCGCCGCCTCGGGCAGCCCGGCGTCAACGCCACGGGATTGTCGCCGCAGGTGTCGATCGGCCTCGACCAGACCCGGCTCGGCCGATCCGCACGCAACGTGCGCGTTCACCTGCAGGGCTCCTACACGCCACTGCCGGCGCAGATCGGCGGCCAGCTGGTCGTCGCGATCGGCGCGGAGACACTGGACAGCTGGCCTGCCGAGAGCTCGGGCCGCATCGACCGGTGGATCGACGTGCCCGACCAGTTGCTCGAGCGCTACACCAACCTGGGTGTGGCGCTCGACATCAGCGGCAACGTCGGCCGCTGCGGCGAGTTCCAGCCGATCACCCTGACCATCGACGGCGACAGCGAGATCCGCAGCGAGCGCGCACAGCCACCGCTGCCCGGCGGTTTCCAGGCGCTGCCCCAGGCGCTGATGCCACGCGTCGAGGTCGGTATCGGTGAGGACTTCGCCGACACCCGGCGCGCGGTCGCGATCCTGGCGGGGCTGCAGCGACTGAGCGGGCTGCCCGTCGACACCGCGGTGACGTCGGTGGCCGAGGCCGCCGCTTCGCCCAATCCGGCGGTGCTGATCAACGCGGACGAGTGGACCGAGGACCGGATCACCCTGCCGATCACCGCGAACGCCGACGGTGAGCTGACCGTCGAGAACGCCCGCGGCACGGGAGAATCCGGCTCGCTGACCATCACACCCGCGCCGGCCTTCGGTTCGCTGCAGACCACCTACGACGGCAACCGCACGGTACTGGTGGCGACGTCGGACAACGCACCGGGCGAGCTCGACCGGCTGCTGGACTGGTTGTCTGCCGATGTGGACCGCTGGTCGCGGCTGACCGGCGACGCGGTGATCGCGGTGCCCGGTGAGCCGCCGGTGTCGGTGTCGTCCGGCGCCGGTGGGCAGGACGTCGCGGCCGCACCGGCCGACACGGGCGGGTCCGGGTCACGCTGGGTGCTCGTCGCCGCGGGAGTGGCGGTTGCCGTGCTCGCCGTCGGCCTGATCCTGCTGCTGCGCAGTCGGTCCCGCCGACGTCCATGACCGCGACGGCACCTGTCGAGACCGAGACCGGCCCACGCGGGCCGGCGGCACTGCTCGCCAAATACGAGGAGATCCACCCGGTCTACCGGCTGATCATCAGGTGGACGTTCATCGCGGCGCTCACTGGCGTGGCGTTCTGGGACAGCCTGGCGAGCCTCGCCCAGACCAGTCGGGCCGGCGGCATCGGCGCCTACGTGTGGACGGTGCCTGCGGCGGCTGTCCTGGTGGCGATCGGGGTCGCCCGCCGCAACCGCACCGAGCTGCCGATCCACGACCGGCAGACCGACATCATCGTCGGGACGATGGGACTGGTGCTCGCGCTGCTGCTGCAGGGTGTGCTGCTGCAGCGGTACGCCCTGTTCTTCCACCTGCTGCGGCTCGACTTCGTGGCGATGTGGTTCTTCATCGTCAGCTGCTGCATCGTGCTGTTCGGACTGCGTCCGGTGATCCGGTTCGCCTGGGTGTGGTTCATGCTGCTGCTCGGGTTCTCGCTGCCGTACTACCTCGCGGTGATCCTGTTCGGCGGTGGGAAATTCGCGGCGGGAGCGGTGACGCTGCTCATCGCGGGCCTCGGCACCGGCATCGCGACCGGCCGCACCCGCCGGCGCGGTGCGATCGGTTCCGCCGCGGCGTGGGTGGTCGGGTTCGGTGTGCTGCTCGTGGTCGGCGTCTTCTTCCCGGACTCGCCCGTCCAGGTCTACCAGCAGGTGCCTGCGCTGACCGCGATCTGTGTGGTCGGCATGGTGATGTATCTGCGGTCCCGCCGCGGCGCACCCAAACGGATACTCGAACGCTCGGTCGAACCACTTGCCGCCAAGCAGGTGTGGTCCGGTGTACCGCTGGTGATCGTCGTCGCGCTGGTGCTCTCGTTCTTCCACCTCCCCGCCGTGACCACCACCGCCCCGATCAGCAGATCCACTCCCGGCTTCCTGGAGCCGGGCCAGCCGCTGGCCGCGCCGACCGGCTGGTCGACCACCGCCGTGCAGACCTACGAGCAGGTGCAGCGTCTGTACGGCGACCACGCGGTGCTGGTGCGTCAGACCATGACCGCCGATGTGGGGAATCCTCGGTGGGACAAGGCGTCCCGGCCGCGCACGGTCGTTGTGGACAGCATCGTCAGCGAGCGGCCGTTCTCGTTCGGGGTGTATCCGGGCCGGGTGCTGTACGGGTTGACCGCGGCACGGCTGAGCACCCTGCGTCCCGTCGACCTGGGAATGGGGATCACCGGTCAGCTGCTCTCCGTCGTCGACGACGACCTGCTGGTGACGTGGAACTCGCTGCAGTTCGCCTGGGGCAACCAGCAGATCGCACAGCGGGTGACGATCTTCGCGGTGGACAACCACGAGCCGGACGCACCGTTCCCGGTGCCGTCAGGGAATCTGTTCCCCACCCTGCGGACCCTGCTGACGCTCCTGTTCCGCGGCAACGCGGTGCTCGACCAGCGCACGCCGACGTTCAAGGACGGCGAACTGCTCACCGTCTTCGGACGGGCACTCGTCGGCGCCCAGTTCACGGCTACGGAAGCTCGGCGATGACCACGTTCGCCGACCGTCCGTCACCGGAGTCGGCCACCGAGGCGGAGCAGCAGTACGCACTGCACCGGGCCATCGACGGCCTGCGCGAGGATGATCCGCTACGGTCGGCCTCGATCTCCGTCCTCCCCTGGCAGAAGGCGGTGGTCTGGGCGCTGCTGGGGCTGCTGGCGGTGTGCGCGGTCTGGCAGCCCATGCCGACGGCGGTCGCCCTCATCGGAGTGTGCACGCTGGGCTACCTGCTCACGATGGCCGACCGGTTGCTCATCTTCCGGCAGGGCCTGGCGTCGCGGGCGATCGTCGTCTCCGACGAGGAGGCGCGCGCCATCCCCGACGACGACCTCCCGCCGTACACGATCCTGGTGCCCGCCTACAACGAGCCGGAGGTGGTGGGCGACCTGATCGGCGCGATGGCGGCGCTGGAGTACCCGTCCGACAAGCTGCAGGTGCTGCTGCTCCTGGAGGCCGACGACGACGTCACCATCGCCGCGGCCCGCGACTGCGCCGAGTCCGACGCCATCACCATCGTGCTTGTGCCGCCTGCGGATCCCCGTACGAAACCGAAGGCGTGCAACTACGGTCTGTACTTCGCGACCGGTGACATCGTGACGATCTTCGACGCCGAGGATCTGCCCGAGCCGCTGCAGCTGCGCCGGGTGGTGGCCGCATTCGGCCGGCTGCCCGACGACATCGCCTGTGTGCAGGCCAAACTCGTGTACCACAACGGCCATCAGAACCTGCTCACCGCGTGGTTCACCGCCGAGTACGCGTTGTGGTTCGGCTACCTGCTGCCCGGCATGATGGGTTCGACGTCACCGATCCCGCTGGGCGGCACGTCGAATCACCTGCGTCGCGACGTGCTGGAACAGATCGGCGCCTGGGACCCGTTCAACGTCACCGAGGACGCCGACCTCGGACTGCGCATCGCGTCCAACGGCTACCACACCGCGGTGATCGACTCCCGCACGCTGGAGGAGGCCAACAGCGATCCCATCAACTGGGTCAGGCAGCGGTCCCGTTGGTACAAGGGCTATCTGCAGACCTGGCTGGTGCAGATCCGCAGGCCGGTGCGGCTGTACCGCACCATCGGATTCCGCAGTTTCGTCCGCTTCAACCTGGTGCTCGCCGGCACGCCGATCATCGCGGTGCTCAACCTGGCGTTCTGGTTGATCACCCTGGTCTGGTTCCTCGGCCAGCCCGCAGTGGTCGAGGACATCTTCCCGATGTACATCTACTTCCCGGCGCTGATCGCGCTGATCCTGGGCAACGCCGCCACGCTGTACATGAACCTGATCGCGCTGCGCGAGGACGATCGCTCCGACCTGCTGGTGGCCGCGCTGACGGTGCCCGCCTTCTGGGTGATGATGAGCGTGGCCGCGGCCAAGGGGTGCTACCAGCTGATCCGCAATCCGTCCTACTGGGAGAAGACGTTTCACGGCCTGTCGGAACGGCCCGATGACGTCGAGGCGCAACAGGCCGGACCGTCGTGACCGATCGCCGGCTCAAGGCCGCACTGTTCGTCGTGACCCTGCTGATCTACCTCGGTGTCGGATACTGGCTGCAGGTGCGCAACGGCTTCATCCTCGGCGACGCGCTGTCCCGGGTCTCGGCCGCGCAGTCGGTGCTGTTCAGCCGCGACCCGCACCTCGCCGCGATCGGCTTCATCTTCACGCCCCTGACGGCCATGGTGCAGATCCCCGCGGTACTGGCCAGCCCGCTGTGGCCGGAGATGACCGAGCGGGCGTTCTCGGGCAGCGTGATGTCGGCGGTGTTCATGGCCGGTGCGGCCGTGCAGATCCTGTCCATGGGCACCGACCGCGGACTGCCGCGCGGCTACGCGCTGACCATCGCCGCCGTGTTCGCACTGAATCCGATGATCGTGTTCTACGGCTCGAACGGGATGAGCGAGGCGCCGTTCGTGTTCTTCATGTCGTGGGCGGTGCGCAGGCTGATCCTGTGGATGGTCGACGACGACGTGCACCACCTCGTCACGGCGGGCGGCATCGCGATGGGCCTGGCCTACCTCACCCGCTACGACGCGGTGGCGTGCATCGCGGCGGCCGGACTGCTCGTCGGCGTCACCACCTATCTGCGCGCCACCCCCGCGCCGCGGTTCCGCCGGGCACTGCTCGACCTGCTGATGGTCAGCGGCCCGGGCACGGCGGCCTTCCTCGGCTGGGCGGTGATCAGCTGGCTGATCACCGGAGAGGCGTTCGCGCAGTTCACCTCCCAGTACGGCAACACCGCGATCCTGGAGCAGTCGGGGCAGACGGTGCCGACCTTCGGTTCCGGGATGCTGTTCGCGGTCGTGTGCATCCTGCTGCTCGCCCCCGCGCTGCTGCCGATCGCGCTGTGGGCGGTGGCGGGACGGGCGCGTGCGCGGAACTGGCAGGTGCTGCTGCCGCCGCTGGCCGTCTACGGCGCCGCACTGGCATTCCAGACGCTGGGCTACGCCGCCGGGTCGACGTTCCCTTTCCTGCGGTTCTACGTCATCGCGGTTCCGCTGACCGCCTGCCTGGCTATGCTCGCCGTGCCCGACGGCGCGCTGCTGCCTGCCAAGCGCCGCGGCCGGTATGCACCGCCGGTTGTCGAACCGGCTCCGCGCCGGCCGTGGCCGGTCTATGCGGCGCTGGCACTGGTGTTCGCGCTCGGCCT
Organism: Mycobacterium sp. NPDC050041; assembly: GCF_049541695.1. NCBI lineage: Bacteria > Bacillati > Actinomycetota > Actinomycetes > Mycobacteriales > Mycobacteriaceae > Mycobacterium > Mycobacterium sp. NPDC050041. The sequence continues at coordinate 640,573 of NZ_JBMVDG010000003.1, read as the reverse complement.
TCCGGTGACGGCGTGGGGAATGAGCCTGCCGAGGTACGCACCGCAGGAGTACGCCCTCGGTGCCGTGCTGGCGCCCGACCCGGACAGTGTGAGCGGCCGCAAGAAGATCGAGCACCGCATCGCCGCCTCGTTCTCCACCGAACGCGAGATCGCGCACTACCTCGACGATCTCGGCCTGCCGGAGAGTTCGGTGATCACCGACACCGTCTACGGGTTCGCCATCCTCGCGGCGTCGGACCGGCCGAAGACGTTCGTGGTGCCGTCGGACCCCGACTTCACCGCGTTGCTGAACGCGCCCGCCGAGAACGGCGTCCGGTACCTGCTAGCGGTGCCGCCGGAGGGCCGCGGTGCGGCCGACGCGCTGAACCTGCGTTACCCGACGCTGTACGACACGGGCGCCGACGTGGCGACACTCGAACTCTCGATCCCCAACGACGGTGACAGCCAGCCGGACTGGCGCTTGTACCGGGTCAACGAACCGGTGCCGGAGGCCTAGACGGGTGACCTAGGCGCCGGAGCCGCCCGCGTCGGACACCCGATCGAGGTATGCGCAGATCACCTCGACGAGCATCGACCTGTCTCGCGCCGTGTCGACCGGCCGAGCCATGATCAATTGGGTGGTGACGAGGCCACGTAGTGTCGAGAGCAGGAGGTGGCTCAGCGCGGCGCTGCGGACGGCGTCGAGATTCGCACCCACGCCGATGCCGAGTCCGGCGAAGGTCCTCGCCAGATGGTCGAGGTGGTCGCCGGCCGCCGCGCCCCAGGTGGCGCGGGTGCCCACCAGGATCTCGATCGCGGCCCGCGATGTCGGACTCGCCATCGCCGCCCACGCCGCGCCCACCACCTGTTCGACCCGCGCCCGGGTGTCGGTCGTCGCGTCGGCGGGCGGCAATTCCCGCAGCGCAGCAAGCAGTTCGGCGAAGCCCTGGTCGACGACCGCCATGAGCAGACCGTCCCGATCGCCGAAGTGGTACTGGATGACTCCCCATGTCATGCCTGCCCGTTCGGCGATGTGCTTGGCGCTGGCCGCGCCGATTCCCTCCTCGAGCACGCACCGCACCGTCTCGTCGATCGCCTTGGCCCGGGTGCGCTCGGCGCGGGCCTGGTTGCCGTGCGCGGGCCGGCGCGGCGCGACTCGGGGAGCCATGCGGACAAGGGGACCACACGACGGGGATTGACATCAAAACATTGAGCTGTTTATGGTTCGACCGCGGCCGGGGCCCGGCATCTGAGGGCGACAGCCCGCCGCACCTGCGCGATGTGACCGCGAGAGGAAAGACATCGATGGGTTCCCTGGACGGCAGGATCGCGATCGTCACCGGAACCAGCCGCGGTGTCGGCGTCGGCATCGCCCACGAGTTGTTGCGCGCCGGGGCCACGGTCATCGGCTGCTCGCGCACACCGCTCGACGCGATCCCGGGCGTCGGTGAGCATCCCGGCTGGGCGGAGCGCTCGGAACAGCTGGTGTGCGATCAGGGCGACCACCGCGCCATCGACGCGTTCGTGCAGCAGGTCGCCGACACCTACGGCCGCATCGACATCCTGGTCAACAATGCCGGCGGCACGGTTCCGGCGCCACACGCCGAGGACATTCCCGAGCTGGTGCAGAAGATCCAGGGCGCGCCCCGCAGCGACGACGACTACGAGCGCACCGTGCTGTTCCATGCGTTCGCCGTCCAGATGAACCTCATCAGCCCACTGTGGTTCGCGGTCAGGGTCTTTCGGCAGATGCGGCGCCAGGACGGCACCGGCTGCATCATCAACATCTCCAGCGGCGCGTCGCATCCGGCGGGTTCGCCGACGCTGGTGTCCTACGGTGCGGCGAAGGCCGGACTGAACCAGATGACCCGTTCCCTCGCCGAGGAGTGGGGACCGCACGCGCGGGTCAACGCGCTCGCCCTCGGCCCGCACCTGACCGACAATCTCCGTTCGTTCGTCCTTCCCGCCGACGACCCGGACGGCGCGAAGTACTTCGCGAAGATCCCGCTGCGGCGCGGTGGCGAGCCCGACGAGGTCGGACGCCTCTGCGTGTTCCTCGCCGGTGGCGGCGCCGACTACGTCAACGGCACCACGATCGAGGTGGACGGCGGCATGATGCCCGGCGTGCTGTACGAGGCCGGCCTCAAGACCATCACCGACCTGCTGTGAGCGGACGGAAAGAGGCGATGCCGGCGAAGCGCCGAGTGATCCAGTTCTCCACCGGGAACGTCGGCGTCCATGCGCTGCGCGCGCTGATCGGCAGGCCCGACGTCGAATTGGTGGGTGTGCACGCCAACGGTGCGGCCAAGATCGGGCGCGACGCGGCCGAGCTGTGCGGCCTGGCCGAGCCGACCGGCGTCACCGCCACCGACGACATCGACGCGCTGCTGGCGCTGCACGCCGACTGCGTCGTCTACACCTCACAGGCGGAGACGCGGCCCCGGGACGCGATCGAGGAACTCAGCGCGTTCCTCGCAGCAGGGGTCAACGTCGTCGGCACGTCGCTGGTCTGGCTGGTCGCTCCGCAGCATGCCGACGCGTGGTTGCGGGAACCGCTCGAGCGGGCCTGCCGCACCGGTGACGCCACCCTGTACGTCAACGGCATCGACCCGGGGTTCTCCGGGGACACCCTGGTGCACGCGGCGCTCAGCCTCTCGACCAGGGCAACCGCGGTGACCGTGCAGGAGGTCTTCGACTACGGCTCGTACGACGACGCCGAATTCACCGGCGTCAGTTTCGGATTCGGCACCACGCCGGACCACACGCCGATCATGTTCTCACCCGGGGTACTGACGTCGCTGTGGGGCGGACAGGTGCGCACCCTCGCTGAGGGCCTGGGTGTCGAGCTCGACGACGTCCGCGAGCGGCACGAGAAGTGGGTGACGCCGCAGCCCATCGACTGCACGATGATGACGGTCGAGCCCGGTCGGGTCGCGGCGGTGCGGTTCGGGGTCGAGGGTGTCGCCGACGGTCGGGTGGTGATCACCATGGAGCACGTCAACCGGCTCACCCAGGCGGCCGCGCCGGACTGGATCTATCCACCGGAGGGCAGGCCCGGCGTGCACCGCGTCGTGGTGCACGGCGACCCGGGTGTGGAGATCAACGCCCACGTCGGGATCGGGATCGACCACAATCAGGGTGGGGTCATCGCCACCGCCGCGCGCGCGGTCAACGCCGTCGGCGCCGTCTGTGACGCCCCGGCAGGCATCCTGGCCGCACATGACCTCAGGCCCGCCGACCACCTCCGCGGCACGATGTGGTGACGCCGCAGGGCGGATTCCGTACCACCGAAACTCTTTCTTTTCGAAATAGTCCGGGGAGGCACGCCTGCGGCTAGGCTGCCGCTCGTGGATGACGGCCTCGATCCGGCGCAACTGGCCTGGGTCGGCGAGGTTCGGGCGTTCCTGCGCGACTCGGTGACACCGGCGCTCGTGTCCGAACTGGCCGAACACGGTCTCGAGCGCATCGGCGGCGAGGTGTCGGCATTCCGCCGTAAGGTCGGCGAGAAGGGCTGGTTCGGCGTCACCTGGCCGAAGGAGTACGGCGGACTGGGGCTCGGCGCGATGCACCAGCACCTGCTGATGCGCGAATTCGAGTACTGGGGTGTCCCGGGTCCGGACCTGACGGTGACCTCGGTGGCGCCGACGATCATGCGTCACGGCACCGACCAGAACAGGCGCGAATTCCTTCCTCCGATCGCCAGGGGCGAGCTGACCTGCGCCGTCGGCTATTCCGAGCCCGACGCGGGCACCGACCTCGCCGCCCTGCGCACCCGCGCCATCCGTGACGGTGACGAGTGGGTGATCAACGGGTCGAAGATCTGGAACAGCGGTGCGCAGCGCAGCACCCACGAGTGGCTCTGCGTGCGCACCGATCCCGATGCCCGGCGGCACCGCGGGATCTCGGTGCTCATCGTGCCGCTCGACCGGCCCGGAATCGAGATCCGGCCGCTGACCGCGTGGTCCGGCTACCGCACCAACGAGGTGTTCTTCCGCGACGTCCGGGTTCCCGCAACGAATCTGATCGGTGAGGAGAACCACGGCTGGACCTACATCACCGGCGCCCTGGATCTCGAGCGCGGCGCGCTCACGAACGCCGGTGATCTGCGGCGTGCGCTCGACGAACTGCAGCGCCATGCCCGGCTCCCTCGTCGCGATGGATCGGTGCCCGCAGACAATCCGTTCTTCGTGCGGCGCCTCCTGCAGGCCGAGGCCGACGTCGACGTGGCGACGCTGATGGGGCTGGAGGCCGCATCGATGCTCGACACCGGCGTCATCCCCACCGTCGAGGTGAGTGTCGAGAAGGTCTTCACCAGCGAGCTGCGCCAACGGATCGCCGACCTCGCCATCGACCTGCTCGGTCCCGACGGCCTGCTGGCGCACCGCACGCCCGGCGCCCCCGCCGACGGCGTCTTCGAGCGGCTGTACCGAGCCGCGCCGTTGATGCGGTTCGGCGGCGGCACGAACGAGGTGCTGCGCGACGTCATCGCCCAGCGCGGCCACGGCATGCCCTCCTACGGACGCTGACCGGAGACCCGACGTGCGCCTGCTGCCCGATGAGGACGAACGCGAGTTCACCGCGATGCTGCGGCGGCTCTTCACCGCGGGCTCCGAATCACCCGGCCTGTGGGCACTTCTCGCCGACGCGGGCATCTTCGGCCTCGCCCTGCCCGAGGTGTACGGCGGAGCCGGCGGATCCCTGAAGGACCTCGGTGCCTTCTCGGTGGAGGCGGGCCGCGGACTGTGCCCGACGATCGTGCACAGCACCATCCACGCCGGCCTCGCCGTGGACGCCATCGGCACCGCCGAACAGCGCGCCGCGCTGCTACCCGACATCGCATCCGGATCACGCCGCTACGCAACGGCGCTGTGGTCGGCCGTGGACGCACGCATCGTCACGCCCACGCTGCGGGCCGTACCCGACGGGGACGGCTGGTCGATCAGCGGCCGCGCCGACTTCGTGCTCGACGCGGCACACGCCGATTTCGTCATCGTCTCCGCCGCGGACACCGTCGCACCGCGATCACTGGCGTTCGTGGTGCCCACCGTTTCCCCGTCGCTGCGCGCCGAACCGCTGACGATGATGGGTGGGCAGACCGCGGCGCGACTGCAGTTCGACGGCGTCAGGGTCGACGACCGCCGGATGGTGTTCGGTGCCGACGGGGGAGTGACCGATGAGCAGCTGCACCGGCTCGCCACGGTCGCCACGGCGCTGACGTCCCTCGACCTCGTCGGGGTCGGCGAGGCGGCCCTTCAGCGCACCGTCGACCACACCGTGCTGCGTCACCAGTTCGGCAGGCCCATCGCGTCTTTCCAGGCCGCCCAGCACCTGGTGGCCGACATGCACATCGCGCTTGCGGCGGCTCGCCTGGCCTGCTGGGCGGCGGTGTCACTCCTCGACGACGGCCATGACGCCACCCGTCGGACCGCCGTCGCCCGTATGCACGCCGCCGGGGCAGCCAAGCTCGCCACTCTCGACGCGCACCAGTTGCACGGCGGGATGGGGTACGTCGTCGACACCGACCTGCACCGGTACTCCGAACGGGCGCGGGTGCTCTCCACACTCGGCGGCGGCGCCGACGTGGCAGCGACCTGGCTGGAGGGAGGCGACTCGTGACCGAGAACAGCCTGATCGACGCCGAATCGGCGGCCCGGGTGGGCACCGTCGCCGCCCGCGCCACCGGCGAGGTGCACCGGCTGCAGTGGCAGCGCTGGGCCGCTTCGGTGGGCGATCACAATCGGCTGTGGTTCGACCCGGAGTACGCCCGCGCCAACGGGTACGACGACGTGATCTGTCCGCCCCTGTACCTGCAGTACGCGGTGCTCGGCGTCGCGGCGCTGGCCGACCTGCGCCCCGACGGCTCGTCGGGAGCGGTGTCCGGCGGCCTCGCCTTCCCACGCGCGCCGCGCCGGATGGCCGGCGGCGAGTCCACCACATTCCATCTGCCCGCCTACCACCGCGACGAGGTCGAGATGGTCCGCACCATCGAGTCGATCGTCGAGAAGCAGGGCAGGTCAGGTCGTTTCGTGCTGGTGACGTGGCACACCGGCTACCGCAATCAGCTCGGCGCGCTGCTGGCCGAGGCCACCACGTCGATGATCGCCCGGCCATAGGAGACCCGAGTGAACGAGCAGCTGCACTACGAGGACGTCGAACCCGGCGACGCGATCGCCCCGCTCGCGGTCACCGTGGACCGGACGCAGATGTTCTTCTTCAGCGCCGCCACCTACAACGGTCACCGCATCCACTACGACAGGGACTGGGCGACGACCGTCGAGGGATACGACGACGTTTTGGTGCAGGGCCCGTTGCAGTCCGCCCTGCTGGCACGCGCCCTCACCGACTGGATCGGCGGCCGCGGCAGGCTGATCCGGTACTCGGTGCAGAACCGCGCCGTCGCCTATCCCGGCGAGGAGCTGACGTTCGCAGGGACCGTGACAGCCAAGCGGGTCGACGACGGGGTCGGCCTCGTCGACGTCGACATCGCGGGCCGACGGGGGGACACGGTGCTGATGCCGGGAACGGCGACGGTGGCCCTGCCGAGGCGGGACGGCGCGTGACGGGACTGCGTGGCGAAGCGGCGATCGTCGGGATCGCGGAACTGCCCGCGCAGCGCAAGCAGACCCGTCCCGAACTCTTCACCATCGACCAGTACGCCGCGCTGGCCGCGATGGTGAGCCGCGACGCCGGCCTGGACGCCACGGTGGTCAACGGCATCGTCTGCCACGGCATCGCCGAATCGGCCATGTTCGCCCCGGCCACCCTCAGCGAATACCTCGGGCTACCCATCGATTTCGGTGAGCGGGTCGACCTGGGCGGCGCCACGTCGGCAGGCATGGTGTGGCGCGCGGCCGTGGCGGTCGAACTGGGGCTCTGCGATGCGGTGCTCGCCGTCGTCCCCGGGTCGACGATGCTGCCGCGGTCACAACGCCGACCGCCGCAGCCGCCCGCCTGGTACGGCGCGTCGAGCAACGAGTTCGGTTCGCCGCAGGCCGAATACGAGATCCCGTACGGCAATGTCGGCCAGAACGCGCCCTACGCCCAGATCGCCCGGCGGTACGCCGCACTGTACGGATACGATCCCGGTGCACTGGCCAAGATCGCCGTCGACCAGCGCACCAATGCGTGCGCTCATCCCGGCGCGGTGTTCCACGGCAAGCCGCTCACCGTCGAGGACGTGCTGGGCAGCCCGATGATCGCCGACCCGATCCACATGCTGGAGACGGTGATGCGCGTCCAGGGCGGTGCGGGCGTGCTGATCGTCAACGCCGACCTCGCGGCGCGTTCGAGGCACCGGCCGGTGTGGATCAAGGGCTTCGGGGAACACATCGCCTTCAAGACGCCGACCTACGCCGACGACCTGATGGTGACCCCGGTGGCCCGGTCCTCGGCGAAGGCCTTCGCGATGGCCGGCCTGACCCAGGCCGATGTCGACGTCGCGTCGATCTACGACTGCTACACGATCACCGTGCTGATGAGTCTGGAGGACGCCGGCTTCTGTCCCAAGGGCCAAGGGGCGCAGTGGATCAACGGACGTGATCTGACCCACCGGGGCGACTTCCCGCTCAACACCGCAGGCGGCCAGCTGTCCTTCGGTCAGGCCGGCATGGCGGGCGGCATGCACCACGTCGTCGACGCCGCCCGGCAGGTGATGGGCCGCAGCGCCGACGCCCAGGTGGCGGGTTGCGACGTGGCCTTCGTCACCGGCACCGGCGGCATCATGAGTGAGCAGGTGGCACTGGTGCTGGAAGGTGACTGACGTGAGCACTGAATCGCGGCCGGCTCCGCCGCTGCCCGAGCCGACGCCGGTGTCCGCACCGTACTGGCACGCGCTGACGCAGCACCGCATCGTGATCCAGTACAGCCCGTCCCTGGGACGCCACGTGTTCTATCCCCGCACCCTGGCGCCCGGGACGCTGGCCGACGACCTGGAGTGGCGCGAGATCTCCGGCGCCGGTGAGCTGTTCACCTACACCGTCGCGCAACGGCCCACGGGTCCGCCGTGGGCCGACGCGCTGCCGCAACTGCTCGCGGTCGTCCAGTGGGATGAAGGGCCGCGTGTCAGCACCGAACTGGTCGATGTCGAACCCGGGCAGATCCGGGTCGGGATGCGGGTCGCGCCGGTGTTCCACGACGTGCCGGGCACCGGCGTCACGCTGCTGCGGTACCGGCCGGCGTGAGACGTCAGGACTTGCGTCGGGCCTTGCGTCGGCGTTTGGCGGCGAGCCGGTCCAGTTCGGCGAGCAGGGTGTCTGCGCGGGCGCACTCGTCGGCGTAGTACTGGGCCGACCAGTTGAGCACCGCCACGGGGTACTCCCATTCGGGCACGGGCGCCGCACCGTCGGCGTGGTCCTGGGCGAGCACCCTCATGCGTTCGGACTGCGCACGGTGCGCCAGCACCATCTCACGCAGTGCCGCCGGATCGGCGGTGTGGCCCAACCACGCCCGCAACATGATGCCGTGTTTGAGCACGGCGGGCTCGGGCGCCGCCTCGGCCGTCCACGCGGAGACGGCTCGTTCACCCTCGGGGGTGATTCGGTACACCCGCTTCTCGCGCTCACCGCGCTTGCGCGCGACGTTCCTGTTGTCGTCCAGCCGCGATGCGACCAGGCCCAACGCCTCGAGCTTGTGCAGCTCGCCGTAGATCTGGCTGTAGGACGGCGCCCAGTAGAAGAACTTCAGGCTCCAGTCGGCCCAGCGCTTCATGTCGAAACCCGACAGTTCCTGACCGAAGGAGAGCAGGCCCAGCACCGCGTAGCTCGTCGGCCGCAGGCGCGGGCCCGGCTCCGGGTGGTCGTCGGCCATGGCGACACCCTAGATGAGGGGCAGCCCGGGGATGCCGACAATCCGGCCCGGCCACCTCTCTGTTTCTGATAGAAACAGGTCACCACCCACGAGGAGCCCATGGACGACGGTGTAGCCGCGATGCTGCGGACGCTCGACGACGACTTCCCGGCGGTCGAGCAGATGTCCGCCGAAGCGGCGCGCGCTGCCGTGGCGGCCAGGCGCCAGGCGGTGACCAACATCGACGACGCCGCCGCGCGCGACCGGGTCATCGACACGCCTGCCGGATCCCTCGGCGTTCGAGTCTACCGGCCGCATGGCCTCGGCGACCCGCGCCGCCCCGGTGTGGTGTTCTACCACGGTGGCGGATTCGTGTTGTGCGACATCGAAAGCCACGACGGGTTCTGCCGGGCGATGGCACGCCACACCGGGTCGGTGGTGGTGTCGGTCGGCTACCGGCTGGCACCCGAGCACCCGGCGCCCGCCGCCGCGGAGGACGCGTTCGCGGCGTTCGACTGGGTCACCCGCCATGCGCAGGAACTCGGCGTCGATCCCCAGCGCATCGCCGTGGCGGGGGACAGCGCCGGCGGCAACCTCGCCGCGGTCGCGTCGATCCTGTGCCGCGATCGGGGTACGGTCCCGCCGCTCGCGCAGATCCTGCTCTATCCGGTGATCGACCCGTCGTGCGACAGTGTCAGCCAGCGCCTGCGCGCCACCGGGTACTCCACCACCCGTGCTGCCCTGCAATGGTATTGGCGGCAGTACCTCGGCGGAACGGCGCTGCCCGAGCCGGCCCACCTCGTCGCGCCTGCGCGCGCGGCGTCCCTGGCAGCGCTGCCTCCGGCGATCGTGGTCACCGCCACCCTCGACCCGCTGCACAGCGAGGGCGTGGCGTACGCCCGGCGACTGCGCGACGACGGTACAGCGGTGCTGCACCGTGACTTTCGCGGCCTCTTCCACGGCTTTCTCACCATGATGGCCTTCCCGCCTGCGGTCGCCGCCCGTGAGCTGCTGTGGTCGGACATGTGTGCGCTGCTGGCCGCCCGCGTCGCGGAGGAGGTGTCGTGACCGGCGAGCGGCTCGACGTGATCGTGATCGGGGCGGGCTTCGCCGGGCTGTACGCGGTGCACCGCGCTGCCCTCGCCGGTCTGAGCGTCATGGGTATCGACGCCGCGGACGGTGTGGGCGGAACCTGGTACTGGAACCGCTACCCGGGCGCGCGCTGCGACGTGGAGAGCGTCGACTACTCGTACTCGTTCGACGACGACCTGCAGCAGTCGTGGACCTGGACCGAGCGGTTCGCCGCCCAGCCCGAGATCCTGGCCTACCTCGAGCACGTCGCCGACCGGTTCGATCTGACCCGCCACTATGTGTTCGGCGCCGCCGTGACGGGCGCCGCCTTCGACGAACGCACCGCAACGTGGGAGGTGCGTACGTCGACCGGCGCGCACCACCGTGCCGCATTCCTGCTGTGCGCCACCGGCTGTCTGTCCGCGGTGAACAGGCCGGACCTGCCGGGCGTCGGGGACTTCGCCGGCGAGGTCTACCACACCGCGGACTGGCCCCGGCGCGATCCGGACTTCACCGGCAAGCACGTCGGGCTCGTCGGCACCGGCTCATCGGGCATCCAGGTCGCACCCGTCATCGCGGCGTCGGCCGCGTCACTGACCGTCTTCCAGCGGTCGCCGAACTACAGCGTGCCGATGCCCAACCACCCCTGGACCGAGGACGACGTGCACACCATCCGGGCGGAGTACGCCGAGCGGCGCCGCCGGTCGGCGTACGCCCCCTCGGGGACGCCGCACACCAGCCCGGCCGGACCCGCCGCCGCTACCAGCCCCGAGGAGCGTGAGGAGGCGCTGCGGCAGCGGTGGACCCAGGGCGGCGTGCTGTTCAGCAAGACCTTCGCCGACCAGTTGACCGACCTGGCCGCGAACGACATCGCCAGGGAGTTCGCCGAAGCACGCATCAGGGAGCTCGTCGCCGATCCGGCGGTCGCCGACGACCTCATCCCGGTCGACCATCCGATCGGCACCAAGCGCATCTGCACCGACACGGGGTACTACGAGACGTTCAATCACGCGCACGTCAGCCTGGTCAACCTGCGTCGCGAGCCGATCACCGCCGTCACAGCCGACGCCGTGCGGACGATCGACTCCGAATACCGTTGTGACGTCCTGGTGTTCGCCACCGGGTTCGACGCGATGACCGGCGCACTGAGCCGCATCGACCCGGTCGGCGCGGGTGGCGCCAGGCTGGGTGACCTGTGGGCCGACGGACCGGTCACGTTCCTCGGGATGATGGTCCCGAAGCTGCCGAACCTGTTCAGCTTCAGCGGACCGGGCAGCCCGTCGGTGCTGGCCAACATGGTCCTGCACGCCGAGGTCCAGGTCGACTGGGCGATCGCCTTGATCACCGAGGCCCGCGCGCTGGGCGTCACCCAGGTGGAACCGCGTGCCGATGCCGCCGACGCCTGGACCCGGCACGTCACCGAGGTGGCCGAGGGCACGCTGTTCGTCCACGCCGCCTCGTCGTGGTACCTCGGCGCGAACATCGAGGGCAAGAAGCGGGTGTTCATGCCGTACGTCGGGGGATTCGGCAACTATCGGAGGCAGTGCGACGACGTCGCCGAGAACGACTACGCCGGACTGATTTTCACGTCGCGATGAGGACGCCCCATGCATGAGACCATCCAGCAGGTTCTTCGCGACCGCATGGACGACGACCGCATCGCCGTCATGCACGGTGACCGGACGTGGTCCTGGCGCGAGCATCTCGCGGAGGCCGCCGCCGAGGCGTCGGCGATGATCGGGGCGGCTGATCCGGCCCGGCCGCTGCATGTCGGCGTGCTGCTCGGCAACACCCCGGCGATGTTGCGGTCCATGGCTGCCGCCGCACTGGGTGGCTACGTTCTGTGCGGCATCAACACCACCCGCCGCGGCGCGGGCCTGCTCGACGACATCCGCCGATCGGATTGTCAGCTGCTGCTCATCGATCCCGACCACCGGCCGCTGCTGGACGGGCTGGACCTGACCGGCGTCACTGTCATCGACGTGACGTCAGCGGCCTACCTCGAGGCGGTCGGCGCCGCGGGTCCCCTGGTGCCGCACCGCGAGGTCGCGGCCACCGACCCGATGATGCTGATCTTCACCTCGGGTACCAGCGGCAACCCCAAGGCGGTCCCCTTCGCCCACGTGATGGCGGTGCTCAGCGGCAGCAGCCTGGTGCTGCAACACGACATCACCCCCGACGACGTCTGCTATCTGTCGATGCCGCTGTTCCATTCGAACGGCGTGGCGGGCGGTTGGTCGGTGGCCGTCTGCAGCGGCGCGGCGATGGTGCCCGCCAAGTTCTCGGCCTCACGCTTCCTCGACGACATCCGGCGGTACGGCGCCACGTACATGAACTACGTCGGCAAGCCGCTCGCGCTGGTGCTCGGCACCCCGGAGCAACCGGACGACGCCGACAACCCGCTGCGCGTCGCGTTCGGCAACGAGGCCGCCGACCGCGACATCGAGGGATTCGCACGGCGGTTCGGGTGCCGGGTGATGGACGGGTTCGGCTCCAGCGAGTTCGCCGTGATCGTGGTCCGCGAGGACGGAACCCCGCCCGGGTCCATCGGCAGGGGCTGGGAAGGCGTCGCCGTCTACCACCCCGACACCGTGACCGAATGCGCGACAGCGATATTCGACCAGACCGGTGCGCTGGTCAACTTCGACGACGCGGTGGGCGAACTGGTCAACACCACCGGCGGCGGCGCGTTCGGCGGGTACTACAACGACCCCGACGCCACCGACGAACGCATGCGCCACGGGATGTACTGGTCCGGAGACCTCGCCTACCGTGACGCCGAAGGGTGGATCTACCTGGCGGGCCGCACCGCCGACTGGATGCGCGTGGACGGCGAGAACCTCGCGGCCGCACCGATCGAACGGATCCTGCTGAGGCTGCCCGCACTCAACCAGGTCGCGGTCTACGCGGTGCCGGACCCGCAGGTCGGCGACCAGGTGATGGCCGCGGTCGTCCTGAACGACGGTGCCGAACTCTCCCCGGCCGGGCTCGAGACCTTTCTCGGGGGTCAACAGGATCTGTCACCCAAGGCGTGGCCCCGCTTCGTCCGCATCAACGACGCGCTGCCGCAGACGGCCACCAACAAGATCCTCAAACGCGAACTGATCAAGGCCGGCGTCACCGCCGACGGGGGAGCGCTGTGGGAGCGGCCGGTCCGGTCCCGAACGTATCGGCCCGTCCGTCACGCCGGCGCGGACTGATCCGTCCGTCGGCCGCCGGTGTAGTCGACCTCCCAGTGCTTGATGCCGTTGATCATGCTGGACCGCAGGCGCTCGGGATCTCCGAGCGGCTTGAGGTCGGGAAGGTGATCGGCGATCGCATTGAACATCAGGTCGATCGTCATCCTCGCGAGGTTGGCGCCGACACAGTAGTGAGCCCCGGTGCCTCCGAATCCGAGATGGGGGTTGGGGTGTCGCAGGATGTCGAATCGGGACGGCTCGTCGAAGACCTCTTCGTCGAAGTTCGCGGATCGGTAGAACAGCACCAGCCGCTGCCCCTTCTCGATGCGGACGCCGCCGAGTTCGGTGTCCCGCAGCGCGGTGCGCTGGAACGCGTTGATCGGGGAGGCCCAGCGGATGATCTCGTCCGCTGCGGTCTTCGGGCGGCGGGCCTTGAACAGCTCCCACTGCTCGGGGTGCTCGGTGAAGGCCATCATCCCCTGCGTGATGGATTGGCGCGTCGTCTCGTTGCCGGCGATGGTCAAGGTGACGACGAACATCCCGAACTCGGCGTCGGTCAGCTGGCCGTCGTCGTCGGCGTCCATCAACGCGCTGACGATGTCCTCGCTTCGCTGCCCGGCCTTGCGCTGCGCCAATTGCATGGCGTACCACATCAACTCGGCCGCCGAGCCGAGCGAGTCGTATTCGGCGAACTCGGGGTCCTCGTCACCGATCATCTGATTGCTCCAGTCGAACAGCTTCTCGCGGTCCTCCTGCGGTACGCCGAGCAGGCCGGCGATGGCCTGCAGCGGTAGTTCACGGGCGACGTCGAGGACGAAGTCGCCGGTGGACAGTCCGGCCGCCGCGGCCGCGATGCGCTGGGCACGCTGATCGAGTTCGGCGCGTAGCCGCTCGACGGCCCTTGGGGTGAAGCCGCGGGAGATGATCTTGCGCAGTCGCGTGTGCTCGGGATCGTCCATCATGATCATCGACGCCCGGCCGGCTTCGATCTGGCCGCCACCGCCGGTGACCTTGTAGCGGGGCACCACCGACTTCTCCGCCGAGGAGAACACGTCGCTGCGCACCGAGACCTCACGCACGTCGCGGTGCTTGGTCACCACCCAGAACCCGCCGTCACCGAAGCCGCCGACGTCGGGCGGCTGGGCATTCCACCAGAGTGGCGCCGAGCGTCGCAGCTCGGCCAGTTCCTCCACGGGCAACCGGTGGACGTAGATGTCGGGGTCGGTGAAGTCGAAGCCGGGTGGCAGCAGCGGAGCGGGCATGTCGGCACCTCTCTAACTCTTCCGCTTAGGAATACCTCAGAGTGGTGCCCGGGGTGATCGATATGGCCGGAATGGGCGACATCACCGACGTGCCGATCTGCTGCGACGCGTTGCTGTGAGGCCGATGTCGCCGTCGTCAATTCCGCCGTCCCTGGCCGTACCGCCGGTGTAGCGTCCCGGCCATGGCGCCGGAATTCGCGGGCAGGATCGACCTCGACATCCGGGATTCGGAGCCGGACTGGGGGCCCTACGCCGCGCCGACCGCGCCCGAGGGTGCACCCAACGTGCTGTACCTGGTGTGGGACGACACCGGCATCGCGACGTGGGACTGCTTCGGCGGCCTGGTCGACATGCCCGCTATGAGCCGGATCGCCGAACGCGGCGTGCGGATGAGCCAATTCCACACCACCGCACTGTGTTCGCCCACCCGGGCATCGATGCTCACCGGCCGCAACGCCACCACGGTCGGCATGGCCACGATCGAGGAGTTCACCGACGGATTCCCGAACTGCAACGGCCGCATCCCCTTCGACACCACGCTGCTGTCCGAGGTGCTTGCCGAGCGGGGGTACAACACCTACTGCATCGGCAAGTGGCACCTCACGCCGCTCGAGGAGTCCAACGTGGCGGCCACCCGCAGGCACTGGCCGCTGTCACGCGGGTTCGAGCGTTTCTACGGCTTCATGGGCGGGGAGACCGACCAGTGGTATCCCGAACTCGTCTACGACAACCACCCCGTCGCGCCGCCCGCCACCCCCGAGGACGGCTACCACCTGTCGAAAGATCTGGCGGACAAGACGATCGAGTTCATCCGCGACGCCAAGGTGATCGCCCCGGACAAGCCGTGGTTCACCTACCTGTGCCCCGGCGCCGGCCACGCGCCGCACCACGTCGCCCCGGAGTGGGCGGACCGCTACGCCGGACGCTTCGACATGGGCTACGAGCGCTATCGCGAGATCGTGCTGGAGAACCAGAAGGAGCTGGGCATCGTCCCGCCCGACACCGAGCTGTCACCGATGAACCCGTACCGCGGCGTGACCGGTCCGGACGGGCAGCCATGGCCCGAGCAGGACACCGTGCGGCCCTGGGATTCGCTGAGCGCGGACGAGCAGCGGCTGTTCAGCCGGATGGCCGAGGTGTTCGCCGGGTTCCTCAGCTACACCGACGCCCAGATCGGCCGGGTGCTGGACTATCTCGAGGAGTCCGGCCAGCTCGACAACACGATCGTCGTCGTCATCTCCGACAACGGGGCCAGCGGTGAAGGCGGACCGAACGGTTCGGTCAACGAGGTCAAGTTCTTCAACGGCTACATCGACACCACCGAGGAGGGCATGCGGTTCCTCGACCGGCTGGGCGGCCCGCAGACCTACAACCACTACCCGATCGGCTGGGCGATGGCGTTCAACACGCCCTACAAGCTGTTCAAGCGCTACGCCTCACACGAGGGCGGCATCGCCGACACCGCCATCGTCTCGTGGCCCGCGGGCATCGCCGCGCACGGCGAGGTGCGCGACCACTACGCCAACGTCTGCGACGTCACCCCGACGGTGTACGACCTGCTCGGCATCACGCCACCGGACACGGTGAAGGGCGTGACGCAGATACCTTTGGACGGCATCAGTTTCCGCGCCGCGCTGGACGACCCGGCCGCCGAAACCGGCAAGGACACCCAGTTCTACGCGATGCTCGGCACCCGCGGCATCTGGCACCGGGGGTGGTTCGCCAACACCGTGCACGCCGCGTCGCCTGCCGGCTGGTCGCACTTCGACCGCGATCGCTGGGAGCTGTTCCACATCGCCGAAGACCGCAGCCAGTGCCGGGATCTCGCCGCCGAACACCCCGACAGGCTCGAGGAGTTGCAGGCGCTGTGGTTCAGCGAGGCCGACAAGTACAACGGCCTCCCGCTGGCGGACCTCGACATCCTGGAGACACTGTCGCGGCACCGGCCGTATCTGGCCGCGGCACGCGACTCCTACAGCTACTACCCGGGCACCGCCGACGTCGGCGTCGGCGCCGCCGTCGAGATCCAGGGCCGGTCGTTCGCGGTACGCGCCGACGTGCTTCTCGACGACGCGGACGCGGCGGGTGTGGTGTTCAAACACGGTGGCGCACACGGCGGCCACGTGCTGTTCTTCGCCGACGGCCGGCTGCACTACGTGTACAACTTCCTCGGCGAGAAGGAGCAGACGATGTCCTCGCCTGCGGTCGTCGCGCCCGGGCGGCACACGCTGGGCGTCGGTTTCGTCCGCACCGGCACGGTCGAGGGCAGCCACACCCCACTCGGCGAGGCGACGCTCTACCTGGACGACGAACTGGTCGCCCAGCTGGCCGGCATGGAGGTGCACCCCGGCACATTCGGCCTGGCGGGTGCGAGCCTGTCGGTCGGACGCAACACCGGCTCACCGGTGTCGCGCAGTTACACCGCGCCGTTCCCGTTCACCGGTGGCACCATCACGCTGGTGAACGTCGACGTCTCGGGCACACCGTATGCCGACCTGGACCGCGACTTCGCGCGGGCTTTCGCGAGGGACTGATGATGAAGAGAACTCTCGCGCCTGCGCTGGCCGTGGTGTGCCTGGCGACGGCATGCTCGCGAACCGACGACGGCACGGCAGTGGCGGCGTCGCAGCCGCCGGATGCATCGGAGTCGTCGCAGCCCTCGTCGTCGAGCATTCCGACGTTCACGCCGCCGTCCGGGCCGATCGACTTCGGCGTCGTCCCGACCGATCGGGTGCCGGTGCCGCCGGGAACGGTGACCTGTGCGCCGGAGGCGCGGCCTGCCGCCGAGGCGAGGGTGCCCGGACCGGGCCCCGCCGCGCCGATCATCACCGTGGCGGTCCCGGACGGCTTCGGGCCGCCGCAGCCCAGCGCAGACGGGGTGCTGATCGCGGGTCCCGAGGACATCAAGGCCCTGGTGACCGTGACGGCGACCGACGAGGAGCCGGCCTACGCGTTCGAGACCTACTCGGACCGGCTGGTGGCCGACTCGTCGATCAGCGCGGTCAGCGTGCTGCCCGGCGAGCTCTGCGACTACAGCGGCCAGGAACTGATGGGCACGCTGTCCGACACCGAGCAGGACGCCATCGAATACCGGGACCGCATCGTGCACATCTGGACCCCCGACGGCGGCATGTACCTGGCTGCCGTGCACGTCACGGCACCGATGGGGGCCGACGGTTTCGAAGCCGCGGCCGAGGTGTTCACCGGGGACTTCGGCGTCGCACTACCCTGAACCACGACTATGCGGGCGCTGCGCCGCCGCCCACGGCGGGCTCCGCAGCCGCGGCCGTGATCGCTGACCAGCGACGATTTGGTTCTCCGCAGGTCCTCACCTAGAATCAACGGGTTGCCTTGGGCAGACCTCGGCCGATCCATTCGGATGGGCCCTGCGTGCTCTTCGGTGACGCAAGACCGCGTACGACCAGGTCGGTATCTGGCGTGCAGACATAACCCAGGTCAGGAGATCGAGTGATTCAGCAGGAATCGCGGCTGAAGGTCGCCGACAACACGGGTGCCAAGGAGATCTTGTGCATCCGTGTGCTCGGTGGCTCGGGTCGGCGATACGCCGGCATCGGCGATGTGATCGTGGCGACCGTCAAGGACGCCATCCCCGGCGGCAACGTCAAGCGCGGCGACGTCGTCAAGGCCGTCATCGTCCGCACCGTCAAGGAGCGCAGGCGCGCCGACGGCAGCTACATCAAGTTCGACGAGAACGCCGCCGTCATCATCAAGCCCGACAACGACCCGCGCGGCACCCGCATCTTCGGCCCGGTCGGCCGCGAGTTGCGTGAGAAGCGCTTCATGAAGATCGTCTCGCTTGCCCCGGAGGTGTTGTAGATGAAGGTCCACAAGGGCGACACGGTGCTGGTCATCTCCGGCAAGGACAAGGGCGCCAAGGGCAAGGTCATCGAGGCCTACCCGACCCGCGAGAAGGTCCTCGTCGAGGGCGTCAACCGGATCAAGAAGCACACCGCGCAGTCGGCGAACGAGCGGGGCGCGTCCTCGGGCGGCATCGTCACGCAGGAGGCGGCGATCCACGTGAGCAACGTGATGGTGATCGACTCCGACGGCAACCCGACCCGCATCGGCTACCGCTTCGACGACGAGACCGGCAAGAAGGTCCGCGTCTCGAAGCGCAACGGCAAGGACATCTAGTAAATGACCACTGTTGAGAACTCAGAGAAGACCATCCCCCGCCTGAAGCAGCGCTACCGCGAAGAGATCAAGGACGCGCTGAACAAGGAGTTCGGCTACGCCAACGTCATGCAGATCCCCGGCGTGGTGAAGGTCGTCGTCAACATGGGTGTCGGCGACGCCGCCCGCGACGCCAAGCTGATCAACGGCGCGGTCAACGACCTGGCGCTGATCACCGGCCAGAAGCCGGAGATCCGCCGGGCCCGTAAGTCCATCGCGCAGTTCAAGCTCCGCGAGGGCATGCCGATCGGTGCGCGTGTGACGCTGCGCGGCGACCGGATGTGGGAGTTCCTCGACCGGCTGACCTCGATCGCGCTGCCGCGTATCCGTGACTTCCGCGGCCTGAGCCCCAAGCAGTTCGACGGCACCGGCAACTACACCTTCGGTCTGAACGAGCAGTCGATGTTCCACGAGATCAACATCGACGACATCGACCGTCCCCGCGGCATGGACATCACCGTCGTCACCACGGCGACCACCGACGACGAAGGACGAGCGCTGCTGCGGGCGCTGGGCTTTCCGTTCAAGGAGAACTGAGCAGATGGCAAAGAAGGCGCTGGTCAACAAGGCCAACAAGAAGCCGAAGTTCAAGGTGCGGGGTTACACCCGCTGCCAGCGGTGCGGCCGTCCCCACGCGGTGTTCCGCAAGTTCGGGCTGTGCCGCATCTGCCTGCGCGAAATGGCGCACGCGGGTGAACTGCCCGGTGTGCAGAAGTCCAGCTGGTAAGCCGGCTTTCAAATCAGACCAATCCAAACAGGTTGCGGTAGGCCCCCGATGGAACTGACCACAGTGGGAACCGCCGCGAGGAAGGTGAACCGGCTGTCATGACAATGACGGACCCGATCGCAGACTTCTTGACACGTCTGCGCAACGCCAATTCGGCGTACCACGACGAGGTGACACTGCCCCACTCGAAGATCAAAGCGAACATCGCCGAGATCCTCAAGGAGCAGGGTTACATCTCCGATTTCCGCACCGAGGATGCCCGCGTCGGCAAATCCCTTGTGGTGCAGCTGAAGTACGGCCCCAGCCGCGAGCGAAGCATCGCGGGTCTGCGCCGGGTGTCCAAGCCCGGCCTGCGGGTCTACGCAAAGTCAACCAACCTGCCCCGGGTGCTCGGCGGCCTGGGCGTGGCGATCATCTCCACGTCGTCGGGCCTGCTCACCGACCGCCAGGCAGCGCGAAGCGGCGTGGGCGGCGAAGTCCTCGCCTACGTGTGGTGAGGGGGAACTGAATCATGTCGCGCATTGGTAAGCAGCCGGTCACCATCCCCAGCGGGGTCGACGTGACCATCGACGGTCAGAACGTCTCGGTGAAGGGCCCCAAGGGCACCTTGGCCGTGGCCCTGGCCGAGCCGATCAAGGTTTCACAGGACGACGGCGCCATCGTGGTGACCCGGCCCAACGACGAGCGGCGTAACCGCTCGCTGCACGGGCTGTCGCGGACGTTGGTGGCCAACCTGGTCACCGGTGTCACCGAGGGTTACACCACCAAGATGGAGATCTTCGGCGTCGGCTACCGCGTGGTGCTCAAGGGCAACACGCTGGAGTTCGCGCTGGGATACAGCCACCCCGTCGTCATCAACGCGCCCGAGGGTGTGACCTTCGCGGTGGAGACGCCGACGAAGTTCTCGATCACGGGCATCGACAAGCAGAAGGTCGGCCAGATCGCGGCCAACATCCGCCGCCTGCGCAAGAGCGACCCCTATAAGGGCAAGGGGATCCGCTACGAAGGTGAGCAGATCCGCCGCAAGGTCGGAAAGACAGGTAAGTAGAGATGGCTGCGAAGACAGAAGCCCCCACCACGCGCAAGCCCGTGGGGCAGAACATCTCCCAGACGCGCCGGACGTCGCGACTGCGTCGCCACGCGCGGCTGCGGAAGAAGGTCGCCGGTACCGCCGACGTGCCGCGCCTGGTGGTGCACCGTTCGTCACGGCACATCCACGTGCAGCTGGTGGACGACCTCACCGGCACCACCCTGGCGGCGGCCTCGTCGATCGAGGCCGACGTGCGGGCGGTGGACGGCGACAAGAAGGCCCACAGCGTTCGCGTCGGTCAGCTGATCGCGGAGCGCGCCAAGGCCGCGGGTATCGACAAGGTCGTGTTCGACCGCGGCGGATACACCTACGGCGGACGGATCGCATCGCTCGCCGATGCGGCTCGCGAAGGCGGGCTCACGTTCTGATGATTGACAGCAACGGAAGGACTGCATGATGGCCGAGCAGGCAGCAGGAGCGGCCGGGCCGGCGACGTCCGACCAGCGAGGCTCCCGCGACAATCGCGGCGACAACCGGGGTCGTCGTGACGACCGCGGTGGACGCGGCGGCCGCGACGGCGGCGACAAGAGCAACTACCTGGAGCGCGTCGTCGCGATCAACCGGGTGTCCAAGGTGGTCAAGGGTGGTCGGCGATTCAGCTTCACCGCCCTGGTCATCGTCGGTGACGGCAAGGGCATGGTCGGCGTCGGTTACGGCAAGGCCAAAGAGGTTCCCGCCGCGATCGCCAAGGGTGTCGAGGAGGCTCGCAAGGGCTTCTTCCGCGTCCCGCTGATCGGTGGCACCGTCACGCATCCGGTGCAGGGTGAGGCGGCCGCAGGCGTGGTGATGCTGCGTCCGGCCAGCCCCGGTACCGGTGTGATCGCCGGTGGTGCGTGCCGTGCGGTGCTCGAATGCGCCGGCGTGCACGACATCCTGGCGAAGTCGCTGGGCAGCGACAACGCGATCAACGTGGTGCACGCCACCGTGGCCGCGCTGAAGATGCTCCAGCGTCCGGAAGAGGTGGCTGCCCGGCGTGGGCTGTCCATCGAGGATGTCGCCCCGGCCAGCATGTTGCGGCACCGTCGTGAGGCTGACGCGCTGGCCGCGTCTGCTGCACGTGAAGGGTCGTCATGACATGGCTGAACTGAAGATCACCCAGGTGCGCGGCACCATCGGTGCGCGCTGGAACCAGCGGGAGAGTCTGCGCACGCTCGGCTTGCGGAAGATCCGCCAGACGGTGGTCCGTGAGGACAACGAGCAGACCCGCGGACTCATCAAGACCGTGCACCACCTCGTTGACGTAGAGGAGGTCTGAGAATGACACCGATCAAGCTCCATGACCTGAGGCCCGCGCCCGGCGAGAAGAAGGCCAAGCAGCGCGTCGGTCGCGGCGAGGGCTCCAAGGGCAAGACCGCAGGCCGTGGCACCAAGGGCACCAAGGCCCGCAAGAACGTCCCGGCGACGTTCGAGGGCGGCCAGATGCCGATCCACATGCGGCTGCCGAAGCTCAAGGGCTTCAAGAACCGCTTCCGCACCTCGTATGAGGTGGTGAACGTCGGCGATCTGGACCGGCTGTTCCCCAAGGGCGGCGACATCGGCCTCGATGAACTCGTGGCGGCCGGTGCGGTGCGCAAGAACACGCTGGTGAAGGTGCTGGGCGACGGCAAGGTGTCGGTCAGCGTCAATATCAGCGCCCACAAGTTCAGCGGCAGTGCTCGCGAGAAGATCACCGCCGCAGGCGGATCGGCCACCGAGCTCTGACATTCGATCAGAGGCCCCGCACGCTTCCCGCGTGCGGGGCCTTTGTCGTTGACGTAACGTTGCACGGCGCGGGCGCGATCACACAGCGACTGCCAATCGAGGAGCAGACCATGAACCGGTACTTCCGTTCGGCCGCCGCCGCGCTTGCCGTCGCCGGCTTCGCGGTCTGCGGTGGCACGGCAATCGCCCACGCCGACAGCAACGACGATCGGTTTCAGAAAGTGATCACCGAGATGGGCCTGAAGGGCGCACCTGGAACCGACCTCCCGGCGATGGGGCGCGCGGTCTGCGAGGCGATCACCCAGCAGCTGGCCGCCAATCCGAACCCGGCGCCGGTGGTGCGTGGCGTGGTGTCCACGCTGGAGGACAGCAACATGACCCGTGAGGAGGCCGTCGGCTTCATGCGGGCGTCGGTGGCCGTTTACTGCCCGCAGCACCGCCGCCTCACCGGCCGCTAGTTCTGCGGACGCGTCTGCAGCACGTCGCGGAACAGTGCTTGACGGATCGCGAGTTCCCGCGGGTCGCTGTACAGATGGAATCCCTGCCGGTTCATCACGTACGCGAAACCGGTAGCGGTGTCGGGATCGGCGAAGCCGAAGGAGCCGCCGAATCCTGGTGTGCCGAAAGCTTTCTCCGATGAGCCGAACGAAAAGTGCGGTGAGATCGGCTTGCAGAACCCGAGTGAGTATGCGACGTCGACATGCATGACCCTGTCGCTCGAGCCCTTGCTGGGTGGTACGGCGTGCGCCGTGAGTGCTTCGAACGTGCCGGTGTCGAAGCCGATCTCGGCGCCGCCGGTGGCGGCGTCACCGTAGAGCCGGGCGACGGAATCGGCGGTGCCGTGGCCGTTGACGGACGGGATCTCGACGGCCCGCACGTCCGGTCGGTTGTACGCGCCGTCGAAAGCGTTGATGTCTCTGGGCACACCGACCGTTCGCGCCGTGAGGCCGACGGGGTTGAGAGACGTCGCGAGGAAGCCCGGCGGCATCACGTTCATGTGTAGCAGCGTCTCCCAGCGTTTCCAGTAGTGGACGAGGGCGATGCGGTCGGTGCTGACGGTGTCGGGCAGTCCGATGTGCAGGTCGAGACCCAGCGGTGTGACGATCTCGTCGGCGAGGAACCGACCGAGCGTCCGGCCCGCGGGGTCGGTGCGGCGGATCAATTCGGATTGGTACCAGCCCAGGGTGATGGCGTGATAGCCGTGTCGGGTGCCGGGCACCCAGGCGGGTTTCTGGGCGGCGAGCATCGCCGAGAGACGCTGGGTGTCCGCGACGTCGGCAAGTGTGGGTGCCGGAGTCAGGGCACAGAGACCGGCCTGATGGGCGAGCAGCTGGCGCACCGTGACGTCGGCTTTTCCGGCCTGAGCGAATTCGGGCCAGAGGTCGGCGACCCGGTCGTCGTAGGAGAAGAGGCCTTTCGACACCGCGGCCGCAGTCGTCAGCGCCGCAATGCCTTTGGTGGTCGAGAACATGTTGACGATGGTGTCGCGCTGCCACGGCTGCTTCGTGAAGCCGTTGCGGTAGCCGCCCCACATGTCGACCACCTTGACGCCGTCGCGGTAGACCGCGACGGCGGCGCCCACCTCCTGCCGGGCGGCGAAGTTCGCGCGGAACGCGTCGGCGACCTTGCCGTAGCCCTCGTCGGCGTCGCCGTGAATGTCGTCCGGTGATACCGCGACCTTGAGCACCATGTTGACCTCCCGCCTTGACGGCAGAGTAGGGCACCGCGTGCTGCGGGGGAGAGGGATTCGAGTGCTCCGCGCAGGCGGTTACCGCCGACGTGTGGTGGTGTCGGCGGTGTTGGGCCGTGGTGTGGCTAGAAGGGTGGGGGTTCGTCGCCGGGTTGGGGTGGTGGCTGGAGGGCGAAGAGTTTGTCGAGTGCGTGTCGGCGGGCTTGGCGGCGGGCTTCGCGGTGTTCGCGATTGGCTTGGCGTTCGGCGGCGATGCGGGCGGCTTTGTTCTGGGCTCGGGTGCGTTGGCGTTTGGGCATCATCGCGGTGCGTTCACCGCACGGGTCCCCTGTCCGCGGTGTGATGATGGCTGCGGCGGTGGGGGTGCACAGGTGCGGGAAGAGCAGCGCCGCTCCGGGTGTGGTGGTGTAGGTCTGCCCGGCGGGGCTGGTCCAGATGACGGTGCCGTCCCTTAGTTGTTGGTCGTGCCAGCCCCAGAACGTTTTGATCAGGTGGTGTAGGCGGCACAGGCATTTGAGGTTTGATGCCTGGGTCGGTCCGCCTTGGCTGTAGGGGATGGTGTGGTCGATGTCGGTGCTGAAGGCCGGCACGTCGCAGCCGGGGAATCGGCAGCCCATGTCGCGGCACCGCACGAACTCCGCCAGATTGCGTGACGGGGTGTAGCGGGGTTCGGGGGCGGCGTCGCCGGGGTGGATGAGTGGCCGGATGGTGGCGTGCTCGGCGAGGCCGGTGAGCTGTTCGGGCGGCAGGAGGCCGTCGTGGTGAACCAGGCTCGCCACCGAGTCAGCGGTACCCGAATGGGCAGTGGCGTCGGTGTCGGCGGCCGCGGCGGCGGGCTGGGCTTCGGTGGCGGCGTGCTCGTCGGGTCCCTCAACGACATGGATGACGAACGGGGCGGCGATCGCGTTCCTGTTCGGGCAGTCGGGGTTGCCGCATCGGCAGCCCAGGTGTTCGGCGCCGGTGGCGATGGCTTCGATGGCGTCGACGCGGCGCTGCTTCTTGGTGCGGGGATCATCGGGGCAGACGGTGTCGGCGAGCGCGTCGAGGCGGTTGTCGAACACCCGGGCCCCGGCGGTGGGCATGGTGCCGCCGAAACTGCTCATCCCGTCGAGGCCGTCGACGACCCACACCTCACGTTCGTCGGCGGCTTTCTGGCGGCGCCGCACCGCATCGCGATCGTGGGTGGCGATGATCCGGTCGATGTACCCGCAGACCTGGCCGTAGCTCAGCCTCATCAACCGGGCCGCCGCACCGGCCAGGGTGGCGTCGACGTGGGTCAACACAGCGGGGTCGGTGATCAGGGTGGTGCGGTGCAGCAGGGTGTCGACGATGTCGAGGGTCAGCGCACCGGCGCGGAACATCGCCGCGACCAACGGTAGGCGTTCACGCAGGCCGCGGGCGAGGCTGACCTGGTCCTTGGCCCGCTCGTAGGCGATGTTCAGTGCCGCGCCGATCTCGACGGCCACCTCGGATTCGGTGTCCACGGCCCACTGGTCGCTGAGCTCATCGCGCTCGGCGAACCGCACCGCATACAACTCGCCGATCGCGGTCAACCGGGCCGCGGCCTGCTGGTTCTCCCGGCGCGCCGCCGCCACCACGGCGGAGAGCAGTTCGCGCGCTTCGACCGACTCCGGGCGCGTGACGGCCAGCACCTGGTCGAAACTTGCCTGCATCGGATCGAACATACATTCGATTATTGCAGAGGGGTCTGACACGGGGAAGTGCGAGACCGAAGCTGTGGACAACCGCGCCAAACTCAGCGCAACTGTGGAAGAACCTCTGCGGCAAGCCGTTCCATCTGCTCGCGGTCCTCGGCGACGTCGGCACCCAATGGGTTGAGCAGAACCATCTGCGCCCCCGCGTCGATCACCTCACGCAGCCCGCGCGCCACGTCGTCGGGCGTGCCCGCGACCGGGACATCCTCGATTCCCGCCATGCCGCCGTAGATCCGGCGCAGGCCGGTCTGCACACGCTCCCGTGCCCGATCCGCGTCGTCGTCGACCGCCAGGTACACCCGCTTGCCGATCGTGAACTGTTCGGCGTCCCTGCGTTGTTCGTCGAGTTCGCGGCGCACCACCAGGACCGCGTCGGCGAATGCCGCGGTGGTCGACGAGCCGGCACCCAGGAACGCGTCGCCCAGCCGCACAGCCCGGGCGAGCGCCTTCGGGGCGTTGGCGCCGAACCAGATCGGCGGATGCGGACGCTGCACCGGCTTGGGCTGGATCGGTAGATCGTCGACGTCCCGGAAGCGGCCGTGGAACGTCACCCGCGGCTCGTCGGACCACGCCGCCTTCATGAGTTCGAGGCCCTCGGTGAAGCTGCTGACGAACGTGGCGCGCTCGACGCCGAACGCCTCGAACTTGCGCCGCTTGCCGCCTGCCGCGACACCGAGATCCAGCCGGCCGTGGCTGAGCCGGTCGACCGTCGTCACCGCCGCCGCCAACTGCAGCGGATCGTGCAGCGCCGTCAGCATCACCCCGACTCCGAGCCGCAGTCGGCTGGTGCAGGCGGCGGCGTACGCGAGCAGCTCGAGCGGCGCCAGCGCCGGTGTCGGCCCGATCGCCTGCTCCAGCACCCACCCGCCCTCGAACCCCAGGTCTTCGGCACGTTTCAGGAAATCCTTCACCCCGTCCGCGTCGAAGCCGTCGGGGTCCAACTGGGGTATCGCGATGGAGAACCGCACCCGACCACCGTACGAGGCCGGACAGGCGGTCCTGGGGCAATCGGTACCCTCGAATCATGGCCGCTTTCCTTCCGGGTATCCCCGGCGCCGACGACCTGCGCGGGCTCGTCCGTCGCGTCGACACCGCACGTCACCACGGTGTTCCCGACGGGTGCATCCTCGAACTCGATCTGCAGTCGGTGCCCAAGGAGAGCAACGGATTCGATCCGCTCGCGATGATCTCCAGTGGCGGGCGTCCCCCGGTGCTGCGCCAGGTCGTGGCCGCCGTCCACCGCGCGGCCGAGGACGACCGCGTGGCCGGGTTGATCGCGCGGGTGCAGTTCCCGGTATGGGCTGCCGGCCCGGTGCAGGAGCTGCGCGAGGCGATCTCGGCGTTCAGCGACGTCAAGCCCACGCTGGCGTGGGCCGAGGCGTACCCCGCCACGCTGTCCTACTACCTGGCCTCGGCGTTTCGCGAGGTGTGGATGCAGCCGTCGGGCACCGTCGGCCTGGTCGGATTCGCCACCAACGCGATGTTCCTGCGCGACGCGCTGGACAAAGCCGGCATCGAGGCGCAGTTCATCGCGCTCGGCGAGTACAAGTCGGCCGCCAATGTGTTCACCGAGGATCGCTACACCGACGCCCACCGCGAGGCCGACAGCCGGCTGATCGAGAGCCTCAAGTCGCAGGTGTGGGGCGCGATCGCGGAATCGCGCCACATCGACCGTGCGGGCATCGACGCGCTGGCCGACAAGGCGCCACTGCTGCGCGACGCCGCGGTCACCGCCGGACTGGTGGACCGTATCGGGTTCCGCGACGAGGCGTACGCCAGGATCGCCGAATTGTCCGGCGCACAGAACATCTCGCCCGAGTCCGGTGATCCCGACGGCCCCGACGCCCCACCGCGGTTGTTCCTGTCCCGCTACGCCCGGGCCAC
The DNA here is from genome assembly GCF_049541695.1 of Mycobacterium sp. NPDC050041. Taxonomy (NCBI): domain Bacteria; kingdom Bacillati; phylum Actinomycetota; class Actinomycetes; order Mycobacteriales; family Mycobacteriaceae; genus Mycobacterium; species Mycobacterium sp. NPDC050041. The sequence continues at coordinate 613,297 of NZ_JBMVDG010000003.1, read as the reverse complement.
CGTGCCCCGCCCCGCGCCTTCGCTTCCCGGCCGCAAGGGCAAGCCGACCATCGCGGTGGTGACCCTGGACGGCCCGATCGTCAGCGGCCGCGGCGGCCCCGGGCTGCTGCCACTGGGCAATTCGAGCGCAGGCGGCGACACCATCGCGGCGGCGCTGCGTGAGGCCGCGGCCGACGACTCGGTGTCGGCGATCGTGCTGCGCGTGGACAGCCCCGGCGGGTCGGTGACGGCGTCGGAGACGATCTGGCGTGAGGTGGTCAGGGTGCGCCGCAACGGCACGCCGGTGGTCGCCTCGATGGGCGCGGTGGCCGCGTCCGGCGGCTACTACGTCTCGATGGACGCCGACGCGATCGTCGCCAATCCCGGCACCATCACCGGATCGATCGGCGTCATCACCGGCAAGCTGGTGGCGCGCGAACTCAAGGACCGCCTCGGTGTGGGCTCGGATTCGGTGCGCACCAACGCCAATGCCGACGCCTGGTCACCCAACGCCCCGTTCACCGACGAGCAGCACGCCCAGGTCGTCGCCGAGGCGGACATGTCCTACACCGACTTCGTCGAACGCGTGGCCGCCGGCCGCAAGCTGTCAGAGGAGGCCGTCGAGGCGGTGGCGCGGGGCCGGGTGTGGACGGGCGCCGACGCCAAGGAGCACGGCCTGGTCGACGAACTGGGCGGGTTGCGCACCGCGATCAACCGGGCCAAGGTGCTCGCCGGTCTCGACGCGGACGCCGATGTGCGCCTGGTCGGATACCCGGGTTCCTCGCTGATGGACATGTTGCGGCCAAGGCAGTCGTCACAGCCCGCCGCCGCGTCGCTGCCCGACGCGCTCGGCGCGCTGGTGAGCCGGTCGGTGGTCGGGATGCTCGGTCAGGCCGAACGGTCGCTGTCCGGGGTGAACGCGTTGTGGCTGGGGGACCACCGCTTCTAGCGGTGGCCGCTGACGTAGTCGATCTCGCCCAGCGGGTCGTCCTCGCCCAGGTCGGGGACCGCAAGGCCGTAGCGCGCGAACAACTCCGAGCGCGGCGTGCTGTCCATCCGCCATCCCTTGGCCGTCAGGTACTCCGCCGCGCTCTGCCGTTCACCGTGGTAGATCAGCGACGGCATGTCGATGTCCAGGCCCTGCCTGCGGAACTCCGCGGTCGCCGCGCGCGCCTTCTCCGGATCGAAATCGCGCAAGGCCGGGACGAATTCGGTGGCGACGGCACTGCCCGGCACCGACAGCGCGTCGATGTCGTCGAACAGCCGGTCCTGCGCCTCGGGCGGCAGATAGATCAGCAGACCCTCGGCGCACCATGCGGTCGGCGCACCGGCGTCGAATCCCGCGGCGCGCAGCGCGGCCGGCCAGTCCTCGCGCAGATCGATGGGGACCGCGCGGCGCTGTGCGGTCGGCGTCGCGCCGATACCGTCCAGGGTGCGGGTCTTGAACTCGATCACCTCGGGCTGGTCGATCTCGTAGACCACGGTGCCGTCCGGCCACGCCAGCCGGTAGGCCCGCGAGTCCAGGCCGGACGCCAGGATCACCGCCTGGCGGATCCCACCCCTGGTGGCCGCCTCGAAGTAGTCGTCGAAGAACTTCGTGCGCACCGCCATCTCGTCGATGTTGGCCTGCACCCGCGGTGCGGACTCCGGGTCGAGGTCGGACATCTCCAACTCGCCGTCGGCGATCTTGGTGAAGAACTCCATTCCCACCGCGCGCACCAGGGGAGCGGCGAAGGGGTCGTTGATCAGCCCGCGCGGGTCGCGGCTGGCGACGGCCCGGCCTGCGGCCACCATCGTCGCCGTCGCGCCCACGCTGGACGCCAGGTCCCAGCTGTCATCATCTGCACGTGCCACGTGCATCACGCTACGTCGTGAGGGTGGCCGAGAGGTAGCCCGAGTCGCCGAACACCCGGAGCAGGTCGTCCTCGGGGAAGGCGAAACCGTTGGCGGCGTAGGCCTCTGTGCTCGACACCGTGCTGACCTGCCAACCGTGATCGGCGAGGTACACTCCGGCCGGGGTGCGCTCACCGGTGTAGAACAGTGCGGCCAGGTCGATGTCGGAGCCGACGCGCTTCGCGCGCTCGGTGAGCTCCGCGGCCCAATTCTCGGGCAGTGCGGTGGTGTCCATGTGCTCGGTGGCCAGCCGGCTGCCCGGTGCACTGAGTGCGGTGATGTTGTCGAACAACCGGTCCTGCGCATCGGGCGGCAGGTACACCAGCAGCCCCTCGGCGATCCAGGCCGTCGGCGTCTGCGCGTCGAAACCACTGTCGCGCAACGCCTGTGACCAGTCGTCCCGGAGGTCGACGGCGACGGTGCGGCGGTCGGCGGCCGGTGTGGCGCCGGCATCGGCGAGCACGCGGGTCTTGAACTCGATCACCTGCGGCTGGTCGATCTCGAACACCACGGTGCCCGCCAGCCAGTCCAGCCGGTAGGCGCGGGTGTCCAGCCCGGACGCCAGGATCACCGCCTGCCGCACGCCTGCCGCTCCCGCGTCGGTGAAGAAGTCGTCGAAGTAACGCGTGCGCACCGCGATCTGCTCGCTCATCCGCCTGCGGTCGAGGATCGGGTCACCGGCCACGTGCACCTGCCCGTCCGCCACCCGGACGAACGATTCGAGCCCGACTGCCCTGACCAGGACGTCGGCCCAAGGGTCGTCGATCAGTGCGTCGGGGCCCTTGGAGGCCAGTGCCCGCGACGCGGCCACCGAGGTCGCGGTGGCGCCCACGCTCGATGCCAGGTCCCAGCTGTCGCCGTCGGTCCGGGTCATTGCGGTCTCCTATTCTCGAACAGCGGTGACGGCCAGCGAATCCCGTAGTGCCGCCAGCTCGTCGGTGTCGGGGAACTCCCGGCCGTAGCCGTCGAACACCTCGGGGCGGGAGCGCGACCGCACGGCCCAGCCGCGCTCGCGCAGGTAGTCGACGACCGGTGTGCGTTCACCGGGATAGAACAGCTGCGACAGGTTCACGTCGAACCCGTGGTCCTTCCACTGGCGGCCGAGCCGATCGGCCTTCTCGCCGATCCCCACCCCGGCGTCGGGGTGGTCCTCGGTGGCCAACCGGCTGTCCGGTGCGCTCAGCGCGGTGATGTTGTCGAACAGCCGGTCCTGGGCATCGGGTGGCAGATAGCGCAGCAGGCCTTCGGCGCTCCAGGCAGTGGGCGCGGTGGCGTCGAATCCCGCTGCGCGCAATGCCTCCGGCCAGTCGTCACGAAGGTCGATGCCGACCGGGCGGTGGGTGGCGGCCGGGTGTGCACCGATCCCCGCCAGGGTCTGCGTCTTGAACTCGATCACCTCGGGCTGGTCGAGCTCGTAGACCAGGGTGCCCGCCGGCCACGGCAGCCGGTAGGCACGCGAATCCAGGCCGGAGGCCAGGATCACCGCCTGCCGGACCCCGCCGGTCGCCGCCTCGACGAAGAAGTCGTCGAAGAACCGCGTCCGCACCGCCATGATCTCGGTCATCACCTGCGCTGCGGCGCGGGCCTCTTCTGTGTCGGCGGGCAGCTCGAGCTCACCGTCGACGAGCTTGACGAAGAAGTCCACGCCGACCGCGCGCACCAACGGCGCCGCATACGGGTCGTCGATCAGCGCGCCGGGTTCCCGGCTGGCGAGTGCGCGGGCCGCGGCCACCATGGTCGCCGTCGCGCCGACACTGGTCGCCAGATCCCAACTGTCGGAGTCGGTTCGTGCCATCGGGTGCCCCTACTTGACGGCGGAGACGTAACGGATGTCGGCGAAGTTGGCGTTGTCACCGTCGGCCTGTGCCAGGCCCACCCGCACGAGCAGATCGCTCGCGGTGATGCTCTCGGCGCTCCAGCCGCTGCCCTCGAGGTAGGCCGCCACCTCGGCGCGTTCGCCGGTGTAGACCAACTCGGAGAAGTCGAGATCGAAGCCGTGCCTGCTCCACTGGTCGGAGACGGCCTTCATCTTGGACCGTAGCTCGTCTTCGTCGATGTCCTCCTGGTGGACGACACCCTCGGCGGCGATCCGGCTGCCCTCCGGGCTCAGCTCGGTGATCTGGTCGAGCAGCCGGTCCTGCGCCTCGGGCGGCAGGTAGCCGAACAGTCCTTCGGCGATCCACGCCGTCGGTGCGGTGCGGTCGAAGCCCGCGGCGGTCAGTGCGCCGACCCAGTCGTCACGCAGATCCACTGGGACGGTGCGTCGGTCGGCGCTCGGGGCCGCGCCGAGATCGGCCATCGTGCGGGTCTTGAACTCGACCACCTCAGGCTGGTCGATCTCGAACACCACGGTGCCCGTGGGCCACGGCAGCCGGTAGGCACGCGCGTCGAGACCCGCCGCAAGGATCACGGCCTGCCGGACTCCGGCGCGCGCGGCGTCGAGGAAGAAGTCGTCGAAGAACCGCGTGCGTGCGGCCATCCCGTCGGCGAATCGGTCCATGTTGCCAACGCCGCCGGTCGATTCGGGGTCGAGTTCGCTGGGCTGCAGTTCTCCGCTGGCCAGTTTCGTGAAGAACTCGACGCCGACCGCGCGGACCAGGGGCTCGGCGAACGGATCGTCGATGACCGGATCGTCGGCCCTGGTTGCGACGGCGCGGGCGGCGGCCACCATGGTTGCGGTGGCCCCTACGCTCGAAGCCAGGTCCCAGGTGTCGTTGTCAGTGCGCGCCATGTCTCCCTCTTCTGCACGTCGAGAAGTTACTTAGCTGATGTAATCGACAGTACCCAACGAACCTGAACGACTCCTGAAAGCCGGGCCAACACCGCCAACAGCGAATGTTGTCATTGACCAATGTCACCATTGAGTGTTGACTCAGTCGGATGACAACGACGTCTCCCATCGCGGCGGCCGCCGAATCCCCGATCCGTCGGCGCGGATCCCGGCGGTCCCGTGCGGCGGCCGCGATGAGCGCGGTGACCCTGCGGCAGATCAGCGCGGTGCTGCCGCCCGAGCGGGCATGGGGCCTGCGGATGTCCCGGTGGATCGTCGCCGGGGTGATGGACGCGTTCGGCCCTTCGCTCGCGGGCGCCGTCGTCGAACCGGTCGACACCGTCACCGCCGACGGCAGGCGGGTCCGCGGCGAATGGGTCCGGGCCCGCGGGGTGGCCCGCGGCGACGCGGCGGTCTACTTCCTGCACGGAAGTGGATATGCGCTGTGCTCGCTGCGCACGCATCGCAGGCTCACCGCGTGGTTGTCGGCGCTGACCGGGTTGCCGGTGTTCTGCGACGACTACCGGCTCGCGCCGCAGCACCGGTTCCCCTCTGCGGCCGACGACGTGCGCGCGGGCTGGGACTGGCTGCTCGACGAGCAGCGATTCGAACCAGGGCGGCTGGTGGTGGCCGGCGACTCGGCAGGCGGCCACCTGGCGGTGGACCTGCTGCTCACCCCCGAGGTGGCGCAGCGGCACCCGGCGGCCATGGTGCTGTTCTCCCCGCTGTTCGACCTGACCTTCGGTCTGGCCCGCGAACGGGAGCGGCTGCGCGCCGACCCCGCCATCCGCTCGGCCGACGCGGCCCGACTCGTCCGGATGTACTGTCCGGACACCGATCCCACGGATCGCCGGCTGGCCCTCGACGTGGCCGCGGGTCCCGTGCTGCCGCGGACGCTGATCCAGGCAGGCGGTGCCGAGATGCTGGCCGCCGACGCCCACCGGCTGGCCGACGAGATCCGGGCCGCGGGCGGTGACTGCGAGTTGCAGATCTGGCCGGACCAGGTGCACGTCTTCCAGGCCCTGCCGCGGCTGTCGCCGGAGGCGGTGCACGCCATGCGATACGTATCGGGGTTCATCGGTACGGCGTTGCGCAGTAGGGAGACCGACGCGGACGCGGACGCAAAGGACACGGAGAAAGTGGGATGACGATGTTGGGATTCGGCGACAGGCGCAGCCGCGACTCGCGGGCGGTGATCACCGGCGCGGGCAGCGGCATCGGCGCGGCGTTCGCCGTCGAGCTGGCCGACCGCGGCGGGCAGGTGGTGTGCTCCGACATCGACGAGATCGCCGCCCAGCGCACCGTCGACGCGATCACCGACCAGGGCGGTAGGGCGATCGCCGTGCGGTGTGACGTGTCGGCGATCGGCGACGTCGAAGAGCTTGCCGCGCAGGCCCAGTCATGGTTCGGCGCGGCACCGACCCTGGTGGTGAACAACGCAGGCGTCGGGGCGGGCGGCGCGCCGATCGGTGAGGTGTCCCTCGAGGACTGGTCGTGGACGCTCGGCATCAACCTCTGGGGGCCGATCCACGGCTCCCATGTCTTCGCGCCGGTGCTGCGCGAGGCGGCTGCCTCAGGCCTCTCCACAGGCATCATCAACGTCGCATCAGCCGCCGCCTTCGGTGCCGCGCCGGGGATGGCGGCCTACAACGTCAGCAAGGCGGGCGTGCTGTCGCTGTCGGAGACGCTGGCCGCCGAATTGTCCGGCACCGGCGTCGGAGTCACCGTGCTGTGCCCGACGTTCGTCAAGACGAACATCGTGGCCGCGGGACGGATCTCCGACGAGTCGACCCGCCTCGCCGAGACCCTGATGCGGTGGACCGGGATGTCGGCGACCCGGGTGGCCCGGCAGTGCCTCGACACCCACGATCGCGGCGGTCTGTACTGCATGCCCCAGCTCGACGCCCGGATGGGCTGGGCGGTCAAACGACTCACACCGGGCGTCTACACCCGCGCGGTCGGCCTGGTGTCGCGCATCAACCTCCCCACGCAGAGCAAGGAGATCATCAGATGAGCATGGACATGGACGCGATGCTGGCCAAGATCAAGGACCGGCAGTGGGCGCTGGCCGACATCGACTGGGAGGCCCCCGGCGCCGAGACGATCAGCGACGAATTCCGGCCGAAGCTCAAGGCATTCATGGCCGACCTGTGCTGGATCGAGAACGTCGGCGCCCGCGGATTCGCCGCACTGGCCAAGAAGGCGCCGACACCGACGCTGGCCGAGATCTACCGGTACTTCCATGCCGAGGAACAGCGGCACGCCAACGCCGAACTCGCGCTGATGAAGCGGTGGGGCATGCTCGAGGACGGCGAGATGCCGGAGCCGAACGTCAACATCAGGCTCGTCATCGAGTGGCTCGACAAGTACTCCGACGACATGTCGCTGTCCGTGCTGGGCACCGTCATCCCGATGCTCGAGGTGGCCCTCGACGGCGCACTGCTCAAGTTCCTGCTCGACGAGGTCGAGGACCCGGTGTGTCACAAGGTCTTCGAGAAGATCAACAACGACGAGTCCCGGCACATCGCGGTGGACTTCGAGGTGCTCAACATGATCGGCCACGCGAAAGCGCGCAAGCTGGCCGTCGACTTCGTCGGTAGCTTCGCCACTCCCGGCCTGGTCATCGGCATGATCATGTACGTCCCGCTGCTCAACCGGATGCGCAACAACATCGTCGACATGGGACTGGAACCGGAGCGGCTGTACAAGGCGATGAATCGCTTCAAGGAACTCGGCGGCCGCGCCGAGTTCACCTGGCGGGTGCCCACCTACCAGATGCTCAAGCTGCACGGCCGGATGGTGGTCAACCCGCGCCACCCGTACCACTGGCTGGCCAACCCGATGGTGCGGGCGTCCGACCTGTACCCGCGCAAGCTGCTGCGGCCGATCCCGAGCTGGTTCAAGGAACTCACCTACGAGCCGGCGGCCTGACATGGCGCGCACCACGGTTCACGACACGCTGATAGTCGGCGCCGGCTTCACCGGCATCGGGTCGGCCATCAAGCTGCGCGAGGCCGGCGTCACCGACTTCGTCATCCTCGAGCGCAGCGACCGGGTCGGCGGCACCTGGCGCGACAACACTTATCCCGGTGCGGCCTGCGATATCCCGTCGCTGCTCTACTCGTTCTCGTTCGTCCCCAACCCGGCCTGGTCGCGGGCGTACTCACCGGCCGACGAGATCTGCCGCCACATCGAGGAACTCGTCGACGACTCCGGACTGCGCAGCCACATCCGGTTCGGCGTCGAGGTCACCGGCCTGCATTTCGACGAGACCGCAGGGGAGTGGACGGTGATGGCGGGCCGCAAGAGGTACCGCGCCCGCACCGTCGTGCTGGCGTCGGGCCCGCTGCCCGACCACAAAGCGCCGGACATCCGCGGCCTCGACACCTACCGCGGCCACACCATTCACAGCGCCAGGTGGGACCACGACTACGACTTCACCGACAAGCGGGTGGCGGTGATCGGCACCGGCGCGAGCGCGGTGCAGATCGTGCCCGAACTGGTCAAACGCGCCGGCTTCGTCAAGGTGTTCCAGCGCACCCCCGGCTGGGTGCTGCCCCGCCTGGACGTGTCGGTGCCGCCGGTGGTACAGGAGTTGTTCGCCAAAGTGCCTGCGACACAACAGATCGCGCGTCAGGCCCTGTTCTGGGGACACGAGGCCACCGCGACGGCACTGGTGTGGAATTCGCCGCTGACCTCTCTGGTGGCCCGGCTCGGTAAGGCCCACCTGCACCGCCAGGTCAAGGACCCGTGGATGCGCCGCCAGCTCACCCCGGACTTCACGCCGGGTTGCAAGCGGATGCTGATGTCGAGTGACTACTACCCGGCGCTGCAGGAAGACAACTGCAAGCTCATCGACTGGCCCATCGCGACTGTGAGCCCCGTCGGCATCCGCACCAGCGACGGCATCGAACACCACCTCGACTGCATCGTCTTCGCCACCGGCTACGACGTACACCTGACCGGGCCGCCGTATCCGGTGACCGGACTCGGCGGCAGATCGCTGCAGGACGAGTGGCGGCGCGGCGCGCAGGCCTACAAGAGCGCCAGCGCGCACGGCTACCCGAACCTGTTCTTCATGACCGGTCCGAACTCCGGGCCCGGTCACAACTCGCTGCTGGTGTACGTCGAAGGTCAGATCGACTACGCCGTGCGCGCCATCACCACCATCCTCGACGGCGGCTGGCGCTACCTCGACGTCCGCCGCGACGTCCAGCGCCGCTACAACGAGCGGTTGCAGAAGCGGCTGGGCGCCACCACGTGGATGTCGGGGTGCACCAGCTGGTACCTCACCGAGGACGGGTTCAACGCGTCGATGTACCCGGGATTCGCCACGCAGTATCTTCGACAGATGCGCGACTTCCGGATCGGCGACTACCACGCGGTGGCCGACGGCCGCGCGGTCGCCCGGTCCAGCGCCTGAACCGTGGCCCGCGAGCGGCCGCCGCGCGACCAGGCGGGGGCGGTGACCGCCATCCTGGCCACCCTGCGCAAGGCGCCGGGGCGGGTCCGCAGACAGTCCCGCGACCTCATCGAGACGGCCGTCTCGCAGCTCTTCGACGCGGCCGTGCGCCAAGCGCTCGACACCGGGACCGCCGGGGAGTACCGCATCGACGACCTGGCCCGGCTGGCGGGCACCACCACCCGCAACGTGCGGGTCTACCGCGACCGCGGACTGCTGCACCCGCCGCTTCGGGTCGGCCGCATCGCGGTGTTCAACGACACCCACCTGACCCGGCTGCGGCTGATCACCTCGATGCTGGACCGCGGCTACACCCTGGCCCACGTCGACGAGATGCTCAGCGCCTGGGAGCAGGGCAAGAGCATCGGCGACGTGCTGGGGCTGGAGACCGCACTGGCGGGCACCTGGGCGGCCGAGAAGCCCGAGACCACCACCCGGGCCCGGGCCGAGGAACTGGTCGGCGACCCGGCGGCCTTCGACCGGTTGGTGGCGCTGCGGTTGATCCGGCTCGACCCGGAGATCCCGCCGGAGGCCCCCGAATCCGGTGCCGACTCCGACCCGAAGGCCACCATCGTGCGGCCCAAGCTGCTCGAGGCGTTCGACGAGATCCGCGGCTACGGCATCGGCATCGACAAGCTGATCGACGTCTACGAAGAGACGCTGGCGCCGGTCACGGAGATCAGCAACATCCTGGTGCGGACCGGCGCCGAACACGTCACCGAGCGGATCCGGCCGGGGGAGGGGCTGCCCGCCGACACCGAGATCGCCGAGCTGATCACCATGCTGGTGCGATTCCGCACGCAGGCCGTCGCCCAGGTGGCCGCGACGCTCGCCGCCTCCATCGAGGCCGAGATCGAGACGCTGGCCGGGCGGATCCTCAACGACCTCATCGACCAGTCGGCCGACGCGCACCAGGACGGACAGTGACCGGCGTGCCCCGCGGACCGGGGCGCCGATACCCCGGCTGGCCTGGTCAACGATGCGGGGATGACGATGCCCAACTGTTACTCTCGTAGACTGTTTCACGCGCGACTTCCGCAGGCTGTGCGCCCGCGGGGCTGACGCGCACATTTGACCAATACGCTGGACGAATCCAGCCCCATTTGGCACGCCGCGCTGAGAGGTCGGCTGCGCAGGAGGAAGAGTGCTCTCGGCTTTCATCTCGTCACTGCGGACGGCCGACCTGAGACGCAAGATCCTGTTCACGCTCGGCGTGGTGATCCTCTACCGGGCCGGCGCACAGCTGCCGTCTCCCGGTGTCGACTACCCCAACGTGCAACAGTGCATCGAGCAGGTCAGCGGCGGTGACTCCGGTCAGATCTATTCACTGATCAACCTGTTCTCCGGCGGCGCGTTGCTGCAGCTGTCGATCTTCGCGGTGGGCGTGATGCCCTACATCACCGCGAGCATCATCGTGCAGCTGCTCACGGTGGTGATCCCACGCTTCGAGCAGCTCCGCAAGGAAGGCCAGTCCGGCCAGGCCAAGATGACGCAGTACACGCGTTACCTGGCCGTCGCGCTGGCGGTCCTGCAGTCCACCAGCATCGTGGCGCTCGCCGCCAACGGCGGGCTGCTGCAGGGCTGCACCCTCGACATCATCAACGACCAGTCGATCTTCGCGCTGATCATCATCGTGCTGGTGATGACCGCGGGCGCCACGCTGGTGATGTGGATGGGCGAGCTGGTCACCGAGCGCGGCATCGGCAACGGCATGTCGCTGCTGATCTTCGCCAGCATCGCCGCGGCCATCCCCGGCGAGGGCAAGTCGATCCTCGACAGCCGCGGCGGCATGGTCTTCACCCTGGTCCTCATCGCCGCGCTGATCATCATTATCGGCGTCGTCTTCGTCGAGCAGGGTCAGCGCCGCATCCCGGTGCAGTACGCCAAGCGGATGGTGGGCCGCAAGATGTACGGCGGCACGTCGACCTACCTGCCACTGAAGGTCAACCAGGCCGGCGTCATCCCGGTGATCTTCGCGTCCTCGCTGATCTACATCCCGCACCTGATCACCCAGCTGATCCAGAGCGGGAGCAGCAGCCCGGGCACCGGCTGGTGGGAACGGATCGTCGCGGAGTACCTGACCGACCCCAGCAGCCCCGTCTACATCGCCGTCTACTTCGGGCTGATCATCTTCTTCACGTACTTCTACGTGTCGATCACGTTCAACCCCGACGAGCGGGCCGACGAGATGAAGAAGTTCGGCGGCTTCATCCCCGGCATCCGGCCGGGCAAGCCGACCGCCGACTATCTGCGCTACGTGCTGAGCCGGATCACGCTGCCGGGCTCGATCTACCTCGGTGTGATCGCCGTCCTGCCGAACCTGTTCCTGCAGATCGGAAACACCGGCACGGTACAGAACCTGCCGTTCGGTGGCACCGCCGTCCTCATCATGATCGGCGTGGGCCTGGACACCGTGAAACAGATCGAGAGCCAGCTCATGCAACGCAACTACGAAGGGTTCCTGAAGTGAGGATCGTTCTGCTGGGACCGCCGGGGGCGGGCAAGGGCACGCAGGCGAAGAAGCTCGCCGAGAAGCTCGGTATCCCGCACGTCTCCACCGGGGACCTCTTCCGCAAGAACATCAGCGAGAAGACCCCGCTCGGCGAGGAGGCCAAGCGTTACCTCGACGCCGGCGACCTCGTCCCGAGCAGCCTCACCAACGCGCTCGTCGAGGACCGCATCGGTGACGACGACGCCAAGGACGGGTTCATCCTGGACGGCTTCCCGCGCTCGGTGGAGCAGGCCAAGGCGCTGCACGACATCCTGGAGGCGCACGGTCTGCAGCTCGACGCCGTGCTGGAGTTCCAGGTGTCCGAGGACGAGCTGCTGTCCCGGCTCAAGGACCGCGGCCGCGCCGACGACACCGAAGAGGTCATCCACAACCGGATGAAGGTGTACCGCGACGAGACCGAGCCGCTGCTCGAGTACTACCGCGACGAGCTGAAGACCGTCGAGGCCGTCGGTTCGCTCGACGAGGTCTTCGCCCGCGCGCTGCGCGCACTCGGTAAGTGACGTGGCCGGGCTGAGACTGCGCAGCCGCAAGGTCGTCGCGCAGCGCAGCGCCGGGGAACTCGACGCGATGGCCGCGGCCGGCGCGCTGGTCGCCGCCGCGCTACGCGCCGTGCAGTCCGCCGCCGCACCCGGGGTGTCCACCAAGGAGCTCGACGGGGTCGCCGAGTCGGTGATCCGCGACGGCGGCGGCATCCCGTCGTTCCTCGGCTACCACGGCTTCCCCGCCAGCATCTGCTCGTCGGTCAACGACCGCGTGGTGCACGGCATCCCGTCGGGCGACGAGCTGTTGGCGTCCGGTGACCTGGTGTCCATCGACTGCGGCGCCATCCTCGACGGCTGGCACGGCGATTCCGCGGTCACCTTCGGGGTGGGCCCGCTGATCGACGCCGACCACAACCTCTCGGAGGCCACCCGCTCGGCCATGGAGGCCGGCATCGCCGCGATGCTGCCCGGCAACCGGCTCACCGACGTGTCGCACGCCATCGAGGTCGAGACCCACGCCGCCGAACAGCGCCACGACCGTGCGTTCGGCATCGTGGCCGGCTACGGCGGCCACGGCATCGGGCAGCAGATGCACATGGACCCGTTCCTGCCCAACGAGGGCGCACCTGGGCGTGGGCCGCTGCTGGCGCCCGGTTCGGTGCTGGCCATCGAACCCATGTTGACGCTGGGGACGACCAAGACCATCGTGCTCGCCGACGAATGGACGGTCGTCACCGCCGACGGCTCACGGGCGGCGCACTGGGAGCACACTGTCGCCGTCACCGACGACGGGCCACGCATCCTCACCGCCTGACCGTCGCATCCCGCCGGCGCGAGACCTACGCCCGGTGCACCGCCGCGCGAATCACGTCCTCGGCGTCGGCGTCGGCGACGAACCACAACTCGTCACCGGCGCGCAGCACGTCCGCGTGCGGCGGCAGGATCACCTGCTCGTCGCGCACGATCGCCACCAGCGCGCTGTTCGCGGGCAGCGCCACGTCGCGCAGCCGCCGCCCGATGAACGGGTTGTCGCCGGGATCCTCGCGGGGTAGCCGCAGCGTCGACACGTCCGCCCGACCGCGCAGTCCCATCAGCGGCACCAGGTGACCGACGTCGATGGCGCCCTCCACGATCGCCGCAATGGCCTGCGGGGTTGACACCGCGACGTCGATACCCCAGGACTCCGTGAACAGCCACTCGTTGCGCATGTCGTTGACCCGGGCCACCACCCGCGGCACCCCGAACTCCGTCTTGGCCAGCAGCGCGGCGGCCAGGTTCACCTTGTCGTCACCGGTTGCGACGATCACCACATCGCAGGTCTGCAGCGCAGCCTCCTCGAGCGCCGCCAGCTCGCACGCATCGGCCAGGAACCAGTCGGCGCCGGGCACCGTGGACGGCTGGTACTTCGCCGGATTGCGCTCGATCAGCAGGATCTTGTGGCCGTTCTCGACGAGCTCGTTCGCCACCGACCGGCCGACCGCCCCCGCTCCGGCAATCGCGATACGCATGGTGTTCTCCTTCGCCGTGTCAACCTATGGTGACCGACCGGAGGGCGCGGCGCGGCATCGGTACTGAGATACTGGCGGGGACATGACGGTTCAGCAGCTGTACGTGACGCTGCTGGTCGGCGGACTCGTGGTGCTGTCCAGCATCGCGGCGACCAGGCTCGCCACGATCGCCGGCCTGCCCAGCCTGCTGCTGTTCCTCGGGGTGGGCGTGCTCATCGGCGAGGACGGCGTCGGGCTGCAGTTCGACGACGCCCAGCTAGCGCAGGCGCTCGGCACCGCGGCGCTGGGCATCATCCTGGTCGAAGGCGGCCTGACGACGCGGTTCTCCGACATCCGCGACGTCATCGCGCCCGCCGGTGTGCTGGCCACCGTCGGCGTGGCGGTCAGCACCGGGATCACCGCCGTCGGCGCGCACCTGCTTCTCGGCCTGGACTGGCAGCTCTCGCTGCTGCTCGGCGCCATCGTGTCGTCCACCGACGCCGCCGCCGTCTTCTCGGTGCTGCGGGTGGTGCCGCTGCCGCGGCGGGTGTCCGGCCTGCTCGAGGCGGAGTCCGGCTTCAACGACGCCCCGGCGATCATCCTGGTGCTGCTGTTCAGCACCACGCCGCTCGACCTGTCGCCCGGTGAGATCACGTTCACGCTGGTCTACGAGCTCGGGGTTGGTATCGCGATCGGACTGGTGTGCGGCTTCGTCGGCGCGGCGGGGCTGCGGCGCATCGCACTGCCCGCGTCGGGCCTCTACCCGCTCGCGACGTTCGGGCTGGCGATGCTCGCCTTCGCCGCGGGCGGAACCCTGCACGCCAGCGGGTTCATCGCCGCCTACCTGTCCGCCCTCGTGCTGGCCAACTCCGGACTGCCGCACCGCTCGGCGATCCGCTCGTTCGCCGAAGGTTCCGGCTGGCTCGCCCAGATCGGGCTGTTCGTGCTGCTCGGCCTGCTGGTGTCGCCGGACGAACTGCCGCGAGACCTGGTGCCCGCCCTCGTCGTCGGCCTCATCCTGCTGCTGGTCGGGCGTCCGGTGTCGGTGGTGCTGTCGCTGTTCTACTTCCGCGTGCCGTGGCGCGACCAGGCGTTCATCTCGTGGGCGGGGCTGCGCGGTGCGGTGCCGATCGTGCTGGCCACCTACCCGGTGGTGGAGGGCGTTCCCGGCAGCGAGCGGCTGCTCAACATCGTCTTCATCCTGGTGGTGGTGTTCACGCTGCTGCAGGGACCGGGTCTGCGGACGGTCGCCAACCGGCTCGGGCTGATCTCGCCGGACGCCACCCGCGAAATCATGGTCGAGTCGGCGCCGCTGGACGTGCTCGAGGCCGAACTGCTGACGATGACCGTGTCGCCGGGCTCGTCGCTGCGCAACGTCACCGTGCTCGAACTGCGGCTGCCCGATCCCAGCGTCATCACGCTGATCATCCGCGAGGCCCGGCCGTTCGTCCCCCAGCCCGAGACCCGCATCCAGATCGGCGACGAACTGCTGATCGTGACCACCTCCAAGACGCGGGAGGCCGCCGAACGCCGGCTGCGGGCGGTGAGCCGGCGCGGCCGGCTGGCGCACTGGTTCGGCGAGTACGGGCTACCCGACTGACCTGCGCGCTGCACCGTGAGCCCGCCCGCGGATGCGGTATGAAGAGGCGTGGCCCCCCGACCCTCCGATCGCCCCGACCCGATCGGCTTGGCGCGCGCCAACTGGGAGGACGCCGGCTGGGGCGAGGTCGCCGACGGAATGGTGGCGGTGACGTCGGTGATGCGCGCCCACCAGATCCTGCTGGCCCGGGTGGAGACGGCGCTGCGGCCCTACGACCTGAGCTTCTCGCGCTTCGAGCTGCTGCGGCTGCTGGCGTTCAGCCGCAGCGGCGCCCTGCCGATCACCAAGGCGTCGGACCGGCTGCAGGTGCACGTGACGAGCGTGACCCATGCGATTCGGCGATTGGAGGCCGCCGGCCTGGTCGAGCGCATCCCGCATCCGACCGACGGACGCACCACGCTGGTGCGCATCACCGACCTCGGCCGCTCGACGGTCGAGGACGCCACGGTGACGCTCAACAACGAGGTGTTCGCCGACATCGGGCTGTCCGGCGAGCAATCCCGGGCGCTGGCCGCGTCGATCGAGACGTTGCGCCGCCACGCCGGTGACTTCTAGGAGCCGCCGATCTCGCCGCGGTGCACCGTCAGCCAGTCGCGGAACGACTGCAGCTGCGGGTCGAGTTCGCGGACCAGCTCGAGGTCGCGTACCGCGGAGAACTGCTCGGAGTTCTCGGCGTAGTACTGGAACATGTTGCCCATCTCGACCGCGGAGGGAAATCCCTGTGCGCGGAACTCGTCGAAGCCGGTCGGGCGGTACTCGACCTCTTCGCCGAGCGCGTCGGACAGGGCCTGGGCGTACTGCCGGCCGGTCAGGTGATCCCCGGCGATGCTGACCGTCTCCCCGATGAACTCGCCGCGGCTGAAGATGCCGGAAGCCACCCGGCCGATGTCGTCGACGGCGATGCCGGGCACCGGGCGGTCGGTGAGGGGTGCGGTGAGGATCAACCGGCCGCCCTCGCGAACCGGTGCCGTGGCTCCCGTGAAGTTCTCGTAGTAGAACGTGCTGCGTAGCAACGTCGTCGGCACGCCGTATTCACGGAACAACGCATCGGCCTCGGCCTTCACGTCGAAATGCGGCACCTTGTACCGCTCCTCCACCGTCGGGATGCGGTCGTCGTCGCCGAAGAACGTTCGGGTGTCCTCGAGCGATGACCAAATCACGTGCGCCACGCCGGTTTCAGCAGCCGCCGATGCCGCGGCGTCGGCCTGGGCGAGTTCCATCTCACCTCTGCTGCGCGCGGCCTCGTCCTCCGGGGACCGTTGGGCCCAGTAGTTCGTCACGATGTAGGCGCCGTGGACGCCGGCGAAGGCCTTGACGATGCTCGCGCGGTCGTCGAGGTCGGCTTCGACGACCTCGGCTCCGGCCGCCGCCAACCGCTGGGCGCCTGCCGAGTCGGCGTTGCGGGTCAGCGCGCGCACGGTGAAGCCGGAATCGGCGAGGAGCGCGCGCGCCACTGCACCGCCCTGTGCACCCGTGGCACCGACCACTGCCACCGTTCGGTCATCCGTCATGTCGAGCTCCTTAGGTTGATGTGTCAACCTCGAAGGTAGAGCGTTCTGGTTGATATGTCAACCTGGTCGGCTACGATCGGTGTCATGTCCGACGAACGGCGGTTGACCGGCCGAGAACAACACGCCTGGCGTGCCTACGTCGAGATGCAGCATCGCCTCGAGCGGTATCTGGGCCGCACGCTGCAGCGGGACTTCGGCCTGTCAGAAGCGGACTTCGAGGTGCTGGTCAACCTGTCCGAGTCGCCTGGGACATGCATGCGCGCCGTCGATCTCGGGCGGGCCACCCAGTGGGAGAAGAGCCGGCTGTCGCACCACCTGCGGCGGATGGAAGAACGGGGCCTCGTCCGGCGGCAGGCGGGCAGCGGGCGTTATCCGGAGATCGTCCTCACCGATGCGGGCCGGGCGGCGATCGAGGCGGCGGCGCCCGCCAACGCTGCCCGGGTGCGGCAGCTCTTCATCGATGTGCTCGGGCCGGACCGGTTGGACACCATGCGTTCCATCGCCGAAGACGTCACCGCGGCGATCACCGCGCACCAGGAGGCGACTGCACCGGCGACAACTGAAGCGTCCGCGCACTAGGGTTCGGCGGACAGGCACCCGACAGGCCGGAACCGGTAGACGGAGGTTCGCATGACGATCACGAAACGCCTCGGCCTCGCCCTGTCGGTGGTGGCGCTGGTGGCCGTGGCGGCGTGCGGCGACACGGTCCGCGGTGAAGCCACCGCCCCGAACGACGTCGAGCCGCTGACCACCACCGCGAGGACCACGACGAGGACCACGACGACGACCCCCACCAGCGAGGCGCCTGCCGGCGGATCGAATTCCCTGCCACCACAAGCCTTCGAAGAGGTGCGCGCCGCGGGCATCGAGGGCTCCGACGACGCGATCGCCGAGCAGATAGCACTCGCCTGCATCATGGCGGGTAGCAGCTTCAACGATTCGGTTCAGGACGTCGTCGACGTGCTGATCCAGATGGGCAGCACGCTCTCGCCGGAGATCCTCGACGTGATCGTGCGCGTCGGGGTGAAGTACGAATGCCCGGAAGAGGGGCCCAAACTCGGGATCTGAGCGGCGGTCTCAGTCGGGCGAATTCGCCGGCAACGGGATGGTGGCCGTCACCGCGGTGCCCGCCCCGGGCCGCGACCGGATGTTGAGTCTGCCGCCGACGATCTCGGCGCGTTCGGCCATCGACAGCAGGCCGTAGCCGCCCATCTCGTCGCTGCCCAGCGGGTGCTCGAACGTGTCGAAACCGACTCCGTCGTCCACGATTTCGAGTTTGGCGACGTCACGCGCGTCGGCGACGGAGAAGGTGAGCCGCGCGGTGGCGGCCCGCGCATGTTTCACGACGTTCTGCAGGCACTCCTGCGCGATGCGGTACAGCGCCAGCTCAATGTGGTCGGGCAGCCGTACCTCGGCGAGGTCGACCTGGATCTCCACCTGGGGAATCGACCGGGCCAGGCTGGCCAGCCCGCCCGCCAGCCCGAGGTCGTCGAGCACCGGCGGCCGCAGGTTCCCGATGGCGGCGCGGGCCTCGCCCAGTGTCAGGTCGACGAGTTCGCGGGCCATGCCCAGCTGCTCGGCCGCACTGGCCGGATCCGCCGCCCTGGCGGCCGCGTCGAGCCGGTAGGACAGCGTCACCAACCGCTGCGAGATGCCGTCGTGGATGTCGGCGGCCAGCCGCCGGCGCTCCATCTCCTGCGCCTCGATCACCTGCTCGACGAAGTTCTCATGCGCGCGTTCGCGGGCCACCAGTTGACGGTGCAGACGGGCCTGGTGCAGCGCACCGGCGATGAGCCGCCCGATGACCAGCAGCAGTTCGACGTCGCGGGCCGCGAACTCCCGCCGCGCGACGGTGTGCACGTTGAGCACGCCGACCAGACCGCCGGGGTCTGTCTCCATCGGCACCGACACCATCGACGTGAAGTCACGCCCGCGCAGCGACTCGAACGGCATGTAGCGCGGATCGGACTCCTTCTCGTCGGCGATCACCACGGGTTCGCGATGGCTGGCCACCCAGCCCGAGATGCCCTGCCCGAGTGGCAGCCGGATCTTGCCGACCTCGCTGTCGAACGGCGGCGTCGCGCCGGCCAGTGTCAGCGACCGCTCGGTGTCGTCGAGCACGTGTACGAAGCACACGTCGGTGGCGGTGGCGGCGGTGATCATCCTGGCGGCCGCGGCGGCGAGCGGTTCCACACCCGGACCGCTGGAGGCGGCCTGGATCAACTCGCGCAGCAAGGCCAGCTCCCGGTCGGCGGCCAGCGCGTACTGACCGAGGTCGCGCACCGCATGGGGCCTCACCGGTAGATGCCTTCGCGCAGCGCGGTGGCCACCGCACCGGTGCGGTCGCTGACACCGAGCTTGCGGTAGATCGACCTCAGGTGGCTCTTGACCGTCTCGTCGCCGATCACCAGCTTCCCGGCGATGCCGCGATTGGACAGGCCGTTGACGACGTAGGACAGGATCTCGCTCTCCCGCTGGGTGAGGCCCTGCCGGGCACCGGGCCAGAACTCGTCGCGCTGCAGCCGGGCCGCCGTGTCGACCGCCCGTGCGGCCATCGTCGGGTCGATCGCGGTTTCGCCGCCGTGCACGAACTCCAGCTGGCGCACCAGCTCATCGCTGCCGATGCTCTTGAGGAGGTATCCCGATGCGCCCACCCGCAGCGCCTGGAACAGGTACTGCTCGTCGTCGTAGACCGACAGCATCACCACCTTCTGGGCGGGGTCCCGCTCGCGCAGCTGCAGGCAGAGGTCGAGGCCGCTGGCGCCCTGCATCCGCACGTCACACAGCACGATGTCCGGCTTGAGGTCGTCGATCACGCCCACCGCGCGCTCCGCCCCGACGGCCTGTCCGACCACCGTGACCCGGTCGTCGAACGCGGCGAGCATGGCCTTGAGGCCTTCGATGACCATCTCGTGGTCGTCGACCAGCACGAGGCGCACCGGGGAGGCCATGGCCATCACCTTAGGGCCGCCGCCCAGCGTGGTAGCGCAACTTCGCGCCGCCAATCCCCCCAATGGGGGAGGCGCAGCCCTGTGACGTAGACCACTGTTGTCGCATGCCCTCCACAGAGCAGAGAACATGGCGCGCCGGTCGCTTCTGGTGGGACGGTGGCAGCGCCGCCGACGCCGACGACTCCCGGCTACAGGCCCTCGTCTTCGACCTCGACGCACTGGCCGACGTCGAGTTCGAAGTACACCGCAAGGTCTTCAACGCCGCCTTCGCCGCGCACGGGATGCCGTTCAGCTGGTCCGTCAGCCGGTACCGCCAGCTGCTGGCACTGAGCGACGAGAGGCAGCGCGTCACCGCGGAACTACGCAAGCGCTGCGTCGGCACCGAGTGCGACGTGCTGACCGAACTGCTCGCCGACGAGATCTGCGCCACCAAGGCGATGATGTTCGACGAGATGATCGCCGAGGCCGATCTGGCGCCCCGGCCGGGACTGGTCGACCTGGTGCAGGACGCCTATGCCGCCGGCGTGCCGGTCGCGGTGGTGTCCAGCGGGCGCCGCGCCGTGGTGGAGTCGCTGGTGCGCCAACTGGTCGGAGAGGGCCTGGTCGAGGTGCTGGTCACCGCCGACGACGTCAGCACGCCGGCGCACTGCGGCGAGGCGCATCAGCACGCACTCGCCGAACTGGGACTGCCCGCTCGCAGCGTCCTGGCGATCGCGGGGTCGCCCGCGGGCCTGCGACGGGCGAACTCCGTCGGGATGGCGACCGTGCTGATCGACGGCGCCGGCGGCTGCGACATCCCGGCCGCGGCCGCGGTGCGTGCCGACTACATCGGCTCGGGCACCGGTGCGCTGCGACTCGCGGACTGTCAGCGCCTGCACGCGCGCTGGAGCAGTCGGCACCGCTCAGCCGCGTAGCTTCTCGATCACCGCGCTGAAGTCTTTGTCGGCGTGATCGGTGGCGAACTCCGCGTAGATCTCGGCGGCGTGTGTACCGAGGGGTGCGGCCGAGCCGGTGGACTGCACCGCCGCCATCGCCAGCCCGAGATCCTTGTTCATCAGCGCGGTGGCGAAGCCCGGCTTGAAGTCGTTGTTGGCGGGTGACGCCGGAACAGGCCCCGGCACCGGGCAATTGGTGTGCACGGCCCAGCAGTTGCCGGTCGCACCGGTGATCACGTCGAACAGTGACTGCGCGGGCAGGCCGAGCTTCTCCGCGAGCACGAACGCCTCGCCGATGGCGATCTGCTGCACGGCCAGCACCATGTTGTTGCACAGCTTCGCGGCCTGACCGGCGCCGGACGCGCCGCAGTGGATGATCTTGCCCGCCATCGGATCCAGCACCGGGCGGGCCTGCTCGACGGCCGCGTCCTCACCGCCGACCATGAACGCGAGGGTGCCCGCGGTCGCGCCCTTGATGCCGCCGGACACCGGCGCGTCGATCTGGGCGAACCCGAGGTCGGCCGCCTGGCCGTTGATGGTGCGCGCGTCGTCGACGGAGATCGTGGAGGTGTCGATGAACAGGGTGTCCGGCTTGGCCGCGGGCAGCACCTCGGCGTAGCAGGCCTTCACGATGTCGCCGTTGGGCAGCGAGGTGATCACCACGTCGGCTTCGGCGACGGCGGCTGCGCCGCTGTCGAACACCGTGGCGCCCTTGGCCTGTGCGGCCGCCTTGGACGCGGCGACCGGGTCGAAGCCGCGGACGTCGTGACCGGCGGCGAGCAGATTCGCCGCCATCGGGCCGCCCATGTTGCCCAGTCCCAGAAACGCGATCGTCGCCATCTGTCTATGTCCCCTGTCGCTTCGCTCTGATGTCAGGTTCTCCGGTCACGACGCGCGGGCCCGGCTTGCCGCCGCCCGGCCGATCACCACGCGCATGATCTCGTTGGTGCCCTCCAGGATGCGGTGCACCCGCAGATCCCGGACGATCTTCTCCAAGCCGTACTCCCGCAGATAGCCGTATCCGCCGTGCAACTGCAGAGCCTGGTCGGCCACCTCGAAGCACGAGTCGGTGACGTAACGCTTCGCCATCGCGCACAACTCGACCCGGTCGGGGTGGTCGTCGTCGAGCGCCGTCGCCGCCCGCCACAGCAGCGTTCGCGACGTCTGCAGCGCGGTGGCCATGTCGGCCAGCGTGAACCGGATGGTGGGCTCGTCGAGCAGCGCCCCGCCGAAGGCCTGCCGGTCGGCGAGATATCCGGTCGCCTTGTCGTAGGCCGCCTGTGCACCGCCCAGCGAGCAGGCCGCGATGTTGATGCGGCCACCGTTGAGGCCCTTCATCGCGATCCCGAAGCCCGCGCCCTCACCATCGGCCCCGCCCAGCAGCGCGTCGGCGGGCACCCGGGCGCCCTCGAGGATCACCTGTGCGGTGGGCTGGGCGTTCCAGCCCATCTTCAGCTCCTCGGCGCCGAAGCTCAGCCCGGGCGTGTCCTTGGGCACCACGAACGCCGAAATGCCGCGCGGGCCGTCGATTCCGGTGCGCGCCATCACCACGTAGACGTCGGAACTGCCCGCCCCGGAGATGAACTGCTTGACCCCGTCCAGTACCCAGTGGTCGCTGTCGCGCACGGCCTTGGTGCGCAGCGCGCTCGCGTCGGAACCCGCGCCCGGTTCGGTGAGGCAGTAGCTGGCGATGGCCTCCATCGACGCCAGCCGGGGCACCCAGGACTTGCGCTGTTCCTCGGTGCCGAAAGTGTCGACCATCCACGCGCACATGTTGTGGATCGACAGGAACGCCGCGATCGTCGGATCGGCGGCGGCGAGGGCCTCGAAGATCCGCACGGCGTCGATGCGGCGCAACCCGCTGCCACCGACGTCGTCGCGGCAGTAGATCGCCGCCATGCCGAGTTCGGCGGCCTCCCGCAACACGTCGGTGGGGAAGTGGTGGGACTCGTCCCACTCCAGAGCGCTTGGCGCCAGGCGTTTCTCGGCGAATGCGGCCGCCGTCTCGGCGATCACGCGTTCGTCGTCGTCGAGGCCGAACAGGTCCATGGGTGCGCTACTTCATCGTGGGGATGACGAATTCGGCGCCGTCCTTGATGCCCGACGGCCAGCGCTGGGTGACGGTCTTGACCTTGGTGTAGAACTGGATCGACGCCGGGCCGTGCTGGTTGAGATCGCCGAAGCCGGAGCGTTTCCAGCCGCCGAAGGTGTGATAGGCCACCGGCACCGGGATGGGCACGTTGACTCCGACCATGCCGACCTGCACCTTGGACACGAAGTCGCGGGCGGTGTCGCCGTCGCGGGTGAAGATCGCCACTCCGTTGCCGTATTCGTGCTCCGACGGAAGAGCCAGTGCCTCTTCGTAATTCGAGGCGCGCACGATGCACAGCACCGGGCCGAAGATCTCGTCGGTGTAGATCGACATGTCCGGCGTGACGTTGTCGAACAGAGTGGGGCCGATGAAGTAGCCGCCCTGCAGGTTCTGGTCGTCGAAGGTGAGATCGTCGCTGGCACGTTCGCGGCCGTCGATGACGGCTTCGGCGCCTGCTTCCACGCCCTGGCCGATGTAGTCGCGGACCCGCTCGAGTGCCGCACCGGTGACCAGTGGCCCGTAGTCGGCCTTGGGATCCAGGCTGTGTCCGACGCGCAACTGGTTGACGCGCTCGACGAGCTTGTTCCTGAGGCGGTCCGCGGTTTCCTTGCCGACGGGCACCGCGACGCTGATCGCCATGCACCGCTCGCCGGCACTGCCGTATCCGGCGCCGATGAGCGCGTCGACGGCCTGGTCGAGGTCCGCGTCGGGCATCACGATCATGTGGTTCTTGGCGCCGCCGAAGCACTGTGCGCGTTTGCCGTTGGCCGCGGCGGTGGAGTAGATGTACTGCGCGATGTCGGAGCTGCCGACGAAGCCGACGGCCTGGATCTGCGGGTGGTGCAGGATCGCGTCGACGGCCTCCTTGTCGCCCTGCACGACCTGGAACACCCCTGGCGGCAGGCCGGCTTCGAGGAACAGTTCGGCGAGCCGCAGCGGCACCGACGGGTCACGCTCGGAGGGCTTGAGGATGAACGCGTTGCCGCATGCCAGCGCGGGGCCGGCCTTCCACAGCGGAATCATCGCCGGGAAGTTGAACGGGGTGATCCCGGCGACGACCCCGAGCGGCTGGCGCAGTGAATAGACGTCGATGCCGGTGCCCGCGCCCTCGGTGTACTCACCCTTGAGCAGGTGCGGGATGCCGATCGAGAACTCGATGACCTCGATGCCGCGCTGGATGTCACCCTTGGAGTCGGCCACCGTCTTGCCGTGCTCCAGGGAGAGCAGTTCGGCCAGCTCGTCGACGTTCTGGTTCACCAGTTCGACGAAGCGCATCATCACCCGCGCGCGGCGCTGCGGGTTGAACGCCGCCCACTGCAGCTGCGCCTCCGCGGCGCCGGCGACCGCGGCGTCCACATCGGCCGCCGAGGCCAGCAGCACCTGGGCCTGGGCCTCACCGGTGCTGGGATTGAGCACATCCGCGGTGCGGGTGGACTGGCCGCTGGTGCGCTGGCCGTTGATGAAGTGTGGAATCTGTGTGCTCATGGAATGTGCCCTTACGCGCCGACGATGGCTGATTACTTGGATATCCTAGTAAATCGAGCGGGCGGGATGCAAGGGGCTGCGCCGAGACGACGATCGAGCCCTGACGTCAGCTTCGACGCAGTTCCTCGACGTAGGCCTGGGTATCCGCCCATTTCGGCAGGAGCCCGGCCGCCTCGACCTCGGCCAGGGAGGGCGCCGCCGCGTCGCGATCGGAGAGCACCAGCTCGCCGTCGTAGCTCCAGTCGACGCCGAGGGCGGGGTCGAGCGGGTTGATCGTGTGCTCCCGGTCGGGGGCGTAGGCCGTCGAGCACAGGTACGCCACGGTGGACCCGTCGCGCAGCGACAGGAACGCATGGCCCAGGCCCTCGGAGAGGTACATCGACCGGCGGTTGTGGTCGTCGAGCACCACCGAGTCCCACCGACCGAAAGTGGGTGAGCCCAACCGGATGTCGATGACGATGTCAAGCACCGCGCCGGATATGCAGGTGATGTACTTGGCCTGGCTCGGTGGGAGCTCGGAGAAGTGCACGCCGCGCAGCACCCCGGCCGCGGACACCGAGCAGTTGGCCTGGGCGAGGTCGAACCCGTGCCCGGCGAACCCGCGGAAGCTGCGGTCGGTGAACCATTCGAAGAATGCACCGCGGTTGTCGGTGTGCACGGTCGGCGTGATCTCCCATGCGCCCGGCACCGCGAGCTCGCGAACGGTCACTGGCCGCGCTCCGCGTAGCGGGCCTCGACGGCGTCTTTCAGTGGCCGCCACCACAACTCGTGGGTCCGGTACCACTCGACGGTGGCGCGCAGCCCGTCGGTGAAGTCGGTGTGTTTCGGGGCCCAACCCAGTTCGTTGTAGATCACCGAGGGGTCGATGGCGTAGCGGAGGTCGTGGCCGGCGCGGTCGGTGACATGGTCGAAGTCGTCGGGCTCGCGTCCCATGATCGTCAACAGCGTGCGCATCACCGACAGGTTGTCGCGTTCCCCCTCGGCGCCGATCAGGTACGTGCGGCCGACGTCGCCACGCTCGAGGATGCGCCACACCGCACTGTTGTGGTCGTCGACGTGTATCCAGTCGCGAACATTGGCGCCGCTGCCGTAGAGCTTGGGGCGGCGTCCGGTGAGGATGTTGGTGATCTGGCGCGGGATGAACTTCTCGACGTGCTGGAACGGGCCGTAATTGTTCGAGCAGTTCGAGATCGTTGCGCGAATTCCGTAGGACCGCACCCACGCCCGCACCAGCATGTCGGCCGCTGCCTTGGTCGACGAGTACGGGCTCGACGGGTTGTAGGGCGTCGCCTCGGTGAATCGCTGCGGGTGGTCGAGTGGCAGATCGCCATACACCTCGTCGGTGGACACGTGGTGCAGTCGGACGCCGTGACGGCGAACCGCCTGAAGCACCGTGTAGGTGCCGATGACGTTGGTGCGCAGGAACGGCTCCGGGTCGGCGAGTGCGTTGTCGACATGGGTCTCGGCGGCGAAGTGCACGACGGCATCCGACTTCGCGACGAGATCGTCCATCAGAGCGCAGTCAGTGATGTCACCCTCGACGACGTCGACCGCGTCGTGCACCGACGCGAGCGATTCACGGCTGCCCGCATAGGTGAACGCGTCGAGCACGGTGACCGACGCCGCGTTCTCGCTGACTGCACGATGGACGAAGTTGGCGCCGATGAATCCGGCGCCGCCAGTTACCAGCAATCGCATGGTCTCGACCCTATCGGGCGCCGTGGCGCGTGCTCACCCCGCGCGGGTCAGCTCTTGAGTCCGAGGGGACCGGCGAGCTCGGTCAGCGTGGGGATGAGCGCGTCCTTGCCGCCGAGCACCTGGATGGTCACGTGGTCGGCGCCCGCGTCGAGATGCTCGTTGAGGCGCGACGCGATCTGCTCCGCGGTGCCGTATGCGACCACCGCGTCGATCAGTTTGTCACTGCCCGGCTTGGTGACGTCGTCGTCGGTGAAGCCGAGCCGCTTCCAGTTGTTCACGTAGTTGCGCAGGTCGAGATAGAACTCGACGGTCTGCCGGCCGACGTCGCGCGCCTCGTCCGCATCGGTCTCCAGCACCACCTTGTGCTCGGGCGCGAGGAACACCGTCGGGCCCACGAGGTTGCGGGCCTGGCCGGTGTGCTCCGGCGTCGTCAGGTACGGGTGCGCACCCGCGCTGCGCCGCGCCGAGAGCTCGAGCACCTTCGGCCCGAGCGCGGCGATCACCCGGCGGCTCGTCGGCACCTTCGCGGCGTCGAGCTTGTCGAGGTACTCGACCAGCACGTCGTAGGGCTTGCGGTACTCATCGGTGTGCTCGGGATGGCCGATGCCGACGCCGAGCAGGAACCGGTTCGGGTACGCGTCCTCGATGCGGTGATAGGACTCCGCGACCTCCTCGGCCGACGACGCCCAGACGTTGACGATGCCCGTCGCGACCTGCAGTGTCTCGGTCTGCTCGAGGATCGGCTCGACGAACGACAGGTCGGCCGCGGGTGATGCGCCCACCCACAGCGCCCCGTAGCCGAGCTTCTCGATCTCCGCGGCCTGTTCGGGTGCCGGCGCCCCACCGGTCCAGACGCCGTAGCGGCCCAGTCCGGGCTTGAGCGACACGCCCTCGCTGGTCGAAGCCTCACTCATACGATTCGAGTCCCTTCAGGTTCACTGCAGGCCGAGCGGCCCAGCCAGGTCGGCCAGTGCGGGCACCAGCTTGTCAGGTCCGGTCAGCACCTGCACCGGCACGTGGTCGGCGCCGGCGTCGATGTGCTGCGCGAGTCGCGCGGCGATGTCGCCGGGTGTCCCGTAGGCGACGACGGCGTCCACCAGACGGTCACTACCCGGTTTTGCCAGATCCTGATCATCGAACCCGAGACGTCTCCAGTTGCTCAGGTAGTTCTGCAGGTCGAGGTAGATCTCGAGGGCTTTGCGGCCGACGGCGCGGGCACGTTCCGGATCGGTGGTCAGCACCGCCTTGTGCTCCGGTGCCAGGAATGCCTCGGCGCCGATCACCTCACGGGCCGTGGCGGTGTGCTCGGGGGTGGTCAGATACGGGTGCGCACCCACCGACCGGTGCGCCGACAGCTCGAGCACCTTCGGACCGAGCGCGGCGACCACCCGGCGGTCCTTCGGGACGCCGTACTCGTCGAGCTTGTCGAGGTAGTCGTTCAGCGCGGCCAAGGGTTTCTTGTACTCCGAGTCGGCTTCGGGGTGGCCGACGCCGATGCCCAGCAGGAACCGGCCGGGGTAGGCGGCCTCGATGCGGTGAAACGACTCACTGATCGGGCCCGGGGCGGCGCTCCACACGTTGACGATGGCGGTGGCCAGCTGCAGCTTCTCGGTGGCGCCGAGGATCGGGTCGATCCACTCGAGTTCGGCCGGCGGCGATCCGCCCGCCCAGATGGCGCCGTAGCCGAGCGCCTCGATCTCGCGCAGCTGCGCCGGAGTGAGCTGCGCGAACTGGGAGTAGAGCCCCATGACGCCGTAACGGCCCATGTCTGGTTTGGTCATGGTGGCGACAACCTCCGGCCGGGTGAGTGCTATTCCGTTCGGCTCAGTTCGAGCTGAACTCCGCCCACGATCATTCGGTGCCTGCGGCGGAGAGTTCGCCGGGCGTCGGCGTCACCGGCGGCGGTGCCACCAGCGGCAGGCACACGATGAATCGGGTGTCGCCCGGGCGGGACTGCACCGACAGGTTGCCCGCGTGCTTCTCCACCACGATCCGCCACGCCAGGTCCAGGCCGAGGCCGGTGCCCTCGCCGAACGGTTTGGTGGTGAAGAACGGGGTGAAGATGCGGTCGACGATGTCCTCGGGGATGCCGGGGCCGTCGTCGCAGATCTCGACCCGGATCATCTGCTCGCTCTCCCGGCTGGTCCGGATGGTCAGGGTGCCGTGCCCGTCCATGGACTGGATCGCGTTGTCGATGATGTTGGTCCACACCTGGTTCAGATCGCCTGGGTAGCACTGCAATTCGGGCAGCGTCTTGTCCATCTCCTTGATGATGGTGATGGGCCTGCCCTTGCCCTGATGGCCGATCTTCTCGCCGAACATCATGATCGTGCTGCGGAGCAACTCGTGCACGTCGGCGCTCTGATAGGAGCCGCGATCCATCTGCGAATACTGCTTTGCCCCGGCGAGCAGCGCCGAGATGCGCTTGCTGGCCTCGGCGATCTCGTTCATCCGCAGTTCGTTGTCGATGGTGTACTTCAGCCACCCGACCGCGGCCTGCAGCGACGCGGTGGCGTCCACCTCGTCCACCGAGGTGAGCACCTTCTCCAGCCAATCGGTGTCCAGACCGGCCTCGACGAAGGTGGGTGCGTAGTCCCAGGCGCCCACGATGTCGTGGTTCTCGAGCCAGTCGCCGATCGCGTCCTCCCGATCGGACGCCTCGAGCGCCGACAGTTCGACGCCGCGGTTCTTGGCCACCTGCTCGGCGACGTCGTCCTGGATGCGGACCAGCACGCGCAGCGCTTCGGGGGAGAACTTGCCGTCGGCGAGCATCGACAGCTTGTGCCGCATCTTGCCGACCGTCTCCCTGAGGTCGGAGACGGCCCGCGCCGTGGCGGCTGCCGGATTGTTGAGTTGGTGCGTCAGGCCCGCGGTGATGGTGCCCAGCGCCAGCAGCTTCTCCCGCTGCCCGATGATCTGACTCTGCCGCCTGCCACCGACGAGATGACCCTCGAGCAGGTGTACCGCCATCGGGAACTGGGTCTGCATGAAGCGGGCGAAGTCGTTCGAGTCCAGCACGAAGCACCGCGACGGCTTGGTCAGCCGCACCGAGGCCTGGTAGCTCTGCTCCTCACCGGGGATGTAGGCCGACCACGCGCCGAAGTACACGCCGCGCTGCGAGGTCCGGTTGGTCTGGATGTCGACGCCGCCCGAGCGCTTCGACATGATCAGCTCGCCGTCGATCATCACGTAGAAGCAGGTGGCGGGCTCGCCCTCCATGCTGATCGGCCCGGCGGGGAAGGTCTCGATGTGGCCGGCCTGGCAGAGGATGTCCAGCTGCTCATCGGAGAGGTCCTCGAAGAGGAACAGCGTGCGGAGTTCCTCGCGCACGCACTCCTCACCGTTCTGTGAGCCCATCGGACTTCCTTCCTACGCTTCCGCCAGGTAGCGGTGCACCAGCATCACGGCCATCGAACCCTCGCCGACGGCCGCCGCCACGCGCTTGGCGGATTCGGAACGCACGTCTCCTGCAACGAACACTCCGGGCACACTTGTTTCCAGGTGATGGGGCGGACGTTCCAGCATCCATCCGCTGACCTTGGTCACATCTGGTCCCGACAGGATGAAACCGTGATCGTCGCGGGCTATTCCCGCGGCCTCCAGCCAGTCGGTGCGCGGTGTCGCGCCGATGAAGCAGCACATCCGGTCACAGCTCACCGTCTCGGTCTCGCCGGACTGCCTGTCGATCAGGACGAGGCCGGCCAGGTGGCCGTCCTCGGCCAGGGTGTCCTTCACCTCGGTGCAGGTGCGCACCCGGATGTTGTCCTTCTTGAGAATCCGGTCGACGAGGTACTGCGACATCCCCGCCTCCAGCGACGGCCCCCGGATCAGCATCGTGACCGACTTGGCCGTCTCGGCCATGTACATCGCGGCCTGTCCCGCCGAGTTCGCGCCGCCCACGATGTAGACGTCCTCACCCTGGCACTCGCTGTTGTCGGACACCGAGGCCCCGTAGTAGACGCCGCGGCCGACGTAGTTGCAGTCCGGGTCGTCGGGATCGTCCCAGCAGCCGGTGATCTGGAGCTGGCGGTACTCGACGCCGGTGGCCAGGATGATGGCGCGGGCGCCGATGGTGTTGTCCGGCAGGCGAATCGAATGCGCGGCGCCGATGCCGTTGACCTCGAGCCGGCCCGCCTCCTGCGTGGTGATCACCTCGGCGCCGAAGCGCTCGGCCTGCCTGCGGGCCGACGTGGTGAGTTCGGCTCCGGAGACGCCGGTCGGGAAGCCCAGGTAGTTCTCGATCTTCGAGCTGCGGCCGGCCTGCCCGCCCGTCGACGACTTCTCGATCAGCACGGTCCGCAGCCCCTCGGACGCGCCGTACACCGCGGCCGCCAGCCCGGCCGGGCCGCCGCCGATCACCGCGAGGTCATACATGTCCAGCTGAGGGGTGGTCGACAGGCCGAGCAGGGTGGCCAGCTCGGCGTCGGTCGGCTCGACGAGTGTCTCGCCCTTCTCGGTGATCACTACCGGCAGCCTGCTTCCGTCGACGCCCGCGGCCTCGAGGAGCTGCCTGCCCTTGTCGTCCTCGGCGTTGATCGCGCGGAACGAGTACTCGTTGCGGGCCAGGAACTGCCGCACCTGCCATGAGCGCTCGTTGTACCGGTGCCCGATCACCTTGGTGTACGGCATCGCCCGGTCGCCCACCGCGCGCCACTCCTCGAGCAGGCCGTCGAGCACCGGGTAGAGCTTCTCCTCCGGCGGATCCCACGGCTTGAGCAGGTAGTGGTCCAAATCGACGACGTTGATCGCGTCGATGGCGGCGTGGGTGTCGGCGTAGGCCGTCAGCAGCACCCGGCGCGCGAGCGGGAAGAACTCCATCGCCTTCTCGAGGAACTCGATGCCGCTCATCTGCGGCATCCGGTAGTCGGCGACGAGCACCGCGACGGTGTCGCCGCGCAGCTTGAGTTCCTTGAGGGTGTCGAGGGCGTCGGCGCCCGATTCGGCGCGCACGATGCGGTACCGCTCGCCGTAGTGGCGGCGCAGATCCCGCGCGACTGCGCGGGACACCGCCGGGTCGTCGTCGACGGTGAGAATCGCAGGTTTTCGGTTCTGGTGATCAGGTCGCGTCATCACCGGTAATTATGCGCCGGTCGTCCAGCGGATACCGGGTCGTACGCTGCCAGCGTGACCGATCTCGAGTTTTCCGACGCGATCCATGTGGCGCTCCCGCCCGAGCAGGTCTATGCGCTGGTCTCCGACATCACCCGGATGGGGGAGTGGAGTCCGGTGTGCAAGGCGTGCTGGTGGGAGGACGGCGGCGGTCCGGAGGTGGGGGCGTGGTTCGTCGGCCGCAACGTCACTCCGGAGCGGACCTGGGAGACGCGCAGTCAGGTGGTGGCCGCCGATGCGGGCCGCGAGTTCGCCTGGGAGGTGAACGACGGCTGGGCGCGCTGGGGGTTCACGATGGCCGCCGAGGACGATCCGGCGGGCACGCTGCTCACCGAGTCGTGGTCGTTCCTGCCCAGGGGCATCGCCGGCTTCCACGAGCGGTTCGGCGAGGCGGCGGAGGCGGAGATCGCCAAACGCAGCGACGCGGCGAAGAGCGGCATCCCCGCCACGCTGGCCGCGATCAAGCGAACCGCCGAGGATCGAGTCGGTGAATAGAGAGACACGTCATGGTTTGTCCCGCTTGTGAGCAAGCCCTCCCGGATACTTCGCGGCTGCGTGGCTACCTTCTAACGCATGGGATCACGCAACGACGATGAGGCCGGACGGGAGTCGGGCCGCTCTGTCGTGCCGCGGTTGCCCGGATCGGGGCCGCTGCGCACCGTGTTGGCGCCGCTGACCCGCACCGGCGGCTACTACGCGAAGTCCTGGCGCGACTACCTGGGCGACGGGCCGGACCAGATGCCGATCGCGCGTCCCACCGTCGCTCTCGCCGCCGAGGCGTTCCGCGACGAGGTCGTCCTACTCGGGCTGCGGGCACGCCGGCCGGTCAGCGGCGCGCTCGGTTTCGAACGCATCAACGGCGAAGTCGAGGCGGCACTCGAGTTCTACGGTGAGCGCGGACTGCTCGACGAGCCCGAGCGGTACTTCGCTGCACCCGAGCCGCTGACCGATGTGGAGGTCAGCCCGGTGCGGCGGCGCAACCGCTCGTATGCGCGACTGCGTTGGCAGAGTGGATACCGGCCGTTGCCCGGTGAACCCGGTGGCGATCGCTGGCTGGGTTACCGGGCGATGTCGCGGGGCTACGGGTTGATGCTGCGGCATCCTGACCCGCGGCCGTGGCTGATGTGCGTGCACGGTACCGAAATGGGTCGCGCCGCAATCGATCTGACGTTGTTCCGAGCCTGGTACCTGCATGAGACGCTCGGCCTGAACGTCATGTTGCCGGTGCTGCCCATGCACGGTCCCCGGGCGGCGGGGCTGCCGAAGGGCGCGGTGTTCCCGGGCGAGGACGTGCTCGACGACATCCACGCGACCGCTCACGCTGTCCACGACGTCCGCAGCCTGCTGTCGTGGATCCGGCGCCAACAGCCGGACGCGCCGATCGGTGTGTACGGAATGTCGTTGGGCGGTTTCATCTCCGCGCTGGTGGCCAGCCTCGACGACGACCTCGTCTGCGCGGTCCTCGGCGTGCCCGTCGCGGATCTCGTCGAACTGTTGGGCCGCCACTCCGGCCTGCGCCGCGACGACCCTCGCCGCCGCACCATCGAGCTCGCAGCGCCGCTCGGCCGGATGATCTCGCCGCTGGCGCTGGAACCGCGGGTGCCGGCGGCGGGCCGGTTCATTTACGCCGGGCTCGCCGATCAGGTCGTCCACCCGCGCAAGCAGGTCAGTCGCCTGTGGGAGCACTGGGGACGCCCGGACATCGAGTGGTATCGGGGCGGGCACGCCGGGTTCTTCCGGTCCCGACCGGTGCAGCGCTTCGTCACCGACGCGCTCACGCAGTCCGGCCTGGTCTCCGCGCTCCCGCCGGGCGCTGCGGAACCGACCGGCGCGCTGACGGGCTGATCAGGTAATCAGGACGCTGGCGGCGCGACCGGATGAGAGTTCGGCTGCGTCGGTTGGCCGTCGGAACCGGCCGCGTCCGTCGACCCGGTGCGGTTCAGCATCGCGGCCACGTCGATCCCCGACGACTTGAGGGACTCGACGATCTTGGCGACGGCCAGCGGGCTGACGCCCAGCAGCCCGCCCACCGCGTCCTGGGTGTCCGACGAACCGCCGATGATCGACAACCGGTCGACCGAGGCCAGTGGCATCGCGGCCGCCTCGGTGGCCTTGACGACCGACGCGAGCACGTCGGGCAGCATCAGCAGCCGGGCCGCGTCGGCGCTGTAGTTGTTGAGCGCGGCGGCGATCTCCTTCTTACCCGTCGCCTCGGCCACCAGCTTGGCCTCGATGCCCGCCGCCTCGGCGAGCTGCTCGACCCGCAGCGCGTCGGCGAGCTCCTTCTTACCCGCGGCCTCGGCGACCAGCTTGGCCTGCAGGCTGTCCGCCTCGGCCTGCCGCTCGACGCGCAGCGCGTCGGCCGCTGCCTTGCGGGCGTCGGCCTCGGCCTGCCCGGCCCGCACCGCGGCCTCGGCCTGGGCTTCGGCGCCCAGGATGGTGGACTGGCGCTGGCCTTCGGCGCGGGCGATGTCGGCCGCCCGTTGCGCCTCGGCCGGTGCGATGACGTCGGCCTGCAGCGCCGCCTGGGCCTGCTCGGCGCGGCGCTGCTCGACCTCGATGCGGGCCTCGACGCGGGCGGCCTCTGCCTGCTCGGTGGCGATGCCGACGTCCTTCTGGGCGCGCGCGTTCGCCAGCGGTCCCGCCATGTCGGCCTGGGCGTTCTCGGCCTCGGTCTGAGCGCGCAGGCGGGCCAGTTCGACGTCGCGCTTCTGGTTGGCGGACGCGATCGCGGTGTCGGCCTCGGCCTGGGCGACCGAACCGGCCTGGCGGGCCTTCGCCGACTGGATCTGGGCGTCGCGCTCGGCCTCGGCGGTGCCGATGGCTGCGTCGCGCTTGACCTCGGCGATGCGGCGCTGACCCAGGGATTCCAGGTAGGCGTTGCGGTCGGAGATCCCGGCGATCTTGAGGACGTCGACCTCCATGCCGATGCGGGCGAGGTCACCGCCGGCCTCGTCGACCACGCTGCGCGCCAGGGTGTCGCGGTTGGAGTTGAGGTCTTCGACGGTCATCGTGGCGGTGATGCCGCGCAGGCTGCCTGCCAGGATCTCGTTGATCTGCCGCTGCAGCTCGTTGAGGTCCGAGGTGAGGAAGCGCTGCACCGCCGTCTGCACGGCCTCCTCGGACGAGCCGATGCGGACCAGCCCGACCGCCTCGACGTTGACCGGAACGCCGTTGTTGGACAACGCGTTCTGAAGATTGATGCTGACGTTGAACGGTTCGAGGCTCATGATGTCGACGCGTTCGATACCGGGCACGCGGAATCGCGCGCCGCCACGGACCACCTTCGGGGTGCCGCGGCCGGTGAACACGGCCACCTCGTTGGGCGGCACCTTGATGTAGTTCTTCACGTAGATCACCGGGAGCGCGACGAACAGCAGCAGGGCCGCGATCACCGCGACGATCACGATCATCAGCACGGACATGGGTCAGAACCTTTCGGACGGATGGTCGAGATCCGGGACGGCGACGACGTGGACGTACTCGGCGTCGACGTCGGCGATGTAGACCTGGGTGGACTTGGGCAGCGCCGTCGGCTCTTCGGTGCGGGCCCGGGAACGCACCCGGTTGCCGTCGGCGTCGACGAACGACACCTCGCCCCAGCCCTCGGCAGGCACTTCGAGGGTGACGGTGCCCAGCAGGCCGACGTAGGAGGACCGGCCGCGGTGCGAGTTGGCCTCCTGCCGGCGGAGGTAGGGCAGCAGCACGCCCTGCAGCAGGCCGTACATGACCACGGCGGCGCCACCGGCCGCTGCCGCGGAACCGACGGCGGGCAGTCCGGTCCAGGTGCCGATCAGGCCGCCTGCGCCTGCCCCGAGAATTGCGGCCGACAACCCCGTCAGGCTCAGGAACGGCATCCCGTCGCCGTGTCCCACCTCGGCGAGCAAGAGCGCCGACAGCACCGCGACAGCCCCGACGACGAACGCCGCGAGGTACACAGCGGTCACGGGATCCTCCGGGCGGACGAATACATGAACAGGGTGATCATCGTCCATTCTCGGTGACCGCGGAGACGTCTGGCACACCAATTACCGGCGAACGACGTAGGCTCGCGTCGCGACGACGCACGCATGGTCGTCGCACCGGCCGATGAACGGCTGCGGCCGCACGGGGCGCGGCTGCGGCGCTGGTCGGACGATTTTGGGGCGGGCGGCCGAGCGGGTAGTATTGACCAACGGTGCGGCAGCCGCGCCGACTCTTGCGTGCCCCTGTTCCGGAATATCCGACTACTGGCTCACGTTGTAGTCGATTCGATTGCTGCGCCGAACGGCGCCAATACCAAGACAGGACACGGAGGACTTCCGAGAACTCATGGCCAAGAAAGACGGTGCCATAGAGGTCGAGGGCCGCGTGGTCGAACCCCTGCCCAATGCGATGTTCCGCATTGAGCTGGAGAACGGACACAAGGTGCTCGCCCACATCAGCGGCAAGATGCGGCAGCACTACATCCGCATCCTGCCCGAGGACCGCGTCGTAGTGGAGCTGTCTCCCTACGACCTGTCCCGGGGCCGCATCGTTTACCGCTACAAGTAAGCCCGAGACAGAAGAAGGATCGATAAGCCGTGAAGGTGAACCCGAGCGTCAAGCCCATTTGCGATAAGTGCAGGGTGATCCGCCGGCATGGGCGGGTCATGGTGATCTGCTCCGATCCGCGACACAAGCAGCGCCAGGGCTGACACGCCCCGGCGGCTGCGCCGCAGTACCTCACAACTGAATGCTGACCTCCCAGCACCACCGAGCGGATACGCCGCTCGATCACGTCCGGTCGGAGGCCGGACCCCTAACTACAGCGTCGATTCGTCGGCAGTAGCAGGGAACGGGCTGGGAAAAGACCTCCGCCAAGAAAAGGAATGGCACACCCATGGCCCGATTGATGGGCGTCGATCTCCCACGCGACAAGCGCATGGAGATCGCACTCACTTACATCTACGGCATCGGCCGTACCAAGTCGCAGGAGATCCTGTCGGCCACTGGTATCGACCGCGACCACCGCACGAAGGACCTGACCGACGATCAGGTCACCCAGCTGCGCGACTACATCGAAGCCAACATCAAGGTGGAGGGTGACCTGCGCCGCGAGGTTCAGGCCGACATCCGCCGCAAGATCGAGATCGGCTGCTACCAGGGCCTGCGGCACCGCCGCGGGCTGCCGGTGCGCGGCCAGCGGACCAAGACCAACGCGCGTACCCGCAAGGGCCCCAAGCGCACCATCGCCGGCAAGAAGAAGGCCAGGTAACCCCCGATGCCACCTGCAAAGAAGGCCGCGGCCGGCCCCAAGAAGGGCCAGAAGACCCGTCGCCGGGAAAAGAAGAACGTCCCGCACGGCGCCGCGCACATCAAGAGCACGTTCAACAACACCATCGTGTCGATCACCGATCCGCAGGGCAATGTCATCGCCTGGGCGTCGTCGGGGCACGTCGGCTTCAAGGGGTCGCGCAAGTCGACGCCGTTCGCCGCTCAGCTGGCCGCCGAGAACGCGGCCCGCAAGGCGCAGGAGCACGGTGTGAAGAAGGTCGACGTGTTCGTCAAGGGTCCGGGTTCGGGCCGCGAGACCGCCATCCGATCCCTGCAGGCCGCCGGCCTCGAGGTCGGTGCCATTTCCGATGTCACGCCGCAGCCGCACAACGGTTGCCGTCCGCCCAAGCGGCGCCGGGTCTAGAAGGGATCTGACCAATGGCTCGTTATACCGGACCCGCCACCCGCAAGTCCCGCCGTCTCGGCGTCGACCTCGTCGGTGGAGATCAGTCCTTCGAGAAGCGCCCCTACCCGCCCGGCCAGCACGGCCGTGCGCGGATCAAGGAGAGCGAGTACCGCCAGCAGCTGCAGGAGAAGCAGAAGGCCCGCTTCACCTACGGCGTGATGGAGAAGCAGTTCCGTCGCTACTACGAAGAGGCCAACCGCGTCGCGGGCAAGACCGGCGAGAACCTGCTCCAGATCCTGGAGAGCCGGCTCGACAACGTCGTGTACCGCGCCGGGCTCGCCCGGACCCGCCGCATGGCGCGTCAGCTCGTCAGCCACGGCCACTTCACCGTCAACGGTGTCAAGGTCGACATCCCGAGCTACCGGGTGTCGCAGTACGACATCATCGACGTCAAGGACAAGTCGCTGAACACCGATCCGTTCGTGATCGCGCGGGAGACCGCGGGTGACCGTCCGATCCCGTCGTGGCTGCAGGTCGTCGGCGAGCGTCAGCGCATCCTGGTGCACCAGCTGCCCGAGCGGGCGCAGATCGACGTGCCGCTCGCCGAGCAGCTCATCGTCGAGTTCTACTCGAAGTAACACCTCTGCACGCCCGATCCCGGGCGTCGCAGTTCACTGACCGGCATCAAATAGCGGATGCCGAGAAGGAGATAGAAGAACATGCTGATTTCTCAGCGCCCCACACTGTCCGAAGAGACCGTCGCCGAGAACCGTTCGCGGTTCGTCATCGAGCCGCTGGAGCCGGGCTTCGGCTACACGCTGGGCAACTCGCTGCGGCGCACGCTGCTGTCGTCCATCCCGGGCGCCGCGGTCACCAGCATCCGCATCGACGGTGTGCTGCACGAGTTCACCACCGTGCCGGGTGTCAAGGAAGACGTCACCGACATCATCCTGAACCTCAAGGGCCTGGTCGTGTCGTCCGAGGAGGACGAGCCGGTGACCATGTACCTGCGCAAGCAGGGTCCGGGCGAGGTCACCGCGGGTGACATCGTGCCGCCCGCCGGTGTGACGGTGCACAACCCCGAGATGCACATCGCCACCCTGAACGACAAGGGCAAGCTCGAGGTCGAGCTCGTCGTCGAGCGTGGCCGCGGCTACGTCCCCGCCGTGCAGAACAAGGCGTCGGGCGCCGAGATCGGCCGCATCCCGGTCGACTCGATCTACTCGCCGGTGCTCAAGGTGACCTACAAGGTGGAGGCCACCCGTGTCGAGCAGCGCACCGACTTCGACAAGCTGATCCTCGACGTCGAGTCCAAGAACTCGATCACGCCGCGCGACGCACTGGCGTCGGCCGGTAAGACGCTGGTCGAGTTGTTCGGTCTGGCACGGGAACTCAACGTCGAGGCCGAGGGCATCGAGATCGGGCCGTCGCCGGCCGAGGCCGATCACATCGCCAGCTTCGCGCTGCCGATCGACGACCTCGACCTGACGGTGCGGTCCTACAACTGCCTCAAGCGCGAGGGTGTGCACACGGTGGGCGAGCTCGTCGCCCGCACGGAGTCCGATCTGCTGGACATCCGTAACTTCGGCCAGAAGTCCATCGACGAGGTGAAGATCAAGCTGCACCAGCTGGGTCTCTCGCTCAAGGACAGCCCCGCCACGTTCGATCCGTCGGAGGTCGCCGGTTACGACGCCGCCACCGGCACCTGGAACAGCGACGCGGGCTACGACCTGGACGCCGATCAGGACTTCGCCGAAACCGAACAGCTCTAAGTCAATTCGTCCCGGTCCTACCTGATACGGGGACCGGCCCCATTTAGGAGATAGTCGCCATGCCCAAGCCCACGAAGGGTGCTCGCCTCGGCGGGTCGTCGTCGCACCAGAAGGCGCTGCTGGCCAACCTGGCCACCGCGCTTTTCGAGCACGGCCGGATCAAGACCACCGAGCCGAAGGCGCGGGCGTTGCGGCCCTACGCGGAGAAGCTGATCACCCACGCCAAGAAGGGCACGCTGCACAACCGGCGTGAGGTGATGAAGAAGATCCGCGACAAGGACGTGGTGCACTCGCTGTTCGCCGAGATCGGCCCGTTCTTCGCCGATCGCAGCGGTGGCTACACCCGGATCATCAAGGTGGAGGCACGCAAGGGCGACAACGCCCCGATGGCCGTCATCGAGCTGGTGCGGGAGACCACGGTCACCTCCGAGGCCAACCGGGCGCGCCGGTCGGCCGGCTCCAAGGCCGCTCCGGTGGCCGCGGCGGCAGCACCGCAGGCCGCGGTCGAGCCGGAGGCCACCGAGGGCCCGACGGCCGATGACGCCGCGACCCCGGAGGCACCCGACACCGCGGACGCGGTGGCCGAGCTGCCCGAGGCGGAGGACACCACCGCCGCCGAGGCATCCCGGTCCACGGAGACCGACGATCCGACCGCCGACGAGGCCTCGGCCGAGGAGCCTGCGACCGACGAGGCCGGCAAGGCTGACGACGCCAAGTAGACACGCTGTGAACATGCCCGCCATCGACTCCGGTGGCGGGCATGTTCGTCTTCGGCTCGACATCGCCTACGACGGGACCGCGTTCGCGGGCTGGGCGGCGCAGGTCGGTCAGCGCACGGTCGCCGGTGTGCTGGACGAGGCGCTGTCCACGGTGTTCCGCACGCCGGTGGTGATGCGAGCCGCCGGCCGCACCGACACCGGAGTGCACGCCACCGGTCAGGTCGGCCACGTCGACGTGCCCGCCGCGGCGCTGTCGCACGCCTACCCGCGTCGCAGCCCGCCGGGGGAGACCGAGTTCGGCCCGCTGGTGCGCCGGTTGGGCCGGTTCCTGCCCGACGACGTCCGGGTGCTCGAGATCGCCCGCGCCGCAGATGGTTTCGATGCCCGGTTCTCGGCGCTGCGCCGGCACTACACCTACCGGCTGTCGACCGCCCGGTACGGGGTGATGCCGCAGCTGTCCCGGTTCGTGACGGCCTGGCCGCGCGCGCTGGACGTCGACGCGATGTCGGTGGCCTCCCGGCCGTTGATCGGCCTGCACGACTTCGCCGCGTTCTGCCGGCACCGCGAGGGCGCCACCACGATCCGCGACCTGCAGCGGCTGGATTGGATTCGCGACGGTGACCTGATCACCGCCCACGTCACCGCCGACGCGTTCTGCTGGTCGATGGTGCGCTCATTGGTCGGCGCGCTGCTCGCGGTCGGCGAGGGCCGCCGCGATCCCGGTTGGTGCGCGGGCCTGCTCACGGCTTCCCGGCGGTCGAGCGACTTCGCCGCCGCGCCGCCGCACGGTCTCACGCTGGTCGGTGTGGATTATCCGCCCGACGACCAGCTGGCGGCCCGCACCACGGTCACCCGCGAGCTGCGCGTGATCGACTGACGTCAGATGCGGCCTGCGACGAAGTCGGCGGCCTGGTTGACCATCCCGGCGTTGATGTAGGCCTTGGCCGCGTGGTCACCCCAGTTCTTCTCCCAGGTGTTCGGATCGGCCGGGTTGCAGATGGGGTCGACGCCGTGGCACAACTCGATGGTGCGCTCGCGGTAGAGCGGGCTGAGCACGCCGATCGGGCCTGCCCAGGCGCTGCCGTTACCGAAGAGCGCGACGGCCGCGATCTTCTGGTCCATGCCCGGGGGCAGTGGCTTCTTGAACCCGAAGGCCGCGATCGGTGCGGCCAGCACCACGTCGGTGACCGCGGCGCCCAACGAGTAGCCGCCGAGTACCAGCCGGGTGTCGGGGCACCGGCCGGCCATGTCCTGGATGCGGGAACTCATGTCGTTGGCGCCGATGTCGATCTCGCTGTCGGCGGGGTAGTTCACCGCGTAGAGGTCGATGTCCCTGTCAGACTTGTTGCGCAGGGCGCTGACGAAATTGTTGCCGATGAGCCCCGCTCCAGGCGACTCGATCCGTCCGCGGGCGAAGATCACCTCGACCTGCGGACAGGCCTGTGCCGACGCGGTGGGGGCGACGCCATCGACGGGGACGGCGGCAGGCGTGACCAGCAGACCGGCGGCGACGAGGACAGCGGAGGCGGCCAGGCCGCACCGGCGGGCAAAGGTGCTCACAGCATTCACCCAGCCGATAGTAGCCAAAGAAATTGACGGCGAGGCGAAGCTAGAGAAGTCCGGCGGCAAAGCGGGCCGCCTGATCGGCCGCCGCACCCGCGTAGTCGCGGTGCGCGGCAACGCTGTCGCCGTCGGTGCAGATGGGGTCGCCGGGGTTGCACAGGTCGATCGCCCGGGCGCCGTAAACCGGGCTGCGGGTGAGCGGGAGACCCAGTTTCGCCGTCGGATTGCCGAACACCGCAACGGCCGCAACGTGATCCGGCACGTTGGCCGGAAGCGGGGAATTGAAGCCGATGGCGGGCACCGGAACTGCGGCGATGACGTCGATGACGGCGGCGCCCTGGGAGTAACCGCCGAGCACCAGACGAGTGTTCGGGCAGTTGGCGACCATCCACTGGATGTGGCCGCTGGCGTCGTTGGCGCCTGCGGCCGCAGCCAGGAAGTCATAGCTCGCGGGGTAGTTCACCGAGTAGGCGCCGACGGACCGGTCACCGACCCGGCCGCGCAGGGACTCGACGAACGCGTTGCCGATCCGGCCCAGCCCCGCCGCCTCGTCCGTGCCGCGGGCGAACACCACCTCGACGTCGGGACAGTCCTGCGCCGTCGCGATGGCCGGTCCGCTCACCACGACGGCGGCCATGGCCGAGAGGACGGCGGCGGTGACGACGATGGCCCGGTGCAGGACCCGGCGTCGAACAAGATCGAAGCTCACGCCGAAGTGTAACGCGCGACGTTGCTAAATCAGTCCCGCCGCGTACGTGGCGGCCTGGGTGACGAAGGGCGAGGACTCGTAGTGGGTGTGGGCGAACGGGTTGCGGCCATCCGAGCAGATCGGGTCTCCGTCGCTGCACGCGTCGATGCTCTTGCCGGCGAACAGGCCGCGCGCCGAGAGCGGGATGCCGAATTTCGTCGAGGGGTTGCCGAAGACCGCGACCGCGGCGACCTTGCTGTTGTAATTGCCCGGCAGCGGCGGCGCCGAGCCGATGTCGCCGACCTTGTTGCCCAGCGGCGGCACGCCGGCCAGCATGTCCATCACTGCGGCGCCCTGTGAGTAGCCGCCGAGCACGAATCGCGTCGAGGGGCACTGCGCCGACACCGAGGCGATGCGCGCGGTGACGTCGTTGGCACCTTCGGCGGCGGTCAGGAAGTCGTAGGTGGCCGGATAGTTCACGCCGTAGGTGCTCAGCGTGCGCCCACCGAGCAGCGGCCGCAGCTGATCGGCGAGTGCCTGGCCGACCCGGCCGATGCCGCCCGGCTCGCTGGTGCCGCGGGCGAAGATCAACTCGACATCGGAGCAACCCTGGGCGGCGGCCACCGGCGCGGGCCCTGCCAGGGTGAGGGCGGCCGCCGACAGCGCGGCCGCCGCGGCGGCGCCGAAACGGGAAGCGGAGCTAAGCAACGTCACCGGCTCATACTCACACACGTCGGTCAGTCGCGGCCAACGGACTGCGTGTGAGGAAGCTCGCCCAATGTGTCCGGCCATTCCGCGGATTGCGTCGCGGCAGTGTCGCTCCGGTCGCCGAGTCGGGCCACGGCCAGGCCGACCAGCACCACCGCGCCGCCGAGAGCCTGGACTCCGGTGATGGCCTCGCCGAGCAGCAGCCATGCGGCGAGCACGGCGAACATCACCTCGGACAGGCCGACCAGAGAAGCGAACCGCGGGCGCAGGCGTGAGATGCCGACGATGCCCAGCGAATAGGCCACGGCGGTGGGGATGAGGCCGAGGGCGAGCACCGGTATCACCCACGACGTGGTCCATCCCGCGATGACGGCGTCGCGTGCGGTGAACGTCATCGGCATCACACCGGTCACGCCGAGCAGGGCGGTGGTGGCGGCGCCGACTGCCAGCCCACCGGCGGCAAGGGTGATCGGATGCAGGCCGGCCGAGCCGTCGGCCCGTTGCCCGCCGACCTTGTCGGACATCAGGAAGTAGCAGGCCGCGCAGACCGCCGCGGCCAGACCCCAGCCGACGCCGACGATGTTGATGTGCGCGGCGGCCAGTCCGCCTGCGCCGACCACGCCGAGCACCAGCATGATGCCGCCGACGGCAGTGGCAGCGCCCGCGAGGGTGAGCGTGCTGGGCCGACGCTTGGTGGTGACCCATAGCCAGGCCACCACCAGGACCGGTGCGGTGTACTCGAGCAGCAGCGCCACGCCGACCGACAGGTGGGCGACGGCGTTGTAGTAGAACAGCTGCGCGCCGGCGATCGGCACCAGGCCGTAGGCGATGACGGTGCTGCGATGGGTCAGTGCCTCGCGAAACCAGCCCGGTCGTACGGCGGTGGCGAACAGCGCCATCAGCAGGGCGCCGCCGGCGAGCCTGGCGGTGACCGCAGCGGTGGGGCTCCAGCCCGCAACCATGAGTGACTTGCCGAGGGGGCCCGACATGCCGAACGCGAGGGCGGACCCGACGGCGAACATCAGGCCGAGCCGGAACTCGCTGACGGCCGGTGCCGGGTGCATCGTGGACGCCATCGGGCGACCTCCACTTCATGTAAGGAGTAAAATGAGCTTTGGTCATGACGTTAACGGTGGAGGGAGTCATGAGTCAAATGATTTTCACTCATGACACGGAACTCACCCTGCGCGC
The DNA here is from genome assembly GCF_049541695.1 of Mycobacterium sp. NPDC050041. Taxonomy (NCBI): domain Bacteria; kingdom Bacillati; phylum Actinomycetota; class Actinomycetes; order Mycobacteriales; family Mycobacteriaceae; genus Mycobacterium; species Mycobacterium sp. NPDC050041. Next base: position 570,049 of record NZ_JBMVDG010000003.1, on the reverse strand, counting down.
GGCGTGTGTGCTGATCAACACCGACCGCGTCGACGGTGAACAGCTCGCCGACATGGCTTCGCTCGACGAGTACCTCGACGGCTTCGGCTGGACGGGCCGCCGCGACCGTGACGCCGCCGAGCTGGCCGACGTGCATCGGCTGCGGGAGCGGCTCGGTGTGGTCTGGGGAGCCGCGGACGACGAGGAGCGCACGGTCGGTCTCGTCAACGCGCTTCTCAGCGACACCCGGGCGGCGCCGTGGCTCACCCGTCACCCCGAGATGCCGGAGTGGCATCTGCACCTGGCATCGGTGCACGACCCGCTGTGGCAGCGGATGGGCGCGGAGATGGCGATGGCACTCGCGGACCTGATCCGCGGGGGCGAGCTGCGACGGCTCAAGGTGTGCGCGGCACCCGACTGCGAAGCCGTGCTGGTGGATCTGTCGCGCAACCGGTCCCGGATGTTCTGCGACACCGGCAACTGCGGCAACCGTCAGCACGTGGCCGCGTATCGCGAACGGCGCGCAAAGGACTCGTGACGCCGGTAGCGTCAGCAGTCATGGGCGCTGCGCAGCGCGACCTCGACATCGTCCTCTACGGCGCCACCGGTTTCGTCGGCAAGCTCACCGCCCGGTACCTCGCCAGGGTCGCGCCGGGGGTTCGCATCGCCCTGGCGGGCCGGTCGCCCGAGCGGTTGCGCGCGGTACGGGACGGCCTCGGCGAGCGCGCCGGCCACTGGCCGCTGCTCGTTGCCGAGCTGTCGGATCCGGTGGCGCTGCAGGAGATGTCCGCGCGCACCCGCGTCGTCGTCAGCACGATCGGGCCGTACACCAGGCACGGACTGCCGGTGGTCGCCGCGTGCGCGGCCACCGGCACCGACTACGCCGACCTGACCGGTGAGGTTCCGTTCGTGCGGGCCTGCGCCGACCGTTATCACCAGCAGGCCCGCGACACCGGGGCACGCATCGTGCACTCGTGCGGATTCGATTCCATCCCTTCGGATCTGACGGTCTACGGCTTGCATCGCCGCGTCACCGAGGACGCCGTGGGCGAACTCGGCGACACGACGCTGGTGCTGCGCGCGTACTCCGGCGGATATGCGAGCGGGTCGATCTCCACCATGCTCGACCTGATGCGGATCGCCACCGACGATCCCGCGGTGCAGACGATGCTCGACGACCCCTACAGCCTGAGTCCCGACCGATCCGCAGAGCCGGAACTCGGCGCCCAGCCGGACCTGCCGCTGTGCCCCGGTGCCGAGGTGGCGCCCGAACTCGCCGGGCTGTGGGCGGGTGGCTATGTCATGGCGCTGTACAACACCCGCTGCGTGCGGCGCAGCAACGCGCTCCTCGGCTGGCCCTACGGCCGCGGGTTCCGCTACCGCGAGACCCTGACCATGGGTTCCTCACCGGCCTCGCCGTTCATCGCGGCCATGTTCAACATGGGCATCACCGGCGCGTCCCGCTTCGGGGGGCACCTCCTGCGGATGGCGCCACCCGGCCTGGTCGAAAAGCTTCTCCCCGCACCCGGCACCGGGCACGACGAAGGTGCGCGCGGGTACTACCGCGTCGAGACGTACACCACCACGACCACCGGCCGGCGGTACGTGACGACGATGGCCCAGCAGGGCGATCCCGGCTATTCGGCGACTTCGGTGCTGCTCGGCGAGAGCGCGCTCGCACTCGCCGTCGACCGCGACCGGCTGCTCGACCGCCACGGGGTGCTGACGCCGGCCACCGCCATCGGCGACGTGCTGCTGGACCGGTTGCCTGCCGCCGGCGTGACATTCGAGACCACAGCGCTGGATTGAGTTCCGCGCCGCGGCGTCACGGCAGGTAGAACCCCCGGACGCGGTGCCTGCGTCCGCGGCCCAGTAAGGCGTTGGCCGCCTGCAGGCCCGACATCACCGCCGCCTCGATGCAGCCGGCATTGATGCCGCAGTCGGTCCAGTCGCCGGCCAGAACCAGGTTGTCGTAGCCGCTTTCATCGGGCCGCAGCCGGTATTTGTCCGACCCCGGCACCGACTGCACGTACCGGTCGGACGGGTCGACGTTCACGCTGACGTGCTGGGTGTCCAGGGCGGCGGCGCCCCGGTGGCCGTTCGCACCGCTGAGCAGATGCCATGCGAAGCCGTCGGCGGTGACGCTGCCCGGCAGGTAGAGGCCGACGTGGCGATCGAGATATGTTGTCGCATAGTCGAGTACACGCAGGCGGCACCGGTCGACGTACGCGGCATGGTCGTCCCCGGGCGGCCACTCGGCGTCGAAGGCGCCACAGAAGTAGGCGACCGTGCGCGGTTCGTCGTCGCCCGGCCAGTCCTCGGCCCACAGTGTCTGCGGCATCGACGCCCAGGTGTCGAACGGTGCGACGTAACCGCTGGTGGTCACTCCCGGTCGGTGCCAACCCAGCATCGACTCCTCGGGCCGCAGCCAGAGCTGAAACGCCTGGGTGGCCACGGTGCGCAGATGGGTTGTCATGTCCCGCCATTCGGGGCGGTCGGCGATGAGCTCGCCAGCGACGAACTCGAGCATGCCCAGCGAGGTGGCCAGCACGATGTGGTCGAAGTCCACACCGCGGCGCAGCACTCTGGTCTCGACGTCGTGTCGTTCGCCGAAGTGGGTTTCGAGGTCGTCGGCCGCCCCGCCGTCGATCTGGTCGGCCAGCGGCGCGGCGGGGAACACCGGCAGGCCCTTGACCTCGATCAGCGGTGCGTACTCGTCGACCCCCTCGGCGAGGCGGACCTGCCTGCCCATCGTGACGGCGTCGACGACGTGCCGGCCGGCGTCGAGGTGCAGTGCGTCAAGCCGGTGGAAGAACTCGAAGCGCACGCCCCGACGGCGCAGTGTCTGATACAGCGGGGCGATCACCACATCGCCCATCCCTGCGGTCATCTTCCAGAAGAACGCCCCCTTGTACTGGAAGAGCGCGATCCCGGTCAGCATCACCGCAAGGCCGGCGGCGAAGGACGGCCGTTCGTAATCGCCGTCCTCGTAGCCGAACACCATGTCGTACATCCCCCGCACGAGGGAGAACTCGAGCACGTCGGGATGCGCGCCGTGGCGAACCAGCCACGCCCCGTACTCCTCGTCGTTGATGGCGCGGAAACCGCGGGGGTCGGTGATCAGGTTGTCGACGGTGATCCCGCGGATGGTCGCGATGAGCAGCGACAGCAGCAGCCAGAACCGCTTGTGGTCGGGCCGGTTCTCGCAGTCCAGCACCCGGCGGGCCGCGTTCACCGCACGCAGCAGCACACCGTCGCGGACGAGTTGCGCCGCACCGGTTTCGGACAGTGTGGCCAGCGTGGTGCGCACCGCCCGTTGCACCAGTTCCAGGGAGCGGTCGGCGGCGGGATCGGCCGAGGGGGTCAACGTCAGGCCGGTCGACGCGCCGAGCGAGTCGGTGAAGTCGAGCAGCAGTTCCGAGGCGCGCTGGACGAACGACACCACCGTCAGTTCGCGGCCGTCGGCGTCGGGATCTCCCGGCAGCTCGTCGTTGTTGCTGAACCGTCCCGGCCACACCAGCCAGCCGTCGCCCCACCGGTCGGCCATGGCGAGGCTGTCCGCCGGTATCAGTGCCTGATCCCAATCGTGAATGGGCGCAGCGGGATCGGTGGCTACCCTGTCGAGTTCGGTGTAGCACTCGCGCAGCAGCGCGAACGCGTTCTCGTAGGAACCCAGCCACACGTGCAGGCCGTGCTCCTCGATGCGGCCGTGCGGCCCGCGGCTGGATGCGGCCTTGCCGCCCAGCCGCCAGCCGCGCTGGTAGACGGTGATGGATTCGAACCGGTCCCGCCAACCGGGTTCGCTCAACCGCCAGGCCGCACTCAGGCCAGCCATGCCGCCGCCGAGGATGGCGACGCGTCCCGGAGAGCGCCTCACCCCAGCAGTGCTCGGGCACGAGCCAGGTACGGCCACTTCTCGTCTGCAGGCAGCCGGCCCAGCGCCTCGACCAGCGCGGGCCGGGACTGCTCACCCATCAGCTCGAAGTCGTCTGCCGCAGCGCGGATCTCGAAATTCGTGGTGCCCTGGGTGCGGGCCAGGTCGATGGCCGCGCGCAGTCCGGTGTGGCGGGCATCGATGTCGGTGTGCGTGTGTGCGCGGATGCGCAGCAGCTCGGCGTCGTAGAAGTGCATGCCGGTGTCCTCGGACATCCGCAGTGCGAGATCGACGCGCTGCCTGCCCTCGTCGAGCCGTCCCGTCGCCATCAGCAGTTGCGCCAGCGTGCCGTCGTAGCAGGCCAGAAAGGTCTTGTTGTCGAGGGCGCGCCACAGGTCGACGATGCCGGTGAGCGCCGCGATGTGGCCGTTCATCACCTCCGGGTCCTGCTCGCCGCGGATCAGCGCGATCGTGGCGCTCAGCGTGCTGCGGTTGCACTCGGCGATCATCGACCACTCGTCGAACCCGTTGCGGGCGGCGCTCTCGGCCACCACCTCGATGAGCGCCGCGGCCCGTTCGAGCCGGCCGGACTGGAAATGGGCGAACAGTTCCACCGACCTGGCGTAGCACAGGGTGTAGGGACCGTGTGGGAAACGCAGCTGCGCGCAACGGCTCTCGACCTGAACGAACGCTGATTCGGCACCGGTCAGATCGCCCTGGAGGATGCGGATGAACCCGGTGAAGGTGTGCGCGCCGGACAGCGGATCGTTCGGGCTGTACCAGGCGCCTTCGATCTGCGGCGAGCCGATGCGGTCGACCACGGCGGCGGCGCCCTCGAGTATCGGCCGGGCGGTCTGCAACTCGCCGCGGAACACCGTCAGCACGCCCAGCACCACATCGGTGGCCACCCGGTACCACTCGGGCATGTCATCGAGGCCGCGCAGCGCCTCGACCAGTTGGGTGGCTCGGCGCAGATCGCCGCGGGTGGCGTAGTTGGTCCAGATGCCGCTCAGGGTGGCGTAGAGCTCGTTGCCCGCCACGCCCCCGATCAGCTCGAGACAGCGCTCGAACTCGGCGAGCGCCTCTGGACTGGAGTGCCCCTCGGCCGTCGAGGTGAGCCAGCCGCGCTCGAGCCGGATGGCGACCTCGTGGCGATCGCGGGCCTGCCCCGGCGCGATCCGTTCGACGTTCTCCAGTGCGCGGGCCAGGTGTGCGCGCGCCTCGGTGAGCGCACCGCGCCGGCGGGCGTTGGTTGCGGCCTCCTGGAACGCCGTGGCGGCCTCGTCGAAGCGTTCGGCGTTCTGATAGTGCAACGCCACGAGTTTCCACTCGGGATTGCCGTCGGCGGAGGCCCACAGCGCATCGGCGATGCGGCTGTGCAGCCTGCGCCGCTGGGTCGGTGGTGAGAGTTCGGCGGCGACCTCGCGAAGCAGTTCGTGGTGAAAGCGCCAGCTGTCCTCGCCGTCCTGTCGCAGCACCCGGGACCGGGTCAGTTCGTCCAGCACGGCGTCCACTTCGTCGGCGGCCAGGTCGACCACCGAGCGGAGGAGCCGCTTGTCGATGACGCTGCCGATCAGCGCGGCGGTCTCGACGACCAGCAGCGACGTCCTGCCGGACCCGAGGCGGGCGATCAGGGTCTCGTAGAGGGTGTCGGGCACCTCGGCGGGGCCGCCGCGATCAGCCTGTCGCTCGAGGACCTTGGTCACCACCTCCTCGATGTAGAGCGGGATGCCGTCGCAACGATCCTGCACCGCACGCCTGGCGTCGTCGGTCATCTCCGGATGCAGGGTGCGGATCAGGGAATCGGAATCGTTGCCGCTCAATGGTTTCAGCTCGAACTGAGTCTCGTTCCCCAGCGGCGGCACCTTGCGGCCGGTGACGACCACGAACAGCCGGCCGGGCCGCTCGCGCAGCAGTGACTGCACGATCTCGACGGTGTCCTCGTCGAACCAGTGGATGTCCTCGGCGACGATCAGGCCGGGTCCGCTTCCGACGCTGGCCAGCAGGTAATCCTTGACGGCAGTGGCGATCTGGTCGTAGAGCCGGCCGGCGTTGGCAACCGCCGGCTGATACCCGGCGTCGGGCCTGATGCCGAGCACCGGCGCCAGCAGCGGCACGGCGACATCCACATCCATTCCGTGCAGCTCGATCTCGGCGCGGAGCTTGCGCAGGCTGTCCGCCGGATCGGAGCCACGCCGGATACCGCACCGGCGCTCCAGGAGCCTGCGCACCGGCCGAAGGCCGACGTCGGTGTGGAACGGCGAACCGTAGAGGCTGAGGACCACAGCGTCGGATTCTTCGGCGAGGTCGACGGCCGCACGCGCCAACCGGCTCTTGCCGATGCCACCCTCACCCCAGAACACCACGCCCGCGGTGTCGAGCGTGCCCTCCACTGCCTTGCGCCAGTTCTCTTGCAGGAACGCCAGTTCACGCTCGCGTCCGATCAGCGGCCCGCGGGGCACACGGGCGACGTCGCGCTCGGCGACGACGCGGTGGTGCACGATCAACTCGTCGACGCCCTTGACCGCACGGGGCGGACGTTCCTCCAATTCGAAGGAGTCGCGAACCACCCGCTCGATCGCCGCAGACACCGCGGTGGTGCCGGGTTCGGCCAGACTGCAGAGCCGCGCGGCGAGATTGGCGCCCAGGCCGTACACGTCGTCCTGCGCGACGTCGAGGTACACCAGGCCGCGGTGGATGCCGACCCGGACGTCGATGTCGAAGCCGAACCGGCGTCGCACTCGCGCACTGAGCGAGGCGATCTCGCGGGTGATGTCCAGGCCGGCCTGGACGGCGCGGTGGGCGTCGTTCTCGTGCGCCCGGGGATGGCCGAACACCGCGAACAGCCCGTCACCCTTGGTGGAGCCGATGTGGCCCTCGTAGCGGTTGACGATCTTGATCACCTCGTCGCGGTATCGTCCCACGACCGTGCGGTAGATCTCGGGTTCCACCCGCGTCGACAACGCCGTGGAGTCCACCAGATCGGCGAACATCATGGTGAGCCGGCGCAGGTCACCACTGTCGACTGGGGCGGCGAGCAGTTCCTCGGCGTCGGCGTTGTCATGGTCGACGGCGAGCACCTGACCGGCGAGTGCGTCGGCCGTCGCGCGGTCACCGCGGTTGACGGCCTGCACTGCCCGGTCGAGGAGTTCGTCGATCGACGGCTTTTCCGGAACCTCGCTCACAGTCCTACGGTGACCTCGAACGTGCTGTCGTGCGCGCCGTTCGAGGCGTTCTTCAGTGTTACCTTCCCCACGTAATTCGAACCGATGAATCGGTCGTCACGAAGGTTGATCTCGAAGAGCTTGGCGTTCGGTGGCAGCACGTTCACGAACTTCAGGCTGGCGGGCGGAATCGTGATGTCGGGTCGGCCGACACGGGCGAACGGCGAAACGCTGATCGTCCGCGGATAGGGCCGTGCAGTGGGCACCTCGACCGGATCGACCGGGGCCAGGTTCTCGGGTAACTCCAGCCACCATGGTCCGGCGATACCGCCCTGCAGCACGCCGGCGAATGTCCGGATCTGGAGATCGATGAGTTCGTGGAAGACCCGGATCCAACCGTCCAGCCCCCACTTGCCGGCCTTGTCGTAGTCGGATGCGTTCACTGCGACCCGGTTGAACTCGTTCACCCAGAAGCGCGACATCTGCGCGACTTGCTGCACCGCACTTTCGGGAGTACTCATGGTCGACCGCCTCGTGTTCCGCCCGGTCCGCCTTGAGGATGCCGCGGTTGGTTCACCTTTTCGAGGAACTCCAGCGGTGCGCTGATGATGCGGCCGGTGACGTGCTGACTGTAGTTCGTGACATCGCCGAGGCTCAGTCGTCCGCCCAGCCATTTCTCGGCGAGGTCGAAGTAGTCGCTGGTGAGATCCTGAACGGCGTCGGCCCATAGCCCGACGGCGGTCGCGACCACGTGCGTATCCGGTTGATCCGCTCCGCCGGATGAGGTTTCCGGCGGCTCCGCCGCGTCGTCCCTGTCATAGAAGGTGAACTCCTGCCTGCCGTGGATCGCATCAGGATCTCTGGCCGGATTCAGGAGGAATTCGTTGGACGCGGTGCCGTATCCGGTCAGGCAGACCAGACGCTTCTGCGCATACGGGGACAAGCCCTGGATGTGTACGACCTTGCGGGTCCGCACGCGAACGCCCGGATGATTCTCGTCGCGACCGTCGTTGTCGGCCCGCATGTTGATGTAGCCCTTATCGACGAGCACCTTGCCGTCGCAACCCGGTGCCGGTGTGGGATCGTCGAGGTCGTAGTCGATGCGCGCTTCCCCGGGTGCCTCCGTGGCGAAATACTTGAGACCCGTGACGATGTGGGTGTCCTCGAATCCCCGGAATCCCACCCTCTCGCGAACACGTCTCCAGTTGTCATCACGGAACTTGGGTTCGTACTCGTCCATCCTGATGAAGAAATCGCGGTAGTTCTTGTCCCAGTTGAAGGGGTTGACGACTCTCTTCAGGTTCGCGAGCGTGACAATCGGGTCGGACATCGTGGTGTCGACGACCACGCAGCGGATGCCGTCGACGACACGGGTTGCCGCGCCGCATAGAGGTATCGACACGGTTTCCGGGTCGACCAGTTCGACCTCTGCGAGCCGTCCGCCGGCGGGGATACCCTCCGTCGCCAAGGCGCGGCGTAGGCCATAGAACTGATCGGGTCCGGTCAGCTCGAGCCGCATCGCGGAGAGATAGTCGGACACGTTCTCGGTGGCCGCCGTCGTCCGGTCTGCCATCGAGATCCGCTTCGGCCCACACGCTGCCAGACCGTTCACCATTGCCTCTTCGAAGTCGTCCTCCGAAGTGGCTGCCAGAGCCGAAGCCGGCGCGGCCTGTCTGACGCGCGCAGCGACGCTCAGGCCATAGAGGAGTCGAGACTTCTGGGGAGCCGTCAGCGGCCGCGTTCTGTCCTGCTCGTCGAGTCCGGCCTCCTCCGTGGGTGCGTTCTCGGCTCTGCGAGTGTCATTCGCGATTCGTTCGCAGGCCGCCCCGAGGTCTGGCGTATCCCGGGCATCGTCCTTGAAGAAGAAGCGTTCGAGTTCGCCGTACCAACCAGTGTTCGCCGAAGCCCCCGGCAGGAACTGATCGACAACGGCTCTGGCGGCCGGATCCGAGGCCGCAGCCTCGTCGAGTGCCCCGTACACCTCGAGAAGATCACGCAGCTCCGCCATGGTCCCTCCTGCCCCCGTTTGCGCAGCTAGCATACCGTGATGCCAGCAATGTGGCGGGTCTAATCGACGGGTGGGGGAATCGCGTGACCGGGGAAAACGGTGCTGAACCAGGCAACGGATCGGGCAGCGAACTGCCGTGGGCGTCGGTTTTCGACGCCTCCGCCAACGCCCGCGCGCTGAGCGCCATCCAGGCCGAGGGCTTCAAGGCCGCCAGCACCCTCGTCGACCGCTTCATCCGGGCCGCAACGGCCGGGCTCAGCGGCGCGCGACCGACGACGGCGGCGCCGCTGTCCAACCAGCAGCGCGCCGACATGTTCGGCGCCACCGATCTCGAGCCGTTGATCAGGTCGTGGTGGGCGATGGCCGGTCAGCTACTGCTCGGAGCCGCTCCGCAGTCCGATACCGGCGCCTCGCCCGCACGTCCGGACGCCCCGGCCGTGGACTTCGCCGGCGCCGACATGACGGGCCAAATCACGCTCGAGGCGGCGCCGCCGGGCCCGGCAAAGGCCACGGTGTGGCTGCACAACAGCGGTGACACCGACCTCGCCCCTGTGCGGCTGCGCTGCAGTGACCTGCTCTCCGCCGACGGCGCCGTCGTTGGTGCCGAGGCGGTGTCGTTCTCGGCGCCGGAGGCCGCGATGCCCGCGCTGTCCAAGCGCGGTGTGGAACTGAGCGTCACGCTGGCTCCCGGCACCGCCGCCGGCGTGTACCGCGGCACGCTGCTGACCGAGGGGCGAGCCGACCTGTGGCTGCCCGTGGTGCTCACCGTCCGCGTCGCTGCGCCGTGACGAGCATCGCCGACCGCGCCGGTTTGGTGGCCGGCGTCGAGACCCGGCTCCGCGAGGTGGCCAAGGAGATTCGCCGCGCGATGCTCGACGCTATGCCCGACGGGGAACCCGTCCAGTGGCTGTACGCACCGATGCGTGACTATCCGTCGCGGCCCGGCAAAGGCCTGCGGCCGGCGCTGTGTCTGTCTGCCGGGCGGGTGTTCGGCGCGTCGGTCGACGACCTGCTCGGCATCGCCGTCGCGATCGAGTTGCTGCACAACGCTTTCCTGGTCCACGACGACATCGCCGACGGCAGTGAGATGCGCCGCGGCAGACCGACGCTGTCGGCGATGCACGGAATGGCTGCGGCGATCAACGCCGGCGACGGGCTGGCCGTGGTCGCCGGGCAGGTGCTGCGGCGGGCCACCGGCCGCCTCGACCGCGACCTGGCCGACCAGGTGTGGGAGGAATTCGACACGATGGCGCTGCGCACCCTGGAAGGGCAGGCCACCGAGGTCGGGTGGCTGCTGGACGACGTCGAGGATCTCGGGCCGGACGACTACCTCGACCTCATCATGCACAAGACTTGCTGGTACACCACGATTCACCCGCTGCGGGTCGGCGCACTGGTCGGGTCGCGTGGGACGGCGGACCTGCGGCCCCTGGTGCGCTTCGGGTTTCACTTCGGCGCGGCCTTCCAGATCCGCGACGACCTGCTGAACCTGGTCGGTGACGAGGCGACCTACGGCAAGGAGATCCTCGGGGATCTCTACGAGGGCAAGCGCACGCTGCCGCTCGTGCATCTGATGTCGTCGGCGACCGGCGCGGACAAGTCGCTGGTGCGCGACTATCTTCGGCGCACGCGTGCCGAGCGCACGGCCGAGCAGGTCGGCGCGGTACGACGGCTGATGGACGACTACGGCAGCATCACCTTCACCCGTGAATACGCCGAAGGGATCCTGCTGGTCGCCGAGGAGTACTTCGAGCAGGCCTTCGCCCAGGCCGAGCCGGGTCCCGACCTGGACTTCCTACGGGCGCTGGTGCCCTACGTGTGGGCGCGGTGGCGCTGACTGCTGCGCTGTGAATTGGTGACATCGCATTGTCCCGCAAGCCGTTAGGCTCCACTCGGGGGATGTCATGGCGGAATCACGGGACCGAACGACCACCCGGCTGCAGGTCAGCGCACACCGCTTCCTGACGCGCCGGATGCAGCACGCGCTGGTGCGCGGGGACGTCCGGATGCTCGATGATCCGATGCGGGCACAGTCGCTTTCGTTGACCGTCGGCGCCGTGCTGGCCGTCATCGCGATCGCCGGATGCGCCGTGCTGGCGTTCCTGCGACCGCAGGGCCCGATCGACGGCGCGACCATCCTGACGGTCCGAGAGTCCGGTGCGCTGTACGTCCGGATCGACGACACCGTGCACCCGGTGCTGAACCTGGCATCCGCGCGCCTCATCGCCGGTGCTGCGGACATCCCGACGGTGGTCAGCGAGCAGGCTGTCGCGTCGGCCCGCCGCGGTCCGGCAGTGGGGATCGCCGGGGCGCCCACGTCGATCGGCACGGCCGTCCCTGCCGCTGAATCGCTGTGGAACGTCTGCGACTCCGCGGACCGGACCATCGTGCGGGTGGGCTCACCGCAGGACGCGGCGCCCTTCGACGACACGGACGCGGTGCTGGTCACCCCGGCGTCCGAGGGCGCAGCAACCACGTATCTGCTGCATGCCGGCCGGCGTGCCGCGGTCGATCTGCGCGACCGTGCCGTCACCCGGGCGTTGCGGCTGGAGGGCAGGACGCCCCGGCAGGTGTCACGCAGCCTGATCGACGCCATCCCCGAGGACCCTCCCATCGTCGCGCCGAGGATCCCGCGGGCCGGATCGACGGGTCCCGCGGTACTCGGCGGGTATCCGGTCGGCACCGTGGTGAGGCTGGCGCGCGCCGAGACCGCCGAGCACTACGTCGTGCTGGCCGACGGTGTGCAACGCATCGGCGAGGTCACCGCGGACCTGATCAGGCTCACGGTCAACCAACCGCGCGAGGACATCCCGACGATCGCCGCCACCGCCCTGGCATCGGCCCCGGCGGTCGAAACGCTGCCCGTAGGAACGTTTCCCACGCGCGTGACCATCGCCGACCCACCAGTTCTGTGCGCGCGATGGCAGGCCGGTGACGGTCCCCGGCAGGCGCGCACCACCCTGTGGCGTGCCGACGCCGCTGAGTCCGGACCGGGGCTCGTCGCACTGGCACAGGCCGACGGCAAGGGTCCCGCGGTCGATGCGGTGGAGGTGCCCGCGGGGCGCAGTCTGTTCGTGTGTGCCGTCGGTGTCGACGGTTCGGGCGGCGGTTCGGGGCCGCTGTACCTCGTGACCGATCTCGGCGTCGTGTTCGGGGTGCGTGACGCACAGACGGCGCAGCACCTGGGCCTGCCCACCGCCGCGACACCTGCGCCCTGGCCGGTACTGGCGAGGTTGCCGCGCGGCCCGGAACTGAGCAGGGACCGCGCGTCAGTCCTGCACGACTCGGTGGCGGGACCGGCGCCCGGCTGATGCGCTGAGCGCGATGGCCGCCGCCACCAGGACGCACACCGCGGCGCCGTACGCCGCGACACGGCGGGGGCGAGGATCCGGGTCGGCGGCAGCCGGGGGTGGATCCACCCGCATCGGTTGGGCGCGGCGCGCGACCGGCGGCGCCGTGCCGGTGACGGCGGCGACCGCGTCGACGACGCCGTGGCCCACGACCGGATCCCAGCCCGCCGCCGGACGCCGGGCGGTGTCCTCGATACGGGCCATCACCTGCCGGGCGGTCAACTGCGGCCACCGCGACCGCACCAGTGCCGCAACGCCACTCACTGCGGGCGCCGCATAGCTGGTGCCCGAGATCGGCTCACCGCCCGACGGAGCTTGCAAGGTCGTGATCAGCCCCTCGCCATCAGGATCGAGGGCGACGACCGACTCCCCGGGTGCCGCGACATCGACCCAGGGCCCCGCCAGGCTGAAACCCGACGGCACACCCGACGCGTCGACCGAGCCGACCGTCAGTACCAGATCGTCGTACCAGGCCGGACTCACCACGGTGCGGACCGACTCCCAGTCGGGCACGGCCGGGCGAGCCGGATCGGCGACGGGATTCTGCTCCGCGCACTGGCCTGCGCCGCTGACATTGCCCGCGGCCGCCACGACGACGACGTTCTTGACGTCGACGGCGTAGGCGAGGGCCGCACCGAGCGGGCGGTCGTCGGGAGCCTCCGCCGCGGACAGGCACGCCACCGAGGACACGTTGATCACCGTCGCGCCCAGGTCGGCGGCGCTGCGCACCGCCATCGCCAGCGTCGCGACGTCGCCGTAACCCGAGCCGCCCGGATCGTCGACGGCCCGGAACCGGTTGCTGGACTGCCGGATGGTCAGGATCGAGGCGTCGGGCGCGACACCTCCGGCCTGCTCGGGTGACGCCGCGGCGCCGACGATCCCGGCGACGATGGTGCCGTGGCCGTCGCAGTCCTCGGTGCCGTCGCCGCTCGACACATAGTCTCCGCCGGGCACCAGGTGCGGCAGCAGCCGATGCCGGGTCACGCCGGTGTCGATGACCGCGACAGTCTGGCCGGCGCCGCGGGTCAGTGGCCGAATCTCGTTGAGCGCCAGCATGTCGAGCTGGTGTGGTGTACCGGCCGTCGCGGGGGCGTCACCTGCATCCAGACAGCCGCCCTGCGGTTCGGTCAGGTCCGGAGGCGCCGGCGGGCGGGGTGCGGGCAGCAGCGTCTCGTCGACCGCGGGCGGGGTCACCGCCGCCGCCACCGGAGCCGCGATCAACGGTGCGGCACCGACGACGACCGCCGCGACCAGCCGGCCCGCCGTGGTCACGGCAGCTGCCACCCGCGGACCGCGGCGAACACGCCCGCAACCCAACAGGCCAGTGGTACCACGGCCGTGAGCGCGGCGTACTCCAGCGCGTCGACGGCGCGCGCCGCGACCGGACCCGCCACCGACCGCGCGGCCGGTGACAGCGCGATCGATCCTGCGACCACCGTCGACGCCGCGACCCAGAACGCCTGACCCGTCATCGACACCGACACCTCGACGAATGCCGCTGTCAGACAACCCAGGCCGCAGGCGGTCAGTGCGCTGCGGCACCAGCCGTCGGCGTGCGACCGGCTCCGCAGCACCAGCGCCGACCCGACGGCAGCGCACAAGCCGGCCTCGACCTGCCACGGCGCGTCGGCCCAGGCCCCGGCGCCGCCGGCCGCAACGAGCAGCACGCCCCACAGCACCGCAACGGATGCGCCGGTCACCAGCGCTGTGAGAAGCCGCCGCCCCCGTACCGCCCGCCTGTCGGCGTCACCTTCCCCGGCCGGTGTCTCGCCCGTCGGCGTCAGCCCGGCCAGCAGCACCGACAGCCTCGCCGCGGAACTGAGCGTGCCGAGGCCGAGCACGGTGAGGACCGTGCCGAGGACGACCGTCGGCAGCGCCCACACCATCGCGGCACCGAGTGCGGTCGCCCCGAGCAATCCGGTGACGGCGATCGCGGTCAACCACACCGACGAGCGAAGGGACAACCGGAGCAGCAGGATCGCCATCACCGTCAGCGAACACGCGGCGAGCAGGAAGTTGGCCGGGGCGGGACCGCCGGGCACTATCCGGTAGCCCAGCACGGTCGCCAGCACGAGCGCGACGTGCTGCATGGCTGGGCGCCACCACGGGTTCGGAGCCGTCCGATCGGCGACGATCGCCGCCGCACCCGCCGCGGTGGCGAGTGCACCGATCGTGACGAGATGTGTTGCCGTACCGGCGACCACACCCGCACACGCCAGCGCGAGAGCACCGGCCGCCACTGTCCAGGTCGCCGCCGCGGACGCGATCAGCCGCGGGGGAGGGCCGCCGGCAACCCCCTCGGCCACGATCGTCGGAAGGTCATGCGATCCGAATGTCGGCGCCGGCGGGTCGTGGCGGGAGAGCAACAGTACCTCGCCGTCGCGAACGCCCACCTCCGACAGGGTCAACGATTGATCGATTGCCGCGCCCGCGGCGCGGGACAGCCGCCAGCGGATCGGTGCATCGAGGGCGCTCGCACCGATCGTGTCGACGATGGACGGCAACAACTCAGCAATGACCACCGCGGACGGCAGTGCGAGATCAATTGGCCCACGCTGACTTTCGTTACCGCTGTGCACCGAAACCCGGCGCATCGAATCCGACACCGCATCACCCCCCGTGAACGTCGGCGATGTCACCGTAACCGATGGCGCGGGGGCGGGCCCGCGCGAAATTCTCGCCTGGGGATGGAACGGTTCCGACGCCGTCGTCGTCTGATCGACGATGGAATTCATCCGAGGGAGCCGGCTGCCCGTGCCCGCAGTCGCCGACGGTGACATCGCCGTGCAATCGCCGCCGGAGGTACCGCAGGCGACGCCGGCCAACCCGCTGGCGCGGTTGCTACCGGTCGCGATGGTGGTCGCCGCCGGCGGCATGATGGTGCTCTACTTCACCTCCGGCGCCTCGGGTCCCCGCAGCCCGATGTACCTGCTCTTTCCGGTGATGATGCTGCTGTCGCTTGTCGGCACACTCGCCTACGGACTACGCGGGACACGGACCGCTGAACTCGACCAGGGTCGCCGCGACTACCTGCGGTACGTCCAGGCGCTGGACGCGGCGGCGGTCGAGACCGCTCGGGCGCAACATCGTTCGTCGCACTGGCGTCACCCGCCACCCGACGGGCTCTGGACCCTGATCGGCGGCCCGCGGATGTGGGAGCGGAGACCGGCCGACGACGACTTCGGCCATGTCCGCCTGGGACTGGGAACCCAACCGCTGTCCACCCGATTGATCGCGCCGCCCGTGAGGCCCGTCGCGGAGCCCGATCCCGTGACCACCTCGGCGGTGGGTCGCCTCATCAGCGCTCGTGGCGTCGTCACCGACATGCCCGTGACGGTCGACCTCTTCGCGACCGACGCGATCAGCGTCGCCGGAGAGGGCGACGCCGTACGCGCTCTGCTGCGGTCCGTGCTGTGTCAGGTCGCGGTACTGCACGGCCCGGAGCATGTCAGAATCGCCGCGGTCATCGACGACACCACCGGACACCGCTGGGACTGGCTGAAATGGCTGCCCCATCACGGGCATCCGGCCATCAACGACCGCACCGGACCGGCACGGATGACGTACACCGCGCTGACCGAAGCCCGCGACGCGGTGGCCGCACTCCTCGACGGGTGCTCTCGCGTGGTGATCGTGGTCGACCTCGCATCGCCCACCGCCGCCGAACCTGTGTACCTCGACCTCGGCGGGACTGTCACGGTGCTGCTGGTCGACGCCGCGGGCATGACGACGCGCGAGTCGACCCGGTGGGTCGTCGACGGCGGCGACGTCGTTCTCGGCGACGGCCCTCGTATGCGGCGCGACGGCCTGGAAGCAGCGGCAGCCCTCGCGTGCGCGCGCCGACTCGCGCCCTACCGCCCGGTGGCCACTGACGCCGACGATCCGATGGTCGTCCCCGCCGACTGGCCGGCCCTGGTCGGCATCGGTGAGCCCGCCCGCCTCGACCCGACAGCGCTGTGGGGTTCCGGCGATGTGGCAACGGAACTGCGGGTCCCGGTCGGTGTCAGCGAGCACGGCGACCCTGTGCTGATCGACATCAAGGAGGCGGCGCACCGGGGGATGGGCCCGCACGGTTTGTGTATCGGCGCGACGGGTTCGGGCAAGTCGGAGTTCCTGCGTACCCTCACACTGGGCATGCTCGCCTCCCATTCCCCGGACCGGCTGAACATCATCCTGATCGACTTCAAGGGCGGCGCAACGTTCCTCGGCTTCGAGCGTGCAGCCCACGTGTCCGCGGTGATCACGAACCTCGCCGACGAGGCGCATCTGGTGGCACGCATGAAGGACGCCCTCTCCGGCGAGATCAATCGCAGACAGGAGATTCTGCGCGCCGCGGGCACTTTCGCCGACATCGCCGAGTACCACTGCTCGCGGACCCGCCGCCCCGATCTGCCTCCGCTGCCGTCACTGCTGATCGTCGTCGACGAGTTCTCCGAGCTCCTCAGTCAACACCCCGACTTCGCGGAGCTGTTCGTCGCGATCGGGCGGCTCGGCCGGTCACTCGGCATGCACCTGCTGCTGGCCAGTCAACGCCTGGACGAAGGACGGCTACGCGGACTGGACAACCACCTGTCCTACCGGGTGTGCCTGAAGACATTCTCCGCCAGCGAGTCCCGGGCCGTGCTCGGAGTGCCCGACGCACATCACCTGCCCTCGACACCGGGCGGGGCGTACCTACGGACGGCCGCCGGTGAACTCATCCGGTTCCGCACCGCTTACGTCTCCGGGCCGGCACCCGAACCGCGCCGAGTCGCGGCGAATCCGCCGACCGCCGTTCCCTTCACCGCCGCGCCGGTACCCTGGCCGCCCGCCGAATCCGGGCGTCACGTGGACTCCGGACATAGCGTTCTCGACACCGTGTTGGACCGGCTGGCCGGTCATGGCGCGCCCGCACACCCGGTGTGGCTGCCGCCCTTGACACAATCGCCGACTCTGGACCAGCTGCTGTCCCTCGGCGGCCCGGAACCGCTGACCGTACCGATCGGCCTGGTGGACCGGCCGTTCGAACAGCGCCGCGATCTGCTGTCCGCCGTACTCTCCGGCGCGGACGGCAACGTGGCGGTGGTCGGTGGGCCGGGCAGCGGCAAGTCGACCGCCCTGCGCACACTGGCCCTGGCACTGGCGGCGACCGCCGGTCCACGAGATGTCCAGCTCTACTGCCTCGACTTCGGCGGCGGTGCGCTGGCGTCACTGCGCGCGCTGCCCCACGTCGGCGCCGTGGCGGGCCGCCACGAAGGCGATCTGGTCCGTCGGACGGTCGCGGAACTCGAACTGCTGGTGCGGGCCCGCGAGGTCGGGTTCCGGGAGTTGGGCATCGATTCCGTGTCGGAGTTCCGGCGCAGGCGTGTGGCCGGTGATCCGGCGGTGACCGCCGATCCGTTCGGTGACGTCTTCCTCGTCGTGGACGGTTGGACGACGGTGCGCCAGGACTTCGACGGCCTCGACGCCGCGATCACCTCGCTCGCCGCACAGGGCCTGTCGTTCGGTGTGCACGTCGTCCTCGCCGCAGCACGGTGGGCGGACATCCGTCCCGCGCTCAAGGATCAGCTCGGTACCCGGATCGAACTGCGGCTCGGCGATCCGGCGGACTCCGAGATGGACCGCAGGCGGGCGCGCGATCTTCTCGACTGTGCACCCGGTCGCGGACTCACCCGCCAGGGCGCGGACTTCACGATCGCGTTGCCGCGGCTGGACGGCGTGGCGAGCCCCGCCGGCCTGGCCGAGGCGCTCGCCGCCGGTGCGCGGGACCTACGGGCACGTCACCCCGGCCGGTCCGCGGCGCCGATCAGGTTGCTGCCCGAGCGGGTGGAACTCGCCGAGCTCACGGCATCGGCCGAAGACGACCGGGTCGTGCTCGGCGTCGGCGAGCGTCGACTGTCCACTGTCAGCATCGATTTCACCGAGCAGCCGCATCTCATCGTGTTGGGTGAGCCCGGGTGCGGGAAGACCGCGACGCTGCGCACCCTGTGCACCGAGATCGTGCGGACCAACGACGTGCGCAGCGCCGAACTCGTGATCGTCGACTACCGCAGGACGCTTCTCGGTGTGGTGGACACCGACCACCTCGGGGCCTACCTGATGTCCGCCGGCGCCGTGAGCGCCCGCATCCCCGCGCTGCTGGAGCGGCTGCGCAGCCGGCTGCCGGGCGACGAGGTGACGCAGCGCCAGCTGCGCGACCGGTCGTGGTGGTCAGGGCCCGAGATCTATCTGGTCGTCGACGATTACGACCTCGTCGCAGGTGCCGCGGGCAACCCGCTGACGCCCCTGCTCGACTACCTGCCGCACGCCACGGACATCGGCCTGCACGTGGTGGTCGCGCGCCGGTCGGGCGGTGCGGCACGGGCGATGTTCGATCCGGTGCTGGCCCAGCTGCGCGACCTGGGCAGCATGGGTCTGCTGATGAGCGTCAGTCCCGACGAGGGTGTGCTGCTCGGGTCGGTGCGGCCGGCGCTCCGCCCGCCGGGTCGGGCCGTGCTGCTCACACGGGCCGCGGATAACCAGGTCGTCCAGGTGGGCTGGACTACGCCGCCGTGACTGCGGTGATCGAGGTCGGGCCGGTCACGGTGTCGGGTGGCCACCCCGTAGACGATCAAAGTGCGCTGGCGGCAGTGGAATTCATCGACTCGGATCTGGCACTCGTCGACGAGAGGCCGATGCCCACCGATGAGCTGTGGCGCGACGTCCTGCGCTCTGCCGGCGGCGGCCCGGTGCAGGCGGTGGTGTTGATCGTGCCGACATGGTGGCCGCGACGACGCTGCCATCGGATTCTCGGTGCGGCGCAGTGGTGGGCATCGGACGCGGTGACCGTCACCCGCGCTGAAGTGGTGCGCGCAGCGGTGTCCGCGGTCGATCCGGCCGTCGCCGAGATCGGTCCCGACTTCGTCGTCGTCATCGGTGATGCCGTCGCGGCCGTGCCACGCGCCGAGGATCCGCGGCGAGTGGGCCGCGCGGTGGCAGACGCCCTGAGGGGCGAGAACGCCGTCGTCATCGACGCGCCGGTGGGCGTGCCCGGGGCGGGCGAAGTCGCCTCGGCGATCGCGGACTCGCTCCGCTCCAACGGCGTCGCCGTGCTCCGCGTCGACCGACGTGCCCTGCGGTCCGCCGCCGCGAACATGTGGGCGCCCCCGTCGGCGACCGGCACCCTGGTCGCCACGCCTCATCGACGCGGACGCCACGGCGTCGCCCTGCTCGGCGGCGCCGTCCTGGCGGTCGCGGGACTGGGTCTCGCCTTCTCCGACCGGGCCGATCCGGCCGAGCCCGAGCACGATGACCCCGAGACGCTGTTGGTCGAGGGACGGGTCGGAGTGAAGGTACCGGCGCTGTGGACCGTCGACCGGATCACCGACGGACCCGGGTCGGCACGGGTGCAGGTGGAATCCCCGGACGATCCGGTCACGGCACTGCTGGTCACACAGTCGCCGGTGCTGCCCGGAACGACACGTGAAGCGGCCGCCGAGACCCTGCGCGCCGCGCTGGCCGGCGAAACGCCCGGCGTCTTCACCGACTTCGTGCCCGACGACCACAGGGGTGGGCGACCCGTCGCGTCCTATCGCGAGATCCGCCCAGGGCGGCACATCGATTGGTCGGTGTTCGTCGACGGCGGGGTGCGGATCGGCATCGGGTGTCAGGAACCGTCGGAGGCCGAGCGGCCGATCGGGCCCGTCTGTGATCGGGCCGTCCGGTCCGCTCACGCGATCTTCTGAGAATGCCCGGGAACCGAATGGCTCCGCGGTGCGTCGAACCTGATATCTCACAACGACACTGGAAAGGCATTCTCATGACGACACCCATGGGTGGTGCGCTCAACACCGACCTCGACCTGATGACCTCGGTGGCGGGCAAGGTCGACGCGCGCAACGAGGAGACCCGCGCGATGCTGCAGTCCTTCATCGGCAGGATGGGCAGCGTGCCGCCGTCGGTGTGGGGTGGTGTGGCGGCGACCCGGTTCCGCGACGTCGTCGAACGGTGGAATGCCGAGTCGACGAAACTCCATGGGGCGCTGCAGCGAATCGCCGAGACGATCCGGCACAACGAACGGACGTTGCGCGACGCCGGCGACGGTCACTCGCAGCGCATCGACGCCGTCGCGACGAACCTCTGAGAGAACGGGAACCGTCATGAACCAGGTGCTGTCCTACAACTTCGACGAAATCGAATACACGGTGCGTCAGGAGATCCACCAGACGTCGGCGCGGCTGAACGCGGCACTCGACGAACTGCGCTCACACATCGCGCCGCTGCAACAGATCTGGACCCGCGAAGCCGCCGAGGCCTACCGCGCCGAGCAGCTGCGGTGGGATCAGTCGGCCGCGGCGCTCAACGAGATCCTGTTCAGCCTGGGCAACGCGGTCCGCGACGGCGCCGACGACATGGCGGCCACCGATCGCAGCGCCGCTGCCGCTTGGGGGAGGTGACAGCCGACGCCACACAGACTCTGTGCGGTCCTGCTGGGAGGGGAGCCTGGCGGGACCGCACAGCTGTGTGTGCGGCAGGACTGGTCTTTGCACGGAGGGTCGTGATGTCGAGGCGTTCACAGCCCTGGGTGCAAAACCGGAGCCGCAACCGCTGGGTCGGCGTCGGCCGTTGTGGCAGGTCAACGCGGTGGGGGCATCGCGAGCCGACCCGGCGACGACCTGCGGCGACGGTAACCTCGACATCCTGGCCGGCCCGCCGCGCGGCGGCCGTAAAGGGCGTTTTGACCTGCGACGACACCCACCGGTAAGCTCCTCCGTTGGCGTGCGGTACGCACGGAGTTCTCGGGTCACTGTCGGTCGCCGAGACCACTTCACCGCCAACGCCTGACCGGCACCCGGGTCACCGGGATCCCCGAGAAGAAGAGGTAAGCGCTGTGCCTACGTACACGCCGAAGGCGGGTGACACCACGCATTCGTGGTACGTCATCGACGCCACCGACGTGGTCCTCGGCCGGCTCGCCGTCGAAGCAGCCAAGCTGCTCCGCGGCAAGCACAAGCCGACGTTCACGCCCAACGTCGACGGTGGCGACTTCGTCATCATCGTCAACGCCGAGAAGGTCGCCATCGGTGGCGACAAGCTCACCAAGAAGTTCGCCTACCGCCACTCGGGTTACCCCGGCGGCCTGCGCAGGCGCACCATTGGCGAGCTGCTGATCAAGCACCCGACCCGCGTCGTCGAGAACGCGATCGTCGGCATGCTGCCGCACACCAAGCTGAGCCGCCAGGTGCAGAAGAAGCTCAAGGTGTACGCGGGTCCCAACCATCCGCACGCCGCGCAGCAGCCGGTTCCGTTCGAGATCAAGCAGGTGGCCCAGTGACCGAAACGACCGAAGACGTGACCGCCGAGGCCACCGTGACCGCCGAGGCGACCGTGACCGATGAGGTGACCGAGGCCGCCGAGGCGACCGAGGCCCGCGAGCCGGTCTACATGGAACGGCCCATCCAGACCGTCGGCCGCCGCAAGGAGGCCGTGGTCCGCGTGCGCCTGGTGCCGGGCACCGGCCAGTTCAACCTGGACGGCCGCACCCTGGAGAACTACTTCCCCAACAAGGTGCACCAGCAGCTCATCAAGGCGCCGTTTGTGACCGTCGACCGGCTGGAGAGCTTCGACGTGTTCGCGCACCTCGACGGTGGCGGCCCGTCCGGACAGGCCGGCGCGCTGCGTCTGGCGATCGCCCGGGCGCTGATCATCGTGCAGCCCGAGGACCGGCCGGCGCTGAAGAAGGCGGGCTTCCTCACCCGTGACCCGCGTGCCATCGAGCGCAAGAAGTACGGCCTCAAGAAGGCCCGCAAGGCGCCTCAGTACTCGAAGCGCTGATCTGCGCACAGACGCGAACCCGATCGCCGAGCATGCCGCGTGCATGCTCGGCGATCGGCATTTGTGAGCCGTCACACAGCGCGATCTGAGTAAAGCCGGCCGGCGCTGTGCGCGGGAGCGACGGCGCAGCAGTTACTTAGGGCGTATCAGGGTGTGCCCGGTTCGGCGGCGGCGAGCTTGAGTTCCGTGCCGCCGCTGCGACAGCCTCGATTCCGGAGCACGGACGCCATGCGGCGTCGGCGGAACCCCGCCTCTGGTGCGACGCGAGTCGCAGACCGACGTGCTACCGAATCCGAGAGGAGTGATTGATGACGAACGCCAAGAGCATCGTGAAGAACGTCGCAGCGGGCACCCTGATGGGTGGCGGACTGCTGATCGCCGCAGGCCTGGGCACCGCGCACGCGCAGCCCCCGCATTCCACGCCGGACGGCCTGGTGAACGTCGCGGTCGCCGAGCAGACCATCCTCGAGGGTGTGAGCACCGACGAGGCCGCGACCAAGACCGCCGCCATCTGCGGTTCGGAGGTCGCCGAGGTGACCGCCCTGGCCGACCGCGTCGACGCCGAGGGCACCGAGCAGACCGTGTGCGCGGGACTCCCCGGCGGTGACCTCGTGGTGACTCAGAACGCCGCGGCCTCCTCGCAGCCCGAGGGCGCCGAGAGTGGCACCGCAGAGACCGGCCCCGAGCGCGTCGAGACGCCCGACAGCGCGCCGGTCCAGACCGGATAGTTTCGGCGATCTGACCGATCTCACCGCCCGTGTCCGCCCGGACGCGGGCGGTGAGTCGTTTCAAACGGTGGACGTCGCGTAATGGCCAGTAACGAGCGGCGAGCCAGCCCCGATGAAGAGGTAGGGCCTCCACCTGCGCGAAGCGGTAAGAGTATTGACGAATCAGTTAATTAGTTAGCTGCTATTATACGCTTCCTTCCAAAAAGAATTCTGTGATTTTGGTTTGAACATGCCTTTGATCGAGGAAGCCCCCTGTCAGGAAGTTCGGGCGCCGTAACGGCGTTGGCAGGCAATTCCTGTCTCCGGTACGAGTCCAGTCGCTCGTCGAGGGGCCGGACCGCGCTTCCCCGACTGAAGGGATCCATTGAAATGAAGAACATCATGAAGACCACAGCCGCAGGTGCCATGATCGGCGGTTCGCTGCTGTTCACGGTCGGCATGGGCAGTGCGACCGCACAGCCGCTCAACCTGCAGGACGGTCTCGTCAACGTCGGGGTGGGGGACGTCACCATCCTCGAGAACGTGAACGCCGGGGTTGCCGCCAGCGTGGCCGCCGCCATCTGCGGTGTGCAGGCGCTCAACGGTGTGAACCTCAACGTGCTCGCCGAGCAGATCGACGGTGGGAGCGAGACCACCAACGAGACGATCTGCACCGTTCCCGGCGGACCCGTGACCATCGACCAGAACGCCGGCACCCCGGGTCAGTCCGGCGGCGCGGGTAACTCCGAGAATTCGCGCGCCGGTGGAAATCGGTAACTGACCGTCAAGCCACCGCCCGTGTCCGCTTCTGGACACGGGCGGTGGGCTGTCCGGGGTCTCGCCCCCGCATCGGTTCGGCGGCGGAGCGGACGGCACCCGCGTGGGTTGGCTCTCGCACGGCGATGTGTGAGAGGTTGTGCAGCATGGGTCGACTCTTCGGCACCGACGGGGTGCGCGGCGTCGCCAACCGGGATCTGACAGCCGAGTTGGCGCTGGCGCTGGGTTCGGCGGCAGCCCGCAGGTTGGGTACCACCGGCGGGCAGGAGCGACGGCGCATCGCTGTCGTCGGCCGCGATCCGCGGGCCAGCGGCGAGATGCTGGAGGCCGCGGTCATCGCCGGGCTGACCAGCGAAGGCGTCGACGCGCTGCGCGTCGGTGTGTTGCCGACGCCCGCGGTGGCCTATCTGACCAGCGCCTACGACGCCGACTTCGGCGTGATGATCTCCGCCTCGCACAACCCGATGCCCGACAACGGCATCAAGATCTTCGGGCCGGGTGGTCACAAGCTCGACGACGCCACCGAGGACCGGATCGAAGAACTCGTGCAGGCCGGACCCGGGGAGCGGCCGGTCGGTGCCGGTATCGGCCGAGTGGTCGACGCCGAGGACGCGCTCGAGCGCTACCTGCGCCACGTCGGCAAGGCCGTCACGACGCGCCTCGACGGCCTGACCGTGGTGGTCGACTGCGCGCACGGCGCGGCGTCGACGGCGGCGCCGCTGGCCTACCGCGCCGCAGGGGCCCGCGTCATCGCCATCAACGCCGAACCCACCGGCCTGAACATCAACGACGGGTGCGGGTCCACCCACATGGAAACCCTGCAGGCCACCGTCGTCGCGCGGGGCGCCGACCTCGGCCTCGCCCACGACGGTGACGCCGACCGGTGCCTCGCAGTAGACGCCACGGGTCGCGTCGTCGACGGCGACGCCATCATGGTCGTGCTGGCGCTGGCCATGCAGGAAGCGGGCGAACTGGCGTCGAACACGCTGGTCGCGACGGTGATGAGCAACCTCGGCCTGCACCTGGCCATGCGGGCGGCCGGCATCGAGGTGCGCACCACCGGCGTCGGCGACCGCTACGTGCTCGAGGAACTGCGCGCCGGCGAGTACACCCTCGGCGGTGAGCAGTCGGGACACATTGTGCTGCCGTCGTTCGGCACAACAGGGGACGGCATCGTCACGGGCCTGCGGCTGATGTCGCGGATTGCCCAGACCCGCTCGCCCCTGTCCGCCCTCGCCGCGCCGATGGAGACACTTCCGCAGGTGCTGATCAACGTCCAGGTCGCCGACAAGGCGACGGTCGCGCAGGCCCCGTCGGTGCAGACAGCCGTCGCGCAGGCCGAGGCCGAGCTCGGTGACACCGGCCGGATCCTGTTGCGGCCCTCCGGAACCGAGCAGGTGGTCCGGGTGATGGTGGAGGCCGCCGACGAGGACACCGCTCGTCAGCTCGCCGTCCGCGTCGCGGAATCGGTCAGCGAACAGCGCTGACGCGGAACCGGATCAGCCCCGGCGGCGTCCAACCCGGGTATGGGAGAACGTGACGCCACTCGCGTCGACGCAGCCGCACTGCACACCGCAGCGCAGCGGTACGAGTCGGCGGCCCGACTCGTCGACACCGCAGTCCGCACTCATCTGGATGCGCTGACCTTCGACGGCGCCGCGGCGGGGCGGGCGCACACCACGCGAGGCGACGCGCTGCGCGCCGCCGTCGACGATGTCGTCGCTCCGCTGCGGCGGTGGTCGACAGCGGCAACGGAGATCGCAGTGCTGCTGCGGCTTTCGGCGGACCGCTACGCCGACGCCGACGCGGCCGCGGCGCGCCGGGTCGGCTGAGCGATGACCGGCCAGTTCGACGTCGCCGGCCGGCTGGCCGACGGGCAACCGGCGGTCGACACCATCGACACCTATGTGTCAGCCTGCGCCGCACTCGGTTTCGAACACCCAGACCTCACCGCCCACGCAGATCAGGTGCACGGCTGGTACGGCAGCGAGGCCGGCATGGACCTGCGGGCACTCGACGCCGACTGTGCCCGGCTGCGAGCAGTGGTCGCGGCCGCCGAGCAGGCTCGCGACGTGCAGGACAGTACTGCCGGCGCGCTGGCGGACTCCTGGGCCGGGTCCGGTGCGCAGTCGGCTCGGGAGTTCCTGCGGCGGCACGGCGAGGCGTCGGCGACGGCGACGGCCGCACTGGCCGCGGCGGCCGATGTGCTCACGGATCTGCGGGACCGACTGTGGCGCAGCGTCGATGCCAGGGTCGACGCCACGCAGGCGATCGCCGACATGAGCGAGAGTGTGGAGTGGGAGGCGGCCGCACGGACGGTGCTCACCGGAGCGGGAGACCGCGTGGCGTCGAGTGAACTGGTCGATCTGCGGGTGAAACCGTTCGTCGCCGAGGAGGTGGCCAACGAATGGGTCAGCGCGATGCGGGCGGGTACCGACGACGTGGTGGCCGCCTACGACGCGGCGACCACGAAGCTCGCCGCCGAACCCGCGAGCCTGTTCGAGGTGCCCGCCGACTGGGCCCCGGCGGAGGTCCGCACCGCACCCGCCGGGGCGGTCGAAACAAGTTTCGCCCGTGTGCCTTTCGCTGATACAGCCGACGGCGGGGCGCCCGCTGCCGGTGGTGCGCCGGCGTGGAGCGTTCCCGCGGCCGGCGCAGCGCCGTGGCAGGCCTCGTCGCTGACACCCGCCGCGGGCGGAGCGGCACCCGCCGCGATGGAGCCGGCGGCGTCGGCTGCCGAACCGCCCGCGTCGTCAGTGGACCCTGCCGCCGCTGCGCCCGCGCCGTCGTCGGCGCCCGCGATGGGTGGCCCGCCGGACATCGGATCCGGGCTGTCCGGGATGGGGCAGCAGTTCGCCGACAT
This sequence comes from Mycobacterium sp. NPDC050041, assembly GCF_049541695.1. Taxonomy (NCBI): domain Bacteria; kingdom Bacillati; phylum Actinomycetota; class Actinomycetes; order Mycobacteriales; family Mycobacteriaceae; genus Mycobacterium; species Mycobacterium sp. NPDC050041. The sequence continues at coordinate 543,535 of NZ_JBMVDG010000003.1, read as the reverse complement.
GCTCGGCGGGTTGCTCGGATCGTCGGGTGAGGCGCTGTCCGGCCTCGACGAGCTCGAGTCACCCGACCTCGAGTCACCCGACGACGAGGACGCCAATCCGCTCGATGAAGAGGCTGCCGTGGAGGAGCCGGCAGAAGACTCCGAGTCCGACTCCGGTGCCGGTGTGGTGAATCCGGCAGGCGGCGGCGGTTCACCGGCGCCCACCGAAGCCGCGGGCTCTACACCCGCGGCGCCGGAGTGCGCCGAAACTTGCACGCCGAGCGGACCTGCCGAGGAGTCGGTTGCCGAAGAGCCTCCTGCCGAGGAGCCGCCCGCTGAGCCGCCACCGACACCGCCGCCACCCGCCGGGGAGGTCGCCGCGGCCGAACCGGTACCGCAGGACGCCCCGGCGGATCAGGCTGCCACGCCGTGTGAGATCGCGGCCGACGAGGTCCCGCAGGCCGGCGAGTGAGCGAACCGTCCGCAGGATTGGTGCGACGAGGCCTTCCGAAACCTGCTTAGGCTGATGCGCGTGAAGGTTGTCGTGCTGCGAATCGCCGTGGTCGTCGCGGCGTTGCTCGCCGGATGTGCGCCAGACGATTCGGCGCCGGCGGACTCACCGGAGCCGTCGCAGAATGCACCGGCCGCTGACCGACTCAGTGTGATCCGCGCGTTGCGCGAGGTCGACCCGTGCGCGCTCTTCGGTGATGCGTCGGCGGTCGCGGGTCAGCCGCTGACCGTCGACGGTCAGACGATGCCGCTGAGCTGTGATGCCCACACGGTCGACGGGGAAGACGAGGTCGAGGTCAACATCGGCGTGAACGTCGCGATGGTCCCTCCGGCGGAACCGCCGGCCTGGGCCGAACATCTCGACGTCGACGGTGTCGATGTCGCCGTCACCTCGGCTCTGAAGGCGCCGGACGCCCCACCGCGCGAGGAGGTCGTGAGCTGGACGTGCGGCATGCTGGCCGCATATCCCGACAGCACGCGGCTGATCGTGCACGCATCCGCACCGCCTGACGCCGACGCCTGCGCGGTCGGCGAGCAGGTGATACGCACAGCCGTACGCGAATTCGCTGAACGCCCGGGATGGGGCTCGACTGACTTCCCGACCACCGTGCTGACGGGGGCGGACCCGTGCGCGGCGCCTGAGCGGCTGCGATCGGCGCACCGCGTCGACGTCGATGTGGCGAATTCGTCGGTCAGCGCGTGCGCGTTCACGATCGACAACAGCGACATGGTGACGACCTCCTCGACGTATCTGAGGCCGGAACACCTCGACTACTCGACAGATCAGTTCGACATCGGCGGGCACCGGGTGGCGGGCGACGCCGCAAGTGGGGTGTTCGATGTCGTCGTCGGTCCCGAATTCCAGGTCGCGGGTGAGCGGTTGGTGCCGACGATGAACATCGTCGACCTCTCGCTGGACATGAACCGCATCAGGATGGTCGCCCAAGCGATCGCGGAACAGTACTGACCCAGCCCCGCCACACCCGAAGTCACAGTGAAAAGCAGAAGGCCCGCGGTGATCCCGCGGGCCTTCCAAAAAGCTCGTCGCCGATCAGCGGCTGCGGGACATCCCGGCCGAGAACGATGCGGCGGTGGTGGTCCGGCCGCCGCCGGTCCGTCCGGACTGGCCGCGACGATTACCGCCTCCGCCCTGGCCGCCGGAGTGCCCGCTGCGCTGGCCGCCACGGCTCTGGCCGCCGTTCTGACCGCCGCCGCCCTGGCCGCCGCGGTTCGGCTTGCGCCGCCGGCCCGACTGCTGACGCGGTTCGGACTGCTCGTTGACCGGCGTGGCCACGACCAGCGGGCCGTCGAAACTGCGCTCGCCCGGGGCGATCTCGAGCAACACCGGGTGCGAAGCTCCGCTGAAGCGGGTGATCGTCGGCTTGATGCCCGCCTTGCGGGTCAGCGTCCGGACGTCGGACACCTGCGCGTCCAGCATGAGCGTCACCACGGTGCCGTCGGCGCCGGCCCTGGCCGTACGGCCCGACCGGTGAAGATAGGCCTTGTGCTCGACGGGCGGGTCCGCGTGCACGACCAGGGTGATGTCGTCGACGTGGATACCGCGGGCGGCGATGTCGGTGGCGACCATCACCGTGGCGGAGCCGTCGGAGAACGCGGCGAGGTTGCGCGTGCGGGCGTTCTGCGACAGGTTGCCGTGCAGTTCGACGGCGGGTACGCCGCGCGAGTTGAGTTGCCGTGTCAAGTTCTTCGCGCCGTGCTTGGTGCGGGCGAAGACGATGGTGCGGCCCGGTGAGGCGGCCAGATCGGTCAGCACGTTGACCCGCGCGGTAGTGCCGTCGACGTGCAGCACGTGGTGCACCATCGCCGACACCGGTGACTGCGCCGAGTCGACGCTGTGCTCGATCGGGTTGTGCAGGTAGCGCTTGACGATGACGTCGACGCCGCCGTCGAGTGTGGCGGAGAACAACATCCGCTGTCCGTCGCGCGGCGTCTTGTCGAGCAGCCGCTTGACCGGGGGCAGGAAGCCGAGGTCGGCCATGTGGTCGGCCTCGTCGAGCACGGTGATCTCGATCGCGGACAGGTCGGCGTGGTGCGAACGCACGTGGTCTTCGAGCCGGCCGGGGCAGGCGATCACGATGTCGACGCCCTGGCGCAGCTTGTTGATCTGCGGCTGCGGGCCGACACCGCCGAAGATGACGACAGACCGCAGGCCGGTCGCCTCGGCCAGCGGGGCGAGCGCCGCGTCGATCTGGGCGACGAGTTCACGCGTGGGCGCGAGGATCAGCGCACGCGGTTTCCCGGGACGCCTCGGCTTCGCGTCGTTGGCCAGCCGGGTGACGACCGGCAGCAGGAAGGCATAGGTCTTGCCGGACCCGGTCCGGCCGCGGCCCAGCACGTCGCGGCCCGCCAGTGAATCCGGCAGTGTGGCGGACTGGATGGGGAAGGGGCTCTCGACGCCGGCGGCGGAGAGGGAATCGACGACGGCCTTGGGCAGGTCGAAGTCGGCGAAGGAGGGCACGGTTGACCCACCGGTTTCTTGCACAGACAAGGTTGAATACTCCGAAAAAGTAGTGTGGTCGTCCTGCCCGGCGCGGGTGACTTCCCGCGGCGCTCGGTTGACGATCGAGAAGCGGCAAAAGGCAGAACAGACGATGCCGCTGAGAGCAGTCTACCGGTTGGGACCGGAAACGCCGCTATGGCGCTGGTCACCGTGCGCCGGGATGCGTCGGCGATCAGGGCAGCAGCGACTGCAGTTCCTCGACGAACCGCACCGACTCACGACGGTCGCCGGTCAACGGGTGCACCAGCATCGTCGTGACGCCGGCCTCGGCGAAGGCGGCCAACCGCTCCTTGACGAAACCCCGTGTGCCGACCAGCGACACGCTGCGCACGAGTTCGTCGGGCACGGCGTCGATGGCCTCGGCCTTCTTGCCCGCCAGGAACAGATCCTGGATGTGATCGGCGATCTCGCCATAGCCGTAGCGGGTCGCGAGCTTGTGATAGAAGTTCTGCCCGCGGGCGCCCATGCCGCCGATGTAGAGCGCCAGTTGGGGTTTGGCCCACGCCAGCCTGTCCTCGACGTCGTCCCCGATGGCCAGGCTCGCGCTGACCATCACGTCGAGCGGCCCGAGCTGTGGGTCGCGCTTGGCCGATCCGCTGCGCAGTGCGTCGCCCCACACGTCGTCGGCCTTCTCCGGGAAGAAGAACACCGGTTGCCAGCCCTCGGCGATCTCGGCGGTCAGTTCCACGTTCTTCGGACCGAGCGCGGCGATGGTGATCGGAATGCGTTCGCGCACCGGGTGATTGATGAGGTGCAGCGGCTTTCCGAGACCGGTGCCGCGATCGGCGGGCAACGGGATCTGGTAGTGCCGGCCGTCGTGGACGACGTTCTCGCGGCGCCACACCTGGCGGCAGATCTCGACGACCTCGCGGGTGCGGCCGAGCGGGGCGTCGAAGGGCACGCCGTGGAAACCCTCCATCACCTGGGGTCCCGAAGTACCGATGCCCAGCCGGAACCGGCCGTCGGACACATAGTCCAGACCGGCGGCCGTCATCGCCAGCAGCGACGGTGTCCGCACGTAGATCGGCACCACCCCGGAGCCCAGCTCGATCGTCGAGGTCTTGGCCGCCAGATAGCCCAGCTGGCTGATCGCGTCATAGGAGTAGGCCTCGGCGACCAGCGCGATGCCGACACCGACCTTCTCCAGTTCGACGACGTCCTCGACCGCTTCCTTGAAGCCGCCGGCGTAGCTCAGGAAGATGCCAGTCCGCATGTCTCCAGAACCTATCCCAACCGGTTGGTTGGGAGTGCGGCGGGTCAGGGCTTGAGCAGGGCGACGACCTTGTTCTCCAGGTCGACCGGATCGTCGGAGAACGGATCGAGCACGTCGGCCCGGGGCAGCGCGGCCTCGGGGTCGGCGAAGTCGCGGTAATCCTTGTCGCCGGTGAGCTCGTGCAGCAGATAGCCGGTGAGCAGGGCGCGGACGATCTTCTGGGTGCCCTTGTCGGCGCCGGGCAGCCCGACCACGCGGGCCAACCGCCTGCCCTCGACGAGGCCGCCTGCCTTCACCTTGTGGACCGCGCGCAGTGTGGCCGGACGCCACGCCCGCGCCAGTTCCACCGCGTTGGACCGCAGCGACATCGGATCTCCCGGATCGGCCAGGATCAGGCCCGGCACCTGTAGCGACGCCGCCGGCTGCACGGTCGGCGGACTGGTCACCGTCGGGAACAACGCGGCGACGGCCTTCACCCGCGACGGCATGCCCGCCGCAGCGAACACGGCGGCCGACCCGCCGAAACCGTGCCCGGCCAAGCCGAGCTTGGTGGGGTGCACGCTGATCTGGCCCGGCCCCAAGCGCACGCCGCTGATGATGTCGAGGGTGGTGCCCAGGTCGAACGCCAGGTTCAGCACCGACGGCGCCAGGCCCGTCTCGGTGGCAGGCACTGCGGCGACGATGCCCCACGACGCCAGGTGCTCGATGGTCCCGTGATAGCGGTAGTCACCGGCCAGCCAGTCGTGGCCGAACGCCACCGCGGGCAGGTTCATGCCCGACTCGGGGGTGTAGACGACACCCGGAAGTCCGGCGAAGGCGAGGTCACCGCGCAGGACGCGGTGCGGTCCGCGGCGGGTCAGCGCCTTGAACAGCTTCTTGGTGCTCGGCACGAACCGACCGTATCTCACCGCCGCCGAAGCGGCACTCGGCTAGACGCCGAGGGCGGGAGCGATGGTGGTGTTCCAGGACTCCTGCATCTCCGACTCGAACAGACCCCAGGTGTGGGAGCCGTCGGGCCGGACGATGTAGGTGATCGGCACACCTGCGGCGGCAGCCGCGTCGGCGAAGATCCGGGTGCTGTCGAACACGACGCGCTCGATGAATCCGCCGGTGATGTTCGGTCCGAATCCCGGTGGGAGCCGGTCGACGGCGCCCACGCCGCCGCTGGCCGAGGCGGCGACGTACACCGCGGTGCCCTTGAGCTTCGCGACATTCTTCGTCGGGTCGTGGGCGATCCACTCCGGTCCGCCCGGGGGGCCCCACATGGCCTCGGCGCTCTGCCCGCCGCTGCCCAGCGTCAGCGACACCTGCTGGACGTTGTCGGCGGGGTTGAGCAGACCGCTGTAGGACCCGACCGCCTGGAACACACCCGGCGCCTGCACGGCGTAGTCCAGCGCGGTGCCACCGGTGCTCGACAGGCCACCGACGGCGTTGCGGCCGTTGGTGTCGTACTCGGCGTCGATGAGCGGCGGCAGTTCCCGGGTCATGTAGGTCTGGTACTGCTTGCCCGGATCGCTGACCCAGTTGGTCCACCAGCTGAACTGACCGCCCAGGGGCGAGACGACGTTGACGTTGCGGTCGGCGAAGAAGCCCTGGATGTCGGTCATGCCGAACCAGCTCTTGGCGCCCGGGGCGATGCCGCCGCCGGCGATGTCGTCGCCGCCGTCGATGCCGGGCAGCAGGTAGAACGCCGGCGCACCGGCTTTCGGCGCCTTGAACACGTCGTTGACGATCACCTTGTTCATCGACGGCGAGAAGACCGAGACCTTGTCCCATCGCTCGTTGACGTGCTCGACACCGGTGATGTGCGCGCCACCGGGCGCCGCGGCGGGTTCGGCGGTGGCCGCGGGGAGCGGCGCGAGGAGTGCGCCCGTCACCAGTGCGATCACCGGGGCGACGGCCAATTTTTTCAAGATCGATGGGGTCACGACGGGAATTATGTAATCGAGACAACTCTCGGGCCCGGCTTACCCGGGGTAGCTGCGCGTCGTTGTTTGCGTTCGCAAGGAGTCTGCTAATCCTGGAGATCGTAAGACGCACGGCAGACTTCTGTGGCGGCAAACTCCGGCCGGGACCATTCACCCCTTCGTCAGCAATGCCGCTGCCGTAGCGCCGATCCAGCGGCCATCGACAGCATCGTTGCAGCTCAGCTCTGGTGCGAGGTGGTCATCGGGCGGCAGACCGCAGTGCTTGCACTATCCTGAACCCCTATGTGTGGAATCGTCGGCTACGTGGGGCAGCGCCCCGCCTGCGGCATCGTGGTCGACGCGTTGCACCGGATGGAGTACCGCGGGTACGACTCTGCCGGCATCGCCCTGCTCGACGGCGAAGGCGGCATGAAGATCGAGCGGCGGGCCGGCCGGCTGGCCAACCTCGGCGAGGTCCTCCAATGCACCGATCCCGACACGCTGGCGGGGCAGACGGGCCTCGGGCACACCCGCTGGGCCACCCACGGCCGGCCGACCGACCGCAACGCCCACCCGCACCGCGACGCCACGGGCAAGTTCGCCGTCGTCCACAACGGCATCATCGAGAACTTCGCGCCGCTGCGGCACGAACTCGAGGCCACCGGCGTGGAGTTCGCCAGCGACACCGACTCCGAGGTCGCCGTGCACCTGGTGTCCTGGCAGTACCACCACGGCCCCACCGCGGGTGATTTCGTCGGCTCGGTGATGGCCGTGCTCCCGCGCCTGGAAGGACACTTCACGCTGGTGTTCGCGAGCGCGGACGATCCCGGCACCATCGTGGCCGCCCGGCGCTCCACCCCGCTGGTCCTCGGTATCGGCGACGGCGAGATGTTCGTCGGCTCCGACGTCGCCGCGTTCATCGAGCACACCCGTGACGCCGTCGAACTCGGGCAGAACCAGGCGGTGGTCGTCACCGCCGACGGCTACCGCGTCACCGACTTCCACGGTGAGGCCACCGACGACTTCCGTGAGTTCCACATCGACTGGGACCTGTCGGCCGCCGAGAAGGGCGGCTACGAGTACTTCATGCTCAAGGAGATCGCCGAGCAGCCGACGGCGGTGGCCGACACGCTGCTCGGCCACTTCGTCGACGGCCGCATCGTGCTCGACGAGCAGCGCCTGAGCGATCAGGAGTTGCGTGAGATCGACAAGGTCTTCATCGTGGCGTGCGGCACGGCGTATCACTCCGGGCTGCTGGCCAAGTACGCGATCGAGCACTGGACCCGGCTGCCCGTCGAGGTGGAGCTGGCCAGCGAGTTCCGTTACCGCGACCCGGTTCTCGACCGCAGCACGCTGGTGATCGCGATCTCACAGTCGGGGGAGACCGCCGACACGCTCGAGGCGGTGCGACACGCCAAGGAGCAGAAGGCCAAGGTGCTCGCGGTCTGCAACACCAACGGCTCCCAGATCCCGCGCGAATGCGATGCGGTGCTCTACACCCGCGCAGGGCCCGAGATCGGCGTGGCGTCCACCAAGACGTTCCTGGCGCAGATCGCGGCCAACTACCTGGTGGGGCTGGCGCTCGCGCAGGCCCGCGGCACCAAGTACCCCGACGAGGTCGAGCGCGAGTACCACGAGCTCGAGGCGATGCCGGAACTCGTGCAGCAGGTGCTGGGCACCATGGACTCGGTCTACGCACTGGCGCAACGGTTCGCGAAGTCGCCGACGATCCTCTTCCTCGGGCGCCACGTCGGCTACCCGGTGGCGCTGGAGGGCGCGCTCAAGCTCAAGGAGCTGGCGTACATGCACGCCGAGGGCTTCGCCGCAGGCGAGCTCAAGCACGGTCCGATCGCGCTGATCGAGGACGACCTGCCGGTGATCGTGGTGATGCCGTCGCCGAAGAACGCCGCGATGCTGCACTCGAAGCTGCTGAGCAACATCCGGGAGATCCAGGCCCGCGGCGCGATCACGATCGTGATCGCCGAGGAAGGTGACGACACCGTGCGGCCCTACGCCGATCACCTGATCGAGATACCGGCGGTGTCAACGCTTTTCCAGCCGTTGCTGTCGACGATCCCGCTCCAGGTCTTCGCTGCCGGTGTGGCGCAGGCCCGCGGGTACGACGTCGACAAGCCACGCAACCTCGCCAAGTCCGTCACCGTCGAGTAGGACCGGTGGGCGGAGTCGGGCGCTTCCGCGACGCCGCCGCACAGGCGCACTTCCTCGGCGCCTACCGCCGGGCCAAGGCGGACCTGCCACCGCATGACGAGTCGATGGACGTCGCAACGGGTTTCGGCTCCGTCCGGGTGTACCGCTTCGACGGTGGCCCAGGCCGGCCGGTGGTGCTGCTGCCCGGGCGCAACGCGTCGACGCCGATGTGGGCCGCCAATCTGCCCGGCCTGCTGGCGCACCGCACGGTGTACGCCGTCGACCTGCTCGGCGAGCCCGGCATGTCGGTGCAGGCCCGCCCGCTGCGCGGCGCCGACGACCAGGCCCGGTGGTTCGAGGACATGCTCGCCGGCCTCGGCCTGTCGTCGGTTCACCTGATGGGGGTCTCGTTCGGCGGCTGGACGGCCACCAACCACGCGGTGCGCGTTCCCGGGCGGGGTGCGTCGCTGACCCTGCTCGACCCGGTGACGACGTTCGCGCCGATCCCGGTCCGCACCATGCTCGCGGTGGCGCCGATGGGCCTGCGCGGCACGCCGCGGTTCCTGCGCCGCCGCGTGCTGCGCTGGCTCTCCGGTGGCGCCGACGTCGACGAGAGTGTGCCGGTGGCGGCCCTGATATCGGCGGGCACCGCCGGTTTTGTTCTCCGGCAGCCGCTTCCGCAGCGGTTCACCGATCACGAGCTACGGGCGCTGGACATCCCGGTGCTGGCGCTGATCGCCGGACGCAGCGTGATCCACGACGCACCCCGGGCCGCCGCGAGGGCGCGGGAGTTGCTACGCCGCGGTCAGGTCGAGTTGTGGCCGGCGGCCTCGCATGCGATCAACGGCGAATTTCCCGACGAGATCGCCGCGCGGGCCGGGCGGTTCTGGGACGAGGTCGACGGCGGCTAGCTCGGCTCGGTGCGGGTCAGAGGTCCCGGATCCGCGCCTCGGTGACCTCCTCGGCCGCGCGGGCGAAACGGGCCAGCCGCTGAAGGTCGGCGGCGTCGAAGTCGGTGAGCAGGCCGGCGAGGTCGGCGTTGAGCGGCTCGTACATCGCGGCGACGCGGGCGATGCCGTCGCCCGCGGGCTCGATCACCACGCGGCGACGGTCATGCGGGTCGGGGGAGCGGGTGATGTAGCCCGCCGCCAGCAGGCGGTCGAGCATGCGGGTGGTGGCGCCGCTGCTGAGGTTGACCCGCCGGGCCAGTTCGCCGGGGGTGGCCGGTCCGAATCTGGCCAGCACGTAGAGACACTGGGTCTCTGTGGGCGACACCCCGAGCCTGCGGGCCACCAGGTCGTTGAATTGCGCGACGAGGACCTGCCAGCCGGCCATCGCCTCGATGGCGTCGCGCACGGCGGCGGATCGGCCTGCAGATCGCTCGGGCACGGGTTGCGCTCCCTCGGCTCGGGTGCTTCACTGCACGGGTAAGTATTTGCACGGCGCAGATATTGTGTTGCGCAATCAAACACTACGGCAGGAAGCGGCGGTTCCGCCATGCCCGATTTCACCGGGTCGCTCATCGACCACCTCAACATCGCGGTGCCCGACGTGGCCCGCTCGCTCGCCTTCTACGAACCCGTGCTCGCCGTACTAGGCATCGTCGAGCTGCTCGAAGTGCCCGCCGACCCGGCGGCCGGCCAGCTGGAGATGCACGGCTTCGGGCGCCATCCCAAGCCGTTCTTCTGGCTGGTGGCCGACGGCACCGTCGGCTCGAACATGCACCTGGCCTTCACCGCAGACGATCGGGCGACCGTGCGTGCGTTCCACGACGCAGCGCTCGTCGCGGGTGGCCGGTCGCTGCTCGAACCGGGGCTGCGGCCCGAGTATCACGCCGACTACTACGGAGCGTTCGTCCTCGACCCGGACGGCGTCAACGTCGAAGCCGTGTGCCATCAGCCCGAACAGCCCAGGAGTACGTCACCCAGACCGTAGGCTTGCGGTGATGCGGCACTACTACTCGGCGGATGCGATCCGCGACGCCGAAGCGCCGCTGCTGCAACGCCTGCCCGACGGCGCGCTGATGCGCCGCGCCGCGCACGGGCTGGCCACCGCGATCGCCCGCGAACTGGTGCTGCGCACCGGTGGTGTCGCGGGGCGGCGGGTGTGCGCGGTCGTCGGCTCGGGTGACAACGGCGGCGATGCGCTGTGGGCGGCGGCCTTTTTGCGGCGCCGCGGGGTGGCGGCCACCGCCGTCCTGCTCACCCCCGACCGCGCGCACCGTGCGGGGCTGGCCGCGTTCCGGCGCGCAGGCGGGCAGGTCGTCGAGCGGGTCCCGCCCGCAACCGATCTCGTGATCGACGGCGTTGTCGGGATCTCCGGCAGCGGCCCGCTGCGACCCGGCGCCGCCGAGGTGTTCGCCGCCGTCGACGCCGCAGGCATCCCCGTCGTCGCGGTCGATCTGCCCAGCGGGCTCGACGTCGCGACCGGCGCCGCCGACGGCGACCACGTGCGTGCCGCGCTCACCGTCACCTTCGGCGGCTACAAGCCCGTGCACGCCCTCGGCGACTGCGGGCGAGTCGAACTGGTGGACATCGGCCTCGACCTGACTGCCCCTCTCGCGGTGAGCTTCGAGGCGGGCGACGTGCTGGCGCGCTGGCCGATTCCCGGTCCCCGCGACGACAAGTACACCCAGGGAGTCACCGGCATCCTGGCCGGGTCGTCGACCTACCCCGGTGCGGCCGTGCTGTGCACCGGCGCCGCCGTGGCCGCAACCTCGGGCATGGTGCGTTACGCCGGCACCGCGGGCCAGCAGGTACTCGCGCTGTGGCCGGAGGTGATTGCCACGCCGAGCGCCCAGGAGGCAGGCCGCGTCCAGGCCTGGGTCGTCGGGCCCGGACTGGGCACCGACAGCGCAGGCGCCGCGGCCCTGGTGTTCGCACTGGACCAGGACCTTCCGGTGATCGTCGACGCCGACGGCCTGACCATCCTCGCCGCTCACCCCGACCTGCTCGCGGACCGGCGGGCGCCGACGGTGCTCACCCCGCACGCCGGTGAATTCGCCCGCCTCGCCGGTTCACCGCCCGGCGACGACCGCATCGCCGCCACCCGCAGGCTCGCCGACCAATTCGGCGCCACCGTGCTGCTCAAAGGCAACGTCACCGTGATCGCGGAGCCGGGCGGGTCGGTGTACTTGAATCGTGCCGACGAATCATGGGCGGCCACAGCGGGATCCGGTGACGTCCTGTCGGGCGTGATCGGCGCGCTGCTGGCGGCGGGATTGCCGCCCGGCGAGGCCGCCGCGGCGGCGGCGTTCGTGCACGCCCGTGCCGCGGGCGCCTCGGCGGTCGATCCCGGACCGCATCCGGCGCCGACATCGGCGTCACGCATCCTGGCCCACATCCGGACCGCACTGGCCCAGCTGTAACTCGAGAGGAAACGCCATGTCGCGCAGGCACAAGCCCGCCCCCCACATCGCTCCCGCGTACACCGGACGGCTGGCGATGGCGCCGGTGCCGTCACTGCGCATGCCCGAGGAGTGTCTCGACCCGCAGTCGGCGTACCGGTTCATCCACGACGAGCTGATGCTCGACGGCAGTTCTCGGCTCAACCTCGCGACGTTCGTCACGACGTGGATGGACCCCGAGGCCGAGAAGCTGATGGCCGAGACGTTCGACAAGAACATGATCGACAAGGACGAGTACCCGGCGACCGCGGCGATCGAGCAGCGCTGCGTGTGCATGGTCGCCGACCTCTTCCACGCCGAGGACCTGCGCGACGACGAACCGGCCAGCGCCGTCGGCGTGTCGACGATCGGGTCGAGCGAAGCGGTGATGCTGGCGGGGCTGGCGCTGAAATGGCGGTGGCGACAGCGCAACGAGGACTGGAAAGGCCGCACGCCGAACCTGGTGATGGGCGCCAACGTCCAAGTGGTGTGGGAGAAGTTCTGCCGCTACTTCGACATCGAACCGCGCTACCTGCCGATGGCCGAGGATCGCTACGTCATCACCACCGACCAGGTGCTGGAGCACGTCGACGAGGACACCATCGGTGTGGTGGCGATCCTGGGCACCACCTACACCGGTGAGCTGGAACCGATCGGCGAGATCTGCGCCGCACTGGACGAACTCGCGGCTGGGTCACGCAAGCTCGACATCCCCGTGCACGTGGACGCCGCCAGCGGCGGGTTCGTGGTGCCGTTCCTGCATCCGGACCTGGTGTGGGACTTCCGGCTGCCGCGGGTGGTGTCGATCAACGTCAGCGGCCACAAGTACGGACTGACCTACCCGGGCATCGGGTTCGTGGTGTGGCGCAGTGCCGAGCACCTGCCGGAGGAGTTGGTGTTCCGGGTGAACTACCTCGGCGGCGACATGCCGACCTTCACGCTGAACTTCTCCCGCCCCGGCAATCAGGTGGTGGGGCAGTACTACAACTTCATCCGGCTGGGCCGGGCCGGATACACCCAGGTGATGCATTCCCTGTCGCACACCGCGCGGTGGCTCGGCGACCAGTTGCGCGACAGCGAGCACTTCGAGCTGATCACCGACGGATCGGCCATTCCGGTGGTGAGCTTCCGGCTCAAGGGCGATCCTGGCTACACCGAATTCGACGTCTCCCAGGCCCTGCGCGGGTACGGGTGGCAGGTGCCCGCCTACACGATGCCCGAGGGCGCCGAGAACGTCTCGGTGCTGCGTGTGGTGGTGCGCGAGGGTTTCTCGACCGACCTCGCCAGGGCGCTGCACGACGACATCGTGACCGTGCTCGGTCACCTCGACGCGCTCAAGCCCGACGGCCGGTTCGACGAGATCCAGCCCTTCGCGCACTAGTCTCGCGGGCGGCCCCGGCGGCGCCCCGGTGACCTCTGGGACAATCGGTGACGAGATGACTGCGCCGCCGACCGACCTCACCACCACCGCGCAGGCGGTGGTGGACCTCGACGCGATCGCCCACAACATCGCCGTGCTGCGCGAACGCGCCGGATCGGCGCAGGTGATGGCCGTTGTCAAGGCCGACGGGTACGGCCACGGCGCCGGTGCCGTCGGGCGCGCGGCGCTCGCCGCAGGAGCGGCCGAACTGGGCGTGGCCACCCTCGACGAGGCGCTGGCGCTGCGCCGCGACGGCGTCACCGCACCTGTGCTGGCCTGGCTGCACGCGCCGGGCGCCGACTTCGCCCCCGCCGTGGCGGCCGACGTGCAGATCGCGGTCTCCTCGGTGCGCCAACTCGACGAACTGCTCGACGCGGTCCGCCGCACCGGACACACCGCCACGGTCACCGTCAAGGCCGACACCGGACTGAGCCGCAACGGTGTCAGCCTCGCCGAGTACCCGGCACTGCTCGACGCGCTGCGCAGGGCGCAGGCCGACGACGCGATCCGATTGCGGGGGCTGATGTCGCACCTCGCGCTCGGCGACGAACCGGACAACCCGGTCAACGACCGGCAGGCCCGGCGGTTCACCGAGATGCGCGAGCTGGCGGATGATCGCGGCGTTCGCTTCGAGGTGGTGCACCTGTGCAATTCACCGGCGGCGCTGACCCGGCCGGACCTCGCCTATGACATGGTGCGGCCAGGCATCGCCGTCTACGGGCAGACGCCGATCCCGGAGCGCGGCGACATGGGGCTGCGGCCGGCCATGACGCTGACGTGCCCGGTGGCCATGGTCCGCAGGATCGGCGCCGGCGACGGTGTCTCCTACGGCCACACGTGGATCGCCGAACGCGACACCACCGTCGCGTTGCTGCCGATCGGCTACGCCGACGGTGTCTTCCGCAGCCTCGGCGGCCGCCTCGACGTGCTGATCAACGGACGGCTGCGGCGCGGCGTCGGCCGCATCTGCATGGACCAGTTCGTCGTCGACCTCGGCCCGGGTCCGGTGGACGTCGCCGAGGGGGACCGGGCCGTCCTGTTCGGTCCGGGCGACGCCGGGGAATCGACGGCTCAGGACTGGGCCGAGCTGGTCGGCACGATCAACTATGAGATCGTCACCAGTCCGCGGGGCCGGGTTGCGAGGGTGTACCGCGGTGGATCCCAGGCGGTTCCGGCCCAGTGACCGGCGAACAGGCACGCAGGCGCGGACGTCTGCGCGGCGCGGGGTGGCTGGCCGGTGCGGCGGGCCTGGCGGCCGTCGGCGGGCTCGCCGGTTCGACGGTGGTGAGGTCGCTGACCCGGCGGGTCACCGACGACGACCCTCACCTCGACGAGGACTTCGAACTCCTCGACGCCGACCGCAGTTCGGTGGTGACGACGACGGACGGGGTGCCGCTGGCGGTCCGCGAGACCGGGCCCCAGGACGCGCCGTTGACCGTCGTCTTCGCGCACGGATTCTGTCTGCGCATGGGCGCATTCCACTTCCAGCGGGCCCGTCTGGCCGAGCAGTGGGGGCCGCAGGTGCGGATGGTGTTCTACGACCAGCGCGGTCACGGCCGGTCCGGTGCGGCGCCACCGGACACCTACACCGTCACGCAGCTCGGTCAGGATCTCGACACCGTCCTGGCCGTGACGGCGCCGAAGGGCCCGGTGGTGCTGGTCGGCCATTCGATGGGCGGGATGACGGTGCTGTCGCACGCCCGCCAGTTCCCTCACCGCTATCCCACCCGCGTCGTCGGCGCCGCGCTGATCTCCTCTGCCGCCGAGGGGGTTTCGCGGTCGCCACTGGGTGAGATCCTGAAGAATCCCGCGCTGGAGGCGGTGCGGTTCGCGGCGCGTTATGCACCCGGCGCGGTGCACCGCACCCGGGGCGCGGCGCGCGCCGTGATCGGCCCAGTGCTGCGGGCGGCCTCCTACGGCGACGAGAAGATCAGCCCGAGCATCGTGGCGTTCTCCGAGCGGATGATGCACGACACCCCGATCGCCACGCTGGTCGAATTCCTGCACGCGCTCGAGGTGCACGACGAGACCGCGGGACTGGCGACGCTGGCCAAGGTCCCGACGCTCGTCGCCTGCGGTGACCGTGACCTGCTGACCCCGATGGAGTACTCGCAGGAGATGGCCGCGGCGCTGCCCAAGTCCGAGCTCGTGATCGTCGGCGGCGCAGGACATCTGGTGCAGCTCGAAGAGCCGGAGACCATCGACGACGCGTTGGTGCGGCTGGTCGAGCGCGCCACCCCCTCCAAGCTCGTCGCGCTGGGGCGGCGGCTACGGGAGCGGACACGGCCCCATGGCTGAGCGGTCGGGCGGGACGGCGGAACTGGCCACCGCCGAGGACACTGTCGCCCTGGGCGCGCGGCTGGGCGCACAGTTGCGCGCCGGGGACGTGGTGGTGCTCTCCGGACCGCTGGGTGCGGGAAAAACCGTGCTGGCCAAGGGGATCGCGCAGGCTATGGACGTCGACGGGCCGGTCACCTCGCCCACCTTCGTGCTGGCCCGCGTGCACCGGGCGCGGCGGCCGGACGCACCGGCGATGGTGCACGTCGACATGTACCGGCTGCTCGACCATCCTGGCGCCGACCTGCTGGCCGAGCTCGACTCACTGGACCTCGACACCGATCTCGACGACGCCGTGGTGGTCGTCGAATGGGGAGAGGGTCTGGCCGAACGGCTCTCCGAGCACCACCTCGACATCCGGCTCGAACGCAGTGCGCACACCGAGACCCGCAGCGCGGTCTGGCGGTGGAGCGCGCAGTGAGCACGCTGATCCTGACCATCGACACTGCCACGCCCGCGGTCAGCGCCGGTGTGGTGCGCCGCTCCGGTGCCGAGGTGACCGTGCTCGCCGAGCGGGTCACCGTCGACGCCCGCGCACACGCCGAACAGCTGACCCCGAATGTGCTCGCAGCGCTGGCCGAGGCGGACGTGCCGGTCGACGCGCTGGAGGCCGTCGTCGTCGGTTGCGGTCCCGGGCCGTTCACCGGGCTGCGGGTCGGCATGGCGAGCGCCGCCGCATACGCGCACGCGCTGGGCATCCCGGTGCGCGGGGTGTGCAGCCTGGATGCCATCGGTGTGGACGCGTCCGCGGCCGCGGACCTGCTGGTGGTCACCGACGCCCGTCGCCGCGAGGTGTACTGGGCGCGCTACCGCAACGGCGTGCGGACCGAGGGCCCCGCGGTCAGTGCACCGGCCGATGTGCCCGCAGGCGCAGGCGTCGTGGCCGGTTCGCCCGAACACGCCGCGCTGTTCGACCTGCCGCGCCTGGCGCCGGTGTACCCGTCGCCGGCGGGGCTGGTGCGCGCCGTAGGCGACTGGGACGCCGAGCCGGCGCCGCTGGTGCCGCTTTACTTGCGCAGGCCCGATGCGAAGCCGCCGACGGCACGGCGATGACGGTCGTCTACGGCCCGCTGCAACCCACGGACGCTGCCCGTTGCGCGGAACTGGAGTCCCTGCTGTTCCCGGGCGACGACCCGTGGCCCGCGCAGGCGTTCCGCACGGAACTGGCCGCCAAGCACAACCACTACGTCGCCGCCCGGGTGGACGACACGCTGGTCGGCTATGCCGGAATCGCACGGCTGGGCCGAAAAGCCCCGTACGAGTACGAGATCCACACCATCGGTGTCGACCCCGGATACCAGGGCCGGGGCATCGGCCGCCGCCTGCTCGACGAGGTGCTCGTACACGCCGGCGACGGTGTGGTGTTCCTCGAGGTGCGCACGGACAACGACCCGGCGATCGGGCTGTACACCAGCTCCGGCTTCGTCGTGGTTGGCCTGCGCAAACGGTATTACCGGGTCAGCGGCGCCGACGCCTATACGATGAGGCGCGATCCGCCATGACCATCATCTGCGCCATCGAGAGCTCCTGCGACGAGACCGGTGTCGGCGTCGCCGAACTGACCGACGACGGTGCCGTGCGGCTGCTCGCCGACGAGGTCGCCTCCAGTGTCGACGAGCACGCCAGGTTCGGTGGGGTGGTGCCGGAGATCGCCTCCCGGGCACACCTCGAGGCGCTCGGCCCGACCATGCGGCGGGCGCTGGAAACCGCCGGTGTGCGCAGGCCCGACGTCGTGGCGGCCACCATCGGACCCGGACTCGCCGGGGCGCTACTGGTCGGGGTGGCCGCGGCGAAGGCGTATGCGGCCGCCTGGCAGGTGCCGTTCTACGCGGTCAACCACCTCGGCGGGCACCTCGCCGCCGACGTCTACGACCACGGCCCGCTGCCGGAGTGCGTCGGGCTGCTGGTCTCCGGCGGGCACACCCACCTGCTGCACGTCCGTTCGCTCGGCGAGCCGATCCTCGAACTGGGCAGCACCGTGGACGACGCGGCGGGGGAGGCCTACGACAAGGTCGCACGCCTGCTCGGGCTCGGCTACCCCGGTGGCAGGGTGCTCGACGAACTGGCGCGCGAGGGAAACCGCGACGCGGTCGTCTTCCCGCGCGGGATGACCGGCCCCCGCGACGACCCGTACGCGTTCAGCTTCTCCGGGGTCAAGACCAGCGTCGCCCGCTATGTGGAGAGCCACCCGGATGCGGCGCAGGCCGACGTCGCGGCGGGCTTCCAGGAGGCCGTCGCCGATGTGCTGACACTCAAGGCGGTGCGGGCCGCGACCGAGCTCGGGGTGTCGACACTGCTGATCGCCGGCGGGGTGGCGGCCAATTCGCGGCTGCGTGAGCTCGCCGAGGAGCGTTGCGCCGCAGCCGGACTGACGCTGCGTGTGCCACGCCCTCGACTGTGCACCGACAACGGCGCGATGATCGCCTCGTTCGCCGCGCATCTCATTGCCGCGGGCGCGGCGCCATCGCCGCTCGACGTGGCCAGCGATCCGGGTCTGCCGGTCGTCAAGGGTCAGGTGACGTGAGCCAACAGGTTCGCTGAGCCGCCGCGCACCTGTTGTTCGATCCGCGAACATCTGACGGCCGGTGCGGCAGACTCGCTGCCGTGCACTACGACCTGCGGTTGCGACCTGCACAGCCGGCGACACCCGCGCCGGACGCGTTCGAGATCCACCGCCGCCACGTGCCCGCGAGCGAGCACCGCGACGGGTTGTCGCTCGCGTTCGTGCACGAAGGCCTCGGCGGCTACCCGTTGTTGCTGGTGCACGGGTATCCGGAGACGAAGCGGATCTGGTGGCGCAACATCGGTCCGCTTGCCACGGCCGGCCACGAGGTGATCGCTCCCGACCTGCGCGGCTTCGGCGACTCCGACCTCTCGGCCGACGACGTCTACGACCTCGCGGCGTGGAGCCGCGACCTGTACCTGCTCGTCCACGACGTCCTCGGTCACGAGCGGTGCGGCGTCGTCTGCGGTGACTTGGGCGGTGCGATCGCCGTCGACATGGTGCACCGGTATCCCGGCTTCGTGGACAAGCTCGTCTACTTCAACACCGTGCCGCCGTTCGTCTTCGACGACTTCGTGGCGGCGGGCATCGACGTCGCATCGATACTCGCGCTCGGCGACGGACCGACCGCCGACTACCGCCACCTGCAGGGTGTGACACCGGATGCGCTGGCCGAAGAACTCGATTCACCGGCCAAACGCAGGCGGTACATCGGCGGGATGTACGGCCACCGGCTGTGGGCGTCGCCGGGCACGTTCAGCGCCGCCGACACCGACTTCATGACCGAGCCTTTCGACACCGAGGAGCGGATGCGTGCCGGCTGGGCGTGTTACCAGCTGATGCACGGAAGGCCGATGAGTGAACCGCCGATTCTGGACCGCAAGGTCGACGTGCCGACCCTGATCCTCTACGGCATGGACGACCATGTCATCGGTCCTGACTTCCTGCACACCTGCGAGGTGGCCTTCACCGATCGCACCGGGCCGGTCGTGGTGCCGGGCGCGGGCCACTTCCTGCAGTGGGAGCGGGCTGACCTGCTCAATCCGCTGGTGGCCGCATTCTTCGGTGACTGCCGCGTTCTCCATTCGCGATAGGCACTACCCGAGCCTTGAGTGCTAGCACTCGCATGTATAGAGTGCTAGGTGGCAGGCGGCCAACCCCTGCGCCGGCACCCGCGACGACGGCGCAAGAACCGGGCGCATGCCGAACACCTGGTAACACACAGGTCCGGGGTGTGCCCGGATCTACACCCGAAATAGTGGAGGGCTCCATCGTGGCGAGCGTGAACATCAAGCCACTCGAGGACAAGATCCTCGTACAGGCCAATGAGGCCGAGACCACGACCGCTTCCGGTCTGGTCATCCCCGACACCGCCAAGGAGAAGCCTCAGGAAGGCACCGTCGTCGCAGTCGGCCCCGGCCGCTGGGACGAGGACGGCGAAAAGCGTATCCCGCTGGACGTCTCGGAAGGCGACACCGTCATCTACAGCAAGTACGGCGGCACCGAGATCAAGTACAACGGCGAGGAATACCTCATCCTGTCGGCGCGCGACGTGCTGGCAGTCGTCTCCAAGTAGTGACGTGTTCCGCCCCGGAGATCCCCGTACGCAAGGGTGATGTCCGGGGCGGCATGCGTTCCGTCTCTCCTCTCACACCCACTTTCTTCAACGACATCCGTTCAAGCAGGAAGCAGTTCTATGAGCAAGCAGATTGAGTTCAACGAGACTGCGCGCCGGGCGATGGAGGTCGGCGTCGACAAGCTCGCCGACGCCGTCAAGGTGACACTGGGCCCGCGCGGCCGCCATGTGGTGCTGGCCAAGTCCTGGGGCGGCCCGACCGTCACCAACGACGGTGTCACGATCGCGCGCGAGATCGACCTCGAGGACCCGTTCGAGAACCTGGGCGCACAGCTGGTCAAGTCCGTGGCCACCAAGACCAACGACGTCGCAGGCGACGGCACCACCACCGCGACGGTGCTGGCGCAGGCCATCATCAGGGCCGGTCTGCGCAACGTGGCCGCCGGCGCCAACCCGATCGCGCTCGGCGCCGGGATCAGCAAGGCCGCCGACGCCGTGTCGGAGGCGCTGCTCGCCGCGGCCACCCCCGTCAGCGACAAGAAGGCGATCGCTCAGGTCGCCACCGTCTCCTCGCGCGACGAGGAGATCGGTGAGCTGGTCGGCGAGGCGATGACCCGCGTCGGCGCCGACGGCGTCGTCACGGTCGAGGAGTCCTCGACGCTGAACACCGAGCTCGAGGTCACCGAGGGCGTCGGCTTCGACAAGGGCTTCGTTTCGGCCTACTTCGTCACCGATTTCGATTCGCAGGAGGCGGTCCTCGAGGACGCCCTGGTGCTGCTGCACCGCGACAAGCTCAGCTCGCTGCCCGACCTGCTCCCGCTGTTGGAGAAGGTCGCCGAGTCGGGCAAGCCGCTGCTGATCGTCGCCGAGGACGTCGAGGGCGAGGCACTGTCGACGCTGGTGGTCAACGCCATCCGCAAGACGCTCAAGGCCGTCGCCGTCAAGGCGCCGTTCTTCGGTGACCGCCGCAAGGCGTTCCTGGAGGACCTCGGCATCGTCACCGGCGCGCAGGTGGTCAATCCCGACGTCGGCCTGGTGCTGCGGGAGGCCGGCCTGGACGTACTGGGTTCGGCCCGGCGCGTGGTCGTCGATAAGGACAGCACCGTGATCGTCGACGGCGGTGGCGGCAAGGAGGCCATCGCCGACCGGGCCAAGCAGCTGCGGTCGGAGATCGAGTCCACCGACTCGGAATGGGACCGCGAGAAGCTCGAGGAGCGGCTGGCCAAGCTGGCCGGCGGTGTCGCGGTGATCAAGGTCGGCGCCGCCACCGACACCGACATGAAGAAGCGCAAGGAAGCCGTCGAGGACGCCGTGTCGGCGGCCAAGGCGGCGGTCGAGGAGGGCGTGGTCACCGGCGGCGGTGCGGCGCTGGTTCAGGCCCGCTCGGCGCTCGACGGCCTGCGCGGATCACTCACCGGCGACGAGGCGCTCGGCGTCGAGGTCTTCTCCTCCGCGCTGTCGGCTCCGCTGTTCTGGATCGCCACCAACGCCGGTCTCGACGGCGCCGTGGTGACCAACAAGGTGTCGGGTCTGCCGAACGGACAGGGCTTCAATGCGGCCACGCTGACCTACGGCGACCTGTCCGAGGACGGCATTGTCGACCCGGTCAAGGTCACCCGGTCCGCGGTGCTCAATGCCGCGTCGGTGGCACGCATGATCCTGACCACCGAGACGGCGATCGTCGACAAGCCGGCCGACGACGAGGATCACGGGCACGGCCACCACGGGCACGCGCACTAGATCACGCAGGTAGTACGAAGCACCCCCGGCCCCTGATGGGCCGGGGGTGTTTTCGTTCTTCGGAGCGGTAGCGCTGATCATGTGGCGGTTTCCCGTCGGCACTCCTGACTTTCGGTCACACTGTGGAAGTTCCCGGGCCCACGCCCAGGCTCAAGACCAGTGGCAAAGCCGGGGGGAGCATGTACGCATCCATCTTTCGACCAGGTTTGTTCGACGGGCAGACGGTTGTCGTCACCGGAGGCGGATCCGGAATCGGTCGTTGCGTGGCTCACGAATTGGCAAGCCTTGGCGCCGAAGTGGTGATAACTGGCCGCAAGCTGGAGAAGCTGAGGCGGACAGCCGACGAAATTCACGAGGATGGCGGCAACGCCGCGGTCTACGACTTCGATGTGCGCGATGAGGACGCTGTTCGCTCAGCCGTTGCGGCGATCCTCAGGGAACACAACCACATCGATGGGTTGGTGAACAACGCCGGCGGCCAATTCCCAATGCCGGCGGAGGCGATCAGCAAGAAGGGATGGGAGACGGTTCTCGCGACGAATCTGACCGGTGGCTTCTTGGTGTCCCGAGAGGTGTACGGGCAGGCCATGAAAGCCGGCGGCGGTGCGATCGTCAACATGCTCGCGAACGTATGGGACGGTATGCCGCTGATGGCTCACTCCGGCGCGGCGCGAGCCGGAATGTTGAATCTCACCCAGACCCTTGCGCTCGAGTGGGCACCAGGCGTGCGTGTTAACGCGGTAGCGCCGGGCTATGTCGCGTCCTCTGGCCTCGACACCTACGACCCTGACATCGCGGGTCCACTCGTCGGCGCTTCGATCGGGGTGACACCACTGAAGCGCTTTGGTCAGGAAGCGGAGGTCGCTGCTGCCATCGTCTACCTGCTATCCCCGGCGGCGGCATACCTCACCGGTAGCTGTATCCGCATCGACGGCGGTGCGTCGCTCAATCCCAACGCGATGCGAGTCGGTGGCAACGTGGCCAGCGACGCCTTCCGTGGCTTTCACCGCGCCGTGGAGCCGGAAGTGCTGCGGACACGGATTCCCGAAGACGCCGGATAGCTGTTCGGCGTTTCGGAAAGCCGTTCGCCACGTTCGCATTCGCTCTTAGCTGCGACGCATCCGCTAAGTTGAGCCGACGACTCGGGGGAGGGACGCGCCGATGGATCACCGATGCCGCTAGTTCACAAGTTGCCAAGAACGGCTGCCGGCCGCTTGGATCGACTGATCTTCGTGGCCGCAAAACTCAATCCACGCCGGGGTCTGCTCCTCGTTGCCAGCACTGTCAGTCTGGCTCTGGGGATCGCGGCGGCGGTGTTCGATCCGAGCAGGATCATTCTCTTCACCGTCGCCGGAATCGCGGGGCTCTGCGCGTCGGCGTGGCAGTTGTACCGAGGCCTCGCCGTGGTGCCGCGGTTGGAAGTGCAGACGAAGGTTCGCGATAACCATCTACGGCAGATGCTCCCCTCTCGCGACGAAGAGGCCGACGGGTTCCAGCTCGTCTGTGACTCGAGCGTGCCCTCAGCGGCGATTCTCTATTCGCGGCACCTCAACGCTCACCTGCGCACGGCCGGTGCCGACTGGCCGCTCGAGGTCGATCCGGCGTTCGGCACTGCACTGCTCGCACGGCTGCGCGAGCAGCGCACCGAGGTCGAATCGGTGTTGCGATATTTCGGACGCAAATACATCGACCGTGATTTCCGGAACGAACCAAAGCTCGGGTTCTGTTCGCCGGTGCTGACGACGGCAAAATCGGTCAGAGTCTTTCGCACGTCCTACTACGAGGCATTCCTCACCAACGAACTGTGTCGGGCGCGAATCCTGCTCGCAGAGTCGGAGAAGCCGCGAGTGTTCTTCGACCTGAACTACCCGGCCACCGAGCATGGAGACGCCCGCCGCCTGGACGAACTCGGGACGTATCCGTTCGCGAACGGATTGGGGGTCAGCGTTCTCGGTTTCACCCGCGACGGCCACCTCGTCTTTTGGCGGCAGAACGCTCGAGCCATGGTGGCCCGGGGTCTGCTCGCACCGACCGGATCGGGATCGTGCGATTGGGCCGACTACCGGCCGGGCGACACCCTGAGAGCTACGGTGCTGCGGGCAATGCACCGGGAGTTCTGCGAGGAGTCCTTGCGTCGAGGCGTCGACCCGGACAACAAGGTGTTCCTCCGAAGTCAACTCCTGGCCTTCTTCCGCAACGTTTACCGCGGAGGAAAACCCGAGTTCGTGGCGATCGCTCTGCTCGACGTCGACTACGTGCACCTCATTCCCAACAACGCCGAAGTCGACCGCGGACTCGACGAGCATCAGCCGTTGAGGCATCGACAGATCACGTCCGTGATGGACCTGCTCGAGTACCTCGAGGCGGTACTGCGGTCCGCCTCGGCACGTTCACAACTCTCAGTACCACTGTGGGTGGGACTCATGGCACTTCGCGATTACTGCCGTGAGGATGCCCAACAGGTTGCCGCGCTCCTGCGGCTCTGAGCTCCACCGACAG
This sequence comes from Mycobacterium sp. NPDC050041, assembly GCF_049541695.1. NCBI lineage: Bacteria > Bacillati > Actinomycetota > Actinomycetes > Mycobacteriales > Mycobacteriaceae > Mycobacterium > Mycobacterium sp. NPDC050041. The sequence continues at coordinate 519,797 of NZ_JBMVDG010000003.1, read as the reverse complement.
ACGTGGGTCGACACCGCTGACTACTACGGTGCCGGATCACCGATGTAACGGGAAACGCTCACGTCCCATCAGCGCGCGAACTGTCCAAACACGGCCGGTCGCCATTTCGAAGGTGTTCACTGTCGGTAGTCAACTCGGTGAACGAGTCCGACCCTGAGTGGGTGGCGTCATGACAGCAGCGGGGATGGTGGCGGCTCATCCCGCAACCGACGGCGAGCGCGCCCAGGTCGTCACCACCTTGTGTAAAGCCTTCTTCGACGACCGCATTTACCGGTGGCTGGTTCCCGACGATGCCCAACGACGCCGCAGCGCGTCGGTCTTCTATTCGAGCTTCGTCAATGCGTGCTGGCCGCACGGCGGGGTATATGCGGCGGGTGGCGGCTCCGGGGCGGCCCTTTGGCTGCCGCCGGGTGAGCAGTTGGTCACCGAGGAGGACGCCGAGCGTTTCGGTCGGGAGCTCGTGGAAAGTGCCGGAGACGAAGCCTCTGCGGCGCGGATGACGCAATTGTTCGCGGTACTCGACGACAACCACCCCACGGACGATTGCTGGTACCTGGCGTTCATGGGTGTCGAGCCGGCCGGGCAGGGACAAGGCATCGGCACCGCGTTACTCGCGGCGGTGCTCAGCCAGGCCGACCGCGATCACATGCCTGCCTATCTCGAAGCCTCGTGTCCCGAGAATCGGCGCATCTACGAGCGTCATGGATTCGAGTTGGTGCGCGAGCTGACCGTCGCGGATTCCCCGGCCCTCTATGCCATGTGGCGACGTCCATTCGAGGTCGGGTGACTCACCAGGTCTCACCCGCTCGTTCGCCGACATCTCGGCTCTGAGGGCGGATGCGGCCGAAACGTGCCACGATCGGCAGGTGGCACCGGATTTGCCCATGGGCAGTGCGCCGCCGGCCGAGGACCCCACCCCGGCGGCACCGATCGGGCCATCGCCATGACTTCTCCGCGGCGCCTGTCGGGCAGATACGAACTCGGCGAAATCCTGGGCCTGGGTGGCATGTCCGAAGTCCACCTGGCCCGCGATCTGCGGTTGCATCGTGACGTCGCGATCAAATTGCTCCGTCTCGACCTGGCTCAGGACCCCAGCGTCAGCGTGCGGTTCCAGCGAGAAGCGCAGAATGCGGCATCGTTGAACCACCCTGCCATCGCGGCCGTCTATGACACCGGTGAGGTGCAGACGCCGAGCGGGACGCTGTCCTACATCGTGATGGAGTACGTCGACGGTGTGACGTTGCGCGATTACGTGCGTAGCCACGGGGCCATGCGCCAACGGCAGGCCATCGAGGTGATCGCTGATGCTTGCCGGGCGCTGAACTTCAGTCACCAGCGCGGGATCATCCATCGCGACGTCAAGCCGGCCAACATCATGATCGGCACGGCCGGCTCGGTGAAGGTGGTGGACTTCGGTATCGCCAAGGCGATCGCCGACAGCGACGTGGGCGTGACTCAGACCGGCGCGGTGATCGGCACCGCCCAGTACCTGTCGCCCGAACAGGCCCGCGGCCTTCGCGTCGACGCCAGGGCCGATGTGTACTCGCTGGGGTGTGTGCTCTACGAAATCTCCACCGGCGAACCACCGTTCGCAGGGGATTCGGCCGTGGCGGTCGCGTACCAGCACGTTCAGGAAGAGCCGGTTGCGCCGTCGACGCTCAATAGTGAGCTCACCCCCGACCTGGACGCCGTGGTGCTCAAGGCGATGGCCAAGAACCCCGACAATCGTTATCAGACCGCCGCAGAAATGCGCACCGACCTCGTTCGCGTGCATCGTGGACTGACCCCCTACGCCTCAATGGCGGGGATCGCCGCCCACGGCGACTCAGCGCTGGCCGGGATGTCCGACAGGAATCCGCCGACAGAGCAGTTGGTGACGCAGCAGTCGGGTCACGCAGGGCGGTCGACCAGACGTTGGCTGACCGCGGTCGGAGCGCTGGCCGTGCTCGCCATCGGGACTGGGATCGGGATCAACGTCGTTGCAGGCAATTCCCGCGACGCAGCGGTTCCCGATGTGAACGGTAGGACTTCGGCCGATGCGGTCGCCGTCCTGCAGGACGGCGGCTTCAAGACCCGCATCCTGGAGATCGCGGACGTCACCGTACCGCCCGGTCTCGTGATCACCACCAACCCCGGCGCCGACACCGCGGTCAGCGCAGGGGAAGAGATCACGCTCAATGTGTCAACGGGTCCTGGACGAAGCGATGTCCCCGACGTCTCGACCGGTGCCGTGCAGGTAACGGTGCCCGAGGTGCGGTCTATGACCTATGCCGATGCCGTCCGCGAGCTGACGGACGCAGGTTTCGGGCGGTTCCAGCAGGCGTCGTTACCGTCATCGCCGGAGCTGAAGGACCGCGTCGTGGGCACGAATCCCCCGGCCTACCGAACAACCGCGACCACCACCGAGATCACCATCGTGCTGGGTTCCGGTCCCGTGACTCCCGATCCCTGACGTCATCGGGGCAGCGGTACTCGCGTGATCAGGTCGTCGAGTGCGACCAGATCCAGATAGGCGACGACGCGGGTCACCCGCTCGTCCGCCATGGTCATCACCCATGCGTACTCGTTGACGTACGGCACGCCGTCGCGTGCGGTGGCCGTGCCCCGCCACCGCGCGACCACCTGATCGTCATCGGCGACCAATTCGTGCACCTCGGCATTGATCTGTCCGGTCAGCCGGTCCACGATCGGGGCGGCGCCGTCGTCGAGGAACTGCTGCCGGCTGGTGTACGTGGTCGGCGCCGTCGCCCGCGCCACCGTCCAGGTCACGTCGTCAGCGAGGATCGCGTAGAAGGTTTCGGCGTTCCCGACACCGCGTGTGAAAGCCTCCCGCACGAGGTGGGTGTTGCGCTGTTCGGCATCGGCCGGCGGCGGCGCGGCGGACGAGGCGGCACATCCGGCCGTGACGGCGGCCGCACCGAGCAGTGTGGCGAGGGTTGTCCTGGTCCGGCGTCGAGTGGTCATGTCCGCAACGTAGCCAGGCGGTGCCGTCTCTGGCAGGGTGCGGTACTCCCTGGCTGTACAGCATGGGCACGGCAGCAATCAGCGTCGAACGAGTATCAGCCGCGCCCCCATGGCGATATCGGCCCCGGCGCAAGCCGCGGCGTACGTAGGGGGCAGGCGGGTGATCGCGGCATCGTGGGTGAAGACCGCGTCGTATACCGCGTGGGCCGCCCAGCCGACGCCCACTACGCGACGGGCGGTTCGGGCGGGCAGCCGGGTTGCGGCGCCTGCGACTGCGCACGCTGCGGTGAGCGTGACCGTCTCACGGGTGTCGATACCCCACCGTCGACGCGACAGCGGATACACCGTGGCAGCCGCGACCAGGCCGACGGCCGCGACCGCCAAGCGTCTGCGTGGGAGGAAACGAGCCATCGCCATGTCGGCCGCGAGTGCGAAACCTGCGCCTTGAGCGAGTGAGCTCCACTCCTCAAAAGTTCTGCTGCGAAACATCGTTGATCCGTTCTGCTCGGTGGGCCGTTCTCGTCGTCATCTGCCCTGCATTCCTGGCGTCCGATGATGCTAAGCAACTGCACAGCACGGGGGTTGCACATTGGCCAGAGGCACGGCCGGGAATTCCTGGGCATGCACCGACGCTGACGTGATGGACATACGTCGGCTGGAGGATGCATGAGTAGGCGTTACCCCGCGATCGCTTTCACCGACGACGTGCAGGCGGTGCAGCGCGAGCACGGCAGCGACCGGGTGTACGCGCGCAAGCGCGTCGCTGCAGGCGCCTCCGCCGAACCGGACCGGCTGACCGAAGATGAAGCCGAATTCCTGGCCGAGCGCGACGGGTTCTATCTCGCATCGGTCGGTGAGACCGGATGGCCGTACGTGCAATTTCGCGGTGGGCCAGAAGGATTCGTGCGGGTCCTGGACTCCGGCACCATCGCTTGGGCTGACTTCCGCGGCAACCTGCAGTACATCAGCACAGGCAACATCGGAGGAAACGACAGGGTAGCGATCATCGCCATGGACTACGCCCGGCGGCGGAGGTTGAAGGTCTTCGGGCACGCCAAGATCGTGACGGCCGAGGAGGATCCGGCATTGATCCGGTCGCTGGCCGATGCCGAATACGACGCGGTGGTGGAGCGCGCGGTCGTCGTCACCGTGGACGCGTTCGACTGGAACTGCCCCCAGCACATCACGCCCCGGTTCACCGCTGCGGAGCTCGAACCCGTGCTCACGGATCTGCGCCGACGACTGACGGCCCTGGAGGAGGAGAACGCCGCCCTCAAGGCCGAGCTCCACCCGGCTCGGTGACAGTTTTCGGTGGTGGCCGGATCTCGGCGATGAGTGACACTCCGGCCACTGGCTGCGGGCGGATCCGCTGACCACGATGATGACATGACCAGTCGGCACGACATCCCCCTGACCACCCGAGGCGCACAGTGGGACCTTCCCGACTCCGACATCGCCTCAGCAGCACTGGAGCTGGTGTTCGACGTCTCGCCAGCATTCCTCGCCAACCACTGCGTCCGCAGCTTCCTGTTCGCGCGCGAGCTCGCGTCCACCCCGGACCGCCGCGGTGCGGGGGGCGTCGACGAGGAGACCCTCTTCCTCGCCTGCCTGCTGCACGACCTCGGCATCACCGACTACGGGACGGGCGATCAGCGATTCGAGGTCGACGGCGCCGACGCCGCTGCGCGGTTCCTTCGCGACCACGGCATCACCGAGGACCGGGTCGTCACCGTGTGGCAGTCCATCGCCCTGCACACCAGTCTCGGCCTCGCGCAACGGTTCGGGGACGTGCAGTCACTGGCGTTCTCCGGTATCTCCCTGGACATCGACGGTATGGACAAGGGCCGACTCACCCCGGGTCTCGCCGAGCGTGTCCATGACGCGTGGCCGCGTGACGACCTCGGATACGCGATCGCCCGAGCCATCGACCGCGGCGTCCAGGCCGATCCGATGAAGGCGCCGCCCTTCACGTTTCCCGCTCACGTGCACGAACTCTTCAACGGCAGATCGCTGACGTTCTTCGATGTGGTCGCGAATTCCGGCTGGGGAGATCGACCGTCGCAGGAGTGACGCTTGTTGCCGATCCTGTGAATTCCGCACAAACGCAGGCGTTCTGCGCTCGGATGGCTAGGTTTCCAGTCATGAGAACGCATCTGGTGCGGACGGTCGTGGCGACGGCGGCGCTGACCCTGCTGACGGCATGCGCGGGATCGCCCGTGAGCACCGGTCCGGAACCTGCGGCGGGGAACATGAAGGACGCCGCGGGCGCACCGGCGCCCCAGAACCCGCCGCCGCAAGAGCTGACCGAGCAGCGCGACGTCGTCAAGACCGCGTCGATGACGATCACCGTCGCCAGCCCGTCGGCGGCTGCCGACAAGGCCGCGGTCATCGTCGAGGACGCCGACGGGCGGGTCGACAGCCGTTCGGAGGATTCCGGCTCGGGCCGGGGGCGGGCGCTCACCTCGATCGTGCTGCGGGTGCCCGCGCCGAAACTGGACGGCGTGGTGCGCGAACTCAAGACGCTGGGCACCGTGGAGACCGCCGAAACCCGATCGGAGGACGTGACCTCACAGCGGGTCGATCTCGACGCGCGGATCAAGGCTCTGCAGACGTCGGTCGATCGGCTGCTGGCGATCATGCGTGACGCCAGGGATCCCGAGGCCCTCATCGCAGCCGAGAACGCACTGTCGCAACGCCAGGCCGACCTGGACAGCCTGCGGGCGCAGCGTGATCAACTCGGTGACCGGATCGATTACAGCACCGTCGATGTCACCTTCGTCGCCGAGCAGGTCGGCGGGCCGTCGCCGCAGCAGTACCAGGGCTTCCTCGGTCAGGTCGAACGCGGTTGGGACGCATTGGTTTCGGTGACCGGCACACTGTTCCTACTCGTCGGCCTGCTGCTGCCGTGGCTGGGTGTGCTCGCGGTACTCGCGGTGGCCGGCTACATCCTCATCCGGGCGGTGCGGTCGCGCCGGTCTTGAGGCCGGACGTCGCATCGCGCCCGGCTTCCCGTCAATCGGTCGCGGGCGCCTCGAGGGTCATCAGGTAGTGGTCGACGGGTGCGCGCGTCTGGTCCGACGTCCGAAGCAACGTGGGCAGCGTGGCGACCAGCGTCTGCGCGACGACGTGCAGCTTGATGTTCAGTTCCTGCGAGCGCCACCGCAGCACCGCGAACGCGGCATCGGCGGTGAGGTCGTAGACGGCCATCAACATGCCCTTGGCGATGTCGATCGACTCGCGGTGGGCGACGATGACCTCCAGTTCCTCGTTGATCGTCTCCTGGATCTGGGCGTGGACGCTCGCGGTGATGTCGATGTAGAAGCCGCGGGTCGCCACGATCCGCTTGTCGTCATCGGTGACGGCCTCCCCGACCACGACGACGTTGCGCGTGTTCCCGTCCTTGGTGATGATGCGGTGTCTGCTGCTGAACGGCGCCGAGGTCTGTTGCAGCAGTGCGCGCACCTGCGCCAGATCGTCGGGGTGCTTGTGACTCAGTACGAGTTCGGTGGTGGGTGTCACCTCGCCCGGTTGGTAGCCGTGCATTCGGGCGACGGTGTCCGACCACGTCCAGGTGTCGGTGAGGTAGTGGTATTCGAAACGTCCGACCCGCTGTGGTGGGCCGCCCATCAGGGCGCGGTCGAGCCGGCTCGCGGCTTGGCCGTCGACGCCCATCTCGGCCGCATCGGCAGCCGCCTGATCGGCGAACCCGTTGTTCGTCTTCTTGGACGCCTTACTCGCCATGAACCGAGATTATGCGAAGTCCGCGGCTGATCGACGAGTGCGTCAGAAATTGTCGAAAGGTGCGGTAGGCACGGGCGAGCGCTGCTTTCTCAACGAGAGGGTTGATCCCGTACCCACCTCATAGCGAGCCTGTCAACGCAACCGCGTTGCACCCGCCACTTCACTGAGGGTGCCCTGACACGGGAAAATCAAACCCCGGCGTGGCTCAGCCGCCGACGGCGGGCCGCAGGAAGTCGCCGGTCACCGTGATCGCGGGCGCCGAGGTGTCCCCGCCGACCACGAGGGTCGCGAACGCTATGTCGTCGACGATGCCCGCGAACCAGCCGTGCGAGCTGGTGTTGTCGCCGAACTCCGCGGTGCCCGTCTTCCCGCCCAGGCCGGGGATGTCACGCAGCTCGCTCGCGGTGCCGTCGGCCACGGTTTGGCGCATCATCGCGCGGATGCTGTCGACGACGGCCGGCGGGATGGGCTTCGACTCGGTGTCCGCCGTGGTCTTCTCGCCGACGACGAGCGTCGGGGTGATCGTCGACCCGTGCCCGAGACTGGCCTCGGCGACCGCCAGGCCGAAGGGGCTCACGGTCACCGTGCCCTGACCGATGCCGTTCTCCACCTTCTGCGCCGGGGTGTCGGCGTCGGGCACGTTGCCCGTGATGGTGGTCAGGCCGGGGATGACGTAGTCGACGCCGATGCCGAACAGTTTCGCCATGTCGGGCAGCGCGTCGGCGGGCAGCTGGTCGGACAGCACGGCCATGGTGGTGTTGCAGGAGCGGGCGAACGCCGTCGTCAAGGGCACGGTGCCCAGGTCGAATTCGTCGTCGTTGGGGATCGTCCGGTTCTCGACCGTGACGCGACCGGGGCAGGCCTGCGGACTGTCGGGTGTCGCGATGCCCGCTTCGAGCGCCGCCGCAGTGGTGATGGTCTTGAACGTCGAGCCCGGCGGGTACGTGCCCGAAAACGCAATCGGCCCCTGAGCATCGGCGGGCGCATTCTGCGCGGCGGCCAGGATGCCACCGGTGCTGGGCGAGATCGCCACCAGGACGGCGGGCCGGGATTCCGCGGCGACGGCCGCCTGCGCGAGCAACTGCAGGCGGGTGTCCAGGGTGGTCCGGATCGGCGGCGTGTCCCTGGCCGGTGTCGATGTCAGGTCGTAGGTCGGTTGTCCCTGACCGTCGACCAGGGCCACCGACCAGCCTGCGGCCGCGTCGATCTTCGTGCGCCAGACGTCCTGCAGCCCGCTGATCGCCGGCGAGGACAGGGCGCGGTCGGCGGTGAGCAGCGCGCCCTGCTCGGTGACCGTCACACCCGGAATGCGGGTCAACTGATCCCGCACCAGTGCCAGGTCGGCCTCCCGGAGCCGGATCACCGTGACGGTGTCGCCCTGCGTGGCGGCGAACTGGTCGGCGATGGTGGCGTCGGTGATGGTCGGTGCGAACTGCTGCAGCAGCGCCGCCAGGGCGGCCGCCGAGGCGAGGTCGTCCCGGCGGAGGTCGACCACGCCGACGGTCTGCCACGTCATCAGGGGCCGGCCGTCGCGATCGGTGACGGGGGTGAGGAAGTTCTTGTCGTCGCTGTACTGAAAGTGCATCCCCGCGGCGAGGTCCGGGTGCAGCACCGTCGGCGCCCATTGCACGCGCCACTCGTCGCCGGACTGCGTCGCGGTCGCCGTCGCGTCGTACCGGAAGTTCCGCTCGGGTCCGAATGTCCACGAGTAGCTCAGCGTCGCCTGGTGGTTGTCCTCGGACACATCCCCCACGTCGACGGTCACCGTGGTGTCCTTCGGCATGCCGTCGAACATCGAGGTGATGGCGGACTCCGCCGCCGCCTCGTCGGTGGTGGTGGCCGCGGCGGCGGGGGAGTCCTTGCGCTGCAGCGCATCGGCGAATGACCGCAGGACGTCCTTCGGGTCGCTGCCGGTGAACAGCGAACACGCTGTGGAACCGGTCCAGAGGGCACACACGAGCAGCAGGAGCGCGAAACGTCGAGTCATGGCACCACGAGGGTAACCACGACGCCGCGCTGTGCCGCCTAGGCTTCGAGACGCGCCCGGACACTCGCGAGGCGCTGCTGCAGCGTCGCCTCGTCGACCACGCCTCGCGCCAGCAGCGAGTGCGCGAGGGCCATCAACTGGTTCTCGGGGTAGGGCAGATGGGCGTACCTGCTCGCCGAGAGGGCGTCTTCCTCGTCGCGGCGTTCCTTGAAGTTCGGGACGTTCGCGTCGCACGCCGCCTGGTCGAGCGCGTCGCACAGGCCGTCGAGGCTGGTCTTCCACGGCGGCACCGGATTCTCCACGCCGTACTTGGCCGCCATCCGCGGCCACACCTGATTTCGCTCGACGATCTCTTGCAGCACAGCGCTTTTGACCTCGTCGACGGGCTGGGGGTCACGCTCGGTGGACACGACGGGTCCTCACTCGGCCGGAATCGGATGCGTCGCAGGACGCGTCTTGGTGATGACGTTCGTGGTGACGCCCGCCTTGGGCAACGCCACTCCGATCAGGCAGTCGCGGGTGATGATCTCGGCCAGCTGGTCCTCGCTCCAGCCCTCGGTGCCCTCGGGCTGCATGGGCATCACCATGAACCGGTGCTTCTGATTGGAGTCCTGCACCCGCACCTCGACGTCGTCGGGCAGGTACAGACCGAATTCGGCGAGCACCGGGCGGGGCCACCGCACCAGACGGCGACGGTAATTGGGGGTGCGGTACCACTCGGGGGAGTTGCCCAGGATGGGGCGTGGGTAGCACGAGCACAGCGCGCACACGATCACGTTGTGCAGAGTCGGTGTGTCGGCCAGGATCTCGAACGCCGTGAAGTCGCTCGGCGTGCCGAAGCCGGTCGGCTCCATCCAGTCGACGCCGCACTCCTTGCTGGCCGTCATCGGTTCGGTGAGGGCGAGCTGCTTGAAGTCGGGGTCCAGCCACGCCCTGGCCACCAGTCGGGCCGCCGGGGTGGGCCCGATCTGTTCGGCGAACTCGGTGAAGCGCCGATGCTCCTCGGCGGTGAAGATGCCCTTCTCGATGCACAGCTCCCGCAGCGCGATCTCGAGCACCTCGAAATCGGTGACCTCGTCCACCATCGGCTTGACGGTCCGGTCGTGGTCGTGGTCGTGGTCGTGAGACATGAATGGGATCCCTCTCGAAAACCGGCGGTCAGTGGGCGGATTCGAGCCAGCGCTCGGGCAGCTCGGTGCGCAGCGTGTCGGTGGCGGCCCCGGTGTAGCCGTCCCACAGCTCGGACATGGTGAACTGGACCACGTAGAACCATTCGGGCGTCGCGTCCTCGCGATCCCAGGTCTCGTCCTCGGCGGCGGGACTCTCGTAGGCGACCGAGGCGATCTCACCCGTCGCCCCGCGGCAGTACTCCGGTGTGCGGGTGTAGAAGATCACCGGGAGTTCGCGCACGGCGACGCGGTCTCCCACCTTGAATCCCGGCTCGCCGGCCAGGCCCGAGTACTTCTGCGGATCTCCCTTGCCGACGGCGTCTTTGTGGTGACTGTTGCGTTTCACCTGCGAGCCGTCGCCCTCGGACTTCGGCTTCGCCTCCAGCTTTTTGCCGTCGAGGCCGCCGGCGTACCGCGAGGACACCTCGGCCATCCGCTCGCTGATCTCACCGAGCGCCAGGTGATGCTTCTCCACCAGGACGCGGGCGACTGCCAGCAGCCACCGGCCGTAGTAGGGCAGTCCGAGGTACTCGGCGCGGCCGACGTCCACGTTGCCGATCCGTCGCCGTTCCTCCGACAGCCAGATCCCGCGCCATGCGAGCACCTCGCAGATGACGTAGGTGAGCTCCTCCCACTGCTCGTATTCCTTGTTCACGAACTCTTCGGGAGCGCAGGGCTCGCCGCCGACGTCGTGAACGGGCTTCAGGTACGCCGTGATTCGGGCGTGGTCGAGCAGGTCGGGCGTGGGAGCGTCGGGGAGTTCGGGGTAGGAGGACTTCAACCGTGACACCAGTTCGAGCTGAGCTGCGCGTTCGGCTGCCGTGCTCATGGGAGCTCCCTTCGTCGCGCGGACGGGGTGGAGGGACGTCGAAGGACGGGTCGTCGCGAATCAATCTAGCGGCGCGCGCCTTCGCGATGTGGGCGTTTCGGGCGCGTTCACCCTCCGGGAGACAGGTGTTGTGCGGAAACGGCGAAGCCCCACTCCGGTTTGCGGAGTGGGGCCTCGTCGACGTGGTTCGTCAGGCCGTGCGGCGGATGCCTCGTTTGAGCAGCAGTTCGCGTTCCGCTTCGCTCAGACCGCCCCAGATGCCGTACGGCTCGCCCACGGCGAGCGCGTGCGAACGGCACTGTGCGATCACCGGACAGCTCCGGCACATCTCCTTGGCGCGCATCTCCCGCTGAGCGCGGGCACGGCCGCGCTCGCCGTCGGGATGGAAGAACACCGACGAATCGACGCCCCGGCAAAGGCCCTGCATTTGCCAGTCCCAGATGTCGGCATTGGGTCCTGGCAGCTGCTGCGGCTGTGGCATGGGTAAACCCCTCTCTACACACTCTTGTGGAGAACGCGGGAGAGCGTGAGTTGTGAAACCGATCCGAGCGTGTGTCGCCGATGACTACTCGTGCACACAAAGTAGGGGTGCTCCAGAAATTCCGTCAATAGCCTGCACGTGTGCTCAATGACATAAGCGCAGCTTGAGAATTTACGTCACGTTCATTGTTGCGACCTGCGGGCAACGCAGAAGGTGATAGCGAATCACCCTCGACCAGTGCGCTTCACGCGTTTCCGCTGATCGGCGGAGCTGGTTCTGCACTCCGGTTGCGGCACGCCGGCGAGCGCCGTAACGCGGTGGTAACCCGCCCACCATCAACTGTTAACCGCCGCCGATCCGGATCGTTCAATAATTTGCCGGCACCGGCCCGCCCAGCGTGATTGGTACCGTCGCCGAGCGATGATCACCCCTCCAGCGAGCGCCCTGCGCCGCGCCGCCTTCGGCGATGACCCCGGCCGTTGGCCGCTGCCGTCCGCCGGGGACACCCAGGGCCGGTGGCTGCGCGCTGTGGCGGCGGGCGGGCAGGGTCGCTACGGCGCGGCGCTGGCCGATCTCGCCGTCGTGTGCCGGTCGCCCAGTGCGCCGCTGGTGTCCCTCGCGCACAGCACGCGGGCGTCGTTTCTGCGCCAGCTCGGCGGCCACGCCGATGCACGGCACTGGGACGGCAGGGCACTGGTCCTCGCGGGCGGGGACCCGGAGGCCCGCGCCGACGCCCTCACCGGACTGGCAGCCGACGCGCTGGGCACCGGCCGGTTCGCCCTTTCGGCGCGGCTGCTGAACCAGGTGCGCACCGAGGCCGACGCCGCCGCATCCGCTCGGCCGCTCATCCGGCTCGGCTGGGTGTCGGCCGAACTGGCCATGGCGCGCGGCGATGGCGACGCCGCCGTCGACCACGCCCGCCGAGCGGTCGCCGCGGCGGCGCCGTTCGGCTCCACCCGGCACGCCGTGAAGTCGAAGGTGATCCTGGCCGCCGCGCTCTGCAGTGCCGGCGGCGTGGACGACGCCCGTCCGGTGGCCGACGCCGCGCTGGCCGACGCCGACGCCGCGGGCCTGATCCCGCTGCAGTGGGCGCTGGCCTGTCTGCTCGCCGATATCGGAAGCGCGACCCTCACGGCGGAGCGCGTCGCCGCCGTTCGGGACCGCAGCGCCGATATTGTGCAGCACAGGGGCGGCGTGTGGTCTGATCGCTGACCCCGGGCCGCCCCGGCACGGTCGTTATTGTTTAGTTCAGCCACACCGACGAGAGTGTCGGCGTTCGTAACGCTGGAGAAGCCGCACACGATGACAAATTCGAGAGATCGTCTCGATGCTGTCGTTGCTGAGGCAGTGGCCGGTGATCGGGACGCGCTCCGGGAGGTGCTGGAGATCATCCGGCCCATCATCGTCCGGTACTGCCGGGCAAGGATCGGGGCGGGCGAACGAAGTGGTCTCTCAGCAGATGACATCGCTCAGGAGGTGTGCTTGGCCGCCATCACGGCGCTGCCGCGCTACAAGGATCAGGGACGTCCGTTCCTGGCCTTTGTGTACGGTATCGCTGCCCACAAGGTTGCTGACGCCCATCGTGCGGCCGCCCGCAACCGCTCCGAACCGACCGACGTCGTGCCCGAACGCTTTTCGACCGACGCCGGCCCGGAGCAGATGGCGATGGACGCCGAGTCGTCCGCCCGGATGAACCGCCTGCTGGCCAAGCTGCCGGAGAAGCAGCGCGAGATCCTGATCCTGCGCGTCGTCGTCGGGATGAGCGCCGAGGAGACCGCGGAGACGGTCGGCAGCACTGCGGGCGCGGTGCGCGTCGCGCAGCACCGCGCGCTGGCCCGGCTCAAGCAGGAGATCATGGCGACGGGGCATGACCATGCCTGACTTCGGACGATGGACCAACAACGGCGGTGATCCCTCGCTTAACGAGGTGAACCGCACCGATCGCTTCCTCGACGCGCTCGCCGGCGAGCAGCCCGTCTACTCCACCGACGCAGGCGAGGCCGAACTGGCCTACGTGCTCGCCGGCTGGCGCGACGAGGTCCGGCAGGCGCCGGTCACCTCGGTGGTGACCACCCGGGACGCGGTCCAGGCACTGGATCGGTCGGCGTCGTCGCGGCAGCGCAGCCGGGCCTCGATGGCCGTGCTCGGCTCGGTGGCGGCCGCCGTCCTGGCCGTCGGTGGCTTCGGGGCGGTGATCGCGGGCGCCGGGCCCGACGACCCGCTGTACGGCCTGCGCACCGCGCTGTTCGGCGAGCAGCAGCAGACCCGCGACGACCAGGTGGTGCTGGCGGCGCAGTCGCAGCTCGCCGAGGTCCAGCAACTGATCGACCAGGGCGATTGGACGGCCGCCCAGAACAAACTGCAGACGATGACCACGACGGTCGCCGCGGTGGACGACTCGACCCGCCAGGAAGAGCTCGTGGAGCAGTGGCAGCAACTGTCGGTGAAGGTGGACACCCGCGACGTCAACGCGACCGTGCCGCCGGACGCGCCGCCGTTGGTGCTGCCCGAGATCCCGCCGGACCTGCCGCTGCCGGTGATCCTCGACCCGGATGCCACCACCTCGACGCCGACGACCACGAGTCCCGGAGAGATCCCGGGTTCGACGTCATCGCCGACCACATCGTCGCCGACGACATCGCCGTCGGACGGCACCACGTCGCCGTCGACGCCGCTGCCGACCCCGTCGTCACAGTTGCCGCTTCCGACCCCGTCGCCCCGGCCGAGCCCGACACCGCTGCCGACCCCGAGCCCCCAGCCGGCACCGCTGCCGACCCCGAGCCCGCGGCCGATCCCGACGCCCCAGCCGCAGGTGCCCACCAGCACCGTCATCCCCGCGCCACCGGTCCCGCCGCCGCCGGTGCAGTTGCCCCCGGTGCCGCTGCCCCCGGTCGAGGAGCCTCAGGCGGAGCAGCCGCCCGTCGACGAGCCGGTCGAATTGCCGCAGCCGCGTCTCAGTGGCGGTGGTGCGCAGAATCCTGGGCCGGCGTCGATTCCGCCGGTGCTCCAGATGCCCGAGTTGGTACTGCCAGAGGTGGCCACGCCGCAGGATGCGGGTGAGTGACCGGCTGGGTCAGCGGTATCCGTCGGACTCCGACGTTGCCTCGTTGAGCGACGCGTCGGCGTACCCGCGGCAGTAGTCCCACGTCACATAGGCGTCGGGTTCCGGGTCGTAGGCCGGCTCGTGCGGCCGCACCGTCCCGTCGACCAGCAGCTGTAACAGGTTGGCGCGCAACATGTCCCAGTCGTGGTAGTGGTCCTGCTGGCATTCGTCGCAGCACACCACGAGACCACGGATGCCCTTGTGGGCCAGAAGTGCTTCGTAAACCGCCAGATCGGCGAGATCGGCTTCCACCGCGGTGCGTTCCTGCGGGTCCAGCGGCTGACCCGGTTCGAGCGCATCGAGCGCAGCCGACGGATCGCACGGATCGTCGGCGAACGGGTCAGGCGGCAAACCCGGCGGCAAGTGGTCTCGCACGCGTCCAGAGTACGCAGCCCCACTGGGATCGCGCCAGCGGTTGCTCCGGCGCGGCGACCGGGAATGGAATCGCGAGTTGCGGCTGCTGAGCCGATAGGATTGAGTATCACGCTTCGCCCCGATGGAGGCAGTAAGGATGTCGAGGCCCATGTCGATCGCTGAAAGCAGCGTTCCCATCGCCGTACCGGTGCCCACCGGCGGTGACGATCCGACCAAGGTCGCGATGCTCGGGCTCACATTCGACGACGTCCTGTTGCTGCCGGCCGCCTCCGACGTGGTCCCGGCGATGGCCGACACCTCGAGCAGGCTGACCAAGCGCATCCGGCTGCGGGTGCCGCTCGTCAGCTCCGCGATGGACACGGTGACCGAGTCTCGGATGGCCATCGCGATGGCGCGCGCCGGGGGCATGGGCGTGCTGCACCGCAACCTGCCCGCAGCCGAGCAGGCCGGCCAGGTCGAGACGGTGAAGCGCTCCGAGGCGGGCATGGTGACCGATCCGGTGACCTGCTCGCCGGCCAACACGCTGGCCGAGGTGGACGCCATGTGCGCGCGGTTCCGGATCTCCGGGCTGCCTGTGGTGGACGACAACGGCGCACTCGTCGGCATCATCACCAACCGCGACATGCGGTTCGAGGTCGACCAGAGCAAGCCGGTGTCGGAGGTGATGACCAAGGCGCCGCTGATCACCGCGCAGGAGGGGGTGTCGGCCGAAGCCGCGCTCGGGCTGCTGCGCAGGCACAAGATCGAGAAGCTGCCGATCGTCGACAACCACGGCAAGCTCACCGGCCTGATCACGGTGAAGGACTTCGTCAAGACCGAGCAGTTCCCGCTGGCCACCAAGGACTCCGACGGCCGGCTGCTGGTCGGCGCGGCGGTCGGTGTCGGCGACGACGCCTGGACCAGGGCGATGACGCTGGCCGACGCCGGTGTCGACGTCCTCATCGTCGACACCGCGCACGCGCACAACCGCGGCGTGCTGGACATGGTGAACCGGGTGAAGATGGCCGTCGGTGACCGCGTCGACGTGATCGGCGGCAACGTCGCCACCCGGGCCGCGGCAGCAGCATTGGTGCAGGCGGGGGCTGACGCGGTGAAGGTGGGTGTAGGGCCGGGTTCGATCTGCACCACCCGCGTCGTCGCCGGTGTCGGCGCACCGCAGATCACCGCGATCCTCGAGGCCGTCGCCGCCTGCGCGCCGTCCGGGGTGCCGGTGATCGCCGACGGCGGGCTGCAGTACTCCGGCGACATCGCCAAGGCACTGGCCGCGGGCGCGTCGACGGCGATGCTCGGTTCGCTGCTGGCCGGCACCGCCGAGGCGCCCGGCGACCTGATCTTCGTCAACGGCAAGCAGTACAAGAGTTACCGCGGGATGGGCTCGCTCGGTGCGATGCAGACTCGCGGGACCCGCAAAAGCTACTCCAAGGACCGCTACTTCCAGGACGACGCCCTGAGCGAGGACAAGCTGGTGCCCGAGGGCATCGAGGGCCGCGTGCCGTTCCGCGGACCGCTGTCGACGGTGATCCACCAGCTCACCGGCGGCCTGCGGGCGGCGATGGGATACACCGGGTCGGCCACCATCGAGCATCTGCAGCAGGCGCAGTTCGTCCAGATCACCGCCGCGGGGCTCAAGGAGAGCCATCCGCACGACATCCAGATGACCGTCGAAGCGCCGAACTACTACGCCCGCGGGGTCTGACGCGCATGCGCGACATGGTCGAGATCGGCATGGGCCGCACCGCCCGCCGTACCTATGAGCTCGGCGACATCAACATCGTGCCGTCCCGGCGCACCCGGTCGTCCAAGGACGTGTCGACCGCATGGCAGCTCGACGCCTACCGGTTCGACATGCCGGTGCTGTCGCACCCCACCGATGCGCTCGCCTCCACCGACTTCGCCATCGAGCTGGGCCGGCTCGGCGGCCTCGGCGTCCTCAACGGCGAGGGGCTGATCGGCAGGCACGCCGACGTCGAGGAGAAGATCGCCCAGGTGCTCGAGGCCGCGGAGAAGGAGCCCGAGCCGTCCGCCGCGATCCGGCTGTTGCAGCAGCTGCACGCCGCGCCGCTCGACCCCGAGCTGCTCGGCGCCGCGGTGGCCCGGATCCGGGATGCCGGGCTGACGACGGCCGTGCGGGTCAGCCCGCAGAACGCCAGGGCGCTGACGCCGTCGCTGATCGCGGCCGGACTGGACCTGCTGGTCATCCAGGGCACCATCGTGTCGGCCGAACGCGTGGCGTCCGACGGCGAGCCGCTGAACCTGAAGACCTTCATCTCCGAACTGGACGTGCCGGTGGTGGCCGGCGGTGTGCTCGACCACCGCACCGCGCTGCACCTGATGCGCACCGGCGCGGCCGGCGTCATCGTGGGGTACGGCTCCACCAGCGGCGTCACCACCAGCGACGAGGTGCTCGGCATCAGCGTCCCGATGGCCACCGCCATCGCCGACGCCGCCGCCGCCCGCCGCGAGTACCTCGACGAGACCGGCGGCCGCTATGTGCACGTGCTGGCCGACGGCGACATCCACACCTCCGGCGACCTGGCCAAGGCCATTGCGTGCGGTGCGGACGCGGCGGTGCTGGGGACTCCTTTGGCCACGGCGGCCGAGGCGTTGGGCGGCGGCTGGTTCTGGCCTGCCGCGGCCGCTCACCCCTCGCTGCCCCGCGGCGCGCTGCTGCAGGTCGCGGTGGGGGAGCGGCCGTCGCTGCGGCAGGTGCTGGACGGCCCGTCCGACGATCCGTTCGGCTCGCTGAACCTGGTTGGCGGACTGCGGCGGGCGATGGCCAAGGCCGGCTACTGCGACCTCAAGGAGTTCCAGAAGGTCGGTCTGGCCGTCGGTTCCTGACCGCGGCCGGCGCAAGTGTGACGCGTTGACAACTTAGGTCGACCTGTCTAGAAAAGTTACCCAGCGGTAACTCATACTGGTGTGATGCAGCCTGACTATGACGTCCTGATCATCGGCTCGGGATTCGGCGGCAGCGTGAGCGCGCTGCGACTCACCGAGAAGGGCTACCGCGTCGGCGTCCTGGAGGCCGGCCGCCGCTTCGCCGACAAGGAGTTCGCCAAGACCTCCTGGAACCTGCGGAAGTTCCTGTGGGCGCCCAAGTTCGGGTGCTTCGGCATCCAGCGCATCCACCTGCTGCGCAACGTGCTGATCCTGGCGGGCGCGGGCGTCGGCGGCGGTTCGCTCAACTACGCGAACACGCTGTACGTGCCGCGCGAGCCGTTCTTCAAGGATCCGCAGTGGAAGCACATCACCGACTGGCGCGACGAGTTGCTGCCGCACTACGAGCAGGCCCAGCGCATGCTCGGCGTCGTCACCAACCCCACGTTCACCGACGCCGACCGCATCATGAAAGAGGTCGCCGAGGACATGGGCGTCGGGGACACCTTCGTGCCCACCCCGGTCGGGGTGTTCTTCGGCCCCGACGGCGAGAAGACGCCCGGCAAGACGGTCCCCGACCCGTACTTCGGCGGCGCGGGCCCGGCCCGGACCGGGTGCATCGAGTGCGGCCAGTGCATGACCGGCTGCCGCTTCGGCGCCAAGAACACCCTGCTGAAGAACTACCTGGGCCTGGCGGAGTCGGCGGGCACCCAGATCCACCCGATGACCACCGTGACCAGCCTCCAGCAGCGGCCCGACGGGATCTGGGAGGTCAAGACCGCCCACACCGGCCGGCTGCTGCGCAGGAAGCGCCGCACATTCACCGCCACGCACGTCATCGTCGCGGCGGGCACCTACGGCACCCAGAAGCTGCTGTTCAAGATGCGCGACACCGGGAAACTGCCGAAGCTGTCGGACCGGCTCGGCCTGCTCACCCGCACCAACTCCGAGTCGATCGTCGGCGCTGGCCGGCTCCAGGTCCGCGACGACCTCGACCTCACCCACGGCGTGGCCATCACGTCGTCCATCCACCCGACGGACGACACGCACGTCGAACCCTGCCGGTACGGCAAGGGCTCCAACGCCATGGGCCTGCTGCAGACGCTGATGACCGACGGCGCCGGCCCCCAGGGCACCGACGTGCCCCGCTGGAAGCAGCTGTTCCACAACGCCGGCGCCGACCCGAAGGGCACGCTGCGGCTGCTCAACCCGCGGCGCTGGAGCGAGCGCACCATGATCGCGCTGGTGATGCAGAACCTCGACAACTCGATCACCACCTTCACCAGGAAGACGAAGCTCGGCTTCCGCATGCTCGACAGCAAGCAGGGCCACGGCGAGCCGAACCCGAGCTGGATCCCGGTCGGCAACGAGGTGACCCGGCGCATCGCCAAGAAGATCGACGGCGTGGCCGGCGGTACCTGGGGTGAGCTGTTCAACATCCCGCTGACGGCGCACTTCCTGGGTGGCGCGGTGATCGGTGACGGCCCCGAGCACGGGGTCATCGACCCGTACCACCGGGTGTACAACTACCCGACGCTGTACGTGGTGGACGGTGCGGCCATCTCCGCCAATCTCGGCGTGAACCCGTCGCTGAGCATCACCGCCCAGGCGGAGCGGGCGGCGTCGCTGTGGCCGAACAAGGGTGCCGAGGACCTGCGGCCCGCTCAGGGCGAGGGCTACCGCCGGCTCGATCCGATCGCGCCCGAGCATCCGGTGGTGCCCGCAGGTGCGCCGGCCGCGCTGGACTGGAACGCCAGCTCCGAGGACGTCAACCGGCGTGACCCGACCACCGCGGAGGCGCGCGGCGCCTGATTCAGCGCGCGGTCACGGCTTCGTGAGCGCGTAATAGGCATACCTGGAGTCGAGTTCGTTCCTCGGCACCAGCGTGACGAGCCGCGGGATGAGGCCGCTCGCGGCGGCGTGCTCCCAGAACTCGTCGATCGCGAAGGTGGTCGTCTGCGCCAGGTGCCGCCGGTAGCCGCGACCGCCCCGCCCGCGGGTGCCGAGCTGGGCGGTGTGGTACTTCACCTGGATCACGGCGATTCCGCCGCTGGTGAGCATCCGTTCGGCGATGGCGAGGATGTCGAGCGCGTCCTTCGGCGCCGCCGTGAGCTCGATGACGTAGTAGCACAGGAACGTGTCGCAGCTGCCTTCGAGCCCGTCGGACGCCGCCACCGCATCGGCGATGTCGATGTGGATGCCTTGCACCGGGGTGTCGCAGACCGCCCGCACCTGTGTCAGGCACTCGGCGACGCTGTCGGCGGAGATGTCGGCGGCGATGAACCGTGACGCCAGGGGAGCGAAGGAAACGGCATTGGCTCCGCCGCCGCATCCCCACTCGATGGTCACGCCGGGGCCGCCGGTGCGGCCCAGGCCTGCGGCGAAGACGCGGTACATGTCGAGATGTTGTCTGCCGACGTCCTGCCACAGGTCGTCCGCGAGACCGGTCCGCCAGTGCGAGTTCGACTGCCAAGCATCGTCGGCGCCCGGCGCCGACCAGTAGCGGTGCGCGGCCCGCAGGCTGGATGCCCGCCGTCGGTCGCCCGCCACCCGGTCGGCGATCAACGCGATCGCGAGGTCACCTCGCCGTAGCAGCCCGAGCAGCCTTCCCATCCGCTGAGCATAGGTGTTGACCAGTCGTGTTGGCCGGCCGGCGATGCGGTGGTCAGTCCTGGCCGGTGAGGCGGCGCCGCAGCGGTTCGCGACCGGGCGGCTGCGGAGGTGTCGGCAGCAGCGGCTTGCGCCGTCGCACCGCGACGGTGGTCGGCTCGGCGGTGGTGACCTGCAGTTCCTCACCCGCGTGCCGGATCGTCAACTCACCGTCGGGCCCGTCGCGCAGCGTGTAGGTCACCTCGTCGTGCTCGGCGTTCACCGTCAGCCGGAAACCCCGCCAGCACAACCGGAACCGCAACCGGGAGAACGCATCGGGCAGATGCGGGTCGAGGGACAGCACGCCCTCGTCGTCGCGCAACCCGCCGAATCCGGCCACCAGCGCCGTCCACGCCCCGGCCAGCGACGCCATGTGCAGCCCGTCGCGGGTGTTGTGGTGCAGATCGCGCAGGTCGATCAGCGCCGCCTCGAAGGTGTAGTCGTGCGCGAGTTCCATGTGCCCCACCTCGGCGCACATCACCGCCTGGGTGCACGCCGACAGCGAGGAGTCGCGGGTGGTGCGCCGCTCGTAGTAGTCGACGTTGCGAGCCTTCTGTTCGTCGGTGAAGGCGTGACTCTGCCACTGCATCGCCAGCACCAGGTCGGCCTGCTTGATCACCTGGGCCGGGTAGAGCCGCACGTAGGGCTCGTTGAGCAGCAGCGGGTATGAGGTGTTGTCGGTGAACTCCCATTCGGCCAGCGTGGTGAAGCCCTCGCACTGCTGGTGCACGCCGAGTTCCTCGTCGTAGGGGATGTTCGCCGACGCGGCCGCGTCCCGCCACGCCGCGGTCTCCTCGGTGGTCACTCCCATCTCGCGGGCGGCCTCCGGCCGCCGGGTGCACGCGTCGGCGGCCACCCGGAGATTGTGCGCGGCCATCAGATTGGTGAACACGTTGTCGCGCACCACGGCCGTGTATTCGTCCGGACCGGTGACACCGTCCAGGTGCCACACGCCGTGCCGGTCGTGGTGGCCGATCGAGATCCACAGCCGCGCGGTGTCGACCAGCACGGCCAGCCCGCACTCCTCCTCCAGGGAATCGTCACCGGTGACGGTGCGGTACCGGTCGAACGCCATCGCGATGTCGGCGTTGACGTGCCACGCCGCGGTTCCCGCAGGCCAGTACGCCGAACACTCCTCGCCGCGGATGGTGCGCCAGGGGAACGCGGCACCCTGGAGGTCGAGTTGGGCGGCGCGTTCCCTGGCCAGGTCGAGCGTCGACGCCCGCCAGCGCAGCGCGTCGGCGGCCGCGGCCGGTTTGGTGTACGTCAGCACCGGCAGCACGAAACCCTCGGTGTCCCAGAACGCGTGACCGTCATATCCGGTGCCGGTCAAGCCCTTTCCGGGGATCGCGCGTCGTTCTGCCCGGGCGCTGGCCTGCAACACGTGGAACAGTCCGAACCGCACCGCCTGCTGGATGTCGGGGTCCCCGTCGACCTCGACGTCCGCACAGTCCCAGAAGTCGTCGAGGTATTCGCGCTGGGCGTCGAGCAGCCCCTGCCACCCGACGTAGCGCGCGCCGGTCAGCGCGGCGGCGACCTGATCGCGCAGCGCCGGCCGGGACCGCAGGCTGGACCAGCCGTAGGCGAGGTACTTGACGATCCGCAACTGCTGGCCCGGACGCAGCCCGCAGATCACCGTGGTGCGCGCCAGGTCGTCGCGGGAGTCGGTGTGCACCTCGACCCGGCCGGGCACGTCGACCTCGTGGTCCATGGCGGCCGCCATCATCAGCGCGCTGCCGCGGGTGCGGTGCACCAGCACCGCCGACGCGTCGGTGTTCTCGTGCGTGATCGCCTCGAGCGGGGTCTTCAGCGCCGCTGCCACCCGCGGATCGTCCGACGTCTGCGGCTGGTCCTCGTTGGCGACCAGCTCGGATTGCACTGTGACGCGGACGAATTCGTCCATCGCCTCGACGATGTATTCGATGGCCGCGACACCGCGCTGCACCAGCGACACCAGCCGGGTGGACCGCACCTTGACCTGCCTGCCCGCCGGCGAGCGCCAGTGCGCGCACCGCGTCAGCGTGCCTGCGCGAAGATCGAGAACGCGCTCGTGGTCGATCAGCTCGCCGTATCGGACGTCGAACGGCTCGTCGTCGACCAGCAGCCGCATGATCTTGCCGTTGGTGACGTCGACGACCGTCTGACCCGCCTCCGGATAGCCGTAGCCCGCTTCGGCGTACGGCAGTGGCCGGATCTCGTAGAACGAGTTGAGGTAGGTGCCGGGCATTCCGTGCGGTTCGCCCTCGTCGAGATTGCCGCGTAAACCGATGTGGCCGTTGGACAGTGCGAACAACGACTCAGACTCGTCGAGGAGGTCGAAGTCGAGCTCGGTCTCCCGGACCTGCCACGGCTCGACGGGGAAGGCGTCGTGGGAGATCACGACTCGTCCAGCAGATCGGCCAGGTCGGTGACGACGATGTCGGCGCCGTTGCGGCGCAACTCGTCGGCCTGCCCCACCCGGTCGACGCCCACCACGTATCCGAAGTACCCGGCGCGGCCCGCGGCGACCCCGGACAGCGCGTCCTCGAACACGGCCGCCGCGGGTGGCGCCACACCGAACAGCTGAGCCGCCCGCAGGAAGGAGTCGGGCGCCGGCTTACCCGGGATGTTCTCCTCGCGCAGCGTGACTCCGTCGACTCGGTGCTGGACGAATCGGGCAAGGCCGGTGACCTCGAGCACGTCGCGGGTATTGGCGCTCGACGACACCACCCCGACACCGAGTCCTGCGGCGGCGACGGCTTCGAGGTACCGGCGGGAGCCGTCGAACACCTCGATGCCGTCGGTGCGCAGCGTCTCCTGGAAGAGGTCGTTCTTCCGGTTGCCCAGCCCGGCGACGGTCTCGGCGTCCGGCGGGTCGTCCGGGTCGCCATCGGGCAGCTCGATGCCGCGGCTGGAAAGGAAGGAGCGCACCCCGTCGTCACGCCGCTTGCCGTCGACGTACTCCAGGTAGTCCTGGTCGACGTCGAACGGCACGAACTGCTCACCTGTGCTGTCCGCCCGCTGTCGCAGGAAGTCGTCGAACATCGCCTGCCATGCCTTCTTGTGCACGCTCGCCGTGTCGGTGAGGACACCGTCGAGGTCGAACAGGCAGGTGCGTACCTCGTCGGGTAGACCAAGCACTGGCCACCTCGCTTTCGTCGGGTCGTCGAACGCGCAGTACCCCTTCAATGCCCACTTTCGTCGAACGGCATGCGTCGGACGTGGGCGGCGACTCAGACGCCGGGGTGAAAGCCCTGCGTGTGTTGGGTTTCTGGGTTTGCGCCGTGGACCCCGGGGGTAGTTTCGGAAGGGGCGTCGGGCGAGAAGGACATGTCGATGAGGCTGCTGAGGCGGATGCGCACGGCGATCCCCGCCGCGGCGTTGTTGCCGGCGCTGCTGCTGGCGGCCCCGGCGGGCGCGACACCCAGTGACGGGGAGTTCCTCGAACAACTGAGCCGGGACGGCGTGGCCTTCACCGACTTCAGGGCGATGCTCGAGTACGCCCACGGCATCTGCACGTCGCTCGACCAGGGCGTGCCCCATCTCACGGTCATCGACAACGTGATGTCCGACCAGCCACAGCTCGACCGGGACCACGCAGTGGTGCTGACGATCAGCTCCTACCTGGCGTACTGCCCGTGGCATGCACTGCCGGGCTCGGGGACGGAGACGGCGTCCGGGGTGGCCTACGCCTAGCTCGGCCGGGACCACGCTCGACGACCCGGGCAGCTGATACAGCCCCCCACTAGACTGGGCCAGTGAATACTCCCGCCGATCCCTCGGGCCCGCGGCCCGTTCTGGTGGTCGACTTCGGCGCGCAGTACGCCCAGCTCATCGCCCGTCGCGTGCGTGAGGCGCGGGTGTACTCCGAGGTCGTGCCCCACACCGCCAGCGTCGAGGACATCAAGGCCCGCGATCCGCAGGCGATCGTGCTGTCCGGCGGTCCGGCCAGCGTGTACGCCGAGGGGGCGCCCCAACTCGATCCGGCGCTGTTCGATCTCGATGTCCCGGTGTTCGGCATCTGCTACGGGTTCCAGGCGATGGCGCAGGCGCTCGGCGGCACCGTCGCGCGCACGGGCACCAGCGAGTACGGCCGCACCGAGCTGAAAGTCGCTGGCGGCGAACTGCATTCGGATCTGCCCGGCACGCAGCCGGTGTGGATGAGCCACGGTGACGCGGTCACCGCGGCGCCTGAGGGTTTCGATGTGGTCGCCACCAGCAGCGGCGCCCCGGTCGCCGCGTTCGAGAACCGCGCCCGCCGGCTGGCCGGTGTGCAGTACCACCCCGAGGTGCTGCACTCGCCGCACGGCCAGCAGGTGCTCAGCCGCTTCCTGCACGACTTCGCCGGGATCGGCGCCAAGTGGACGCCTGCCAACATCGCCGACGCGCTGGTCGAGCAGGTGCGCGCCCAGATCGGCGACGGCCGGGCGATCTGCGGCCTGTCCGGCGGGGTGGACTCCGCCGTGGCGGCAGCACTCGTGCAGCGCGCCATCGGCGACCGGCTCACCTGCGTGTTCGTCGACCACGGTCTGCTGCGGTCCGGTGAGCGGGCCCAGGTCCAGCGTGACTTCGTCGCCGCCACCGGTGCCAACCTGGTCACCGTCGACGTCGCAGACCGGTTCCTGCAGGCGCTGTCCGGGGTGACGAACCCGGAGGGCAAGCGCAAGATCATCGGTCGCGAGTTCATCCGCGCGTTCGAGGGCGCGGTGCGCGAATTGGTGCAGGACAAGGGCGGTGACGTCGACTTCCTGGTGCAGGGCACGCTCTATCCCGACGTCGTCGAGTCCGGCGGCGGGTCGGGCACCGCGAACATCAAGAGCCACCACAATGTCGGCGGCCTGCCCGACGACCTGAAGTTCCGGCTGGTCGAGCCGCTGCGGCTGCTGTTCAAGGACGAGGTGCGCGCGGTCGGCCGCGAGCTCGGGCTGCCCGAGGACATCGTCGCCCGCCAGCCGTTCCCCGGACCGGGCCTGGGCATCCGCATCGTCGGCGAGGTGACCGCCGCCCGGCTCGACACGTTGCGCAGCGCCGACGCGATCGCCAGGGAGGAGCTCACCGCCGCCGGTCTGGACAACCAGATCTGGCAGTGCCCGGTGGTGCTGCTCGCCGACGTCCGGTCGGTGGGCGTGCAGGGCGACGGCCGCACCTACGGCCATCCCATCGTGCTGCGCCCGGTGTCCAGTGAGGACGCGATGACGGCCGACTGGACCCGGGTGCCCTACGAGGTGCTCGAGCGCATCTCCACGCGCATCACCAACGAGGTGCCCGCCGTCAACCGCGTCGTGCTCGACGTCACGAGCAAGCCGCCGGGCACCATCGAGTGGGAGTAGCCGTCAGCGGGTCGTGACGGCGACGACGGCCTCGTTGCGGCGCCGGAAGGGCAGCGTGAACGGGGGGTCGTAGAACCAGGCCACGGGCTCGCCCTCGGCCTGGTAGTCGCTCGCGGCGAGCACCTCCAGCAGCTCCGCGCCCTTGCGTGCGACGACGGCTGGGCTGCGGTCGCCGCTGTACCGCAGCACCGCGACGGTCTCCGCGGGCACCGTCACCAGGCGGACCGCCGCACTGTCGGGTTGGGGCAGCGTCTCGATGCTGTACTTCGACGGCATGAAGAACCGGATCGTCGAGCCGGTGCCCGAACCCGACTGGGCGACCGGTGCGGTCATCGCGATCTGCTCACCCTCGGCTTCGGACTGGGCGACCGGTGCGGTCATCGCGATCGAGGTCCCGCTGTGATTGCCGCCGAAGATGTAGCGGGCCAGCCGGCGGAATCCGATGCTGCGCGCGGCGTCGTCGTCGGCGGCGACGACGGTCTCGGCGGCGACCCGGGGACCGTACACCCGGATCTCCACGTCGCCGATCCGGTCGGTGACCCGGTGGTGTGGTTCCTCCGTGCCGAACCGCAGACCCACGATCGAACCGGCCGATTCGGCGATCTGGACAGGCAGCTTCACCAGCGTGTGCAAGGGCGTCATGTGGATGATTCGGCGCCGGTGGCGCGGCGGATCGCCGCGCAGTGGAAACGCTTGACGAGGGGCTCCGCCGCTTGACGGTGTCAGAGGCGAGGTGTTTACTCAGGGCATCGAACATACATTCGAACAACGGGTGAATCGGATGGTGCTGGAGGTGCTGCTGTGACAGCCGCGACGAGTCTTGATCTGCGCCGCCTCAACCATACTGAACAGGTAGAACACCTGCGCAAGCAGATGGCGGCGGTCAGCGGGAAAGTCGGTTCGGGGCGTCGTGGCGTGGCCCCGTCGGCCGACCCGCTCACCGAGTCGGAATCTTTGCTGCCGTTGCCTGATTCGCTGGCCGGACTGCTGCCCACCTCGTTGCCGCGCGGCACGGTGGCGGTGGCGACGGGCGCCCGGTCGCTGCCGCTGAGCATGGTGGCGGCGGTGACGGCCGCAGGCGGGCACGCGGCCATCGTGGGTCAGCCCGACGTGGGCCTGCTGGCCGCCGTGGAGATGGGGGCGGACCTGAGCCGGCTGGCCGTCATCCCCGATCCGGGGGCCGACCCGGTCGAGGTGGCCGCGGTGCTGATGGACGGCATGGACCTGGTGGTGCTCGGGCTGGGCGGGCGTTCGGTGACCGCGGGCCGGGCCAGGGCGGTGGTGGCCCGCGCACGCCAGAAGGGCTGCACCCTGCTGGTCACCGACGGCGAGTGGCAGGGGGCCTCGGCCCGGTTGGAGGCCCGGGTGTGCGGCTACGAGGTGAGCGGCGCAGGCCGGTCCGGCAGGCCGGTGCCCGGCTGTGGGCGCATCAGCCGGGTGCAGTTGGCCATGCGGGCGTGCGGGCGGTCCGTCGGCGCCCTGCGCGCGGTGGGGGAGTGAGGCGCCGTGCCCTCCCGGGTGCTGGCCGTCTGGTGCATGGACTGGCCCGCGGTCGCCGCCACGGCCGCGGCCGGGCTGGCCCCGACGGCCCCGGTGGCGGTCACGCTGGCCAACCGGGTGATCGCGTGTTCGGCATCGGCGAGGGCGGTCGGGGTGCGGCGCGGTCTGCGCCGCCGTGAGTCGCAGGCCCGCTGTCCGGAACTCCACGTGGCGCCCGCCGATCCGGCACGCGACGCCCGGTATTTCGAGAACGTGACGGCCGCCGTTGACGACCTGGTGCCCCGGTCGGAGGTGCTACGGCCGGGCCTGCTGGTGCTCTCGGTCCGTGGGGCGGCCCGCTACTTCGGCTCCGAACAGGCCGCCGCCGAGCGGCTGGTCGACGCGGTGGCCGCGGCGGGCGCCGAGTGTCAGGTGGGTATCGCCGACCAGCTGGCCACCGCGGTCTTCGCCGCCCGTGCCGGCCGGATCGTCGAACCCGGCGGCGATGCCGGCTTCCTGTCGACACTGTCCATCCGGCAGCTGGCCACCGAACCGAGCCTTGCCGCGCCCGGGCGCGATGAACTGGCGGATCTGTTGTGGCGCATGGGTATCCGTACCGTCGGCCAGTTCGCGGAGCTGTCCCGCAGCGATGTGGCGTCCCGGTTCGGCGCCGACGCCGTGTCCGCGCACCGGTTCGCCCGCGGCGAGCCGGCCCGTGGCCCGTCGGGGCGCGAACCCCCGCCGGAACTCGACGCCGTGATGGACTGCGACCCGCCGATCGACCGGGTGGACGCCGCCGCCTTCGCCGGCCGGTCGCTGGCCGGCGACCTGCACCGCAGCCTGGAGGCGGCCGGGGTCGGCTGCACCCGGCTGGCCATCCATGCCATCACCGCCAACGGCGAAGAGCTGGAACGGGTGTGGCGATGTGCCGAACCGCTGACCGAGGATGCCACCGCCGACCGGGTGCGCTGGCAGCTCGACGGTTGGCTGAACCGGCGCAACTCCAACGACCGGCCGACCGCAGCGGTCACGGTGCTGCGGCTGCGCCCGGTGGAGGTGATCTCGGCCGAGGCGTTGCAGCTACCGCTCTGGGGCGGCGTCGGTGAGGAGGACCGGTTGCGGGCCCGCCGCGCCCTGGTCCGGGTGCAGGGTCTGCTCGGTCCGGAGGCGGTGCAGGTGCCGGTGCTCAGCGGCGGCCGCGGACCCGCCGAGCGGATCACGCTCACCCCGTTCGGCGACGAACCGGTCCCGGCTGCCGACCCGAACCAGCCATGGCCCGGCCGGCTGCCCGAGCCGTCGCCCACGGTGCTGCTCGACGATCCGGTCGAATTGCTGGACGGCCAGGGCGATCCGGTGCGGGTGACCCACCGGGGAATGTTCTCCGGTGATCCGGCCCGGCTGGACGGCGGGGGGTTCCGCGGTTCCCTGAGCTGGTGGGCGGGGCCGTGGCCGGTCGACGAACGGTGGTGGGATCAGGATCGCGCCAAGGGGCGCACCGCGCGGGCGCAGGTGCTGATCGGCGGCGAACCGGAGAAGGCGCTGCTGCTGTGCTACCGCCAACGGCGGTGGTACGTCGAGGGGGTCTATGAATAGTCGGCCATGATCACCGGATCAGCCCAGGCGACGGGCGAATTCGCCGACCCGGGCGATGAACCGGTCGAAGAACACCGCGGGATCCACCTCGACGCCGACGAGCGCGTTGGGGCTGCGTCCCCACCTGCCGTGCCAGTCCGCCACGGTCATCCCGCGGGTCAGTGAGCCGGTCAACTCGACGTCGACCGTGGTCTGCCGGTACCGCACCAGTTCCGGGTCGAGGGCCACCGCTGCCGCCAGCGGATCGTGCAGGTGCGCCAGATACCCCTCGCCGTCGTCGAAGTGGAACTCGAAGTAGAACCGCATCGCGTCCTCGAGCACCCGGATCAACGGATTGGCGGCCACCGACCGGGTGCCGCGGTCGTCGAGCACACTCATCGGCGCGGTCGGCGAATCCGCGGCGGCCGCCAGCCGGCTCAGCAGTGCCGGGGTCATTGCGATGTTCTCGGTGAGGTTGAGCCCCAACACGATCGGCAGATGGCCGGGCGCCCCCTGCTCGTCTCCGGAACCCCACGCCGCACCCCAGCCGCCGAACACCTCGGCCGCCGCTTCGGGGTCGACGCTGACGTTCCACTCGGCCACCGCAGTGGTGTTGCCGCGGTAGTCGAACGCGCCGCCCATGATCACCAGCCGGCGCAGCAACCGGGGCAGCGACGGCTCCGCCCGCAGCGCGAGCGCGAGGTTGGTCAGTGGCCCGGTGACCAGCCCGACCAGTTCACCCGGGTGGGCATGTGCGGCGCGCACCCAGGCCTCGGCGGCGTCGTGTGCGGTCAGCTTCCGGTCGGTCGGCGGCAGTTGCGCATAGCCCAGGCCCTCCGGGCCGTGGGTGTCGCCGGCGGTGCGCATCGGCGTGTTCAGCGGGGCGTCGGCGCCGCAGGACACCGGAACGTCCGCCACCCGGCACACCTCGAGCAGGCCGAGGTTGTTGTGGCAAACCTGGTGCACGTCAACGTTTCCGCCGGTGGAGGCGATACCGATCAGCTCTGCATCGGCGCTGGCGAACAGATACGCCAACGCCATCGCGTCATCGACGCCGGTGTCGACATCGACGAACACCGGCTGTGGCGCAGCGGAATCACCGCCGTGGATCGGCATCTCGGAGAGGATACGCGGCGTTACCAGTGCACGCCGGGAACGAGTCGCACCATGCGCTTGACCGGTCGCGGCATCCGGATCGGAGACGCAGTCGGGCGGGACGGACGCGCCGGCCGGCGCGCGCTGGTGGTGTCGGCGTCGACGCCCCTGGCGGCGGCCGAATCCGGATAGCCCAGGTAGATCTGATGCAGCACCCGGCGGGATAGCCTGGGCGCGAAGTACATCCCGATGTCGGCGAGGGTGCCGACCGGGGTGTCGATGCGCGCGGGCTTGTCGATCAGTGCCCGCACGATCATCGCGGCGGCGTGGTCGGCGGTGATCGGCGGCATCGGGTTGAGCTTGCGCGACGGCGCAATCATCGGGGTCTTCACCAGCGGCATGTGGATCGTGGTGAACGTGACGTGATCGGACAACGTCTCGGTGGACACCACGTCGGCGAACGCGTCGAGCGCGGCCTTGCTGGGCACGTAGGCGCTGTACTTCGGGCTCGCGGCCTGCACGCCCGCGCTGGACACGTTGACCACGTGGCCGAACCGGCGTTCCTGCCAGTGCGGGAGCAGCGCGAGCACCATGCGCACCGCGCCGAAGTAGTTGACGGCCATCACCCGCTCGTAGTCGTGCAGCCTCTCGGTGGAGTTGGCCACCGACCGGCGGATCGAGCGGCCGGCGTTGTTCACCAGGTAGTCGACGTGGTCGAACCGGCCGAGGATGTCCTTCACGGTGGCGTCCACGGACGCCGAATCGGCGACGTCGCAGGTGAAGGCATGCGCCTGACCGCCCGCGGCGCGGATCTCGGCGACCAGGTCGTCGAGCGCCTCGGCGTTGCGCGCGAGCGCGAACACCGTCGCCCCGCGCGCGGCGACCGCGAGGGCGGCGGCGCGGCCGATCCCGCTGGAGGCCCCGGTGATGACGACATGCCTGCCCACCAGCGGGCCTGCCGGATCGTCGCGGCGGGCCCGGTCGGGATCGAGGTGCTCGGCCCAGTACCGCCACAGCCGCGGGGCGTACGAGGAGAAGGCAGGCACCTCGATGCCGGTGCCGCGCAACGCTTCCACGGTGTTGTCGGCGGTGAAGGTGGGGACGAGGTCGACGACGTCCAGGATCTCGGCGGGCACGCCGAGTTGGGTGGCCGCCATGTTCCGCCAGACCTTCAGCCGCCCGGTCGCGCCGAGCACCGGCGCGGCCGTCACCCGCGGCAGCGTGCCGCGCAGCGGCGGCAGGCCCGCGGCCTTCGCCACGCCCCGGTAGATGCCGCGCAGTCCGATGGTCCCCGGTGCGGTCAGGTGGAACGTCTGGCCGTCGCGGCCCTCGGCATGCATCAGCTCCGTCAGCGCCCGCGCCACATAGTCGACCGGGACGATGTTGGTGCGACCGGTGTCGGGCAGCGCGATCGGGGTGAAACCGGGCAGCCGCGACAGCTTCGCCAGCAGACCGAAGAAGTAGTAGGGGCCGTCGATCTTGTCCATCTCGCCGGTCCGCGAGTCGCCGACCACCACGGCGGGCCGGTACACCCGGTAGCGCAGGCCGGAAGCGGACCGCACCAGCAGTTCGGCCTCGAACTTGGTCTGGTGATACGGCGTCGGGAGTTCCTGCGCGACGTCGAAATCGTCCTCGGTGAACTGTCCGCGGTAGGTGCCCGCCACCGCGATCGACGACACGTGGTGCAGGGTGGCGTCGAGGCGGCGGGCCAACTCGATCACCGCGCGGGTGCCCCCGACGTTGGCGGCCCGCTGGGCGGCGTCGTCGGCGGTGATGTCGTACACCGCGGCGCAGTGCACCACGTGGTCGACGTCGCCGAGCTCGGCGACGGCCTCGTCGGTCAGGTCGAGGCCGGCCGCGGTCAGGTCACCGACCAGCGGTCGGACCTGTTCACCCCACGGGCCGGCGAGGCGTTCGAAGCGGGACAGCGACTCGCGGCGGACCAGCACCCACACCTGGGCGGCGGTGCTGCGGGCGACGATCTCGGACACGACCCGGCGTCCAATGAACCCGGTACCGCCGGTAACGACATAGCGCATGAGGGCCATGGTCACCCCTGGCCCGGCAAAGGTCAATAAGGTGTGACGCTGCCGTACAGACTCGTCAACGCCTCGGTCAGAGTGCGCGCGTCGTCGGCGGTGACACCGAAACCGACGCTGCACAGCGCCGCCGTCGCCCCCTCCGCGACCGCCCGGCCCTCACCGGTGATCGTGACCAGCGTGGCGCGCCGGTCGGTGGGGTGGCGCTGCCGTGTCAGCAGACCGCGCTCGGCGAGGCGGTCGCAGGCGATGCTCACCGTCGTGGCGTGCACCGACAGCCGCCGGGCCACCTCGCCCAGCAACCGCACCCCGTCGGCCTGCTGCAACTCCTTGAGGATCTCGTAGTCGATGAGCCGCAGTGCGAAGCCCGACTTCAGCTGCTGGTCCACCGCCGCCGTCATCGATCGGTGCAGCCGGAGCACCGCACTCATCGCCAAGTGCCCGCTCGGGTCGACCATTCCCCTTCCATAGCCACTATTCGATCTGCTAATCGTCTTTGCGGTACCGGTATGGTCCGTCTCAGCCGAGAAGGGAGTGTCCATGCCGATCGACCCGACCGCCGTGGGGAAGAAGTCCGCACCGCAACTGCTCGAGTGGACCGACCGCGAAACCCTGCTGTACGCGCTCGGGGTGGGTGCGGGCACCGCCGATCTGGCGTTCACCACCGAGAACAGCCACGACCTCGAGCAGCAGGTGCTCCCCACCTACGCCGTCATCGCGAGCCCCGCGTGGGGAGCGGTCGGCGAAGTCGGGTCCTTCAACTTCGGCATGCTGCTGCACGGGTCCCAGCAGATCCGGCTGTTCGCACCGCTGCCGCCGGCCGGCAAGCTCAGCGTCGTCTCCGAGGTGGCCGACATCCAGGACAAGGGTGAGGGCAAGAACGCGATCCTGGTGTTCAAGGGCACCGGCACCGACCCGGACACCGGCCAGGTGGTCGCGGAAACGGTGTCCACCGCCGTCATCCGCGGCGAGGGCGGATTCGGCGGCCAACCCGGCGAGCGCCCGGCCGCGCCACAGATCCCCGACCGCGCGCCCGACGCGCAGATCGCCCTGCCGACCCGCGAGGACCAGGCGCTGCTCTACCGGCTCACCGGCGACCGCAATCCTCTGCACAGCGATCCGTGGTTCGCCAAGGAACTCGCCGGTTTCCCGCGGCCGATCCTGCACGGCCTGTGCACCTACGGCGTGGCGGGCCGGGCGCTGGTGGCCGCGCTCGGCGGCGGCGACGCCACCAAGATCACCGCCGTCGGCGCCCGCTTCACCTCCCCGGTGTTCCCCGGCGAGACGCTGACGACCTCGATCTGGCGCACGGACCCCGGCCGGGCGGTGTTCCGCACCGAGGCCGCAGGCCCGGACGGCGCGGACAGCAGGCTGGTTCTCGAGGACGGCACCGCCGAGTACACCGACTGAGCGGGCGTCCCGGCGCGCGTATTTCGCCGAAGCCGTCGCCAACCGTTGCCCCGGTTGACAGGATCATCACGACGGTCGGACGAGACGCGAACGGGCGGTGGTGGTCGTGAGACTGGTGGTCGGTTTTCTCGCAACGCCCGGGGGCGGTGACGCCCTGGCGCTCGGTGTGCGGTTGGGCCGCACACTCGGCGCCGAGGTGCACGCCTGCATCGTGATGCCACCCGATCGCGGCGTGCCTGCGATGGTGACGACCGGTGGCTACGAGGACCTGCTCGCCGAGCAGGCCACGGAGTGGCTCGACCGCGCGCTCGGGGCGGTGCCCGATGACGTTGTGACCCAGGGCCACGTCAGCTTCTCCGCCTCGTACGCCGACGGGCTCATCCGGGAGGCGGGCCGGCTCGAGGCGGACGCGCTCGTGGTGGGCGGATCGGGTGGCGGCCTGGCCGGCAGCTTCTCCCTGGGCTCGGTGGTGAACGAACTGCTGCACTCGTCGCCGGTGCCGGTGGCCGTCGCCCCGCGCGGAGCGCGTCTGTCCGGGATCGAGCGGGTCCGCGAGGTGACCTGCGCCATCGGTGAGCGCGAGGGCGCCGATCTGTTGCTGGACAACGCGGTTCGGTTCAGCATGGCGGCGGGCACGCCGCTGCGCCTGGTGTCGCTGGTGGCACTCGACCCCACCTTCGGCACCCTGCGCGGTGACGCCGACGCCGTGCACAGGCGAGCGCTCGACCATGCCGCGCGGACGCTGGACACGGCGAAAAGCGAGCTCCCGGAAGGCTTTCCAGTGACGTCGACGGTGGTCGACGGGCCGTCGGTGGAGAGCGCCGTCAGCAAGCTGGAATGGCGCGACGGTGACCTCATCATGGTGGGTTCGAGCCGCCTCAGCGCACCGAAGCGGCTCTTCCTCGGTTCCACGGCGGCCAAGATGCTGCGCGTCCTCGACGTGCCGATGGTCGTCGTGCCCCGCGACCAGCTCGGTGACGAGGACCTCCCATGACGGAGGTGACCCCGCACGACGGCGACACCGGTCTGAAGTCGAAGGGCCTGGCCGCGGGCAAGGTCGGCACACTCTCGGGAGCCGTGCTCGGCATCTCCTGTGTCGCACCCGGGTACACGCTGACGGCCAGCATCGGGCTGATCGTCGCCGCGGTCGGGCTGAAGATGCCCGCCATCTTCATCGCCGGGTTCATCCCGATGTTCCTGACCGCCTACGCCTACCGCGAACTGAACTCCCGCGCGCCGGACTGCGGTGCGTCGTTCACGTGGTCCACCAAGGCGTTCGGCCCCTACGTGGGGTGGGTGTGCGGCTGGGGGATGGTGGCGGCGTCGATCATCGTGCTGTCCAACCTCGCCGCGATCGCGGTCGAGTTCTTCTATCTGTTCTTCGCCAGGATCCTCAACCGGCCGGAGATCGCCGACCTCGCGGACAACACCGTGGTCAACATCCTCACCACCCTGGCGTTCATCGCGGTCGCCACGTACATCGCCAGCCGCGGCATCACCACCAGCCAGCGCGTCCAGTACATCCTCGTCGGCTTCCAGATGGTGGTGCTGCTGGCGTTCGCGGTCGCGGCGCTCTGGCATGTGGGCGTCGGTGACGCGCCGGCCGGCCTGGCGTTCGACCTGGACTGGTTCAACCCGTTCACCGGATTGGCGTTGAGCGCCTTCGTGATCGGCGTGACGGGGTCGATCTTCGCGTTCTGGGGCTGGGACACCTGCCTGACGCTGGGCGAGGAGTCCAAGGACCCGACGAAGGTGCCGGGCCGGGCCGGGCTGGTGTGCGTGCTGTCGATTTTGTTGACCTACCTGCTCGTCGCCGTCGCGGTGATGATGTACGCCGGCGTCGGCGCCGACGGCCTCGGACTGGGCAACGAGGAGAACGCCGACAACGTGTTCGGTGCGCTCGCCGACCCGGTGCTGGGCACCTGGGCCGGACCCCTGCTGTTCCTGGCGATCTTCGCCTCGTCGGTGGCCAGCCTGCAGACGACGTTCCTGCCCGCGGCGCGCGCGATGCTCGCGATGGGCGCCTACCGCGCGTTCCCGGACCGATTCGCATCGGTGCACCCGCGGTTCCTGGTGCCGGTGTTCAGCACCGTCGTCGCCGGTGTGGTCACCGGCGTGTTCTACACCGTGGTCAGCCTGCTCTCCGAGAGTGTGCTGCTGGATACCATTGCGGCGCTGGGCATCATGATCTGCTGGTACTACGGCATCACCGCGTTCGCGTGCGTGTGGTATTTCCGCCGCGAGTTGTTCGCCAACCTGCACAACGCGGTGTTCAAGTTCCTGTTCCCGTTGCTCGGCGGACTGGTGCTCGCCGCGGTGTTCGTGATCTCGGTGCGGGAGAGCATGAATCCCGAGAACGGCAGCGGCACGTCGATCGGCGGTATCGGCCTGGTCTTCTACATGGGCTTCGGCATCCTGCTGCTCGGCGCCGTGCTGATGCTGGTCTGGCGGGTGCGCAGCCCGGGGTTCTTCCGGGGGGAGACGCTGCGACGCGACACCCCGGCGCCGGTGGACACCCGGGTCGGTTAGGGCGGCACGCGCCTGGTCGGCGACTACTCCGACCACACCTGCAGCACCGTCACGTACGGGGCGGGCTCCACCGAGAGTGCGCCGACGTACGGGTGCTCGAGGGCGAAGATGAGGTACATGACGAATCCCAGCAGGGCCGCCGTCAGCCCCACCGCCAGTGCGTGAACCAGGAGATCGCGGGTGCCGAACAGGAAGGTGAACGCCATCACCACGCCGCCGCCACCCAGCAGGAGAACCCAGAGTTCGCCGGGGACCGACGCCTCGCCGGTCGACACCCGCATCTTGCGGTTGGCGCTGAGGTCGTTCAACCGGACGATCGCGTGATCGAAGAAGGCGATCTCGTTGCGGCTCTCCGGCTGCACCGTCAGGTAGGTCTCCCAGACGTCGGCCAGTTCGTCGGACTGCTCCTCGATGGTCTCGCCGCGGCGCATCCGCGGGAACTCGTCGTCGATCACGTCCCGGGTGTAGGCGATCAGGCTCTGCTGCACCGCGACGCGGGACTCCGCCGGCAGAGCTGCCGAGTCGCGGAGTAGATCGGCGATCGCACTGGCCTCGAGGCCACTCGCGTCCTCGGCGTCACCGAACTGCTCCCACACCACCACCACGACGAACGCGACGAGCACGGCATAGAGGACGCCGGCGAGCTGGAACACCGTGCTGGACACCGCATTCGCGTTCTCGAGTCTGGTGTGGGAAACGGCCTTGCGGAACACGAGAAGGCCGCCGACGGAGAATCCGACGACGGCGGCGACCCACAGCAGACCGAGAATCGGCGCAGGAATCTGCAGCAGCCAGATCACACACGATTATGACCACGGACGTCGGCCGAGCGACGGCAAACACACCGCAGCGTCGGCGAGTGGTCAGGCGGGCAGCGTAACCGAGTCGTTCGAACGCGCGTTCGATACACTGGCAGGATGGCGTGGAACGACGGGCCGTCGAACTGGCCGGAGATGGAGCGGGTGCTCAACAGCAAGCCCCGCCGCGCCGGCGCGCCCCTGGCCGAACCCACCGGCGACGGCGGTGACAGTCCGGCCTGGTCCAGCAGGCGCGGCGCCTACGAGCCGGTGGGGGAGAACCGGCTCGCCTCGTCGGTGCCGTACGCCGAACTGCACGCGCACTCGGCGTACAGCTTCCTCGACGGCGCCAGCACGCCCGAGGAGCTCGTCGAGGAGGCCGCCCGGCTGGATCTGCGCGCCATCGCGCTGACCGACCACGACGGGCTCTACGGGGTGGTGCGCTTCGCCGAGGCAGCCCATGAACTCGGCGTGCAGACCGTGTTCGGCGCCGAGCTGTCGCTGGGCAACACCGCCCGCACCGAGGTGCCCGACCCGCCCGGCCCCCATCTGCTGGTGCTGGCCCGCGGACCCGAAGGCTATCGCCGGTTGTCGCGCGAGATCGCCAGGGCCCACCTCGCGGGCGGGGAGAAGGGCAAGCCGCGCTACGACTACGACATGCTCACCGAGGCGGCGGGCGGTCACTGGCACATCCTCACCGGCTGTCGCAAAGGCCATGTGCGACAGGCATTGTCGCAGGGCGGCCCGGAAGCCGCCGGAGCGGCGCTGGCAGACCTGGTGGACCGGTTCGGCCGCGACCGGGTCAGTGTCGAGCTCACCGACCACGGCCATCCTCACGACGATGAACGCAACGCCGCGCTGCTCGAGCTGGCACCGCGCTACGGTCTGGGCGTGGTGGCCACCACCGCGGCGCACTTCGCTGCGCCGTCGCGGGGGCGGCTGGCCATGGCGATGGGGGCGATCCGGGCCCGCAACTCGATCGATGACGCGGCGGGTTGGCTGGCGCCGCTGGGCGGATCGCACCTGCGGTCGGGTGAGGAGATGGCGCGGCTGTTCGCGCACTGCCCGGAGGCGGTCCTGGCCGCCGCCGACCTCGGCGAGCAGTGCGCGTTCGGGCTGACGCTGATCGCCCCGCAGCTGCCGCCCTTCGACGTCCCACCGGGGCACACCGAGGACAGCTGGCTGCGGCATCTGGTGATGACCGGCGCCCGCGACCGGTACGGGCCGCCGGAGCGGGCGCCGCTGGCCTATCACCAGATCGAACACGAGCTGAGGGTCATCGAAGAGCTGTCCTTCCCGGGCTATTTCCTGGTGGTGCACGACATCACCCGGTTCTGCCGGGAGAACGGCATCCTGGCCCAGGGGCGGGGCTCGGCGGCCAACTCCGCGGTCTGTTATGCCCTCGGCGTCACCAACGTCGACCCGGTCGCCAACGAGTTGCTGTTCGAGCGGTTCCTGTCCCCGGCGCGGGACGGGCCGCCCGACATCGACATCGACATCGAGTCCGATCTGCGCGAGCAGGCCATCCAGTACGTCTACCAGCGCTACGGCCGCGACTACGCCGCCCAGGTCGCCAACGTCATCACCTACCGCGGGCGCAGCGCCGTGCGTGACATGGCCCGCGCGCTCGGCTTCTCCCAGGGGCAGCAGGACGCCTGGAGCAAGCAGTTCGGGCAGTGGGGAAAACTCGCGGACACCAAGCACGTCGAGGGCATCCCCGAGCAGGTGATCGACCTGGCCCAGCAGATCTCCAACCTGCCGCGGCACATGGGCATCCACTCGGGCGGCATGGTGATCTGTGACCGGCCGATCGCCGACGTGTGCCCGGTGGAGTGGGCCCGCATGGAGAACCGCAGCGTGTTGCAGTGGGACAAAGACGATTGTGCCGCAATCGGTCTGGTGAAGTTCGACATGCTCGGGCTGGGGATGCTCTCGGCGCTGCACTACTGCATCGACCTGGTCGCCGAGCACAAGGGCATCGACGTCGACCTGGCCCAGCTCGACCTCTCCGAGCCCGCCGTGTACGAGATGCTGCAGCGGGCCGACTCGGTCGGCGTGTTCCAGGTGGAGTCACGTGCGCAGATGGCCACCCTGCCCCGGCTCAAGCCGCGGCTGTTCTACGACCTGGTGGTCGAGGTTGCGCTGATCCGGCCCGGGCCGATCCAGGGCGGGTCCGTGCACCCGTACATCAAGCGGCGCAACGGCGAGGAGCCGGTCACCTACGACCACCCGTCGATGGAGTCCGCTCTGCGGAAGACGCTGGGAGTGCCGCTGTTCCAGGAGCAGCTGATGCAGCTGGCCGTCGACTGCGCGGGCTTCACCGCCGCGGAAGCCGACCAGCTGCGCCGGGCGATGGGCTCGAAGCGCTCCACCGAGAAGATGCGCCGGCTGCGTGGCCGTTTCTACGACGGGATGCGCAACCGGCACGGCATCACCGGTGACGTGGCCGACCGGATCTACGAGAAGCTCGAGGCATTCGCCAACTTCGGTTTCCCGGAGAGTCATTCGCTGTCGTTCGCGTCGCTGGTGTTCTACTCCTCGTGGTTCAAGCTGCACCATCCGGCCGCGTTCTGCGCCGCGCTGCTCCGCGCCCAGCCGATGGGGTTCTACTCGCCGCAGTCACTGGTGGCCGATGCCCGGCGGCACGGTGTCACCGTGCACGGCCCCGATGTCAACGCCAGCCTGGCGCACGCCACGTGTGAGAACCACGGGCTCGACGTCAGGCTGGGCCTCGGCAGCGTCCGCCACATCGGCGACGAGCTCGCCGAGAAGATCGTCGACGAGCGGAAGGTCAACGGCCCCTTCACCGATCTGCTCGATCTGACCGGCCGGGTGCAACTGTCGGTGCCGCAGACCGAGGCGCTGGCCACGGCGGGGGCGCTGGGCTGCTTCGGCGTCACCCGCCGCGAGGGTCTGTGGGCGGCTGGCGCGGCCGCCACCGAACGGCCCGACCGGCTGCCGGGTGTCGGCTCGTCGTCGCATGTGCCGTCGCTGCCGGGGATTAGTGAGCTGGAGTTGACGGCGGCCGACGTGTGGGCGACGGGCGTGTCCCCGGACAGCTATCCCACCCAGTACCTGCGTGAGCATCTCGACGCGATGGGGGTCGTGCCGGCCGACAAGCTGCTCGGCGTGCGGGACGGCAGCCGGGTGCTGGTCGCGGGTGCGGTGACCCACCGGCAGCGGCCTGCGACGGCGCAGGGCGTGACGTTCGTCAACCTCGAGGACGAGACCGGCATGATCAACGTGCTGTGCGCGCCGGGGGTGTGGGCGCGGCACCGCCGGCTGGCGCAGACCGCGCCGGCGATGGTGATCCGCGGCATCGTGCAGAACGCCACCGGCGCGGTGACCGTGGTGGCCGACCGGTTGGAGAAGCTCGATCTGCGGGTGGTGTCGAAGTCGAGGGACTTCCGCTGAGCCGCTGAGCCGCTAGCTCTTGTGCCCCAGCACGATGTCCACGGCTGCGGCGATCACCCGGTCCTCGGGGAGGTGGCCGAACATCAGCGACGGGCAGGCGACGACACCGGTGAGCATCGACACGGTCGCCTCGAGGTCGGCGCCGTCGAATCGCTGAGCCAGCATGTCCCGCAGATTGCGCTGGCCCGCCGAGTTGACCCGGTCGCGCAGGGCCGCTACGTCATCGACCGACGCCGACTGCGCCATCCCGGCCAGGATCTGGTCCAGCCGCAGTTCGCGGATGGCTTGCCGGAACACCGTCAGCTCGCCGACGATGTCGGCCCGCAGTTCGCCGGTGGGCTCGTGGTGGGGCATGTCCCCGAGCGAGTCGATCGCCATGGCGATGAGGTCGTAGCGCGACGGCCAGTGGGTGTACAGCGTCGACTTGGAGTAGCCGGCGGCTTCGGCCACCCGGGCATGGGTCACCTGCTCCCAGCCTTCGCCGATCAGCACGTCGAGTGCCGCGCGGGAGACGTCGGCGCGGGTGCGGCCGATGCGTGCGTCCTCGATGCCCGTGCGATCACCTCCCTCATCCGCGTCATGGATCCGACAGAAATTATCTGATGGACAACTCTTCCAATAGTGCATCAAGTGTGAAGTAATGGACGAACTGTTCAGTAGTGAACGGTCAGATTGGTTGTCATCGCGGGGTGTCGAGAAGCGGGCGTCCGCGACGCCGATAGCTGTCTCCCCAATGTGCGCGGCGTGCTCGAGCTGAGCGTTTCGCCGCCGACCAGGAAGGATCTCTCATGGCCGCCATCCTCTTCGGCTCCATCAGTACGGTTGCTGACACCTCGGAGCTGCAACGCCGGGCCTTCAACGATGCATTCGCCGACCACGGACTCGACTGGAACTGGTCGCAGGAGGACTACCGCGAGTTGCTCGGCTCCAACGGCGGGGCCGACCGGATCGACGAGTACGCCAAGGCCGTCGGCGACGAGGTCGACGCCGCCGCCGTGCACGCCACCAAGTCGGAGATCTTCCAGCGACTGGTAGCCGACTCCGGTCTGGAGCCGAGGCCCGGAGTGGCCGACGTCATCGACGCCGCCAAGGCCAAGGGCGTCAAGCTCGGCTTCGTCACCACCACGTCGCGGGCCAACCTCACCGCGCTGCTGTCCGCGCTCGAACCGCACCTCGGCGCAGATCCGTTCGATCTGATCGTCGACAGCGATGCGGTCGACACCCCGAAACCCGATGGTGCGTGCTATGTCTGGGCACTCGAGCAACTCGGCGAGGACGCCGCCAAGTCGGTCGCGATCGAGGACAACGCCGGCGGGGTGAAGGCCGCGACGGCCGCCGGGGTGACGTGCATCGCCTTCCCGAACGAGAACACCGAGGGCGCCGACTTCGGGTCCGCGGCCGAGACGGTCGATCATCTCGACCAGCGCCGGGTCGTCTCGCTGGCCGTGAGCGAGGGGTTCGCGGAATGAGCGACATGACTGCCCGGGTTTCGGCCACGGAGAAGGCCTTCCACGTCGAGGGTTACGAGAAGATCGAATACGATCTGCTCTACGTCGACGGCGTGTTCGACGTCGACCGCCCCGACCTTGCCGAGTGCTACCTGCCCTACGGCCGCGCCCTGATGGTGATCGACGAGACCGTCTACGCGCTCTACCGCGAGGCGATCGGTCACTACTTCGAACACCACGGCATCGCACTGACGGTGGTTCCGGTGCAGATCCGGGAGACGGCCAAGTCGCTGGAGACCTTCGAGCGCATCGTCGGCGAGTTCGACGCGTTCGGACTGGTCCGCACGGAACCGGTACTGGTAGTCGGCGGCGGGCTCACCACCGACGTCGCCGGATTTGCGTGCGCCAGTTACCGGCGCAACACCCCGTACATCCGCATCCCCACCACGCTGATC
The DNA here is from genome assembly GCF_049541695.1 of Mycobacterium sp. NPDC050041. Classification (NCBI taxonomy): domain Bacteria; kingdom Bacillati; phylum Actinomycetota; class Actinomycetes; order Mycobacteriales; family Mycobacteriaceae; genus Mycobacterium; species Mycobacterium sp. NPDC050041. The sequence goes on along the minus strand of NZ_JBMVDG010000003.1, from coordinate 478,075 downwards.
GGTCTGATCGACGCCAGCGTCTCCATCAAGGTCGCGGTCAACTACGGCAAGCACAAGAACCGGCTGGGCGCCTATCACGCCAGCCAGCGGGTGTTCCTCGACTTCTCGTTCCTGAAGACGCTGCCGGCCGACCAGGTGCGCAACGGCATGGCCGAACTCATCAAGATCGCGGTGGTCGGCAACGCCGACATCTTCCAGATGCTCGAGGAGCACGGGCCGGCACTGCTTTCCACCAGATTCGGCCACCTCGACGGCACACCGGAACTCCGCCGGGTCGGCGACCGGCTGACCTATCAGGCCATCGCGACCATGTTGGAGCTCGAAGCGCCCAACCTGCACGAGATCGACCTGGACCGGGTGATCGCCTTCGGCCACACCTGGAGCCCGACACTCGAGCTGTCACCACCGGTGCCGTTCTTCCACGGACACGCCATCAACATCGACATGGCGCTGTCGGTCACCCTCGCCGAGCGGCGCGGCCACCTCTCGACCGCCGACCGCGACCGCGTGCTGGCGGTGATGAGCGGGCTGGGCCTCGCGCTGGACAGCGACCACCTGACCCCGGAACTGCTGGAGCAGGCGACGAACTCCATCCTCAAGACCCGCGACGGCACCCTGCGGGCGGCGATCCCCGACCCGATCGGGCGCTGCCGCTTCCTCAACGACGTCTCCGTCGAAGAACTGTCCGACACGCTGACACTGCACAAGAAGCTGTGCATCGAGCTCGACCGCGGCGGTGACGGGATCGAGATGTTCACCGCTGCGGAGGTGGTGTCATGAGCGTGCAGTCCGAGCAGCGGCGTCTGCCCCGGGCGGTGACGCCGTCCACCATCCTGGCCGCGGAGCTCGACGAGGTCTGGCGACGGCTGCAGACCACACCCGACGTCGACGCCGAGACGCTGACGAGGCTGGCCCGCGCCCGTGATCTCGCCGCCGGGCTGGATTCCTACCTCGACCGGTGTACCACCCCCGAGTCGCCCGCGCTGGCCGAACTCGCCCGCCGCACCCAGGGGGCATACTGGACCGACGGGCTCGAGGCCGAGATGCTCTCCGGCCACGTCGAGGGTCAGGCGCTGAAGTTCCTGGTGCACATGACCCGTGCCACCCGGGTGCTCGAGATCGGGATGTTCACCGGCTACTCGGCGCTGGCCATGGCCGAGGCGCTGCCCGCCGACGGCGTGCTCGTCGCCTGCGAGATCGACCCCCACGCAGCGAAGTTCGCGCGGCAGTGCTTCGCCGCGTCCCCGTCGGGCAAGAAGATCACCGTCGCCGTGGCGCCGGCGATGGAGACGTTGGGCATGCTCGCCGAACGCGCCCGCCACGATCAGCTGCAGGCGTTCGACCTGGTGTTCATCGACGCCGACAAAGCCGGATACCTGAGCTACCTCGAGGTCCTGCTCGACACGGACCTGCTGGCGCCCGGCGCGGTGATCGCCGTCGACAACACGCTGATGCAGGGTCAGCCCTACGCGGTCAGCGGTGAGCCGACGGCCAACGGCGCGGCGATCGCGTCCTTCAACGCCGCCGTGACCGCCGACCCGCGCGTCGAGCAGGTGCTGCTCCCCGTCCGCGACGGACTCACCCTCATCCGCCGCGCCGACGTCCTGGTGGACGATTGGTGACGGCGACAGCGCGGTCGCACACGGGACGCACGGTGGCGGCACTGGCCGCGCTGTGCGCCACGCTGCCGATCGACCTCGCCGTCGTCGGGCTGGCGCTGGCGCGCCGCCGCCCGCCGCCGGCCCGGTCACCGGGACCCGTTGTGGTGCGGACCGTTCTGCTCACGGGCGGCAAGATGACCAAGGCGCTGCAGCTGGCGAGGTCCTTCCACCTCGCCGGGCACCGGGTGGTGCTGGTGGAGTCGGCGAAGTACCGCTGGACCGGCCACCGCTTCTCGAAGGCCGTCGACGCGTTCCACTGTGTTCCGGACCCGTCGGACCCCGGCTACGCCGAGGCGCTGCTCGACGTGGTGCGCCGGGAAGGGGTCGACGTCGTCGTGCCGGTGTCGAGCCCGGCGGCCAGCGTGCCCGACGCGCGGGCACGGACACTGCTCGACGGCGTCTGCGACGTGGTGCACGGTCAGGCCGACATCGTCGCCGCCCTCGACGACAAGTCCGAATTCTCCCGACTCGCAGTATTTCTGGGCCTGAGCGTGCCCGACACCCATCGCATCACCGACGCGCGGCAGGTCGAGGAGTTCGACTTCCCCGAGGGCAAGACCTATGTCCTCAAGCGGATCGCCTATCACCCGGTCGGCCGGACCGACCTGACCCCGCTGACCCGTGAGACACCCGAGCGCAACGCGGCATACGCCCGCTCACTGGCCATCTCCGGCGACGACCCGTGGATCCTGCAGGAATTCATCCCCGGCCGCGAGTACTGCACCCACGCCACCGTGCGCGACGGCGCGATCCGGGTCTACTGCTGTTGCGAGTCGTCGGCGTTCCAGGTGAACTACGCGCACGTCGACAAGCCGAGGATCCGGCACTGGGTCGAACATCTCGTCAAGAGCCTGGAGTTGACCGGCCAGGTGTCGTTCGACTTCATCGAGGCAGCGGACGGCACGCCGTACGCCATCGAATGCAACCCGCGGACGCATTCGGCGATCACCGTGTTCGGCGACGATCCCCGGGTCGCCGGCGCCTATCTCGACAACCAGCACGTCGAGATCACCCCGGCCGCCGATGCGCGGGCGACCTACTGGACCTACCACGAGCTGTGGCGTCTGCTGACCCGGGCCGGTCGGCCTGCGACCATGCTGCAGGGCCGCGACGCGATCTTCTCTTCGTGGGATCCGCTGCCCTACCTCATGGTTCACCATCTGCAGATCCCCTCGCTGCTGCTGGCCAACCTGCGCAGCGGCCGGGGATGGACCCGGATCGACTTCAACATCGGCAAGCTCGTCGAGGCAGGAGGCGACTGATGATCTCGGTGCTGCACCTCGTCGGCTCGCCCGTCGACGAGTTCCACGCCGACCTGTCCCGGCTGTACGCCCGCGACTGCCTCGCCGCACTCGACGCCCCACACCGGTACCGCCACCAGATCGCCCATGTCGCACCGGGCGGCACGTGGTGTTTCCCCGCCACCCTGGAGACCGAGAGTATCGCTGCGGCACAGTGCTACAGCACCGCGGCAGCCGTCGACCGGCTCTGCGCCATGCCCGTCGACGTGGTGGTGCCGCAGATGTTCTGCCGCCCCGGCATGACGACGTTCCGGGCACTGCTCGACCTGCTCGGGCTGCCCTACCTGGGGAACCGGCCCGAGGTGATGGCGATGACCGCCGACAAGGCGACGGCGAGGGCGGTCGTCGCCGCCACCGGGGTTTCGGTGCCCGACGGGCAGACGCTGCGGCCCGGCGACGAGCTGCGGATCCCGCTGCCGGTGGTGGTGAAGCCCGCCGCCGCGGACAATTCGGCGGGAGTCAGCCTGGTGCGTGACGGCGCCGAGCTGGGCGCCGCGGTGGACGCCGCGACGGTGCATGGTTCCGGCGTCCTCGTCGAGTCCTACGTCGAGCTGGGCCGCGAAGTGCGCTGCGGAGTGGTGGAGCGCGACGGCGACCTGTGGTGTCTGCCGCTCGAGGAGTACGCGGTGGATCCGTCGAGCAAGCCGATCCGCACAGCGGGGGACAAGCTGGCCCGCGGCGCCGACGGTCGGCTGTTCCTGGTGGCGAAGGACGTCAGCCGGGCGTGGATCGTCCCGACCGACGACCCTGTGACGCAACGAGTCTGGGCCGCGGCCAGGGCCTGCTACCGGGCGTTGGGATGCCGGCACTACGGCCTCTTCGACTTCCGCATCGACCCCGACGGCGAGCCGTGGTTCCTCGAGGCCGGCCTGTACTGCTCGTTCGCCGGGTCGAGCGTGATCGCCATGATGGCCGCGGCCGACGGCTGCGAGGTCGCCGATCTGTTCGCGCACGTGTTGCGGCAGGCCGAGATCGGATCGGCGTCGTGTTCCAGGTGAGGCAGTTGGCGCCGGTCGGCGCGCGGGTCGAAGGCCTGCGGGTCGGGGCGCTGGACGACGCGACCGTCCGCCGGTTGCGGCAGGTGCTCGCCCGCCATGGCGTGGTCATCATGTCCGGGCAGTGTGTCGGCGACACCGAATTCCTGGCGTTTCTACGGGCTTTCGGCGAGCTGATGTTCACGGCCGGGGAGACGCCGGTGCCCGGATACGCCGACCTGAACGTCATCAGCAATGTCGGGCGGACGACCCCGCCGCGGTCGAACTTCCACGTCGACACCACCTACGTGCGCCGTCCTCCCGCCTACACCGCGCTGCGCGCCGTCGACGTGCCGCGACACGGGGGTCACACCCTGTTCACCAACCAGTACCGGGCGTGGGAGACGCTGCCCGCGCACGTCCGCGGGGATCTGCGGGGCCGCACCATCACCCACGTCGTCACCGGCCTCGAGCTCGGCGACGACGACGAGACCTCGGCTTCTCACCCGGTCGCGCTGACGCATCCGTTGACGGGCCGCACCGCGCTGTACCTGTCGACGCCGAAGCGGTGTGCGGCGGTGAGCGGACTGTCCCCGGACCGGGCAGCCCGGGTGGTCTCGATGCTCGTCGCACACTCCACCCGCGAGGACAACGTGCTGCGCCACCAGTGGCGCCCCGGCGACGTGGTGATGTGGGACAACCGATGCGTGATGCACCGCGCGGACCACGACGGCGTCGACGGTGACCGGGTGATGCACCGCGGCATGGTCGCCGACGACGTCAGGGTTTGAGCCACCGCCACTGCGTCGACCACCACACCTCGGCGCCGGGCAGCGTGTCGCCGACCGCGTCGACCACGCCGGGGAACCAGTCCCGGTTGTAGTCGTCGCCGGACAGCCATCCGCCGGGACGCACCTTGGGCAGCCACGCCGCGATGTCGGCCCGCACGCTGTCGTAGTCGTGCCGGGCGTCGAGGTGCACCCAGGCCAGTGACTCGTCGGCGAACAGCGCGGCGGCCGCCAGCGAGTCGGTGATCAGCAGCTGTACCAGATCTGCTGCCCCGCAGGCGATCAGGTTGCGGTGCAGCAGTCCGGCGAAAGTGCCGCCGCCGAACTCCACCGCGGGGCCGTGAGCGTTGACCGCGCTGACACCCTCCGGACCGCTGCCCCGGCCGGTGTCCACACCGGTCACGGCGATTGCGCGACCGCTCGCGCGCACCACCTCGGCCAGTGAGCACAGACTCTTGCCCAGGTAGCAGCCCACCTCGACGAAGCGGCTGCCGTCACCGAAGTGGGCCACCGCTTCCTCCTGGCCGCCGCGCCATGTGAACCAGCCCGGGATGTCCTGCCAGGTGCTGACGGGCCGCTCGAAATCAGATGCGTTGTGCACGGTCACCCCGCGGTCGGCGTGGTCCACACCTTGTGGATGCGGATTCTTAGCCGGGTGCCGTAGGAGGCCATCGCGTCGGCGATGCCGATCTTCTCCGCGTCGGCGGAGTACTTGGCCCAGTAAGGCGCATCCTCGCGTGGGTCGGCGTCGGTGGCGTCGACGGTGGCCTCGCCGCCGATCACGATGATGCCCCCGCCGCTGCCGTCGGAGTCGAGGTTCAGGCTGACCTGCGGGTGGTTCTCGACGTGCCGCACCTTCGCCGCCTGCCCCTGGGTGTAGACGACGATGTCGGTGCCGTCGAAGTAGAACCACACCAGCCGGGGCACCGGCTGCCCCGATTTCGCCACCGTGGTGAGCCACCCGAAGTGGTCTGATTCGAGCCTGCCGGAAACCTCTTGAGTCAAGTCGACTGCCATGGAAGCGAATGTAGTCTCGCGGAAATGAACCTGAACCTGTCTGCCGACGAAGTCCTGACCACCACCCGTTCGGTGCGCAAGCGCCTGGACTTCGACAAGCCGGTGCCGCGGGACGTGTTGATGGAGTGTCTGGAGATCGCGTTGCAGGCGCCGACCGGGTCGAACGCGCAGGGTTGGCAGTGGGTGTTCGTCGAGGACGCGGAGAAGAAGAAGGCGATCGCCAACATCTACCGCACGAACGCGACGCCGTACCTCAACGCCCCGAAGCCCGCCTACGGTGACAGCCGCGACGAACGCGGGCCGAAGGTGATGGATTCGGCGAAGTTCCTCAACGAACACCTGCACGAGGTGCCGGTGATGCTCATCCCGTGCCTGGAGGGCAGGCCCGACGGCGCACCGGCGTCGATGAGCGCCGGGTTCTGGGGATCGCTGATGCCAGCGGTGTGGAGTTTCATGCTGGCGCTGCGGTCCCGCGGCCTCGGATCGGCGTGGACCTCGCTGCACCTGATGGGCGACGGCGAGAAGCAGGCCGCCGACCTGCTGGGCATCCCCTTCGACAAGTACTCCCAGGGCGGGCTGTTCCCGATCGCCTACACCAAGGGTACCGACTTCAAGCCCGCCAAGCGGCTGCCCGCCGAGCAGCTCACGCACTGGGACACCTGGTAGGCGCCGCTACACGGCGCCGGTGAATCCCTGCTGGCGCCATGCCTCGTACACCGCCACCGCGGCGGCGTTGGACAGGTTCAGTGACCGCCTGCCGTCGAGCATCGGAATGCGGACGGTCGCGGTGATGTGCGGATCGGCCAGCGTCTCGTCGTCCAGGCCGGTCGGTTCCGGGCCGAACATCAGCACATCGCCGGGGCGGTAGTCGATGTCGGCGAACGGCGTGTGCGCGTGCGCGGTGAACGCGTACACGGCCTTCGGGGTCAGGGCGTCCCATGCCGCGGAGAGATCCGGGTGCACGGTGACCGACGCGAGGTCGTGGTAGTCCAGCCCGGCGCGGCGCAGTTTCGGTTCGGTCAGGTCGAACCCCAACGGTTCGACGAGGTGCAGTTCGCAACCCGTCGCCGCCACCATCCGGATCGCGTTGCCGGTGTTCGGCGCGATCCGCGGTGAGTAGAACATCACCCGGAACATCCGACGATGATCGCAGCTGAATCGCCGGTGGCCGAAATGGTTTGCTCGCCTACCACGAGCCGACACTGAAGGACCGTTGTGAACTCTGTCTGTTCAGTAAGAATTGTGGAATCGCCCGCGAGTGGCTGTCATACTCGTGCAATTGCCAGGCGCACCGAGGCGTAGAACCGCGCCGCCCGCATACGGCGAAACAGCAGGAAACCTATGAATCACGATCCATCACTGAGCGCGCGCGCCGCCGGCGGCCCCGCCGCGCCGGCCAAGCGTCCGTCGCCGTGGTCGCCGACGAATTGGCCGGTGCGCTGGAAGGTCTTCGCGATCGTGCTGGTGCCGCTGCTGCTGGCCGGCGGATTCGGCGGACTGCGGATCAATGCCGGTGTGACCGAGGCGTCCGAATTGCGCCTGGCCTCCGAACGGGCGGACATGATCCCGGCGATCAGCGACTACATGGCCGCGTTCGAGGACGCGATGGTGGCCGCCACCGAGGGCGCCCCGACTCAGCAACCGCTGGCCGACTTCGACTCCCGCAAGGCCGATCTGCGCGAGCGGCTGGAGAACACCGACGTCGTGGACGACGTCGAGTCGGCCGTCAACAACCTGCTCACCATCGGCCAGGAACTGATCAACAAGGTGATGGCCAACACCATCGACCTCCGGGGCAGGGTGCTGGCCTACGGGGCGTTGCTGCTCACCTCGGAGACCGCCGTCACCGGGTCGGCGCGCGCGGACACCGCCGACGTACAGGTGGAGGCGCAGGCGCTGTCGCGGGCCATCGGCGCCCGCGGACAGATGGCGTTGCAGCACATGCTCGTGACCCGCGGCGGTGACGTGCCCGAGCCCGAACTGCGGGTGTCGATGACCACGCTGGCGGGCACCGAACCGTCGACGGTCACCGGGATGGCCGCGCTGCTCGGACCGGCGTCCCAGGATGCCGCCACACTGCGCAGCGAGATGTTCAAGCGGATGTCGATGCTGGCCACCCCGGGCGTGGTGCTGGTGGGCAGCCCCGAACTGCTCCAGTCCCAGCAGGTGACCGACGGCATCGCGGGCAAGATGATCGCCGACCTGACCGCGAGCATTCCCGCGGCCGTGAACGAAGAGGCCGCCGCCCAGCGCAGCGCCGCGATCCGGGACGCCGTCCTGGTGGCCGTCGCGATCGTCATCGCGCTGGTGGTGGTGTTGCTGGTGGCACGCTCGCTGGTGCGGCCGCTGCGCCGACTGCGTGACAGCGCCCTCAAGGTCGCCCACGAGGATCTGGCCGCGGAGATCGAGCGGGTGCGGGCCGGCGGTGAGCCGGGCCCGGTCGCACCCATCCCGGTGCACACCACCGAGGAGGTGGGCCAGGTCGCCCACGCCGTCGACGAACTGCACGAGCAGGCGGTGTTCCTGGCCGGCGAGCAGGCCCGGTTGCAGCTGCAGGTCGGCGACATGTTCGAGACGCTGTCGCGGCGCAGCCGGTCGCTGGTGGACCAGCAGCTGTCACTCATCGACCGGCTCGAGCGCAACGAGGACGATCCCGAGCGGCTGGAGAGCCTGTTCCGGCTCGACCACCTCGCGGCCCGGATGCGCCGTAACGGCGCCAACCTGCTGGTGCTCTCCGGCGCGAAGATCCCGCGTGACCAGGCCGCGCCGGTGCCGGTGGCGGAGATCATCAACGCCGCCGCCTCGGAGGTCGAGGACTACGCCAGGGTGATCACCGCGACGGTGCCCGACAGCGAGATCGCCGGTCCGGTGGCCGGTGACCTGATCCATCTGCTCGCCGAGCTGCTCGACAACGCGCTGCGCTATTCACCGCCGATCTCGCAGGTGCGGGTGTCGGCGGTGCACGCGGGCAACGGCGGACTGGTGATCGAGGTCAGCGACATCGGACTGGGCATGACCGAGCCCGACCTTCGGGTGGCCAACGCCCGCCTGCAGTCCGGCGGTGAGGTCGACCCGTACACCGCCCGGCACATGGGCCTGTTCGTGGTGGGCCGGCTGGCCACCCAGCACGGCCTGGTGGTCCGGCTGCGCGCCACGGTCGCCGAGGAGCCGAACTCGGGCACCACCGCGGGGGTGTACGTGCCGGTCGACCTGATCGCGCGCAGTGACGCCGTGGCGCCCGAGCCGCACTCCGAGCCGTACGCGGCCGGGGATGCCCACGCGGGCTTCACCGAGTACCCGGCGGTGCAGCCGCTCGGCCATGTGTACGCGAACGGTGCCGGGTACGGCGACGGGTCGCGGGAAGAGCCGGCCGCGTACCGCAACGGCTACGCCGACGTTCCGATGTCGCTGTTGCCGCAGCGCAGTCCCGGTGCCAGCGGCATTTCAGGCGTTCCCGCGCCACCGCCGGTCGACGAACCCGACCTGCAGCCCGTCGACGAGTGGCCGGAGGACTCGATGCCGGCCCAGACGCCGGCCGAGCCGCAGGGTCCGACGAACACTTCGGCGTTCTTCGCCTCGCGGGCCCAGGTGGCCAGCAACGGCGTGCACCGGCCGGAGCCGGTCGAGTCGCCGCAGGAGGAGCGGCCGGTGCGGGAGGCTGTGCCCGCGGCCGCCGTCGAGCCGGTCCGCGGTCCGGCCGACCTGCCGGGCGAGCCGGCGGGCGAAGAGTCCGGGACCGCCGGATCCGACGACGCGATCTATCAGAAGATGCTGTCGGAGTGGCTGATCGATCCCCACGAGATCGCCAACAGCAGCGACCTCAACTGGGAGTCGGTCTGGGATCACGGCTGGTCAGCGGCTGAGGCGGCCGACGAAGCGCCCGTCGTCGCGCACACCGACGAGGGCCTGCCGGTGCGTCAGCCGGGCGCCCGGCTGGTGCCGGGCGGGGTGGAGCCGGTCAACGGCGGGCACCGCAACGGCGGAGCGCATCGCAGCGTCGACCAGGACGACGAGGTAGCATCGGCGGTCGACGCCGGCAATGGGTCGGAGTCGCTTCCGCTGCGCGATCCGGACGCTGTCCGCGCGAGCATCAGCAACCACTTCGGCGGTGTGCACGCCGGCCGCACGCACGCCCGTGAGACCAGAGGATCAGATTTCGAATGACGTTTCCGGACAGTAGGAGCACCGCGAACCCCAGGGACTCGTTCACGCGGCCGTCCCCTCGTGAGTCGCTCGACTGGCTGGTCTCGAAGTTCGCCCGCGAGGTGTCGGGTGTGTCGCATGCGGTGCTGGTGTCGGCCGACGGCCTGCTGATGGCGGCCAGCGAGCACATGCCCGGCGAGCGGGCCGACCAGCTCGCAGCCGTCGCCTCGGGGCTGGCGAGCCTGGCCACCGGGGCGGCACAGCTGTTCGACGGCGGCCACGTGCTGCAGTCGGTGGTCGAGATGGAGAACGGCTACCTGTTGCTGATGCGGGTCGGCGACGGATCGAATCTCGCGACGCTGGCCACGCGGTCGTGTGACATCGGCCAGATCGGCTACGAGATGGCGGTATTGGTAGAGCGGGTCGGCACCGTGGTGCAGTCGGCTCGACGGACTCCGCAGCACTCGTGATCGGCGATGGAAATTCCGAGCGGCAGAGGCGAATCGACCGGTTGGGAACCGGATCCGGTAGCTGACGCCGGGCCCGCGCCGAGCCTGGTGCGGCCGTACACTCTGACCGCGGGTCGTACGGACTCTCGGGTCCACCTGCCGATGGAGGCGCCGGTGGAGACGTTGAGGTCCGGCAAGGCGCCGCGCTGGCCGGCAAGTGACATCCGCGGCCGGATCGTGGCGATGTGTGTGGACAGCCCCTCGGTCGCCGAGGTCGCGGCCAAGTTGTCCGTTCCGCTCGGCGTGGCGCGCGTGCTGATCGGCGACCTGGTGACGCAAGGTTATCTACGGGTGCACGTCACCCTCGACGACTCGGCGAGCTACGACGAACGTCGCGAATTGATAGGAAGGACGCTGCGTGGCCTCAGGGCACTCTGATCGACGCGACGCCGCGGGGACAGCGTCTTCGCGCGAGCGCTCATCCTCGACCAAGATCGTCATCTCCGGTGGATTCGGTGCCGGCAAGACGACGTTCGTGGGTGCGGTGTCAGAGATCATGCCGTTGCGGACCGAGGCCCTGGTGACCAACGCGTCGGCCGGACTGGACGGTCTCGACGCCACTCCGGACAAGCGGACCACCACGGTGGCGATGGACTTCGGCCGCATCACGCTCGGCGATGACCTGGTGCTGTATCTGTTCGGCACGCCGGGGCAGCGCCGGTTCTGGTTCATGTGGGACGACCTGGTGCGTGGGGCGATCGGCGCGATCATCCTCGTCGACGTGCGGCGCCTGCAGGACAGCTTCGCCGCGGTCGACTTCTTCGAGGCACGCAGGCTGCCGTTCCTCATCGCGGTCAACGAGTTCGACAATGCGCCGAAGCACCCCGCGGCGGCGGTGCGCAAGGCGCTCGCACTGCCCGACCGCATCCCGGTGGTCAGTGTGGATGCCCGCGACCGGCATTCGGCGAAGGCAGCTCTGATCGCCGTCACCGAGTACGCCCTCGACAGCCTCAGTGCGCTGCCCGGCTGACGGGTGAGCGGTGACACGGTCTGGGTCGAGGAGGAGTTCGTCGGCCGCGACTTCCGCGACGAGGACCTGAGCCGGCTGCGCACCGATCGGGTGGTGTTCGACGGCTGCGACTTCAGCGGTGTCGACATGAGTGAGTCAGAGCATGTCGGGACGGCGTTCCGGAACTGCCGGTTTCGGCGGACCACGTTGTGGCACAGCACGTTCAAACATTGCAGCCTGCTCGGGTCGGAGTTCACCGAGTGCCGGCTGCGCCCGCTCGTGCTGGTCGAGGTGGACATGACCCTGGCGGTGCTGGGCGGTTGCGACCTACGCGGGGTCGACCTGTCGGACTGCCGGCTCCGGGAGGCCGGGCTGGTGGGCGCCGACCTGCGCAAGGCGGTGCTGCGCCGGGCCGACCTCACCGGTGCGCGTTGCAACGGGGCCAAGTTCGGCGAGGCGGATCTGCGTGGCGCACGGATGGACCCGACGTTCTGGACCACTGCCGCGGTGCGCGGCGCGAAGATCGACATCGAGCAGGCGCTGTCGTATGCCGCCGCGCACGGGCTCGACGTCAACGCGGAGTAGGTGGGGCCGGTGACGACGCGGGAGACCATCGAGCACTGGGTGGACTTGTTCAACGCCGGTGACGCGCAGGCTCTTTCGGCGCTGTACGCGGAGGACGCGGTCAACCATCAGATCGCGCTGGAGCCCGTCGTCGGCCGGGCGGCGATCGAGCAGTTCCATCGTGAGACGTTCGCGGCCGGCCCGTTGACGTGCACACCGATCAACCTGGTCGTCGACGGTGACTGGGCCGCGCTGGAGTGGATCGACCCGGACGGCTTCCGCGGCTGCGGGTTCTTCCGAGTCCGCGACGGGCTGATCGAGCACCAGCGCGGCTACTGGGACAGTGCGCAGTTGCGCGCGGTGCACCCGGACGTGCACTGAAACCTGACTCGCGCAGGCGGATACCGCCGACGTGTGGTGGTGTCGGCGGTGTTGGGCCGTGGTGTGGTTAGAAGGGTGGGGGTTCGTCGCCGGGTTGGGGTGGTGGCTGGGGGGCGAAGAGTTTGTCGAGTGCGTGTTGGCGGGCGCGGCGGCGGGCTTCGCGGTGTTCGCGATTGGCTTGGCGTTCGGCGGCGATGCGGGCGGCTTTGTTCTGGGCTCGGGTGCGTTGGCGTTTGGGCATCATCGCGGTGCGTTCACCGCTGTGGTCGTCGGGTCGGGGTGTGATGATGGCGGCGGCGGTGGGGGTGCACAGGTGCGGAAAGAGCAGCGCCGAACCCGGTCTGGTGGTGTAGGTCTGGCCGGCGGGGCTGGTCCAAATGACGGTGCCGTCGCACTGTTGTTGGTCGTGCCAGCCCCAAAACGTTTTGATCAAATGGTGCAGGCGGCACAGGCATTTGAGGTTCGACGCCTGGGTCGGTCCGCCTTGGCTGTAGGGGATGGTGTGGTCGATGTCGGTGCTGAAGGCCGCCACGTCGCAGCCGGGGAATCGGCAGCCCATGTCGCGGCACCGCACGAACTCCGCCAGGTTGCGTGAAGGGGTGTAGCGCGGTTCGGGGGCGGCGTCGCCGGGGTGGATGAGCGGCCGGGTGGTGGCGTGCTCGGCCAGGCCGGTGAGCTGTTCGGGCGGCAGGAGGCCGTCGTTGTGCACCAGGCTCGCCACCGACTCGTCGACGACGTCGGTGTCGGCCTCGGAGGCGGTGGTGTCGACCGACGTGTCGGCCAGGGTGTCCGCTTCGGCGGCAGCCCCGCCGGGGTCGTTGGGGCCGGTGATGGTGTGGATGACGAAGGGGGCGGCGATCGCGTTCTTGTTGGGGCAGTCGGGGTTGCCGCATTGGCATGGCAGGTGGTCGGCGCCGTTGGAGAGGGCTTCGATGGCGTCGACGCGGCGCTGCTTCTTGGTGCGCGGGTCGGCCGGGCAGACGGTGTCGGCGAGCGCGTCGAGGCGGTTGTCGAACACCCGGGCCCCGGCGGTGGGCATGGTGCCGCCGAAACTGCTCATCCCGTCGAGGCCGTCGATGACCCACACCTCACGCTCGTCGGCGGCTTTCTGGCGACGCCGCACCGCATCCCGATCGTGTGTGGCGATGATCCGGTCGACGTACCCGCAGACCTGGCCGTAGCTCAGCCTCATCAACCGGGCCGCCGCACCGGCCAAGGTGGCATCGACATGGGTCAAGACAGCGGGGTCGGTGATCAACGTGGTGCGGTGCAGCAGGGTGTCGACGATGTCGAGGGTCAGCGCACCGGCGCGGAACATCGCCGCGACCAACGGTAGGCGTTCGCGCAGTCCGCGGGCGAGGCTGACCTGATCCTTGGCCCGCTCGTAGGCGATGTTGAGTGCCGCGCCGATCTCGACGGCCACCGCGGATTCGGTGTCCACGGCCCACTGGTCGCTGAGCTCATCACGCTCGGCGAACCGCACCGCATACAGCTCGCCGATCGCGGTCAACCGCGCGGCGGCCTGCTGGTTCTCCCGGCGCGCCGCCGAAACTACGGCGGAGATCAGTTCGCGCGCTTCAACGGACTCCGGGCGCTCGACGGCCAGCACCTGGTCGAAGCTTGCCTGCGCCGGATCGAACATACATTCGATTATCGCAGAGGGGTGTGACATGCGAAAGCAACGAAGACGCCTTGTGGATAACTGTGTGCGCGTCGAAATAGCTATCACGTCAGGCGAGTCAGACCCAACCCCGTGAGAAAAGCCGTCAGGTGCCCCACCTCGGTGTAGGTCGGCTGGACGACGACGTCGACGACGAGCGCACCGGCACCCAGCGCCTGCGCGCCCGTCCGATACTGCTGCGGCAGGTACCGCGACGCGGCGCCCGCGACACCCAGCACGAAATAACTGACCCCGACATCGCGCGCATTCGCCAGCCGCGGCGGCGCCTGCCCGGCGCGGATCGACCGGCGCAGATATCCCTGTCCGGCCACGGTCCCGACCACGTGTGCGGTCAGGCCGACCAACAGCCATCGCCCCGAGCCCATCCGCCGCTCGGCCGGCGCCAGCACCGCCGCATACACGGGCACATAGGGCCACCAGCGTCGCCCGTCGAGCCAGAAGAGGCTGGCGACGAGCACCCGCAGCGGTTCCCGCGACAGATGGTGCAGATTCGTCGACTGCTGGCGAAGCAGCCGCGACCGCTTCCGTCCCGCCGCCCGCTGCAGCCGTGTCGTGACCAACAGGACGGCCAGCCACCCGTAGGTCAAAGGAGCGCTCAGGCGCCCTTCAGCCGGATCTTCCACCGCACGAACGTCAGGTAGCCGATGCTGAGGGCCGCGAGCATCCCCATGTCGAAAAGCCAGGTGCCTGCGGTGTGTTCCCAGTGTGAGTCCTTCGGCGTCAACGGTCCCGGCACCAGCCTGATCAGGTCCACTGTCGACGCCGATGCGGCGAATCCCCAGCGGGCCGGGGTGATCCAGGACATCTGGTCGAGGCCGACGCGGCCTGTCACGGGGATCATGCCGCCGGAGAACACCAGCTGCGACATGATCGCGATCACCAGCAGCGGCATGATCTGTTCACTGGTCTTGGCCAGCGCCGACAACGCGAGACCGACCATCGCCGCGGTCACCGTCGTGGCGGCCATCCCGAAGAAGAGTTCGAGCGACGGATTCCCGAGCACCGAACCGCTCTCGACCGCTCCCTCGCCGAACCCCTTGCCCGCGATGGTGATACCGGTGACGATCGCGGACTGGATGATCGCGAACACCGAGTACACGCAGACCTTCGCCAGCAGGTACGCGGTGGTGGACAGGCCGACTGCCTGCTCGCGCAGGAAGATCGCGCGCTCGCCGATGAGGTCGCGGATGGTCAGCGCCGTGCCCATGAAGATCGCGCCGACGTTGAGCAGCACCAGGACCTGGCCCGGCTCGTTGGGCGCGTCGCCCATCGGGTTCGGGACACCGAAGCCGACGGTGCCCGGCACCGAGAGCGACAGCGTGCCCATGATGAACGGCAACAGCGCCAGGAAGATGAAGTAGCCGCGGTCGGACACGATGAGCCGGATCTGGCGCCGCGCGATAGTCGAGAACTGCCTTCGCAGACTGGTTTTCGACGGCTCGCCGAGATCGGCCGGTTGATCGGCCGGCGGCTGGGCGGGCGGCGGGCCGTTGAGTTCGAGCCAACGCTGTTGCGCCGCGTCGGGGTCGCCGGCGACCGTGCTGAAGATGTCGGCCCAGTTGGTCGTCCCCATCGCTGCGCCGATCTGCGACGGCGGCCCGCAGAAGGCGGTCTTGCCGCCCGGCGCCAGCAGCAGCACCTGGTCGCAGACGTCGAGGTAGGTCAGGGAGTGCGTGACCACCAGCACGACGCGACCCGCGTCGGCCAGCTGGCGCAGCATCGTCATGACCTGGCGGTCGAGTGCCGGGTCCAGACCCGAGGTCGGCTCGTCGAGGATCAGCAGCGACGGGCCGGTCAGCAGCTCGAGCGCCACCGACGCCCGCTTGCGCTGTCCGCCGGAGAGCTTGTCGACCCGGGTCTCGAGATGCTTGGTCATCTCGAGTTCCTCGAGCACCTGCATGACGACCTGTTCGCGGTCGTCCTTGGTGGTGTCCGGCGGCAGTCTCAGCTCGGCGGCGTACATCAGTGCCTGACGCACGGTCAGCTGCCCGTGCACGACGTCGTCCTGCGGCACCATCCCGATGCGGGACCGCAGCGACGCGTACTCGGCGTGCACGTTGTGGCCCTCGAACGTGACCGTTCCGCTGGACGGATGGGTGTAGCCGGCCACCAGCCGGGCGAAGGTCGACTTGCCTGCGCCCGACGGCCCGATCACCGCGGTGAGCGTGCCCGGCCGCGCCGTCAGCGAGATGTTGTCCAGCAGCGTCTTGTTGTTCTCGATCGTCCACGTGACGCCGTGCACGTCGAGGCCGCCGGTGGCCGTCGCGGCCGCGGTCTCGGTGCGCCGGACGAGGGTGCCGCCGCTGAACACCAGGTCGACGTTGCCGATCGTGACGGTGTCGCCCTCTTGGAGGAATGCCGAATCGACCCGCGACCCGTTGACGAAGGTGCCGTTGATGCTGCGGTTGTCGACGATCTGGGTGCCCTGCGCGGTCGACACGAGCGAGGCGTGGTGACGCCCGGCCAGCACGTCGGGGATGACGATGTCGTTGTCGGTCGCGCGACCGATCTTCACTGCGCCGGCAGGCGTCTCCGGCGACCGTCCGGGCCGCAGGATCTTGAGCATGCTGGTGGCGAGGTTGCCGCCGTCGCTGGACCGCGGGGCCGCGGTGGGCCCCATGCGGGTGACCGGCTCACTGGACTGCTGCGAGATCGGCTGCGACATCGGCGGCCGGGTCTGATGCGACGCCGGACCGGTCGGGTACCGCTGCTGCGACGAGGGCGGATACCCCTGCTGCGGGCCGCTCGGGTAGCGCTGCTGCGGCCGTGAGGTGGGCGGCGTCGCGATGTGCGGGCGCCCGGGAGCGGTGTGCGGTGGCGGGGTGTTCCAGCCGGTGTTGGGGCGCGCGACGGGGACCGCGGTGGTCGGCGGCGGGCTGCCCACCGAACCCTGGTGGCGGCCGACCTCGAACGACACCTGCGGGCCGTCGGGGTTGCCGATGTTGAGGGTCTGGCCGTCGCGGATGTCGACGGACGGAACGCGGCGGCCGTTGGCGAACATGCCGTTGAGGCTGCCGTTGTCGATCGCCACCCACCGGCCCTGGTCGAACCGCAGCACCAGGTGGGCGCGGGAGATCAAGGGGTGGGCGATTCGCACGTCGGCGCGCAGGTCGCGGCCGATGACGACGTCGTTGCCCGGCGCGAACGTGCGGGTGGAGCCCTCGTAACGAACGGTCAGCGCAGGCGGTGCTGGTCGGCTCATCGCGATCAACTCTATCGGTACCGTCACCGGAATTGCCGCCGCTACCGCGCAGCGCGGCGTGTGACGATGACCGACCTGGACGACGGTGAATCATGGGGGAGCGCTCCGCGCTTTGCTGCGGCGGGTAAGCACGGCTTGCGTCAGGCCGGCAGCGGCACGCCCCACCGCGCGGTGTCGGTGATCTGGCGCAGGGCCGTCATCTTCTCGCCGTGCACGGTGATCACGTGGGCGAACGCCGCGTCGACCATCGATCCGCCGTCGCGCGCCGTGCCCCGGTAGGCGCCGAGCACGACCACCCGGTGGTCGTCGACCGGCAGGTACTCCGACGGCGCGACTTCGACGTCGTAGAGGGAGTCGATGCGGGCCCACACCTCGGTGACGGTCTCGGCGGCGCCGTGGTGTTCACCGCCGACGCCGTGCGGCATGCCTGCGCTGACGTCGGCGGTGAAATTCTCGGCGAGGACGTCGAACAGGGCCTTGCCGTCGCCGTCGGCCATCGCCGCGTAGAACTGCCGGGCCACACCGGTGGGATCGCTCATCGGGGGTTCCTTCCGTATTAGAGAGATATCTCTACTATAAACTGTGCGCCATGCCGCGGCCAGCCCGATTCACCGTCGACTCGCTGCTCGACGCGGCCGCCGCGATCGCCGCGTCCGACGGCGCGGCCGCGGTCACGGTGTCGTCGGTCGCCCGCGCGGTCGGGGCTCCGAGCGGGTCGATGTACCACCGGTTTCCGTCGCGTGCCGCACTGTGCGGCAAACTGTGGATGCGCACCGAGGAGCGGTTCCAGAACGGATTGATCGCGGTGCTCGAGCGTTCCGGCGACCGGCAGGACCGGGTCGCGGCCGGTGCGCTCCACACCGTGCAGTGGTGTCGAGACCACGCGAACGAGGCGCAGGTACTGCTGGCCGGCGCCGACGCGTTCTGCCGCAACGAGTGGCCGGCCGACCTCGAAGAGAGGCGAACGCTGCTGCACCGCAACATGACCCGTCAGCTTCGCGACATCGGCGGCCCGGTCGACCGGGTCACCGCCGCACTGGTCGACATCCCGTCGGCCGTGGTGCGCCGGCACCTGGCGGCGCGCAGCCGCATTCCCGCCGCGGCCGATGGCATCGTCGAGGACTGCGCACGGGCGCTGGTGCCCGCGGACTGAGTGTCAGACCAAGGCGTCGGGCGCGCCGGTGACGACGCAGTGGGTGTGGCTGTAGATGGTCGCCATGCACTTGTTGCAGTGCGTACAGGCGGAGCGGACCAGGGCGTCGGCCTGGATCCGGTTGATCAGATCCGGCTCGGCCAGCAGCGCGCGGCCCATCGCCACGAAGTCGAACCCCTCGGCCATCGCGAGGTCCATCGTCTCGCGGTTGGTGATGCCGCCCAGCAGGATCAGCGGCATCGTCAGCTCGGCGCGGAACTGCCGGGCCTTGTCCAGCAGGAACGCCTCGCGGTACGGGTACTCACGCAGGAACTTCTTGCCGGTCATCCGGATGCCCCAGCTCAGCGGCGGCTTGAAGGCACCGGCGAACTCCTTCACCGGCGCATCGCCGTGGAACAGGTACAGCGGGTTCACCAGTGAGCTGCCCGCGGTCAGCTCGATGGCATCGAGTCCGCCGTCCTCTTCCAGCCACTTGGCGGTCTGCAGAGACTCCTCCATCGGGATCCCCGCGCGAACCCCGTCGGTCATGTTGAGCTTCGCCGTCACCGCGATCTGGTTGCCCACCGCGTCGCGCACGGCACGCACCAGGCCGCGCGCGACCTTGGCCCGGTTCTCCAGCGACCCGCCGTACTCGTCCTTGCGGTGGTTGAGCAGAGGGCTCAGGAACGAACTGGCCAGGTAGTTGTGGCCGAGGTGCACCTCGACGGCATCGAACCCGGATTCGATCGCCAACCGCGCCGCGTTGGCGTGCGCCCTGGTCACCGCCTCGATGTCGTCGCGGGTGGCCTTCCTGGCGAACCGCATCGACAGGGGGTTGAAGAACCGCATCGGGGCCAGCGCCTTGGCCTTGTTCGTGCGGGCGTTGGCGACCGGTCCTGCGTGCCCGATCTGGGCGCTGATGGCTGCGCCCTCGGCGTGCACGGCGTCGGTGAGCCGTCGCAGGCCGGGCACCGCCTCCGGCCGCATCCAGATCTGCCAGCCGTCGGTGCGTCCGCCGGGGGTCACCGCGCAGTACGCGACGGTGGTCATGCCGACGCCGCCCGCCGCGGGCAGCCGGTGGTACTTGATCAGGTCGTCGGTGACCAGGGCGTCCGGTGTGGACGCCTCGAATGTCGCCGCCTTGATGATGCGGTTGCGCAGCGTCACGGGGCCGAGTCTGGCCGGAGTGAACACATTGGGCTGAGTGTCCATGACGTTGAGCCTGTCACAGCGCATGCGAGACTGGACTGTGTGGGTGCGATCACGTTGGACGGCAAGGCCACGCGCGACGAGATCTTCGTCGACCTCAAGGACCGGGTCGCGGCGCTGACCGAGGCCGGCCGCACGCCGGGGCTGGGCACGGTGCTCGTCGGCGACGACCCCGGGTCGCAGGCCTACGTGCGCGGCAAGCATGCGGACTGCGCCAAGGTGGGCATCAACTCGATCCGGCGTGACCTGCCCGCCGACATCAGCCAGGCCACCCTCGACGAGACCATCGACGAGCTC
This sequence comes from Mycobacterium sp. NPDC050041, assembly GCF_049541695.1. Taxonomy (NCBI): domain Bacteria; kingdom Bacillati; phylum Actinomycetota; class Actinomycetes; order Mycobacteriales; family Mycobacteriaceae; genus Mycobacterium; species Mycobacterium sp. NPDC050041. The sequence continues at coordinate 458,267 of NZ_JBMVDG010000003.1, read as the reverse complement.
AACGCCAACCCGGAGTGCACCGGCTACATCGTGCAGTTGCCGCTGCCCAAGCACCTCGACGAGAACGCCGCACTGGAGCGCATCGACCCGGACAAGGACGCCGACGGGCTGCATCCGACCAACCTCGGGCGCCTCGTCCTCAACGAGCCGGCGCCGCTGCCCTGCACTCCGCGCGGCATCGTGCATCTGCTGCGCCGCTTCGAGGTGGAGATCGCCGGCGCGCACGTCGTGGTCATCGGTCGCGGCGTCACGGTCGGCCGCCCGCTGGGTCTGCTGCTGACGCGGCGGTCGGAGAATGCGACGGTGACGCTGTGCCACACCGCCACCCGGCACCTGCCGCAGTTCACCCTGGAGGCCGACATCATCGTGGCCGCCGCGGGCGTGCCGCACATGGTGACCGCCGAGATGGTGCGGCCGGGCGCGGCGGTGATCGACGTGGGTGTCAGCCGGGACGACGCCGGGAAGCTGGTCGGCGACGTCGCGCCCGACGTGTGGGAGGTGGCGGGTCACGTGTCGCCGAATCCCGGCGGCGTCGGACCGCTGACCCGTGCGTTCCTGCTGACCAACGTCGTCGAGCGGGCCGAAAAGGGGCGATGACCCCGAAGGAGTTCGCCCGCAAGGTCTTTGCGGGGCAGTGGCCGATCCTGGCGGTCGGCCTGATCCTCATCGCCGCCTTCGGCCTGGTCGTCGCCGGGTACTGGCGGCGCGGTGCGCTGGTGATGGCCATCGGGGTGGGCGTCGCGGCGGCCCTGCGACTGGCCCTCTCCGACGACAGGGCCGGCCTTCTCGTGGTGCGCTCTCGCACAACGGATTTCATCACCACTGCGACGGTCAGCGCGACCATGTTCTACGTCGCGTGGACGATCGATCCGTTGGGCACCAGCTGAAGTTGCCCAATGGGCAATCTTGCCTATTGGGCAATAAAGCGTAGGGTGGCTCGCATGGCCGGACTACGGGAACGCAAGAAGACGGACACCCGCCGCGCGCTCAGTGACGCCGCACTCGCACTCGCGCTCGAACGCGGCTTCGATGCCGTCACCCGCGAGGCGATCGCCGAGCTGGCGGGCGTGTCGTTGCGGACGTTCAACAACTATTTCACCGGTAAGTACGAGGCGCTGGCCTACCGCCAGACCGAACGGTTGCGACACAGCATCGACGAGCTGCGGCGGCGCCCCGCCGACGAGCCGCTGTGGACCTCGATCACCGAGGCCGTGCTGAGTCCGCTCGAGGCCGACTTCCGTGAAACCGACAGCGAGGAGAGCAGGATTCCCGACCGCCGGGAACTCGCCGAGGTCCGGAAGCTGTTGCTGAGCCCCGAGATCCGGGACGCGACCAACAGGGAGCTGTTCGACGAGTGGCTCGCGGCGATCGCCGAGCGGACCGGCACCGACCCCGAGAAGGACATGTACCCGCGACTGGTGGCGGCGGTCATCCGCGCCGTCGGCGACGCCGCCATGGAGACCTACGTGCGGGCCGAACCCCCGGTCGCCCTGCCCGATCTGCTGCGCACAGCGTTCGCCGACGTGGCGGCGGGACTGCCTGAGCCGAGTGGATTCACCGGGAGGGCGTCGTGACCGACGAACGCGTGGACGTCGCCATCTCCGGCGCCGGCCCGAACGGCCTGCTGCTGGCCTGTGAGTTGGCGCTTGCGGGCGTACAGCCGGTCGTGCTCGACGCACTGCCCGGACCGAGCGCTGAACCCAAGGCCAACGGCCTTGTCGGACAGGTGATCCGGCAGCTCGACATGCGGGGTCTCTACCACGCGTTCGGCGGGGACGACGGGCCACCGCAACCGGCCCACGGCTGGATGTTCGCCGGGATGTCGCTGAGTTTCCTCGGCCTCGAGGACAATCCGATGTACGCGCTCATCCTCCCGCAGCCGCGGCTGGTCCGCCTCCTGGAGAAGCGGGCGCGTGACCTGGGTGTGGACATCCGCTGGGGGAGTGAGCTCACCGCGGTGGACACGCACGATGACGGCGTGGCGCTGACCGTCGCCTCGCAGGACCGGCAGCACCGGATGGACGCCGCATTCCTGGTCGGCGCCGACGGCGGCCGCAGCATGGTGCGCAAGGCCGCGGGCATCGGGTTCCCCGGCCACACCTCACCTATCGTCAGCAGGATCGCCCACGTCCACCTGCCCGACGCTGAACTCGTGCCCGGCCGCGGCTACGACATCGAGGGTTTCGGGACACTCGCATTCGGCGTCAGCAGATTCGAGCACGGCACCGTGGTGGTCTTCCCGCTCGAGCCGGACCGGCCGATGCTCGGCACCATCGAGTACGGCTGGACGCCGGGCAGCAGCGACGCTGCAATGACGCTCGGTGAACTGCAGGACAGTGTCGGTCGCGTGCTCGGTGTCGATGTGGCGATCGAGGCGCCGAGCACACCGGATGCGCACGCGTTGCGCCGTGTCGACGGCATCAATTCCCGGCTGGCGGAACGTTATCGAGCGGGACGTATCCTGCTGGTCGGTGACGCCGCGCACGTGCACTCACCGATGGGTGGGCCGGGTCTGAACCTCGGTATGCAGGACGCCGTCAACCTCGGCTGGAAGCTCGCGGCGGTGGTGAACGGGTGGGCGCCCGACGGGCTCCTCGACACCTACGAATCCGAGCGTCGTCCGGTTGGCGAGCGGGTGATGATGCACTCGCTGGCTCAGCTCGCGCTCGCGGCGCCGGGCCCGGAAGTCAGCGCGCTGCGCGAACTCTTCGGCGAATTGGCGGGTCAGCCCGAGGTGGCGCGTCACCTCGCGCGCACCCTCGCGGGTTCGGACGTCCGCTACGACATCGGCGACGACCATCCGCTGAGCGGGTTCATGGTGCCCGATCTCGTGCTCGACGACGGGCGACGGGTCACCGATCTGCTGCACGGCGCTCGGGGTGCCCTCATCGACGCGTCCGGCGGTGCCGCGTCGACCGTCGCGGCGCCGTGGGCGGACAGGGTGGACACAGTCTCCGGCCCGGTGACCGATGGGCCTGCGGTGCTCCTCCTCCGGCCCGACGGCTACGTGGCCTGTGCGGTGGACGATTTCGGGGCTTCCGACCAGGCGCGGTTGCAGCAGTCGCTGACCAGGTGGTTCGGCGCCGGCTAGCGGCTGTCGCCGAGTCAGCCCAACGTCGCCCTGATGCACACCGTCACGTACGGCAGTGCCAGCCCACTGGTGTTGGCCAGCGCCGGATGGGTGGCCAGCAGTTCACGCACCTGTTCGAGCGTGCGGGTGCGCACCTCCGCGGGCGAGGTGATGCAGTAACTGCGCGAGGCGACCAGGTCGATGAGGGCCTGGGGGGTGAGATAGTTCGTCCACTCGACCCGGCGACGCTCGACGCCGGTGAACGGCTCGGGCAGCGTGACCCTGTCGTTGAACGGGTCCTCCTCGTGGCCGGTGATCCGGCCCAGATCCTTGACCCAGCCCAGCCGTTCGTCCGCGGTGTTCCACACCAGCCCGAGACGCCCGCCGGGCCGCAGTACCCGGACGACCTCCTTGACCGCGCGCTGGGGATCGAACCAGTGCCAAGCCTGCGCCACGAGCACGGCGTCGACGCTGTCGTCGGGCAGCGGGATCTCCTCGGCGGTGCCGAGCAGGGCCGGGGTGTCCGGCAGCGCGGTGGAGAGCACCTCGAGCATCTCCGGGATCGGGTCGACGGCCACCACGCCGAGGCCGCGCTGCACCAGCCGCGTGGTGAGCTTGCCGGTGCCCGCGCCGAGGTCGAGGACGTCGCGCGCCCCCGACGGCAGCAGCCAGTCGATCGCCTCCGGCGGGTAGGACGGCCGGCCGCGCTCGTAGGCCGCCGCCTCCGCGCCGAACGACAGCGAACGGTCGTCGGCGTGTTCGCTCACCGCGCCGCCAGGTCCAGGGTGCGGCGGATCAGTGCGCCGACGGCCTCGGTCTCCACCAGGAAGCCGTCATGGCCGAAGCGGGATTCGACGATGTTCAGCCCCGCGCAGCCCGGCAGCAGTTCGGCGAGCTCCTGCTGCAGCCGCAACGGGTACAGCCGGTCAGAAGGGATGCCGCCGACCACCACCGGCACCCGGCAGCTCCGCAGCGCGGCGGCCACGCCGCCGCGGCCACGGCCGACGTCGTGGCTGGACAGCGCGTCGGTCAGCGTCACGTACGTGCCGGGGTCGAACCGCTCGACCAGCTTCGCGCCCTGGTATTCGAGGTAGCTCTGGATGGCGAACCGGCCCCCGGTGGTCGGGTCCTCGCTGCCCTGGGCGTCGTTGCCGAACCGCTCGTCGAGCTCCTGTTCGCCGCGGTACGTGAGGTGCGCGAACCGGCGGGCGATCTCCATCCCGGTGTGGGGGGTGCGCCCGGTGTGGTGGTAGTCGCCGCCCTGCCAGTCCGGGTCGGAGGTGATGGCCGCGACCTGGGTGCTCTGCGTGCCGATCTGGTCGGCGGTGGCGCGGGCGCCGACCGCCAGCACCAGGGCCGCCCGCACGCTGTCGGGATGGCCGACCGCCCACTCCAGCGCACGCGCGCCGCCCATGGAGCCGCCCACCACCGCGGCCACCTCGGTGATGCCGAGGGCAGCCAGCGCCGCGACGTCGGCCGCCACCTGGTCGCGCACGGTGATCGCGGGGAACCGCGACCCCCACGGCCGGCCGTCGGGGGCGGTCGTCGACGGTCCGGTCGACCCTTGGCAGCCACCGAGCACGTTCGTCGAGATCGCGCACCAGCGGTCGGTGTCGATCGGGGCGCCCGGGCCGGCCACGCCGTCCCACCAGCCGGCGGTCGGATGCCCCGGTCCGGCGGGGCCGGTGATGTGCGAATCGCCGGTGAGCGCGTGCAGCACCATCACGACGTTGTCGCGGTTCGGCGAGAGCTCGCCCCAGCGCTGCACGGCGATCTTCACGTCGTCGATCACGCCGCCGCTCTCCAGCGTCAGTGGACCGATCTCGACCACGCCGACATCGCCTTCGGCGGGCAGCGTCGCGGTGTTCACGTCAGAGATTGTCACTTGGCCGCCTTCGCCGCGGCGAAGCCCTGCTCGAGATCGGCAAGGATGTCGTCGATTCCCTCGATGCCGACGGCCAGGCGCACCAGGCCGGGGGTGACGCCGGAGGCGAGTTGCTCCTCGGGTGACAGCTGGGCGTGGGTCGTCGATGCCGGGTGGATCACCAGCGAGCGGACGTCGCCGATGTTGGCGACATGACTGTGCAGCGTCAGGGCGTTGACGAAGGCCTTGCCCGCGTCGACGCCACCGGCCAGCTCGAAGGCAAGCACGGCACCGGTTCCCTTGGGCGCCAGACGCTTCCCGAGGTCGTACCACGGCGAGGTGGGCAGCCCGGCGTAGTTCACCGACAGCACGTCGGCGTGCCCGACCAGGTGTTCGGCCACCTTCTGGGCGTTGGCGACATGGCGTTCCACACGCAGGCTCAGCGTCTCCAGGCCCTGCGCGATCAGGAAGGCGTTGAACGGGGCGGCCGCGGACCCGAGGTCGCGCAGCAGTTGCACACGCGCCTTGAGCGCGTAGGCCGGCGGGCCCAGTTCGGCGAAGACGACGCCGTGGTAGCTGGGGTCCGGGGTGGTGAAGCCGGGGAAGTTGCCGTTGGTCCAGTCGAACGTGCCGGAGTCGACGATCACACCGGCGATCGCGTTGCCGTGCCCGCCCAGGTACTTGGTGGCCGAATGCACCACGATGTCGGCGCCCTGGCTGATCGGCTGGATCAGGTAGGGCGTGGCGATGGTGTTGTCGACGATCAGCGGCACGCCGGCGTCGTGGGCGACACCCGATACGCCGGGGGTGTCGAGGATGTCGATCTGCGGGTTGGAGATGGTCTCGGCGAAGAAGGCCTTGGTGTTCGGCCGCACCGCCGCCCGCCACGACTCCAGGTCGTCGGGGTCAGCCACGAAGCTGACGTCGATGCCGAGCTTGGGCAGCGTGTAGTGGAAGAGGTTGTAGGTGCCGCCGTACAGGCGTGGGCTGGACACGATGTGGTCGCCCGCGTTGGCGATGTTGAGGATCGCGAACGTCTCGGCCGCCTGGCCGGAGGACAGGAACAGTGCCGCCACACCGCCCTCCAAGGCAGCGATGCGCTGCTCGACGACGTCCTGCGTGGGGTTCATGATGCGGGTGTAGATGTTGCCGGTCTCTGCGAGCCCGAACAGCGCCGCCGCGTGGTCGGTGTCGCGGAACGTGTACGACGTGGTCTGATAGATCGGCAGCGCCCGTGCGCTGGTGGCGCTGTCGGGCGTCTGTCCGGCGTGGACCTGCTTGGTCTCGAACGACCAGTGCGCCGTCGGGTCCTCGGTGATTTCGGGTGTGCTCATGGCGGTTCCAGGTCTCCCTGTCTGTCGGGGGGCCCGTACCTGCGGACCCGCGCTTGCCGTGTGGCCGACTGTGTTCGAAAAACCAGTCGGCTACTCAACCTGGTCGTCTCCCGGGGCACCCCACCGCGGTTGGAGGGTTGCCGGCCAGCAAGCCGGGGCTTGACGCTGGCGCTCATGACCGATCAGCAGCTTAACGCACGCCGCGCCGCGGCTGCCACCATGGCCGGGGGCAGGCGGCGCGGACGCGCGAGAAGCAGAACGAACTAGCCGGTGGCGCGCTGCCTGCCGACGTGGCCGTCGACGAAGCCGAGGATGACCTCGGCGATGCGATCGGGTGCCTCGAACATCGGGATGTGCCCGACGCCGTCGAGGTGGGTCACCTCGGTGCTCTCGGGCAGGTGCTCGGTGAAGTGACGGGTGAACCGGGGATGCGGCAGCACCCGGTCCTTCTCGCAGATCACCAGATGCGTCGGGGTCTTGCCCTCGGCGATCTCCAGCAGGCCGGGCAGCGTCAGCGACTTGACCAGCAGCTGGTAGTACGCCGGGCAGTGCGCGACGTCGTCGATGATCTCGGCGAGGTCCTCGTCGGACAGGCCGTCGGGCGTCCCGCTCACCGGCAGGTGGGTCAGATAGCGGGTGACCGGGAGTTTCAGCACGTGCTGACCCAGCACCAGCGTGGCCACCCACAGCGGCAGGCCGGCCAGGAACTTGCCGACGATCTCGAACTTCGCCGGGGTGAAGTGCCGCCACCCGCCCGCTGGCGCGATGCCGGTGAGCGTGCGGGCGCGGCCGCGTCGCTCCAGCTCGAACGCCACCCAGCCGCCCAGCGAATTGCCGACGACGTGCGCGGTGCCCCAGCCCAGTGCGTCCATCCTGCGCTCGACGTCGTCCGCCAGCGAGGCGCTGTCCAGGAAGAACGGCCCGCGCGGCACGCCGTTGTGGCCGAGCATGGTGGGCGCGAACACCTCGTAGCGGCCGGTGTCGGCGATCCGCGGGGCAACGCCCTTCCACACGTTCTGCGACATCATGAACGGGTGCAGCAGCAGCATCGGCTCGCCGGTGCCCAGGTGGATAGGTGCGCGTTCGGTCATGCTGCCGACACTAAAGGTGATACCGCGGGTACCGCAATATCGTCCGTTAGGGTCTGGCGCCGTGACCCGGCTGATCGTGAGCACCGTCAACGTCAACGGCATCCGTGCCGCGGTCCGGCAGCGCTCGCCCGAGAACCTGGGCCTGCTCGCCTGGCTGGCCGGCTCCGCCGCCGATGTGGTCTGCCTTCAGGAGACCCGCGCCGACGACGACCAGATGGCAAGCGCGCTGGCCCCCGCCCTGGCCGACGGCTGGCAGCTGGCCGCGGCGAGCCCGCACATCAAGGGCCGCAGCGGCGTCGCGGTGCTGTCCCGGCACCCGATCACCGCCGTGCGGCGGATGGAATCCGACGAGTTCGGCGAGCACGGCCGCTACATCGAGGTCGACACGGCTGGGGTGACCGTGGCCAGCGTCTACGTCCAGACCGGCGAGGCGGGCACCGAACGGCAGATGGAGAAGGAGCGGTTCATGGCCACGCTCGCGCAGCGAATGGCCGCGCTGGGCGCTGACGGCCGGGAGGCTGTGGTGTGCGGGGACTGGAACATCGCCCACACCGAGAACGACATCAAGAACTGGCGCGGCAACGTCAAGAAATCCGGCTTCCTGCCCGCCGAGCGGCAATGGCTGACCGACCTGCTCGATTCCGGCTGGGTGGACGTGGTGCGCGTGCTGCACCCCGATGTGCCCGGCCCGTACTCGTGGTGGTCCTGGCGGGGGCGGGCGTTCGACAACGACGCCGGGTGGCGGATCGACTACCAGCTGGCCGCCCGCCCGCTGGCGGCCAGGGCGCGGTCGGCCCGGGTCGAGCGGGCCGACGCCTATGCGCTGCGGTGGTCCGACCACGCGCCGGTGACCGTCGAGTACACCTGACAGGCGGCGAAAAGTCGTTGGCCGGCCATGAAAAGATCGGGTCATCATGAACTCTCCTGTCGAGATGCCGCCCCGGCAGCCCCGCGTGGTCTTCTCGGGCGTGCAGCCCACCTCGGACTCCCTGCACCTGGGTAACGCGCTGGGTGCGGTCAAGCACTGGGTCGGCATGCAGGACGACTTCGATGCGTTCTTCTGCGTGGTCGACCTGCACGCGATCACGGTCCCGCAGGATTCCGAGACGTTGCGGCGGCGCACGTTGGTGACCGCTGCGCAGTACCTGGCGCTGGGGATCGACCCGGCGCGCAGCACCATCTTCGTGCAGAGCCACGTGCCTGCGCACACCGAATTGGCATGGGTGCTCGGGTGTTTCACCGGCTTCGGGCAGGCTTCGCGGATGACGCAGTTCAAGGACAAATCGCAGAAGCAGGGCTCCGACGCCACCACGGTGGGCCTGTTCACCTATCCGGTGCTGATGGCCGCCGACGTGCTGCTCTACGACACCGACCTGGTGCCGGTGGGGGAGGACCAGCGCCAGCATCTCGAGCTCGCACGCGACGTGGCGCAGCGGTTCAACGCACAGTTCTCCGACACCTTCGTCATCCCGGACGTGCTGATCGCCAAGACCACCGCCAAGATCTACGACCTGCAGGAGCCGACGGCGAAGATGAGCAAGTCGGCGTCCACCGCCGCCGGACTGATCAGCCTGCTGGACGACCCGAAGGTGACGGCCAAGCGGATCCGGTCGGCGGTCACCGACAGCGAGCGTGAGATCCGGTTCGACCGCGAGGCCAAAGCCGGGGTGTCCAACCTGCTGACCATCCAGTCGGCGGTCACGGGCTCCGACATCGACGAACTCGTCGAGCAGTACCAGGGCCGCGGCTACGGCGACCTGAAGAAGGACACCGCCGAGGCGGTGGTCGAGTACGTCACCCCCATCCGCGACCGGGTCGACGAATTGCTCGGTGACACGACCGAACTCGAGGCGGTGCTCGCCGCCGGTGCCGAGCGGGCCAGGGAAGTGTCTGCGGCGACGCTCGAGCGGGTATACGACCGTCTGGGTTTCCTCAAGCGACCGCGCTGAGGCGCACACGGGAGGCTGGCATGACCGACGAGGCCAAGCCCGGCATCCTCGACCGGTTGCGCGCGCGCTACGGCTGGTTCGACCACGTGATGCGGGCACAGGATCGGTATCAGGAGTCGAAGGGCAACTTCTTCGCCGCGGGCATCACCTATTTCACGGTCTTCGCGCTGTTCCCGCTGCTGATGCTCGGCTTCTCCATCGCCGGCTTCGTGCTGTCCCGGCAGCCCGACGTGCTCGCCGGCATCCAGGACCGGATCAGGCAGACGGTGTCCGGCAGTCTCGGTCAGCAACTGGTCGAGCTGATGAACACGGCGATCGAGTCGCGCACCTCGCTGGGCCTCATCGGCCTGGCCACCGCCGCGTGGGCCGGTATCGGGTGGATGGCCAACCTGCGCGAGGCCTTGAGCGCGATGTGGCAACAGCACGGCGAGCAGGGCAACTTCATCGGCACCAAGGTGTCGGACCTGCTCGCGTTGCTCTCGGCGTTCGTGGCCATCGTGGTCACCGTGGCATTGACCGCACTGGGCGATCGGAGACTGATCGCGCGGGTGCTCGCCTGGCTCGGCATCGAGGGCATCCCCGGGCTGGACGTCGGTCTGCGCGTGGTGTCGATGCTCGTGGCGCTGGGCATCTCGTGGTTGTTGTTCACCTGGATGATCGCCAGGCTGCCCAGGGACAAGCTCACCTTCCGCAGCAGCGTCCGCGCCGGCCTGCTCGCGGCGATCGGCTTCGAGGTCTTCAAGCAGGTCGCGTCGCTCTACCTCAAGTCCGTTTTGACGGGTCCCGCCGGTGCGACGTTCGGGCCGGTGCTCGGGCTGATGGTGTTCGCCTACATCACGGCGCGGCTGATCCTGTTCTCCACCGCATGGGCCGCCACGTCGACCGACAACCTCGCCATCGCGCCGGTGAGCCCGCCCGACCCGGCCCAGATCACCACCCGGGTGCAGATCCGCGAAGGCGTCGGAGTCACCGGTGCCCTCGCCGCCGCAGCGGTGGGAGCCCTTGGCGCAGCCGGACTTTCACGCCTGCGTCGGCGTCGGTGACCGCCGCCCCGGATCGGTGTCACCACCCGTGTGGCTGACAACGCCATGGTCGCGCGCGACGAATCTGCGGGTGCCCGTCGTGAACGCCCCGATGGGCGGTGCGGCCGGCGGGAGGCTGGCCGCCGCGGTGTCCCGCGCGGGCGGGCTCGGCATGATCGGTATGGGCAGTTCGGCCTCGCCGGAGGAGTTGAGCGCGGAACTGCGGGAGGTGGCAGATCTCGGCCTGCCGTACGGCATCGGCCTTGTGCACTGGGTGATGGCCGCGCAGCCACGGCTCTTCGAGGTGGCGCTGGCCGCCCGTCCCGCCGTGCTGTCGGTCAGCTTCGGTGACGACTGGGCGTGGGTGGCGGCCGCGCACGCTGCCGGTGTGTGGGTCGCGACCCAGGTGGGCACCGTCGACGCGGCGCTGCGCGCGGTCGACGCAGGCGTCGACGTGCTGGTGGCCCGGGGCGCCGAAGGCGGTGGCCACGGCGAACCCCGGGTGGGGACACTGCCGCTGCTGACCGAAGTACTCGACCGGGTCGACGTGCCGGTGCTGGCCGCGGGCGGCATCGCGTCGGCACGGGGACTGGCCGCGGTGCTGGCGGCAGGGGCGTCAGGGGCGTGGATCGGCACGGTGTTCGCGACGTGCGCCGAGGCGTTGACGCCGCCGCAGGCGCGCGCCGCGCTGATTGCCGCCACCGGCGACGCGACCGTGGTGACCGACGAGTTCGACCGGGCACACGGATATGCCTGGCCGTCGACGATCCCGGAGCGGGTCCTGCGCGGCGCCGACGGCAGGCCCGTCCCCGTCAACGCCGGACAGGGGGTGGGCATGGTGACGGCCGCGCCCGGTGCCGCCACGCTGATCGAGCAACTGTGCTCGGGCGCGGAGACGCTGCTGCGCACCTGGTCGGATTAGAGGCGGGTCGGTGTCAGGAGCGGCCGGCGGCCCGGACGAGTTCAGGAACGTTGTGCCGCAACACCTTCCCGGTGCGCGCACGTAACGCGGAAGTGTCGTCCTCGGCGATGCCGAGGACGCGCATGCACGCGTCGGCCACGTGCAGGGGCAGTTGCTCACGCTGGGCGCCCGCGGGCATCGACCACACGTTGACCAGTGATTCCACCAGTCGGAACGGGAGGTCGGCGGCCGCCTCGTCGACACCGGTCTGCTCGATGACGGACCGGCTCAGCGCGAGGTAGTGCAGGCGCAGCCGCTCGCGGTCCGACCAGAAGGACTCGACCCGGGCGTCGCGCAGCTCGGGCAGCAGATACAGCGCGCCCAGGTTCCACCGGTTGGCGAGGAGTTTCTCACCGTCGAACGTCGCCAGGACGTGCAGGTGCTCCGTTGTGCTCAAGCCGGGTTCGAGGTCGCCGACGGTGGCGATGAACGACAGTGTCGGACCGACGGTCTGGTCCAGTAGCGCGCACAGGATCTCGTCCTTGGTCTTGAAGTAGTGGTACAGCGACGCCTGCCGGATTCCGACGGATTCCGCGATCGACCGGGTGGACGTGCCCGTGTAGCCGAGGGTGGTGAACAACTCGCCTGCGGCGTCGAGGATCTCGTCGCGGGGCGTGGTGCCGGGGCGCCGTTGGTCGCGGTGGCGGGGTCGTCCCCGGGCGAGCGGCATTACCCCATCGTGGACCATGGCGGCCGGATGTGCACCACGTCACCGCGCCGACGTCACCGCCGGCCGTCGTCCAGTGCGGGTCCGAGCAGGTAGAGAAACGGTCGGTGGCTGGCCCGGCCGTCGCGGCGGAACGGCATGCTGTCCTTCGCGGCCGCGTACCACTCGTCGCGGGTGATGCGACCCAGGTCGAGGCTCCGTCCGCAGCGCCGGGCCACGATCTGCAGCAGGGCGGCGCCGGTTCGTCCGTTGCCCTCACGGAACGGGTGAATCTGGTTGTAGTCGGCGTAGATTCGGGCCAGTGCGTAGGCCAGCCGCGAGGCGTCGGCGCCGTCGCAGGCCGCCGCTGCCTCACGCGCCGCGTCATGCACGGCTTCCATGCGCCCTGCGATCGAGGACCGCCACGCGAAGTGTTGTTCACCGCGCCGCAGTTCCGTCGTGCGGTATTCGCCGGCCCAGGAGTAGACGTCCCGGAACAGGTACCGGTGTATCACCCGCGCGTCGAGGTCGTCGACGTGTGGGTGGTCGGGTGGCGGGCGCAACCACAGGACCATCCGGCCCGCGGTGGCCACGAACTCCAGGTCGTCGAGCGTCTCGGCCGAGGTGACACCGAACTCGTTGCGCAACACCGTGGTCCCGGGAATGAAGTAGGGCACCGCGCGCCGTAGGCGGAATCTGCGGACGTCGGGCTGCGGCGGCGGGTACCGGTCGCGGAACCGCGCGAGGTAGTCGGTGAACGACACGTCCCCGCGGGCCAGCGCGTGCAGCGCCGCGACGTGCTCGTCGACCGGTTGCCACCCTTCCAGGCGGTGGGCCGCGATCGTCGCAGCGACGTCGGGTGCCGGTTGTGGGCTGGACATGCGGATCCGCGACCGGTCAGCGGAACGCCGACGTCGATGCGAGATAGGTCAGCTTCCGGCTGACCCCGCCCACCTCGCGCGCGACGCTGCGCAACGCGGCCCGTTCCTGCGGGGCCAGTTCGGACAGCGACACCACGTCCCCGACGGCGCGGCCTGCGACGAAACCGGCTGCCCGCGTGCGCCAGCGGAACCCCAGCAGCCAGTCGAAACAGTCCTTCAGCGTGGCCGCGTCGCCGGACTCGAGCACGCCGGCCGACGCCGCGTCGTCCAGCCGGAGCTGTGTCGACAACGCGCCGGAACCCGCCGAGAGGGCGGCCCACCGGGCGATCTTCACGACCGGGTCGATCGCCGCCATCTTGACGTCCACGCTGTCGGCGTTCCTTGCGAACACCCGCAGCCGCGACGGGACGGCGGCGCGCACGGCCGTGGCGTCCTGCAGCATCGCCTGACGCACCGGGTAGCTGCCCTCGGCGGCCGCCACGACCTGCGCCCGCAGCGCGTCGCCCGGCAGTGTCGCCGAACCGGGCAGCCCGGTGGAATCCGCCATCAGGCCGGTCATCACGACACCGCGGTCCCGGTGGGGTTCGGCCGACCAGTGTTCGATCCCGGCGGACCAACTGGCGGCGCGACGACAGAAGCGGGGTCTGCTGGCCATCACCCCGTTCGCGTCGCCGTGGATGCCGCAGCGCTCGAGCAACGCATGCACGTCGGCGGCGCGTGCCAGCGCAACGGCCTTGTCGTCGTCATCGACCGAATCGGCGAGCGCGACCATCGTCTCGACGTCCGAGTACGGCACCGCCTCGCCACGGGCCGCGCTGCCGGAAGCGAACCAGGTCCATGTCGACGGGCCGGCTGTCAGCCGGAGGGCGCCTGCCACGCCGTGAAGGAGAACCGCGGACCATGCAGCGGCCAGCTCGGGCACGCGCACGCGCCGCTCGGCGGCGATGACCTGCAGTGCGCGCTCGATGGCGTCGCGCAGTTCCGCCTCGTCGGCGGCCGCACCGATCCGGCCGAGCGCGCGCTCTACGTCATGCCCGTCCGAGAACACCGATGCCATGCCGACGATTGTCACCCTGCGGCCACCTGGTCACACAGCCGTGACATTCACGAAACGCCTGGAAAACGAACCTGACCTAATTTCTGTCGCATGACAGATAGTCGGCGGCACCCGGGTGGCGCGTCATGACTGCCACCTCCGATCCTTCGATCTCCTCGAAGGAGGACGCGTCGACGCTGGAGGAGCTGGGCTACACGCAGGAGCTGCACCGGGGCATCGGCGGTTACGCCGCGTTCGCGTCCGGCTTCTCCTTCGTCTCGATCCTGACCACGGTGTTCGCGTTCTTCCCGCTCGGCTTCGCCCTCGGCGGCCCGGCGTTCTTCTTCACCTGGCCGATCGTGTTCCTCTGCCAGTTCTGCGTCTGCCTGATCTTCGCCGAGCTCTCCGGGAAGTTCCCCGTCGCCGGCGCGATCTACCAGTGGTCGCGACGGCTGGCCGGTGATGCCGTCGGCTGGTTCGCGGGATGGTTCATGCTGGTCGGCTACATCGTGTCGATCGCGGCGCTGGCCATCGCGATGCAGACCGTGCTGCCCCCGATCTGGAGCGGATTCCAGGTGGTGGGGTCGGACATGGACCCGCTGTCGGTCGACGGCGCGACCAACGGGATCCTGCTCGGGGCCGTCACCATCGTGCTGTGCACCATCATCAGCGCCGCCGGTGTGCGGTTCATGGCACGCATCACCGTCACCGGGGTGACGCTGGAGATCATCGGTGTGGTGCTGATCGTCGGCGCGATGTTCCTGACCGCCGAACGCAACCCGGTACAGGCCGTGGCGGACACCGGGGGCCACGGCAGCGGCGTGAGCTATCTGCCCGCCTTCTTGGCGTCGATGCTGATGGCCGCGTACGTGATGTACGGCTTCGACAGTGCCGCCGAGCTCTCCGAGGAGACCAGGGATCCGCGCCGAACGGCGCCGAAGGCGATCGTCAACGCATTGCTGGTGTCGTTCCTCGGCGGCGGACTGATGATCCTCGCCGCACTGATGTCGGCTCCCACGCTCGGTGACGACCTGGCCGGCGGCGGCATGGCCTGGGTGATCGAGAGTCAGCTCGACACCTGGCTGGGCAAGACCCTGCTGGCCCTGGTCGCGGTGGCCATCTTCTCGGCCACGCTGGCCATCCAGGCCTCGGCGTCGCGGGTGATGTTCTCGATGGCCCGTGACAACCGGCTGCCGTTCGGCAAATTCCTGGCCAAGGTCAACAAGCGGACCGGCACCCCGGTGATCACCGGGATCGCGGTCAGCACCCTGGCGATCCTGGTGCTGCTGGTGAACCTCGGCCAGTCCAGTGTCTTCGCCGCGATCGCCTCGGTGTCGGTGGTGATCGTCTACCTGGCCTATCTGATGGTGACCGTGCCGGCCTTGATCCACCGCCTTCGCGGCACCAGCCTGTCCTACGGCAAGCCGATCATGGACCTCGGCAGGTGGGGCATCCCGGTGAACCTGATCGCGGTCGTGATGGGCGCCTTGCTGGTGGTGAACATCGGCTGGCCACGCCAGGAGGTCTACAACCCGGCGGGCGACTCGCTGTTCCTGCAGTACTTCGCGCTGATCTTCGTCGTGCTGACCCTCGTGGTCGGGTACGTGGCCTACCGCGTCGTCAAGGACCGTGAGGGCGCACCCACCCCCGCCGACGCACTGGTCGGGGAGAAGAAGTAGGGCGCACCGCCCGTCTCGTCATCCTGCCGTACATCGGTTCGCGCGCAACACATTCCGCGGAGGTCCCCGATCCCGGGACCGAAAGGCGGTAGCGTGAGCGCTCTCGACGAATCGCCGTCTGCCTATCGACGACCCGGCTGAACTGTCGATGGGAAACCTCGTGAGAAGGAGTCCACACCGTGGCTGAGCAGGACGACCCCGAAGCGCACACCCACGAGACGGGCGGACCCGCTCACCGGCACCGGAACGGCGGCGCGCCGCACACCCATTCGCACAGCGACGGATTCGCCGCAAGCCAGGGCCGCTGGGCCCAGGAAGCCGAAGCGCGCATCTCCTTGTTCCGGCACGACGAGGAGATCCAGCGCGGCCTCGCGTTCGGTCTGCAGGGTTCGCCGACCCTGGTGGACCGGAGCATCCCAACCTTCTCCCGCGGTGAACTGCCGCACTTCGCGGGAGAGCGTGGCACGTTCTTGAACTGCCCCTATCTCGAGGACGTGAACGACGTCAGCGACGCCGAGGTCGCGATCTTCGGCGCACCCCTGGACTCCGGCGCCACCTACCGGCCGGGCGCCCGCTTCGGCCCGCAGGGAATCCGCCGCTCGACCAACCTGTTCGGCACGTACTGCTACGAACTCGGCATCGATCTGCGCGAACAGCTCAACATGGTGGACATCGGCGACGTCTTCACCATTCCGGGCAACCTGGAGAAGTCGTTCGACCAGATCAGCCAGGCGATCTCACACGTCTACAGCCGCGGGGTGTTCCCCGTGGTGCTGGGCGGAGACCACTCGATCGGATACCCCACCATCCGCGGGATCGCGCCGCACGTCGACGGCAACATCGGCATCATCCACTTCGACCGCCACGTCGACACCCAGGAGACCGATCTCGACGAGCGCATGCACACGACGCCGTGGTTCCACGCGACGAACATCAAGAACGCGCCGGCGACCAATCTCGTGCAGGTGGGCATCGGCGGCTGGCAGGCGCCGCGAGCCGGGGTGAAGGTCGGCCGCGAACGCGGCACCACCGTCATCTCGATCGGTGACATCGAGCGGGTCGGGCTGGAGAAGGTCGTCGAACTCGCACTCGAGACGGCGTGGAAGGGCGCCAAGGCGGTGTACCTGTCCTTCGACATCGACGTCATCGACGCCGGTTTCGTACCGGGCACCGGCTGGCCGGAACCGGGTGGTCTGCTGCCGCGGGAGGCGATCAATCTGATCAGGATGATCTCCGCCGAGGGTCTCGCCGGCCTGGAGGTGGTGGAGTGCGCACCGCCCTACGACTGGGCCGAACAGACCGCGCTGATCAGCTCGCGGATCGTGCTCGACAGCCTCGCGATGCTGGTGGCCGAGGGCAAACTCGGTAAGCGGGCGGCCAAGAAGGACCGGCACGCCTGGGGCCCGCAGACCGATCTCTGAGGCCTATTGCGCCACTCGGCGATTCAGCGAGCGGGCGGCCATGATGAGGCCGAACACGATGATCGCCCCGACCACCCCGACGCCCACCCGCACGGGCATCGCGTCGGCCGGCGGCAGCACCGCGGCGGCCTGCGCTGCCGCGGCGGCGTCCGCCTTGACCTCCTGGGCCTGCGGGGTCCGCAGCGAGGGATCGGGCTCGACGAGGGTGCCGACCTTGGTGCCCTCGGGCACGGAGAATCCGTAGTCCAGCAGGTGCGCGGCCTGCTGCCAGGGCGCGATCGGCTGGCGGGTGCCGCGCATCAGCACCGCGACCAGCCTGCGGCCGTCCCGCTCGGCGGCGCCGACGAACGTCTGTCCCGCGTCGTCGGTGAAGCCGGTCTTGCCGCCCATCGCGCCCGGGTAGTTGACCAGCAGCTGGTTGTCGTTGACCACCTCGTAGGGGGTGCCGTCGCGGCCCGGGAACTGGAAGCTGCGGGTGGCGACTATGTCGGTGAACGTCGGGTTCTGCCAGGCGTAGCGGTAGAACAACCCGAGGTCGTAGGCCGACGTACTCATCCCCGGTGCGTCCAGACCGGACGGTGTGGCCACCCGGGTGTCGCGGCCGCCGAGCTGATCGGCGAGCACGTTGATCTTGCGCAGCGCCGCGTCCCAGCCGCCCAGCTGGCGGGCCAGCGCGTACGCGGCGTCGTTGCCGGAGTGCATGAGCAGGCCGTGCAGCAGGTCGTTGATCGTGTACACGCCGCCCTCGCCGACGCCCACCCGGGTGCCCTCGGCCGCGGCGTCGTCGGCGGTGCCCGGCACGGTCTTGTTGAGGTTGAGCTGGTCGATGGCGGCCATCGCGGTCAGCACCTTGATGACGCTGGCGGGCCGGTGTCTGCCGTGCGGGTCCTTCGCGGCGATGACGTCGCCGCTGTCGAGGTCGGCGACCACCCATGCCTCGGCCGAGATGTCGTTCGGCAGCGGCGGAGTGCCGCTCGCGGTGATGACGCCACAGCCCGACAGCCCGTCTCCGCCGGGAGTCTTGTCCGGGACCGCCAGCGGGGCGGGCGGCGCCTGACCGGGCTTGGGCTCTTCGGACGCGTCGATGGCGGGCGGGGTGGTCGCCCGGTACGGACACGTGATGGGCGCCGCGTCCGGCTGGGCGCCTGCGGCGGGCGCGCCGAGCAGTGCGGGCGCCGCGGCCACCGCCGCGACGGCCAGCAGCCCTGCGGCGCGGGTACAGAGGATGCGTGACTTTGCCATCGTCTGCGCAGATTAGGCGACCGGCGACCGCATTGTGCGGAGCCACGCTGTGACGGAAGTGAATGAAGTGACTCAGCCGGCGTGCCGAAACTGCGGTGAGATCGCAAATTCCGGCGAAATTGCGATCTGACCGCTGCTTCGGCGCCGTCAGAGCGACAGCTGACCGAGCGGGACGTGCGCGACGGCGGCCGACCCGATGCAGCCCAGCCAGAGCCGGTCACCGGCCTCGACCAGACCCGTCACCATGCCGAAGTCGGGATGGCCGGTACGCAGCCCGGCGACGGGTCTGCCGTCGTCCGGATCGAACGCCACCGCCCACACCTCGGGCTCGAGCTGGGGAGCGAACCGCTCGGGCAGCCGCCAGAGGAGTCGGCGCAGGATCGGCGGGCGGGGCGCCAGCCACTCGGCGGTGGTGTTGAGCGGCGAGACCATCGCGCACCAGATCCGGCCGTCGGCACCGGTGGACAGATTGTCGGGGTGTCCGGGCAGGCCCGTCACCAATGGCGTCACCTGACCCGCCTGCGGACCGGTGAGCCAGTACTTGGACAGCCGGCGGGCCAGCGTCTCGGCGAACACCAGCGCCGATCCGTCAGCGGTCGGGGTGACACCGTTGGTGAAATACAACCCGTCGAGCACGGTGCTGACCGTCCCGTCGGTGGACCGCCGGAACAGTCCGCCGCGCCCACGCGCCTCGAGCACCGCGCCCTTGAAGTGCTGATAGGTGAACGCGCTGGTCGACTCGGTGAAATAGATTGTGCCGTCCGCTGTTTCAGTGACGTTCGAGCAGAACTGCAGGTGCCGGCCGTCGATGTGCTCGACCAGCGGCTGCAGCACTCCGCTGCCCGGGTCGAGCGTGAGGAGGCCGCGCGGGCTGTCGCAGACGAGCACTCCGCCGTCGCGCGCGATCGCGAGCCCCAGCGGCCGGCCACCGGTGTCGGCGACCACGTCGGCCCGGCCGTCGGGATCGATCCGCAGGATCCGGCCGTCGTCCACCCCGGTCCACACCGCGCCGTCGGCGTCGACGACCACGTCCTCGGGGGCGTGGCCGGGTACCGGGACGACGGTCACTGCGGGAGCGGGTAATTCGGGCAGCGGTGTCACCGGCGGCGGCTGCCACCGCACCGGGTCGATCGGCGGCTTCCGTTCCGGCGACACCCGCCTACCTCCTAGAGTCGCCGGCTCGCCTCACCCAACACGCTGTGCAGGATGTCGTAGATCGCGTCGAATTCGGCCTGTCCGCTGATCAGCGGCGGCGCCAGCTGCACCACCGGGTCGCCACGGTCGTCGGCGCGGCAGTACAGGCCCGCCTCGAACAGCGCAGGCGTCAGGAAGCCGCGCAGCAGGCGCTCGGACTCCTCGTCGTTGAAGGTCTCCTTGGTCGCCTTGTCCTTGACGAGTTCGATGCCGTAGAAGTAGCCCTCGCCGCGGACGTCGCCGACGATCGGCAGGTCGTAGAGCCGCTCGAGCGTGGCGCGGAACGCCGGTGCGTTCTCCTTGACCCGGGCGTTGAGGCCTTCACGCTCGAAGATGTCCAGGTTGGCCATCGCGACGGCGGCCGAGACCGGGTGACCGCCGAACGTGTAACCGTGGGCGAAGGCGGTCTTGCCGTCGTTGAACGGCTCGAACAGCCGGTCGCTGGCGATCATCGCGCCGATCGGCGAGTAGCCGGAGGTCAGGCCCTTGGCGCAGGTGATGATGTCCGGCACGTAGTTGAAGTCGTCGCAGGCGAACATCGAGCCGATCCGGCCGTACGCGCAGATCACCTCGTCGGAGACCAGCAGTACGTCGTAGCGGTCGCAGATCTCGCGGACCCGCTCGAAGTAGCCCGGCGGCGGCGGGAAGCAGCCGCCGGCGTTCTGCACGGGTTCGAGGAACACCGCCGCGACGGTGTCGGGGCCCTCGAACTCGATGGCCTCGGCGATGCGGTCGGCGCAGTACTGGCCGAACGCCTTCTCGTCGTGCGCGTAGTTCGCCGGAGCGCGGTAGAAGTTGGTGTTCGGCGCGCGGAACCCGCCGGGGGTGAGCGGTTCGAACGGCGCCTTGAAGGCCGGGACACCGGTGATGGCCAGCGCGCCCTGCGGGGTGCCGTGGTAGGCCACCGCACGCGAAACCACCTTGTGCTTACCGGGTTTGCCGACCAGCTTGAAGTACTGCTTGGCCAGCTTCCACGCACTCTCGACGGCCTCGCCGCCACCGGTGGTGAAGAAGACGCGGTTGAGGTCGCCGGGTGCGTAGTTGGCCAGTCGCTCGGCGAGTTCGATCGCGGGGGGAGTGGCGTAGGACCACAGCGGGAAGAACGCCAGCTTCTCGGCCTGCTTGGCGGCGGCCTCGGCCAGTTCGGCGCGGCCGTGGCCAACCTGGACCACGAAAAGCCCGGACAGGCCGTCGATGTAGCTGCGGCCCTTGTCGTCCCAGATCGTGGTGCCCTCGCCGCGGGTGATGATCGGCGGGGAGATGTTTTCGCCGTGGCGGGCGAAGTGCCCCCACAGGTGCCTGCTGGCCTTCGCGGCCAGATCGGTGGTCACTGGTTCGGTGATATCGGTTGTTGTCATCGTGTACCCCAATTGTATTGCTGCTTAACAAGTTTCAAGTAGACAAGCGTTTCGGTGGATATCACTCCCGGCAGTGCGCGGATCTGGGTGTTGAGCAGGTCGAGCAGGTCGTCGTCGTCCTCGCAGACCACCTCGACGATGGCGTCGAAGGATCCGGCGGTGAGCACGACGTAGTCGACCTGTGCCATGCCCGCGAGCTTGTCGGCGATCTTGGTGGTGTCGCCGGTGCAGCGGATGCCGATCATCGCCTGGCGGGCGAAGCCCAGCTGCATCGGATCGGTGACGGCGACGATCTGCATGACGCCGGCGTCGACCATGCGCTGAACCCGCTGGCGCACGGCGGCCTCGGACAGGCCGACGGCCTTGCCGATTCCGGCATAAGAGCGCCTGCCGTCCTGCTGCAGCTTCTCGATGATGGCCTTGGACAGCTCGTCGAGCTGGAACGCGCCGGGCCGCGACGGGTTGACGCGCAAGCCGACGGGTGGGGTGACGGGTTGACCATCCGGATTGGTCATGCCAGTGATTGTGCACGGAATCCGTCGTTGCAGGCAACCAGACGTATGAAATCGATTGTTTCGAGCCTGCACGGCGGCTGGATTGCGTAGCCACGCGCGGGGCCGTCGGATAGCGTTGGCGCATGACCGTGGCGACGAACGTGGCAGGCAGCTGGATCGACGGGGCGGCGGTGGCGACCGGCGGCGACGGCCACCGGGTCATCGATCCGGCGAGCGGCCGGGTCGTCGCCGAGTACGCGCTGGCCACCCCCGGCGACGTCGACACGGCCGTCGCCTCCGCCCGTCGCGCGCTGACCGGCTGGGCCACCGCCACCCCCGCCGACCGGTCGGCGGTGCTCGCCCGGCTGGCGAAGCTGGCCGACGAGCACGCCGACGACCTCGTCGCCGAGGAGGTGAGTCAGACCGGCAAGCCGGTGCGGTTGGCCGCCGAGTTCGACGTCCCGGGCAGCGTCGACAACATCGACTTCTTCGCGGGCGCGGCGCGACATCTCGAGGGCAAGGCGACCGCGGAGTACTCCGGCGACCACACCTCAAGCATCCGGCGCGAGGCCATCGGCGTCGTCGCCACCATCACGCCGTGGAACTATCCGCTGCAGATGGCGGTGTGGAAGGTGCTGCCCGCGCTCGCCGCCGGGTGCGCGGTGGTGATCAAGCCCGCTGAGATCACCCCGCTGACCACGCTGACGCTGGCCCGGCTGGCCACCGAGGCCGGATTGCCCGCGGGTGTGCTCAACGTCGTCACCGGTGCGGGACACGACGTCGGCACCGCGCTGGCGGGTCACCGCGACGTCGACCTGGTGACGTTCACCGGGTCAACGCCGGTCGGCCGCAAGGTGATGGCCGCCGCCGCCGCGTACGGCCACCGCACCCAGCTCGAACTGGGCGGCAAGGCGCCGTTCGTGGTGTTCGACGACGCCGACCTCGACGCCGCGATCCAGGGTGCGGTGGCCGGCTCGCTGATCAACACCGGCCAGGACTGCACGGCCGCGACCCGGGCGATCGTGGCGCGCGACCTCTACGACGACTTCGTCGCCGGGGTCGCCGAGGTGATGAGCAAGATCGTCGTCGGCGACCCGCACGACCCCGACACCGACCTCGGTCCGCTGATCTCGATGGCACACCGCGCGAAGGTGGCCGGCATGGTCGAGCGGGCTCCCGGCCAGGGCGGGCGGATCGTCACCGGTGGCACCTCACCGGACCTGCCGGGTTCGTTCTACGCCCCGACGCTGATCGCCGACGTGGCCGAGGACTCCGAGGTGTACCGCGACGAGATCTTCGGGCCGGTGCTCACCGTGCGGCCGTTCACCGACGACGACGACGCGCTGCGGCAGGCCAACGACACCGACTACGGGCTCGCCGCCTCGGCGTGGACCCGCGACGTGTACCGCGCCCAGCGGGCGTCACGCGAAATTCAGGCCGGCTGCGTGTGGATCAACGACCACATCCCGATCATCAGCGAGATGCCGCACGGTGGCGTCGGCGCATCGGGGTTCGGCAAGGACATGAGCGACTACTCGCTCGAGGAGTACCTCACCGTCAAGCACGTGATGAGCGACATCACCGGGGTTGCCGAAAAGGATTGGCACCGCACGATCTTCACGCGGCGCTGACCACCGTCACTCGCGGGGCACCACGATCACAGGGACGTCGACGCCGGCCAGGATGCGGGCGGCCGTGGACCCCAGGAAGATCCGCCTCGGTGCGGCGAACCGGCTGGAACCGACGACGAGCAGGGCGCCGTCGTCCCACCTGAGCTTCTTGAGCGCGGACTCCAGGGTCATGCCCTCGGCGACGAGGGATTCGATCTCGGGTGCGTCGGGCAGGGCGCGCGCCGCGACGGCGAGGTTCTCCTCGGCGGCGGCGATCTGGAACTGCCGCACCTCCTTGACGCTCTCGGCCTCGGCGAGATTCTCCGCCGACACCAGCGACAACATGCGGATCGGCAGGCCGGCGGCGCTGGCCAGGGTGAGGGCGAACGGCAGCGGGTTGTCGTCGCCGGGCCGGGTGGGTACCGCCGCGGTGATGGCGGCGATGTCGTCGTCGGGATCCTCGGCGTAACCCCGCGGTGCGAGCGCCACCGGAATCGGCGAGGAATGCAGCAGCGCACCGGTGACCGGGCCGATGGTGTGGCCGCCGAAGAACCCGTCGCGCGCGCCGCCTACCACGATGAGGTCTGAGGACTTCTGCTCGGCGAACTGCAGCAGCGACTGGGCGAACGACTCGCCGACGGTGACCGCCGATCCGGCGCTGACACCCTTGGCGGCCAACGCATCCACCGCGCGCGACACCCACTCCTCGCCGCGCTCGACGAGCAACCGCTGGTACTCGCTGCGGCCCGGACTGCCGTCGGGCATCTCCTCGCGGACCACCAGCACCACGTCCACGGTGGCGTCGAAGGTCCTGGCGAGTGCGCTGGCAAGGGCGACACCGTCGTCGCCGGTGGGTGTGGCCAGATATCCGACTGTCAGATGCATGACTGGTCCTTCTCTCGAGGCGACGACATCAGAAGGTGTCGGGAACCTTGACTTCGGTGCTCGCGGTCAGCGTCTCACCGCGGAAGAACCGCTTGGTGCCGAATGCGAAACACGCCAGCATCAGGGGCACCCCGAGAGCCAGCATGCCGACGCCGAGGACGAACACGCCACCCACACCGCCGTACGCGGTCTCGCCGTAGTCCTCGGCGACCATGTCGATCGCACTCTTGACGAACGCCCACGTCATCGCCGCGGCGCCGAGCAGCGGGAAGATGCCGCGGAAGAACAGGTTCCGGGCCGAAGTGAACAGCGTCCGCCGGAAGTACCAGACGCAGGCGTAGGCGGTGATGCCGTAGTAGAACGCGACCGCAAGGCCAAGGGACGCGACGGAGTCCTGCAGTGCGTTCTGGCTGACGAACGACAGCACGAGGTAGAAGCACAGTGCCGCGACGCCCATCACCATGGTGCCGAACGCCGGGGTCATGTACCGGGGATGCACCCGGGCGAAGCGCTGCGGAATGGCCTCGTACACCGCCATCGACAGGGTCCCGCGCGCCGTCGGCAGGATCGTGGTCTGCGTCGAGGACAGTGCCGAGATCGACACGGTGAGCATCAACAGCGCGGACACCACGATCCCTGCCACCGGATCGCCGAGGATGGTCAGCACGTCGTCGGCGTTCTCCTCGTTCTTCAGGCCGATGCCCTCGGTGCCGAACCCGGCGAAGGACTGCACGGCGAAGGCGACGAGCACGTAGGTGCACACCAGGATCAGCGTGGTGATCACCGCGGCGATGCCCGGCGTCCGGCCCGGGTCCTTGGTTTCCTCGCCCACGGCCAGGCAGGCGTCCCAGCCCCAGTAGATGAAGATGCACAGGATGACCGCCGCGGCGATGGACGACGAGTCCAGACCGCCCGGCCACAGCCACGACAGCGACGGGCTGATGGCTTGCTCGCCCGCGTTGCCGGCGAACACCCGGACCAGTGCGACGACGCTGACACCCACCAGCACGACGAACTGGATTCCGATCAGCACGTTCTGAATGCGTTCGGAGAGAACGATTCCCCTGGCACTCACCGCCGTCATGGCGAGGATGAAGAAGCAGCCGAGCAGCACCTTGGCGGTCAGGCTGTCCGCAAGGGTGTTGAAGAAGTTGTCCTCCGCGCCGCCGGTGAGGGTGCCGAGGAAGCGGTACAGGTAGATGGCCGCCACCTCGGCGACGTTGGCCAGCACGATGATCGCCGACACCGCCAGACCCCACCCGCCGATCCAGCCGATCCACGGGCCGAACGCCTTGGTGCCCCAGGTGAAGGTCGTGCCGCAGTCAGGCGTGTCCTGGGACAACTCCTTGTAGGCGAAGGCGACCAACAGCATCGGGATGAACGCCAGCACGAACATCGCAGGCGCCTTGTCGCCGACCGCCAGCACCACGAACCCGAGCGTCGCGGCCAGGCTGTACGCCGGTGCGACGGCGCCGAGGCCGATGACGATGTTGCCGACCAGGCCAAGGGCCCCCGCCTGCAGCCCCTTGTCGCCGACAGCCGAGGTCGGCGGTTCCTTGATTGCCATGCCGGAAAATATACGGTTCCGGTGGTGTACGCGGGTCGATACAACGGATTAGTTTTCTTCCGAGTAACACAGCGACGGAATCGGTTGCCTAAGCCACGTTGTCTCGCGTGAATCGACTGTGCAGGCCTCGTTGCGCCGCGGATTTCCGCTACGTGCAGCAGGAGGGATCGAGCACGACGCAGAGTGCTTGCAGCGCTTCGGGTTTGACTCGATGAAAGACGTTCATGCCGCGTCGGTCGGACTCGACCAGACCCGCTTTGCGTAATTGGCCGAGGTGGTGACTGACGGTGGATTCGCTGAGGTCGAGAACGGCGGCGAGGCTGCCGCTCGTCTGCTCGCCGGCATCGGAGCTGAACAGGTGCGACATGATCTTCACCCGCATCGGGTCCGCGATCGCCTTGAGTCGCATCGCGACGGCGAGGGCGTCCTCGTCGCTGATCGGGCCTGCCGCCACCGGGGCGCAGCACACCGGGGCCGACATGTCGATGACGGGCAGCGCCTTGGGCATGCGGCCATCATGCCATCTGTCTTGACATATATCAAAAAGGTGGCATTCTGAGTCCGACGCGTCAGTTCGATATATGTCTCATCCGTAATGGAGGTTCATCATGTCCCGTGTCCAATTGGCCCTCAACGTCGACGACCTCGACGAGGCGATCACGTTCTACTCCAAGTTGTTCGGCACCACCCCGGCGAAGGTGAAGCCGGGCTACGCCAACTTCGCGGTCACCGAGCCGGCACTGAAGCTGGTGCTGCTGGAGAACCCCGGCAAGGGCGGCACCATCAACCACCTCGGCGTGGAGGTCGCGTCGAGCGAGCAGGTGCACGCCGAGATCGCCCGGCTGACCCACGAGGGTCTGTTCACCGACGAGGAGATCGGCACCACGTGTTGCTTCGCAACCCAGGACAAGGTCTGGGTGACCGGACCGGCCGGGGAGCAGTGGGAGGTCTACACCGTGCTGGCCGACTCCGACACCTTCGGCACCAGCCCGCAACAGCTCGACGAGTCGGGCGAGGCGCAGGGCGGGGTGTGCTGCGGCGGCTCCGCTGAGTCCGGGGCGGCAGAGCCGGCCAGCGCCGAATCCTGCTGCTGAGCCCGAGTAGACCCGGGCCGCTCACCGTCGGAGATCTCCACCGCCGCGGCCTCGCCGACCGCGGCGGTGAGAGTCGCGACGCACGACGGCGAAACACATCCGGTCCGTCGGTCCGGTATCCGGAGCGTCACCCACCCGACCACCGGTCCGAAGCACACGATCGCAGAACCGTCCATCGTCGTTCGCCGCCATGGGTCGAAGCATCGCGTCTGCCGTTGCACCTGGCGTGAGTAGTCCACTACCCGACCGCGGCCCGCCGACCTACCCTTGGGTCGTGACCACCGCCGAGCGCACCCTGGACTTCGAGCAGGCACGCCCGCACCTGCTCTCGGTGGCCTACCGGTTGACCGGCTCCGTGGCCGACGCCGAGGACGCGGTGCAGGACGCGTGGCTGCGATGGGATGCGCTGGGCGACGGCCGCGCCCGCATCGCCGACCCACGCGCCTGGCTGACGACGGTGGTCAGCCGCATCGGCCTCGACCGCCTGCGCTCGGCAGCCCGGCGGCGGGAGACCTACGTCGGCGAATGGCTGCCGGAACCGGTCGTGACCGGCGTCGGCGACAGCGACCCGCTCGCCGCGGTGGTCGCCGCCGAGGACGCGCGATTCGCGGCGATGGTGGTGCTGGAACGGCTGACACCCGACCAGCGCGTCGCTTTCGTGCTGCACGACGGATTCTCGCTGCCGTTCGGTGAGATCGCCGCGGTGCTCGGGACCACCGAGGCCTCGGCTCGCCAACTCGGCTCGCGGGCACGGCGAATCGTCGCCGATGCGCAGGCACCGGCCCGCGACCCGTCCCACGACGAGGTGGTGGGGAAGTTGATGGCGGCCATGGCGTCGGGTGACATGGCCGCCGTCGTCGAGCTGCTGCATCCCGACGTCACCTTCACCGGCGACTCGAACCGCAAGGCGCCCACCGCCGCCCGCGTCATCCACGGCGCCGACAAGGTCGCCCGGTTCATCTTCGGGCTGGCCCGCCGCTACGGTCCGCGGTTCTTCGAGGCGGGGCAGGTCGCACTCGTCAACGGTGAGATCGGGCTCTACACCGCGGGTCTGGCCGCCGACGGTGAATGGCCGGAGATGGCGCCCCACATCCAGGCGGTCACCGTCCGCGACGGGAAGGTCTGCGCCATCTGGGATGTCGCGAACCCCGACAAGTTCACCGGCTCTCCGCTTCGATCCCAGTGACTACTGATCCGGTGTAGTGCTCTCCGTCGCCCACGGCACCCGGCACGCGTCACCGGAGCTGAAGCCCTGCTCGGTGATCCCCAGCGCCGAGTACATGCGGGCGCGCATGTTCTCCACCCCGATCTGGTAGGTCAATTCGATCACCCCGTCGTCGCCGAAGCGTTGCCGCAGATCGGCCACCTGCTCGTCGGTGATGGTGTGCGGATCGGTGGTCATCGCGTCGGCGTACGCGATCGCGGCTCGCTCGTCGTCGGTGTAGCGCGGGGACGTCGCGTAGTCGTCGATCTCCTTGAGCCGGTCGACGTCGAGTCCGTCGAGGCGCTGCAGCATGGCCCCGAAGTCCACACACCACGAGCAGCCCACGGTGCGCGCCGCCCAGAACACGGCCAGTTCGCGGACGCTGGAAGGCAGCTTCTTCGATCCGGACTGCAGCATGCCCTCGTGGACGAGGTTGGCCAGCATCAGCCGCGGGTGGTGGGCGGCGACGGCGAAGGGCTCGGGCACCTCGCCGAAGCGGCGCCTGGCCGTCCGGTACATCAGCTTGGTCAGCAGTGACGCGCGCTCGGGGGTGACGGGTTCGATGCGTGATGTCGAATGATTCGTGGTCATACCCATCAGACGAGACAGCCCGCCGGAGTGTGACAGGGAATTCGGCCATCGAGTACTCGGATCGGCCGTTGGCGGGTAGAAGTCAGGGGTGACTGACAACGCGACGGCGCTGCCAAGCCGTGGGTCGATCTACCGCGAGCACCTGCGATCGACCGCGGTGGTCGCGATTCAGCTCGTCGCCGTGGCCGCGGCGCTGTGGGGTCTGGCGTGGGTGGTCGGCAAGACATGGGTGGTTCTTCTCCCCGTCTTACTGGCCCTGATCGTGTGCACCGTGCTGTGGCCACCGGTGCGCTTGCTGCGGAACAGGGGAGTGCCCCCGGCGGCGGCGGTCGCGGTGGTCCTGCTGATCGCCATGGGCGTGATCGCCGGTGTGGTCGCCGCGGTGGCCCCGGCGATCGTCGAGCAGTCCACGGAGCTGGCCGAGCAGGCCTCGGCCGGCGTGGTGAAAATACAGGACTGGCTCGGTGGACCGCCGCTGAACATCAGTGAGGCGCAACTCAACTCGGCTGTCGCCGCCGTCACCGACCGGCTGAACTCGAGTAGCGCGCAGATTGCGTCGGGCGTGTTCACCGGCGTCGGCGCCGCCACGTCGGCCCTGGTGACCGTGTTCACCACGCTCGTGGTGACATTCTTCCTGCTCAAGGACGGGCCACGTTTCATCCCATGGCTGCGGGGCATCGTCGGCAAGCCGGCCGCACCCCATCTGGCGGAGATCCTGGAACGGGTCTGGACGAGCCTCGGCGGATTCATCCGGACCCAGGCGCTGGTGAGCCTCGTCGACGCGGTGCTCATCGGGATCGGGCTGGTGATCGTCGGCGTTCCGCTGGCCTATGCGCTGGCGATCATCACGTTCATCGGCGGCTTCGTGCCGATCGTCGGCGCCTTCGTCGCCGGTGGCCTCGCCGTGCTCATCGCGCTGGTCTCCAACGGACCGGTCGATGCGCTCATCGTGCTGGGCATCATCCTGGCCGTGCAGCAGTTCGAGGGCAACGTGCTGCAGCCGTGGTTGCAGTCGAAGTCGATGAAGCTGCACGCGGTGATCGTGCTGCTGGCGGTGACGCTGGGCGCTTCGACGTTCGGGGTGGTCGGCGCGTTCCTGGCCGTGCCGGTGGCCGCCACGGTGGCGGTGATCATCCGTTACTACGGCGAACAGGTGGGCAGGCAGGCCGGCGAGGACCCGCCCGAACCGCAGCCCGAACCCGAGCCGGAAGGCGCTGAGTCCTGACTTTCGAGCGCCGAACGTGAGCTCGTGCGCGAGAATTCGGCCGGTATTGCCACACGAGCTCACGCTCGGCGGAGATGCCTAGCGGGCGAACATCAGCGCGCGCTTGACCTCTTGGATCGCCTGGGTCACCTGGATGCCACGCGGGCAGGACTCCGTGCAATTGAACGTGGTGCGGCAGCGCCACACGCCGTCCTTCTCGTTGAGGATGTCCAGCCGCTCGGCCGCCGCCTCGTCACGGCTGTCGAAGATGAAGCGGTGCGCGTTGACGATCGCCGCCGGTCCGAAATACGAGCCCTCGGTCCAGAACACCGGGCAGCTGGTGGTGCAGCAGGCGCACAGGATGCACTTGGTGGTGTCGTCGTAGCGGGCACGGTCGGTCTGGCTCTGGATGCGCTCGCGGGTCGGCGGGTTGCCGCTGGTCACCAGGAACGGCTTGACGGCGCGGTAGGCGTCGAAGAACGGCTCCATGTCGACCACCAGGTCCTTCTCCACGGGCAAACCGCGGATCGGCTCGATGGTGATCGTCAGCTGCTTGGACGCCTTCTTGGGCAGCATGTCGCGCATCAGCACCTTGCACGCCAGCCGGTTCACGCCGTTGATCCGCATGGCGTCGCTGCCGCAGACGCCGTGCGCGCACGACCGCCGGAACGTCAACGTGCCGTCGAGATACCACTTGACGTAGTGCAGCAGATTGAGCAGCCGGTCGCTCGGCAGGCAGGGCACCCGGAAGCTCTGCCAGCCTGCGGCGTCCGGGTTCTCCGGGTTGAATCGGGCGATCTTGAGCGTCACCATCACCGAGCCCTCCGGCACGGGAGGTGTGGTGGCGTCGTTCTTCTCGATTGCGGGCGCGCTCATCAGTACTTCCGCTCCATCGGCTCGTAGCGGGTCTGCACCACCGGCTTGTAATCCAGCCGGATGTCACTCAGCAGATCCGCCCCCTGCTTGTACGCCATCGTGTGGCGCATGTAATTGGTGTCGTCGCGGTTCGGGTAGTCCTCGCGGGCGTGGCCGCCGCGCGACTCCTTGCGGTTGAGCGCGCCGACCACGGTGACCTCGGCCAGCTCCAGCAGGAAGCCCAGCTCGATCGCCTCCAGCAGATCACTGTTGTAGCGTGTGCCCTTGTCCTGCACCGAGATTCGTGCGTAACGCTCCTTGAGCGTGTGGATGTCGGTGAGCGCCTGCTTGAGGGTCTCCTCCGTGCGGAAGACCGCGGCGTTGTTGTCCATCGACTGCTGCAGGGCCCCGCGGATGTCGGCGACGCGCTCGTTGCCGTGCTCGGAGAGGATGTCGCCGACCCAGCCGACGACCATGTCGGCAGGCTTCTCCGGCATCTCCACGAAGTCGTGGCCCGCGGCGTAGTTGGCCGCGGCAATGCCGGCGCGGCGGCCGAACACGTTGATGTCCAGCAGCGAGTTGGTGCCCAGCCGGTTGGCGCCGTGCACCGAGACGCACGCACACTCGCCTGCCGCGTAGAGGCCGGGGACGACGCTGGTGTTGTCGCGCAGCACCTGGCCGTTGATGTTGGTCGGGATGCCGCCCATCACGTAGTGACAGGTCGGGTAGACCGGCACCAGTTCGGTCACCGGATCCACCCCGAGGTAGGTGCGGGCGAACTCGGTGATGTCGGGCAGCTTGGCCTCGAGCACGTCGGCGCCGAGGTGGCGCACGTCGATGTAGACGTAGTCCTTATTCGGCCCGGCGCCGCGGCCCTCGAGCACCTCGAGCACCATCGACCGCGCGACGATGTCGCGGGGTGCGAGGTCGACGATCGTCGGGGCGTAGCGCTCCATGAAGCGCTCACCCTCGCCGTTGAGCAGTCGCCCGCCCTCGCCGCGCACCGCTTCGGAGATCAGGATGCCCAGCCCGGCCAGGCCGGTCGGATGGAACTGGTGGAACTCCATGTCCTCCAAGGGAAGTCCCTTACGAAAGACGATGCCCAGCCCGTCGCCGGTCAGCGTGTGCGCATTCGACGTGGTCTTGTACATCCGGCCCGAACCGCCGGTCGCGAACACGATCGCCTTGGCGTGGAAGATGTGGATGTCACCGGTTGCCAGCTCGTAGGCGATGACCGCCGTGGCCACCGGCCCGCCGGGCGTCTCGGTCAGCGAGATGTCGAGTGCGTAGAACTCGTTGAAGAACTCGACGTCGTGCTTGACGCAGTTCTGATAGAGGGTCTGCAGGATCATGTGGCCGGTGCGGTCAGCGGCATAACAGGCCCGCCGCACGGGCGCCTTGCCGTGGTCGCGGGTGTGGCCGCCGAACCGGCGCTGATCGATGCGGCCCTCGGGGGTGCGGTTGAAGGGCATCCCCATCTTCTCGAGGTCGAGCACCGCGTCGATGGCTTCCTTGCACATGATCTCGACGGCGTCCTGGTCGGCGAGGTAGTCGCCGCCCTTGACGGTGTCGAAGGTGTGCCACTCCCAGTTGTCGTCCTCGACGTTGGCCAGCGCGGCGCACATACCGCCCTGTGCGGCGCCGGTGTGGCTGCGCGTCGGGTAGAGCTTGGTCAGCACCGCCGTGCGGGCGCGCGGACCGGCCTCGACCGCCGCGCGCATGCCCGCGCCGCCTGCCCCGACGATGACGACGTCGTAGCGATGTTCCTGGATCATTCAGAAGCTCCCGATCATGAGATGTTCGCGTCGAACGTCACCAGCACATAGGTGCCGAGCACCAGCGTGAACAGGATCGACAGTGCGAGCACGGTGTTCAGCCAGAACCGGGTGGAGTCCTTGCGGGCGTAGTCGGCGATGATCGTGCGCATGCCGTTGCCGCCGTGCAGCTGCGCCAGCCACAGCAGCAGCAGGTCCCAGGTCTGCCAGAACGGCGACGACCAGCGGTCGGCGACGTAGTTGAAGTCGATGCGGTATACGCCGTCCTCCCACATCAACATGATGAAGAGGTGGCCCAGCGCGAGGAACACCAGCACGATTCCGGAGAACCGCATGAACAGCCAGGTGTACTTCTCGAAGTTGGGCATGCCACCGGCGCGGCGCGGTGCGCGCGGGTTGTCCAGCCCGGCAGGCCGGTCGTGGCTGCGCTGCATCACCGGGGCGATGCCGCCACGGTCGCTGATGTGGTCGTAGGGGTTCTCGCCGGTCACAGGAATCGCTCCGCCATGTGCATGCCGATGACGCCCAGCGAGGCGATCAGCACGGTGAGGAAGACGCCGGCCACCACCCACAGCATCTGCCGCTGGTAGCGCGGGCCCTTCGCCCAGAAGTCGATCAAGATCACCCGGATGCCGTTGAGCGCGTGATAGAGCACCGCGGCCACCAGGCCGATCTCCATCAGGCCGATGATCGGCGACTTGTAGGTCTCGATGATCTCGTTGTAGGCCTGCGGGCTGACGCGCACCAGCGCGGTGTCGAGCACGTGGACGAACAGGAAGAAGAAGATCGTCGCGCCCGATATGCGGTGCAGCACCCACGACCACATGCCCGGGTCGCCGCGGTACAGGGTTCGGCGTTTCGCCGGCTGTGACCGCGGCGCGGCTATGTCCGTATCGGGTGATGTCGCGGTACTCATGTGACCCTCCAACGCCATCGGTGGACGCCTGGGGCTCGGCCCTGAAATCCGGGCCCCAAACCTCGGGGCGACTCTAATCCCCTTTGTACTGACGAACGAACTAGCGTGTAGCCGTATGCCCCGATCAGGAGGGCGAAATTAGGGTGCCCTATCTGGGACTTCGGGTTACGGGACGAGGTGTTCGGAATGGATTCAGAAACGGCTCGGACGGCCCGGCATGACCGCTGAGATCGATTGGGACATGTTGCGCCGCAAGGCGATTGCTGTCTCGGCGCATGCCTACGCGCCGTACTCGCGGTTCCGTGTCGGCGCGGCGGCGCTGGTCGACGATCACCGGTTGGTGGCCGGATGCAATGTGGAGAATGTCTCATATGGCCTGGGTCTCTGTGCCGAGTGCGCTGTGGTCTGCGACCTCCATTCCAGCGGCGGCGGACGGCTTGTGGCGCTGTCGTGTGTGGGCCCGGACGGCGAGGTGCTGATGCCCTGTGGGCGCTGCCGCCAGGTGCTGCTCGAGCACGGCGGACCGGGCCTGCTGATCGACCACCCCCGCGGCCCGCGACCGCTCGGGGAGCTGCTGCCCGACGCGTTCGGCCCCGACGACCTGGCCCGCCGGGAAACCCCGTGACCCAGTTCACATTCGACGCTCCGACGGTCATCCGGACCAAGCGGGACGGCGGCGTGCTGTCCGACGCGGCGATCGACTGGGTGATCGACGGCTACACCCGCGGCCGTGTGGACGACGGTCAGATGGCCGCCCTGCTGATGGCGATCTTCCTGCGGGGGATGACCGACGCCGAGATCGCCAGGTGGACGGCGGCCATGGTGGCCTCGGGCGAGCGGTTCGACTTCACCGGCCTGCGCCGTGACGGCAGGCCATTGGCGTTGGTGGACAAGCATTCCACCGGCGGGGTGGGCGACAAGATCACCATCCCGCTGGTGCCCGTCGTGATGGCCTGCGGCGGGGCCGTCCCGCAGGCAGCCGGCCGCGGGCTCGGCCACACCGGCGGCACCCTGGACAAGCTCGAGGCGATCCCCGGCTTCTCCGCCGAACTGTCCAAACAGCAGATCCGTCAACAACTCTGCGACCTGGGCGCCGCGATCTTCGCCGCCGGCGACCTCGCACCGGCCGACCGCAAGATCTACGCGCTGCGCGACGTGACGGGCACCACGGAGTCGCTGCCGCTGATCGCCAGTTCGGTGATGAGCAAGAAGATCGCCGAGGGCGCCCGGGCGCTCGTACTGGACACGAAGGTGGGTTCCGGTGCCTTCCTGCCGTCCGAGGACGAGGCGCGTGCGCTGGCCCGCACGATGGTCGACCTTGGCGCCGCGCACGGGCTGGCCACCCGCGCGCTGCTGACCGACATGGACGTGCCGCTGGGCCGCGCCGTGGGCAACGCCGTCGAGGTCGCCGAGTCGCTCGAGGTGCTCGCCGGCGGCGGCCCCGACGACGTCGTGGAACTGACGCTCGCGCTGGCCGCCGAGATGCTCGACGCGGCCGGACTGGACGGCGTCGACCCCGCCGACACCCTGCGCGACGGCACCGCGATGGACCGGTTCCGCGACCTGGTGTCCGCGCAGGGCGGGGACCTGTCGGCGTCGCTGCCGCTGGGCGCACACACCGAGACCGTCACGGCATCGCGCGGCGGCACGATGGGCCGCATCGACGCGATGGCGGTGGGCCTGGCGGTGTGGCGCCTCGGGGCGGGCCGTTCCGCGCCGGGGGAGCAGGTGCAGTTCGGCGCCGGCGTCCACATCCACCGCAGGCCCGGCGAGCCGGTGTCGGCGGGCGAGGCGTTGTTCACGCTGTACACCGACACCCCGGAGCGGCTCGGGCCCGCCCTGGCCGAACTGGACGGCGGCTGGGCCGTCGGCGACGCCGCACCGCCGCACCGCCCACTGATCCTCGACCGAATCACCTGACCGGGCGGAAGATGGAGCCATGACGACGACCGGACCGCTGCCGTTGACGATCGACAACATCCGGCAGGCACCCAAGGCGCTGTTGCACGACCATCTCGACGGCGGTCTCCGGCCCGCCACCGTGCTGGAGCTCGCTGGGCAGTACGGCTACGCGGACCTGCCCGCCGACAACGTCGACGACCTGGCTGACTTCTTCCGGACCGCCGCGCACAGCGGATCACTGGTGCGCTACCTCGAGCCGTTCGCCCACACGGTCGGGGTGATGCAGACACCGGAGGCGCTGCACCGCGTCGCCTTCGAGTGCGTCGAGGACCTGGCCGGCGACAACGTGGTGTACGCCGAGATCCGGTTCGCACCCGAACTGCACATCGACGGTGGGTTGTCGCTCGACGCCGTCGTCGACGCGGTGCTGGCCGGCTTCGCCGACGGCGAGAAGGCGGCCGCCGCCGAGGGCCGGTCGATCACCGTGCGGTGTCTGGTCACCGCGATGCGCCACGCCGCCCGGTCCCGTGAGATCGCCGAGCTCGCGATCCGCTTCCGCGACAGGGGAGTCGTGGGTTTCGACATCGCGGGCGCCGAGGCCGGCTACCCGCCCACCCGTCATCTCGACGCGTTCGAATACATGCGAGGCAACAACGCGCGCTTCACGATTCACGCGGGGGAGGCGTTCGGACTGCCCTCCATCCACGAGGCCATCGCCTTCTGCGGCGCCGACCGGCTCGGCCACGGGGTACGGATCGTCGACGACATCACCGTGGCCGACGACGGGTCGGTGCGGCTGGGACGATTGGCGGGGCTGTTGCGCGACAAGCGAATTCCACTCGAACTGTGTCCGAGCTCCAACGTGCAGACCGGTGCCGTCAACAGCATCGCCGAGCACCCGTTCGACCTGCTGGCCCGGTCACGGTTCCGGGTGACCGTCAACACCGACAACCGGCTGATGAGCGACACCACGATGAGCGACGAGATGCTGCGACTGGTCGAGGCGTTCGGTTACGGCTGGAGCGATCTCGAGCGATTCACCATCAATGCGATGAAGTCGTCGTTCATCGCGTTCGACGAACGACTGGCGCTCATCGACGACGTCATCAAGCCGCGCTACGCGGTCCTCGTCGGCTGAGCCGCGCGCCGAGTGTGAACGTCACGACGGAATCGGCGCTCAGACGTCGTGAGGGTCACACTCGCGACGACGTCAGCACCTCGCGCAGCGCATCGGCGAACTCCGCCGGCGCGCCCATGAAACCGCCGTGGTCACCGGGGAACTGCGCGACCGGCGCACCAAGCCGCTCCGCCAGCGCGAGGGACGTCCGGTGGGTGATCAGGGCGCCGGATTCGACGCCGACCCCGAGGATGACGCGGGTCGAGCCGGAGGTGAGCGCCTCGATGTCCGGCAGGTACAGCGATGTCGGCAGGAGATCGATGTCGAAGAACCTCGCCATCTGACGGGCCTCGTCGGGTGACTGCCCCTCCGGAAGCTGCGGCGCATCGTCCACCGACACCTCGAACCCGGCGTTGCGCATGAAGTGTGCCCAACCAGCGGTGAAGCCCTCGCGATGGAACGTGTCGATGACCGCCCGCGCACCGGCACGCTGCTCCTCGGCGTCGGACAGCAGTTCGATGACGGGCGGCTCGTGGGCGACCAGGGTGCCGATCCGGCCGGGACGACGGGCGGCTAATGCCAAGCCGGTGACCGCTCCGCCGCTGGAGCCGAACAGGTCGGCGGTCTGGGCGCCGAGGTCGTCGAGCACTGCCGCCACGTCGTCGGCGCGCTGTTCGACACTGCACGGCGCGTCCGGGTCGTCGACCGTGCTGGCGGCATAACCCCGCGGGTCATACGTGACGACGGTGTGATCGTCCGCCAGCGCGTCGGCGACGGCAGCGAACTCCGCCGATGCCATCGGCGAGCCGATGACCAATAGCAGCGGACCTTCGCCGCGCACCTCGTAGTACAGGCGGGCGCCGGGGACGTCGATGGTGTGCGTTGAAATCGATCGGGTCATGCCACTATCGACCGGCGTCGTCCCGGGAAGTCATCGCCGGACCGCTACTCCTCGCGCAGCCGCGACTCGACGAAGCTCTCCAGCTCCTCCCACTGCGCTACGGCCTTCGCGTACGGCGGCTTCGGGCGGTCAGCGGAGTCGGGGTCGAGCGCGAAGGCGATCACCTTGCCGAGCGGCTGACCCGGCCCGAGCTTCTCCTCGACGGTGGTGTCCTCCGCGTACTGGCTGACGTCGCGCAGCAGTTCGACGGCCAGCTCGAGCTGTTCGCGGTCCAGGCTGTCGGGTCCGTCGGAGATGTCGTCGGCGATGCCGCTCAGCACGTAGACGTTCTCGTCGCTGACCGCGACCTCCAGCGAGCCGTCGGTGGCGGCGGTGCGGATGTCGTCGTAGGTGGCCAGATCGGACAGGTCGTGGTCGTGCTCGTCGGCCAGGTAGCGGGCCAGCGACCGCTCGGAGCCGAACACGCTGATCCGGCCGTTGCGGCCGAGGAACACCGGCTCGTCGTCGAGGTAACAGCGCAGCGTGAAGAACGTGCCCGACCGGGTCATCATGCGGACCGGGTCGATGCCGACCTTCAGCCAGAAGTCGTCGTCGCTGCCGAGCACCAGGCCGCCTGCCTGGTCTTCGGGCGCGTCGCTCTCGACCACCTCGGCCTCGTCGTCGTCCTCTGCGGTCTCGACCGACGCCGCGGCGTCCTCGTCCTCCACCTCGGGCGCGGGCTCGAGCAGCTCGGCCCCGGCCTTCTCGGCGGCCGCGGAGTCGACGTCGGGGATGGTGACGATCTCGTCGATCGCGTCGAGGACGCCGTCCCAGCCGCGCCCCACCGCCGCCTCGATCTCGCCCCACCGCTTGCGCCCGGCCCGGCCGCTGAACGCCTCGGCGCCGCCGCCGAGGGAGCCCACCACCGGGTTGCCGTTGAAGAACTTGGTGACCGCGGGCATGTCACACACCGAGCCGATGGACGACACCAGCGCCAGCGTGGCGTGCAGCGCCTTCACCGACTCCTCGGTCGGCTTGTCGGCGACGACCTCGGGCACGCCGACGATGTCGTGCGTGCGGTCGTCGGCGGGTGTGAACCGGTGCGCGTTCGCCTCGGTGAGCTTCGTCCAGGCCGGGTGGTCGGTCAGGTCGTTCTCGGTATTCGTGCGCACGAATGCGACCAGGTCGGCCACCGACTCGAAGGCGTAGAGGTCGTCGCCCGCACCGAGGAACGCCTCCCATTCGTCGCCGGCATCCCGCCAGCGAGGAGCCCACAGTGTGTACAGATCACCCTTGGTCAGCCCGAGCCGAACCGGCACGATGTCAGCAGCCATGCGGCACAGCCTAACGACGTGCCCTGGCGGGTCGTGAGGCTCGTGCCGGGTTAGCGCTCCAGGTCGGCGCGCAATGCCTCGAGCAGGCGGGTCGCGTCCCCGGCCCGCGCGGCGTCGCTGAGCGCCTCGGCGGCACCGTCGAGCATCGCGGCCTGCGCCCGCGCCCGGGCCATCGTCGCCTCGAAGTCGTCCATGTCGTTCAGACGGCAATGGCAACCGTCAGGTTCCGTCCCCGCCGCCGACCCCCGCAGGCCGGGCTAGTCTCGGCGGATGCGCGGAGCTGTGACTGTCCACATGAACGCTCCCGCGATGGACATCTGGACTCTGGTGGCCGATGTCCGCAACACCGGGCGGTTCTCGCCCGAGGTGTTCGAAGCCGAATGGCTCGACGGTGCCCGCGGTCCGGCGGCGGGTGCCCGGTTCCGTGGCCACGTCAAGCGCAACGAGATCGGCCCCGTCTACTGGGCGACCTGCCGGGTGACAGCGTGCGAAGCGGGTCGTGAGTTCGGCTTCGCCGTGCTTGCCGGTGACCGGGCGGTCAACAACTGGCACTACGCCTTCGCGCCGAACGGCGACGGGACCGACGTGACCGAGTCGTTCCGGACGATCGAGTCGCCGTTGCTGCGGCCGATCGAGTTCCTCGGGTATCCGCGCAAGCTCCGCAATCTCCGCGACATGCGCACCACCCTGGAACGCATCAAGGTCGTCGTCGAGGCCTGACCGCCGGCGGCGGACCTTTCGGCGCGAACCAACCCGCCTTCGCGACGTCCTAGGGCAGGCTGAAGCGATGACGGGAGCCGTCGACCTCATCGACGCGGTGGCTGCTCTGGGCGCAGTGCTGGGGCGGACGACGTTTCCGCTGCCGGCGCCGTCGGCATGGCCGGCGGAAACTGACCGCCGGGAGCTGGCCGGGCAGCTGGCCGACTACCTGATCCCCCGGCTGCGCACCATCGACGCCCCGCTGTTGGCGGTGGTCGGCGGCTCCACAGGCGCCGGGAAGTCGACGCTGATCAACTCGCTGGTCGGCGACGACGTGAGCCAGGCCGGTGTGCTGCGGCCAACCACCCGAGGCCCAGTGATCGTGTGTCACCCGTCAGACCTGGCCTGGTTCACCGATGACCGGATCCTGCCGCAATTGCCGCGGTCGTCCGGGCCGGACGGCCTGCGCCTCGCGCCGCACCCGGGAATCGGCCCCGGCCTCGCGCTGCTCGACGCCCCTGACATCGACAGCGTCGTGAGCACCAACCGCGAGCTCGCGGCCACACTGCTGGCTGCCGCCGATCTCTGGATCTTTCTGACGACCGCCGCCCGCTACGCCGACGCGGTGCCGTGGCAGATGCTCCACACCGCCCGCGACCGTGGCACCGCAATCGCCATAGTGCTCAATCGTTGCCCGCAGGAGGCGATCAGGGATGTGGCTGCGCACCTGTCGGACATGCTGGCGGCAAACGGTTTGCGCGAGGCGCCCCTGTTCGTGATCGCCGAGCAGGGCTTACGCGCCGGGCGGTTGCGCGACAAGGCGACCGCACCCATCGGCTCGTGGCTGGCCAGCTTGACGGCCGACTCGGAACAGCGGGCGGCGGTGGTGCGCTACACGCTCGACGGTGCGCTGCGCAGCCTGCCGCCACGGACATACGCACTGGCCGACGCGGCGGACGGACAGTTCGCGGTGCGCACGCAGCTGGAGTCGTGCGTGTCGTCGGCGTACAGCAGCGCGCTCGCGAGGGTGGACGAGGCGGTTCGCGACGGCGCGCTGCTGCGCGGCGAGGTGCTGGCTCGCTGGCAGGACGTGGTCGGCACGGGCGAGTTCCTGCGCAAGTTGGAGTCGCGGGTGGGGCGGGTCCGGGACCGGGTGGTGGCGGCGGTCACCGGGCGGTCCACTCCGATCGAGGAGCTCGGCGAGGCGTTGGAGACCGGCATCGCGACCGTGATCCGGGCCGCAGTCGAGGAGGCTGCTGAGTTGTCCTACGGCTGCTGGGCGCGGCACCAGGCCGGTGCACCGCTACTGACCGACGAGCTGGCCCGGCCGGCCCCCGGGCTTGGTGAGGCCGTCGAACGGCTGGTCCGCGACTGGCAGGAATACGTGCTCGAACTGGTCCGTACCGAAGGCGCGTCGAAGCGGTCGGGGGCGCGATTGGCGTCGTACGGCGTCAACGGTGCCGGTCTGGTCGTCATGCTCGCGGTCTTCAGCCAGACGGCTGGACTGACCGGCGCCGAGATCGCGGTGGCCGGAGGCACCACAGTGGCCAGCCAGAAGGTGCTCGAGGCGATCTTCGGTGAGCAGGCCGTCCGCGGACTGGCCCGACAGGCCCGTGACGAACTACTGGCTCGAGTCGACGGCCTCCTGCGCCAAGACGCCGCCCGATATGGCGACGTGCTGGGTGCCGCGTCGGCACTGGTGTCGGGTGACGAACTGCGAGCGGCCGCCGATCGCGTCGCGACGGTGCTGCAGTGACGCTCGTCGATCGGCTGGCGGCGCTGTCGTCGGTGGTAGCCCTCGGGGCCGGCCGGCTGCCCGACGACGTCCTGAGGGATCTGCGCGACCTGGACCAGCGGGCGGGCAGTCGGCTGCGATTGTCGGGTGAGTACACCGTCATCGCGCTGGCCGGAGCGACCGGGAGCGGAAAGTCCTCGCTGTTCAACGTCGTCGCCGGGGCCTCGCTTGCCGAGGTCGGTGTTCGGCGGCCGACCACTTCCGCCACCCAAGCTGTTGTCTTCGGCCCCGACGGCGCCACGGAACTACTGGACTGGCTGGAGATCCAGTCCCGGCAGCACGGCGACGCGTCAGCTGCTCCGGAGCTCTCTGGGTTGGTGCTGCTCGACCTGCCCGACCATGACTCCACCGAAGTGTCACATCGAGCCGAAGTGGATCGGCTGGTCCGCCTCGTCGACGCTTTCATCTGGGTATTGGACCCGCAGAAGTACGCCGACGCAGTTCTGCACGACGATTACCTGCGCCCGCTGGCCGCACACCGTGACGTGATGGTGGTAGCCCTCAACCAGTCGGACCGCCTGCCCGCCGCCGACGTGGCTGCTTGTGTGCGCGACCTCGACCGCCTGCTGGCCGAGGATGGGCTGGGCGGCGTGCGGGTGCTCGCGACGTCAGCGGTGACACCGGATGGGGCCGCGCCGTTGCGAGAATTCCTCGTCGCGACCGTGGCGAACCACAAGGCACGAACGGCGCGGGTGAGCGCGGATCTGGACACGACGGCAGCACGGCTCGCGCCAATGGTGCCGCCGCCCCGATCGGTGCCGGCCCTGCGTGACGCGGAGCGACGGCTGCAGAGCACCCTCGCCGGGGCCGCAGGGGTTCCCGCCGTAGTCGGTGCCGTCGGCCGTGCCTATGAGCGGCGTGGTCTCGCGGCGGTTGGCTGGCCGCCGCTGCGGTGGATACACCACCTGCGACCAGATCCGTTGCGCCGATTGGGAATAGGTCAGTCCAGGGTTGGGGACGAAGTCCTTCGCCGGACTTCGTTGCCCTCGGCTTCTGCGGCATCGCGGGCGGGGGTGGACAGCGCGGTCCGCTCGCTTGCCGACACCGCGTCGAGCGGGCTACCGGCGCCATGGCCGCGAATGCTGCTCGAAGCGGCGAAGTCACGAGCCGGGGCGGTGCCCGATGCACTGGACCGGGCGGTCGGCGGTGCGGACCTCGGGACGAATCGGCCACCACGGTGGTGGCGTCTGGTCGGGGCGATCCAGTGGGCGCTACTCGCCGCTGCAGTCGCGGGCGGCGTGTGGCTCGGGCTGCTCGCAGTGCTCGCGTACCTGCAGATCGGTCTCGACGCGCCCTCACTCGGGCCGTTCGCGTGGCCGACAGTGCTGCTCGTCGGAGGACTCGCGTCGGGATTGGTGCTCCGAGTACTGATCAGACCTTTCGTGGCCGTTGGGGCGGCCCGTCGCAGGCGGCGCGCGACCGCCGAATTGGGCCGACGGGTCGAGGCGGTGGGCGAGGAGTTCGTCCTCTCTCCGCTGCGGGCAGAGCTGTCTCTGTACGGCGAGCTGTCCGCGGCGGTGCACCGGCTCAACCGTTGACGGCTTCGTTCGCCGACGCGATGGCATGACGAAGACGCTCACCCCGTCGGGCGCCAGAAGCCCTGGAAACCCTGACCCGCGTTGGTGGTTCGGATCGCCGACAGCTGCACCGGGTCACCCGCCTCGATCATCGTGCCGTCACCGACCACCATCGCCACGTGGCCGTCCCAGACCGCCAGGTCGCCGGGCAGCAGTGACCCGGCGTCGACGGCGGCGCCGATGTCCTGCTCCTGGGCCAACCGGGGGATGTCCAACCCCGCCTGGCTGTAGGCCCACTGGGTGAGGCCGCTGCAGTCCAGGCCGACCCCCGGCGTCGTCCCGCCCCAGTCATAGGGGACGCCGAGCTGGGTCAGCGCGTGGCGCACCGCGTCCGCGGCCACCTTGTTCGGCGCCGTCGCGGTACTGCCGTCGGGCAACCGCACCGCCGCCCCGTCGCCGAAGGTTCGCGCGTCCGGCGTCGGCGCGGCGGACGGGCGGCGCGCCGACGCCAGCGCCGCCACACCCGCCCCGGCCCCGGACCCCAGCTCCGGCAAGCCGCCACCCGCACCCGGTCCGCCACCCAATCCGGCACCCATCCCCGGAAGCGATGGCGCCGAGAACCCCGCCGGACTGGTCGGCGCGGGCGCTCCCGACGGCGCCGTCACGTCGGCGGCCCGCGCGTCGAGCTGCGCGCGGAGGTCCTCGACCACCGCGATCGCCTCCCGCAACGACCGCCTCGCCTCGGCCACCAACTCCTCGGCGACGCCCGGATCGTCGAGATGCGGTTCGAGTGCGGCGGCACGGGCCTCGAACCCGGCCACGATCGCATCCAGCCGCGCCCGCGCGTCGGCGACCGCCGCACCCGCGTCAAGGGCGGCATGGCCGATGCGTTCGGCGTGGGCGGCGAGCGCATCGGTGGCCGCGACGACCGACGCCGTGAAGGCTGTCGCCCCGTCGGCTCCGGCGCCGCGCCACACTCCGGCGACGTCGTGTGCGGCCCCGCCCACGGAGGCCGACACACCCGTCAGCGCATTGCGCACGCCGTCCAGCACCGCCGTGGGCTCGCCGCCCGACCAGCCCGGCCCGACCATCGATCGCACGTCACGAATCGGCGCCGACAGCGCCGCGACCAGCGCGCTCGGCATGGTCAGACCGCCCTGACCAGTCGATCGGCGCCGCGCTGCGCGCCCGCGTCGTAATTCATCGCCGACACGTCGGCCGCCGCGGCGCCGGCCGACACCCGCTCGCCGAGCGCGGCGATCTCACGCGACCCGGCGGACATCGCCTCGGCGAGGGCGGCCAGGAAACTCGCGGCGACCGGTCCGAGTCCCGTCGGCGCCGGAGCGGCCGCGAGGGTGGCGGCCGCGGCAAGCAATTCGGCGGCCTGGACGTCGGCGGCGCGACCGAAGGCGCGGATCGACCCGGTGTCGGCGAGCAGGGTGTCGGCGTGCATGCGGATTACGACGGCCGGCACCGTCCGCCGGTTCCACCGGTCCCGGCGCCGCGATCGCCGATAGGGTTCGGTGATGGACGTCCGAGTCGTCGACCACCCCCTGGCCGCGGCGCGGCTCACCACGATGCGTGACGAGCGCACCGACAACGCCGGGTTCCGTGCCGCGCTGCGCGACCTGACCCTGATGCTGGTGTACGAGGCGACCCGCGACGCGGAGACCGAGGCGATCGCGGTGCGCACCCCGCTCGCCGACACCACGGGTCACCGGCTGGCGAATCCACCGCTGCTGGTTCCGGTGCTTCGCGCAGGGCTCGGGATGGTCGACCAGGCGCACGCGCTGATCCCCGAGGCGCGGGTGGGATTCGTCGGTGTCGCGCGCAACGAGGACACCCACGAGCCTGCGCCCTACCTCGAGTCGCTGCCCGACGACCTCAGCCGGTGGCCGGTTTTCGTGCTCGATCCGATGCTGGCGACCGGCGGTTCGATGGCGCACACCCTCGGCCTGCTGCAGGCCCGCGATGCCGTCGACATCACCGCGATCTGCGTGGTGGCTGCGCCGGAGGGGCTGACCGCGCTCGAGCGGGTGGCACCTGACCTGCGGCTGTACACCGCCGCCGTCGACGAGGGACTGAACAACGTGGCCTACATCGTGCCCGGACTCGGG
Source organism: Mycobacterium sp. NPDC050041 (assembly GCF_049541695.1). NCBI lineage: Bacteria > Bacillati > Actinomycetota > Actinomycetes > Mycobacteriales > Mycobacteriaceae > Mycobacterium > Mycobacterium sp. NPDC050041. The sequence goes on along the minus strand of NZ_JBMVDG010000003.1, from coordinate 413,963 downwards.
GACGCCGGCGACCGCCAGTTCGGGCCGCGCTGAGGTCTCACCACCGTCCGGCGACGGCGCTCAGTTCGTCCTGCAGTTCCCTGGCCCGGCCGCGGGCGGCCTCCAGGTCTTCGTCGTCGTGGCACGACACCCGAACCTCGATGTAGGACTTCACCTTCGGCTCGGTGCCCGACGGCCGGACGACCACCCGAACGGAGTTCTCGGCGTCGCCGCCGGTGAAGACCAGCGCATCGGTGCGCTGGTGGCCGTCCGCCTGCAGCAGGTCGGTGACGGTCACCTCGTGGCCGCACAACCGGTCCGGCGGGGTGTCGCGCAGGCGGGTCAGCACGTCGGCGGCTTCGTCGGTGTCGGCCACCGGCCGCGACACCGCGGCGGTTGTGTGCACCCCGTGCCGGCGCGCGAGTGCGTCCAGCGCATCCTGCACGGTGCGGCCCTGCGCCTTGAGCGCGGCGACCAGGTCGCACGCGAGCACCATCGCACTGATGCCGTCCTTGTCGCGCACCGCCGACGGGTCGACGCAGTGGCCGATCGCCTCCTCGTAGGCGTAGACCAGGGTCGACCCCGGTATCTGATCGTCGGCGCGCGCCAACCACTTGAACCCGGTCAGCGTCTCCAGGTGCTGGACGCCGTGAGCCTCGGCGATCCGGGCCAGCATCCGCGACGACACCACCGAACTCGCCACCAGCACGTCCTCCGACACTGGCCCGGGATCGATCTGCGTGAGGATGTAATCGCCGAGCAGCCAACCGGTTTCGTCGCCGGACAGCATGCGCCAGCCATCGGATGTCGGGACGCCGACGGCGCAGCGGTCGGCATCGGGGTCCAGCGCGATGGCGACGTCGGCGTCCTTGTCCGCCGCGAGTTCCAGCAGGGCGTCGGTGGCCCCGGGTGCCTCCGGATTGGGTGACTCCACCGTCGGGAAGTCGGGATCGGGCTGGAACTGGTTCTCCACCACGTGGATGTCGGTGATCCCGGCCCGCACCAGTGCGTCGAGCGCGTAGTCGCCGCCCACCCCGTGCAGCGGCGTCAGAGCCACCCGCACGTCGTCGGTGGTGTGGCGGACGTTCGCCGCACGGGCGATGTAGTGCCGGATCTCCTCCATCCCACCGGTTTCGACCTTGGCACGCGGGATCTCGTCTGCGGGCGGCGCCTCGGCGATCGCGCTCTCGATCTCCTCGTCGATGGGTGAATTGATCTGCAGACCGTGCTCGAAGTACACCTTGTAGCCGTTGTCGCCCGGCGGATTGTGCGACGCGGTGATCTGGATGCCGGCGGTGGCGTGCATGTGTCGCACCATGAACGCCACGATCGGGGTGGGCACCGCGGCCAGCATCAGCATCACCTCGAAGCCCCGGGCAGTGAGCACCTCGGCTGCCGCGAGGGCGAACTCGTCGGACTTGTGGCGCGCATCGCGGCCGACGACCACCTGGGTGCCGCCCAGCCCGCGCCGCTCGAGGACCTGTGCCACACCCCAGGTGGTGCGCAGCACGACGGCGAGGTTCATGCCGTTCGGCCCGCCGCGCAGCGGGCCTCGCAGACCCGCCGTGCCGAAGGTCAACGACCGCCTGAAGCGTTCGTCGAGTTCCTCTTCGCTACACGCCGACAACTCCGCCGCGGTCTCGGGGTCGGGGTCGTGCGCGATCCACTTTTGCACGGTCGTCGAGGTCACCGACTGAGTCATGGGCCAAGTGTGCCCAATTTACCGTCGGTGTAAGCCAGCTTCCTGAGCACTGGTGCGACGAGCATGAGCAGGTCGAATTCCAGATCCGACAGGACGTCGCGCATGGTCGCCTGCAACCACGCGTCGCGCTCCGCGCGGTCGGCCTCGAGCAGTGCCGTTCCCGCCGGGGTGAGCTCGATCAACTGGCGCCGCCGGTCCCGGTCGTCGGGCCTGCGAGCGATCAGCGCACGGCCGACCAGTTCGTTGATGCCGTCGGTGAGCGATTGCGCCCTGACCTGCATCCGGGCCCCGAGTTCGGCGGGGGTGGTCACCCCGGACCGGCTGACCTCGCCGAGCACTTCCATCTGGCTGAGGGTGAGCCCGTGATCCGGGCGGTGCCGGCGCAGCTGGCGGGCCACGCCCATGATCGCCTCGCGCAGTTCGGTGGCGGCGGTGTCGGAGGCATCGATTCTGGCCATAGCCAAGTTATACCTTGGTTCTTTGCTGAAATTTGAGTACTGCAGCTGTGTTGCGATCATGTATTACCAAGGACATACTTGATGTCGAACGGTGCGTGAATACAAGGAGGTGCGATGCGGCGGGCGCTGAAGTGGCTGCTCCTGGTGGCGGCGACGGTCGGCGTGACGGTGCCGCTGACGCTCATCAACGTGCCCTCCGCCGCGCTGTTCGCCGCCCTCGTCGTCGGGATCGTGCTCGCACTGGCCTCGCTGGCTCCCGCCCGCATCCCGCGCCGGGCCGGTGTGGCCGCGCAGGGCATCCTCGGCGTCTACATCGGGACCATGGTCCAGCACGACGCGGCCGCCACGCTGGGCGCGGACTGGCCGATCGTGCTCGCGGTCGTGGTGGCCACCCTGGTGCTCAGCCTCATCGCCGGAGCTGTGCTCGGACTGCACCGCAACGTCAGCCCTCTGACCGGCAGCCTGGCACTGGTCGCAGGCGGCGCCTCCGGACTCGTCGCCATCGCGCGCGAACTCGGCGGCGACGACCGGGTGGTGTCGGTGGTGCAGTACCTGCGCGTCGCCATGGTCACCGCCTCGATGCCGGTGGTCGTGACCCTCGTCTACCAGGCCGACCGGTCCCATCCGGCCTCGATCGTGCCTGCCGACACCGCGCCCTGGTATCTCAGTCTCGCCATGATGGCCGCGCTCGTCGTGGTCGGCGCCGTCGGCGGCAGGCTCCTGCACCTACCGGGCGCCGGACTGCTCGGCCCGCTGGGGCTGACCGTCGCGTTGCAGCTCTCCGGGCTGTCGTTCGGGCTGTCGGTGCCCGTGGTGCTCGTCCAGGTCGCCTACATGCTGATCGGCTGGCAGGCGGGCCTGGCCTTCACCACCGAGTCGCTGCGCGCGATCGCCCGGATCCTGCCCACGGCCGTCGGCCTCATCGTCGCCCTCGGCGTCGGCACCGCCGGTCTCGGCGTCCTGCTGGCGCACTTCACGTCGCTCACCCCGCTCGAGGGCTACCTCGCCACCAGTCCGGGCGGCGTCTACGCGGTGCTCGCCACCGCTGTCGAGACCGGCTCCAACGTCACGTTCATCATCGCCGCCCAGGTGCTGCGGGTGCTGCTCATGTTGTTCGCGGCGCCGCTGCTCGCCCGCGCGATGGTGCGCCTCGGTCGGCGACTCGGCCGCCGGGACAGCGGCGACGATCAGAGCCGCGAGATGACTCCCGCGAGCAGGGAACCCATCCGCGTGGCGGACTGACGCCCCGCGGCGAGCACCTCCTCATGGCTCAGCGGTGCCCCGGTCATGCCGGCGGCCAGGTTCGTCACCAGCGAGACGGCCAGCACCTCGGCGCCGCACCCTCTCGCCGCGATCGTCTCGTGCACGGTCGACATGCCGACCAGGTCGGCGCCGAGGGTGCGCAGCATCCGGATCTCGGCGGGCGTCTCGTAGTGCGGCCCGGGCAACCCGGCGTACACGCCCTCGGTCAGCGACGGCTCGATCTCGCGGGCGACCGCACGCAACCGTGGTGAATACGCATCCACCAGGTCGACGAACTGTGCGCCGACCAGCGGCGACCTGGCGGTCAGATTGAGATGGTCGCTGATCAGCACGGGCTGCCCCACGGTGTATTCCGGCCGGAGACCGCCCGCCGCGTTGGTCAGCACCACCGTCGCGGCGCCCGCGGCGCATGCGGTCCGCACCGGGTGCACGACGTGGCGCAGGTCGTGTCCCTCGTAGGCGTGGATCCGCCCGACCAGCACCAGCACCCGTCGACCGCCGATCTGCATCGAGAGCACCTGGCCGCGATGGCCTTGCGCGCTCGGCGGCGTGAATCCGGGCAGTTCGGCCATCGGCACCGTCGCCACCGGGTCGCCCAGCGCATCGGCCGCGGGCGCCCAGCCCGACCCGAGCACGACCGCGACGTCGTGGGCGTCGACACCGGTGCGTTCGGCGATCGCGGCCGCCGCGGCGGCTGCGGCCGCGTCCGGTGAAGTCACGGTAGGCGAGCTTAGCTGCCGTTCCCGCGCCGCGACGACGCCCGCGGCGCGGGCAAAGCTCAAGTGAGATACTGCGGAAATGCCCACCGCCACCGCGTCGTCACGCGTCGAGGACGTCGTGCAACGCCGCCGCGGCGACCTGGTCGAGCTGTCACACGCCATCCATGCCGAGCCCGAGCTCGCCTTCGCCGAGCATCGCAGCTGCGCCAAGACGGCGGCCCTGGTCGCCGAGCGCGGCTTCGAGGTCACCACGCCCCTCGGCGGTCTCGACACGGCGTTTCGCGCCGACTTCGGCAGCGGTCCGCTGGTGGTGGGGATCTGCGCGGAGTACGACGCGTTGCCCGGCATCGGCCACGCCTGCGGACACAACATCATCGCCGCATCGGCGGTCGGTACGGCGCTCGCGCTGGCCGAGGTCGCCGATGAACTCGGGCTCACGGTGGCACTGATCGGCACACCGGCCGAGGAGGCCGGCGGCGGCAAGGCGCTGCTGCTGGCCGCCGGTGCGTTCGACGACGTCGCGACGGCCGTGATGCTGCACCCCGGACCGGTCGACATCGCCGCGGCACGATCGCTCGCGCTGTCGGAGGTGTCGGTCACCTACACCGGCCGTGAGTCCCATGCTGCTGTCGCGCCGCATCTGGGCATCAACGCCGCCGACGCGGTCACCGTCGCGCAGGTGGCGATCGGGCTTCTGCGCCAACAGCTCTCGCCCGGTCAGATGGTGCACGGCATCGTCACCGACGGCGGCCAGGCGACCAACGTCATCCCCGCGCACGCCGAACTCCGCTACACCATGCGCGCCGTCGACTCCCCGGCGCTCGAAGAATTGGAGGGCCGGATGGCCGGCTGCTTCGCCGCTGGTGCCGTTGCCACCGGCTGCCGCCACGAGGTCGCCGAGACCGCGCCCCCGTACGCCGAGCTCACCCCCGACCGCTGGCTGGCCGAGACCTTCCGCGCCGAGATGCGCCGGCTGGGCCGCGAACCGCTGGCACAGGAGCTGGAGGCGTCCGTGCCGCTGGGCAGTACCGACATGGGCAACGTCACCCAGGTGCTGCCGGGCATCCATCCGGTCATCGGCATCGACGCCGGCGGCGCCTCGATCCACCAGCCCGCGTTCACCGCGGCCGCCGCAGGACCCAGTGCCGACACCGCGGTCGTCGAGGGCGCGACCATGCTGGCCCGCACGGTGGTCGCGCTGGCCGAGTCGCGCGAGCAGCGGGACCGCGTGCTCGACCGCCAGGCGAGGCGGGTGCGATGACGCTGCAGGACGCCGCCGACCGTTGGCTGGCCACCCACTACGGCGACCTGGTGGCCTGGCGGCGGCACATCCACGCCCACCCCGAACTCGGCCGCCAGGAGTTCGAGACCACCCAGTTCGTCGCCACCGCGCTGGCCGACGCGGGCCTCAAGCCGAAGTTGCTCCCCGGTGGCACCGGGCTGACGTGCGACTTCGGCCCGGAGGTCGGCCCGCGGATCGCGTTGCGCGCGGACATGGACGCGCTGCCGATGGCCGAACGCACCGGCGCGCCGTACACCTCGCTGGTGCCGAACGTCGCGCACGCCTGCGGCCACGATGCCCACACCGCGGTGCTGCTCGGCGCGGCGCTCGCGCTGGCGTCGGTGCCGGATCTGCCGGTCGGCGTGCGGCTGATCTTCCAGGCCGCCGAGGAACTGATGCCCGGGGGCGCCATCGATGCGATCGCCGCCGGGGCGCTGAACGGGGTGTCGCGGATCTTCGCCCTGCACTGCGACCCGCGGCTGGCCGTCGGCAAGGTCGCGGTGCGGCCGGGACCCATCACGTCGGCGGCCGACCAGATCGAGATCACCCTGCAGTCGCACGGCGGGCACACCTCGCGCCCACACCTGACCGGTGACCTGGTGTACGGAATGGGCACGCTGATCACCGGGGTGCCCGGGGTGCTGTCGCGCCGCATCGATCCGCGCAACAGCACGGTGATGGTGTGGGGCGCGGCGAACGCCGGGATGGCCGCGAACGCCATCCCGCAGACCGGCGTACTGGCCGGCACCATCCGCACCGCGAGCCGGGAGACCTGGCTGACGCTGGAATCCATTGTGACCGAAGCGGTCACCTCACTGCTGGCGCCGCTGAACCTGGAACACACGGTGCAGTACCGGCGCGGCGTGCCGCCGGTGGTGAACGACGTGGTCGCCACCCGCATCCTGACCCACGCCATCGAGGCGACCGGGCCGGACGCGCTGGCCGACACCCGCCAGTCCGGTGGCGGGGAGGACTTCTCCTGGTATCTGGAGGAAGTGCCGGGCGCGATGGCCCGACTCGGTGTGTGGAGCGGCCGCGGCCCGCAGCTCGATCTGCACCAGCCGAACTTCGACCTCGACGAGCGGGCGCTGGGCGTCGGCGTGCGGGTGCTGGTCAACATCATCGAGGAGGCCGGCCTGATCTGAGCCGCGCGGCAGGGGAATTGGTGCGAAGCGCCCCTCCTGAGCGGCCTTAGGCTGCCACCATGACGTCTTCGCACGACGACAAACTGGCCTCTGCGGCGGCCGCGCTCGCCGAACACCGGTCGTTGGGCCGCAAGCTGGAGGCCGCGCAGCAGCAGGCCGATGCGTCGGCGTCCGCGGCGGCGGAGGCACGCGCACGGCTGACCGACGAGCAGGCCGACGTCGCCCGCATGGACAAGATGTCACTCACATCGATCCTCGCGCACCTCAAGGGATCTCACGACGACGATCTCGCCCGCGAGGCGGCCGAACACCAGGCCGCCGACTACGAGTTCCGCGCCCGTCAGGCCCGCGCCGATGCCGACCGGACGGTGGTCGAACACCTCGAGCGGCGGCGCGCCCGCCTCGGCGACGTGCACGCGCGGTTCGACCGCGCGTTGGCCGATAAGGAGCGACGGCTGCGCCAGCAGCACGACCCGCAGGCGGCCAGGCTGGTGGAGATCGCCCGCGAGCAGGGCGGCACCGCGGCCGAACTCGGCGAGCTCGGGCAGGCGCTCGACACCGGTGAGGCCGCGCTGGAGCATCTGCGGGCGGCGGCCGAGACGCTCGACGACGCGGGGTTCTGGTCGGCCTACGACACCTGGTTCGACGGCGGCATGGTCGCCAGCATGGTCAAGAACGACCGGCTCGACGAGGTGGCGGCGCTGCTGCGGGCGGCCGACTCCGCGTTGCGTGCGTTCACCGCCGAACTGTCCGACGTGCACATGGCCGGCGTCCGGCTCGTCGAACTCGACGAGTTGACCAGGGTCTTCGACGTCTGGTTCGACAACTTCTTCACCGACCTGGCCGTGCGTGACCGCATCATCGAGGCGAAGGAGAAGGTGACCGAGGCGATCGCCGGGGTGCACCGCATCCAGCAGCGCGTGGCCGCGCGCATCGACGAGGCGACCGCCCGGCTGGACCGGCTGCGGGCCGACCGCGTCGAGCTCCTGACGGCCTAGCTCGAGCTGGACCCGGGGCCGATGTTGCTCGACGGCCGGGTCCGCAGGTCGTGGACGTATTCGGCCGGGGCGCCCGCGATCTCCGCGGCGTCGGCCATCACCCCCAGGTAGCGCGCGGACGGCAGGCCGCCCTCCCACGCATCAACGACATACAGCCAGGCCAGCACCGGATCGGTGTCGGTGTCCGAGGACAGCCGGTGCACCCGGCAGCGGATCTTCTTGTGGATGCCGAGCTCGGAGCCCTCCCAGCGGTCGAGGGTGTCCTCGTCCTCCTTGGTCATGTCGTAGAGGACGACGAACACCTTCGACAGCGGATCCTCGACGACGGTCGCCAGGGCACCCTCCCAGCCGATGTCCGCCCCGCCGAAGGTCAGTCGCCAGCCGTGCAGCCAACCGGTGCCCGCCATCGGCGAATGCGGTGCGCGCTCCATCATCTGCTCGGGATGCATGTTGGAGCCGTAAGCGGCGTAGAGCGGCACGGTAGGAGAGCATAATCCGATCCCGCCCGCGAACAGGACCGGCGGCGAATCTCACAACCGCGGGCAGCGCGGGGACCGCTGCGGATGCGATCCACCCGGCCGCGGGAGGCGGCGGACGATAGGTTGGAGCGGTGGCAACCCGCATCGTGATCATCGGCGGCGGGCCCGCCGGATATGAGGCAGCGCTCGTGGCGGCCGCACGCGGTCCAGACGACGTCGACGTCACCATCGTCGACACCGACGGGCTGGGTGGGGCGTGTGTGCTGTGGGACTGCGTGCCGTCGAAGACCTTCATCGCCTCCACCGGCGTGCGCACCGAACTCCGCCGCGCGCCCGACCTCGGCTACGCGCTGGACTTCGACAACGCGAAGATCTCACTGCCGCGCATCAACGAGCGGGTGAAGACTCTGGCGGCAGCGCAGTCCGCCGACATCGCCGAACGCCTCCGCAACGAGGGCGTCCGGCTGATCGCAGGCCACGGCGAACTGGTCGACGACATGCCGGGAATGGCCGCACACACCGTCAAGGTCACCGCGCACGACGGCACCGAGAGCGAACTCAAGGCCGACGTCGTGCTGATCGCCACCGGCGCCAGGCCGCGCGTCCTGAAGGACGCCGAGCCCGACGGCGACCGCATCCTCAACTGGCGCCAGCTCTACGACCTGGACGCGCTGCCCGAACACCTGATCGTGGTGGGGTCGGGGGTGACCGGCGCGGAGTTCGTCAACGCCTACACCGAACTCGGGGTCAAGGTCACCGTGGTGGCGAGCCGCGACCAGATCCTGCCGCACGAAGACTCCGACGCCGCGGCGGTGCTGGAGGACGCCCTGCTCGAACGCGGCGTGACGCTCGTCAAGAACGCCCGGGCGGAGTCGGTCACCCGCACCGACACCGGGGTGCTGGTCACGATGACCGACGGACGCACCGTGGAGGGCAGCCATGCGCTGATGACGGTCGGCTCGGTGCCCAACACCACCGGACTCGGCCTCGAGCGGGTCGGCATCGAGCTGGGCGGGGGCGGCTACCTGAACGTCGACCGGGTGTCCCGCACGTCGGTGCCGGGCATCTACGCCGCCGGTGACTGCACCGGCCTGATGCTGCTCGCCTCGGTGGCGGCCATGCAGGGCCGCATCGCGATGTACCACGCGCTGGGGGAGGGCCTGGAACCGATCCGGCTGCGCACGGTGGCCGCCGCGGTGTTCACCCGGCCGGAGATCGCCGCCGTCGGCGTCCCGCAGTCCAAGATCGACGACGGCTCGGTGCCCGCGCGCACCGTGATGCTGCCGCTCAACACCAACGCGCGGGCGAAGATGTCGAGCCTGCGCCGCGGCTTCGTCAAGATCTTCTGCCGACCGGCGACCGGCGTGGTGATCGGCGGCGTGGTGGTGGCGCCCATCGCCTCGGAGTTGATCGTGCCGATCGCGCTGGCGGTGCAGAACGGCAACGACGTCGAAGACCTCGCGCAGACCTTCTCGGTGTATCCATCGCTGTCGGGATCGATCACCGAGGCCGGCCGCCGCCTGATGAGACACGACGATCTGGACTGACCGCACGTAACCTGGGGTACGAGCAAACCGTACCGACGAGTAACTAGGCGAGGATCTCCAGTGGGCGACCCGATCGCAGGCAGCGGACAGACCTTCCTGGGCCCTGTATATCGCGCTGACGCATGGCAGCGGCTGGGCACCGAGCAGTTCGATGTGGTGGTGATCGGCGGCGGCGTGGTGGGGGCGGGCGCCGCCCTGGACGCCGCCACCCGTGGCCTCAAGGTGGCGCTGGTCGAGGCACGCGACTTCGCCTCCGGCACCTCGAGTCGCAGCAGCAAGATGTTCCACGGTGGTCTGCGCTACCTCGAACAGCTCGAGTTCGGGCTGGTGCGCGAGGCACTGCACGAGCGTGAGCTGTCGCTGACCACCCTGGCGCCGCACCTGGTGAAGCCGATGCCGTTCCTGTTCCCGCTGACCAACCGCTGGTGGGAGCGGCCCTACGTGGCCGCGGGCATCTTCCTCTACGACCAGCTCGGCGGCGCGAAATCCGTCCCCGCGCAGAAACACCTGACGAAGTCGGGAGCGTTGCGGTTGGCGCCCGGGCTCAAGCGCAGCTCGCTGATCGGCGGCATCCGCTACTACGACACCGTCGTCGACGACGCCCGCCACACGATGACGGTGGCCCGCACCGCCGCGCACTACGGCGCGGTGGTGCGCACCTCGACTCAAGTGGTGTCGCTGCTGCGTGAGGGCGACCGCGTCATCGGGGTGCGTGTCCGTGATTCCGAGGACGGTGAGGTCGCCGATGTGCGCGGCCACGTCGTGGTCAACGCCACCGGCGTGTGGACCGACGAGATCCAGGCGCTGTCCAAGGAGCGCGGCCGGTTCCGGGTCCGGGCCTCCAAAGGCGTGCATGTCGTGGTGCCCCGCGACCGTGTCGTCAGCGAGGTCGCGATCATCCTGCGCACCGAGAAATCGGTGTTGTTCGTCATCCCGTGGGGCACGCACTGGATCATCGGCACCACCGACACCGACTGGAACCTCGACCTGGCGCATCCGGCCGCCACCAAGGCCGATATCGACTACATCCTCGAAACGGTCAACACGGTGCTGGCCACTCCGCTCACCCACGACGACATCGACGGCGTCTACGCGGGACTGCGCCCTCTGCTGGCCGGCGAGAGCGAGGAGACCTCCAAGCTGTCCCGCGAGCACGCGGTCGCCGTTGCGGCCCCGGGCCTGGTGGCCATCGCCGGCGGCAAGTACACCACCTACCGGGTGATGGGGGAGGACGCGATCGACGCGGCCGCCGAGTTCATCCCGGCCCGGGTGGCGCCGTCGATCACCGAGAAGGTGCCGCTGATGGGCGCCGACGGGTACTTCGCGCTGATCAACCAGACCCAGAGCGTCGGCGCGCGGTACGGCCTGCATCCCTACCGGGTGCGCCACCTGCTGGACCGCTACGGCTCGCTGATCGGTGACGTCCTCGCCCTTGCCGACGGGGATCCCGAGCTGCTGACCCCGATCACCGAGGCTCCGGTCTACCTGAAGGTGGAGGCGGCCTACGCCGTGGCCGCCGAGGGTGCGCTGCACCTCGAGGACATCATGGCCCGCAGGATGCGGATCTCGATCGAGTACCCCCACCGTGGTGTCGACTGCGCCCGTGAGGTCGCCGAAATCGTTGCGCCCGTGCTCGGTTGGAGCGCCGAGGACATCGACCGCGAGGTCGACACCTACCTGGCCCGGGTGGAGGCCGAGGTGCTGTCCCAGTCGCAGGACGACGACGAGGCCGCGGACGCACTGCGGGCCGCCGCTCCCGAGGCGCGTGCCGAGATCCTCGAACCGGTTCCGCTGAAGTGACGCGGCGGGCGGCGCCGCTGCCGGTGCGCGACGGCCTCGGGCCGGCCCGGGTCAGGCTGCGCGGCGGTGCCGTGCTCGTCGAACTGGCTTCGCGGTTCGGTGAGGCCGCGGCCGAGAAGGTGCTCGGCGGTGAGGTGCTGGCGGCTGACGGCAGTGTGGTGACGGCGGGCACTGTGCTGCCGCCGAATTCGTTCGTCTACCTGTACCGCGACCTGCCCGACGAGGTGGAGGTGCCGTTCGACATGCCGGTGCTGCACCGCGACGATGACATCGTCGTGGTCGACAAGCCGCACTTCCTGTCCACCATGCCGCGCGGTGGTCATGTCGCGCAGACCGCGCTGGTGCGGCTGCGCCGATCGCTTTCGCTGCCGGACCTGTCGCCGGCGCACCGGTTGGACCGGCTGACAGCGGGGGTGTTGCTGTTCACCGTGCGCCCTGACGTGCGGGGGGCCTACCAGACCATGTTCGCCCGCGGCGCGGTGCGCAAGACCTACCTGGCGCGGGCCGCCGGAACGCCGACCGTCGCCCTGCCGACCGTGCTGCGCAGCCGAATCATCAAGCAGCGCAGTCGCTTGCAGGCCTACGAGGAGCCGGGTGACGTGAATGCCGAGACGGTGGTCGAGCATCTCGGCGACGACAGGTATCGCCTGACGCCGCGCACCGGCCGCACGCATCAGCTGCGCGTGCACATGAACTCGCTCGGTGTGCCGATCACGAACGACCCGCTGTATCCCCGGGTGCTCGACGTGGCCGCCGACGACTTCGGCCGGCCACTGCAGCTCCTGGCGCAGCGCCTCGAATTCGAGGACCCACTCACCGGCGCGACCCGGTGCTTCACGACGGGACGGACACTGTGGGCGTGATCGAACGGCTCTGGCGCCACCCGGTCAAGTCGATGTGGGGTGAGCAGCCCGACCACCTGACGTTCGTCGACGGGGGAGTGCTCGGTGACCGGGTGCGGGCTTTCTTCGCGGTCGAGTCCGGTGACCGGATCAGCGCCAAACAGCATGGCGCGCTGCTGAATTGTCACGCCCGGTATCTACGGGAGCCGACGACCGACGATCCGGTGCCGCCGATCGAGGTCGAGTTCGGTGACGGCGCGGTGATAGGGGACGACGACGCCGCACTGACTCGACGGGTGTCCGAGCTGCTCGGCTTCGAGGTACGCCTGGCGATCGAAAACCCTGGTGTGCTGGTTGATCTGGCACCGGTGCATCTCGCCGCGACGGGCACCCTGCGCTGGCTGGCCGAGCGGCATCCCGACGGTGACTGGGATGCCCGCCGGTTCCGGCCCAATCTGCTCGTCGACGCTGAACCCGACGCCGAGGACGGCTGGCTCGGCTGCGACCTGCACATCGGCGCCGAGGTGCTGCTGCATGTGGTGATGCCGACGCCGCGGTGCATCGTCACCACCCGCGGCCAGCCCGGACTGGCCCGCGATCAGCGGATCCTGCGCACGATCACCCGCGACCGCCAGCGCGACGTGCCGGTGCGTGGTGACTCGCCGTCGGTCGGGGCGTACGCCGACGTCGTGCGCACGGGGGTGGTCCGGGTCGGCGACGCCGTACGCGTCGAGCACGTGCCGCCGCGGCGCGGGGCGATCGCGGCGGCGCTGGACGCGCGGGCACTTTGACATGACCAAAGGCGGGGAATCGCTGTGCGAATCCCCGCCTTTGGGCTGTTCGACTTGCGGATCACATGTTGGTGGCAGGCAGCACCGGCGGAGTGTTGCTGTAGGTGTTGATCGGGGTGATGGTGACGGCCCCCGCGGGGGAGATCGTCAGCTTGAACACTGACCAATAGCGCTCGGTGGCTGCCGGATTGATGGTGAAGGTCTGATCTCCGGCTTCGGTGTGCACGGTGACTGTTGCCTGCGAGGTCCCAATCGCAGGCGACCCCGTGAAGTTGTGGACGTAGAAGTGGTACTCGCCCGGCGTGAGGGTGCTGATCGTCGTGATTTCCGGACCCACGCCGTCTGTATCGTCGAACGCGAGATTCGCGTCGACTACTCCGTCGGCGTTTCCGTCCGTTGTCTTGGCGCTGTAGTAGACGTGGAAGCGCGATCCATCCTCAGCCGCCGACGGTCCGGTGAGGTGTGAATCCAGATCGCGAGGAGCGGTACCCCAATTGAGTTCGACCACCACAGGCTCGTCGAACACCGCGGACACTTCGAGGTTGACGGTGGCGGTGTCAGTGCCCCCGCGTCCATCGCTGACTGTGTATGTGAAGGAGTCCGACCCCAGGTAACCGGCGGCGGGTGTGTAGGCAATCGTCCCGTCGGCATTGACCGACGTTGTTCCATGCGCACCGTTGGAGGCGCTGACGACGGAAACCACGTCCGTAGCATCAGGATCGGTGTCGTTGACGAGCACGTTCACGTTGGTTGTCTGCCCTGCGGCGACGACCGCGGTGTCGTTGACCGCATCCGGTGCCAGGTTCGGATTGACGATGTTGGTGATGGTGACCGTGGCGATATTGCTGTCCGCGGTGCCGTCGTTGACCTTGTAGGTGAAGCTGGCGGAGCCGTCGTAACCGGTGGGCGCGTGATAGATGAAGTGCCCGTCGTCGAAGAACTCGACGGTGCCGTGCGTCGGGCCGGTGACGAGGGTCGCCGTGAGGGCATCACCATCGGGATCGGACACGTTGTTCGCCACTGTGGAGGTCACCGTCGAACCGCCCTGTACCACGGTGTCGACGTCGAGATTGGTTGCCACCGGTGCATCGTTGGCACCGATGATGGTGACGGTGACGGTCGCCGTGTCGGTGGCGTCCCCATCCGTGACAACGTAGGTGAACGAGTCGGTGAGCGGATCGCCGGCGCCGAGGGCCTGCACCGTGGCGTTGGTTGCGCTCGGGGTGTAGGTGACCGTGCCTCCCGTGAACGTGACCGTGCCGTACTGGCCATCGGTGGCTGATTGCACCGTCAACGGCTCGTCGTCGATGTCGGTGTCGTTGGCCACCACGTTGTACGTCAGTGGCGTCGTCGAGTCCTCGGCAACGGATCCCGCATTGTCGTCGACTGCCACCGGGGCATCGTTGACCCCGTTGATCGTGACGGTGACCGTCCCGGTGTCGTTGGCGTCACCGTCGGTGACGGTGTACGTGAACGTGTCGGTGGCGGTTTCGTCGTCGTCGAGTGTGTCGGGGTCGATCGGCACGCCGCCGAAGACGCCGGGGCCGTTACTCGAGAAGATCAGGGGTGCGCCGAGGTTGCCACCCGACCCGAAGGTGGAGTTGACGATGGTGTACGTCTGACCCGCCACGAGGTTGGCGGTCACCCGAGGAGTGAGGCCGGGGCCGGAGTCATCGTCCTGCGCGATCAGATTGGTGTTCTCCGAGGCGGGATCGAAGGTTCCGCTGTAGACGAACAACGTCGTGTCGCTGCCGCTCGGAATCGTTGCCTGCTCGAACACGTACGTGCCGGTGGTGCTCGGGACGAAGGTGAAGGCGGCGTAGGGCTTGTTCCCATCGACGTAGAAGGAGCTGTCGTACCTGCCCTGGGTGACCTGATCGGAATCGGTCAGCACGACCGTGCCGCCGTTGGGCCCGACGACCTGGCCGCCCTGGCCGGGCGTGTAGGTGTACGAGCCGTCGGCATTGATGGTGATGTGGCCGTAAGTCCCGGTCTGATTGCCGGGGTTGGCCACGCTCAGCGGATCATCGTCGACGTCGGTGTCGTTGGTCAGCACGTTGCCACCGACGGGGGTGTTCTCGTCGGTGGTCGCGACATCGTCCACCGCGACCGGAGCGTCGTTGACACCGGTCACGGTGATCGAGACGGTGGCGATGTTGCTGGCTCCGGTGCCGTCGTGCACCAGATAGGTGAAGGTGTCGACGACTTCCTCACCGTCGTCCAGGCTCTGGGCGTTGGGAACATAGGTGAACGTGTTGCCCGAGACTGTCAGGGAGCCATGGGTCGGCGGCGTCAGCACGGCGTTGTAGTACGGGGTCAGCGGCTCGACGTCGACGTCGACGTCGTTCTCGAGCAAATCGTCCAAGGTGAACGTGAGCGTTGTGTTCTCGTCGGTCTCGAAGTCGTCGTCGACCGCGACGGGGAGATCATTGGCACCTGTGACCGTGATGGACACCGTGGCCTGCTGAGACGTCGAGGTGGCGTCGGACACCGTATATGTGAACGTGTCGACACGGCTTTCGCCGGTGTCGAGGTCCTGGTTGGGGTTATAGGTGTACGCCCCGGTGGACGAGTTGAAGTTCGTGATCGTGCCGTGCGTCGGCGGCGTCACGATCGCATACGTGAGCGCGTCTCCATCAGCATCGCTGCCGGACAACGTCGTCGAGAGCGGGGTGTCTTCGTTGGTGGCCAGAGTGCCGCCACCCGCGACCGGGACGTCGTTCACCGAGGTGACCGTCACGGTGACAGTGGCCGTGTCCTGGTGGCCGACATTGAAGAGTCCGCCCAGGATGCCGTGCCAATGGGGCAGGCCGGCATCGTCGGAGACTGCGTACTGGAACGTGTCTGTGCCGTGGAAATTCTCGTCCGGGGTGTAGGTGAACTGCTTGGTCGCCGCGTTGTATGTGACGGTCCCGTGCTCCGGCTGCGTGTAGTCGGTGACAGTCAGCGGGTCCTCGTCGGTGTCGAAATCGTTGGTCAGCGCCGAGATCGTCACGGCGACGTCTTCGCTCGTGGTGACGGCCGGGTCGTTCATGGCGGTGGGCGTTTCGTTGAAGAGCGTGCGCTGGAACTCCCGACGGACCCATGCGAGCACCGCCCACAACACCGGAGGCTGTACGGGCGCAGTGGGCCCGCCCACCACGAACGGCGACAGGAACGCCGCCGCCACGGTGTACGCCAACCGCGCGGCCACACCGGGGATCGTCGCCAGGCCGGCCCAGAGATCCGGTTGCTCGGGTTCGATGATGTTCGGTTCGGGCGCGATCAGGGCGGCCGAGAAACCCTGCGAATCCTCAACGTTGAAGGTGGTCAGTCTGTTGGCGCCACCGTCGAGCTCCTCGACCGAGAACTCGACCGGGGTGGCACCCTCGAGTAGTTGGTCGGCTCCACTCGGGCCGGTGTCGGCGATGAGAGGTGCACCTCCGCCGGGTACGGGAACGTGCTGGTCCGCATCAGCAATGGGATCGCCCACCGCAGGCTGGATCACGTCGACGGGCGCCTTCGGCACCTCCGGGACCGGGACGGTCGGCGGCGGATCGGCCAGCGGCGCCGGGGGCGTGACGTCAACTGGGGGCGGGGGGGTTACGGGGATTTCCGCCGGCGCAGGAGTTCCGCCGATCGGATCACCCTGGAGCAGGAGGTTGCCGCCGCCCTGCTCTTGCTGCTCATCGTTGCCTATGCCGTCGTCCGTCTTGAGGTCGTCCTCGGACAGCGTGGTTTGACTGTCGTCGCCTTCCTCGTCGTCGCCGAGAGTTTCTTTGTCGCCGACAGTTTCGTTGTCGTCACCGTCGTCGTCGCCCTGGTCCTCGTTGTCGTTGTCGTTGTCGTTGTCGTTGTCGTTGGTGTTGTCGTTGTCCTGGCCGGAATCCCCGTCGCCCTTGTTGTCGTTCGACGACTGCGTCGTGTCATCCGCGTGGGCAACCGGCACGCCGTAACCGGTCGCCACGGCCGCACCCACGCCGAGCGCGACCGCCAAGGCCCCAACGCGGCCGATGAACCGCGCGTAGCCGGGCATCGCGGCGGAGGCGGGAATCCGCTCGAGTCCGGTGCTTGCGAGCAACGAGTTCTGCTGACAGCTGCGCGCTGACTTGTCATCACGACGCTGACGCCGACGTACCTGGCGATTTTGGGCAGCAGCCATCCCGGTTCCCCTACTCCCTGATCCTCGACTCGAGGCCCCCCACGATGGGTTCAGCAAACTATAGGTTCGCCAATGACACGATCGGAACCATTTTCAGGAAACGCGCGCGATTGGGTTTACGAACCGTTTTCGAAGGGAACCGCCTGTCGACTTCGCCGTCTTAAAGGGAATGATTCACTATGCAACCATGTTGCCGTTGCTCGGTATTTGAGAATGCGCACGTCAATACAACGAAGTCATAGCGGTGACGGCGTGGACTCGTCGGCGTGCGTATCGGTGGTCAAATATGCTGCCTGAGAACAACTAAGCGAACTTGTTTCGGCCGGCGCGCTCTCGTCGCGGTGACAGGGCCTCAAGATCGATATAGACGGAGAAAAATTCGTTCAGCTTGCTCTCAGGTTTGCTGTCCATCGCATCCGAGTGCTTGGCCGCCAAGTGGACGAATGTCACGACTCAAGATCACCATCCGGATCATGGGTATCGAGCAAACGAATGATTGATTGAAAGGGCGAAGACTGTCGCGTGTCGCAAACCCGTCGAAGGCTGTGATGCGATGGTTTACGGCGAGGCACACGCACCTCACGAGTAGGCCATGCCTCTTACATTCGACTCCGGTTCGGCCGAACGGATGTGGCGAACCGCGCGGTGACGCACCATATTCACGTGCACACCTCCAGGCGCCTCGCCGTTGCCGTGACCGCGCTGCTGTCCGTCGGTGGTCTCGTCACCCCGATCACGCCCGTCGCCGATGCCACGCTGTGCGGTTCGGTCGGCGGTCGCCACGTCGACGTGAGCACCTGCGCCGACCCGCTGTACTACCTCAACGACGCGCTGGCGCCACCCCCGCCACCGCCGCCACCGCCACCGCCCCCACCGCCACCGCCACCGCCTCCTGGTGCCCCGCCACCGCCTCCGCCGCCCCCACCTCCGCCGCCGCCGCCACCGCCGCCGGTGTGGGTGCCGCCGCCCCCGCGGCCGAACGTCGACGTGTGCGCCAACGTCGGACGACGCATCAGCGTGAGCGGCTGCATCTGACCGCTTCTCGTGGCCGGACGGACGGCGCGTGATTCACTGACGCCGTGGATCGCGCAGCGTTCGACCGTCTCTTCGACCTCACCGGCCGCACCGTCGTCGTCACCGGCGGCAGCCGCGGCATCGGGCTCGCACTTGCCGAAGGATTCGCCCTCGCAGGCGCCGACGTCGTGGTGGCCAGCCGCAAAGCCGACGCCTGCGAGCAGGCTGCGGCGCACCTGCGCGGCCTCGGTGGCCGCGCCATCGGCGTGCCCACCCACCTGGGTGACCTCGCTTCCCTCGAGGCACTGGTCATCCGCGCCGCCGACGAGTTCGGTGGCATCGACGTCGTGGTCAACAACGCGGCCAACGCGCTCGCCCAACCGTTGGGCGAGATGACGCCGGAGGCGTGGACCAAGTCGTTCGAGGTGAACCTGCGCGGACCGGTGTTCCTGGTGCAGCAGGCGCTGCCGCACCTCAAGGCCAGCCCCGCGGCGGCGGTGCTGAACACCGTGTCGGTGGGCGCGTTCAACTTCGCGCCCGGGGTGTCCATGTACGCCGCGGGCAAGGCGGCGCTGCTGTCGTTCACGCGGTCGATGGCCGCCGCATACGCACCCTTCGGCATCCGGGTCAACGCACTGGCGCCCGGCCCCGTCGACACCGACATGATGCGCAACAACCCGACCGAGGTGATCGACGGCATGGCGAATGCGACACTGCAGAAGCGGCTCGCCTCACCGGACGAGATGGTCGGTGCCGCCCTGCTTCTCGTCTCCGATGCGGGCAGTTATCTGACCGGCCAGGCGATCATCGTGGACGGCGGCGGAACTCCCCGCTAGACATCGTGGACGAACCCTTCGAGGAGCCGGTCGAGCTGGACGGATCGGACAGCACCCGGATCCGTCGCGGCGAAGCCACCCAGCGCCTGACGTTGCACCCCGGCGGTCTGCTGCTGGCGCGGCGCGGAGAGGTCACCGAGGTCTCCTGGCGCGGCATCGAGGGCATCGAGTTGTTGCCGATGTCGCCGCGGTGGTCGACGGCCCGCGCGTGGGCGATTCTGGGCCGCAATGGCGGCGTCATCTTCCCGCACGAATTCGACCGACAGTGGACGGCCGGAGCGATCGGCGACTGGCTTCGGCACCACCGGCCGGATCTCGACCTGCCCGGGTCGACGTCGCTGGCGCCGCTACCGCTGGGGATCCCGAACCGTCAGGTGCCGCTGGTGCTGCTGCCCGGCATCCTCGTCGGCATCGGGGTGGCGACGGTGTACTTCGGGATGTCCCTGGTGAAGGCGGCGCTGCTGGTCCTCGGGTGTCTGGGCGCGATCCTGCTGATGGTCGTCTCGCCGCGGTGGGAGCGGCTGCCACGGTATGCGTTGTACGGCCTGTGCGCCGTCCCCGTCCTCATCGCGCTCGTCCTCTGGCTCCTCGAATGACCGGTCACCGGCGCCGGTGTCGGAACGCCTCACTGGCCGCTGCCATCTCGCCGCTGGTGGATGCCAGGATCTGACTGCGATTCTCCACCTGCAGCGCCGTCTCGAGGCAGCCGGCGTCCAGGTTCGCCCACAGCACCTGCTTGGTCGACTCGAGACCGAACTTGCCGTAGCTGCACAGAGTTTCGGCCATCGCGAGCGCATCGTCGAGCACCGATCCGTCCTGTGACAGCCGGGAGACGATGCCGAGGCGCAACGCCTCGGCGGCGTCGACGTCGCGGGCGGTCAGGATCAGGTCGAAGGCGGGCCCGGCGCCGACGATTCGAGGCAGGGTGTAGCTGACCCCGATGTCACAGCCGCCGAGGCCGAGTTTGATGAACTGCGTGCAGAACCGGGCGGATTCGGCGGCGATGCGGATGTCGGCGGCCAGCGCGATCGCGAATCCGCCGCCGTAGGCCGGCCCGTTGACCGCGGCGATCACCGGTTGGCGCAACCGGTGCAGCCGCGTGGTGAGTTCGGCGATCCGCTCCTGCCAGCGCATCCCCGAGCGCGGGAATTCCGTTCCGCCTGCGGCTTCCGGTGGATTCGGCGCCGTCAGGTCCAGGCCCGAGCAGAACCCGCGGCCCGCGCCGGTGAGCACCACCACCCGGCAGTCGTTGTCGGCCACGATGCCGTCGATCGCGCCGTGCAGATCCTCGACGAGTTCGTAGGACAGCGCGTTCAGCTTCTCGGGCCGGTTCAGGGTGATGACGGTGACGTCGGGCCGCGGGTGGGACAGGTCCAGGGTGGTCATGGCCGACACGCTAACCGTCTGACGCGCTGAGCGGTCAGTCCGCGCTGCGCCAGCCGGCGATCCCGATGACGATCATCCGCAGCTGCTTGATCGCGGTCCGCTTGATCTCGTCGAGTGCGGGACCGGAGGCATCCGCCGTGTCTTCTATGGCTTCGGCGATCGAGATCATTGCGTTGACGAACAGGCTCGCCAAGATGTTCAGGTCCTCGCTGCTCCAGCCGGTCAGGCCGGGGAAGCGGGCGAGGTCGATCGCCAGCTCCGAGGTGATGAGGCGGATCTCGGTGCGGATCGCGTAGCGCAGGACGCTCACCCCGCTGGACCGCTCGCGACCGATGAAGCGCCAGTGCTCTCGGCGGGCGTTGACGCCGGCGACAAGGATCTCGACCGAGGACTCGATCACCCGGTTCGGGTCGAGCTTGCCTGCGCGGGCGCCGCGAAGCATGTCGCGAAGAGACCGAAACGACTCGTCGATGAGGACGAGGCCGAGAGCGTCCATGGACTCGAAGTGCCGGTAGAACGCGGTCGGCGCGATGCCGGCGGCGCGGGTGACCTCCCGCAGGCTCAGCGCGCTGAAGCTGCGGTTCTCCAGGAGTGCCAGGGACGCGGCGACGATGGCCCGGCGGGTGGCCTCCTTACGCTCCTCGCGCGTCAGGGCATCCCGTGAGCGGGACTTTCCTGACCTGCCTGTATGTGACTTCGGCGAACGACTGTTCACTGTGTGAACCCCACCACTATCTGCGCTCATATCATTGACGAACCCTACCGTACTGCTGCACGGTGTACACATGTTCACTGAAACTTTGACGCGAGGCTTTCGAGACAGGGTGCTCGCCTCGCCGCTGGTCGACCTGCTCACGGGGCCGCACGGCGTCGACCGCTACACCGAACTGGTCACACCGACCTGGACCATGGGCGACGCCAGGGCGAAGGTGATCGCCGTGGCGCGCCAGACGCCGCGCAGCGTGACCCTGACCCTGGAGCCGAACCAGGCCTTCCATGGATTCCGGGCGGGGCAGCACATCAACCTGTCGGTGGAGATCGACGGCCGTCGCCGCACCCGCTGCTATTCACCGGCCAGCGCCGAGGGCGCCCGCCACATCGAGCTGACCATCGGCCGCCACGACGGCGGCCTGGTGTCGACGCACCTGTTCCACCACGCCCGGCCCGGGATGATCGTCGGTCTCGACTCGGTCGGCGGCGAGTTCACGCTGCCCGCTGCGCGGCCGCGGCGCGTGCTGTTCGTCTCCGGCGGCAGCGGCATCACCCCGGTGATGTCGCTGCTGCGCACCATGCGTGCCGAGGGGTCCGACCGCAAGATCGCCTTCGTCCACTACGCCCGCAGCGCCGCTGAGGCCTGCTACCGCGACGAACTGCGGGCCATGTCCGGGGTGCGCGTGCTGCACGGCTTCACCCGCGACACGGCCGGCAGTGACCTCAACGGCCGGTTCGGCGTCGAGCACATCGCCGCCGCGATGCCCGAACCCGACGCGGTCTACGTGTGCGGGCCGCCGGCACTCGTCGAGGCGGTGCGCCGACACTTCCCGAACGCGCTGGCGGAGAGCTTCGTGCCGCCGGTCTTCGACCTGTCGGGTGGGGCGACCGGCGGCCGAGTCGCCTTCGCCGACAGTCGGGTCGAGGTCACCGACGACGGACGGCCGCTGCTCGAACAGGCCGAGTCGGCCGGACTCACCCCGGAGAGCGGATGCCGGATGGGCATCTGCCACAGCTGTACCCGCCGCAAGACCCGCGGCGCGGTCAAGAACCTGATCACCGGCGCGGTGTCGGGCACCGACGAGGAGGACGTGCAGATCTGCGTGTCCGTCCCCGTCGGTGACGTCGACCTCGCGCTCTAAGAAAGGAGAAAAGTCATGACCATCACGACCACTCCCGAGATCACCACACCCGAAACCGAAACTCCCGCAGCGAATCCCGCGCAGAGAACTCTGGAGAAGACCGTCGCCGGACGCACCATCCGGCTGACGCCCGAACAGACCGAGGCCTTCGGCCGCGAGCTGGACGCACTGCGTGAGCGCGTGATCGCCGACCTCGGCGAGCGCGACACCACCTACATCCGCCGCGTCATCAAGGCGCAGCGCACCCTCGAGGTCGGCGGCCGGGCACTGCTGTTCGGTGGCATCTTCCCGCCGTTCTGGCTGGCCGGCACCGCGATGCTCGGCCTGTCGAAGATCATCGACAACATGGAGATCGGCCACAACATCATGCACGGCCAGTACGACTGGACCGGCGATCCGGCGTTGTCGGGCAAGAAGTTCGAGTGGGACACCGCCTGCCCGGCCGACCAGTGGCGGCACTCGCACAACTACATGCACCACACCTACACCAACATCGTCGGCATGGACCGCGACATCGGCTACGGCATCCTGCGAATGAGCGAGGATCAGCGGTGGAAGCCGTACTTCCTGGGCAACCCGGTCTACGCGTTCCTGCTGATGGTGCTGTTCCAGTACGGTGTCGCGCTGCACGAGATGGAGACCGAGCGCATCACGTCCGGTGAGATCTCGATCGCCGACAAGCGTGAGGTGTTGAAGGGTATCTGGGCGAAGACCAAGCGTCAGACCCTCAAGGACTACGTGGCATTCCCGCTGCTGGCCGGCCCGTTCGCCCCCTGGGTGTTCACCGGCAACCTGACCGCCAACCTGATGCGCAATGTGTGGTCGTACATGATCATCTTCTGCGGCCACTTCCCTGAGGACGTCCAGGAGTTCAGCATCGAGGAGACCAAGGCCGAAACCCGCGGCCAGTGGTACTTCCGCCAGGTCCTCGGTTCGGCGAACCTCACCGGCGGCAAGCTGTTCCACCTGCTGAGCGGCAACCTGTCGTTCCAGATCGAGCACCACCTGTTCCCCGACATCCCGGCCTTCCGCCATGCCGAGATCTCGACACAGGTGCAGGACATCTGCCGCCGCTACGGCGTTCCGTACAACAGCGGTCCGCTACCGCGCCAGTTCGCGACCGTGGTGCGCAAGATCGTCCGACTCGCCCTGCCGAAATGACCGCCGAGACTACGGTTGTTGACGCGTTTCCCGCGATTTCCGTCAACAACCGTAGTCTCGCGGTGCCCGGTCAACGCTGACAGTTCGGGCACCAGTAGCTGATCCGGTCGCCGCTGTCGTCACGCCTGATGGGTGTGCCGCAGCGGCGACACGGCTTTCCCCACCTGCCGTAGACCCAGACATCGCGGCCGGGCCGGGTATCGCCGGTGGTGGTGCGATTCCACCGGTCCCGGTTGAGCCACAACATGTCCCGCGACCTCTGCACCACCCGGAGCGGATCCTTGACCTCGCCGACGGGTGTGGTCGGCAGATGCCCGAAGACGAAGCAGATCTCGTTCGCGTAGACGTTGCCCACGCCCGCCATCACCCGCTGATCGAGCAGCGCCTCCGACAGCGGCCGGCTGGGGTCGGCTGCCAGGTTGGCCGCCGCGATCCGCGGCTCCCAGTCGTCACCGAGCAGGTCCGGCCCGAGGTGCGCGACGGCATCGGTGTCGCCGGCTCGTTCGAGCACCTCGAGCACCCCCAGGTCGATGCCCGCGGCCTGTACGGCGTCTGCGCCCTCGCCGGCCTCGAGGATGATCCGGATGCGATGGCCGGCGCGGCTGGGCCGGGACGCCGGGGTGACCTTCCAGCTTCCGTCCATCTTCAGGTGTGAGTGGATGCTCGCCGCGCCGATGCGGATGAACAGGTGCTTGCCCCGGGTGAGCACTTCGTCGACGACGTCGCCGGTGAGGTCGACCGCGGCGTAGCGCGGCACCCGGACGTCGCAGCGGGTCACCGTCTTGCCGATCAGTCCCTCGCGCAGGGCGGTGGCGGTGCGGT
The DNA here is from genome assembly GCF_049541695.1 of Mycobacterium sp. NPDC050041. Lineage (NCBI taxonomy): Bacteria > Bacillati > Actinomycetota > Actinomycetes > Mycobacteriales > Mycobacteriaceae > Mycobacterium > Mycobacterium sp. NPDC050041. Next base: position 389,745 of record NZ_JBMVDG010000003.1, on the reverse strand, counting down.
AGACGGTGTCCCCCTCGGGCATCGCTGCACTGCTCCTCGGTCGCGGTGGACGGTCATGTCGAAACTACCGGGCGCTTCGCGCGGTCGGCTTCCGCAAAGATTCCTTGAAGTCTCAACCGAACGTGTCGGCGGTCGTGACCGTTTGTGACAGATGGCCGCGCCGGGCTGCGTTGTCGCTGTAGAGACGGCTACACTTCGTGCGGACCTGAGCGACCGCCAGGTGGGGCTGGGAGCTTGGTGGGGTTCGCTGTGGGGAAACATCGCAAACTGTCGCGACGGATGAAGCTCGCGCCGGTCGTGACAACCGGGCTCGCGCTTCCGGTGGCCGGGGCGCTGGCCGCTGTGTACGCGACGAACCCGACCATCGCCGAGGTGGGACTGGCGGCCGATCACTCGATCTTCGTCGACGGCACGGTGTCGCCGTTCCTGACCGACAGAGACGAGCTGCCCGGCTCGGCCTCCGAGCGGATGGCGAGGAGCTTCGCCGGTCAGTACGACAACGACCCGAACAACGTGTTCGTCGACTACCCCGGCTCTTTGGGAATTGTGAGCATCCTCAGCCATGGGCTGGGCGCACCGACGTTCGACGAGTCGGAGCAGGAAGCCGTCGACAAGCTCAAGGCCGAGATCCTCGCCGACGAGGGCGCCGAAACCCTGTACGTCGTCGGCTACTCGCAGGGCGCCAGCGCCGTGGTGCGGGCCATCAAGGACTTGGAAGCCGACGAAGAATCGGGCTACGACCCGAGGAACGTGGTCGTGATCCTCGCCGCCAACCCGCGGCGCAACGACGGCGGCCTGCTCACCCGGTTCCCCGCCTTCACGCTGCCGCTTGTCGGCGCGACCTTCGGTGAGGGCACGACGTCCGGCGAGACGAAGATCATCCAGGTCACCAAGCAGTACGACGGTGTCGCTGACGCGCCCGTCTACTTCCTGAACCCGGTCGCCGATGCGAACGCCATCCTCGGGTACGTCTACCTCCACAGCGGTTACTACCAGGACGTCGACATCGACCCGGAGAACCCGCCGGCCGGCGCTGTCGTCTCCACCGACGGCAACGTCACCGACATCCTGCTTCCCAACGCGGTCGGACAATTGCCGCTGACGGAGCCGCTGCGGTCCCTGGGCGTGCCCGATGACGTCATCGAGGCGCTCGACCCGTTCCTGCGGGCGGTCATCGAGACCGGCTACGACCGCACCCCGGACGGCGAGACCGCGCCGAGCCAGCCGGTGCGCTTCAAGCTGCTGCCGAGCCCCGACCAGTGGGCAGGCGACGCGCAATCGGTCGCTACGGGCGCGGTTCAGACCGTCCAGAAGCTGGGTTCGCTGGGCTCGCCCTCGACGATCTCGCAGAACACCGACAACGCACGAACGACCGCCAACACGCCGCCGGTGCCCGCGACCGTGACCGCCGACTCCGACCCCGTCGCGAAGACAGCCGCCGAGCCGGCGCCGCCGAAGAAGTCGTGGCGCGTCAACCGCGTCACGCCGGACTCGAAGTCTGCGTCCACGTCTAAGTCGACGTCCGGCGGCTACAAGCCTGGCGACGGCCTCCGTTCGGTGCGCAAGGCCGTCGAATCTCTCACCCGCACGACGCCGGGTACCCGCGGCGCGCACTCGCAGGGCGATGCCGACTCCGAGAGCGCAGAGCGCTCGGGTTCCGGCAGCGGCACCGATACCTCGTCTGCTCCCGCGTCCTGAAACAGCTAGCGCAATCGCAAGCCGCGCGGCGTGCGGCTGAACCCCGCATCGGTCAGCGCCTGCTGCACCGCGGCGTGCTGCCCACCGGCGCCGGGGTCGAGAACCGCCACCCCGTCCACCTTTTCGACGAGTAGCGACGGCACCCGGCCGGCGGCCACCAGTTCGGCCAGCGCGGCGCCCGCCGCGTGGTGGGCGTCGGCGTCCCGGGTGAAGCTGAGCAGCGACCGTCCGCCGCGCTCGAGAAACCACGTCAGCTCCCCGTCCACCAGGGCGACGAGCGCGCCGGCCTTGCGGCCGGGCCGGTGGGTGGGGTCCTCCCGTCCGTCGCCGTCGGCCGACTTGCGGGTGGGCCACGGCAGCGCCGCGCCGTACGGGTTGGCGGGGTCCGCCGCGGCGAGCACCACCGCGTGGTACTCCGGCCGCTCCCGGTCCACGCCGTCGAGATAGGTCCGCAGCCGGTCGACGGTGGACGCCACCGCGAACTGCGCGCCGCCCAGCGACTCGACGAAATAGCCGCGCTGGCACCGGCCGGCATCCTCGAAGGCCGTCAGCACCTTGTAGAGCATCGCGAATCCGCCGGGCACGCCCTCCGCGGCGGCCGCACCCTTGGTCAGCACCCCGTGCCGGCTGAGCATCATGTCGGCCAGCAGGTGCGCGCGCATCGTGGAGTCCGGTTCGGCCGCGGGCAGTGCCGACCACCGCCCGGCCACCGTCGGGTCCGACGTGCGCACCTGCGCGTGCGCCACGCTGTAGCGGCTCAACCGCGGCGCCCGCTGCCGCTGCCGGTGTGCCGGGGCGCCTGCCCGCCGACCGCCCGAACGCCTGGGACCGGTCAGCTTCGCGCGCACCGGGGCGAACGTGTCACCGGTGACCCATCCGGACCAGATCAGTTCCCACAGAGCCTGTTTCACCGACTCGCCGTCGTCGCCGGTGAGCTGGCGGAAGAAGTATGCGCCGCCGCCGCCCAGAGTCTCCATGATCGCCCGGTGCGTGTCGGTGAACTCGATCTCCATCGGGGCGGTCAGAGTCAGCGGCGCGGAGTCGGCCGGGTGGAACGCGATCCAGCCGTCGCCGCTGCCGATCGGACCCACCCCCGACCAGGTCACCTCGCCTGACGCCAGCAGCTCGTCGAGCATGGCCGGCTGGTAGTCGCGCACCCGCTGGCCGAACACCAGCGGCTCGATGGCCGACGCCGGTATCGGCGCCCCGGCGAGCTGATCGATCACGGTCGCCAGGCCGTCGATCCCCGAGCTGTGCGCGGACCCGACCTGTTGCCACGCCGGCAGGAAGCGCGCGTAGGCGGCGGTGCTGACCGGCTCGACCTGCGCCCGCAGCGCAGCGAGCGAGCGGCGGCGCAGGATCTTCAGAACATCGGCGTCACACCACTGTTCGCCGCCCACGGCGCCGGGCGACGCCACATTGGTGAACTCGCCGCGCACCAGCTTCCCGTCGACCGCCATCCGGCCCAGCACGTCGGCGGCGACCCGGACGCCGAGGCCGAAGCGCGCCGCGGCCTCCCCGGTGGTGAACGGTCCGTTGGTGCGGGCGTAGCGGCCGAGCAGCTCGCCGAGCGGATCGGCCACGTTGGCCAGGAACGTCGCGGGCACCCCGACGGGCACCGCCACGCCGATCCCGTCGCGCAGCAGACCGATGTCCTCGACGGTGACCCACCAGGTCCGGTCGGCGAAGTTCACCCGCAGCGCACGCTTGGCCGCCAGCAGTCCGTCGAGCCAGCCGGCGACGTCGTCGGTGGTCGCACGCTCGGCGACCTCGGCCTCGGTCAGTGGCCCCAACAGCCGCAGCAGGTCGGCCACCCCTTCGGCATCGCGGGCGCGCCGGTCCTCGGCGAGGTGCTGCAACTGGCGGATGGTGGCGGCGATGACGTCGGCGTCGAGCAGCTCGCGCAGCTCCACCCGGCCGAGCAGTTCGGCGAGCAGCACGCTGTCCAATGACAGTGCGGCGGCACGCCGCTCGGCCAACGGGCTGTCGCCCTCGTACATGAACGCGCCGACGTAGCCGAACAACAGCGACGCCGCGAACGGTGACGGTGTGGCGGTCTCGACCTCGACGATCCGCAGCCGGCGCTGGGCCACCCGATGCATCAGCTCGATCAGGGCGGGCACGTCGTACACGTCCTGCAGGACCTCGCGCACCGCCTCCAGCACGATGGGGAAGTCGGGGTATTTGCGGGCCACGTCGAGTAGCTGTGCCGCCCGCTGGCGCTGATGCCACAGCGGCGACCGCTTGCCGGGATGGCGGCGCGGCAGCAGCAGGGCGCGGGCCGCGCATTCACGGAAACGCGAGGCGAACAGTGCCGAGCCGCCCACCTCGGCGGTGACGATCGGCTCGATCTCGTCGGCGTCGAACACGAAAAGGTCCGCGAACGAAATCGCTTCCCCGGAGGTGACATCGGTGTCGGGCAGCCGCACGATGATGCCGTCGTCGGAGGCCGTGGGCTTCTCGTCGATGCCGTAGCGCTCACGCAGCCGTCGCCCGACCGCCAGCGCCAGCGGGCCGTGCACCCGCAGGCCGTAGGGGGAGTGCAGGATCACCCGCCAGTCGCCGAGCTCGTCGCGGAACCGCTCCACCACGAACGTGGTGTCGGTGGGCACCACGCCGGTGGCCTCACGCTGGTCGTCGAGCAAGCGCCGCAGGTTGTCCGTGGCATAGTCGTTGAAACCCATTGCATGGCAACGCTGTACGTAGTCGTCGGCCTGCATCCCGGAGAGTTCGCCGGTGAACGCGCCGACCGCGGCGCCGAGCTCGGCGGGCCGGCCGACGCCGTCGCCCCGCCAGAATGGCAGCCGCGCGGGCTGCCCGGGCGCCGGGACGACCAACACCCGGTCGTGGGTGATCTCGGTGATCCGCCAGCTCGTGGCGCCCAGTGAGATGACGTCGCCCGGCCGCGACTCGTAGACCATCTCTTCGTCGAGTTCGCCTACTCTCGACGGCTTCTCGGAGTCGGTCGCGAGGTAGACGGTGAACAATCCGCGGTCGGGGATGGCGCCACCGGAGGTGACCGCCAGCCGTTGCGCGCCCGGCCGTGCGGTCAGCGTGCCGGTGTCGCGGTCGTAGACCAGCCGCGGACGGAGCTCGGCGAACTCGGTGGACGGGTATTTGCCCGACAACAGGTCCAGCGTGGCCTCGAACGCGCTGCGCGGCAGCGTCGCGAACGGCGCGCTGCGCCGGACGGCCTCGAACCAGCGGTCGGCGTCGAGCGGCTCGAGCGCGGCGGCCGCCACCGTCTGCTGTGCCAGTACGTCCAGCGGATTCGCCGGTACCCGCATGGTCTCGATCGCCCCGGCCAGCATCCGCTGCACGGTGACCGCGCAGCCGATCAGGTCGGTGCGGTGCTTCGGGAACAGCACGCCCTGGGAGATCTCGCCGACCTGGTGTCCGGCGCGGCCGATGCGCTGCAGGCCGCTGGCCACCGACGGCGGCGACTCCACCTGGATCACCAGGTCGACCGAGCCCATGTCGATGCCCAGTTCGAGGCTCGAGGTCGCGACCACGGCCTTGAGCCGCCCGCTCTTGAGATCGTCCTCGACGATCGCCCGCTGCTCCTTGCTCACCGACCCGTGGTGGGCCTTGGCGAGCAGCAGATCCGCGCCCATCGACACCCCGCTGGCCATCACCTGGGCGGGTGCGCCGCCACCGACCTTGCCGTTGGGTTCGTTGCCGAGGTCGACGCCGGCGCGTTCGGCGTGGATCTCGTTGAGCCGCGAGGTCAGTCGTTCGGCGAGCCGACGCGAGTTGGCGAAGACGATCGACGACCGGTGCGCCTCGATCAGGTCGACGATCTGCTCCTCGACATCGGGCCAGATGGTGTTGTTCTCGAGGTCGGCCATGTCGGGAACCGGGACCTGCACCGCAAGATCGAACGTCTTGGTCGCGGGCGGCGCGACGACCGTGGCCGGAGCCTGGCCGGACAGGAACCTGGCGACCTCCTCGGCCGGCCGCACCGTCGCCGACAGCCCGATCCGCTGCGCGGGGCGGTCCAACAACTGGTCCAGCCGCTCCAGTGACACCGCCAGGTGGGCGCCGCGCTTGGTGGCCGCGACGGCGTGCACCTCGTCGACGATCACCGTCTGCACCTCGGCCAGCGTGTCGCGGGCGGCCGAGGTGAGCATCAGGAACAGCGACTCGGGTGTGGTGATCAGGATGTCGGGCGGGCGGGTGATCAGTTCGCGGCGCTGGGCGGGCGTGGTGTCACCGGAGCGCACGCCCACGCTGATGTCGGGCGCGGGCATGCCGTGCCGCTCGGCGATGCGGGCGATGCCGGTCAGCGGGGTGCGCAGGTTGCGCTCGACGTCGACGGCCAGCGCCTTGAGCGGCGATACGTAGAGCACCCGGGTGCCCGCCGTGGCGGGCCGCGGCTCGGCTTCGGCCAGCCGGTCGATGGCCCACAGGAACGCCGCGAGCGTCTTGCCGGAGCCGGTGGGCGCGATGACCAGCGTGTTGTGCCCGTCGGCGATGGCCTGCCAGGCCTGGGTCTGCGCGTCGGTGGGCGCCGGGAAGGTGCCCGCGAACCACTCCCGCGTCAGCGCACTGAAGCGGGAGAGCGGATCGGTCTGGACAGCCACCCCACCATGGTGCCCGCACCCACCGACAAGTCCTCCCCGACGAGATCAGCCGCGCACGTCGGCGGGCAGCGGCCGGCCCTTCTCGACCAGTTCCTCGCCGCGGTCGTAGTCGTCGTCGGCGTTGTGGGTCAGTACGCCGACGACCGCGCCGCCGCGCTCGTACCAGACCGTGAAGCCGTCCTCGTGTTCGACGAAATGTGCCTCGTCGTGGCCGTCGCCCCACGCGTGGTACTTCAGCGTCGCCTCGCCGATCGTCGTCCAGAATCCCGGGACCGAGGACCACTCATCGGCGGCGCCCGCGGCGTTGGCGCCCGCGACTGTGCCCTGGTCGACCGCGTCCTGCCAGTGCTCGACCGCGATGCGACGGCCCGCCGCGGAATTGTGTGCCCACGCCACGTCGCCGGCGGCGAACACGCCGTCGGCCGATGTCCGCATACCGCCGTCGACCAGGATGCGCCCGTCGTCGACGGCAAGTCCGGCGGATTCGGCGAGCGTCGACTGCGGCTGGACGCCGGTGGCCGCCAGGATCAGATCCGCGGAGATCGAGGTGCCGTCGTCGAGGCGGACGGCGCCGTCCTCGACGGCCTCGACCTTGACGCTGCCCACGTAGCGGGCGCCCGCCGCGGCGAGCATGTCGACGATCCGGGCGCCCGCCCGTTCCCCGAGACGTTTGGCCTGCGGCGCGGCGCTGGGCGCGACGAGGGTCGCGGAGATGCCCCGCATCGCCAGTGAGGCGGCCGCCTCACAGCCGATGAAGCCTGCGCCGATCACCACCGCCGACGTGGAGCGCTCCGCGGTCTCGCGCAGGCGCTGTGCGTCGGCCATCGAGCGCAGCAGCAGCGCGGTGTCACCACCGGGGAACGACGGCGCGACCGGGCGGGCGCCGCTGCCGATCACCAGCGACCGGTAGGGGTGGGTCGTCCCGTCCACCCGCACGGTGCGGCCCGCGACGTCGACGGCCTCCACCTTCGAACTCCGCACGATGCGCACGTCGTGCTCGGCGAACCAGTCGTCGGGGTGCAGGTCCGCCTCGCCGGCTTCGGCCTCCCCGCGCAGGAATTCCTTGCTCAGCGGCGGCCGCTGATAGGGCAGCGCCGCGTCCTCGGTGAAGATGGTGACCGGCGAGCGTGAATCTCGTTGCCGGAACGCTTCAGCGGCGCTCACACCGGCCGGCCCGCTGCCGATGACGATCAGTCCTGGAGAAGTCATCCCGCCCGACTACCCCGTCGTGTGTGCGTTCACTCCGGCCGGGTCGCGTCAGGGTGAGCGACTGGTGCGCGGACGCCTCACCGGTGCAGCTGCACCGTGGCATTGCCGCCGTTGCGTTTGGCGTCGAACATCGCACGGTCGGCTCGCTCGATCATGGCGTCGAGCAACGCCACAGCGTCGACGGTCCTCGCAGCGGGGTCGGTGACGGCGGTGCTGGCGATGCCGACGCTTGCCGTGATCGCGTGCTCGGTCGGTGCGGCGATCGCGTCACGGACGCGATCGAAGTCCTGCTGGGTCCTGCTGTTCGGGTCCGCGAGGTCGACGATGACGAACTCCTCGCCGCCGAGGCGCGCCACCAGCGCGCTGCCCCGAACCGCGGACTTGATCCGGCGCGCGCTGCGCACCAGGACGGTATCGCCGACCGTGTGACCGAATCTGTCGTTGATCGCTTTGAAGCGATCCAGGTCGACGACCATCACGGTCACCTCGCTGCCCGTCGTGGCGGCGTCGCGCACGAGGTCTTCGACCTGGAGGTGCAGCCCGCGCCGGTTGAGGAGACCGGTCAGCGGATCGGTGACGGACTCGTTGGCGTCGTTGCGCAGCGCCCAGATCGCGGCCTGTATCCCCAGCGGCGTCCCGACCACCAGCGCCACCGAGACGACCGTCTTCACGGTGAACCCCGTGACGTCGATCTGCGCTTGTGCTCCGACCTGCACGGCGAAGGCCGCCACGGTCGCCAGGATCCACAGAATGTGTCCCGCAAGCGCTTTCGGTCCGTCGAAGAAGATCAAGTAGACCGACAGCATGGTGAAGAAGCTGAACCCGAACGAGCCGAGCACCCAGTTCGCATCGAGCAGCACCATCACGGTGATCGCGATGTCGGCGGATACGACGAATGCGAGCGACATCCGCCGCGACGGCCACTCCCGGCACACCCACACCCACGCCCAGAAGGCTTGTAGCGCGACGAACACCGCCACGGCGACCCGCGACGCGACGGTGTCCGCGGACGGCAACAGGATCACCGCCGAGATCACCGCGTCGAACCCGGTGCCGAGTCCGATCAGGAGCTGGACGGCTCCGGACATCGCCCGTTTGAAGTACTGCACCTGTGCGGTGTAATCGATCGGTTCACACCACCACTCGCGCACGAGGCGGCCGAACACGGTAGTTCTCGACGACGCCAGCAACCCTGAACCCCCATGAGCGGCACTCACCACCGACCTGCGCTGTGCCGCCCGGCGGCGAACCGCACGCGGTGGCACAGCAACTAATTTACGGGGATGTTAGCGGCTGGTGGGCCGCACCATCGTCAACACGAACGCTCTGGCGCCGGAGGTGTCAGCATGCGGGTGAGGAGCTGACGCGCGACCTTGGTCACGAGTGTCCGGTCGTTGGTGAGCGCCACATCGAAACGTCGCTCGGTGCCGTTGCTCGCGCGCTCGGGATCGGTGACTTCGAGAGACACCAGGGCGGCGGCGATGTTCGCCCCCAACGCGAGGACGATCCACTGGCGCTCGAGAGAGTCCCCCGGCGCGAACCGCACCCCTCTGATGCCACAGCCGAGGTCTTCGGCGAGGCCGCAGCCGAACACGGCGACCAGCGGACTGTGTGTCGCGAGACGTCGGTAGCGGGTAAGGGTGTCCCCGGTGAAGAATCGTGCGTCTTGCAGCGCTGCGAGCACCATCGGGGGATCGGGCGCTTCCAGCGCCTGTTGTTCGAGGGACAACGACAGAGCGAGGACGGTGTCCCTGCGTTGTCGACGCAGAACCGGATTGCCTCCCACCGCCGCGAACGGGGATCCCGGATCCACGCATGGAGACTGTGTCCTGATCGCCGGCGGCAGCACACCGGTGCCGGCCCCGGGGCTCAACGGGCTGGGATGCCCGAACCGGAAGCCCTGCCCGAGCGTCGCGCCAAGCGCCAGAGCGCGATGGAGGTGCTCGGCTGTCTCGATTCCTTCGGCCAGCACCTGCGCGCCTGCGTGCTCATGGTGCGCCAGCACCGCCGCCCAGGTCCGTGCCTGTCGGTAGTGCGGTTGAGACTGCACGAGCGCGAGATCGAGTTTGATGACATCAGGTGCCAGCACGTCGAGCAGGGCCAGCGAGCTCAGATCCGCGCCGACATCATCGAGCGCGAAGGCGAACCCGTCCCGGCGCATCGCCACCACCTTCCGCAGCAGTGCGGGTGGATGGGTGAGCAGGCTGCGTTCGGTCACTTCGAAGACGATCTGGAAGCGCTCGGCGCCGTGCGCCAGTATCCGGCTGTCGGCAGGGCTGAGATAGGGCGTTGTCGCCTCGCAGTTGATGAACACGGCGCTGCCCGGTGGCAGGCCGGCGTCCAGCGCGCCGATGACGGCCGTCTCTATGCACTTGCGTTCCAGCGCACCCGCCCGGCCGGTTCGCGCGGCGTGGGCGAAGACGTCGCCGGCGTCACCGGCGCCGAGATGATCCCACCGTGCCAGGGCCTCGAACCCGACTCGTTCCCCGCCGGGCAGCGAAACGATGGGCTGGAACACCGCCTCGAGCCCCTCGCCGGCCGCTGCGGCGTCCAACTCCCGGCGCGACGGCGGCGATGCGGTCTCGGCGCGCCTCACGAGGTGCTCGCGCAACGGACCACGTACCTGCGCACGCCGCTCCTGCCCTCGGTGGCTGATCGATGCATTTGATTGCTGATAGTGCCAGACGGAGCCCGATACCGACGCTGGATGCGGGTCTGTTCACGGTCGGGACGTGGAAGGCACGGCGAACGCCGAGGCGCGGGCGAAGGTGAGACACATGGTTGCGAACGTCACGTGAGACGCTGGGCGTCGCTCGCCCGTCAACGATCTGCGGTGGGACACCGAAACCATGAGAAGTCACAGGCGTAACCCGGCGCTTCCGCACCCGCCGTGGCGGGTCCCCCTGCTCGGTGACGTGTTCGGCTTCCATGCCGACACCCCGAGCCAGTCGGCGGTCGACATGGCGCGACTGGGGCCGATCTTCGAGTTCACCTTCCTCGGCGCGCGCTGGGTGGTCGCGGCCGCCGCCGACGTGGTGGCCGACCTCAACGACGAGTCGCGATTCTGCAAGCACATCGGGCCCGACATCGAGGCGCTGCGGGTGATCGGTGGCGACGGGCTGTTCACCGCATACAACGACGAGCCGAACTGGCGCCGGGCCCATGACCTGCTGATGCCGGCGTTCAGCCAGGCCGCCATGCGGCGCTACCACTCCGTGATGCTCGACGTCACCGCCGAATTGACCGCCCGCTGGGACGACCGGGCGCGCGACGGCAGGACCGTCGACGTCTCGGCGGACACCACCCGTGCCACCCTCGAGACCATCGGCCGCTGCGCGGCGGGATACTCCTTCGGCTGCTTCGCCACCGAGCAGACCCACCCGTTCGTCGACCACATGATCGCGGCGCTCAAAGGCTCGGACTACGTGGGCGTGCTAAAGGAGACCTTCCTGCCCGACGCCGTCACCCGCATCGCCGAGCGCCGAGTTCGCCGCCACGCGGCCTATCTGCACGCCCTGGCCGACGAGATCGTCGCCGAACGCCGAGCGGTGGGCCTGGGCCGCCACGACGACCTGCTCGACACGATGCTCGGCTCCGACCTGGATGCCGCCAACATCCGCTACCAGTTGCTCAACTTCCTGATCGCCGGACACGAAACAACATCGGGGGCAATGTCCTTCGCGTTGTACTATCTCGCGCAGCACCCGGAGGTGGCGGCCAGGGCGCGCGCCGAGGTGGCCGAGGTGTGGGGCGAGGACGACCGCCCGGACTTCGACCGGATCGCCAAGTTGCGCCACGTGCGCCGCGTGCTCGACGAATCCTTGCGGCTGCAGCCGACGGTGCCCGGCTACTACCGCGCCGCCCGCGCCGACACCGTGCTCGGCGGCGTGCACCCGATGGAGGCCGGTGACTGGGCGCTCGCCCTGACCGCGACCCTGCACCGTGACCCCCGGTGGGGTCCCGACCCGGACGCATTCGACCCGGACCGGTTCGCACCCGAGCGGGTCCGGGCCCGGCCCGGCGGGCTGTACAAACCCTTCGGCACCGGGGAGCGGTCATGCATCGGAAGGCAGTTCGCGCTGCACGAGGGCGTGTTGATGCTGGCCGCGTTGATCCGGCGCTACGACCTCATTCCCGAACCCGACTACGAGCTGCAGGTCGCCGAGCGGCTGACCATGATGCCGCGCGGGTTCCGGCTCGAACTACACCGCCGCTAGTCGTTGAGCAGCGAGCGTTGATAGCGCCGCATCCCGGTGATCCAGCGGTCGTGGTCGGCCGCCTTCCCCGCCACCATCCCCGCGACCTCCGGATGCGGCAGCACCCGGAACGTGCCGTCGCGCACCGCCTGGACCGTCAGCCTCGCGACATCGGCGGGTTCGACGACGTTGCCCGCGTTGACGACGGAGTCCGCGCTCAGGCGCACCGCGGTGTCGCCCGACGCCCGGATCGCCCGCAGCAGCGCGGTGTCCACGCCCATCGGGCAGACACAGGTGACCCCGACGCCGTCGTCGCCGTGGGTGATGGCGAGCCACTCGGCGAACCCCACGGCGGCATGCTTGCTCACCGCATAGCCGGCCGCGCCGAGCTGGGTGAGCAACCCCGCCGCCGACGCCACCGCAACGAAGTGCCCTCCACCGCGCTGCACCCACTCGGGGATCAGCGCGGTCGCGGCGCGGATGTGGGCACGCAGGTTGATGTCGAGGATCCGGTCCCAGGCCTGCTCGTCGCCGAGACCGGACGCCCCGATGATGCCGGCGTTGGCGACATAGCAGTCCACCGGGCCGAACTCGTTGTCGGCCTTGGCGATCAACGCGGCGATGTCATCGGTGTCCGCGGCGTCCGCCCGCATCGCGACGACGCGCCCACCGACCTGGGCGGCGGTGGCCTGCACGGCTGCTGCGTCGATGTCGCCGGCCACGACGGCGGCCCCGTGTGCGGCGAATTCGGCGACCAGCGCCCGGCCGATGCCGGACCCCGCCCCGGTGACGATGACGACGCTGTCTTGGATCTGCATGCCACCAGTCTGGTCGGTTACCGGTCTCGCGATGCGGGTACTCCTCGTCTTCAACGATGAGGCAGGTGATCAGCATGGACATCGTCCGCAGCGCGGCGCGGTTCGTCGCCGGGACGGCGAATGCTGCCACGGCCGCGGCCGGCGCGGTGAGCGGCGCCGCGATCAACGGCATCGTGGGCGGCGTCACCGGTACCGCCGCCGGAATCCGCAACGGGCTCAAAGACGGCTCCCACTCCACACCCGCAGCGTTGCTGACGTTCGGCGCAGTCGGCGCCGCCGGGCTGGTCGAGTGGCCGGTGCTGGTGACCGTCGGTGGTGCTGCGCTGGTGGCACGCCGGATTGGCCGGCGGGGGAGTGCGCCGCCGCCGTCGCCGGCTCCCGCGGTTCGTGTGCTCGCGCCGGTGCCCGACCCGGCTCCGGTCAAGCAGACTGCCGCACCGGCGAGGACCGCACCGGCCGCGAAGAAGACCGCCGCCAGGAAGACTCCCGCGAAGAAGACTGCCGCGAAGAAGACCGCCACCAAGAAGGCCCCCGCGAAGAAGGCGACCGCGAAGAAGGCCCCCGCGAAGAAGGCCCCCGCGAAGAAGACTGCCGCCAAGAAGGCACCCGCGAAGAAGCGCAGTTAGCCCCACCCCATGGTCAGCCGAAGTGCACACCCTGGGCGAGCGGCAGCTCCGACGAGTAGTTGACCGTGTTGGTGGCCCGGCGCATGTAGGCCTTCCAGGAGTCCGACCCGGATTCGCGGCCGCCGCCCGTCTGCTTCTCGCCGCCGAACGCCCCGCCGATCTCGGCGCCCGAGGTGCCGATGTTGACGTTGGCGATGCCGCAGTCCGAGCCGTCGGCGGCCAGGAACCGCTCGGCCTCCCGCACGTCGAGGGTGAAGATGGCCGACGAAAGCCCCTGTGGCACAGCATTGTTCAACTCGATCGCCTCATCGAGCCCGTCGTAGGTGAGTACGTAGAGGATCGGCGCGAAGGTCTCGTTGTGCACCAGATCGGTCTGCGCGGGCATCCGCACCACGGCTGGCGTGACGTAGAACGAGGTGTCGCCCGAGTCGCCGTCGAACATGCACCGCTCACCGCCGAACACCTCGCCGCCGTCGGCGCGGGCCTGCTCGAGGGCTCCGACCATGTCCCGGTACGCGGTTTCGTGGATCAGCGGCCCCACCAAAGTGCCGTCGGCACCCGGATCGCCCACCGGCAACTGGCGATACGCGGCGACGATGCGGTCGACGAGCTCGTCGGCCACCGACCGGTGCACGATCAGTCTGCGCATCGTCGTGCACCGCTGGCCCGCCGTCCCGGCCGCCGAGAACACGATCGCGCGGACGGCGAGATCCAGGTCGGCCGACGGCGTCACGATCGCGGCGTTGTTGCCGCCGAGCTCCAGCAGCACCTTGCCGAACCGTTGGGCGACCCGCGGTCCGACCTCGCGGCCCATGCGCACCGAGCCGGTCGCCGAGACCAGGGCGACCCGAGGATCGTCGATGAGCCGCTCGCCGACCTCGCGGCCGCCCAGCACCAGCCGGCTGACCGCAGGGGGCGCGCCGACGTCGTCGGCGGCGCGCTCGATCAGGGCCTGGCACGCGACGGCCGTCAGCGGGGTCAGCTCGGACGGCTTCCACACGACGGTGTCGCCGCACACCAGCGCCACGGCGGTGTTCCACGCCCACACGGCGACGGGAAAGTTGAATGCGGTGACCACGCCGACCACTCCGAGCGGGTGCCACGTCTCCATCAGCCGGTGGCCGGGCCGCTCCGAGGCGATGGTGCGGCCGTAGAGCTGGCGCGACAATCCCACCGCGAACTGGCAGATGTCGATCATCTCCTGCACCTCGCCCAGGGCCTCCGAGCGGATCTTGCCCGCTTCCAGGGTGACCAGGGCGGCGAGGTCGGACTTGTGCTCGACGAGGAGTTCACCGAGCCGCGCCACCAGGGCGCCGCGCACCGGGGCAGGCGTGGTGCGCCACACCGTGAACGCCTGCGCCGCCTCGGCGATGGCCACGTCGGTCTCCGGGCCCGTGGTCTCGGTGACGGTGCCGAGCACCTCGCCGGTGATCGGCGTGCTCGCCGGCATGCCGGGTCCACCGGCTTCGCCGAGCTCGACGCGGGAGCCGATGGCGCGCAACGCGTCCGCCACCCGGCCGCGCAGTTCGGCGGCGGTCGGCAGCGGCGCCGTGGTGGTCGTGGTGGTCATGATGTCCCTTCTTCCCGGGGTGTGGAGCGATACAGTGCGGCCATGGTCGATGCCGACGAACATCCGCACCGGTCGGCGCCGCTCGACGAGATCGACCGGATCCTGGCCCGCGAGCTGGTGGCCGACGGGCGGGCCACGCTGGCCCATCTCGCGGCGAGCGCGGGCCTGTCGGTCTCCGCCGTGCAGTCACGCGTGCGCAGGCTCGAGTCCCGTGGCGTCGTCACCGGGTACCAGGCCCGGCTGAACCCGGAGGCGGTCGGCCACCAACTGTCCGCGTTCGTCGCCATCACCCCTCTCGATCCGTCCCAACCCGATGATGCGCCCACCCGGCTCGAGCACATAGCGGCCATCGAGTCCTGCCATTCGGTGGCCGGCGACGAGAGCTACATGCTGCTGGTGCGGGTCGGCTCGGCGCGGGCGCTCGAAGACCTGCTCCAGGAGATCCGCACCGCGGCGAACGTTCGCACTCGAAGCACGATCATCTTACAGACATTTTACGACGGACGGCAAAGCGTGCCGTAATTATTCCTGTCACGTGGCCTGATCGTCTGATTTATCCGCAGGTCGGCCGGTGATCAGCGCATGGCCCGCGCCGATCGCCACCGCCACCGGCCACTCCACGAGTTCCACCGCCACCAGCGCCGCCAGGGCGCCGTAGAAGGCCAACTGGTCGGGGCGCGGGAACGGCACCCGGCCGAGCACCGGCAGCTGGAGCGCGAAGCGGTTCGCGCCTGCGACGCGGCGGGCGGTCTCCCGATGGGAATCCCGATTCTCGGTCACCTGTTCGTCACCTTCCGTTGTCCGGTGTGTGGCGTGTCCCTCACCGGAGCGGCGATCGCGGCCTCTACCTTGCGAAGTCATGGGCAACCTACTTGCCGGCCTCGGACAGGACGCGCTCCTCGGCGGCGCGGTCCGGGTCCTCACCCCTCCGCTGTGCGACCTCTACGCCCTGCTCGTGCGTGCCGGCGTGGTCGTCATCGAGGACGACTGAGCCGACGCCGGTGACGCGGGCGAGCACGCCGGGAGCCACCGCGGACGCCGCCGTGGCCGCCAGTGCGGCCGTGAAAGCCTGACCCCACGCGACCGGGCCGACCGGTGTGCAGCCGAACAGGTGACTGATCCCCGGCACGCTGATCACCCCGATCATCACCGCGAACGTACCGACATTCGTGGCCACCACCAGCGGTGCGCGCGAATCGATCAGGGTCTGCAACATCTGCGTGGACACCAGCCCGATCAGGGCGGCGGTCGCGGCGCGGCGCTGGGTCCCGGTGACCCTGGCCATCAGCCACGCCGCGGTGGCGCCGCCGGTGGTGGCCGCGCCGCGGATGGCGATGGCACGCCACATCGCGTCCTCGTCGCGGTCGGCCCGCCCGTTCTCGGTCTGTTGACTGACCGCCAGTGCGGCGGCCGGGAGCGCATCGGTGAGCATGTTGACCAGCAGCATCTGCCGGGCGTTGAGCACCGATCGGCCGGTGAGAAGGGAACTGATCAGCGCGAAGCACACCTCACCGGCGTTGCCGCCCAACAACACCGACACCGCCGACTGCACGCGCCGCCACAGCTGGTTGCCCTCGTCGATGGCGTCGAGCAGCGCCTCGATGTGCCCGTCGAGCAGCATCACGTCCGCGGCGGTGCGGGCCGGATCGCTGCCCCGGGACGCCACCCCGACGCCCACACTGGCCGCCCGGATCGCCGCGGCGTCGTTCGCGCCGTCGCCGACCATCGCGGTCACCAGGTCGATGCGCTCGAGCGCCTGCACCACGTCGATCTTGTGTTCCGGCGACATCCGGGCGAACACCACGCGGTGTGCCACCGCGTCGGCGCGCTCCTCGGCCGACATGTTCTCCCACGCGTCGCCGGTCACGACGTCGTCCGGGTCGACGTCGAGTCCGAGGTCGTTGGCCACCACCGCCGCGGTGACGGGGTGGTCACCGGTGAGCAGGCGCACGCCGATGTCACGCTGGTCGAGCTGCGCCAGCAGTTCGCGGGCCGCGGGCCGCAGGGTGTCCGCCAGGCCGACCACACCGAGCGGCCGCAGGTTGCAGCCGCACACGCGCTCTAACGTGTCGGGATCCGCGGCCGCCGCGCGGGCCTCGTCGTCGCTCAGGTCGCACTCGGCGACGGCGAGCACGCGCAGCCCGTCGGCGGTCATCTCGTCGAGCAGCCGCGACATCTCCGCGTCGTCGGTGGCGAGTCCGGACAGGATCCGCTCGGGCGCACCCTTGATGGTCAGCCGGGTGCCGGTGAGCGCCGCGGCGAACGGACGGCCGGACTGGAAGGGGAGCACCGCGTCGGGCACGGCACTGCCGTCCACACCCGCCGCACGCAGGATGGCGTCGTCGGTGGCGTGTTCTGTGCGCTGACCGTTCTTGACGACGATGGTGGCCGCCGCGCCGGCGAGCACGTCGTCCTCGGTGCGTCCCTCGACGGCGCGAAGGGCCTTGACCTGCAACCGGTTCTCACTGAGGGTGCCGGTCTTGTCGAAGCACACCACCTTCACCCGAGCCATCGCCTCGATCGAGTGCGGGTTGCGGATGAGCACCGACTCTCCGGAGAGCCTGCGTGCGGCGGCCAGCTGTGCCAGCGTCGCGACCAGCGGCAGCCCCTCGGGGACGGCGGCGACCACCACTCCGACCGCGCTGGACACCGACTCCCGCAGCGGCGTGCGGCGGAGCATGCTCAACACCGCAACCAGGGCGCCGCCGCCGAGGCTCCAGGGCAGCGCGCGGCCGGTGATGTGGCGCAGCTGGGCCTGCAGCCCGATCTCACGCGATGTCGACGGCGCCATCGCCATGGCGCGTTGCATCTCCGACGCGGACCCGACCGCGGTGACGATGCCGACGGCCGTGCCCGCGACCACGGTCGAACCGCCGAACAGCATGCCCGCACGCTCGGCCAGCGGCGCCCCGGGCGTCGCACCGGTCTGCTTGGTCACCGGCAGGGACTCCCCGGTCAGCGACGACTCGTCGACTTCGACATTGATGGCCTCGATGACCCTGGCATCGGCGGGAACGACTTCGCCGGAACGGATCTCGATGATGTCGCCGGGCTGCAGCCGCTTGGCGGGCACCTCCTCCTCGGCGCCGTCTGCGGTGCGGCGGCGCGCCGGCGGGTCCTGCACGGCGAGCAGACGGCGCAGCACGCGCTCGGCGTGCACCTGCTGTTCGGCCGACAGCGCCGCGTTGCCCAGCAGCACGCTGCTGACGAGGGCGGCGTCGAAGGGGGAGCCGAGCAAGGCGCTCGCCATCGCGCCGGTCAGCAGGATCGGTGTCAGCGGATCGGACAGGTTGGTGCGCATCGCGCCGACGAAATCTGCTGCCAGCCGCCATGTTCCGGTGGCCGCGGCACGTAGTGGCTTCGGCACCGGGATGCCTGAGCCCTCGCCGGCATCGGAGTCGGTGGGCTGGGGCAGTAGCTCGCGCACCTCGTCGACGGGCAGCGCATGCCAGTCGTGGCCCGGTTCGGGGTTGGGCAGCGCGTCCGACATCACCCGGTTGCCTGCGGCGTAGCCCGACAGCAGCCCGGCCATCGCGCTGGCATGGACCGAGACCGGGCCACGGCCGGGTACGCCGGGGATCAGCATCAGCGCACCCAGCGACGAGCCCGACAGTGACAGTCGAACGCCCTTGTCGCTGGCATCGCGGGCGGCGGGCAGCGCGTGCAGCAGCCGCCACACCCCGGTGAGGTCGTCGACGAGGAGGTCGGCGCTCCACACCGGCGGCTTCCCGTCGCGCAGCACGCCGACGGTGACGTCCGCGCCGTGGGGTGTCGTCATGTCGGCGATGGTGAGCAGAGCGACGGTGGCGCCGTCGGCCTTGGCCGCCGACACGGCATCGGCGAGTGCATCGTCGATCGACTCCTCCACCGGCTGCAGATGATCGAAACCCTGTGCCAGGGAGCGCAATCCGTCGTCGGCGATGGACACCACCCGCGGCCTGGACCGGCGTGCCTCGGCCACCACCGCCGCCGCGTGCGGATCACGGACATGACTGACGAGCACCTCGCCGTCGTCGCCTGCGTCCGGTATGTCGGCGACAGGATGCCATCCGGCGTCGAGCCTTCCGCCGGCCAGGGCCCGGCGCGCGGCGTCCCACGCGCGGCCACGGTCGGCGTCGGTGACGCCCCGCACCCGGCTGACCATGAGCTCGTCGGTGTGCAGTGCGCGCGGATCGACGACCACGGTGTCGATCCGATCCAGGGTGCGCAGCGCCCGCGGATGAAGCACCAGTCCGCCGTGGCGCGCGGTGAGTCCGCGGCTCAGGGCGCAGGCGAATGCCTCCCTCGTCGTGCGCACGGCCTTGGGCGCGGCCACCACCGCGGCCTCGCCTGCGGTCGCGAGGCTGCCGGACAGCAGACCCAGCGCCACGCCCGCTGCGGTGCCCACGACGGCGGACCGGTCGGCGTAGTGGTCGGCGCGGCCTTCGCCCGGTGCGACGCGGCTCGTCGGCGGGCGGTCGTGACCTGCGTGCCGGGCCAGTCGCGGCTCGTGTCGGCGCCAGGCCAACCGGTCGTTCCACGCCTCGGCGGCCAGCATCGTGCGTTGGGCGGACTCCGCGGCGGCCGACACCGGCGAGACGGCAAGGGCCGCGGCGGCGGCGTGGACGGTGGCGAAGAACAGGTCGGTGCCGTCGGGGCCGAGTCGGCCTTCGACCTGCTTGCGCAGCCGCGGCATGTGGTCGGCGAGGGTCGGAAGGGCGGACACCACGTCGGGGAGCCCGCGCAGCCGCAGCGCGGTGCCGGTCACCGAAAGGCCGAGGCTCGCCAGCGCGACCGCGGCCCCCGCTGTGCGCGCGGCCAGCACCGCATCGTCGCCGGGCAGGTTCACCGGCCGGCTGCGGCGCGTGCCGGAGTCCGCGGCCCGCTCGGCCGCGTCGACGGCACGCAACAGCGCGGGCAGCGACGGTCCGTCCTCGTCGATGCTCACCACAATGCGCGAGACGGTCGTGTTGAGCGACGCCGACCGCACGCCGGTCATGCCCTTGACCGCCCGGACGACCTCTGCGGCAACGGCCTTGCCGTGTGGCCCGCCGAGTCCTCGCACCTCGACCCAGCAGCGGCCGCCGCGGCCCTGGCAGCGACGGGCGGGCGGGCCGCCGACGGCCTCGAGGGCCACGGCGGCGGCGGTGCGACTCAACGTCTCGGCGGCGCGGAGCGGAGCGGTCAGCAGTCCGTAGCCGGGAGGTTTGAGCATCCACTGTCGGTACCCGCTCATTCCATGCGCCACACGCGCGCGTCAATAGGAAGACTTGCGGTTACCGGTGCAAAGGGACGGAAATATTACGATACGATGCCCGCATGACCGACTTGATGATGCGCCCCGGCCTCGCAGCCGACGACGTCCGTGACGTGCTCGGCCGCAGCCTGCTCACCGACGGTCTGGACTTCGTCCTCGACCTAGAGCGTTCCCGCGGGGCGTGCCTGGTCGACGCCCGCAACGGGGACCGGTATCTCGACATGTTCACGTTCTTCGCGTCGTCGGCGCTGGGGATGAACCACCCGGCCCTGGCCGACGACGACGCGTTCCGCGCCGAACTCGCGGCGGCCGCCGTGAACAAGCCGAGCAACTCCGACGTGTACACCGTCCCGATGGCCCGCTTCGTCGACACGTTCGCCCGGGTGCTCGGCGATCCGGCGCTGCCGCACCTGTTCTTCGTCGACGGCGGGGCACTGGCCGTCGAGAACGCCTTGAAGGTGGCCTTCGACTGGAAGAGCAGGCACAACGAGGCGCACGGGATCGACCCGGCGCTCGGGACGCGGGTGCTGCACCTGCGCGGGGCGTTCCACGGTCGCAGCGGATACACGTTGTCGCTGACGAACACCGACCCGAACAAGGTGGCGCGGTTCCCGAAGTTCGACTGGCCGCGAATCGACGCACCGTGTCTGCGACCGGGTCTGGACGACGACGCCATGACCGCGCTCGAGGCCGAGTCGCTGCAGCAGGCCCGCGCCGCCTTCGACGCGCATCCGCACGACGTCGCGTGTTTCCTCGCCGAACCCATTCAGGGGGAGGGCGGTGACCGGCACTTCCGGCCGCAGTTCTTCGCGGCGATGCGCGATCTGTGCGACGAGCACGACGCGCTGCTGATCTTCGACGAGGTGCAGACCGGTTGCGGGATGACCGGAACCGCTTGGGCCTACCAGCAACTGGGCGTGGCACCGGATGTGGTGGCCTTCGGCAAGAAGACCCAGGTGTGCGGAGTGATGGCCGGCCGTCGGGTCGACGAGGTCGCCGACAACGTGTTCCGGGTCGGCTCGCGGATCAACTCGACGTGGGGCGGCAACCTCACCGACATGGTGCGCGCCCGCCGCATCCTCGAGGTGATCGAGTCCGACGACCTGATGGCACGCGCAGGCAAGGCCGGCAGGTATCTCTGCGACGGACTCGACCGGTTGGCCGCCGACTTCCCGGGGCTGGTCGGCGACGTCCGCGGCCGCGGATTGATGTGCGCGTTCAGCCTCCCGTCGGCCGCGCAGCGCGACGCGCTGATCGCGCGGCTGTGGGAGCTGCGGGTGATCATGCTCGCCAGCGGAGCCGACTCCGTGCGGTTCCGGCCGCCGTTGACCGTGACGCGCGACGAGATCGACGCCGCGCTCGCGGCGGTGCGCACCGCGCTCAGCTCGTCGCGCGCCGGATGATGGAGCGCAGCCGGGGCAGCTCGTCGCGGCCGACCAGTTCGCAGCCGTGCCGTTCGGCGAGTCGCCGTGCGGCAGGCGTGAAGTCGTGGTTGGTGACCACCATCGTCCGGACGCAGTCCTGCATGGGTGCGCCGGCCACCACCTCCTGAACGGCGGCGGTGCCCACCGGCCTCGCCTGGCGCTTGCACTGGATGGCCAGCCGGTTGGGCCGGTGTCCGACGATGATGTCGACGCCCCAGTCGCCGGTGATCGCGGTCATGATCACCGGCATCCCACAGGACCTTGCGATCCGCGCGATGTGGTCCTCGAACTCGGTGCCCGACATCGCCGCCGCCGGATCCTCCCGCGGCCCCGGTGTGCCCACCCCGGCGATCGCGCCGCGCAGGAAGTGCGCGGCGGCCACCGCGACCACAGGTGCGGCAACTCCTGCGGCGAGGCACCACACCGGATCGAGGCCCCACAGAAAGGAGGCCACGCCCGCGACGGCGGCGAGCAGCACGAACCACTTGACGCGCGCCACGGCGCAATCGTAGAAGCGGACGCCGACAACTACCTCGGCGATGCGCGCTGCCACGCTGATTCAGGTAGTCGACTACTCGCGCTCCGTTCTCGCGACGGCCCTACGGTCACGGTGTTCATCGATGGCGCGGCAAACATGTCGGGCCCATATTGAAGGAGTCTGCGATGGTCACTGCAATCGAGAACGTGATGAGACAACTGCCCGCCCCCGCCCAACGGCGAGATGCGAATGTCGCCTGCCTGGTGGGTTTCCTGTTCGGCGGTATCGGACTCGCCATCTACCTCCGGACAGTCATCGACCTGCTACTTCCGCTCGGCATCGGGCTGCTGCTGTTCGCCGTTTACCCCGGCGGAGCAAGCGTTCTCGCCGGCGCTGTGATCGCTGCCCTGTACGGCTATTTCCGGGTCAAGATCGCCAACGAAGCGCCGTCGCCGAGCCCACATTGAGGCGCGGCCGACTACTGCTAGCCGCCGCCCTCGTGGAGCGCCCGCCACACCCGGGCCGGGGTCATCGGCAGCTGGTGCGGCCGTACGCCGCAGGCCCTGGCGATCGCATTGGCCAGCGCCGGGGCCACCGGGTTGTACGGTGACTCGCTCATCGACTTGGCGCCCCGCGGACCGAGCACGTCGTAGGTGTCGGCGAAGTAGACCTCGGTCACCGGCACGTCGGCCAGCTGAGGGATGTGGTAGTTGCGCAGCTCCCTGGTGAGCACCGTCCCGTCCGGGCCGACGTGCATCTCCTCGTACAGTGCGGAGCCGATGGCCTGTGCCACACCGCCTTCCACCTGCCCGCGGCACTGCTCGGGGTTGAGCACGACGCCGGCGTCGGCCGTCTGGATCGACTGCAGGATCCGCACCCGCCCGGTCTCGACGTCGACCGCCACCCGGAACGCCTGCACGTTGAACGCCACCGACCGTGGCGTGCCGTCGTGCCTGCCGTAGCCGGCGGTGTTGCCGCCGAGGCCGGCGAAGGACACGAAGCGCTCGCCGCACTGCACACCCGACGCGGTGAGCGTGCACGCCGACACGTCGGCGCCGGTGCGGTCGGCCGCATCGGCCAGCACCGCGGCCCGCAGCTCGCGGCACGCGTCGAGCACCGCGCGGCCGGCCACCACCGTCCCGGCCGAACCGAATGCGCCGGTGTCGTAACGGGTGCTGTCGGTGTCGGACTGGCGCAACCGCACCCGGTCGGCGGTGGTGTTCATCTCGTCGGCCACCAACTGGGTGTGCACGGTGGACGTGCCGTTGCCGAACTCGGCGGTGCCCACGCTCAACGTGTACATCCCGTCGGTGTCCACGCTCAGCGCCGCCTCGGCGAAGTGGCCCCGCGGTGGGATGGTGGCGATCATCGCCACCGCCATGCCCTCGCCGACCCGCCACTGGGCGCCCGGAGGCGGCGCCACTCCGTTGCCCGCCGCCAGCGCGGCCTGCGCGAGGTCGAGGCACTGGTCGAGTCCGTAGCTGCCGAACGTCAGGTCGTCGTGCGCGGAGGTCGCGTCGACGAAGGGGTCCCCGGGCACCACCACGTTGCGCCGGCGCAGGTCGAACGGGTCGACGCCGAGCCGCTGAGCCAGCTCGTCGAGCGCCGACTCGATGGCGAAGATCAGCTGTCCCAGGCCGTATCCGCGGAACGCCCCCGACGGCAGGTTGTTGGTGTAGACGGCCTGGGCGTCGACTCTCTTGTTCGCGCAGCGGTACACGGCCACCGACTCGCTGCACCCGTGGAACAGCACGCCGATGCTGTGGTTGCCGTAGGCGCCTGCGTCGCTGAGCACGTCGACGGCCAGGGCCGTGAGCACGCCGTCGGCTCGCGCTGCGACCGTCGCCTCGATCCGGAAAGGATGCCGGCAGGGCGCCATGGTGAATTCGTCGGTCCTGCTGAACTCGAAGCGCACCGGCCTGCCCAGCCGGAGCACCGCCAGCGCCACCAGGTCCTCGACGAGCATCTCCTGCTTGCCACCGAATCCGCCGCCCACCCTGCCGGTGACCACGTGCACCTGCTCGCGGGCCAACCCGAAGACGCGGCACAGTTCGTCGCGCACCAGGAACGGCACCTGCGAACTGGTTCTGATCACCAGCCGGCCCCGGTCGTCGGTCCACCCGGTGCAGCCGTGGGTCTCCAGGTGCGCGTGCTGCACGCGTTGCGTCGTCCACCGGCCGCGCACCACCGCGCCGCCACCGGCGAGCGCCTCGGCCACGCCGGCCTCGACGTCGCCTGCGCCGCCGTGAAATTCCGCGACGGTGTTGCGCGCCGGGTCGGCGATACGCGAATCGGCGCCCTTGTCCCCGTGCACCAGCGGCGCGCCCGCAGTCCTGGCCTCGTCCGGATCGAACACGGCGGGCAGCTCCCGGTACTCCACGGCGATCAGCCGGCAGGCCTGCTCGGCGATCCCGGGGCTGTCGGCCACCACCGCGGCGACCCGCTGGCCGACGAAGCGGACGGTGTCGTCGAGCACCCGGGTGTCGTCGGGGTCGTCGAGTCGGTTCTCGTGGCGGGCGGTGGAGAACGCGACCGGCGGACTGTCGCGGTGGGTGAGCACCAGGTGCACGCCAGGCAGCGCCGCGGCCGCGGTGGTGTCGATCGCCTCGATGCGGGCGTGCGGCACCGGGCTCGTCAGCACCGCGATGTGCAGCAGTCCCGCCGGGGTGACATCCATGGTGTAGCGCTCGGTGCCGGTGACGACCCCGATGGCCGCAGGCGCACCGATCGACCGGCCGGTGTCACCGTGGCCTGCCGACTTGTCGGTGTTGACACGACCCACCAGGGCGTCGGTGATCGCGCGGTAGCCGGTGCACCGGCACAGGTTGCCCTTCAGATGCTGCGGCAGGTCCGCCATCTGCTCCTCGGTGAGGGCGGCGGCGGTGGTGACCATCCCCGCGGTGCAGAAGCCGCACTGGAATCCGGCCGCCTCGACGAAGCGGCGCTGCATCGGGTGCAGGTCACCGGGGGTGCCGAGACCCGCCACCGTGGTCACGCGCCTGCCCGCGGCCCGGAACGCCGGCACCACGCAGGAGTGCACCGGCGCGCCGTCGAGCAGCACCGAGCAGGCTCCGCAGTCCCCGGCGTCGCAGCCCTTCTTGACCTCGACGCGGCCGTGCTCCCGCAGCAGCGTCCGCAGACACTGGCCCGGCCGGGGGTCGGCCTCCAGCGCGTCGCCGTTGATTTCGAACCTCATGCCAGCTCCGCGCAGACCTGACCGGCCAGCAGGAGCGCCATCGCGCGCCGCCAGTCCGGATCGCCGTGCGCGTCGCGGGTCCACGCCGTGTCCGGAATGCCGGCGTGCGCCGTCCTCAGCGAGTCGGGATCAGGCACATCGTCGAACCGGAACACGTACGGGCGCACGGTGGCGGCGGTGACCGACAGCACGAACGCCCCACCGTCGGGGCCGGCATCGCGGCGGCCGATCACCACCACGCCGGAGCGGCCCAGCGGCGCGGCGGCGAGTTTGCGGAAGGCAGTGCGGGCACGCAGCGCCGCGGCGGGCAGATGCACCGACCTGAGCACGTCGCCGACGGCCAGCGCCGTGCTGCCTGCACCGATCACCAGTTCGCCGACGGAGATGCGGTAGTCGTGGCCGCCTGCGCGCCACACCGTCGCCACACCGTCGAGCGCGGTGGCCAGCGAGATAATCGCGCCGGCGGGCAGGCCGAGGCAGATGTTGCCACCGATTGTCGCCGCGCCCCAGATCTTGAACGACGCCAGCAGCGCGCTGCAGCACTGGTGCAGCAACGGCGCCGCAGACCAGTCCGGCCTGTCCGCCGCCAGCCGCGCGCTCAGCGCCGACACCTCGGCGACCGTGCACGTCGCCGCGAGCTCGACACCCGTGTCACCCACGGTGATCGACGGCCAGCCCAGTGCCGTCACGTCGACCAGGCGGCGCACCTGGGGCTGCGGTTCGGAGAACAACCAGGTACCGCCGGCCAAAACCGCATCGCCGAGGCCGAGCGGCCACAGCCCATCGCGGTCGGTGGGGAAGTCGACCACCCCGACGGTGTTGAGGTCCACTCATCGACGGTAGTCACGCACCACACCGTCCGCATGCCGACCGGGCAAGTGATCCATATCCACAAAACGATGCGCATTCTGGCTGTCGGAACGAATTTCCCGGTCCACACCGAGCGATAATCTGCAGGTCATGACCGATCAGCTGGCCGACGGCGACGGGAGGATGGCCCCACTCGAGCACGCTTTCGCGAGCGGGCAGTCGCAGCGGGTCGGCTGGTTCCGGTTCTACTTCGACGACGAACGTTGGGAATGGTCGCCCCAGGTCGAGCGGATGCACGGTTACGAGCCCGGCACCGCGGAGCCGACCACCGCGCTCGTGCTGTCGCACAAGCACCCCGACGACTACCGGGAGGTTGCGGCCACCCTCGACGAGATCCGGCGGACCGCGGGCGCGTTCAGTACGCGGCACCGCATCATCGACACGCACGGGGAGGTGCATCACGTCGTGGTGGTGGGCGACCACCTGCACGGCGAGTTCGGTGCGGTGATCGGCACCCACGGCTTCTACGTCGACGTCACCCCGTCACACAACGAGGGCATCACCGAAGCGGTGGCGGAGATCGCCGAGGCCCGCGGCGCGATCGAACAGACCAAGGGCATGCTCATGGTGGTCTACCGGATCACCGCCGAGTCGGCGTTCGAGCTGCTGAAGTGGCGTTCCCAGGAGACCAACGTCAAGCTGCGGACGCTGTCGGAGCAGATCGCCGAGGACTTCCTCGCGCTGCAGTACGACGAGACGCTGCCGGCGCGCGGTGAATACGACCGATTGTTGCTGACGGCACACCTGCGCGTGCGGTCCTGAGGTTTATCCCGTCGCTGGTCAGGGAATATCCCCGGCGTGTTGCAGAACCCCAACGAGCTGCGTTCGGCTGAGGCCGGTGTTCGTGACGCCCTGCGCTTCGCGCTCGTCGTCGCGGTGGCCGCAGCAGGGTTTCTGGCCGTCGCCGCCGTCTGGGTGAGCACCTGCAGCGGCTCGGTGGCCGACGCCCTGGCCTGCGGAGCCCCGCAACGCACCATGCTCGCCATGGGCGCGCCGGCCATCCTGCTGCTCGGCGGGCTGCGAGCATTCGTGCGCACATATCAGAGCTGGCGGCGCAACGAGGCGTCGTGGGCCTGGCAGGGCGCCGGGTGGGTCCTGCTCACGCTGATGCTGCTCGTGCTCACCACCAGCACGCCGGCCCTTGCCGGACCGGTGTTCGGCTGACGAAACGGCCCGCCACCTCGCGTGCCGTCACCGCATTCGATTGAAGGAGTCACCATGAAGAGCCCTGAGGACCCCGTCGACCACGCACGGACCACCCGTCCGCATGCCGGCGAGACGATGAAGGACACCAAGAACCTGCCGGCACTCATCCTGCTCGGCATCGCGATGGCCGCGTTCGTGGGGGCGCTGGCCGCGACCGCCAGCGGCCATGGTGACGTCGGCGTGATCCTGGGCTCCATCTCGGCGGTCGTGTTCGTCGTCTCCGGCGTCTGGTTCCTCGTCGAGCACCGCCGGGTGCGGGGGATCGAGGAGCGCTGGCATGCCGAGCACCCCGACACCTCGCGGCAGACCCCCAGCAGCTAGGGCTGACCGCACGCACAAAAGAGGCCCAGCCGATCGGCTGGGCCTCTTTCGTGTGTCCGTTCTACTGCTCGGACTTCTGCCGTTCTTCGGCTGTCTTGGCGCCTGCGCGGGCCGACTCTGCTTCGGCTTCCTTCTTCGCGGCGTCCTGCTGTGCGTCCGCCTTGTCCTGCTGGGCCTTGCCCTCGCGGACCATGTCGTCACGTCCGGTGACGGTACCGACCGTTTCCTTGGCCTTACCCTTCACGTCCTCGACGACGCCCTTGATGCCTTCTTCGGGACCACTGTTCTTCTCGGTCATACTCACCTTCCGACTTGATCGTGAGTGTTCACGACGGGGCACGTCCCCACGGACGCAGTGTTCCCGAGGACCGCTGCGGGTAAACCCGTCGCGCCTGCTGGTCGGCTGTGCGGGCGCTGACCACTGCGTCAGCCCGGAAGCGTCTCGCCACCGATCGGGGCGAGCACCTCGCCGCTGTAGTACGACGACATCGTGCCGGACGCGAAGAACACGTACGACGGCGCGATCTCGTCGGGTTGCGCCGCCCGGCCGAATGGCGTCTGTTCACCGAAGGATTCGGTCTTCTCGGCATCCATCGTGGCCGGGATCAGCGGTGTCCACACCGGACCGGGCGCCACACAGTTGACTCGAATCCTGCGATCCGCCAACGACTGTGCGAGCGAGTAGGTGAGCGCGAGGATCGCGCCCTTGGTCGCCGAGTAGTCGATCAGTGTCTTGTTGCCGCGCAGGCCGTTGATCGATCCGGTGTTGATGACGGCGCCGCCGTCGGGCAAATGCGCGAGCGCCGCCTTGGTCACCCGGAAATAACTGTCGATGTTGACCGAGAAGGTGCGCCGCCACTGCTCGTCGCTGATATCGGTGAAGTCCTCGGTGGGATTTTGATACGCGACGTTGTTCACCAGGATGTCGAGGCCGCCGAACTCATCGACGGTGCGGGACACCACATCCCGACAGTGCTGGGCGTCACCGAGATCGCCGGGCAGCAGCACGCTTCGCCGGCCCGCCGCCTCCACCAGCGACACCGTATGGCGGGCGTCGTCGTCCTCGTCGAGATAGGCGATGGCGACGTCCGCGCCCTCCTTGGCGAACGCTGCAGCGACGGCGCGGCCGATGCCGGAATCGCCTCCGGTGATCAGCGCCCGCTTGCCGGCGAGCAGGTCGCGGCCGACGTAGTCGCGCATCTCGTCGCGCGGCGCCCGGTCCATGTCCGCCGTCCGGCCGGGATAGGCGATGACGCCTTCGGGTTCAGTCACGTGTTCTCCTCGCGTCGGGGCGTCGATGTCCATGCGTCGGGTATCCGTCCCCAGCTGGTCGAAACGACCTGTCGCGCCGATGAAATCCACTTTGCGAACCCGGCCCGGTCGCTTTGCGAAATCTCTAACGTTCGACGTTTATGGCCCTGAGGGGTCGGATAACCGTCGCCGCATGACCGACCGTGCGCGTGTGCTGCTCGTCTGGCACGTGCACGGATCGTGGACCCAATCGCTGGTGGCCGGTCCGCACCGCTACCTGATACCCGTCAGCCCCGCCAAGGACGCCGACGGCAAGGGCCTGCTCGGCCGCAATTGGCCGCGTGCGCAGGAAGTTCCGCTCGACGAGCTGGGTGACCGCGACGTCGACCTGGTGGTCCTGCAGCGGCCGGAGGAAGTCGACCTCGCGGCGCGCTGGTTGGGCCGCCAGCCGGGCGTCGACGTACCCGCGGTGTACGTCGAGCACAACGCGCCGCGGCCCTCGGCGGTCGACAGCGTGCACCCGATGGCCGACCGCTCCGACATCCCCGTCGTCCACGTCACCGACTTCAACCAGCTGATGTGGGACAGCGGCCGCGCCCCGACGCGGGTCATCGACCACGGCATCGCCGATCTCGGCGCGCTGTACAGCGGGGAGATCCCCGCCGCGGCGACGATGATCAACGAACCGCTGCGGCGGTGGCGCACGGTGGGCGCGGACCTGCTGCCCGAACTCGGCGCGCACGCGCCCGTCGACGTGTGGGGCATCGACACCTGCGCGCTGGACGACAAGCGGTGGCCCGGCGTCCGCGGCATGGGCGACGTGCCCACCGCGACGCTCCTGCCCGAGGTCGCACGCCGTCGGGTCTACGTGCACACCGCCCGCTGGACGTCGCTGGGGTTGTCGCTGGTGGAGGCGATGTACCTCGGCATGCCGGTGGTGGCGGTGGCCTCGACGATGGCGCCACTGGTGGTGCCTGCCGAGGCGGGAGTGGTGAGTGCGGACGTCAAGACGCTGGCGTACGCGTTGGAGGGCTTCGTCACCGATCTGCCCGCGGCCACCGCGGCGGGTAAGGCGGCCCGTGATTTCGCGGCGGCGCACTTCGCGCTCGATCGCTTCCTCGCCGACTGGGATGCCCTGGTCGACGAGGTCTGTGCGTGATCTCGAAGGAGGACCTGCGATGAAGATCGCGATGGTTTCCGAACATGCCAGCCCGCTGGCCGCGCTCGGCGGCGTGGATGCAGGCGGTCAGAACGTCCACGTCGCGGCGTTGTCGGCGGCGCTGTTCCGCCGCGGGCACGAGGTGACCGTCTACACCCGTCGCGACGACCCGCATCTGCCGGAACGGGTCGAGACGCCGCAGGGCTACACCGTCGTGCACGTGCCCGCCGGTCCGCCGGAACGGCTGCCCAAGGACGAGTTGCTGGCCCACATGGGCCCGTTCGCGCAGTACCTCGACGAGCAGTGGTCGGCCGACCGGCCCGACGTGGTGCACGCCCATTTCTGGATGTCGGGCATCGCCACCCAGCTGGCCGCCCGCCACCTCGATCTGCCCGCCGTGCAGACCTTCCACGCGCTCGGGGTGGTCAAGCGCAGACACCAGGGTGTCAAGGACACCAGCCCGCAGGATCGGCTCAAGCTCGAGGCGATGGTGGCGCGTACCGCCACCTGGGTGGCCGCCACCTGTACCGACGAGGTATTCGAACTGATGCGGCTGGGCCGGGCGCGGTCCCGCATCTCGGTGGTGCCCTGCGGTGTGGACCTCGACCTGTTCACCCCGGATGGGCCCCGCGCCGAGAAGGGCGCGAAGCACCGCATCGTCAGTGTCGGCAGGTTCGTCCCGCGCAAGGGATTCGACGTGGTGGTGCGTGCGCTGCCTGCGATCGCGGACACCGAACTGGTGATCGTCGGCGGCCCGGATGTGGCCGGCCTCGACGCCGATCCCGAGGCGCGTCGACTGCGTCAGCTCGCCGTCGAACTCGGGGTCGCCGATCGGGTGCACTTCCACGGCGCCGTGGCACGTGAGGCCATGCCTGCCCTGCTGCGGTCGGCCGACGTGGTGGCGTGCACCCCGTGGTACGAGCCATTCGGCATCGTGCCGCTCGAGGCGATGGCCTGCGGCATCCCGGTGGTGGCCTCGGCGGTGGGCGGGATGCTCGACACGATCGTGCACGACGTCACCGGCCGGCTGGTGCAGCCCAAGCGTCCCGGCGAGGTGGCCGATGCGGTGAATCACCTTCTGCACGACGATTTCCTGCGGCAGAGTTTCGGCGCAGCGGGACGCGACCGGGCCAGGGCGCGCTACTCCTGGGACCGCATCGCCGGCGACACCCTGCGCATCTACGATCGGCTCATCCCGGCGCCTGCGATGCCGGTCACCGTTCCGACCACCTCGAGCGTGTCGTCCGGATGACCGCCTCGGCCGCCTTCCAGCATCGCCAGCGACTCTTCGACGTGGGCGGGCGGCCGGGTGCAAACGGCGTTTCCAAGATCAAACCGGGGGTACCTGCGCATGATGCGTGAACTGAAGAGGGTCGTGGTGCTCGGTGGAGCCGGTTTCGTCGGCGGCCATCTCTGCGAACGCCTGCTGGCCGAGGGGACCGAGGTCACTTGCGTCGACGACCTGTCGACGAGCGCACACGATGCGGAAAAGCTGCTGCTGGACCGGCCCGGTTACCGGTTCGTGCAGGCAGACATCAACGAGCCGCTGACCGTGCCGGCCGCGGCCGTCGACACGGTGTTCCATCTCGCCTCCCCGGCGTCGCCCGCCGACTACCTGCGGCTGCCGGTGCACACACTGCGCACCGGCGCGATCGGAACGGCGAACGCGCTGGACTTCGCCGGGCGGTGCGGGGCGCGGCTGGTGCTCGCCTCGACCAGCGAGGTCTACGGCGACCCCCTCGAGCATCCTCAAGCCGAAACCTACTGGGGGAACGTCAATCCGATCGGTCCCCGCAGCGTCTACGACGAGGCGAAGCGGTTCGCCGAGGCGTTGACGTTCGCCTACCGGCGTGACCGCGGATCAGACGTCGGGGTGGCACGCATCTTCAACACCTACGGACCGCGCATGCGTCCTGACGACGGCAGGATGGTGCCGACGTTCTGCCGCCAGTCACTGGCCGGCGAACCGATCACGGTCACCGGCAGCGGCTGTCAGACCCGCTCGCTGTGCTACGTCGACGACACCGTGGCCGGACTGATCGCACTCGCCCGTTCGGACCACGCAGGCCCGTTCAACATCGGCAACTCCCATGAACTGTCGGTGCTGCACATCGCCGAACTCATCCGCGACCTCGCCGGTGACGAATCGCAGATCCACTTCCTGCCCGCCGTCGAGGACGACCCGCAGCGGCGATGCCCTGACATCACCGCCGCCGAGGACAGGCTGGGCTGGCGACCGCAGGTGGGCCACCGGGACGGCCTGGCCCGCACCGTCGAGTGGTTCCGTCGGCAGAAAACAGATGCCATCGACGGATCCGTTGTCCTGCAGTCAGGTTCGAGAGTCTAGAGGAGCTCGTGCGTATCCTTGGAATCAACGCGGTGTTCCACGATCCCGCAGCGGCCCTGGTGGTGGACGGACAGATCGTCGCGGCCGCCGAGGAGGAACGCTTCTCCCGACGCAAGCACGGCAAGCAGGCGGTGCCGTTCTCGACCTGGGAGCTGCCGGTGCAGTCGGCGCGCTGGTGCCTGCAGCAGGCCGGGCTCACCCCTGCCGACCTCGACGCCGTCGGGTACTCCTACGACCCCCGCCTGATGGACGAGAGCACAACGGATCTCGCCGGTCTGGACCGCGACTGGGAATACCTTCGCACCCTCTACGCCGAGCGGGCGCCGCGCTTCCTGCAGAGCGCGCTGCCCGGTCTGGATCCGGGGATCGTGCGCTACGTACGCCACCACGTCGCCCACGCCGCCTCGAGCGCACTGGCGTCGCCGTACCCGGACTGCGCGGTGCTGGTGGTCGACGGTCGTGGCGAGCGGACGTCGATGCTGGCCGGCAGCTACCGCGACCAGAAGATCGATGTGCTGGCCACACAGGCGCTGCCGCATTCGCTCGGTCTGTTCTACGAGGAGCTCACCGAGCACCTCGGCTTCACCCGGTCCAGCGACGAGTACAAGGTGATGGCCATAGCGTCCTACGGGACGCCGCGCTTCGCCGACCGGTTCCGAGAACTGGTCTACGCCACCGGAGACGGCGGATTCCGCACCGAAC
The DNA here is from genome assembly GCF_049541695.1 of Mycobacterium sp. NPDC050041. Taxonomy (NCBI): domain Bacteria; kingdom Bacillati; phylum Actinomycetota; class Actinomycetes; order Mycobacteriales; family Mycobacteriaceae; genus Mycobacterium; species Mycobacterium sp. NPDC050041. The sequence goes on along the minus strand of NZ_JBMVDG010000003.1, from coordinate 356,855 downwards.
CCGTCGACTGGGACTCGTTCACGCCTCGACGCCAGGCGGGCGCGGGCAAGGGCCATGCACTGGCCCGGCCCGAGCCCGAGCACGCCGACCTGGCGTGCAGCGTGCAGACCGTCGTGGAGGAGGTGTTGCTCGAGCTGACCGGCTGGCTGCGGGCCCGCACGGACAGCGACAGCCTCTGCCTCGCCGGCGGTGTTGCGCTGAACTGCGTGGCGAACTCGAAGATCTTTCAGCGCAGCGGGTTTCGCAACGTCTGGGTGCAGCCGGCCGCGGGGGACGCGGGCACCGCGCTGGGCGCGGCGCTGTCACTGGCCGGCGAGGCGGGTGAGCCGATCGCACCGATGCCGTCGGCGGCGCTGGGCCGGGGCTGGTCCGATGACGAGATCGAGGCCGTGCTCCGCGAGGCGGCGGTGCCGTTCGAGCGGCCCGCCGATGTCGCTGCGGCGGTGGGTGACGCCCTGGCGGACGACCTGCTGATCGGCTGGTTTCAGGGCCGCTCGGAGTTCGGGCCGCGGGCGCTGGGATCGCGCTCGCTGCTCGCCGACCCGCGCCGCATCGACAACCTGGAACGGCTCAACAACGTCAAGGGCCGCGAGCAGTTCCGTCCCGTCGCACCGATGGTGCTCACCGAGCGTGCGGCCGAGATCTTCTCCGGCGGGCCGATTCCCAGCCCGTACATGCTGTTCGTCCACGACGTCGCCGAGCAGTGGCGTGACCGGATTCCGGCCGTCACGCACGTCGACGGCACCGCCCGCATCCAGACCGTGGACCGCGATCAGCCGGTGCTGCACGCCACCATCAGCCGGTTCGCCGAGCGCACCGGGGTACCGGTGGTCGTCAACACCAGCTTCAACACCGCGGGCAGGCCGATGGTCGACAGTCCGCGCGACGCCCTCGAGTGCTTCGGCAGCTCGCCGATCGACGTGCTGGCGATCGGGCCCTTCCTGGTGCGGAGACCGCGGTGAGGAGCGACGACTTCGCCGTCGTGATCCCGACGATCGGCCGGCCGTCGGTGCACCGGCTGCTGGCCGAACTCGACGGGCAGACCGGTGCGAAGCCCACCGACATCGTGGTGGTGGACGACCGGCCGGACCCGCATCCGGCGTTGCATTTCGACGCCGCACTGCCGGTGACGGTGCTGCGCAGCGGCGGCCGCGGTCCCGCTGCCGCCCGCAACGTGGGCTGGCGCGGCACCAGGGCGCGCTGGATCTGCTTCGTCGACGACGACGTGCTGCCCCAATCCGACTGGTTCGAGCGCCTCGCCGAGGACCTGGCCGCCGCGGACGGCGAGGGCGCCGCGGGCTCGCAGGCCGTGATCGAGGTGCCCGCGACGCCGGGCCGTCGCGCCACCGACGACGAGAAGCGCACGCAGCGACTGGCGGACGCCCGCTGGATCACCGCCGACATGGCCTACCTGCGGTCCGCGCTCGTCGCCGTCGGTGGGTTCGACGACCGCTTTCCGCGGGCCTACCGCGAGGACTCGGACCTGGCGCTGCGCATCACCCAGCGCGGCGACACCATCGTCGTCGGCAGCAGGCGGTCCACCCATCCGGTGGCGCAGGCGACCCTGATGAGCAGCGTGCGCGCACAGATCGGCAATCGCGACAACGCCTTGATGCGCCGCAAGCACGGCCGGACCTGGCGGGTAGCCGTGGGGGAGGGCCGTGGACGGCTGCCGCTGCACGCCGCGACGACGGCCGCACTGGTGGGTGCGACCGGCGCGCTGCTCGGCCGCCGGTGGCGCACGGCGCGGTGGGCCGGTGCCGCGTGGGCCGCGCTGACCGCCGAGTTCGCGATCCGCCGCTTCTCGGCCGGACCGCGCACTCTGCCGGAAGCCGGCCGAATGGCGTTGACCAGCATACTGATTCCGCCGGTCGCCGTGGGGCACCGGCTGCGCGGCGAGTGGACGTTCCGCGGGGCGCGCCGGGATCCGCCGCTGGCGGTGCTGCTGGACCGCGATGACACGATCATCAAGGACGGCCCGTACCTCAACGATCCCGCCGGGGTGCGGCCGATGCCCGGTGCGGCGGCCGCGCTGGACCGGTTGCGCGACAAGGGACTGCTGCTCGCCGTCGTCACCAATCAGTCCGGGGTGGCCAAGGGGCTGATCAGCACGGAAGAGCTGGACGCCGTCAACGCCAGGGTGGACGCCGAGCTCGGGCCGTTCCACTCGTGGCAGGTCTGTGTCCACGACGCCGACGACGGCTGCGGCTGCCGCAAGCCGGCACCCGGCATGGTGCGCGCGGCGGCCGAGGCGCTGGGCGTGGATCCCGCGCGGTGCGTGATGATCGGCGACACCGGCGGTGACGTGGCGGCGGCTCTGTCCGCGGATGCCGACGCAGTGCTGGTGCCGACGCAGCGCACCCTGCCCCACGAGGTCGTCGAGGCCCGCTCGCGGGCCCGGGTGGCGCCCACCCTCGTCGACGCCGTCGACCTCGTCCTCCGGGACTGCCGATGAGCACCGCGCTGGTGGCCAGGCTGGACAGCGCCGGCGACGTGCTGATCACCGGTCCCGCGGTGCGCGCGGTGGCCGCGGCACACGACGCGGTGACGATGCTCTGCGGTCCGCGCGGACGGGCGGCCGCCGAACTGCTGCCCGGCCTCGACGAGATCGTCGAATGGCAGGCGCCGTGGGTGGACTTCGACTCGCCGGGACTGACGTCCGATCACGTCGAGTCGCTGGTGAAGCAGCTGCGCGACATCCGCCCGGACCGGGTGTTCGTGTTCACGTCGTTTCACCAGTCGCCGCTGCCGCTGGCGCTGATCTGCCGGATGGCGGCCGTGCCGTGGGTCGGCGCGATCTGCGAGGACTACCCGGGGACCCTGCTCGACCTGCGCCACCATGTGCCCGCGGGCATTCCGGAACCGGAACGGGCGCTGTCGCTGGCCCGCGCGGGCGGCTGCGAACTGCCCGCCGGGGACGACGGCGCCCTCATGGTCCGGCAGACGGAGTTGCCCGGCGACCTCGCCGCCGTCGTCGACGACGGGCCGTTCGTGGTGTTCCATCCCGGCGCCGCCGTGCCTGCCCGCCGGCCGTCGGCGAAACGCAGCGCAGGCATGGTGGCGGCGCTGCGGGCCGCCGGTCATCGTGTCGTGGTCACCGGAGACCCCGGGGAGCGTGAACTCACCGCTGCGGTGGCCGTCGCCGGCGCCACCGACCTCGGCGGGAGCACCACACTGGCCACCCTCGGCGCGGTGTATGCGCACGCCTCGGTCGTGGTCACACCCAACACCGGGCCTGCGCACCTGGCCGCCGCCGTCGGCGCTCCTGTGGTGTCACTCTTCGCGCCGGTCGTGCCCGCATCGCAGTGGAGCCCTTACGGCCGCAACGTGATCCGGCTCGGCGATCAGCAGGCGCCGTGCCGGCTGACCCGGGCCAGGACGTGTCCCGTGCCCGGGCACCCCTGTCTGGACGGCATCGCCGATGCCGACCTGCTGGCCGCCGTCGACAGACTGGGAGGTACGCCGTGATCGAGACACACATCTCCGCGCTGGCCGATGCCGTGGACCGCATCGGGGTCGAGGCGCCACGTGTCACTGCGTGGGGCCGCCACCTGGCCGGCGTGCTCACCGCCGGCGGCCGGTTGCTGGCATGCGGTAACGGAGGCAGCGCCGCGGAGGCGCAGCACCTCACCGCCGAGATCGTCGGCCGCTTCAAGGACGAGCGAATCCCGTTGTCGGCCATATCGTTGCATGCCGACACGTCGGCGCTCACCGCGATCGTCAACGACTACGGCATCGACGAGATGTTCGCCCGCGGCGTGCGGGCGCACGGCAGGCCAGGTGACGTCCTGGTGGCGTTGTCCACCAGCGGCACCAGTCCCAACGTCCTCGCCGCCGTCAAGGCGGCCCACGAGAACGGGCTCACCACCTGGGCGCTGGCGGGTCCCGCACCCAATCCACTGGCCGCCATGTGCGACGACGCGATCTGCGTCGAGGCGGGCACCACCGCCACCGTCCAGGAGATCCACCTGATGCTGGTGCACGGACTGTGCATCGCGCTGGACGCCGAACTGCTGGGGAGCAACCATGACTGAACCGGTGGTGATCGTGGGCGACTCGATGCTCGACGTCGACATCGAGGGCAGCGCAACCAGGCTCAGCCCGGAGGCGCCGGTACCGGTGGTCGACGCCGAGCGGGTGTGGCACCGCCCCGGCGGCGCCGGTCTCGCCGCCGTGCTGGCGGCCCGGGTGGATCGCGACGTGGTGTTGGTGACGCCGGTCGCCGACGACGCCGACGGACGCGCACTCACCGGCCTGCTCGACGCGGCCGGGGTCCGGGTGGTCGCCCTGCCCATGACGGGTAGCACCGTGTGCAAGACCAGGATCCGGGCCGGCGGCCAGTCGATGCTGCGCCTGGACCACGGTGACGGCGCGGCCGCAGGCGGTGACCTGCCCGCAGAGGTGGCCGAGGTGCTCGACCGCGCCCGGTCGATCTGCGTCGCCGACTACGGGCGCGGGGTGACCGCCCACCCCGGCATGCGGGAACTGCTGACGCGCGTCGCCGAACGCACTCCGGTGGTCTGGGATCCGCACCCGCGCGGCGCCGCACCGACCCAGGGCTGCTGGCTGGTCACCCCCAATCAGGCCGAGGCGGAACGTTTCTCCGAACGCGGTGACAGCGATGCGCACTCCGCCGAGCGGCTGCGGCAGCGGTGGCGGGCCGGTGCGGTCTGCGTGACCCTCGGCGCCGGTGGCGCCGTGCTGGCCACCGAGTCGGGCAGCACGCACGTGCCGGTGCCCGCCGCATCCGGTGCGACCACCGGCCGCCGCGACACCTGCGGTGCCGGCGACCGGTTCGCCATCGCGGCCACCGTCGCACTCGGCGCCGGTGACGTCGTGCCCACAGCCGTTGCGACCGCGGTCGAGGCGGCAAGCCGGTTCGTGGCCACCGGCGGCGCGGTCGGAGTGTCGAGCGCGGCGCCCGTCGGCGGGAACCACACCGGCACCGGCCATTCGAACGCCCTGACCGGCGACCTCGACGAGGTGCGCGACAGGCTGCGCCGCCGTGGCGGCACGCTGGTGGCCACCGGCGGATGCTTCGACCTGCTGCACACCGGCCACGTCCGGCTGCTGCACCAGGCCCGCCAACTCGGCGATGCGCTGGTGGTGCTGCTCAACTCGGACTCGTCGGTCCGGGAGCTGAAGGGGCAGCGCCGCCCGGTGATGGCCGAGCAGGACCGGGCCCGGGTGCTGTCGGCGCTGGCCTGTGTCGACGCCGTGGTGATCTTCGACGAGCACTCACCGGAGCGGGCCCTCGAGCGGCTGCGGCCCGACGTGTGGGTCAAGGGCGGCGACTACACCGAGAACGACCTGCCGGAGGCCGGCGTCGTGCGCAGACACGGCGGTGAGGTGGTGCTGCTGCCGACCGTCGCCGGCTACTCCTCGTCCAACCTGATCGCCGCGGCGCGATCCTGAGCAAGGGAACACCCATGAGCGAACTCGGCAACATCATCATCACCGGTGGCGCATCGGGCCTCGGCGCGGCCACCGTGGAGGCCGTCGTCCGGCACGGCGGCACACCGCTGGTGATCGACATCAACACTCCCGCAGGCGACGTCGCCTTCGCCCACGCCGACCTCGCCGACACCGAGGCGGTGGACGCCGCCGTGCGCAGCCTGGCCGACTCGGTCGACGGCCGGATCGACGGCGTGTTCACCGCCGGCGGAACCGACAAGTGCGGCAAGCTCGGCGACGTCTCGGCCAAGGACTGGGAACGCGTCGTGCACGTGAACCTGCTCGGCACCGCTGCCGTCATCCGATCCGCGCTGCCCTACCTGCGCGCCACCGGCGGCCGGATCGTCACCTGCGCCTCGACGCTGGGCATCAAGGCCGTCAGCGACGCCACCGCGTACTGCGCGTCGAAGTTCGGTGTGATCGGGTTCAGCAGGGCGTTGGCCGCCGAACTCGCCGGCGAGGTGGGCGTCACCACGTTGATCCCCGGTGGTATGCACACCGCCTTCTTCGACGACCGCGACGAGCAGTACAAGCCGCCGGCGGATGCCAAGCTCAACCGTCCCGAACACGTGGCCGAGACGGTGGTCTTCGCGCTCTCGCAACCGCAGGGCTGCGAGATCCGGGAGTTGGTGGTCGCCGCGTCGACGGAATCCTCATGGCCGTGACGGCCCCGGCGACGCAGGACACCATCCTGGTCCTTCGTGCGCTGGGACTGGGCGACCTGCTCACCGGGATACCGGCGCTGCGCGGACTGCGGCGGGCTTACCCCGACGCCCACATCGTGCTCGCCACCCCGGAACGGTTCTGCGGCCTGGCCAAGCTCTCGGGTGCGGTCAACGCGGTGGAGCCGACGCCGGGTCTCGGCCGGTTGCATCCGTGGCGCACCCCGCCTGCACTCGCGGTCAACCTGCACGGCAGCGGACCGCAGAGCATCGAAGACCTGCTCGCGATGCGGCCCCGAACCCTGCTGACGCACCGGCACGACGCCTACGACGGTCTGCAGGGTCCGGCGTGGCGTGCCGACGTGCACGAGGTCGACCGCTGGTGCGGGCTGCTGGAGTGGGCCGGAATACCGTGCGACGCCGAGGATCTGCGTATCGCCCGGCCGCACGGCTACCCGGACCGCTCCGGCGTGGTGGTGATCCATCCGGGTGCGGCGGCGGCGGCACGGCGCTGGCCGGCTGAGCGGTTCGCCGCGGTCGCGGCGGCGTTGCACGACGCCGCGCACGAGGTGGTGATCACCGGCGACTGCAACGAGCTGGACCTCGCCCGCTCGGTGGCGCGGCAGGCCGGCCTGCCCGACACGTCGGTGCTGGCAGGAACACTCGGCCTGCTCGGCATGGTGGCGCTCGTCAACGACTGTCGGCTGCTGGTGTGCAACGACACCGGCGTGGGGCACATCGCGACGGCCACCGGTGCGCCGTCGGTGCTGCTGTTCGGGCCGACGCCGCCGGACCGCTGGGGTCCGCGCGACGGCGGACCGCACGTCGCGCTGTGGGCCGGGGAGACCGGTGACCCGCACGCCGACGAACCCCATTCCGGACTGTTGCGGCTGACCGAGACGCAGGTGCTCGACGCGGTCGACTCGCTGCTGCGGGTACGCGCATGACGGCGCTGCGCACGGGCGTCGTCGGCGCCGGTTACGTCGGCCTGACCACTGCCGTCTGCCTGGCCGAACGACTCGACACGGTGTGCGTCGACGTGGACGCGGTGCGGGTGCGGGAGCTGTCGCGGGGGGTGGCCCTGCTCGACGAACCCGGCCTGCCGGAACTGCTCGAGCAGGGACTCGCCGCGGGCCGGTTGCACTTCAGCGCCGACTTCACCGACCTGGCCGACCGCGACGTGGTGTTCGTCTGCGTGCCCACACCGAGCAGGCCGGACGGCTCGGCGGACCTCGGTGCGGTCGACGCGGCGGTCGATGCGCTCGCCGAGGTGCTGCGACCGGGCGCGGTGCTGGCGATGAAGTCGACGGTGCCCGTGGGCACCACGCGGCGGGCGGCGCAACGGCTCGCCGGCACCGGCATCCGCGCGGTGTCCAACCCTGAGTTCCTGCGGGAGAGCCACGCCGTCTACGACTTTCGCAATCCGGACCGGATCGTCGTCGGCGCCGACGACGCGGACGCGGCGGACCTGATGGAGCAGGTGTACAGCCGTGGCCCGGGGCCGATCCTGCGGATGACTCCCGAGAGCGCGGAGCTGGCCAAGTACGCCAGCAATGCTTTTCTGGCCGTGAAGATCTCCTACATCAACTCCCTGGCCCGGTTGTGCCCCGAAGTGGGTGCCGACATCGGCGACGTCACCCGCTGCATGGGCGCCGACGTGCGGATCGGTCAGCACTTCCTGCGCCCCGGCCCCGGTTGGGGTGGTTCCTGCCTGCCGAAGGACACTGCGGCGCTGTTGCACACCGGACGCCTGCGCAATGTCGAACTGCGCGAGGTGGCTTCGGCGCGCGAGACCAACGCCGCGCACGCCGATCACCTCGCCGCCGCGCTGACCCGTGCGATGGGCGTGCCGCTGCCGGCGGCCAGGGTGACGGCGCTGGGGCTGACTTTCAAGGCGGGCACCAGCGACATCCGCGACTCGCCGGCGCTGACCATCTGCGAGCAGCTGAGCCAAAGGGGCGCCCAGGTCTGCGGTTACGACCCGCGGCTGGCGAACCTGGACCAGACCGCGCTGCGCCGGGCGTCGGTGGTGGCCGTGGACGACCCGTACCTGGCGGCCAAGGATGCCGACGCGATCGTGGTGCTCACCGAGTGGCCGGAGTTCTGCGAGCTGGACTGGGCGCAGATAGCCGAGCAGGCGCCGGGGGCGGTCGTCGTCGACACCCGCAACCTACTCGACCCCGCGGGCCCCATCGCGGCCGGTCTGATCTACCTCGGCAACGGAACGCCCTCGGGCTACTGACTTTTGGCGACCTTGCGGATCATCAGCGCGGTCGCGCGCTCGATGATGGCCTGTTTCTCGTCGGCACGGCGGGTGCGGTCGGCGCGCCGCACGGCAGGCGCGATGGTGGTGCCGCCCTCGTAGGCCTTCACCACCCGCGGGTCGACGTAGGACGTCCGCGCCACGGCCGGGGTGTTGCCGAGCTCCTCCGAGACCTCTTTCATCACCGCCGATTCCACCCGCTTGATCACCTTCGGATCGACCGGTGGGTCGGCGTCGACGAACGCCGCCGCCGCCAGCACGGTGCCGTGCCAGGTGCGCATGTCCTTCACGCTGAACTCGGGGCCCACGAGTTCCTTGAACCGGGCGTTGAGGTCGTCGGCGTGGATGTCGCGCCAGCCCGAGGTATTCCGGCACACCAGCAGCCGGTCAGTGCGCTCGGGCCTGCGCATCAGCGCGCGCACCGACCGCACCACCTCGGGGTCGTCGATCACCCGCGTCCGGCGCACCCCGCTCTTGGCCGGGAAGTCGAACGCGACCGCGTCGCGCTGCACGGTGACGTGCTCGCACAGCAGCGTGGCGATGCCGAACGAGTTGTTCTCCAGGGCGTACTGCTCACCACCGGCGCGGAAGTACCCGAGATCGAGCAGATGCAGGGCCAGCGCCAGCACCCGGTCGCGCTCCAGGCCGCGGCCGCGCAGGTCGGCCGCGATCTGCCTGCGCATGTCCGGCAGCCCCTTGGACATCTCCAGGACCCGGTCGAACTTCTCCTCGTTGCGCTCCTCCTGCCACTGCTGGTGGTAGAGGTACTGCTTGCGCCCCGCCACATCGACCCCGAGCGCCTGGATGTGACCGTTCGCGTGCGGTGAGATCCACACCTTCTTCCACGCCGGCGGGATGACGAGGTCGTTGATGCGTTCCAGCGTCTTCTTGTCGGTGACGGGCCTGCCCTCGGAGTCGGTGTAGGAGAAGCCCTTGCCCCGGCGCACCCGGTGCAGTCCGGGCCCGGTGACTACGCTGCGGCGAAGACGCATGGGGGGATCCTGTGTTTGGCGCGGGCCGACGTCGGGGTACTGGTCGTGGACCATGGTGAGGACAGGGTCGGCGCACAGTGTGTCGGTGTCATCTCAGGTCCCGGACGGCGGCTTGCATGCGTTGCAGTTACCCGGTCGAATCACCGGTCACACGTGTGTTTTCGTGGGATCCCGGGCCGCCGGTGGTTAGCTGGGATTCGTCCTGGGGTAATCTCGCTTCGATGTTGCCGGGAGGTCAGATGGTGGATTCGGACAATCCAGACGACGGGCACCTCAGCGCCGACCGGTCGGTCGAACTGCGGGTGGTCGCCAAGCTGGAGAACTTGGCCGTGCTGCGCACCCTGGTCGCCGCCGTCGGCACGTTCGAGGACCTCGACTTCGACGCCGTCGCCGACCTGCGGCTGGCGGTCGACGAGGCCTGTACCCGGCTGATCCGCTCCGCGGTGCCCGACTCGACGCTGGTGGTCGCCGTCCACCCGCGCGACACCGAGGTCGTCGTCGACGCCTCGACCACGTGCCAGACCACCGACGTGCTCGCCCAGGGCAGTTTCAGCTGGCACGTCCTGAGCTCGCTGACCGACGATGTGCAGACCTTCCAGCGGAACGGCAATGAAGCGGCGGACGGACAGATCTTCGGGATCTCGATGACCACGAGGAGAGCGAGCTCACTGCGGTGACTCGATCCTCGTCGAAGGGTTCGTCGTCTCGCTCGAACTCTGAATACGCGGATGTGGCAGCGATGTTCCGCGAACTCCAGGGCCTGCCGGAGGGTTCCGCGCAGTTCCAGCGCCACCGCGACCGCATCGTCGAGCGGTGCCTGCCGCTGGCCGACCACATCGCCCGCCGCTTCGACGGCCGCGGCGAGCCGCGCGACGACCTCGTCCAGGTGGCCCGGGTCGGTCTGGTGAACGCGGTCATCCGGTTCGACGTCGACGCCGGCTCGGACTTCGTGTCGTTCGCCGTGCCGACCATCATGGGCGAGGTGCGCCGGCACTTCCGGGACAACAGCTGGTCGGTGAAGGTGCCGCGGCGACTCAAGGAGCTGCACCTGCGGCTGGGCGCCGCGACCGCCGAGCTGTCCCAGCGGCTGGGCCGTGCCCCGACCGCGTCCGAACTGGCCGAGGAACTCGGGATGGACCGCGACGAGGTGGTCGAGGGTCTGGTCGCGGGCAGCTCCTACAACACCCTGTCCATCGACAGCGGTGGCAACAGCGGTAACGAGGACGCGCCTGCGATCGCCGACACGCTCGGCGACGTGGATCTGGGACTCGATCAGATCGAGAACCGCGAGGCGCTGCGGCCGCTGCTGGCCGCATTGCCGGAGCGCGAACGCACCGTGCTGCTGCTGCGGTTCTTCGAGTCGCTCACCCAGACCCAGATCGCCGAGCGGGTCGGCATCTCACAGATGCATGTGTCGCGGCTGCTCGCGAAGTCGCTAGCGCGGCTCCGCGACCAGCTTCAGTAACCGCTGCGACTCGCCCCGCAGTGCGGCCATCGCCGTGTCGACGTCGTCGCACAGCGGGAACATCGCGTCAGGGTCGCAGATCCGCAGCAGCCGCAGCACGGCCGAGCCGGGCACCAGCACCCACTCGGCGCGGGCGCCTGCACACCGCACGTTGAACGTGTGTAGCGCCGAAAACGCTGCGGTGCCGAAGAATTCGATTCCCGACAGGTCGAGCACCATGCGCTTTGCGTGAGCGGCGTGCTGCATCGCCCAGTCGACGAAGTCGTTCGCGTTGGCCGCGTCGAGGTCACCTCGTGCGGTGATCAACACGCACGACGGCTCCGGCCACCCGGTGCTGAACGTGGCTCCGCCGCTGCGGGTGTGTTCGTCGGCCCGGTCTGCGTCTGACGGCGAGGTCGGCGGTGATGATGGAGAAAGTGAAGATGACATCGTGACTCCCTTTGGTGGGGTGTGCGCGGTTCGCGCTGAGTCACGTCAATCGTTCAGGCCCTGCGTCCTCAAAGCCTTCGGCGTCACGGTCGAGGTTCGGCCGCGCCGATGACGTATCCAGCTGGCTGTGAACTCAACCTGAGATGACCCTACGCCGGTACTCGCGCATTCGACAATCGATTCACCGAATGCTCAGCGATGTCTCAGCGGTCCCGATGTCTCAGCTCAACCAGCCGCGCTGCGGGTCCCAGGCCGGCCCGGCGGGCGGTGCGTCGTCCCGGGTGACGGTGGCTTGGATCAGGCCGTAGGGCCGGTCGTCGGCGTGGAACACCTCGTTGTCGTTGGACAGGCCGAAGGGCGCCAGGTCGTAGGCGAAATGGTGCTTGTTGGGGGCGGACATCCGCACCTCGACGATCTCGGGGTGGTGCTCGAGGACGGCGCGGCCCATCTCGTAGAGCGTCTGCTGCAGCGCCAGCGACCGGACGTTGGCGAACTGGGTCACCATGTCGGCCTTGACGCCGGCATAGACGCCGTCCCAGTCGATTCCGGTCACCGTGGCGAACCGCCACTGAGCCACCAGCGAGGTGGCCATCACGCGGTCGTGGGTCGGCTCGAGCACCGTGTACGGGTCGGTGAGGAATCCCGCGAACTCCGAGCCCGTCGACTTGAGCAGGACGAGGTCCTTGAAGCCCCCGACCACCCACTCGCCGCCCCCGGCCCCGTCGCCATCGGCGGCGACCGTGACCGCGGCCGTGCGCACCTCCTCGCCGGCGCGCACCCAGGTGTGGTCGTGTTCGCGGCCGTCGACCACCACGCGCCGCCACGAGTACTGCTCGATCTCGATACGGGCGCCCTGCACGGGCGCGATGTCGCCGACGAAGTGGCGCGCGAGGTCCAGCCCGTAGTCCTCGATCGAGGTGAGGCCCTTCTCCTTGGCGAAGGCGTACACGGTCTGCTTCTGGGTGTCGGTGGGCAGCACGTCGGACTGATCGCCGGCCAGATGGGCGGCGCTGAAGTCGCCCCGCAGGCAGGTCGAGACGTTGACGTCGTGGATCTCGTGACGCGGGGAGTCGCGGTAGATGCGCACGACCCGGTTCTCGGCTTTGCCGTACTGGTTCTTGCCCAGGATGATGCCGGACACGGCTCAACTCCCTCGGTAGGTCGAATAGGCGTACGGCGACAGCAGCACCGGCACGTGATACTTGGCCGCGGCGTCGGTGACCTCGAAGGCCACCACGATCTCGGGGTAGAAGCCGGTGACCTCTGCGGCGGTGAAATACGTTGCGGTGTCGAAGCGCAACCGGTAGACGCCCGGTTCGAGGCGGTCGGCCAGGCCGGCGATGCGGCCGTCGTCGTCGGTGTTCTCCGACGCCAGCAGCGTGCCGCCGGCGTCGGTGAGGGTGACCGGCACACCCGCCGCGGGCCTGCCGGTGGACGCGTCGAGGACGTGGGTGGACAGGCTCATGCGCTCAACCCTTCTGCCGAGCGTGCGTGTCTGCGCGCGACACGCCGACGATAACCGCGCAAAGGCGCACACTCGCGGGCTCTCGAGCGGTCACGACGGATCGCCGACCAGTTGCCGCAACCTCAGCCGGTTGATCTTCGCGAGCTCCTCGCGCAGCACCCGCCGCTCGGTGCCCGCATCGTTGGCCAACCGGCCGGTGAGCGTGGCGAGCAGGTCCTCGGCCGACCGGCCGCTGGCGCACACCAGGTACACGTGCCCGAACCGGCGCTCGTAGGCCCGGTTCTTCGCGGTGAGCTCCGCACGGACGTCGTCGCCCGCGGTCATCACGCCGGCCTGTTCGCGCGCCGATGCGGCGTTGTCGACCTGTCCGCCGATGCGGGGATGGCCGGCCAGCGCCGCGTCGATCTCGGCCTCGCTCAACTCGGCGAGCACCCGGTCGGCGACGTCGAGCAGCGTGTCGACGTCGGCGTACGGCGCACCGGCGGCCACCCGCTGCGCCCACAGCGGTGAGGCGCAGACGCCGGTCAGCAGTCGCACGCGTTGTGGTCCGGGCAGACGGTTGAAGTCGGCCAGCCCGGCGCTCGGCAGGGGTGCCACCGCTCCAGGATCGGCCAGGTCCACACTGTTCGCATGTCGAATGCCGCGGGAGTGCTGCTGGCCGCCGGCGCGGGTACCCGCTATGGGATGCCGAAAGCCGCTGCCGCGCAGGGGCAATGGCTCGAGACGGCGGTGGCGGCGCTGGCCGAAGGCGGATGCGCCGACGTGGTGGTGGTGCTCGGTGCGGCGCTGGTCGAGGTGCCCCCGCCCGCGCGGGCCGTGATCGCTTCCGACTGGGCGGACGGCATGAGCGCGTCGGTGCGGGCCGGTATCGAGGCGATCGGGTCGGCCGACCTGGCGGTGCTGCACACCGTCGACACCCCCGACATCGGGGCCGACGTGGTGCGGCGGGTGCTGGCGGCGGCACAGGAGTCGCCGGCCGGGCTGGCGCGTGCGGTGTACGGCAGCCGTCCCGGTCACCCTGTGGTGGTGCACCGGCGGCACTGGCCGCAGCTGCTGCAGAGCCTCAGTGGCGACCGCGGGGCCGGGCCGTTCCTGCGTTCCCGTCCCGACGTGGTGACGGTGGACTGCGCCGACCTGGCCACCGGCCGCGACATCGACGAGAGCTGATCAGCCGTCGAGCGAGTCGGCGAAGCGCCGCACCGCCTCGGCCGCGCGCTCTGCCGCCTCGGCATGTCCGGGCCGGGCGCGCAGCGACACCGATCCGGTGCCCGGCGTCAGCGCGACCTCCGCGAGCAGTTCGCCGGTGGTGGGCTCGGCCACCGCCCAGGTGTAGCGGACGTCGGACGCCCAGCCGGCCGCGGCGCGTGCGACGTAGTCCCGATCCGTCTCGCCCAGGTCCGCCAGGGACGGCCGGTCGTCGATGCGATCGTCGGCGCGCAGTGCGCGCAGATACCAACTGCCGGCGTTGATCTCGATCGGTTCCATCCGCGCACTGTAACGTTCGCGTCCGCTGCGTAGCATGAGCCGATGCCCTTCATCACGAGCAATGACGGTGTCGACATTCACTTCAAGGACTGGGGGTCGGGCCAGCCCATCGTGTTCAGTCACGGGTGGCCGCTGTCGTCGGACGACTGGGACACCCAGCTGCTGTTCTTCCTGGCGCAGGGCTACCGCGTCGTGGCGCACGATCGTCGCGGCCACGGCCGCTCGACGCAGACCGGCGACGGCCACGACATGGACCACTACGCCGACGACCTGAAGGCCGTTGTCGATCACCTCGACCTGCGCGACGCCGTGCACGTCGGTCATTCGACAGGCGGGGGAGAGGTGGTGCACTATCTGGCCCGCCACGGCGAGGACCGCGCGGCCAAGGCCGTCCTGATCAGCGCCGTGCCACCGCTCATGGTGAAGACCGATGCCAACCCCGGCGGCCTGCCCAAGGACGTCTTCGACGACCTGCAGGCGCAGCTCGCGGCCAACCGATCCGAGTTCTACCGCGCGCTGCCGTCCGGCCCGTTCTACGGGTTCAACCGGGACGGGGTCGAGCCGAGCGAGGCGATCATCGCCAACTGGTGGCGCCAGGGCATGATGGGCGGCGCGAAGGCCCACTACGACGGGATCGTCGCGTTCTCGCAGACCGACTTCACCGAAGATCTGAAGAAGATCCAGCTGCCCGTGCTGGTCATGCACGGCGACGACGACCAGATCGTGCCGTACGAGAACTCCGGGCCGCGCTCAGCCGAACTGCTCGCGAACGCGACGCTGAAGACCTACGAGGGCTTCCCGCACGGCATGCCCACCACGCAGGCCGACACCATCAACGCCGACCTGTTGGAGTTCATCCGGTCCTGACGGCCACTCGGCGTCCCTCTTCGGCGAGGACGGTGCGGGGCGCACCACTTCTGTACCGTTGAGACGGTCTTGCGAGGCAGCGGCGCCCGTCGAACGACAAACCGTGAGGACGCATGCCCGACACCCAGACACGCGCCGCGAGCAGGGCGCGCCGCCGTCGTGTTCTGACGTTGTGGACGGCGGCCTACGTGGGTGTGATCGCCCTGATCGTGTTCTGGCCGAGCACCGAGGAGTTGGTGAACCCGTCCCTGCGGTGGATCCGGCACGTCACCCACGCGCCACTCTCCGTCGTCGAGTTCATCACCAACGTGCTGCTCTTCATCCCGTTCGGGATGCTGGCCGCGGCTTACCTGACGAGGCGTCGGTGGTGGCTCGCCATGCTCGCCGGAGCGGCTGCGTCGGCGGGGATCGAGTTGACCCAGGCGGTACTGCTGCCCGGCCGCGACCCCAGCCTGTCCGACATCGCGGCGAACACAGCGGGTGCCACGCTCGGTGTGCTCGTCGTGTCGGTCGTCCGCCTGGCGTGGCGCAGGGACGAACCCGTCGGTGAACCCGCAGTGCCCCGAGCGGCTATTCGCCCTCGCTCTTGATCTCGGCGAGGACGGTGCCCTGCGTGACGGCAGCGCCGGCCTCGACCGCGAGGCCGGTGATGGTGCCGTCCTTATGCGCCGTGACCGGGTTCTCCATCTTCATCGCCTCCAGCACCACGACGAGATCGCCGGCCGAGACCTGCTGACCCTCCTCGACGGCCACCTTCACGACGGTGCCCTGCATCGGCGCGGTGACGGAGTCGCCCGAGGCGGCAGCGCCACCGGCGGCGCCGCGCTTACGCGGCTTCGGCTTCTTCCTGATGACACCGGCGGAGCCGCCGACCGAGCCGCCGTTGCCGAGCGCGAGGTCGCCGGGCAGTGACACCTCCAGCCTGCGGCCGCCGACCTCCACCACGACGGTCTGCCGGGGGATGGTGTCCTCTTCCTCGATCGGATCGCCGCCGGTGAAGGGTTCGACCTTGTTGTCCCACTCGGTCTCGATCCAGCGGGTGTGCACGGTGAAACCGTTCTCGTCACCGATGAACGCCGGATCGGACACCACGGCGCGATGGAACGGGATGACGGTGGCCAGGCCTTCGACGGTGAACTCGTCGAGGGCGCGCCGCGACCGCTCCAGCGCCTCCTGGCGGGTCGCGCCGGTGACGATCAGCTTTGCCAGCATCGAGTCGAACTGGCCGCCGATCACCGAGCCCGTCTCGACGCCGGAGTCCAGCCGGATGCCGGGCCCCTGCGGCGCCTCGAACTTGCTGACCGGGCCGGGTGCGGGCAGGAAGCCGCGGCCTGCGTCCTCGCCGTTGATGCGGAACTCGATCGAGTGGCCGCGCGGGGTCGGGTCCTCGGTGATGTCGAGCGCCTCGCCGTTGGCGATCCGGAACTGCTGGCGAACCAGGTCGATGCCCGAGGTCTCCTCGGTGACCGGGTGCTCGACCTGCAGCCGGGTGTTCACCTCGAGGAACGAGATCAGGCCGTCCTGGCCGACCAGGTACTCGACGGTGCCCGCGCCGTAGTAGCCGGCCTCCTTGCAGATGCGCTTGGCCGACTCGTGGATCTCCTTGCGCTGCGCGTCGGTCAGGAAGGGCGCGGGCGCCTCTTCGACGAGCTTCTGGAAGCGGCGCTGCAGCGAGCAGTCGCGGGTGCCCGCGACGACGACGTTGCCGTGGGTGTCGGCGATCACCTGGGCCTCGACGTGGCGCGGCTTGTCCAGGTAGCGCTCCACGAAGCACTCGCCACGGCCGAACGCGGAGACGGCCTCGCGCACCGCGGAGTCGTAGAGCTCGGGGATCTCCTCGAGGGTGCGGGCCACCTTCATGCCGCGGCCGCCGCCGCCGAACGCCGCCTTGATCGCGACCGGCACGCCGTACTCCTTGGCGAACGCGACCACCTCGTCGGCGTCCTTGACCGGATCGGAGGTGCCGGGGACCAGCGGGGCCTGCGCACGGGCGGCGATGTGACGGGCGGTGACCTTGTCACCGAGATCGCGGATGGACTGCGGGCTGGGGCCGATCCAGATCAGGCCGGCGTCGAGCACGGCCTGGGCGAAGTCGGCGTTCTCGCTCAGGAACCCGTATCCGGGGTGGACGGCGTTGGCGCCGGACTTCGCGGCCGCGTCGAGCAGCTTCTCGAAGACCAGGTAGGACTCGGCCGAGGTCTGGCCGCCGAGGGCGAACGCCTCGTCGGCGAGCCGGACGTGCGGGGCGTCGGCGTCGGGTTCGGCGTAGACGGCCACGCTGGTCAGCCCGGAGTCCTTCGCCGCTCGGATCACCCGGACCGCGATCTCGCCGCGGTTGGCTACAAGCACCTTCGTGATCTTCGAGCTGGCGTGACTGGCCACTTCGCCTCCTGTTGGATCGCCCTGCGCGGGCGTCTCTAAGAACGTCTTTAAGAACTTATCCCGGGCAGTTTAAGCGCCGCACCTGAGGTCTCGGCCAGCCGGTGTCCGTTACTGGCAAGTAGGTTCGATCGCGGTGACGGACGGCCCGGCTATCGCCACCGGGCGACATCGCGGGAAATGACGGCTCGCGAACAGGGCGTTGACCGACAGGCAGTTGCTGTAACCTCGTTCCCGGGCGGGGCGAAGGGGAAGTTCATGCGGAACAAGCGAGTGCACATGATCAACATGACCTCGATGATCTTGATTGCTGCAGCCGCCATCGCGGCGCCGACCGCAACGGCGCAGGAACCGCCGGAGATGCCCGATGTCATGGACATGACCCTCGACGAGGCCCGGGCAGAGGTCATAGCGGCCTCCGGCAATCCTGATCTGGTCGTCAACACCCAGAACATCAAGGGCGTCGACCAGGCGCACCTCGTCGACAAGTTCTGGAAGGTTTGCTGGCAGTCGCCAGAAGCGGGTGAGCCGATGTCAGAAGACGCCTGGTACGGGGTGGGCATCGCCCGAGCCGGCGACGAGTGCTACGGCTAGCTGAAGCACCGAACTGACGTCAGCCTCTTAGCCGGTTCTTGATCCGGGCCAGCATGGCCGACATGCCACGCAGCCTCAGCGGGCTGATCAGTGCGGCCAGACCCAGGTCGGAGTAGAAGTCGTCGGGCACGGCGAGGATCTCCTCGGCGGGCAGGTCGTCGAGCCCGGTGGCCAGGATCGAGGCGAAGCCGCGGGTGGTCGGCGCCTCGCGCGGCGCACTGAAGTACAGCCGCACGTGCTCCCGGTCGCCGGCGTCGACGTGCAGGAACAACGGGGACTGGCACTCCGGGACGGGTTCCATCGCGGCCTGCTCCAGGCCGGCCGGCAGCGGCGGCAGGTCGTCGGCGAACTCCAGCAGCAGCCGCAGCTTGTCCTGCCCCTGCACCTCCTGGAAGTCCGAGACGACCTCGGCGAGGGCGGCCGGCATCCCGGCGGCCGGACTCACGGCGCCTCGCCGGGCTCTTCCCCGACGGCAACGGGCACGCGCACCGCATTGCCCCATTCGGTCCACGAACCGTCGTAATTCCGCACGCCGGGCAGCCCGAGCAGATGGGTCAGCACGAACCACGTGTGGCTGCTGCGCTCACCGATGCGGCAATACACGACCGTCTTGTCGGCCTCCTGCAGGAATCCGTAGAGCTCTTCGAGTTCGGGGCGCTTGCGGAACCGTCCGCTGTCGTCGGCGGCCTTGGCCCACGGGATCGACCGGGCGGTGGGGATGTGCCCGCCGCGCAGGGCGCCCTCCTCCGGGTAGTCGGGCATGTGGGTGCGTTCACCGGTGTACTCCGCAGGAGACCGCACGTCGATGAGCGGCTGGGAGCCGAGGATGCCGAGCACGTCGTCCTTGAACGCCCGGATCGGCGCGTCGTCCCGCTCGACGACGGGGTAGCCGCTGGAGCGCCGGTTGGGCACGTCGAGTGTGGTGTCGCGGCCGTCGGAGACCCACAGGTCGCGCCCGCCGTCCAGGAGCCGGACGTCCGGGTGGCCGAACAGGGTGAACACCCACAGCGCGTAGGCCGCCCACCAGTTGCTCTTGTCGCCGTAGATGACGACGGTGTCGTCGCGCGCGATCCCCTTGCGGTCCATCAGTTCGGCGAACTGCGCGCCGTCGATGTAGTCGCGCACGTTCGGATCGTTGAGGTCGGTGTGCCAATCGATCTTCACCGCACCGGGGATGTGACCGGTGTCGTAGAGCAGCACATCCTCGTCGGATTCCACGATGGCCAGGCCCGGCCTTCCGAGATTGCTCGCCAGCCAATCGGAGGTGACGAGGCGTTCGGGGTGGGCGTAGTCCTGCAGCGCGGGGCTGGGATCTGGTGGGAGCGGCACGTCAGCGAGCCTACCGCCGCCCCCGGAATTGCTGCGCTGAGTGGCCGGTCGGCGACTTTAGGATTTTCGGGTGGCACTCGGAATCATGGTCCTGCTGATCGGGGTACCGATCGGCGTGTGGCTGTTCCGCAATCCCGACAAGCTGTGGTGGGCCACCGAGTCGTGGAAGTACAAGAACCCCGAAGCCAACGAACCGAGCGAGGCCGCTTACGGCATGTCCTCGCTCACCGGGATCCTCCTCATCGTCGCGTCGGTCATCGTCGCGCTGCTCGCGTTCACCAGCGGCGGCTCGAACGGCGACGACGCGTCTTCGCGGCCGGCCACGACGACCACCGAGCGCACCCCGCCCCCGCGGGCCGCGTTGACGTCAGGTCCGCAGTCGCGTGGGGCGCTGCCCATCGTCGGCTACCGGCTGACCCGGGAGGGCGGCGCCACCTTCCTCGACATGTCCTATCTCGTTCCTGCGGGATCGGCGCCGGTGGCCGGCGGCTTCAACTTCTTCTCCGAGCAGGGGTGTGAGGTCATGCGGCAGGTCCGCGGCATCAACACCGACCGGATCACCGCCGATCTACAGCTCGGCTGGACGCCGGGGTTGAAGGCCACACTCGCCGGCGAGGCGACGTGTCGCGTGACCGACGCCTGGTCGCCCGACGTCGCGACCGTCCGCATCGGCGAGATCAGGCCGGACGCCACGATCGTCACCAACAGCGCCGTCGTCCGTCCCGACGGCACCGTGCTGGTGCCTGTGGCCCCCGGCAATCCCGTCCCGCTCCTCGCCGGGGTGCAGTAGCCGTGGGATTCGCAATCCTGCTGATGCTGATCGGCGTCCCGATCGGCCTGTTCATGCTGCTGCAGCCGCGAAAGATGTGGTGGCTCTTCGAGTCGTGGAAGTTCCGCAATCCCGAGGCCAACGAGCCCAGCGATGCCGCCTACCTGATGACGGCGCTCGGCGGGCTTGCCCTGATCGCCGGAGTGGTGTTCGGCGGGATCATGTTCTGGTCGGCGGACAGCGAGTACAAGAGCGTGATCGCCCAGCAGGAGGCCGACAAGCGGGCCCGCGAGGACCGGCAGGCGGCTATCGATGCCTACGTCGCCCCGCCCCCGGAGAATCGTGGATCCCTGCCGGTCATCGGTTACACGGTCAGACAGACCCCGCGGGGCGAATTCTACGACCTCTACTACCTGGCGCCGCGCGACATCTATCCCGCCAGCGGCAAGTACATCGACGACAAGAACCTCTGGGCCTGCCTGCACAGCGTCGCGGTCCGGAACTCGGAAACGGATGCGCTGCCGTTGAATCCGCGGGTGGAGTGGGCACCGGAACGGCCGCCGTTCGATGGCGAGTTCGACAAGTGCAGCGCCGGCCGCGTGACCGAGCCCGGCTTCACCGTCGAGCGACAGTTCTTCAAGCGCCCTGATCCGGCGGTGCCGATCGTCACCGACTCGGCCATCGTCGACGTGAAGGGCGAGATCCTCGCGCCGGCAAAGCCGGGCAACGTCGTACCCCGGCTCGACGCGGAACCGAAGCGATGACCGCTACCAGAGTGCGGTGACGGGGACCCCGACGCGGTCGAGTAGCCGGCGGGTCAGCGGCAGGCTGACGCCGATCACGTTCGACGGGTCGCCCTCGATGCGATCGACGAACCACCCGCCGTACCCGTCGAGGGTGAATGCGCCTGCCACGCCCAGTGGTTCGCCGGTGCCGACGTAGGCGTCCAGATCGGCCTCGTTCGGGGTTGCGAAATGCACTGTTGTAGAACGTGATTCGACAGCTTTCTGGACGGTCTCGCCGTCGCGGACCCGGAGCACGGCATGGCCGGTGTGCAGCGCGCCGGCGCGGCCCGCCATCGCATGCCACTGCAGGCGGGCGGCATCCGCTGTGCCCGGCTTGCCGTGCAGGCGTCCGTCGAGGGCGAGCATCGAATCGCAGCCGATGACCACGCAGTCCGCCGCGACGTCGCCGGGAAGGCGGCCCACCACGTCGTCCGCCTTGGCGTCGGCGAGTGCGCACACCACATCCGCCGGGGCGGCCGGACCCAGCGAGGCGATCACGGCGTCCTCGTCCACGCCCGAGACGATCACCAGCGGGTCGAGGCCGGCCTGACGCAGTATGCCCAGCCGGCCCACCGACGCCGAACCCAGGACCACCCGCATCAAGCGCTCATCAGTGCTCGATGTTCTTCGCGCAAGCGCTCATCAGCGCCTCATGTGGGTCCGTTGCAAGAGGGTGACCCGCTGCCAGCTGAAGACCGGGTAGCGCAGCTTGTCGACCGGGTGACCCCACGGGTTGAGCTCCTGCGGACCGTGTTCGGCCGGGGCGCCCGAGGCGCCGGCGAGCACGGTCACCAGGGCCGCGATCTCCGCCTCGGTCGGCGAGCCCTTGACGACATGGAACTCCGGGGCGGCCGGCGCAGGCTGATCGATCGTCATCTGCCGGGGATCGCTGACCTCGGTGATGTCGGCATCGTGGTTCATGCGCTCGCCTTCCTGGGCCTCACAGCGGGATGTTGCCGTGCTTGCGCGGCGGGGTCTGGGTGATCTTGCGCTCCAGCAGCCGCAGCGCAGTGGCGACGTAGCCGCGGGTGTGCGACGGCGGGATGACCGCGTCGACATAGCCGCGCTCGGCGGCGATGTACGGGTTCACCAGAGTGTCCTCGTACTCCTGCTGCAGTTGCAGTCGCAGGGCGTCCACGTCGTCACCCGCTTTGGCGGCTTCCTTGAGCTGCTGGCGGTAGACGAAGCCGACGGCGCCGGAGGCGCCCATCACCGCGATCTGGGCCGTCGGCCAGGCGACGTTGACGTCGGCGCCCATCTCCTTGGACCCCATCACGCAGTACGCGCCGCCGTAGGCCTTGCGCGTGATGACGGTGATCTTGGCGACCGTCGCCTCGCCGTAGGCGTACAACAGCTTCGCGCCGCGGCGGATGATGCCGTTGAACTCCTGGTCGGTGCCCGGCAGGAAGCCCGGTACGTCCACCAGCATGATGATCGGGATGTTGAAGCAGTCGCAGGTGCGAATGAACCGCGCGGCCTTCTCCGAGGCGTTGATGTCCAGGCAGCCGGCGAACTGAGTGGGCTGATTGGCGACGATGCCGACCGGCCGGCCGTCCACCCGGCCGAATCCGACGATGATGTTCGTCGCGTAGCCGGACTGCACCTCGAGGAACTCGTCCTCGTCGAGGATCCGGGTGATCACCTCGTGCATGTCGTACGGCTGGTTCGGCGAATCCGGGATCAGCGTGTCGAGTTCGAGGTCCTCGTCGGTGAGGGTCTCCTCGATGGGGCCCGACGGGTTCGGCGACGGGTACCGCGGCGGATCGGCGTAGTTGTTGGGCGGCAGGTACGAGAGCAGGTCACGGACGTAGTCGAAGGCGTCCTGCTCGCCGGAGGCGACGTAGTGCGCCAGCCCGGACTTGGCCATGTGGGTGTGCGCGCCGCCGAGCTCCTCCATCGTCACCTCCTCGCCGGTGACGGTCTTGATGACGTCCGGTCCGGTGATGAACATCTGGCTGGTCTGGTCGACCATGATGACGAAGTCGGTCAGCGCGGGGGAGTAGACGTGTCCGCCCGCTGCCGCGCCCATAATCAGCGAGATCTGCGGGATCACTCCGGACGCCTTGATGTTGTTGTGGAAGATCTTGCTGTACAAGCCGAGCGAGACGACGCCCTCCTGGATGCGGGCACCGGCGCCGTCGTTGATGCCGATCAGGGGGCGGCCCGTCTTGATCGCAAGCTCCTGCACCTTGACGATCTTCTCGCCGTAGACCTCGCCGAGGCTGCCGCCGAACACGGTGGCGTCCTGGCTGAACACACACACGTCGCGCCCGTCGACCGTGCCGTATCCGGTCACCACGCCGTCGCCGACCGGCCGGTTCTGCTGCAGGCCGAAGTTGGTGCTGCGGTGCTTGGCGAGTGCGTCGAGCTCGACGAAGGAGTCCTCGTCCAGGAGCGCCAGGATCCGCTCGCGGGCGGTCAGCTTGCCCTTGGCGTGCACCTTCTCTATCGCGGCCTCCCCGACGGGATGCAGCGTCTCGTCGGTGCGCTTCTTCAGATCGGCCAGCTTGCCTGCGGTGGTATGGATGTCCGGCTCGTGCTCGGCGGACCCGTCCGTGGGCGTCTGGGAAGGCTCGGTAACGCTCGTCATGGGTGTCGATGCTATCGGCACGTCCTGGGCCCGCGACGGCCCCATTGGACCGAGAACCGAGCGGCGATCCGTAACCTGAGCTATGGCGACATATCAATCATTTGCTAGATCTGCACGTTGACGACATGTTGGGTGGTCACGGCGCTGCCCGCCACAAGCCAGGGGTCGACGAGGAGATCACGCCGGTGCACGGCACGATGCCAGGGCTATTGCAGCTTCCGTACCCGTTAGTTCAGGTTTACGCAGTGGGGGCGGCACATCGACGCCGACGAGCACGTTGGCCGCAGTAAGTGATCTAGGTAACACGGCGGTGTGGTTGGTTGGCAGACAACTCAGACTGTGTAACTATTAGCCAGTATTGCGAGTGGCGAATAGAAAAGGCGATTCTGGCCGATGAGTTTTCAGACCGTGACGTCTGTCTCCGCTGCCCCCGGCATCACCGCGGCGGCACGGCCCGGCCTGCGCGAATGGCAGGTGCACTACGCCCGTTGGCTGATGTCGTCGGACGCGCTGATCGTGATCGGTGTCGTCGCCATGGCCCAGATGCTCCGATTCGGCGACCTGACCGCGACCAGCCTGGCCGGCCTCGGCTCGATCGACTACATCCTGGTCTCGGCGTCCATCGCGGCGCTGTGGATCGCGGCGCTGACCGTGCACCGCACCCGGTCGGTCCAGATCCTGGGTAGCGGCATCGAGGAGTACCGCCGGGTCTGGATGGCGACGCTGTCGGTGTTCGGCGTGATCGCCGTCGCCACCACCCTGCTGCGGATCGAGATCGCCCGCGGGTACCTCGCGATCGCGTTCCCGCTCGGTCTGCTCGCGCTCACCGTGAGCAGATGGCTCTCGCGCCGGTTCGTGGTGCGGCACCGGCGGCGTGGGGCATTCATGCACACCGTCCTCGCGGTCGGTCGGCCGGATTCCGTTCGGGCCCTGGCGAAGTCGTTGGCCCGGGCCCCCAGCGACGGCTACCGCCTCGTCGGCGTCTGTGTGCCCGGCCAGATGGCGCGTGACACCCTGCACATCCCGCCGGACGGTCCGGTGCCCGCCTATCCGTACGACACGGACATCGCCACGGCGGTCGCCATGTCCGGCGCCGACACCGTCGTGCTGACCTCCGGACACCTCGATGCCGACGGCATCCGCGACCTGTCGTGGCAGCTCGAGAAGCTCGACGTCGACCTGGTGGTCTCGCCCGGCATGGCCGACGTCGCGAGTCCCCGGCTCACCGTCCGCCTGGTGGGCGGCCTGCCGCTGCTGCACGTCGACAAACCGCGCTACGACGGCGCCAAGCGGTTCCAGAAGCGGGCGTTCGACGTCTGCTTCGCGCTGACCGTGCTGGCGCTCACCTCGCCGGTGCTGCTGGCGGCGGCCGTGGCCGTGAAGGCGACCAGCCGCGGGCCGGTGCTGTACCGGTCCGAACGCATCGGCATCGACGGCAAGCCGTTCAAGATGATCAAGTTCCGCAGCATGGTGGTCGACGCCGATCGGCGGCTGGCCGACATCGCCCACCTCAACGAGGGCGGCGCGATGCTGTTCAAGATCCGCCACGACCCGCGTGTCACCGGCGTCGGACGCTTCCTGCGCCGCTACAGCCTCGACGAGCTACCCCAGTTCATCAACGTCCTCACCGGCGAGATGAGCGTGGTCGGCCCGCGGCCCCCGCTGCGCAGCGAGGTCGAGACCTACGACGACCACGTCAAGCGCCGGCTGCTGGTGCGACCGGGGATCACCGGACTGTGGCAGGTGAGCGGGCGCTCCGACCTGTCATGGGAGGACTCGGTGCGGCTCGACCTCTCGTACGTCGAGAACTGGTCGATGCTCGGCGACCTCGCGATCGCGATGAAGACGGCCAGCGCGGTGTTCCGCGCGACCGGCGCCTACTGAACGGGCGTCGTCCAGGTCGCTTTGGTCGCACTGTCGAGCGTGAAGGTGACGGACGTCAGCACCGCCCTGAACCCCGCAGGGAACATGACCCAGCCTGTGGCGCACTGACCGGCGGTGAGCGTCGACGCGGTGGGATACAACTCATCGGGGAAGCCGACCTCGGTCAAGGTGCTGGCGTTGTACACGACGCCTGCGGCGTCGGTGGCGCTCCACTCCGACGATCCGACGTCGACCCGGCTCGACGGGTCACCCTTGGCGCACGTGCGGACACGGGTGCCGGCCCAGTGACCGCCGCCCGGCGGCATGATCGTCGGCGCGCTGTCCTGGTTGATCTCGTCGGCCGTCACCTCGATTTCGGCACCCTCCGGACCGAGGGTGAGGGCGGTGCCCAGGGGCTGCGGCCGGGACGGGTCAGTGGCCGTCGTGGTCGTCGCTTCGGCGCTCGTCGCGGTCGCAACGGCCTGCTCCTTGGGCGGCAGCACGTAACCGGCCTCGTCGGTGCAGCCCCCGACGACGAGAACGAGAGCGCCGAGCCCGACGAGAGACCGCTTCATGATCGTTGTTTACCAGATCATTTGTCAAAATGGCAAACGTCCACGACGATAACAGCATTCGGCATGATGGCTGCGAACGCAATGTTGCTGTCTCGCGCCGTTGAGGTACCCCGCCCGGATGCGTGAGGCCCGGAGCTCTAGCCTGAGCCCGTGGGCATCGACGAGCGACCGGCACTCGACGCGGACTTTCTGCGCAGCGGCCTGACCGCGCTGCCGTGGACCAGACTCGACGTCGTCGAGGAGACGGGCTCCACCAACGCCGATCTGCTGGCCAGGTCCGCCGCGGGAGAGGACATCGCCGGTGCGGTGCTGATCGCCGAGCATCAGAGCGCCGGGCGTGGCAGGCACGGCCGCCGGTGGTCCGCACCGCCGCGCTCGCAGCTGGCGCTGTCGGTGGGCGTGGATGTGAGCGACGTGGCCCCCGACGCGTGGGGATGGCTGCCGCTGGCCGCAGGGGTGGCGGTCGTCGACGCCGTGGCGGAGATCGCGGGTGTGGCCGCGGGCCTGAAGTGGCCCAACGACGTGCAGGTCGGTCCGCAGGACGCGCCGGGCAAGCTGGCGGGCATCCTGGCCGAGGTCGCCGCGCCCGCGCGGACGGTGGTGGTCGGACTGGGGATCAACGCGACGATGACCGTCGAGGAGGCGCCCGATCCGGTGGCCGTCTCGCTGGCGATGCTCGGGGTCGATCCCGTCGACCGGGACGGGCTGGCCGCCGCGGTGCTACGCCACCTCGCGGAGGTGAGCACCCGCTGGCGCCGCGCCCACGGCCGGGACGACGCGCTGGCCGCCGCCTACCGCGCCCGCAGCCGCACCCTGGGCAGCCGGGTGCGCGCGACGCTGCCCGGTGACCGCACCGTCGAAGGCGTGGCCGAGGGCATCGACGGTGTGGGACGTCTGCAGATCAGGACGCCCGGTGACCTGGCCACCGTGTCCGCGGGCGACATCACCCACCTGCGGCCGCTCGAGTCGTAGAGTGCTGCCGTGGGCTACCCGGAGAACGTGCTGGCCAACGACGAGCAGGTGGTGCTGCATCGGCACCCGCACTGGAAGCGGCTGATCGGACCGGTGCTGGTGCTGCTGCTGGCGACGGCGGTGGCTGCCTTCGGTGCGGGCTACGTCAACACCCTCGGCTGGGACCCCACCGCCAAGACGGTCGTGCTGGGTGTCATCGCCGCGATCTGGGCGGTGCTCATCGGCTGGCTGACGGTGTGGCCGTTCCTGAACTGGTGGACGACACACTTCGTGATCACCGACCGGCGGGTGATGTTCCGGCACGGCGTGCTCACCCGCTCCGGCATCGACATCCCGCTCGCGCGGATCAACAGTGTCGAGTTCCGGCACGGACTGCTCGACCGGATTCTGCGCACCGGGACGCTGATCATCGAGTCGGCGGCTCAGGATCCCCTGGAGTTCCACGACATTCCCCGCGTGGAGCGGGTGCACTCACTGCTGTATCACGAGGTCTTCGACACCCTCGGTTCCGAGGAGTCGCCCAGCTGACCACGCCGGGTGCGCCGGCGAAGCGGCGTGACCGTGCCGTCGGCGGCGGTGCCGTGGGACCGTAGACCGGTCCCGGCGCCCTTGCCGAGGCGTCCCTGCTCCTGGTGCTCGTGGTGGTCCTCCATCGCCTCGGCGAAACCGCCGCCGGTGAGGGTGGACTCCAGCGCCCGTTCCGGGTTGCGCCCGAACTCGTCGGGGAACACCCACCGGCGGAACGCCCAGAACCGGAACGCCATCTGCAGCAGATTGCCGATGATGTAGGCCGAGACGAAGTCGGCGATGTTCTCGATGGTCAGCGACACCTCGGGCACCCGCAGGCCCAGCACGTAGCTGGAGAAGTACAGCGGCGCCATGCTCAGCAGCACACCGACCCCGCTGACCCCGAAGAACAGCAGCGCTTCATGGTGGCGCTCGCGGCCACCCCGGTCGCGGAAGCTCCATTCCCGGTTGAGGATGTACGACGCGATCACCGCGACGATGCCGGCGATGATCTTGGCGGTCACCGGCTTGGGTTCCAGGATCGTCAGCTTGAGCGTGAAGAAGATCGCCGAGTCGATGATGAACGTCGTGGCACCGACGATGGCGAACTTGATCAGTTCGTGGTGCTGCTCGGCGTAGGGACGGATCGGCCCCGGAAGGCGCTTGATCGTCGCATCGGCAAAGGACACAAGGAGGCAGTCTACGTAACGGCCCGTGACGACGCGGAATCCGCGGTTGCGCCCCAGGTCAGAGCGCTGGGCGTGGTCGTGACACGATAGGCGTCGTGCCGATGAATTCCTCCTCGCCGCCCGTCGTGGCCATGATCGGCGGGGGTCAGCTGGCCCGGATGACCCATCAGGCGGCAATCGCGCTCGGTCAGTCCCTGCGCGTGCTGGCCACCGGTCCGGACGAGCCCGCCGCCCAGGTCACCCCGGACGTGGTGCTCGGCTCCCACACCGATCTCGACGCGCTGCGCCGGGCGGCCGTAGGGGCCACCGCGCTGACCTTCGACCATGAGCACGTCCCGACCGAACTGCTCGACACGCTGGTTCGCGAGGGCGTCAACGTGGCGCCGCCGCCCACCGCGCTGGTGCATGCGCAGGACAAGCTGGTGATGCGCCGACGGCTCGAGGCGCTCGGCGCGCCGATACCCCGGTACACGGCGCTGGCGTCGGTCGACGACGTCGACGCCTTCTCCCGCGCCGTCGGTGGGCCGGTGGTGATCAAGACGGTGCGCGGCGGCTACGACGGACGCGGGGTGGTGCTGGCCCGAGACGCCGGGCACGCCCGCGAGGTGGTGGCCGGATACCTGGCCGACGGGGTGGCCGTGCTGGCCGAGGAGCGGGTGCAGATGCGGCGCGAACTCGCCGCGCTGGTGGCCCGTTCGCCCTTCGGGCAGGGGGCGGCGTGGCCGGTGGTGGAAACCGTGCAGCGCGACGGCATCTGCGTGACGGTGATCGCCCCCGCCACCGGTTTGTCCGACGAAATCGGTTCGGCCGCACAGCAACTGGCGTTGAACCTGGCGTCGGAGCTCGGCGTGGTGGGAGTGCTCGCCGTTGAACTCTTCGAGACCGACGACGGCGGGCTGCTGGTCAACGAGCTGGCGATGCGTCCGCACAACTCGGGGCACTGGACCATGGACGGCGCACGGACCAGCCAGTTCGAGCAGCATGTGCGGGCCGTGCTGGACTATCCGCTCGGCGACACCGGTCTGCTCACCCCGGTGACGGTGATGGCCAACGTCCTCGGCGCCGCGCAGACACCGGCGATGGCCATGGACGAACGGCTGCACCACCTGTTCGCGCGGGTGCCCGACGCCAAGGTGCACCTGTACGGCAAGGCCGAGCGGCCCGGCCGCAAGATCGGGCACGTCAACATCCCCGGGCGCGACGTGGAGTACCTCCGCGAGCGTGCCGAACGGGCGGCACACTGGCTGTCGCACGCCGAATGGACCGACGGATGGGACCCGCACAGATGAGTTCCGGAGCACCAGAGGGCAGGAGCGAAGCGACCCGGGAAGCAGCACCGGCGCCGCGAGTCGGCGTGATCATGGGCAGCGACAGCGACTGGTCGGTGATGGCCGACGCCGCCGAGGCGCTCGCCGAGTTCGAGGTGCCCTTCGAGGTCGGCGTGGTGTCGGCACACCGCACACCCGGCCGGATGCTCGACTACGCGCGCACCGCCGCCGACCGGGGGATCGAGGTGATCATCGCCGGCGCAGGCGGTGCCGCCCATCTGGCCGGCATGGTGGCCTCGGCGACGCCGCTGCCCGTCATCGGGGTGCCGGTGCCGCTGGCCCGGCTCGACGGGCTGGACTCGCTGCTGTCGATCGTGCAGATGCCTGCGGGCGTACCGGTGGCCACGGTGTCGATCGGTGGAGCGCGCAATGCCGGCCTGCTGGCGGTGCGGATCCTCGGTGCCGGAGACACGGCGCTGCGCGAGCGGATGACCGCGTTCCAGGCCGACCTCGAGCAGATGGTGCTCGACAAGGACGCCGCGCTGCGGGACCGGTTGCTGGGCGACGGCTGACAGCGGGTAAAGTTACCGACGAGTAGCTAGGAGGCCGTGATGGCTCAGTGGGCCGGTAATCAGTCGTTCGACGTGTTCCAGTTGCCTGAGGAACATCAGGAGTTGCGCGCTGCGATTCGCGCGCTCGCCGAGAAGGAGATCGCGCCGCACGCCGCCGAGGTGGACGAGCAGTCGCGCTTCCCCGAGGAGGCCCTGCAGGCGTTGAACGCCTCGGGTTTCAATGCCGTGCACGTGCCCGAGGAGTACGGCGGTCAGGGTGCGGATTCGGTGGCGGCGTGCATCGTGATCGAGGAGGTCGCCCGGGTCGACGCGTCGGCGTCGCTGATCCCGGCGGTGAACAAGCTGGGCACGATGGGGCTGATCCTGCGCGGCTCGGAGGATCTCAAGAAGAAGGTGCTCTCCGACCTGGTCGATGGGGCGATGGCGTCGTATGCGCTCTCGGAGCGCGAGGCCGGCAGTGACGCGGCGGGCATGCGGACCCGCGCCAAGGCCGACGGTGAGGACTGGATTCTCAACGGCACCAAGGCGTGGATCACCAACGGCGGCAAGTCCGACTGGTACACCGTGATGGCGGTGACCGATCCGGACAAGGGCGCCAACGGTATCTCGGCGTTCGTGGTGCACCTCGATGACGAGGGTTTCAGCGTCGGGCCCAAGGAGAAGAAGCTCGGCATCAAGGGCTCGCCGACCACCGAGTTGTACTTCGAGAACTGCCGCATCCCCGGTGACCGGATCATCGGTGAGCCGGGCACCGGCTTCAAGACCGCGCTGGCCACTCTGGACCACACCCGCCCGACGATCGGTGCGCAGGCCGTGGGCATTGCGCAGGGCGCATTGGACGCCGCGATCGCCTATACCAAGGATCGCAAGCAGTTCGGCCGTCCGGTGAGTGACAACCAGGGTGTGCAGTTCATGCTCGCCGACATGGCGATGAAGGTCGAGGCCGCCCGGCTGATGGTCTACAGCGCCGCGGCGCGCGCCGAGCGCGGGGAGCCGGCGCTGGGCTTCATCTCCGCGGCGTCGAAGTGCTTCGCCTCCGATGTCGCGATGGAGGTCACCACCGATGCCGTGCAGTTGTTCGGTGGCGCCGGTTACACCATCGACTTCCCGGTGGAGCGGATGATGCGCGACGCCAAGATCACCCAGATCTACGAGGGCACCAACCAGATCCAGCGCGTCGTGATGTCACGCGCACTGCTGAAGTAGCTCCGGCTCAGCCGCGGGTGACCTTCTCCATCTCGCGGCGGCGCGGCAGTTGCGCGGCTTCGGCGTTCGTCACCTGAACAAGCGACCCGCCGGCGGCGAACACCGCGAGCAGGTGGTCGACGAGGTCGTCGGCGGTCCGCCAGCCGTGGGTCGACAGCACCCGGTCGGTGGCCGTGAGGCCCTGTGCGGTAGCGGATTCGCGAGCCGCGGCGACCACGTCGGCGGCGGACCGGCCGGTCAGTGCCGGGCCCGGAACGCGTTCGGGAACGATCTGATCGCCGTGCACGCGCACCGCGGTGGCATAGTCGGTGATGCCGACGGGCAGGTCGGGAACCGGCTTGCCGAACGGATCAAGAGACAGCACGGCGATCTCGCCGACGCCGACCGCGTCGTCCGCCTCGGGCAGCCGGTCGAGGGTGCACAGCGCGACATCGGCCTCACCGTCGAGCACCACCTCGGCGCCGATCCACCACACACCGAACAGCACGGCCGCGGTCTGCCAGTGGGCGGGCAGCAGCACCGCCACCCGGCTGCCCGGTCCGGCGCCCAACTCGTCGCGCAACAGATTGGCGGTCTTGGCCGCCCAGTTGGCCAGGGTCACCGCGGACAGCTCGATGCGCTCGCCGGTGGCGTCGTCGTAGTAGGTGATGCGCGGCCCGACGGGGTCCGCCGTCAGCAGCGGGTCGAGCAACGCACCGGACACGGTGGTCATGTCAGTTGACGCACTCCGGGTCGTCGGAGCCCGCGGTGATCACCGGCGCAGGCGGCGGGGGCGCCGCGGTCGACTCGTCGGTCGAGCCGGTGGCCGTCGGGTCGGCGGCCAGCAGGGCGGGGTCGGCGCCGTCGAGACCCGAACCGGGGCCGGTGTAGTCGCCGGCCAGCACCACGCGCACCGCGCCGGACGGCACCGAGGCGTCCTCGACGACCGGCAGCCCGCCGAGGTCCTTGGCGACGGCCTGCGCGCCGAGGTCGTCGGCCTTGGCGGCCTGCACCTGGCTGCCGGTCACCTGGACGCCCTGCTCGTGGTTCCCGGTGGGCCCGGGCGTGAATCCCTTGTCCGCCAACACTCCCGAGACGGCGGCCGCGAGCCCGTTGATGTCGGTCGCGTTGACCACCTCCGCGGTGGTCTTGCTCGGCGTGTACGCCAGCTCCTCGGTCTTGCCCTCGTCCTGGTCGTGCAGCAGGCTCGACACCCACTCCTGCACCTGAACCGGGTCCACCCGCACGACGCTCTGCATGCCGTCGTCGCTCCAGCCGTCCTCGCGCAGCACGGGGATGGTGGCGAACGCGACGTTGCCCGCCGCCAGCTTCTGCAGCTGGTCGACGAAATCCATGATGTCCCAGCCGTCGGAGAGCACCACGGAGCGCTGCACCGCGGCTTCGAGCCGGCTCAGCGTGGCGGGGCTGGACAGCGTCTTGCTGGAGATCACCTCGTGGGCGAGCGACGCCATCACCGCCTGCTGACGGGTCACCCGGTCGAGGTCACCGCGCGGCAGGTCGTGGCGCTGCCGCACGAAGCTCAGCGCCTGCGGGCCGTTGAGCTTCTGCCAGCCGGCGGGGAAGTCGGCTCCCGAAAGCGGTTCGTAGACAGCGTCTTTGAGGCACACGTCGACGCCGCCGAGGGCGTCGGTGATCAACGAGAAACCGAGCAGCCCGATCTCGGCGTAATGGTCGACGGTGACTCCGGTGAGGTTGGCGACGGTCTTGATCAGCGCCTCGCGACCGTCTTCGACGGCCTGCTTCTCGGCCTCTGCCGGGTCCATGCCCTCGACCTCGACGAGCTGCTTGAGCGTGTCGAACCTGGCCTCGCCGTAGACGCCGTTGATCTTGGTCTTGTACATCCCCGGCGTCTCGACGTAGGAGTCGCGGGGGATCGAGATCGCGGTGGCCGACTCGCCGCTGTTGGGAATGCGGATCAAGATGATCGTGTCGGTGTTGGTCGCGACGTCGTCACCCGCCCGCAGCGTGGCGAGCTCATCGGCCGACAGTGGGTTGCCGTGGGCGTCGGTACGGCTGTCCGAGCCCACCAGCAGCACGTCGATGGCGCCGTCCTCGCCGCCCCCGCCCAGAGTGGCCGAGCTGATGTGGTTGATGCCCGACTCGAACGACCGGATCCGGCTCCACGCCACACCCGTCCCCAGCACCACCGCCAGCGCGGTGGTCACGGCGACAGCACGAAGCACACGGGCGGGCATCAGCCCAGGTTACTTGCGAGTGGCGCTCCAACGGGGTAGCGCTCGTCGGCGTGCCAGTCGCCGTGTCAGACTCGCCGCCATGAAGCAGCGCATCGTGATCACCGGGGCCGGTGGCCTCCTCGGCACCGTTCTTCCAGGTCAGGCGAGGCAGCAGGGATACCATGTGGCGGCGCTGACGTCTGCCCAATGGGACATCACCGACCCCGCCGCCGCCGAGCGCGTCGTGCGGGCCGGCGACGTGGTGATCAACTGTGCGGCTTACACCAAGGTGGACGCCGCCGAGTCCGAGCCCGGGCGCGCCCACGAGGTCAATGCCATCGCTCCCGGCCACGTCGCCCGGGCGTGCGCGGCCGTAGGCGCCGGCCTGGTGCACGTCTCCACCGACTACGTCTTCGGCGGCGACCGCCGCGAGCCCTACGAGATCGACGACGAGACCGGCCCGCTGAGTGTCTACGGCCGCACGAAGCTGGTGGGGGAGCACGCGGTACTCGAGGCGCTGCCGTCCGCCCACGTGGTCCGCACCGCGTGGGTCTACCGGGGCGCGGTGGGCGGCACCGACTTCGTCGCGGTGATGCGGCGCCTGGCGGACGGTGACGGCGCCGTCGACGTGGTGGCCGACCAGGTCGGGACCCCCACCTACGTCGGCGACCTGGCCGCGGCGCTGCTGCAGGTCGTGGGCGGGAAAGTGGCCCCAGGGGTGCTGCACGCGGCGAACGGCGGTGAGGCCAGTCGCTTCGAACAAGCGCGGGCGGTGTTCGAGATCGTCGGCGCGGATCCGGAGCGGGTCCGTCCCGTCGGCACCGACCGGCACCCGCGGCCCGCGCCCCGGCCGGCGTACACCGCCCTGTCCGCCGTGCGGTCCGCGCAGGCCGGACTGACACCGCTGCGGCCGTGGCGGGAGGCGCTGACCAGCGCGCTGAACGAGGCACCCTGAGCGCCCGGTTACCCTCTACGCCGTGATGGTGATGTCACGTGGGTGACGAACTGGTGGTGGTGACGGTGACGTATTCACCGGGCCCGCACCTCGACCGGTTCCTGGCGTCCTTAGCGCACGCGACGGATCGCCCGGTCACGGTGGTGATGTCGGACAACGGTTCGACCGACGGGTCGCCCGAGGAGGCGCTGCAGCGGTATCCGAACACCCGCCTGCTGCGCACCGGCGGCAACCTCGGGTACGGCAGCGCGGTGAACCGCGCCGTCTCCGAGTACCTACGCGACGCCGACTCGTCGCGCGACCCGGAGTTCTTCGTCGTCGCCAATCCCGACGTGCAATGGGGCCCGCACTCGATCGACACCCTGCTCGACGCGGCGGCCAGGTGGCCGCGGGCGGGCGCGCTCGGACCGCTGATCAACGATCCGGACGGCACGGTCTATCCGTCGGCGCGGCATCAGCCGAGCATCGTCCGCGGCGGCATGCATGCGGTGGTCGGCCCGTTCTGGAAGTCGAACCCGTGGACGGCGGCCTACCGGCAGGATCGCCAGGAGCCCAGCGAACGCGTCGTCGGCTGGTTGTCCGGGGCGTGCCTGTTGCTGCGCAGGTCCGCCTTCGACGATGTGTCGGGCTTCGAC
The DNA here is from genome assembly GCF_049541695.1 of Mycobacterium sp. NPDC050041. Taxonomy (NCBI): domain Bacteria; kingdom Bacillati; phylum Actinomycetota; class Actinomycetes; order Mycobacteriales; family Mycobacteriaceae; genus Mycobacterium; species Mycobacterium sp. NPDC050041. The sequence goes on along the minus strand of NZ_JBMVDG010000003.1, from coordinate 321,911 downwards.
GAGCGCTACTTCATGTACATGGAGGACGTCGACCTGGGTGATCGCCTCTCGAAGGCGGGCTGGCAGAACGTGTACGTGCCGTCGGCGGAGGTGTTGCACCACAAGGGTCATTCCACCGGCCGCGACCCGGCCCGCAACTTGGCCGCACATCATCGCAGCACCTACACTTTCCTCGCTGACCGATACCCGAGGTGGTGGCAGGCCCCGTTGCGCGGGGCGTTCCGGGGAGCCCTCGCCGTGCGCGCAGGATTGGTGGTCAGGAAGTCGCGGCGAGGGGAAGGGCACTAGCGTGGCGAATCCGCTGAACCCGGCCGAGGTGGACGCGGTCGTCCTGGTGGGCGGCCAGGGCACCCGGCTGCGACCGCTGACGCTCTCGGCGCCCAAGCCGATGCTGCCGACGGCAGGCCTGCCCTTCCTGACCCACCTGCTGTCGCGCATCGCCGCAGCCGGTGTCGAGCACGTGGTGCTGGGTACCTCCTACAAGGCCAAGGTGTTCGAGGCGGAGTTCGGTGACGGCTCCGAGCTCGGCCTGCAGATCGACTACGTCACCGAGGCCGAGCCGCTGGGCACCGGTGGCGGCATCGCCAACGTCGCGGGCAAGCTGCGTCACGACACCGCGATGGTGTTCAACGGCGACGTGCTGTCGGGCGCGGACCTGGGCGCGCTGCTGAACTCCCACGCCGAGCGGGAGGCCGACGTCACGCTGCACCTGGTGCGCGTCGGTGATCCGCGGGCCTTCGGGTGTGTGCCCACCGACACCGACGGCGTCGTGACGGCCTTCCTGGAGAAGACGCAGGATCCGCCGACCGATCAGATCAACGCCGGGTGCTACGTGTTCCGGCGCGAGGTGATCGAGCAGCGGATCCCCGCTGGGCGCGCGCTGTCGGTGGAGCGCGAGGTGTTCCCCGCGCTGCTGTCCGACGGGCTGAAGGTGTGCGGCTACGTCGACGCGACCTACTGGCGGGACATGGGCACGCCCGAGGACTTCGTGCGCGGGTCGGCCGACCTGGTGCGCGGCATCGCGCCGTCGCCGGCGCTGGGCGGTCACCGGGGCGAGTCGCTGGTGCACGACGGCGCCGCGGTGGCGCCCGGCGCGCTGCTGATCGGCGGCACGGTGGTCGGTCGGGGCGCCGAGATCGGGGCGGGCGCCCGGTTGGACGGTGCGGTGATCTTCGACGGTGTCCGGGTCGAGGCCGGATCGGTGGTCGAGCGGTCGATCCTGGGCTTCGGCGTCCGGATCGGGCCCCGCGCACTCATCCGGGATGCGGTGATCGGCGACGGCGCCGACATCGGCGCCCGTTGCGAACTGCTGCGCGGCGCGCGGGTGTGGCCCGGCGTGGCCATTCCCGACGGCGGCCTGCGCTACTCCACCGACGTCTGACTTCCCCGCGGAACTGCATTCCCGCTCATCGAGGCGTGCGCTTGCTAGCCAGGAACGCCGTTCCGGCGCAGCGCCGCCGCCGCCAGTTGCGCCAGCCCGAAGTCGGTGCCGTCGGGCAGCGCGTCGAGTGCCCACCAGCGCAGGTCGAGTGACTCGCGGCTGACCGCGATCTCGGCGTCGCGCGGCGCGTGCACCACGAACTGCATGTCGAGGTGGCGGGTCGGCACGCCCAGCGAGCAGGTCACCGGGTGCACGTGCAGGGCGGCCAGCGACGGGTCGATGGACAGGTCCGCGATCCCGGACTCCTCGGTCGCCTCACGCAGCGCCGCGGCGACGATGTCGGCGTCGCCGTCCTCGCAGTGCCCGCCGAGCTGCAGCCACCGGCCCACCCGCGGGTGCAGGGTGAGCAGCGTCCGGGTGCCGGTGTGGTCGACGACGAGCGCCGAGGCGGTGATGTGGCCGGGCGCGCAGGACCGCTCACAGGCGTCGGGCCTGGCGGCCAGGAACGCCAGCACCGCGTGCCGCAGGCTGTCCTGGGCGGGGTCGGGTGCCTCCCACCCGGTGAGCACATCGACCGCCGAGGCGTGCACCGTCACCGGCGCACCAGCAGCCCGTCGACGGACGCAGGCGGGCGGGGACCCGCCGGTTCGGCGGCGTAACCGATGGCGATGGCGCCCAACGGTTCCCAGTCGTCGGGCACCTCGAGCTCGTGGCGCACCAGGTCGGCGGCGAAGATGGTGGAGCCGATCCAGCAGCTGCCCACGCCGCGCACCGCGAGGGCGACCAGCAAGGCCTGCACCGCGGCGCCGGCGGCGACGGTGAACATGGTGCGCTCGGCGGCCGTGCGCTGCGCGTCCGGGTAGTCGTGCGCGCCGTCGGGCACCACGAACGGGATCACGAGTTCCGGCGCGTCGTAGAGGATCTGTCCGCGGGCGACGCGCCGTTCGACGGCGTCGGCGGGCATCCCGTCGCCGGTCAGGTCGGCACGCCAGCGGTCCCGCATCCGGTCCAGCACGCGGCGGCGGGTGTCGGCGTCCTGCAGCCACAGGAAACGCACCGGCCGGGTGTGGTGCGGCGCGGGGGCGGTGAGCGCCTCGGCGACCGACGCCTCGATCAGCTCGGGCTCGACCGCGTCGGCGCTGAACTGCCGGACCGATCGGCGCAGCAGCTGGGCCTGGGTGCGGCCGAGGTGCATCGCCTCCTCGGTGCCCAGCCAGAACAGGTCGTCCTCGCCGGGCCGCAGCAGGTCGCGTGCGGTCGACCCGTCGTCGGGCAGAGCCAGCCCGCGCACCACCGCGACGGGGATGCCGGTCAGTTTTCCCTTCACCAGATCCGCCGCCGCCGCGATCTCGTCGGCGACGGCCACCTCGGTGACGAGCAGTTCGTTGCCGTGCACGTCGCGCGCCCCGGCGTAGCCGTGCAGCACGGTCAGTCCCGCTGCGCCGATCGCCGCGTCGGTCTGGCCGTTGCGCCAGGCGCGTCCCATGGTGTCGGTGATGACCACGGCGACGCGTACCCCGAGCCGGTCGGCGAGTCCGGACCGCAGGGCCGCCGCGCTGCCGTCGGGGTCGACGGGCAGCAGGGCGAGCTCCGTCGAGCCGACGTTGGAGCCGTCCACCCCGGCCGCCGCCTGGATCAGGCCGATGGCGTTCTCGGTGATCAGCGTCTTGCCCTTGCGGGCCAGTACCCGCACGGCTTCGTCGTCGATGAGCTTGCGGCGCAGGGCATCCCGTTCCTCCGGGTCGGCAGGCGCGGCGACGATGCGGCCCTCGCACTTGGACACCACCTTGCTGGTGACCACCACGACGTCGCCGTCCCGCAGCCACGGCGCCGTCGCCGCGAGCGCGGCGGCGAGGTCGTCCCCGGTGCGGAATTCCGGCAGCCCGGGCACCGGCAGCAGCTCGACCGCGGCGGCGGATCCGTGCTCGGTCACAGTGTCAGCCCGGCCAGGTCGAGCGCGGCGCGCACCATGTCGGCGGTGGTGGCCGGGTCGGTCATCAGCAGGGGAACGGCCCGCACGTCGACGCCTTCGATCGCGGCGTCGTCACCGGTGTGCACCAGCCAGCCGTCGAGCAGGCCGACACCCGAGCGCGCGCCGAAGTATTTGCCGACGGCTTCGGAGGTGGACTCGACGCCGATCACCGAGAGGCAACGGTCGGCCATGCCGCGCAACGGCTTTCCAGCGATGATCGGGGAGTAGCCGATCACCTTGGCCTGCGTCGAGCGCAGGGCGGCGCGGATGCCTCCGACGGCGAGGATCGGTCCGATGCTCACCACCGGGTTCGACGGCGCCAGGAGCACCACGTCCGCATCGGCGATCGCGTCGGTGACGCCGGGGGCCGCGGTGGCCGCGTCGGCGCCGACGAAGGCGAAGCTGTGCGTCTCCACATTCGCCCGGTAACGCACCCACCATTCCTGGAAGTGGATCGCGCGCCGCTCACCGGCCGCCTCGCCCGGGCCGGGGTCGGTGATCACGACGTGGGTCTCGCTGCGGTCGTCGCTCACCGGCAGCAGGCGCGCGCCCGGCGCCCATCGCACGCACAGCGCCTCGGTGACCTGAGAGAGCGGGTAGCCGGCGCGCAGCATCTGGCTGCGCACCAGGTGGGTGGCCAGATCCCGGTCGCCGAGCCCGAACCAGTCGGGTTGCACGCCGTAGGCCGCCAGTTCCTCCTTGGCATGCCACGTTTCGTCGCGGTGGCCCCAGCCCCTCTCGGGGTCGATGCCGCCGCCCAGGGTGTACATGCAGGTGTCGAGGTCGGGACAGATCCGCACGCCGTGCATCCAGGCGTCGTCGCCGACGTTGACCACGGCGGTCAGTTCATGTCCGGAGGGCTCGCCGGTGGCGAACTGCCCGAGTCCCAGCAGATGCTGCACACCGAGCAGGAAGCGCGCGCCGCCGACTCCGCCGACCAGTACGGTGACCTTCACATCGATCGAGATTAGGCGCTCCCGCTGCCGTCGCCGCGACCGCCTGTGGCCCGCGGTGTGAACGACCAAGATCACAAACGAGACACGCCGACGTCACGGCGCGCCGTATGCCGGTCACGGGATGGTATGAATTTCTGTTCCAGCGCTTGACCCCGGCAGCTAACGCGTGTCTAATCACATCAGTGTCATTCCCGGTTGGCCGGCCGAAATCGGTGTCGCAGACCGAGATTCGATCACTTGTTCGAATTGAATTGGTCGCACATTGCCATCGTGGGGCTCCCAGTGTATCTACGACACCGAGTGAGGAGGCGGGAAATGTCCTTTGAGAGTAGCGATTTCGATCGAGTGGTCCGGTTCGACAACCGGCTGCTCGGCGCTGTCGGCAGCATGCCGCAGATCGATATCATGCAGGCGCCGACGGCGGCCGCAAGCCGGCCGCAATTGAGCCTGGTCCCCGACCAGGCCGACGAATGGGAAGTTGATCCGGCAACTACCGAGGATCAGTGGCAGGAGCGCGCGCTGTGCGCGCAGACCGACCCCGAAGCCTTCTTCCCGGAGAAGGGTGGCTCGACCCGCGAAGCCAAGCGGATCTGCCTGGGCTGCGAGGTGCGCGACGAGTGCCTCGACTACGCGCTGGCCCACGACGAGCGGTTCGGCATCTGGGGCGGCCTCTCCGAACGCGAACGCCGCCGCCTCAAGCGCGGCATCATCTAGTACCGACCTGGCCCGCGACGGGCCTCACTCGTCCTCGATCGTCGGGTCGATGACAGTGGGTTCGACGCCCAGGAATGTGGCCACCTGCGCCACCAGCACCTCATGCAGCAGCTCGGCGAGTTCGTCGGTGTCTTTGGCCCGGCGCTCGATCGGCTTGCGGAACAACACGATTCGCGCCCGGGTGGAGTTACCCCGGACATCGACGCCGGCGGGTATCAACCTCGCCAGCGCAATCGGCCCGTCGGCCACCACCTCCGGCGGCCACTGAACACTCTCGGGATCCTTCGGCGATATCCGTGGGATCTCGTCCACCGCGACGTCGAGTGCGGACACCCGGTCCGCCCAGCGCCGCTCGATCGGCTCGTAGGCCTCCAGCACCGCCATGTCGAATCGCTCGGCGCGGCTGCGCCAACCCGGCACCGACGGCGGCAGCAGCGGGCCGCGCATCTCCCGGCCGCGGCGTGCTCGCCAGCGATTCCGTTCGGCCACGGTCACCGATCGTAACGGTTCGAGATCGGCCGCCCCGATGCTGCGCGTGTCCGGTGCCGCGGGGCGGCGGTGCGCGATAGCCTCTCGATCGTGAACGTTCCCCGTCGCTGCTGCCGGCCCGGGTGCCCTCACTATGCTGTGGCGACGCTGACCTTCGTGTACTCGGACTCCACCGCCGTGGTTGGGCCGCTGGCCACCGTGAGCGAGCCGCATTCCTGGGACTTGTGCGTCGGCCACGCCAGCCGGATCACCGCGCCGCGGGGCTGGGAGCTGGTTCGCCACGCAGGCCCGCTGCCCACCCATCCCGACGAGGACGACCTGGTCGCCCTGGCCGACGCGGTGCGTGAGGGGCGTGAGGTGGCGGCGCCGATGAACGGTGTGGTGGCCGGTTTCTCCGATCCGTCCACCGGGGTCGCAGGCGGTGCGTTGATGGCGCCACCCGCCCGCCGGCCCGATTCGACCGGGCGCCGGCGCGGGCACCTGCGGGTGTTGCCGGACCCCGGCGAGTAGCCCCGAACCCGGCGGCTGCCGGCGGGACGACGAGCCCGGCGATAGCCGCTGATCCGTCATCCCCCGACGGCTAGGCTGGCGCATAAGATCCCGTCACGAGGAGTGCTATGTCCCGGCCGGCTGCGGCGGTTAACCGCGTCATCAAGGCGTATGACGTGCGTGGCCTGGTCGGTGACGAACTCGACGAGGCATTCGTCGCCGACGTCGGCGGTGCCTTCGCCCGGCTGATGGCCGCCGACCCGGCGGTCCACCAGGTGGTGATCGGCTACGACATGCGGGAGAGCTCGCCCACGCTGGCCGCGGCGTTCGCCGACGGCGTGGTGGCCCAGGGTCTCGACGTCACCCGGATCGGCCTGGCGTCCACCGATCAGCTGTACTTCGCCTCCGGTCTGCTCGACTGCCCCGGCGCGATGTTCACCGCCAGCCACAACCCGGCCGCCTACAACGGCATCAAGCTGTGCCGCGCAGGCGCCAAACCCGTCGGCAAGGACACCGGACTGTCGGCGATCGCCGAGGAGGTGATCGCCGGTGTGCCCGCTTCCGACTCGCCGCGCGGCACCATCGCAGACCGCGACGTGCTCGCCGACTACGGCGCATTCCTGCGATCGCTGGTCGACCTGACCGGCGACCGCCCGCTGCGGGTGGCGGTCGACGCGGGCAACGGCATGGCCGGCCACACCGCACCCGCCGTGTTGGGCGCCATCGAGTCGATCACCATGGCGCCGTTGTACTTCGAACTCGACGGCACGTTTCCCAACCACGAGGCGAACCCGCTGGACCCGGCCAATCTCGTCGACCTGCAGGCGCACGTGGTGTCCTCGGGCGCTGACATCGGGTTGGCGTTCGACGGCGACGCCGACCGCTGCTTCGTCGTCGACGAGCTGGGGCGTCCGGTGTCGCCGTCGGCGGTGACCGCCCTGGTGGCCGCGCGTGAGCTGCAGCGCGAGATCGGCGCCACCGTCATCCACAACCTGATCACCTCCCGGGCCGTGCCCGAACTCGTGGTCGAGCGCGGCGGCACCCCGGTGCGCTCCCGGGTGGGGCACTCCTACATCAAGACGCTGATGGCCGAAACCGGTGCGATCTTCGGTGGCGAGCACTCCGCGCACTACTACTTCCGCGACTTCTGGGGCGCCGACTCGGGGATGCTGGCCGCGTTGCACGTGCTCGCCGCGCTCGGTGAGCAGGACCGGCCGCTGTCGGATCTGATGGCCGACTACCAGCGCTACGAGGCCTCCGGCGAGATCAACTTCACCGTCGGCGATGCGGCCGGCTGTGTCGATGCCGTGCTCAAGTCGTTCGGCTCGCGCATCCACTCCATCGACCACCTCGACGGCGTCACCGTCGACCTCGGCAACGGCAACTGGTTCAACCTGCGCACGTCGAACACCGAGCCGTTGCTGCGGCTCAACGTCGAGGCGCGCAGCACCGAGGAGGTCGACGAGGTGGTCGGCGAGGTGTCACGGACGGTCGAGGCTCAGCGCGTCACCGCCGTTGGGGATTCGTCGTGAGAGCCGCCGAGGCTCCCGTGGACCTCGACGACGCCGAGGGGCTGCTGAACGCCGATCGCGACGGGCTGCTCAGGGCCACCGCGATGGCCGGCGCCCAGGTGCGGGCGACCGCGGCCGCCCTCGACGAAGGAGTGCTCGAGCCGCTGCGGTCGGGCCAGCCGCCGCGCACCGTCGTGTGGGTCGCGGGCCGTGGCGCCGCCGAGACGGCGGGAGCGATCCTCGCCGCGACGATGGGACCGTCGGCGGCGGCGCCGGTCGTCGTCACCGCGGAGGTGCCGCCCTGGATCGGTGCGCTCGACGTGATCGTGGTCGCGGGCGACGACGCCGCCGACCCCGCGCTGGTGGCGGCCGCCGCGACCGGTGTCCGCCGTGGCGCGCGGGTGGTGGTCGCCGCCCCCTACGAAGGTCCGCTGCGGGATGCCACCGCAGGCCGGGTGGTCGCACTGGCGCCACGGGTATGGGTGCCCGACGACTTCGGCCTGCCCCGCTACCTCGCGGTCGGGCTGGCCACACTGCACACCGTGGACCCGGGCCTGCCCGCCGATCTCACCGCGCTGGCCGACGAACTCGACGCCGAGGCGCTGCGCAACAGCGCGGGCCGCGACCTGTTCACCAATCCCGCGAAGACACTGGCCGACCGCATCTCCGGACGCGACGTGGTGCTCGCCGGCGACAATGCGTCGACGCTGGCGCTCAGCCGGCACGGCGCGGCCGTACTGCTGCGGGCGGCCGGTGAGGCCGTCGCCGCGGTGGGGCTGGCCGACCTGCTGGTGGGCTTGCGCAGCAGACCGTCCGGTCGCCGCGGGGAGACGTCGTACGAGGGATCGCTGTTCCACGACGAGGAACTCGACGGTCCGCTGCCGCGACGGGTGCGCGCCTTCGTGCTCACCACCGACACAGAGCGCCCGGTGATACTGGCCAGGGTCGCGGGTTTCGACGGCGTCGACGTGGTCAGCGCCGAGGATGTGCCCGACGCCGGTGACGGCGCGGCGAGGGGGGCGAGCAGCCGGCCGGAGCATCAGCTGGCGACGCTGGCCGTGCGACTGGAGATGACGGCTGTGTACCTGAGACTGGTTCGGGGCTAGACAGTGCACCTGCTACGAGGAGCGGTGCGCACCTATGCGTGGGGTTCGCGCACCGCGCTTGCCGAGTTCACCGGAAGGCCAAGTCCCACAGCTCATCCCGAGGCGGAGCTGTGGTTCGGCGCGCATCCGGGCGACCCGGCCTGGCTGCAGACCGACGACGGTGAGCAGTCGCTGCTGACGGCGCTGCGCGACGACCCCGAAGGCCAGCTCGGAACGGCCTTGCTCAACAACTTCGGCAACGCCCTGCCGTTCCTGGTGAAGGTGCTCGCCGCCGACGAACCGCTGTCGCTGCAGGCCCATCCGAGCGCGGCGCAGGCCGCCGAGGGATTCGACCGCGAGGACCGGCTGGGGATCCCGGTGTCGGCGCCCATGCGCAACTACCGCGACCGCAGCCACAAGCCGGAACTGATGGTGGCGCTCGACCAGTTCGAGGCGCTGGCCGGGTTCGCTCCCGTCAGCCACACCATCGAGCTGATGCAGGCGCTGGCGGTTCCCCAGCTCGAGCTCTACCTCAACCTGTTGGCCGGCCAGCCCGACGCCGACGGGTTGCGCGCATTGTTCACCACCTGGATCACCGCGCCGCAGCCCCACCTCGACGTGCTCGTTCCCGCGGTGCTCGAGGGCGCGATCGACTACGTCCGGGCGGGACACAAGCGGTTCGCCGCCGAGGCCCGGACCGTGCTGGAACTCGGCGAGCGCTACCCGGGCGACGCAGGCGTGCTGGCCGCGCTGTTGCTCAACCGCATCACCCTGCAGCCCGGTGAGGGGATCTATCTCCCTGCCGGCAATCTGCACGCCTACCTGCACGGCATCGGCGTCGAGGTGATGGCCAACTCCGACAATGTGCTGCGCGGCGGTCTCACCCCCAAGCACGTCGACGTGCCCGAGCTGCTGCGGGTGCTCGACTTCACGCCGACGCCGGAGGCCGACCTGCGGCCCGAGATGACCCGCGACGGAATGGAAGTGGTGTACCGCACGCCGGCGCCGGAGTTCGCGGTGTCGGTGTTGGGCGTGGCAGGCGACCAGTGTGGCCACGAGATCGACGCGCCGTCGCGCTACGACGGCCCGCAGGTGCTGCTGTGCACCGAGGGTGTGACGGTGGTGCACGCGAAGAGCACGTCGCTGACCCTGCAGCGCGGCGCGGCGGCGTGGGTCGCCGCCGACGACGGGCCCATCCGGTTGGTGGCGCAGGAACCCACCACGCTGTTCCGCATCACCGTCGGCGTCTGACGCCCCGCGGGTTCAGCCGACCGCGACGGGATCGCGCGCAGCGCGCCGTTCGGCCAGCCACAACCGCATGTTGTGCCGGATCGTGCGGCCGACGAGTCGCGGCGACGGCACCATCCACAGGCTGTCGAGCAGGCTGAACCGCCGCAGAAACCATTCGGCCAGCACGGGATCGGTCTCCGCGGCGCCCAGGAACTGGTCGAACAGGCCGCCGACGGGCGAGTACCACCACGGCATCGGACCGGTGGCCCCGTGCAGCGTCAGGTCGCCGACCGCGTTCATCTGCCACACCGGGTATGTCGATTTCGCGGTGGCCTTGCTCAGCGTGCGGGCCAGGCTCTCGCCGGGATTTTCCAGCGCCCGGCGCAGGTGACCGGCCTGCAGCGACGTCATCGTCATGCCCTGGCCGTAGGTGGGATTGAAGCTGACCACAGCATCGCCGAACGGCAGAATCCCGGCGGGGAAGCGGTCCAGCTTGTCGAATCGGCGCCACCGGCTCGTCGGGTACTTGTGAAAGGCCATCTCTCCGACGGGTTTCCCGGCCCGCAGCGCCGCGGCGACATGCGAGGGCAGGATCTTGTCGGCGAGCGCGCACATTCCGGCGAAGTCCTTCGGCGGCTCCACCTTGCCGACACCGAAGGTGGTGACGTTCCACAGGCCGTCCTCGTAGAACAGCATCCCCACACCGAGCGGCAACTCGTCCGACGCGCCTGCGACCACCACCTTCTCGGCGAGCAGGCCGTCGGGCACCTGCACCTGCTGGCTGGCGTAGCCGATCCCGACGTCCACGGTGTCTTCGCGGGGACGCTCGAAACCCCACTGCGACAGCCACACCGGCAACCGGGTGCCGCGGCCGGTGGCGTCGATGACGAGGTCGGCGGGCACCGCTTCGTCGTCGTCGAGCCGCACGCCGGTGACGCGCTGGGCGGCGGCGTCGAACGTCGGTTCCGCCACCAGCCGGCGAACGATGTCGACATTGGGGATGGCGACCACCCGGCGGCGGATCTGCCATTCCAGCTGCGGGCGGCTTGGCACGTAGGCGGTGAATTCGTCGCGCAACGTGTGCTGGGTGCCCAGCACGTGACCGGCCGCGCCGAAGTGGATGCAGTCGGGCCGGTTCTCCAGAATGGGCACGCCGGCGGCGACCATGTCGTCGAGCAGGCCGGGGAAATGGCGCTCGAACTCGGCGGCGCCGCGGGCCATCAGCAGGTGCACGTGCCGGCCCTGGGGGACGGCGGCGCGGTTGGCCGGACCGTCGGGCAACTCGTCGCGCTCGAAGACGGTCACGTGCTCGTAGAAGTCGGAGAGCACCCGCGCCGCACACAGTCCGGCGATGCTCCCCCCGATGACGATTGCGTGTTTAGTACTCCGCCCCATCGGGTGCACAGTACCCGGTAGATTTCGCACACCCGGGCGAGAATCTGGTCCGCACCGGATCCGAAAGGAAATCGTCATGAGCGGCAGATGGCGCACCAAATCCGTGGAGCAGTCGATCGCCGACACCGACGAACCGAGCACCCGATTGCGCAAGGATCTGACGTGGTGGGACCTCACCGTGTTCGGCGTCTCGGTGGTGATCGGTGCGGGCATCTTCACCATCACGGCGTCCACCGCGGGAAACCTGACGGGCCCGGCCATCTCGATCTCGTTCATCCTGGCCGCGATCGCCTGCGGGCTGGCGGCGCTGTGTTACGCCGAGTTCGCCTCGACGGTGCCCGTGGCGGGCAGCGCGTACACGTTCTCCTATGCCACGTTCGGCGAGTTCGTCGCCTGGATCATCGGCTGGGACCTGATCCTGGAGTTCGCCGTCGCCGCGGCCGTGGTGGCCAAGGGCTGGTCGAGCTACCTGGGCACGGTGTTCAACTTCGGCGGCGGCGTCGCCGAGGTCGGCGGCTTCAAGGTGGACTGGGGCGCGTTGGTGATCATCGCGTTCGTGACGCTGCTGCTCGCCCGCGGGACCAAGCTCTCGGCCGGCGTCAGCCTGGTGATCACCGTGATCAAGGTCGCGGTCGTGCTGCTCGTGGTGGTCGTCGGCGCGGGCTACATCAAGATGAGCAACTATTCGCCGTTCATCCCGCCGGCCGAGGCGGCCGAGGGTGGCAGCGGCGCCGAGCAGTCCCTGTTCTCGTTGGTCACCGGCGCCGAGGGCAGCAGCTACGGGTGGTACGGCCTGCTGGCCGGCGCGTCGATCGTGTTCTTCGCCTTCATCGGCTTCGACATCGTCGCGACCACCGCCGAGGAGACCAAGAACCCGCAGCGCGACGTGCCGCGCGGGATCCTCGGTTCGCTCGCGATCGTCACGGTGCTCTACGTCGCGGTCGCCGTCGTGCTGTCGGGGATGGTGTCCTACACGGTGCTGCGCGACGCGGGGGAGAAGGCCAACCTGGCGACGGCGTTCTCCGCCAACGGGGTGGAGTGGGCCGCGACAGTGATCTCGATCGGCGCGCTGGCCGGTCTGACGACCGTCGTGATCGTGCTGATGCTGGGCCAGACGCGGGTGTTGTTCGCGATGTCGCGGGACGGGCTGATGCCCCGCCAACTGGCCAAGACGGGGGAGCACGGCACGCCGGTGCGCATCACGCTGATCGTCGGAGCCCTGGTGGCCATCGCGGCGTCGGTGTTCCCCATCGACAAGCTGGAAGAGATGGTCAACATCGGCACGCTGTTCGCCTTCGCGCTGGTGTCCGCCGGTGTGATCGTGCTGCGGAAGACCCGCCCCGACCTCGATCGCGGCTTCCGGACACCGCTGGTGCCGCTGCTGCCGATCGCGGCCATCGCGGCCTGCGTCTGGCTGATGCTCAACCTGACCGGGCTGACCTGGATCCGCTTCCTGATCTGGATGGCCATCGGTGTGGTCGTCTACTTCGCCTACGGCCGCAGGCACTCGGTACTCGGCCGCCGCGAAGCCGCCTCGGTCGAGTAACACCCCCGCCTCACCCACCCCGCGATTTCGGCGCGCTTTCGATCGCTCAGCGACTGGAAGCGCGCCGAAGTCGTTCCGGTCGCTTTACAAAACAGCCTTTGATGTCTAGACAACGGACAAACCGAGTCGTATAGTCAACCCAAGACGTGATCCCGATCACCGAGGAGGCTGTTCGATGGCGACCGAAATTTCCGACATCACCGCTGATCAGTGGCGCGACAGAAAGCGGTATCTCTGGCTGATGGGGTTGATCGCCCCCACCGCCCTGTTCGTGATGCTGCCGATCGTGTGGGCGCTCAACGACCTCGGTTGGCACGCCGCGGCCCAGGTGCCGTTCTGGATCGGCCCGATCCTGCTCTACGTGCTGCTGCCCGCGCTCGACCTGAAGTTCGGCCCCGACGGCCAGAACCCGCCCGACGAAGTGATGGAGCGGCTCGAGAACGACCGGTACTACCGCTACTGCACCTACATCTACCTGCCCTTCCAGTACGCCAGCATGATCGTCGGCGCGTACCTGTTCACCGCGTCGGACCTGGGCTGGCTGGGCTTCGACGGCGGTCTGGGCTGGCCGGCGAAGATTGGCCTCGCGCTGTCGGTGGGGGTGCTCGGAGGGGTGGGCATCAACACCGCGCACGAGATGGGGCACAAGAAGGACTCACTCGAGCGCTGGCTCAGCAAGATCACCCTGGCCCAGACCGGATACGGCCACTTCTACATCGAGCACAACCGCGGCCATCACGTCCGCGTCGCCACCCCGGAGGACCCGGCGTCGGCGCGCTTCGGCGAGACGTTCTGGGAGTTCGTGCCGCGCAGTGTGTGGGGCAGCCTGCGGTCGTCGTGGAAGCTGGAGGCCCAGCGCCTGCGCCGCAACGGCCGCAGCCCATGGGACCCGAGGACCTACCCGGGCAACGATGTGCTCAACGCGTGGGCGATGACGGTGCTGCTGTTCGGTGCGCTGATCGCGGTGTTCGGCGTGGCCGTGATCCCGTACCTGGTGATCCAGGCCGTCTTCGGCTTCACGCTGCTGGAGACGGTGAACTACCTCGAGCACTACGGCCTGCTGCGGCAGAAGACGGCCAATGGCCGCTACGAGCGCTGTGCACCCGCGCACAGCTGGAACTCCGACCACATCGTCACCAACCTGTTCCTCTACCACCTGCAGCGCCACAGCGATCACCACGCCAACCCCACGCGCCGCTACCAGACGCTGCGCAGCATCGACGGCGCGCCGAACCTGCCGAGCGGATATGCGTCGATGATCGCGCTCACCTACTTCCCGCCGCTGTGGCGCAAGGTGATGGACCATCGGGTGCTCGACCACTACGACGGCGACATCACCCGCGTCAACCTGCACCCGCGGATGCGCGACAAGATGCTGGCGCGCTACGGGGCGGTGGCGGAGGTCTCCCGATGACCGCCTACCGCTGCCCCGGATGTGACTACGTGTACGACGAGGCCAACGGCGCTCCGCGCGAGGGATTTCCGGCAGGCACAGCGTGGGATCAGGTCCCTGACGACTGGTGCTGCCCTGACTGTGCGGTGCGCGAGAAGGTCGACTTCGAGGAGATGGGAGCAACCCGATGAGTGACTACAAATTGTTCGTCTGCGTGCAGTGCGGATTCGAGTACGACGAAGAGAAGGGCTGGCCCGAGGACGGCATCGCCCCGGGCACCCGGTGGGACGACATCCCCGAGGACTGGAGCTGCCCGGACTGCGGCGCGGCCAAGTCGGATTTCGAGATGGTGGAGGTAGCGCGGTCTTGACCGCTACCCTCGCGCGTGTGACCAGCCCGCGCGACCGTCGAAGCGCGCAGCGCATCCCGTACGCCGAGGCGTCGAGGGTGCTGCTGCGCGATTCGATTCTGGACGGGATGCGCGACATGCTGACGACCCGGGACTGGTCGGCGATCACGCTGTCCGACGTCGCCAAGGCCGCCGGGATCAGCAGGCAGACCATCTACAACGAGTTCGGCTCGCGGCAGGGCCTGGCGCAGAACTACGCGCTGCGGCTGGCGGACCGCCTGGTCGACGCCGTCGACGAGGCCATCGAGAGCAACGTCGGCGACGTGCACGCCGCGTTCCTGCAGGGATTCCGTGCCTTCTTCGCCGAGTCGGCCGCCGACCCGCTGGTGATCTCGCTGCTGTCGGGGGACACCAAGCCCGACCTGTTGCAGATCATCACCACCGACAGCGGCCCGATCATCACCCGTTGCTCGGACCGGCTGACGGACACCTTCGCCCACAGCTGGGTCAGGGCGAGCGATGAGGACGCGGGCGTGCTGGCCCGTGCGATCGTCCGGCTGGCGATGAGTTATGTCTCGATGCCGCCGGAGGCCGACCACGATGTGGCCGGTGACCTGGCCCGGCTGATGACGCCGTTTGCCGAACGATACGGTGTCATCGAGCAGAATTAGCGGCGCCCCGACCGCGCCGACTACTGTGTAATCAGGCTAACTAAATGGCCTCACGCGTGCGCACGAAAAGGAATGCATATGACTGAGTTGAAGGCTGACAGCCTCAACGGCATCGACTTCAAGGTTGCCGACCTCTCCCTGGCCGAATTCGGCCGCAAGGAGATCCGGCTGGCAGAACACGAGATGCCGGGCCTGATGTCCCTGCGTCGCGAGTACTCCGAGGTGCTGCCGCTCAAGGGCGCCCGGGTCTCCGGGTCGCTGCACATGACCGTGCAGACCGCGGTGCTGATCGAGACGCTGGTGGCACTGGGCGCCGAGGTGCGCTGGGCGTCCTGCAACATCTTCTCCACCCAGGACCACGCCGCGGCGGCGACCGTCGTCGGCCCGCACGGCACCCCGGAGGAGCCCAAGGGCGTCCCGGTGTTCGCGTGGAAGGGCGAGTCGCTCGAGGAGTACTGGTGGGCCGCCGAGCAGATGCTCACCTGGCCGAACGAGCCGGCCAACATGATCCTCGACGACGGCGGTGACGCCACCATGCTGGTGCTGCGCGGCGCGCAGTTCGAGAAGGCCGGCGTGGTTCCGCCCGACGAGGAGGACGCCTCCGACGAGTACAAGGTCTTCCTGAACCTGCTGCGCCAGCGGTTCGAGACCGACAAGGGCAAGTGGACCAAGATCGCCGAGTCGGTCCAGGGTGTCACCGAGGAGACCACCACCGGCGTGCTGCGGCTGTACCAGTTCGCCGCCTCGGGTGAGCTGACGTTCCCCGCGATCAACGTCAACGACTCGGTCACCAAGAGCAAGTTCGACAACAAGTACGGCACCCGGCACTCGCTGATCGACGGCATCAACCGCGGCACCGACGTGCTGATCGGCGGCAAGGCCGCCCTGGTGTGCGGTTACGGCGACGTCGGCAAGGGCTGCGCCGAGGCGCTCAAGGCCCAGGGCGCCCGGGTGGCCGTCACCGAGATCGACCCGATCAACGCCCTGCAGGCGCTGATGGACGGCTTCGAGGTCAAGACCGTCGAAGAGGCCGTCGGCTGGGCGGACATCATCATCACCGCGACCGGCAACCAGGGCATCATCACCCTCGACCACATGCGGTCGATGAAGCACCAGGCGATCCTCGGCAACATCGGGCACTTCGACGACGAGATCGAGATGGCCCGCCTCGAGCGTGACCCGGACATCCGCCGGATCAACATCAAGCCCCAGGTCGACGAGTTCGTCTTCCCCGACGGCCACTCGATCATCGTGCTGTCGGAGGGTCGTCTGCTGAACCTGGGCAACGCGACCGGCCACCCGTCGTTCGTGATGAGCAACAGCTTCTCCAACCAGGTGATCGCACAGATCGAGCTGTGGACCAAGAACGACGAGTACGACAACGAGGTCTACCGCCTGGCCAAGCACCTCGACGAGAAGGTCGCGAAGATCCACGTCGAGGCACTCGGCGGCTCGCTGACCAAGCTCACCAAGGAGCAGGCGGAGTACATCGGCGTCGACGTCGAGGGCCCGTACAAGCCGGAGCACTACCGCTACTGAGTTCGCGCGCCGACGTGCGCTCACGGCGAGGATCAGCCTGATTTCTCGCAGTGGGCGCACGTTCGGCGTTTACGGGCCCGACGAGTCAGCTCTCAAAGCCTGGGTCCCGCATCGTATCTCGTCGTTCGACGACCAAACCGCCGTGGCGTCGTTATCGAACTGTTAACGTTCGCGCCGTGGGTCGGGGGATTCGAGCGTTTGTCGTGCTGTTGTCGTTCGTCGTGATGACGGGATCGGCGACCGCGTTCGCCGACGACCCGACCATCGACGACCACAACCCGTATTTCAACGAGGACGAGTACCAGGCGTTCTACACACCGCCGGATCCGCTGCCGCCGGGCCAGCCGGGAGACGTGGTGCGCTCGGAGCCGTCGCGGCTGGTGCTCGAGCCGTCCGGCCAGCTCGGCATGATCATGGCCAACGGCACACGAATCATGTACCGCAGCACCGATGCCCGCGGAAACCCGAACGTCGTCACGGGCACTTACTTCGAGCCGCACAACCCGTGGCCGTTCGGCGGGCCGCGACCGCTGATCGTCTACGGGCCCGGCACCCAGGGCCAGGGTGACCAGTGCGCACCGTCGCGGCAGTTCAACCAGGGCATCCACTGGTCGCCGTATCTCGACCTCGCGTTCAACTACGAGGAGCTCTTCGTCGCGACGATGGTGGCGCGCGGGTTCGCGATCGTCATGACCGACTACGAGGGCCTCGGCACACCCGGCCTGCACACCTACGTGAGCCGCGTGTCGCAGGGCCACGCGATGCTCGACGCCGCCCGCGCCGCCAAGCGGCTGCCCGGCACGTCGCTGGCGCCCGACGGCCCGCTGGCGTTCTGGGGGTACTCCCAAGGCGGCGGAGCGGCGGCGTCCGCGGCGGAGATGGCCGAGCTGTACGCCCCCGAACTCGACGTCAAGGGCACCTACGCCGGTGCGCCGCCCGCCGACCTGAAAGCGCTCTTCCCGTTCGCCGACGGCAGCATGCTCGTCGGTGTCGTCGGCTATGCGCTGAACTCGGTGATGACGGCCTATCCCGAGCACGAGGCGGCGATCCGCGCGACGCTGACCCCGCGCGGCGCCGACATGCTGTTCAAGGTGCAGGACCAATGCATCGCCGAGACGATCTCCAAATTCATGTTCCGGCACCTCCAGCCGTACTTCAACCAGGACATGAACACGCTCGTCGGCCAGGAACCGTTCAAGTCGCTCTTCGAAGAGCAGAAGCTGGGCAAGACGAAACCCAACGCGCCGGTCCTGATCAACGCCAACAGGTTCGACCCGCTGGTGCCGTGGGCGCCGGCGATGCAACTCGGCCGCGACTGGTGTGCCCAGGGTGCCGACATCGAGGCCCGCACCAACGAGCAGCCGCCGTTCCTGAACAAGGCAGTGGTCAACCATGCGCTGCCGATGCTGGTCGACGGTGAGCCGGCCATGCAGTGGATCGCCGACCGGTTCAAGGGCGTGCCGACGGCGCCGAACTGCGGACGGATCTAGCGGCGGGTCACACCGGCTCGAACGAGCTGATCAGCCACTGATCCTGCACTTTTCGCAGACCCACCTGGACGGCGGACTCACTTCGCTGTGGCTGCGGTTCCGCGCGCTTGGTGGTCTGCTGGTCGACGAACACCAGCACCGACGCCTCGTCGGTGCCCAGCGACTCGACCGCCGCACCGATGACTTCGGCGTCGGTGGTGATGCGTTGTTGCTGTGCCTGCGGCACGATCGTTTCTTCCAGGAGTTCGCGGTATTCGACCTTGAAGTCGCCGGTCAACAGCGGTTCGACGGTGTCGGCCATGGTGGCGACCGAGGTCGGCGTGTAGGAGAGAAGTCGGGGGACCACCTCTTGCACGTGTTTCTGTAGCTGCTCCGGGGTGGCGGCGGGGCCGGTCGGGCGGCTGGCGGGGACGTCGCCGCCGGCCTGCCACACGCCGATGGCCGTCGCCACGACGATGCCGAGGGCCAACAGGACGTTGAACGTCCACCAGACGATGCGCGCGCCGGTCGAGTTCACGACACGAACTCCACGTCGGACGCCTTGAACCCGGCCTCGGATTCGACGACGGTGATCCGTAACCGCCACGATCTCGGTGTGGCACCGGCTCGGCCCATGTTCTCCGTTTCGACGCTGACCGCGACGAGAACCTTTGCGCCGTCCGGGTCCAACGATTCGATTCCCGCGCCGCCGACCGTGCCGGTGCTGACCGACTGCGACGTGCGGACCGTCTCGACGAACTCGCGGGAACGCTTGGCGAAGTCGGCGTGGAACGAACCGGTCGAACTGTCGAGCACCCGCTGGACGTCACGGTCCGCGGTCCGGTAGTCGATCGTGGCGAGGTTCTTCGCGACCGTCTCCCCGGCGTCCACATAGGGTTTCCAGTCGGCTTCGGCGACGGGCGCCTTGGTCGCAACCGGATTGATCTTCCGACCCTGCACGCCGGCGAACGTGATCGCCGCGATGAGGGCGACGGTCAGGACGACAGGCACGGCGAGGACGAGCGCCATGGATCCGCGCCGCGCAGGGGGTGGCGGGTGGCCCCGATGGCCCGGGTACGCCGGCGGTGTCGTCATGATGCAGTGAATCTACCGCCGGGGCGGTGCCTCGAAACTCACGTCTTGGCGGCTGTTGTGTGCGGCCTACGATTGACTGGCCGTCCGGTGGCTGCCGGTGCGAGACGTGGGGGTGCAGGGGAATGAAGACGGTCACCATTGCCTTCGACATCGACGGAACGCTGCGCGACAACACCATCGCCGACGGCTTCGTGGCCAACGAGCGCATCCGCACGCTCCTGATCACGCTCGCGAGTATGAGGAACACCCGCATCCTGTTGTGGTCCGGCGGCGGGGAGGCGTATGCGCGCCGCGCAGCCGAGGCGCTCGGGATCGAGAAGTACGTCGACGATTACGGCGACAAGGGCTACGGCGGCTACGACGCCGACGGCCGTCCGATCTTCCACACCGACCTGCGGCCGGACATCGCGATCGACGACATCCATGAATGCGAGTTGGGCACACTGAATCTCATCGTCGACGAGAAGGGGTTCACCCCCGGCTACGTGCCACCGGACCAACGGTGACCCGGTGTAGCTGGTGCCTGATCGGTTCTCATCGCATCTATTCCGTGCCACTGCGGTGCGTCTGCGACCTTTCGAGCGTCTCCGCGCGCGCGGCATCGAAGTGCTTCTCGATGATCGATCGCACCCAGTGCAGCGGTGTCTCGTGACGGTCGTGTTCCCGTCGAGCGGTACGCGCCAGCTCGTCGAGCGGAAGCTCAGGGCGAGCCTTCGACATGCCCAGGAACCGCCACAACCTCGATCTGCTGCGCATTCCGTATTCGTTCGCCGCGTGCAGCGGTGCGATCATGCAGTTCGTCTCACCCTCGCGCGACGACCGGTAGATCTGCAGCCGGCAGTCGCTGCCTCGGTAGTACACGATCGACAGCGGGCGCCCGGTTGCTCCGTCGTCGAGCCCGTCGAAGATCTCGTCGAGCACGAGACCCCTGTCCGACAGGACAGGGCCGACGGTCTGCTCGACTTCGGTGGCGAATTCGGAACGCGCGGCGGGGCTCATGGGGCAGCGTCCGCGCTCTTCTTCGCGTCGATCGCCCGCAGCGTCGCGCGGGCGGCGCGTTCGGCCAAGCTCTCGTCGCTCACTTCGCCGTGGACATTCCACTGCCAACTGCCCACGTAGGTGGTCGCGGTGTTCTGAAGGCCCGGGAACCCGATCTGGAGGTCGTCGTGCGCAGGTGAGGTCCGCCTGCTCTGACCCAGCGCTTCTCGGACCATCTCGATCACCACTTCTGCGGCGTTGCCGACGTAGCGCCCGGTGCCTTCCTCTTCCATGCCGACGAGGTAGGCATCGGGCGCGCCCTGCCCCCGGGTATCGCGGTTCGCTGCTACCCAGCAGCTTCTCGCCCAGTTCTCGACGATGATCCTGTCGGGCGCAGTGAACATGGGTCGTTCGAGTCCTTCGAGGGCTGTCGCGAGTACGTGGACGCCATCGTAGGGATAGCTCCACAGGCTTCGCGTCGGCTCGCAGCCGCCGACTTCCCATCTGCGGTGGTAGGGAACCGTCAGCCCATCGCCCTTGCGCATCCTTGCCCGCAATGCCGCTGCGATGTCGGACGCCGAGCCCCGCAGCGCCACATGCTCTTCGACGTCGGTCAGCTCCGGGACCGGTATCTCGCCGATCACCTCGTACTTGTCGGGACGGTACATCCCGGGCAGCCCAGAGACCTCGTCGAATCGTCCACCGAGATAGGTGACGTTGGCGGTGTCACCGACGATGATCCCGACTTCGAACCGGTACCCGCACCATCGGGCCACGGTGCGGATCCTGTCGAGTCGCTCGACGTCCGTGTTCTGGACGATGGCCTCGCCTCGGACCCAACTCTTCGTGGACGCTGTGAAGCCCGGGGGAAGTGGGTCGTCGTCGGAGTGGAGACGCACGCGATCGCTGAAGCTGTGCGCGAAATACTCGCGGCCTTCGTACGTCGCGTACTCACCGGAGGCGCGGATGCCGTGTCGTTGGTTGTCCATCTACTGATCTGGTGTGTCGTGTTCTGATCGTTTACAGACTGCTGTCGCAGCTCCCATCAATTCAATCAGTCGTTCTTGCGACAGCAGTACTCCGGCACGACATGCTCCTGCCTGCAGATGTCCGTTGGAACCCGCAACACCGAGCGAGCCGTTCAACTCCACTTCGGCTCTCGACTGGTTGAAGAGCTGCGGCACAACACATTTCGATTCGAAGGGCGCGAGGTCATTCGTCTCGAGCTGAAAATAGGGGCGCACCAGTCGGATCGAGATATGACTTCATGACTGTGTCCACAGTCGTGCCCAACGAGACGGGCAGGCTGGCCAACTCCGCTGTTCCCGCAATCTTCCCCGATCCGGACACTGCGAGTAACGCATTCCCTGGTCCTATGAGCGCCAAATTCTCGCTTCCCCGGAAATCTCGAGCTTCAACTCGATAGCCATCAGCGATGTCACTCAAGCCTTGCGGCATCTTCAGTGGTGGCAGGTCGCGGTCGAAACGTACAGACAAGCCACACTTTTCCAAGAAGAACAGTTCCACGATCTGCATCGACTTGCCGGCGAAGATGAATTGTTCCTCACTCATTCTGCTCGACTCAGTGACTATGGCCCAGCCGTCGGCTTCTACGCCGACAAAATATCGTGTCTCACCCATGTTGGTCCAAATCATCGAGCGAGTGTCATTTGTGGCTTGCGGCGAAGCCGCTCGTTCGGACGCTTGCGTGATCTCGTAGCCGGCTGCTGTCGCCCATTTCACCAGCTCAGGTGAGAAGTCAGCTGGGTTTGTCAACTCTTACCACTCCGTTGTCTATGGTGGCCAATTGCTGTATTGACTGGAAGACGCCTCTCTCATCCATGATACGTACTTGTAGACCGCCGCCTGGTTGGCCCAAACCCGCGGCGATCTGGGAGATCTCAATCTTCCATCCTTCGGGAAGATGGTCGAGTGTGAAGGTCTTGTAGGGCTCGCGCAGGCTGTTGACATGCATCGCGCGTTCCTCCCAGGTGGCCGGGCGCCCCTCTTCAATCAAGCCGAAGTACTTGCCCTTGGCGTCACCGATACGGTCGAAACGATTCCCGTAATACTTCTTGAACTGCTCGAAATCGCTGAAAGCCACTTTCGTGTTCGGTACGGCGCCGTCATTTTCGGGGAAATTGACCCATTTCTGGCCGTCCGGCCCCAGTTTGTGAAACTGCTCGGCGTACGCCTCAGGAGTGAAGGGGTTGCCCTGGGCATCGCGACCGAAGGGAGCTGCCGGATCTCCGATGAGCCTGGCCACATCGGGATTCATAGCGGCGGGATCGACGGGGTTGTCCGTGAACGGCCAGGTTTGTGACGGAGCCGGATCCTGGAACGAGTCGGGCAGACGTTTCCAGCCCTCACCAGCCGGCTCGCTCGAGCGCACCGGGTCGGCCACCTGTCGGCCCGTGGGCCCAGCTTCTGCTCGGTTATCGGTCGCCTGCTCCGTGATGGCAGATGACGAGGGGCCGATTGTCTCGGGCTGACGTGATGCACTGGCGGAGGCGCCCGCTTGAGAGGAATCAGGCAATGTCACGTCGGGCTTGGTGGAGTGGCCGGTAGAAGAATCTGAGCGGTCCAGGTTCTTGGCATCGATACGGTTGGACGGCGAACCGTCGATTGCGTGCCTGGTAACGTCCGTGCTCTCTCGCAGTCGGGAATCTCCCGCTATACCTGCGGTCGGTTGCTTCGTCGTATTCACAGGTGCGGATGGTTTGTCTCCAGCGGCCGGCCCCGTCGCCGCAGGGTGTTGTGCACGTGGGCTTTCCGGTGACGTTGCCTGCGATCCCTTACCGTCCGGGTTACGTGTGGCCGCATCCGGCGTCGCCGTCTGGGGAGCTGCTGTCGACCCATTGGTGGAGCCCGATGTCGACCCGGACCCGTGAGACGCCATGGGCGTGCCGAATCCGCCCATCCCGATCGGCATCACTCCCGCGGGCTCGTGCCGCTTCGCCTCGCTGTCACCTACTGCATGCGCCGGCTCACGCGTCTGGCCGCCGTCCCCGGTGCGCTCGTGACCGCTCGGCCGCTCCGCCGCAGGCGAATTGGCCGGTTGCTGGTCGGCGGGCGTGTGCGTGCGTTCATCCGGCCGTGCGGTGTGCTCGTCGGTGTCCGGTTGCCGGCTTTCGCCCGGCGCGTCGTTGACCATTGGCGGCTGCGCCGAATCTTCGCCTGTGCCCGTCCCTCCCGCGTGTTGTTCGGGCGCATGCCCGCCAGCGGAAGCTTCCGGCGCCGCCGGCTCATGGATGGTCGGTGACCCCGTCTCGGACGGCGATCCGCCTGACGTCAATTGATCGGACGGAGTCGAAGATTCGAGTGTCTGCGGCGTCGCCGGCGGCGCCGGGTCGTCCGCGGAGGGCGCATGACCGGGCGCTGTTCGCGGCGGGTCGGCAGAACCCGAACTCGGCCCTTGCGATGCCGGCGACTGCGGAGGTGGGCCATCAGAACGCCCGGGGCCGGAGTCCGACGGACCGGGCGTGCGCTCGGGCGGATCCGGTGGTGGCGGGGGACCGCTGCCACCGCCGTCGCCGTGATCCTCGCGGCCACCGGGTGTGCCCGCCTGTGGCGACGGGGGATCGGGCGGTCCCGCCGGTCCTTCGAGGCCGCGCGGATTCGGCGGCGCATCAACACCGTTGGGCGGGATGGGGCCGATCACCGAGTCGGGGATCGCGCCAGGCCTGACGTCGGTGACGTCGGTCGGCCGGGTCCCGAGTCCGGAACTGTCGCCGAGTCCTTCCAGATCGTGTGATCCGAAGGTGGGTGCGGTGTCAGGCGCGGGTGAGTCGGGACTGCCGAACCGGTGGCGAGCCCAGTTGACGCCCTTGGCGACGTTGCCGGTCTTGGACAAGGCACCACCCGGCACGAACAGCGTCGCGACGTTGAAACCCGCCTCACCGATGCCGCGGGCCGGATTGTCTCCGGTGATCTTGTCGGTGGCGAAGAATTCCTGAGCCACGGCGATGGCGACGTCGTCTGCCTTGGTGGGGTCCTGGATCACTGCCCAGGCCGTTTCGGCCATTCCCTGCCAGGTATCGATGTCCGCCATCGCCACCACCCCGGCAACCGTGTTGACGGCCCCGGTGAGCACCCCGGTGGAGAGGTCGGTCTGCACCTTGAAGGCAGCGGAGATCGCACCACCGACCTCATCGCCGAGTAATTCACGAAGCGTCACGTCGACGTGCTTCTGGAGCTTCGTCACGGTGTCGCCGAGGGCTTCGGTGAGCTCTCCGAGCAGTCCCCCCACGGCTTTGACCTGGCGTTGAAAATTCTCGAGGAGCGTCTGGACGTCTTGGGCGATTTCACGCAGGATGTCGTCGGCCTCGCCGGTGAAGATCCCCCCGATGAAATCGAGTAGACCTTCGAGCGAAATGCGTTCCAGCAGGCGGCGTATCGCGTCTTGTGTTTCCTGCACCACGCGCGCGAAGTCCTCGACCAGCACCACGAGCTCGGAGGCCTGTGAGGCCAAGTCGGACACCCCGGCCGCGAGGTCGTCATGCGCCTTAGCGATCTGCGGAGACTCGGGAATCTTCTGCGTCGACACGGCCGTCCTCGACCCGGCGACTTCATTCCCGATCACGGCGAAGCCCTTGGCCAGGTTGCGCCAGTGCTCGGCAGTGACCCGGAGCAACGACGGATTGCCCGAGGGCCACTGTCGCAAGGCCAAGAACCGCAGTATCAGGTTCCAGTGCGACGGCGGAGGCACCACGCTGAAGTTCGGAAACGCTGCGGCGTCAGCGGCTTTCGTCTCACTCGGCACCTCACCCACCCGCCCGGTGGGTCCCGCACCCCCGATCGTGGAGACGGCATCGGCGTTCGCGTAGTTGTGTCCGCTGGCTTCCAGTTTGTAGCCGACGGCGTTGAACGCATTCGCTGCCGCAGCAAGCCCGTCGGAGAATTTCTGCGCCGCATCTTCGTACTTCAGCGCGAATTCGAACCCGGCCGGATCAAGGCCCGAGGCTATGCCGTCGGACAGCATCGGCCCCAGCGCACCCATCAGCGCCGCCAGCTGACCGCCCAACGAGCCCATGGTCTTTCCGGCGCCGATGAGAACCTCCGGATCGACTTCGATCCGCACGTTCAACGCCCCGCTGCCGGCCGGCACTACTCGCCGTTCCCCCACATTTGAGCGTTGTTGCTCACCGCGCCCTTGTAGTTCTGCTGGGCCGTGTCCGCGATCTTCTGCAGCTGTGAAAGGGCCGTCTTCATCTGCTCGGCGCCCGCGCGCAACTGCGCCTGAGTCTGGGCCTGGGCGTCCGAACCCTCGCCTTGCCAGGTCGCCCGCAACGCGGCCATCGCCTGGTCGACGTCTGCAAGGCACTCGTCGACTTCCCGTTGGTAAGCCTTCATGTGCTCGATGGCCGCCGCGAGCTGGGCGAAATCGACCAACAGCGCGGCGCCACCGCCGCTACCCGGCACCGGAAGGCCTCGAGACACCCGTGGGAACAACGGCCGTCGGGGTGGGCTGCGTGGCGGCGTCCACGGGTGCGCGCGATGACACCCGGTCGGCAGCCTCCTCGGCTCCATCGGGCTGCTCCGTCGCTTCGCCGCCGTTGCGATCCTCGGGATCATCGGTCTGTTCTTCCGAAGACCGGCGTTCGTCGTCGTCCTTTTCTGGATCGTCCTTCTCGGCGGCCTGCGCGGCCTGCTGCGCCAACGCCGTCACGGCCTGGGCGATCCCGGCGGCGGCCTGCGCCAGGCCGGCGGCCAATTGTCCCGTCGCCTGGCCGAGCGCCTGCCCGGCCTGTGCCGCCGGCTGCCCGAGGTTCATCATCTCGGCCATCGCGCCGGAGCCACCCTGACCGCTCGGTGCACCACCACGCGCACTCTGGTCGGAAGGCGCCGAACCCGCGCCAGGGCCGGCCTGGCTGCCGGTCGGTGCACCTTCCGGCGCGCCGCCCGTCGGTTGGAACGACGAGCCCACAGCGGCACCGGCCTGCTGATCGGTGGCGGCGTAATGCGAACCCGCGGCCTCGAGCGACTCCGACATGACCTGCAGCACCCGGACGACCTGACCCGCACCGCTGTGCCACTTGTCCCACTCGGCCGTGTAGGCCGTCGCGGCGCCGCCCTTCCAGCCCTTTCCCAGTAGCTCCTCGACCGACAGGTCGACGGCGGACAGTCCGTCCTGCAGGCGCTGTCCGGCATCCGCCACGCGCGCGGCCGCGGAATCCAACTCCGAGACGACGACCTCTACCGATCCCCCCACCCGGCGAACCCCCAGTCACTCGTCGGCCGGCTCCGATGCGCCCGCCACAGCTTCCTTTCAGCTGCAGCACAACCGGAGAAAAGCCTATCGACGGTCCGAGGGGGTCACGTGCACCAGTTACGCTCGCCGGGGGCAGGAGAGAAGCGACCCGGGAGAAGCGAACAGCGTGCTCATCGCGATCGAGGGAGTGGACGGCGCGGGGAAGAACACGCTGACGACCGGCCTTCGGGCGTCCTTCGAGTCCGACGGTCGCTCGGTCGCCACCCTGGCCTTCCCGCGGTATCACCGGTCGGTCACCGCCGACCTCGCCGCCGAAGCCCTGCACGGTGCGCACGGTGACCTCGCGCAGTCCGTGCACGCGATGGCCGTGCTGTTCGCCCTCGACCGCGCCGACGCCCGCGACGAGATCGGACACCTGACTGCCGCCTACGACATCGTGATCCTCGACCGCTACGTCGCCTCGAACGCCGCCTACAGCGCTGCCCGGCTCAGCCAGGGCGCCGACGGCGAGGTCGTGGAGTGGGTGCGCAGCCTCGAGTACGACCGGCTGCGCCTGGCGGTGCCCGACTGGCAGCTCCTCCTGGACGTGCCCGTGGAACTCGCCGCCGCCCGCGCCGACCGGCGGGCCGAACAGGACGCCAGCCGCGCGAAGGACTTCTACGAGCGCGACGGGGGACTGCAGTCCCGCACCGCGGCGGTCTACCGGGAACTGGCGGCCCGCGACTGGAGTGGGCCGTGGCGCAGCGTCGGTCCCGACGTGGTCCCAGCGCAGCTGGCAGCCGACCTGGGACGTTAGCCGACTCGCGGGTGCGCGCTAGCAGGGTTTTGTCGCGATCTGGTGACACCATGGACACCATGAGGCAAAGGATCCTGGTCGTCGACGACGACCCATCGCTGGCCGAAATGCTCACCATCGTCCTGCGCGGAGAAGGCTTCGACACCGCGGTGGTCGGTGACGGCACGCAGGCTCTCACCGCGGTCCGCGAACTGCGGCCCGATCTCGTGCTGCTGGATCTCATGTTGCCCGGCATGAACGGCATCGACGTCTGCCGGGTCCTGCGCGCCGACTCCGGCGTGCCCATCGTCATGCTGACCGCCAAGACCGACACCGTCGACGTGGTGCTCGGCCTGGAGTCCGGCGCCGACGACTACGTGATGAAGCCGTTCAAGCCCAAGGAGCTCGTCGCCCGGGTGCGCGCCCGGTTGCGCCGCAACGACGACGAACCCGCCGAGCTGCTGTCCATCGCCGACGTCGACATCGACGTGCCCGCCCACAAGGTCACCAGGATGGGCGAACAGATCTCGCTGACGCCGCTGGAGTTCGACCTGCTGGTGGCGCTGGCACGCAAACCGCGCCAGGTGTTTACTCGAGATGTGCTGCTCGAACAGGTGTGGGGATACCGTCACCCCGCTGACACCCGTTTGGTGAACGTGCATGTCCAGCGGCTGCGGGCCAAGGTCGAGAAGGACCCGGAGAACCCGCAGGTGGTGTTGACCGTTCGAGGAGTGGGATACAAGGCCGGACCTCCGTGACCGTGGCCGCTCGGGCGGCGACGTGATCTGGAGTTCGCGACGCCGCATTCACCGACGGTCCGCACCGCTGCTGCGTGGCCTCGGCACCCTCGGCCGCGCACTCGGACTGGCATGGCGCCGGTCGCTTCAACTGCGAGTCGTCTCGCTCACGCTCGGGCTGTCACTCGCGGTCATCCTGGTCCTGGGCTTCGTGCTGACCAGTCAGATCACCGACCGCATCCTCGAGGTGAAGGTCAAGGCCGCCACCGAGGAGATCGAGCGGGCCCGCAACACCGTCAGCGGCATCGTCGGCGGCGAGGAGAGCCGCTCACTCGACAGCAGCCTGCAGCTGGCCCGCAACACCCTCATCGACCGCAAGGCCGAAGCGGGCGCCGGCCTCGGCGGCCCGTTCGACGCCGTGCTCGTGGTCCCAGGGGACGGCCCGCGCGCCGCGACCGCCGCAGGACCGGTGCAGCAGGTGCCCGAGGCGCTGCGCGATTTCGTGCAGGCCGGCCAGGTCAGCTACCAGTACGCCACCGTCGCCACCGACGGCTTCAACGGTCCCGCGCTCATCGTCGGTAGCCCGACGTCGTCGCCGGTGACCAATCTCGAGCTCTACCTGATCTTCCCGCTGAGCAACGAGGAGAGCACCATCGCGTTGGTGCGCGGCACCATGGCGACCGGTGGCGTGGTGCTGCTCGGCCTGCTGGCCGCCATTGCGCTGTTGGTCGCCCGCCAGATCGTGCTCCCCGTGCGGTCGGCGTCGCGGATCGCCGAACGGTTCGCCGAAGGCCACCTGACCGAGCGGATGCCGGTGCGCGGCGAGGACGACATGGCACGCCTCGCGGTGTCGTTCAACGACATGGCCGAGAGCCTGTCGCGGCAGATCACCCAGCTCGAGGAATTCGGCAACCTGCAGCGCCGCTTCACCTCCGACGTCAGCCACGAGCTGCGCACACCGCTGACGACGGTGCGGATGGCCGCCGACCTGATCTACGACCACAGCGAGGACCTCGATCCGGCGCTGCGCCGCTCCACCGAGCTGATGGTCAACGAGCTCGACCGGTTCGAGACGCTGCTCAACGACCTGCTCGAGATCTCGCGCCACGATGCCGGTGTCGCCGAGCTGTCGGTGGAGTCGGTCGATTTGCGCGACACCGTGCAGAGCGCGCTGGACAACGTCGGGCACCTGGCACAGGACGCCGACGTCGAGCTCATCGTGGACGTGCCCGGCGAAGAGGTGATCGCCGAGGTGGATCCCCGCCGCGCGGAACGCATCCTGCGGAACCTGATCGCCAACGCCATCGACCATGCCGAACGCAAACCGGTCCGCATCCGGATGGCCGCCGACGAGGACACCGTCGCCGTCACGGTGCGCGACTACGGGGTGGGGCTGCGGCCCGGTGAGGAGAAGCTGGTGTTCAGCCGGTTCTGGCGGTCCGACCCCTCGCGGGTGCGCCGGTCCGGTGGCACCGGACTCGGCCTGGCGATCAGCATCGAGGACGCCCGCCTGCACCAGGGCCGGCTGGAGGCGTGGGGCGAACCCGGCAAGGGTGCCTGCTTCCGCCTGACGCTGCCACTGGTCCGCGGCCACAAGGTGACGACGAGTCCGTTGCCGCTCAAGCCCACCCGGCCCGACCGGGCGCCGCGACGCGGTGCGGTGGAGCGCGAGCCGGCGGGGGAGAGCGTGTGAGGCGCATCCTGACCGCAGCATGGCTCATGCTGTTCGCACTCAGCGTGGCCGGATGTGCCGGGGTGCCGAGTTCGTCGGCGCCGCAGGCGATCGGCACGGTCGAGCGGCCCGCCCCGCCGAGCCTGCCCACACCGACACCCAACATGGATCCCGACGTGCTGCTGCGCGAATTCCTCAAGGCCACGGCGGATCCGGCCAACCGGCATCTGGCGGCACGGCAGTTCCTCACCGAGTCGGCGTCCCAGGACTGGGACGACGCCGGCAGCGCGCTGCTCATCGACCGGGTGGTGTTCGTCGAGACCCGCAGGCCCGACCATGTCTCGGTCAGCATGCGTGCCGACATCCTCGGATCGCTCTCGGACATGGGCGTTTTCGAGACCGCCGACGGCGCGCTGCCCGACCCCGGTCCCATCGAGCTGCTCAAAACCCCTGGCGGCTGGCGGATCGACAAGCTGCCCAACGGTGTGTTCCTCGACTGGCAGCAGTTCCAGGCCACCTACAAGCGCAGCACGCTCTACTTCGCCGACCCCACCGGCGCAACGGTGGTGCCCGATCCCCGCTACGTCGCGGTGTCGGATCCCGACCAGCTGGCGACCGAACTGATCTCCAAACTGATCGCGGGGCCCCGGCCGGAGATGGCGAACACCGTACGCAATCTGCTCGGTGCGCCGCTGAAGCTGCGGGGCCCGGTGACCCGCGCCGACGGTGGCAAGACCGGAATCGGCCGTGGCTACGGCGGTGCCCGCGTGGACCTGGAGAATCTGTCCACCACCGATCCACACAGCAGGCAACTCCTTGCCGCGCAGATCATCTGGACACTGTCGCGGGCCGGGATCAACGGGCCCTACGTGCTCAACGCCGACGGCGCACCACTGGACGACCGGTTCGCCGACGGATGGGAGACCTCGGACGTGGCGGCCACCGACCCGGGCGCCTTCCCCGGCGCGGCGGCCGGGTTGCACGCACTGGTCAACGGCTCGCTGGTGTCGCTCGACGGGCAGCGGTCACCACGGGTCGCCGGCTCCTTCGGGCAGGCGCCGAACCAGGTGTCGGCGGCGGTGTCGCGCAGCGGACAGGACGCCGCGTCGGTGGTGGTGCTGCGTCCGGGCGCGCCGGACATGTTGTCCTCGTTGTGGATCGGCCCACTCGGCGGGGCGGCCGGCCAGGCGCTCGAGGCGCGCAGCCTGACGCGGCCCAGCTGGTCGCTGGACAACGCGGTGTGGGTGGTGGTCGACGGCAACAACGTGGTTCGCGTGATCCGCGATGCCTCGGGCCAGCCGGCCCGCATCCCGGTCGACGTGGCGCCCGTGGCCACCAAGTTCCCCGGTCCGATCAGCGAGCTGCAGCTGTCACGCGACGGGACGCGCGCGGCGATGGTGATCGAGGGCCAGGTGATCCTGGCCGGCGTCGAGCAGACCCCCACGGGCCAGTTCCTGCTGAACTACCCGCGTCGACTCGGCTTCGGTCTCGGCAACACCGTGGTCTCGCTGTCCTGGCGCACCGGCGATGACATCGTGGTCAGCCGCCGTGATCCGCAGCATCCGGTGTCGTATGTGAACCTCGACGGCGTCAACTCCGACGGCCCGAGCCGCAACCTGCTGATGCCGGTCACCACCGTGGCGGCCAACCCGTCCACGGTGTACGTCTCCGACCAGCGCGGGGTGCTGCAGCTGTCGAGCGCTGCCGAGGGCGACCCGGCGTGGTCGGAGGTGCGGCCGTTGATGAACGCAGGCGCCATCCCGGTGCTGCCCGGCTGATCTGCCGTTGAACCCTTCTCGCCCCTGTCCCGTTGAGCACAGCGAATGTGTCGCTCAACGGCGGCATCGGCGTACGGAAGGGTCAAGAGATGAAAGTGGCGAGTCCGGTCGCGACCTTGGGAGCGGTTGCCGCTCTGGGCGCGGGCTTGTTCTTGGTCAACATGTCGAAGGAGGAGCCGCCCGCAGCACCGGCGACGGCGTCGGTCACCGCGCCGGCCGCGGCCCCGTCCGCGCCGGCCTCCCCCCAGCCCGCGCCACCCGGTCGGGCGTTCCCGGCCAAAGCTGATTACGTCGGGGAGATCCCCACGCGCAGCGGTGTTCTCACCCTCGACATCGCGGTGGACGGCCAGAAGGCCGTCGGCTATGCGTGCGACAACTACACGGTCGAGACGTGGCTCGAGGGCAGCGCCGCCAACGGAATGGTGACGCTCTGGGACAAGGACCGCACCAGCCGCCTGGACGGTCGCCTCGAAGGGTCTGCCGTGGCGGGCACGCTGCGGATCGGCGAGAGCACGTGGGCGTTCACCGCGACCCGGGTGGGAGGCGCCACCGATGACTACTGAGGCTCGATTCGGCGCCCCTGGCACGGGCAGAACGTCGGGTGGCGTGAGGGTGCTGATCGCCGTCGCCGTCGGCGCGCTGGTCGCAGTGGCCCTTGGTGTCTTCGGGAAAATGCATCAGCCGCAGTTCTTCTCGGTCAGCATCGCGGGCTTCTCCAGCGGGACGGCGGTGAAGTCCTGGCTGGCGACCCTGGCGGTACTCCTCGGGGTGTTCCAGCTCGGATCGGCGTTCGCGATGTACCGGTTGATCCCCGGCGGGCGTGCGCCGTCGTGGATCGCTGCGGCGCATGTCTGGTCAGGACGGCTGGCGGTACTGGTCAGCGTCCCCGTCGCCGTGCACTGCCTGTACGCCCTCGGATTCCAGTCATCGGACAGCAGGGTTCTCCTGCACTCGCTGTTCGGCTGCCTTTTCTACGGCGTATTCGTGACGAAGATGCTGTTGCTCACCCGCAGGGGCCTTCCAGGATGGATCATCCCGATTGTCGGCGGGTTGGTGTTCTTCGGGCTTGTCTACGTGTGGCTCACCTCGGCGCTGTGGTTCTTCCAGACCACCGGCGTGACGTTCTGAACGGAAGGTATCGACAGATGTTCATCCATGACATCCTGCTGTCTCGCCAGAAGCTCATCGCTTCTACCGGACTCGGTGTGGCGGCGACGGTGCTCAGTGCGTGTACGACTTACGGGAAGGAGTCAACGCCGGGCGGTACACCGGCCCCGAACCCCGAGCCCGACGGCCCGGGTGCGCCGCCGACCGTGCAGGGCATCGCCAATACGGCCGACATACCGGTCGGATCCGGCCTGATCGTGGACGGCGTCGTGGTGACGCAGCCTTCCGAAGGGGTGTTCGCGGGGTTCTCCGCGGTGTGTACCCATGCGGGATGCACAGTGTCGGAGGTCGTCGACGGCACCATCGTCTGCCCCTGCCACGGAAGCAGATTCAACCTGGACGGCTCGGTCGCGAATGGTCCCGCCTCCCGGCCGCTGGACACCAGAGCAGTCTCCGTCCGGGGTGACTCGATCGTCCTCGGCTGAGCGCGTGCCCGGTTTCGCGCTGATCCGCCCGGCACCGGGCCGCGCCCCTGTTTCGGGCGGAGCGCCGCGAAACACCGCGGCTCGGGCGTCGACTTGCTTGACTGTCACTCACGTCACGTCTCGCGCCGCCGGACCTCGGGGGTGACCGGTTCGACACAGACGGGCGTCACGAAGGAGTGCGGATGCGGCACAGGCGGATGGCACTCATGGTGGCGCTCGGGGTGGCCGCGACCACGCTCGTGGGCTGTGGCTCCGGCGGCAGCGGTGAGAGCGCCACGGGCAGCAGCACTGCTCCCGCCGCCGAGGACCCCAAGGACATGACGATGGTCAACGTCGTCAAGGTCAAGGGCATCCCGTGGTTCGACCGGATGGCTGAGGGCGACGCCAACTTCGCCGCGCGCACCGGTGTCAAGACTCGCCAGGAGGGCGCGGACGACACCAGTCCGGAGAAGCAGGTCCAGATCATCGCCGACCTGATCCCGCAGAACCCCACGGCCATCACCGTGGTGCCGAACTCACCTGACGCGCTGCAGACGGTGCTCGGGCAGGCGCGCGGGCAGGGCATCAAGGTGGTGTCGCACGAGGCCACCGGCATCCAGAACGTCGACGTCGACATCGAGGCGTTCGACAACGCCGCCTTCGGCGAGCAGATCATGCAGAACCTCGCCCAATGTATGGGCGAGCAAGGAGAATACGTCCAGTTCATCGGCGGCCCGACCGCGAAGACACACATGCAGTGGGTCGGTGCCGCGCATGATCTGCAGGTCGCCAGGTTCCCGGGCATGGCGCGGGTGGGAGACCCGATCGAGAGCGCCGACGACGAACAGGTCGCCTACGACAAGGCCAAAGTGGCTCTGGCGCAGCATCCGGAGATCAAGGGCTTCCAGGGCTCGGCCGCCAACGACGTGCCCGGCATCGCGCGGGCGGTGCGGGAAGCCGGCCTGCAGAACCAGATCTGCGTGATGGGCACCTCGGTTCCGTCATCGGCCGCTGCGGATCTCGCCGACGGCTCCATCGACAAGATCTTCTTCTGGGACCCGGCCCTCGCCGGTGAGGCGCAGCTGCAGATCGCCTTGATGCTGGCGCAGGGCGAGCCGATCGAGGCCGGCACCGATCTGGGCATCCCCGGGTACGAGTCGCTGACCAAGATGGACGGTTACGACAACGTCTTCGTCGGTGACGCGGCGCTGGAAGCGGACGCGAAAACCGTGTCGCAATACAACTTCTGAGACGGCGGAGAGGATCGCGAAGGAGGTCGTCAGGACGAGCTGATGCCGGGGATCCGCCCCTCGCGGAACGCCTCGACGAAATGCCGGTGGTCGTCGCGGACCACCGCGGCGTACTCGAGGCCGAACGTCACCAGATCGGCGACGAACTCGTCGAGGTGGTCGCCGATGACCGCGTCGATCGCCTCCTCGGTCTGGAAGTCGACCAGTGACTGGTCACTGTCGGTGTCGCCCACGCAGTGCACCTTGGCCACCGCGCGGCCCAGTTGCGCGACGACCTCGCCGAGTTCGTCGGGCTCGGTCAGCTCACTCCAGTCGAGATCTGATTCGTACGGCGACAATTCGCTGACCACGAATCCCTTGCCGTCGATGTCGGTGTAGCCGAGCAACGGGTCGGCATGGGCCTGCAGCGCGCGCTGCGAAACTGCGGTGCGGTGCCCGTGATGCTCGAAGTAGTCGTGCACCCGGCTGTCGGTGACGACCCGGCTCGGCGCGGCGACGTTGCCCTGCTTGACCGACAGCACGGCATCGTTGTCGAGCGCCTGGTTGAACCCCTCGATCAACACGGTGTAGGTCGGCAATCCCGCACTGCCGATGCCGTGACCGCTCTTGCTGACCACGTCCTTGATGTCGTACGTGATGCCCTGATACCGCTTGGTGCGCGGAATCGTCTGCAGATACCGCTCGAACGCCGACTCGATCTTCGCGCGCTCGTCGTGCTCCAAGCGGCGCACCCCGGTTGTCTCGCGAAATTGTCGGTCCCACTTGTCCACCCGGGTGAGGTGATTGAGCATCTCGGAGCGCGTCGAGAGGCGGGCGCTCTGCAGTGTCGAGAGCACGGCACCCCGAGCGGTGGACAGGTTCAGCGAGAAGCTCGAATCGTCGTCCTCGTCGAGGAACCACTTGATCTGGTCGGCGTAGGCACGGGCGAACGTGTCGATCAGCTTGGAGATCTCCTCGTCGGACAGTGCCTTCTGCCAGCACATCAGCGCGACGCTGGCGGCGAACCGCTTCAGATCCCAGGTGAAGTGCCCGACGTAGGCCTCGTCGAAATCGTTGACGTCGAAGATCAGCACACCCGAGCCGTCCATGTACGTGCCGAAGTTCTCGGCGTGCAGGTCGCCCTGGATCCACACCCGGCTGGTGCGCTCGTCGGCCCACCTGTCGTCGCGGGCGGCCACGTCGGCGTAGAACACGCAGGCACTGCCGCGGTAGAACGCGAACGGTTCGGCCGCCATCTTCCGGAACTTGGTGCGGAAGGCGTCGGGATCGGCGTCCATGAGTTCCTTGAACGCCTTCACGAGGCAATCGACGATGAACGACTCACGTTCGTCTTGCGGCATGGTCCCAGTACAGCGCGTGCCGAACCCGGGCGTGCGGATTGTCGACGAACTGCCCGGTGGATGCTTGCTGGCACCGGGTCCACTCAAGCCGCTGGGTTTTGTTCGCCATACCCAGGAATGGTTTTCGCGTCCGGCGCCTTACACCGAACGAGCCCACGAAAGGCAGCCGACATGACCGCGACCAGCGTTCCGTTCACCGGAGTACGCGTGCGATACGCCAGCAGCAGGAGCTACGACGAACTGGTCGCCGCACTGCTCGCCGACGTGGGCGGGCAGCCGGTGCCGATCGACGCCGTCGCGGCCGGCTCCGACAGCTGGGAGTCCTATGAGCGCGCTGTCGGCGCGTACGTCGGCCCCAGCGGCTTCATGCTGTTCGGTTCCTTCGACCACGGCGGATGGCTCCCGAAGGCGGGCATCGACCGGGCGGTGCTGCGGGTGGTGATCGGCAATCCACTGATCGCGATCACGATGCTGCGACACGACGTGACCGCCGGCCTGTTCGCGCCGGTCGAACTCCTGCTCACCGGAGAGCCCGGCGGCGGCAGCGCGCTGACGTACGTCGTCCCGTCGTCGCTCATGGTCGTCGAACCCAACCCGGAACTGCTCGCGGCCGCCGAGGTGCTCGACGCGAAGCTGGCCGCGCTCGCGGGCGCGGTCACCGCAGGTTAGGAGGCCCGGGGCTGTCGGACCCGGGCGCGACACTGCCGCCATGCTCGACCTGATCCTTCCGCTCGAGTGCGGTGGCTGTGCCGCCCCGTCCACCCGGTGGTGTGCGCGGTGTGCCGTCGACCTGCGGGTGCCACCCGACGCCCCGCACCTCATCACGCCGCGGGTGGACCCGGGCGTCCCGGTGTTCTCGTTGGGCCGCTACGCGGGCACCCGCAGGCATGCCGTGGTGGCGGTGAAGGAGCGTGGGCGCGCCGACCTCGTCCGGCCACTGGCTGGTGCCCTGTCGGCAGGGCTGGCGCAGCTGCTGCGATGGGGCATCGTCGAGGCGCCGATCACCGTCGTGCCTGCGCCGACCCGGAGACTTGCCGCGCGCCGCCGCGGCGGCGACCCGGTCACCCGGATCGGTCAGGTCGCGGTGACCGGCCATTCCGGTGTCGGGCTGGTGCAGGCGCTGCGGCTCACGGCATGGACCAGGGACTCGGTCGGACTGTCCGGTCCCGCCCGGGCGCGCAACGTCGCCGGGCGGGTGCGCCTGCGGCGGCCCGTCGACGGACCCGTCATCCTCGTCGACGACATCGTGACCACCGGCGCCACGGCGGCCGAGTCCACCCGCGTCCTGCAGGCGGCGGGCGCGCACGTGCTCGCCGTCCTCGCCCTGGCGCACGCCTGACGGGAGCGCCGGATCACCCCTGGGTCAACCCCGCGTGAAGAACTGAAAACACGTCCGCGAAATCACTGGCACGACCGGGTGAACAACGACTACCGTCGCAAACAACCACCCGTGAACACCTTCACGGCGGCGCTCAGCAGTCAGCGCCACTTCGCCGCACCACGGTAGGAGGTGAGTAGTCGACACCTTGCGCCGCTGGTCGCGGAAGAAACATCTGCAATCTCCTCTCCTGCGGCGCGAATCGTGACCCACCCGGCACGCACTGCGTGCGACGCGCGAGAGAAACGAGTTGCCAAGTATGTCAATTCAATCCGTGGAATCAGACCGAACGATGGTGGTCGAGGAGGGCCAGCCGGCAACCGAGCCGAAGGCGGACGTCAACCTCACCGGCCGCAACGTCGAGATCCCCGATCACTTCCGCGTCTACGTCGCCGAGAAACTCGAGCGACTGGAGCGATTCGACCGCAGCATCTACCTCTTCGACGTCGAACTCGACCATGAGAAGAACCGCCGTCAGCGAAAGAACTGCCAGCACGTGGAGATCACCGCCCGCGGCCGTGGGCCTGTGGTGCGCGGTGAGGCGTGCGCGGACAGCTTCTACGCCGCCTTCGAAGGCGCCGTGAGCAAGCTCGAGAACCGCCTGCGCCGCAGCAAGGACCGCCGCAAGATCCACTACGGGGACAAGCGCCCGGTGTCGGTGGCCGAGGCCACCGCGCTCGCCGCTGCCATGGACGCGCCCCAGTCCACCGCCGAACCGATGTCCGATGGCGCCGCACCCGACGATCATGAACCGGGCCGCATCGTGCGCACCAAGGAACACCCCGCCAAGCCGATGACCGTCGATGACGCGCTCTATGAGATGGAACTCGTCGGCCACGACTTCTTCCTGTTCCACGACAAGGAGAGCGACCGCGCGTGCGTCGTCTACCGCAGGCACGCCTACGACTACGGGCTGATCCGGCTGTCCTGACCCGGCACGGTCCGATCGCCAGGAACCCCGCGACACCCACGGTGTCGCGGGGTTTTCGGCATCGGTCCCACGCCCAGGGGTCCGCGGAGGGCCGGGCTCCCAGCGGCGACCTCTACCATGGACTCCGTCTGATACGTCAACCCACAGGGGAAATCCGTGCTCGATAAGTTGCTCCGTCTCGGTGAAGGCCGCATGGTCAAGCGCCTGAAGAAGGTGGCTGACTATGTCAACACCCTGTCCGACGACGTCGAGAAGCTGTCTGACGCCGAGCTGCGGGCCAAGACCGACGAGTTCAGGAAGCGCATCGCCGACGGCGAGGACCTCGACGACCTGCTGCCCGAGGCGTTCGCCGTCGCGCGCGAGGCGGCGTGGCGGGTGCTCAGCCAGCGGCACTTCGACGTGCAGGTGATGGGTGGCGCAGCGCTGCACTTCGGCAACGTCGCCGAGATGAAGACCGGTGAGGGAAAGACCCTGACCTGTGTACTGCCCGCCTACCTCAACGCGCTGTCCGGCAAGGGTGTGCACGTCGTCACGGTGAACGACTACCTGGCCAAACGTGACGCCGAGTGGATGGGCCGGGTGCACCGCTTCCTCGGGCTCGACGTCGGCGTCATCCTGTCCGGCCTGACCCCTGACGAACGGCGCGCCGCCTACGCCGCCGACATCACCTACGGCACCAACAACGAGTTCGGCTTCGACTACCTGCGCGACAACATGGCGCACTCGCTCGAGGACCTGGTGCAGCGCGGTCACAACTTCGCGGTGGTCGACGAGGTCGACTCCATCCTGATCGACGAGGCCCGCACCCCGCTGATCATCTCCGGCCCGGCCGACGGTGCGTCGAACTGGTACAGCGAGTTCGCCCGCCTGACCCCGCTGATGGAGAAGGACGTCCACTACGAGGTCGACCTGCGCAAACGCACGGTCGGCGTGCACGAGGTCGGGGTCGAGTTCGTCGAGGACCAGCTGGGTATCGAGAACCTCTACGAGGCCGCCAACTCGCCGCTGGTCAGCTACCTCAACAACGCGCTGAAGGCCAAGGAGCTGTTCCAGCGCGACAAGGACTACATCGTCCGCAACGGCGAGGTGCTCATCGTCGACGAGTTCACCGGCCGCGTGCTGCTCGGCCGCCGCTACAACGAGGGCATGCACCAGGCGATCGAGGCCAAGGAGCACGTCGAGATCAAGGCCGAGAACCAGACGCTGGCCACGATCACGCTGCAGAACTACTTCCGGCTCTACGACAAGCTCTCAGGCATGACCGGCACCGCCCAGACCGAGGCCGCCGAGCTGCACGAGATCTACAAGTTGGGTGTGGTCTCGATCCCGACGAACCGCCAGATGGTCCGCCAGGACCAGTCGGATCTGATCTACAAGACCGAAGAGGCGAAGTACATCGCCGTCGTCGACGACGTCTCCGAGCGATTCGAGAAGGGCCAGCCGGTCCTGATCGGCACCACCAGCGTCGAGCGCTCCGAGTACCTGTCGCGCCAGTTCACCAAGCGCAAGATCCCGCACAACGTGCTGAACGCCAAGTACCACGAGCAGGAGGCCGGCATCATCGCCGAGGCCGGCCGGCTGGGCGCGATCACCGTCGCCACCAACATGGCCGGTCGCGGCACCGACATCGTGCTCGGCGGCAACGTCGATTTCCTCGCCGACAAGCGGCTGCGGGAACAGGGGCTGGACCCCGTCGAGACGCCCGACGAGTACGAAGCGGCGTGGGAGGCGGTGCTGCAGCAGGTCAAGGAAGAGCACGTCGAGGAGTCGAAGGACGTCATCGCCGTCGGCGGGCTGTACGTGCTGGGCACCGAGCGCCACGAGTCCCGTCGCATCGACAACCAGCTGCGCGGCCGCTCCGGCCGTCAGGGCGACCCGGGCGAGTCCCGGTTCTACCTGTCGCTGGGCGACGAGCTGATGCGGCGGTTCAACGGTGAGACGCTCGAGGCGCTGCTCAACCGGCTGAACCTGCCCGACGACGTGCCGATCGAGGCCAAGATGGTCAGCCGCGCCATCAAGAGCGCCCAGACGCAGGTCGAGCAGCAGAACTTCGAGGTCCGCAAGAACGTCCTCAAGTACGACGAGGTGATGAACCAGCAGCGCAAGGTCATCTACCGGGAACGCCGCCTCATCCTGGAGGGCGAGAACCTGCAGGACCAGGCGCACCAGATGCTCGTCGACGTCATCACGGCATACGTCAACGGCGCCACCGCCGAGGGCTACGCCGAGGATTGGGACCTGGAGAAGCTGTGGGAGGCGCTCAAGACGCTTTACCCGGTCGGCATCGACCACCACGACCTGGTGGACTCCGACGCCGTCGGTGAGCCCGGCGAGCTGACCCGCGAGGAACTGCTCGACGCACTCGTGGCCGACGCCGAACGCGCCTACGCCGATCGGGAGCGCCAGCTCGAGGAAATGGCCGGCGAGGGCGCGATGCGTCAGCTGGAGCGCAACGTGCTGCTCAACGTCATCGACCGCAAGTGGCGCGAACACCTCTACGAGATGGACTACCTGCGTGAGGGCATCGGCCTGCGTGCGATGGCCCAGCGTGACCCGGTGGTCGAGTACCAGCGCGAGGGCTACGACATGTTCAGGGGCATGCTCGACGCGCTGAAGGAGGAGTCGGTCGGCTTCCTGTTCAACGTCACCGTCGAAGCCGCCCCCGCGCCTGCGGTGGCGCCCGTGTCCGCGCCGAGCGGTCTCGCCGAGTTCGCCAAGGCCGCCGCGGCGCAGGCGCAGGAACGCGGCGCAGGCGAGGGCGGCGTGGCCACCAAGGAGCGGCCGGCCGCACCGTCGTTGCGCGCCAAGGGAATCGACAACGAGGCGCCACCGCTGACGTATGTCGGTCCGGCGGAGGACGGCTCGGCCGAGGTGAAGCGGTCCAATGGCGGCCCGCGGCCCGCCGCGCAGGGTGCCGGCGGCGCAGGCGGTACCCGACGGGAACGCCGCGAGGCGGCCCGTCAGCAGGCCAAGGGCGCAAAGGCCCCGCGGTCACGCCGTCGCGGCTGAGCGTTCAACCGATCTGCAGCGCCACCAGCTGCCAGCGGTCCGGCGCGACGAGTTCGACGCGCGCGGCGATCGCGCGCACCCGCTCGGCGCGGCTGTAGGTGGCGAACACCTCGGCGGCCGTCGACCCGGATCCCGCCGCGCGCAGGCCGACCCGGCGCAGCCGTGCCGGCGCCGCGTGCCGCAGCCGGGCGTGGATGACCACCGTGGCGAGCAGCGGCGGCGCCAGCAGTGGCCGCAGCTGGGCGGCCGGGCGGCGTCGGTCGATCACCTCGAGCACGCGGCGCAGCGCTGCGTCGGCGAACACGGCCGCGGGCCGCGGCGCAGCGGGTACGGCAGCCGGCGCGGGCCGCAGCGGCCGGGGTGTGCGCCGGTGCAGGGCGGCCGGCGATGGTTGCGGGCACGGCCCGGTGACGGGGGTGGGCGCCGGCTCGTAGTCGATGACCGGTGAGGTGAGCGAGCGGCGACCGGCCGCGGAATGGGTGGCGTGCGGGGGCATGACG
Organism: Mycobacterium sp. NPDC050041; assembly: GCF_049541695.1. Classification (NCBI taxonomy): domain Bacteria; kingdom Bacillati; phylum Actinomycetota; class Actinomycetes; order Mycobacteriales; family Mycobacteriaceae; genus Mycobacterium; species Mycobacterium sp. NPDC050041. The sequence continues at coordinate 280,497 of NZ_JBMVDG010000003.1, read as the reverse complement.
AACTCTCCTGATGCTCGGCGTACTGATCGGCATCTGCTGGAGAGTCGCAGACCTGTCCATCGTCGCACGGTTCGCACCGGGCTCGATGCACCCGTGCTGCGGGGTCACAGATCGGCCGGATACGGTGGCGGGGACCGAGCAGCGACGGCCGAAGAGGGGGATAGCGCCGTATGGTGACGAGGCTGTCGGCGCCCGACGCGACATTCTTCCATCTGGAGAACACGGCCACCCCGATGTACGTCGGCTCGCTGTCGATCCTGCGCAGGCCACGCAACGGGCTGAGCTACGAGACTCTGCTGGCCACCGTCGAACAGCGGCTGCCGCAGATCCCGCGGTACCGGCAGAAGGTCCGCGAGGTCACCCTCGGGCTGGCCCGGCCGGTCTGGGTCGACGATCCGGACTTCGACATCACCTACCACATCAGGCGCTCTGCGCTGCCGTCGCCGGGCAGCGACGCCCAGCTGCACGACCTGGTCGCGCGGCTGGGTTCACGTCCGCTCGACAAGTCGCGGCCGCTGTGGGAGATGTACCTGGTCGAGGGGCTCACCAAGAACCGCGTCGCGATCTACACGAAGTCCCACCAGGCCCTGGTGAACGGGATGACCGCACTGGAGATCGGTCACGTCATCGTCGACCGGACGCAGAAGGCGCCCGAGTTCGGCGAGGACATCTGGATCCCGGCCCGCGAACCGAGCGACCGCCAGCTCCTGCTCGGCGCCGTGGGGGAATGGGTGACCCGGCCGACAGCACAGCTGGGTGCGGTGCGCGACGCGGTGACCGACGTGGCCACCAACGCCGGGCAGCTCGTCGAGATGGGCCGCCGGTTCGCCGACGTGGCGCGCACCGTCGCCCGCGGCACCGCGCCGAACAGTCCGCTGAACACCCGGGTCTCCCGCAACCGCCGCTTCACGGTGGCCAGCCACCCGCTGGAGGACTACCGGCGGATGCGGGCCAGGTACGAGTGCAACATCAACGACATCCTGCTCGCGGTGGTCGCAGGCGCACTGCGGAACTGGCTGCTGTCCCGCGGCGAACCGGTCACGCCCACCACGACGGTGCGTGCGATGGCCCCCATGTCGGTCTATCCCGACGCCGAGATCGACTCCGCGGGCCCCGGGCAGGCGATCAGCGAGGTGGCCCCGTTCCTGGTCGACCTCCCCGTCGGCGAGGGCAACGCCGTGGTGCGGCTGTCCCAGATCTCGCACGCCACCGAGTCGCATCCGACGGCGGCCAGCCTGGTCGACGCCCGCACCATCGTCACCCTGTCGGGGTTCGCGCCACCCACGCTGCACGCCATGGGGATCCGCGTTGCGACGACGTTCTCGGCGCGGCAGTTCAACCTACTCATCACCAACGTGCCGGGAGCGCAGAAACAGATGTACGTGGCGGGCACCAAGCTGCTCGAGACCTATGCCGTTCCGCCGCTGCTGCACAACCAGACGCTGTCGATCGGGGTGACCTCCTACAACGGCATGCTCTACTTCGGCATCAACGCCGACCGGGACGCGATGAGCGACGTCGACGTGCTCCCCGGCCTGCTGCAGGAGTCCCTCGACGAACTGTTGGGAGCCGCGAGGTAACCAGTTCGTAGCCTGCAGGGGAGTTGACGTGGTGGAGCCGAGAGGTTCTGATGAATTCACCATGACAATCAGCCCCGAGAAGAAGAAGTCCGATCGCGCCCGGCGGACGGTCGACCACGCGCTGCGGTCGCCCACCGGCGGTGCCATTCCGCACCCGATCCTCGACGTGGCGATCGACGAGGAGGCGCAGGCCAGGCGGATCGGAATCGACTGGGTGGTGTTCGGCGTCACCGCTGCGCTGGCCATCGGGTTCCTGGTCTGGGGCGGGGTCAGCACGTCGACGCTGGCCGACGCCTCCGGCGGTGCGCTGAACTGGGTGCTGACCAACATCGGTTGGTTCTTCGTCCTGACCGCGTCGGGATTCGTGCTGTTCGTGCTGTGGCTGGCGGTCAGCCGCTTCGGCAACATCCCGCTCGGCCGCGACGACGAGGAACCGGAATTCCGGACGGTGTCGTGGATCGCCATGATGTTCAGCGCCGGCATGGGCATCGGGCTGATGTTCTACGGCGTCGCCGAACCGCTGACGCACTTCGTCACCCCGCCTCCCGGAACGGGCCCGCCGGGCAACCAGGAGGCCGCGCAGATCGCGATGGCCACCACCCTGTTCCACTGGACGCTGCACCCGTGGGCCATCTATGCCGTCGTCGGCCTCGCGATCGCCTACGGCGTGTACCGCAAGGGCCGGTTCCAGCTCATCAGCGCCGCGTTCGAGCCGTTGATCGGATCCCGCGCCAACGGCGGCTGGGGCAAGGTCATCGACATGCTGGCGATCTTCGCCACGCTGTTCGGCTCGGCCGCCTCACTGGGCCTGGGCGCGCTACAGATCAGCAAGGGTCTGCAGATCGTCGCGGGCATCGGCGAAACCGGCAACGCCGTGCTCATCGGCATCATCGCCGTGCTGACCGTGGCGTTCGTGCTGTCGGCGGTGTCGGGCGTGGCCAAGGGCATCCAGTGGCTGTCCAACATCAACATGGTGCTCGCCGTGGTGCTGGCGCTGTTCGTGTTCATCGTCGGCCCGACGGTGTTCATCCTCAACCTCATCCCCACGTCGGTCGGCAGCTACTTCCAGGAGCTGGCGATGATGTCGGCGCGCACCGGCGCCGAGGGTGGCGAGGTGAACGCCTGGCTGGGCTCGTGGACGGTGTTCTATTGGGCGTGGTGGCTGTCCTGGACACCTTTCGTCGGCATGTTCATCGCCCGCATCTCGCGCGGGCGGACCATCCGCCAGTTCGTGGCCGGGGTGCTGTTGGTGCCCAGCGTGGTGTCGCTCGTCTGGTTCTGCATCTTCGGCGGCGCGGCGATCCGGGAACAGCAGCAGGGCGTCGACGTGGTCGGCGACGGCAGCTCGGAGAGCCAGCTGTTCGGACTGCTCGAGCAATACCCGCTGGCCACCGTCGCCAGTGTGCTGGTGATGATCCTGGTCGCCATCTTCTTCGTCTCCGGCGCCGACGCCGCGTCGATCGTGATGGGCTCGCTGTCCGAGCGCGGCTGCATCGAACCGTCGCGCAAGATCGTGGTGTTCTGGGGTGTGGCCACCGGCGCGGTGGCGGCGGTGATGCTCATCCTGGGCGGTTCGGACGCGCTCACCGGGTTGCAGACGATCACGATCATTGCGGCTGTGCCGTTCGTGGTGGTGATGGTCATGCTGTGTATCGCACTGGTCAAGGACCTGCGCCGGGACCCGATGATGGTGCGCAAGCAGTACGCCGAGGAGGCCGTCGAGGAGGCCGTCGTGCACGGCGTCACCGAACACGGCGACGACTTCATCATCTCCGTCGAGCGGGATCCGACGAAGACATAGCTAGTGTCGGCGGAATGCGTGTCTACATTCCGTCGACCCTGGCCCTGCTGCAACAGCTCGTCGCCGACGGGTCGGTGCACGCCCGCAGCGGCACGGCCTTCGCGGTGACCCCGACGCTGCGCGAGGCCTACGCCGAGGGCGACGACGACGAGCTGGCGGAGGTGGCGCTGCGCGAGGCGGCGCTGGCATCACTACGGCTGCTGTCCGGCCCGGACGGCGCGTCGGGTCTGCCGCGGCGCGCGGTCCTGGTCGCGGACGTCCAGGAGGCCACCGCCCGTCCCGACCTCGACGACGCGGTGGTGCGGCTCGCGGGTCCGGTGGCGCTCAGCGACGTGATCGCCGCCTACATCGACAATGCGGACGCCGAGGCGGCGGTGCGGCAGGCGGTCGGCGTGGTGGACGCGGCCGACCTGGGTGACGAGGACGCCGAACTGACCGTCGGCGACGCCCAGGATCACGACCTCGCGTGGTACGCGCCGCAGGAGCTGCCGTTCCTCCTCGACCTGCTCTGAGGTGGTTCAGAGCTGAAGATCACACTGGATACGGAAGCGTAAGTTACGGTACCGTAGGTTTCATGGCCAAGAACACCATCAAGGTCGCGGCCAAAGGCGCCGACACGGTGCGCCCCGAGGTCGCGGGTGCCCACAAACATCCCGGACTGCACGCGTTGCGCACGGTCGTCGGACGCATCACCACGCCGCTGCTGCCGGACGACTACCTGCAATTGGCCAACCCGCTGTGGTCGGCGCGCGAGCTGCGCGGCCGAGTGCTCGAGGTCCGTCGCGAGACCGAGGACTCCGCCACGCTGGTCATCAAGCCCGGGTGGGGCTTCTCCTTCGACTACCAGCCCGGCCAGTACATCGGCATCGGCCTGCTCGTCGACGGCCGCTGGCGGTGGCGGTCGTACTCGCTGACGTCGAGCCCGGTGACCGGTGCCGGGCGGCCGGCGATCGCCGGCCGCGCCGGGAAGACGATCACCATCACCGTCAAGGCCATGCCCGAGGGGTTTCTGTCCACCCACCTCGTCGGTGGAGTGGCGCCGGGCACGATCGTGCGACTGGCCGCGCCGCAGGGCAACTTCGTGATGCCCGACCCGGCGCCGGCGTCGGTGCTGTTCCTCACCGGCGGTTCCGGCATCACCCCGGTGATGTCGATGCTGCGCACGCTGGCCCGCCGCGATCAGATCACCGACGTCGTCCATCTGCATTCCGCCCCCACCGAGGCCGACGTGTTGTTCGGCGCGGAACTGGAAGAGCTCCATCGCAGCCACCCGGGGTATCGCCTGACCGTGCGCACCACGCGCACGCAGGGCCGGCTGGACCTGGCCCGGCTGTCCGACCAGGTGCCCGACTGGCGTGACCGGCAGGCCTGGGCATGCGGGCCCGAAGGCATGCTCAGCGAGGCCGAGAAGATGTGGAAGGCCGCGGGCGTCGAGGAGCGACTGCACCTGGAGCGGTTCGCGGCGGTCCGTACCGCGGTGCACGGGGACGGCGGATCGGTCGCCTTCGCGCGCAGCGGGAAGACCGTCCGGGTGGACGCCGCGACGTCGCTGATGGATGCGGGCGAGCAGGCCGGGATCCAGATGCCGTTCGGCTGCCGGATGGGCATCTGTCAGTCCTGTGTCGTCGGCCTGGTCGACGGATATGTCCGCGACCTGCGCACGGGGGTCGAGCACGAACCGGGTACCCGGGTACAGACCTGTATCTCCGCGGCATCCGGAGACTGCACACTGGACGTTTAGTCGTTACTGGCTGGTAACCTACGGGGTCGTAGGTTACGCTAGCGTAGGTACCACGAAAGGAGGCACACGATGGCAATCACGGACGTACCGGCATTCGCGCACCTGACCGAAGCCGACATCGACAATCTGGCTCTCGAGCTCGACACGATCCGACAGGACATCGAGGACTCCCGGGGTGAGCGCGACTCGCGCTACATCCGCCGCACCATCGCCGCGCAACGCGCCCTCGAAGTGGCCGCACGCCTGACGCTGGCCGCGAGTTCGAAGCGTTCCGCCTGGTGGGCCGGCACCGCCGCCCTGGGCGTGGCCAAGATCGTCGAGAACATGGAGATCGGCCACAACGTCATGCACGGCCAGTGGGACTGGATGAACGATCCGGAGATCCACTCGTCGACGTGGGAGTGGGACATGGGCGGGGCCTCCAAGCACTGGCGGTTCACCCACAACTTCATGCATCACAAGTACACCAACATCCTCGGCATGGACGACGACGTGGGCTACGGCCTGCTGCGCGTGACCCGGGATGCCAAGTGGAAGCCGTTCAACCTCGGCAACCTGCTGTACAACACCATCCTCGCGCTCGGCTTCGAGTGGGGCGTCGGTCTGCAGCACGTCGAGCTCGGCAAGATCTACAAGGGCCGCGACGACCGGGACGAGAGCAAGATCCGGGCGCGGGAGTTCGCCGTCAAGGCGGGCGCCCAGCTGGCCAAGGACTACGTCGCCTACCCGGCGCTGACGTCGCTGTCGCCCGGCGCGACCTACCGGTCGACGCTGACGGCCAATGCGGTCGCGAACGTGATCCGCAACGTCTGGTCGAATGCCGTGATCTTCTGCGGCCACTTCCCCGACGGCGCAGAGAAGTTCACCAAGACCGACATGGTCGGTGAGAGCAAGGGCCAGTGGTACCTGCGCCAGATGCTGGGCAGTGCCAACTTCGAGAACGGCCCGGTGCTGCGCTTCATGAGCGGCAACCTCTGCCACCAGATCGAGCACCACCTGTACCCGGACCTGCCGAGCAACCGGTTGCACGAGATCTCGATCCGCGTGAAGGAGATCTGCGACAAGTACGACCTGCCCTACACCACGGGCTCGTTCCTGGTGCAGTACGGCAAGACGTGGCGCACGATCGCCAAGTTGTCGCTGCCCGACAAGTACCTGCGCGCGACCGCCGACAACGCTCCCGAGACCCGCAGCGAGCGGATGTTCACGGAGCTCGAATCCGGCTTCGCCGGAACGGATCCCGAGACCGGGCGCCGTCGCGGGCTCAAGACCGCGATCGCGACCGTGCGGGCGTGGCGACGCGACAGGCGGGCGGCGAAGGCCGGCGCGGTCGAGGCCCGACTGGCCGCCTGACCCAACCACACGTCACTGCGAAACTGCGGGGAGATCTCGATTCCGAGTGAATCGTCGACCTCCCCGCAGTTTCGTTCTCTGGTGTGTGGCTGAGTAGCCGACTACCTCAGTCGATCTCGTCATCCGACAGCTCTTCTGGACGGCGTCCGCCGCGTGCCATCATCGCGGCAGGGCGGCGGCCGCTCCTGCACTCGCAGACCGGGCGGATCGCCGACGGGGGACGGGGGACGACGATGTCGGGCTGCACACATTCAGCACGAGCGATGATGCATGGGCGAACGTTCAACCAGGGGGAGAACCCACCGCATTCGACGCACTACGACCACGGCAAGTTCGGCCGGCTCTTCCCTGCACTGCCGCCGTTCTCCGCCGACAACCCTTCTGTGCGTGAGGCGCTACGAGACATCGGCAGGGCCGGTGAGCTGATGGACGCCAAGGACCAGCTCGCCGATCCTGTCGCGCTGATCACGAATCCGCAACTGAGCGTTCACAACCGGGACAACCCGGACCTGACTGCCGGGATGACGTTCCTCGGGCAGTTCCTGGACCACGACATGACGTTCGACACCACGTCGAGCCTCGAGCGGCAGCAGGATCCGGAGGCGATCGCGAACTTCCGCACGCCCGTCCTCGAACTCGACAACCTCTACGGTCCGGGCCCGGGCGCTGCACCGCACCTCTACGACCACACGGTCGACGGTGGCCTGACGACCTTCCTCGTCGAGCAGATTCCGGGGTCGGAGGCGCGGACCCGGGACGGGAGCCCGCGGTTCGACCTGCCGCGGAACAGTCAGAACATCGCGCTGATCGGTGACCCTCGCAACGACGAGAACCTGATCGTCTCGCAACTGCACGTCGCCATGCTCAAGTTTCACAACGCCGTCGTCGAGTGGGTCAAGGCCGAGTTGGGTCTCACCAGCCCGCACGAGGTCTTCGCCGAAGCGCAGCGCCTGGTGCGGTGGCACTACCAGTGGATCATCGTCCACGAGTTCCTGCCCAAGACCGTGGGAGCGGCGGTGGTGGACGACGTGTTGACGAACGGCCGCAGGTTCTACGAATGGCGTAACGCGCCGTACATCCCGGTCGAATTCTCGGTCGCCGCATACCGGTTCGGGCACTCCCAGGTGCGCCCGAGCTACCGTGCCAACTTCGGACCCGCAGATGGTCAGGAGTTCTTCGCGCTCATCTTCGACGACACCCAGGCCGACTCCGGTGACCCCGCCGACCTGCGCGGGGGCAAGCGGGCGGCACGCCGCTTCATCGACTGGCAGACGTTCTTCGACTTCGGTGACGGGCGTGCCCGGGGGAACAAGCGAATCGACACCACGCTGTCGTCGGTGCTGTTCGACCTGCCCGGTATCCCGAGTGCCGAGCCGCAGTCACTGGCACAGCGGAACCTGCTGCGGCACCTGACCTTCGGTGTGCCATCGGGTCAACGGGTGGCACGGGCCATGCAGATCGACCCGCTCCCGCCCGCCGACCTAAAAGACCTCACCGACTTCAAGCTGCAGGAGCGGACACCGCTGTGGTTCTACGTGCTGCGCGAGGCCGACGTCCGCGAGGACGGCAAGCGGCTCGGGCCGGTCGGCGGCCGGATCGTGGCCGAAGTGTTCCTCGGCCTGCTGCAGGGTGACCCGCTGTCCTATCTCAGGCAGGACCCGGAGTGGACGCCGACGCTGCCTGCGGACGGCGAGTTCGGCATCGTCGACCTGCTGCGGTTCGCCGGCGTGGTCGGCGCCCTGTGATCGGTCAGTCCGGCACGTAGTCGAACGTGTCCGGGTTCGCGCCCGTGCGGCCGTCCTCGCCCTTGTCCAGCGCGGTGAGCGCATCGACATCCGACTCACCCAGCTCGAAGTCGAACAGCGCGAAGTTCTCCTTGATGCGCTCGGGTGTCACCGATTTCGGGAACACGATGTCACCGCGCTGGATGTGCCAGCGCAGCACCACCTGGGCGGGGGTCCTACCCGCCGCCTCGGCGATCCGCGTCACCACTGAATCGTCGAGCACCTTGCCCTGGGCGATGGGCGACCACGCCTCGGTCGCGATGTGGTGCTCGGCGCCATAGGCCCGCACCGTGTCGTTGGTGAAGTACGGATGCACCTCGATCTGGTTGACCACGGGAGTCGTATCGGTCTCGCGCGCAAGCCTTTCGAGATGCTCGACCTGGAAGTTCGACACCCCGATGCTGCGGGCCCGACCGTCCTTCTTGAACTCCTCGAGCGTCTGCCAGGTCGACACGTAGTCGCCGTCGTAGAGCGTCGGCAACGGCCAGTGGATGAGGAACAGGTCGACGTAGTCGAAGCCGAGCTCCTCCAGCGTGGCATCGAAGGCGCGGCGGGCGTCATCGGGCCGGTGGAAGCCGTTGTTCAGCTTGCTGGTGACGTACACCTCGCCGCGGTCGATGCCGGCGTCGCGGATGCCCTGCCCGACGCCCCGCTCGTTCTGGTACATCTCCGCGGTGTCGATGTGCCGGTAGCCGATCTCCAGCGCGGTGCGGACCGCGCCTGCGGTCTCGTCCGGGTCGATCTGGTACACGCCGAAGCCGAGCTGCGGGATGTGCGTGCCGTTGTTCAACGAGATGGTGGGAACAGTGCTCACAGGAGGATCTCCTCGGGTCGGATCAAGGTCTGCTGACGGGGTGCCCACTAAGACAACCCCGCACACCCTGCCGAGGCGTCCGTCGTCGGCCGGTCAGGACGCTGCCCATCTCCTGCGGGATCACGCGTCCTTGAGGGCGGCGAGCAGTCGGCGCGCCGCGGTGACCCGGTCGGCGGCCGCGCCGGTCAGGGCGTCGAGTGCGCACCCCGGGTCGGCAGGCGGCCCCATGTGGCGGCAGCCTCGCGGGCAGTCGGCGATGGCCTCGGCCAGGTCGGCGAACGCCAACAGCACGTCCTCGGGCGCGATGTGCGCCAGGCCGAACGAGCGCACCCCGGGCGTGTCGACCACCCAGCCGGAGTCGGCCAGCGGCAACGCGATCGACTGCGTGGACGTGTGTCTGCCCTTCCCGACGCCGGACACCACGCCGATCGCCCGGTGTGCGTCCGGCACCAGCCGATTCACCAGAGTCGACTTGCCGACCCCGGAGTGGCCGAGCAGCACGGTGACCGAACCGATCAGCAGGGGAGCGACGACGTCGAGCGGGTCGTCACGACCGGCCGTGACGACGGTCAGGTCCAGGCCGGCGAACTGGGCGGCGAACGGCTCGGGCGGCGCGAGGTCGGACTTGGTGAGGCAGAGGATCGGACGCAGGCCACCGGCGTACGCGGCGATCAGCGACCGCTCGACGAAACCGGTGCGCGGCGGCGGATCCGCCAACGCCACCACCACGAGCAGCTGGTCGGCGTTGGCGACCACCACCCGTTCGGTCGGATCGGTGTCATCGGCGGTGCGGCGCAACACTGTTCGGCGTTCGCTGCGACGGACGATGCGGGCCAGGGTGTCGGGCCGCCCACTCAGGTCGCCCACCACGTCCACGTCGTCACCGACCACGATCGGGGTCCGGCCCAGTTCGCGTGCCCGCATCGCGGTGACGACCTGATCCGGATCGCCGCCGAGCGCGCAGCCCCACCTGCCGCGATCGACCGTCACCACCATCGCGTTCAGCGCGTCGGCGTGGCCGGGGCGGGTCTTGGTCCGCGGTCGCGAGCCCCGACCCGGTCTGATCCGGACGTCGGACTCGTCGTACTCGCGAGGGCTCAACTACCTGCCTCGGGCCCGATGGTCTGTCCGGCCAGCATGTCGGCCCACAGCTGCGGGAACTCCGGCAGCGTCTTGGCGGTGGTGGCGATGTCCTCGACCTCCACGCCCGGTGTGCGCAGGCCGACGATCGCGCCGGCCATCGCCATCCGGTGGTCGGCGTAGGAGTGCCAGGTGCCGCCGTGCAACGGCACGGCCGTGATCACCAGGCCGTCGTCGGTCTCCTCGCACCGACCGCCGAGACCGTTGATCTCGTTCGACAGCGCGGCCAACCGGTCGGTCTCGTGGCCGCGCAGGTGGGCGACACCGCGAAGCCGCGACACCGAATCGGGGGTGGCCAGCGCCGCCAGCGCGGCCATGGTGGGGGTGAGTTCGCCGACGTCCTGCAGGTCCACCTCGAACCCGCCGAACAGGCCGCCACCCTGCACCTCGAGATAGGCGTCGCCGTGGCGGACCTTCGCCCCGAGCTTCTCCAGGATGGCCAGGATGGCCCCTGCCGGCTGGATGCTGCGCGGCGGCCACCCCGTCACGCGCACGGCGCCGCCGCTGACCACCGCGGCCGACAGGAACGGCACCGCGTTCGACAGGTCCGGCTCGATGACCCACCGCCGCGGTGCGACCGGGCCCGGCCGCACCCGCCAGCGCAACCGCTGGCTGTCGTCGACCTGGACGCCGGCGTCGCGCAGCATCGCCACCGTCATGCCGATGTGCGGCGCCGACGGCAGCGACTCACCGGTGTGCACGACGGTCAGCCCGTCGGTGAACGCCGCGCCCGACAGCAGCAGCCCGGAGACGAACTGCGACGACGCCGACGCGTCGATCTCCACGGTGCCGCCGGCCACCGATCCGCCGCCCGACACCCGGAACGGCAGGCCGTCACCGTCGACGTCGACACCGAGGGCACGCAATCCGTCGAGCAGCGGTGCGATCGGCCGGGCGCGGGCCTGCTCGTCGCCGTCGAACGTGACCGTCTCCGTGCCCAGCGCGGCGACCGGAGGCACGAAGCGCAACACGGTGCCGGCCAGGCCGCAGTCCACGCGCGCTCCCGGGGCGGGCGCGATCCGTCCGCCGACGGTGAGTTCTGTGTCGTCACCGCCGACGGCCTCCACCGAGACGCCGAGAGCCTGCAGCGCGCCGATCATCAGGTCGGTGTCGCGGCTGCGCAGCGCGCCGCTGATCGTCGACGAACCCTGCGGGGTGGCCAGCGCCGCCAGCAGCAGGGCGCGGTTGGTCAGCGACTTCGAGCCCGGGACGGTGACCGTCGCATGGACCGGGCTGGGCGTCGACGGTGCCGGCCAGTTGCTCACGACTCACCATCCTGCCCTGTCAGGGACCGGCGGCCAAAGGCCCGCCCGGACCACTGCGGCTCGGATCCCCTTCTCCCGACCCTGCTGTCGGCGTCTTCTGCCACTATCGATGGCATGTGTGGACGATTCGCCGTGACCACCGATCCCGCGCTGCTGGCCCAGAAGATCGAGGCGATCGACGAGGCGACGACAGCCGCCAAGGACTCGGTCGGCCCGAACTTCAACGTGGCGCCGACCACCACCATCAGCACCGTCGTCAAGCGGCACACCGAACCCGAGGACGAGTCGACGCGGCGGGTGCGTCTGATGCGCTGGGGCCTGATCCCGCCCTGGGTGAAGACCACCGAGGACGGCGCCCCCGACAACAAGGGCCCGCTGCTGATCAACGCGCGGTCGGAGAAGGTGAGCAGTTCGCCGGCGTTCCGGAACTCGGCGAAGAGCAAGCGCTGTCTGGTGCCGATGGACGGCTGGTACGAGTGGCGGGGGGAGAAGGGCGCGAAGACGCCGTTCTACATGTACGGCGGTGACGGCGAGCTACTGTACATGGCGGGGCTGTGGTCCACCTGGCGGCCGAAGGAGGCGCCCAAGGACGCACCGCCCCTGCTCAGCTGCACCATCATCACCACCGACGCGGCAGGCCCGCTGGCCGAGATCCACGATCGGATGCCGCTGACCATCAGCCGTGCCGACTGGGACCGCTGGCTCGACCCGGACGCTCCGATCGATGAGGGGCTGTTGCGCGGCCACGGCGACCTCGACCGCATCGAGATCCGGGAGGTGTCCCGTCTGGTCAACAGCGTCCGCAACAACGGCCCGGAGCTGATCGAACCCGCCAAGCCGGAACCCGAGCAGGCGACGCTGCTTTGACGGGGTCCGCAGGCCCACTGCGCCACACCGCCGTCGTCGACGCCCTCGCGGCCGACATGCGTGCCGCGGGCTACACCACCGACGGGGTGACCGACCTGCTCGGCGGCGACGCCGGCGCGGCGTTCAGCCGGGGACTGTGGTGGTCCGCGCTGCGCGCCACCGACCGTGCCGCGCCGGACCGGCGTCGGCTCGCCGTGCTGGTGCGGCTGTTCCTGCTCGGCGCCGACGAACCCGTCGACCGCGTCGCGTTCGCGCTGCCCAACGCGGGCGTGGATGCGCTGGTCGACGACGGTGTGCTCGAGTTCACGCCGCACGGATCGCTGCGGTCCGCGCTGGACATCCGCCCGCACGGTGACGGCGTCCGAGATTTCCTGGTGGTCTCCGACCTGGACGCGGCGCTGCGCCCAGGGCCGGTGCGGCACGACCATGTCCTCGGCATCGGCGGTGCGTCGGTGTCCCTGGCGCACGCGGTGATCCGCGCACCTGTGCGACGGGCTCTCGATCTCGGCACCGGGTGCGGCATCCAGGCGCTGCACCTCGACGCGCACTGTGATGCCATCGTCGCCACCGACACCAATGCGCGGGCGCTCGCCGTGGCCGCGGCGACCGCCCGCCTCAACGGCATGTCCTGGGATCTGCGGCACGGCAGCATGTTCGAACCGGTGGACGGGGAGCGCTTCGACCTGATCGTGTCCAATCCGCCGTTCGTGGTGGGCGCGGGGGCGCTCGATTACCAGTACCGCGATTCCGGGATGGCCGGTGACGCATTGTGCCGCACCCTCGTCGAACAGGCCGGCGATCACCTCGAGCCCGGCGGCACCGCCCAGATCATGGCCAACTGGATCGTGCGACACGGTGGCGCGGACGGCGCATGGCGCGACCGGGTGCGCGGTTGGCTGGCCGGCACCGGCCTGCACGCCTGGGTGGTGCAGCGCGAATTCGCCGACCCGGTCAGCTACGTGTCGCTCTGGACGTCGGATGCCGGCGAACCGCCCGAGGACGCCGCACGCCGCGGCGGGCAGTGGCTGGACTGGTTCGCCGACGAGGGCATCGCGGGAATCGGCATGGGCATGATCACGCTGCGGGCGCCGCGGTCCGGTGAGCGCCGCCCGCCCGACCACGTGCTCGAGGAGATCACCGGCGCCGACGAGGCGCTGACCGGCCCCGAGGTGGAGGCGTTCTTCGCCCGCCGCGAGTACCTGCACGACACCACCGACGAACAGCTGCTGGCGGCCCGGCTGTCGACCGCGCCGGTGCTTCTCGAGGAGCATTCGCTGCCCGGTCCGGACGGCTGGCAGGTGGTCGGCGCCGCGGTGCGCCGACCCGGTGGGCCTGCCGCGGTGATCGGGGTCGACGAGGTGTCCCGGGCGCTTTTGGCGGGCTGCCGCGGCGAGGTGCCGCTCGGCACGTTGATCGAGCTGCTCGCCGCCTTCCACGGCGTCGACGCCGATGCCCTCGCGACGGCCGCGCTACCGGTGGTGCGGGAGGCGATCGGCCGCGGAATCCTCCATCAGGCACGCTGAGTGATTGCACAGGCAAGAACACCGAAAATGACGTAGCCGCCGGGCTGTCCCCGGCTGGGCGCCGGTGTGATGCTCTTCACATGACTGATCTTGCTTCGAGGCCCGATGTCGACGTCATCGACGTACGCAACCCGGCCAACGGCCGGACCGTCGGCACGGTGCCGATCCACTCCGCCGAGTCCGTCGCCGCCCGGGCTCGCGAACTCCGCGCAGCGCAACCCGAATGGGAGGCGATGGGTCCGCGCGGGCGCAGGCGCTGGCTGCTCGCTTTCCAGGAGTGGGTCCTCGACAACGCCGAGCGACTCGCCGACGTGCTGCAGTCCGAGACCGGGAAGACCCGTGCGGACGCGAGCGCCGAGCCGACGTGTGTGGCCGACTCGCTGAACTACTGGAGCGGTCATGCCGAGCGGTTCCTCGCCGACGAGCGGCCGGCGTCGCTGAACCCGTTGACCATCACCAAGAAGCTGACGACCGTGTACCGCCCGTATCCGGTCGTCGGCGTCATCACGCCGTGGAACTTCCCGTTCGTGATGCCTGGGATGGACGTGATACCCGCGCTGGCCGCAGGGGCCGCCGTGCTGCTCAAGCCGTCGGAGGTGACGCCGCTGTCCGCCGTCGAGTTCGCCCGCGGCTGGGCCGAGGTCGGCGCGCCGCCGGTGCTCGCCGTGTGCACCGGACTCGGTGAGACCGGTGCCGCGCTGATCGACAACGTCGACTATCTCCAGTTCACCGGCTCGACCGCGACGGGACGCAAGGTCGCCGTCGCGTGCGCCGAGCGCCTGCTGCCCTTCAGTCTCGAGCTGGGCGGCAAGGACCCCGCCGTGGTGCTGGCCGACGCGGACCTCGAGCGGGCGGCCAACGGCATCGCCTGGGGCGGCCTGTTCAACTCCGGGCAGGTGTGCGTCTCGGTCGAGCGCGTCTACGTCGAGGCGCCGGTGTACGACGCCTTCGTCTCCCGGCTCGCGCAGACGGTGAGCGGCCTGCGTCAGGGTGAGGACGACCGCGGATACCGCTTCGACGTGGGCGCCCTGGCCACCGAGGCGCAGCGCGACATCGTGGCGCGCCACGTCGACTCCGCGGTCGCCGCCGGCGCGCGGGTGCTCACCGGCGGCAAGCCGACCGGTATCGGCACCTTCTTCGAGCCGACCGTGCTGGTGGACGTCGACCACTCGATGGCGTGCATGACCGAGGAGACGTTCGGACCGACCCTGCCGGTGATGAAGGTCGCCGACGAGGAGGAGGCCGTCCGGCTCGCCAACGACTCGCCCTACGGGCTGTCGGCGACGGTGTGGACCGCCGACCTCGAGCGCGGTGAACGCATCGCCCGCCGCCTCGACGCCGGAGCGGTCAACATCAACGACGCGCTGTCCAACGTCTTCTCCTATGCGGTGCCGATGGGCGGATGGAAGAACTCCGGCGTCGGTGCCCGCTACGGCGGCGCTGCCGGTGTGCTCAAATACTGCCGCCCACAGGCGATCACGACACCGCGGATGCCGACGCCGAAGAAGGAGCTGATCTGGTATCCGGTCTCCCGGCGACGGAGCCGCTTCGCCTTCGGCATGGTCCGCGCCGCGGCCGCCCGCGGCAGGCGACGGTTCGGATTCGCGGCACCGAGGTCGGACCTGTGAAGTGCCAGGGCGCCGTCCTGCACGGCGTCGGCGAGGACTGGGACGTCTGCGAGATCGACCTCGACCCGCCGCGTGCCGGTGAGGTGCTCGTCAAGATGGCGGCGGCCGGTGTCTGCCACTCCGACGACCACCTAAGGACCGGGGACATGGTGCCGAGCCCACAGGTCGCGGCGATCATGGCAGCGGCCGGCGCACCGCCGACGGAGTTCTTCCCGTTCCTCGGCGGCCATGAGGGCGCCGGGGTGGTGGCCGAGGTGGGACCCGGTGTGCGGTCGGTGCAACCCGGCGACCACGTCGCGATGTCGTTCATGCCGGCCTGCGGAACGTGCCGGTTCTGCGTTTCGGGCATGACATACCTGTGCGACAACGGGGCGATGCTCTTCGACACCTGCATGATCACCGACGGCACGGCACGCAGACACCTCGGCGATCAAGACCTCAGCGCGATGACACAGTTGGGCACTTTCGCCGAATACGCGGTGCTTGCCGAGGAATCGGTGATCAAGCTGGACGAGTCGGTGCCACTCGAGGCGGCGTCGCTGGTGTCGTGCGGCGTGACCACCGGGTGGGGTTCGGGAACCACAGGGGTCGGCACGCTTCCCGGTGACACCGTGGTGATCGTCGGAAACGGCGGCGTGGGCATCAACGCCGTGCAGGGCGCCCGTGCGGCCGGCGCGCAATCCGTCGTCGCCATCGATCCTGTTGAATTCAAGAGAGATTCGGCGAAATTCTTCGGCGCCACGGACACCAGCCCGTCGATGGAGGAGGCATTCCCGCTCGTGCAGGAGATCACCAGGGGCGTCATGGCCGACCGGGTGGTCCTCACGCCAAGCGTCCTGCGGCCCGAAATGCTCCTGCCGGCGCTGATGCTCACCCGAAAGGGCGGCACCTGCGTGATGACCGCGGTGCCCAAGGTCGATGTCGACCTCGTCCCGCTGATGCTGGCCGACATGCTGTCGAGCTGTAAGACGCTCAAAGGACTGATCTTCGGCGGGATGAACCCCCGGGCGAGTACGCCGATGCTGTTGTCGATGTACCGCAGCGGACACCTCAAGCTGGACGAACTCGTTACGCGGCGATACCGGCTCGATCAGGTCAACGAGGCGTACACCGACCTGCGGAACGGCCGGATCATCCGCGGCGTCATCGAGTTCGGCTGAGCCCCGGCGGTCACGCCCGCCGCAGGGCGCTCACCACGACGTAGGGCGAGGTGAACGTCACCGTGCCCGAGGCGTCCACGTGCCCGCGCAGCGCTGCCTCGAACGCCGCGGCCAGCTGCTCGGTCTGCGCGCCGTCGACACGCCGGAACGTCTCGACGTGCATCGGCGACTCCTCACGCAGGAAATGCATTGCTGCGCTGAGTGACTCGAATTCCCAGGTGTGCCGTGATCGCCGGATGTCGATGGCGTCGTAGCCGGGTGCGAGGCGGTCAGTGATGGTGTCCGCGTCGCCCCATTGATCGGGCGAGAATCCCGACCGCGCGGGCGGTCCGAGCACCTCGATCACCGGATCGAACAGTGGATTGTGCGTATCGCGCACCCACGACGAGAACGCGAACACGCCGCCGCCGCGGAGCAGCCGGTCGACCTCGGCGACCTGGCGATCGGGCTCGACGAAGATGATCCCCATGTTGGACACCACGGCGTCGAACGACGCGGCGGGCAGTCCCGTGTCGGAGGCGTCGCCGGTCCGCCAGTCCACGGCGGCGGCGCCGTCGTGCCGGGTGGCGATGGCGATGAGATCGGGGGTGATGTCGACACCGGTCACCCGCGCGCCGCGGGCGGCGGCCCTCAGCGCCGCGTTGCCGGTGCCGCAGGCCAGGTCGAGCAGCGCGGTCCCGGCCAGTGGGCGTCGCCGTTCGACGGCGTCGACCACCTCCCCGGCGATGTGGGCGATCCGTCGGGCAACAGCTTCGTAGCGGCCGGCAGACCACATCGTCGGCGAAGACACTGCACCAGCGTGCCACGATGACAGCGTGGACAGTCGCTCCGCTCGCCGGCCAGCGGAAGGTGCGCCGTGACCTTCCCGGTGTCGGCGCCGGCGTTGCCGCGCCCGGTGTTCTTCGACCAGTTCTGGTCGGAACTCACCTTCGTGCACTGGCCGGTCGACCCGCGCACCGTCGCGCACCTCTACCCCGCGGGCACCCGCCCGGACGTGTTCGACGACGGCCTCACCTATGTGGGGCTGGTGCCGTTCGTGATGCGCCACACCAGGGTGGGCGCCGCGGTGCCGCTCGGGTACTTCGGGACGTTCGCCGAGACCAACGTCCGGCTCTACTCCGTCGACGACGCGGGCCGCCACGGAGTGCTGTTCCGCTCACTGGAGACGCAGCGCGCCGCGGTGGTGCCGGTGACGCGGATCGGTCTCGGCGTGCCCTACACGTGGGCGAAGATGCGCGTCGTCCGGTCCGGCCGTCGCCTGGCCTATTCGAGCGTGCGCAGGTGGCCCCGCCGCGGTCTGCGCAGCGCGTTGACGGTCGACATCGGCGGCAAGGTGGAGCCGACGCCGCTCGAGGTCTGGCTGACCGCCCGCTGGGGCGCGCACACCCGCAAGGCGGGCCGGACGTGGTGGTTCCCCAACGAACATGTGACCTGGCCCCTGCACGACGCGGACGTCGTCACACTCGACGACGACCTGGTGTCCGCCGCGGGCGTCACGACTGCGGGTGAGCCGCTGCGTGCGCTGTACTCGGCCGGGGTGCACGCCCGGTTCGGGCGGCCGACCCGGGTGACCTGAGCCCGGTTCCTAGGGCGCCGAGTACCCGGGTGGGTTGGGGGTGTCCACCCACAGGTCGACGCCCAGGTCGGAGCCGGGCACGCAGTCGTACACCGACAGATCGGTGACCCCGGAGTCGAGCAGCACGTCTTCGCACAGCAGGCTCTGGCCGGTGAACTCCCGCGCGGGCCTGGTCAGGATCGCGTACGCCGCATCGGAGTAGACCTCGGGCTTGCGGGCCCTTGCCATCGCCTCGTCACCGCCGAGCAGGTTCTGCACCGCGGCCGTGGCCACCATGGTGCGGGGCCACAGGGTGTTGGACGCGATGCCCTCGTCGCGCAACTCCTCGGCGATCCCCAACGCGCACAACGTCATCCCGAACTTCGCCATCATGTAGGCGGTGGGGGTGAGCCACTGCTGCTCCAGCCTGATCGGCGGTGACAGCGTGAGGATGTGCGGGTTCTCCCGGCCCTTCATGTGCGGGATGCAGGCCTGCGACACCGCATAGGTGCCGCGCACCTGGATGCCGTTCATCAGGTCGAATCGCTTGAGTGGCACCTCCTCGACCGAGCCCAGATTGATCGCCGAGGCGTTGTTGACACAGATGTCGATCCCGCCGAACCGTTCGACGGCCTGCGCCACCGCCGCGGCCACCGAGTCGCCGTCACGGATGTCGCCGACGATCGGCAGTGCCTGCCCGCCGGCGTCCTCGATCTCCTTGGCTGCGGTGTACACCGTGCCCTCGAGCTTGGGATGCGGTTCGGCGGTCTTGGCGATCAGCGCCACGTTCGCGCCGTCGGCGGCGGCGCGCTTGGCGATCGCCAGACCGATACCGCGGCTGGCGCCGGAGATGAACATGGTCTTCCCGGAGAGGGGCGTGGCTGCCATGGGGTCACCATATGCCGGGCGTCAGGCTCTGATGTCGGCGGTGACCGCATCGGTGAGCCGCACCAGATCGGCAGGCGCCACCGCGACGTCCCACCCGCGCTTGCCCGCGCTGCACAGCACCCGGTCCCAGCGCAGCGCCGAGGCGTCGACCACCGTCGGCAACGGTCTGCGCTGCCCGAACGGTGAGATGCCGCCCAGCACGTATCCGGTCGACCGTTCGGCCGCCGCGCGCTCGGCCATCGCCACCTTGGGGACGCCGAGCGCCGCGGCCGCCGCCTTGAGCGAGAGCTTGGCCGGCACCGGCAGCACCGCGACCGCCAGGCCGGCGGGCGCCGCCACGATCAGCGTCTTGAGCACCTGGTCGGGCTGCACGCCCGTGTCCGAGGCCAGCGCGGCGACCGCCTCCTCACCGAAGGACTCGGCGCGGGCGTCGTGGGCGTAGCGCAACACCTCGTGCGGGACGCCCGCGGCGAGCAGCGCCGCGATCGCCGGGGTCGCCGCTCGTGCCACCGGCCCAGGGTAGTGCCGGCGGTCGGGGAACAAGTCTCATCGGGTCTGCTGTTGTTGACTGCAGTTCCGCCTGCTGATGCAGCGGTCAGTCGGTTGTCGGGAGCAGCCACTAGGATCTCCGAAGGAGGGGACTTACGGTGCCAACGGTTTGCCTGGAACGTCCGGTGGATCTGCCGGGCTTGTTCGGCGGCGCCGCGACAGAAGGGACGGTGTCGACCCTGATGACCGACGTCGACGGCTCAGCGCCCGAGAGATCGACCGAGACCGATGCCGAGCTGACCGCCCGGTTCGAGAGGGACGCGATCCCCCTGCTCGACCAGCTCTACGGCGGTGCGCTGCGGATGACCCGCAATCCCGCCGACGCCGAGGACCTGCTCCAGGAGACCATGGTCAAGGCGTACTCCGGCTTCCGGTCGTTCCGCGAGGGCACCAATCTCAAGGCGTGGCTCTACCGCATCCTCACCAACACCTACATCAACAGCTACCGCAAGAAGCAGCGTCAGCCGGCGGAGTACCCGACGGAGGAGATCACCGACTGGCAGCTGGCGGCCAACGCCGAGCACTCGTCGACGGGGCTGCGGTCGGCCGAGGTGGAGGCGCTCGAGGCGCTGCCCGACACCGAGATCAAAGCGGCACTGCAGGCGTTGCCGGAGGATTTCCGGATGGCGGTGTACTACGCCGACGTCGAGGGATTCCCGTACAAGGAGATCGCCGAGATCATGAATACGCCGATCGGCACCGTGATGTCCCGGTTGCACCGGGGCCGCAAGCAACTGCGTGACCTGCTGGGCGATGTCGCCCGAGACCGCGGATTCATCCGGGCCGAGCAGGCGCCCGAGGAGGTGCCGTCATGACCGACCAGCCACGCGACGACGAACGCTGGACCCCGCCGGTAGGCCCCGTCGACCCCGAACACCCCGAGTGTGCGGCGGTGATCGCCGAGGTGTGGACGCTGCTCGATGGTGAATGCACCGCGGAGACCCGCGACAAGCTCCAGCACCACCTCGAGGAGTGCCCCGCCTGCCTGCGCCATTACGGCGTGGAGCAGCGGGTGAAGCACTTGATCGCGACCAAGTGCAGCGG
This sequence comes from Mycobacterium sp. NPDC050041, assembly GCF_049541695.1. Classification (NCBI taxonomy): domain Bacteria; kingdom Bacillati; phylum Actinomycetota; class Actinomycetes; order Mycobacteriales; family Mycobacteriaceae; genus Mycobacterium; species Mycobacterium sp. NPDC050041. The sequence continues at coordinate 259,805 of NZ_JBMVDG010000003.1, read as the reverse complement.
CGAGAAGGCGCCCGACCGGCTGCGCGAGCGGTTGCGGATCGAGATCAGCCGCACCACGATCATCCGCGGCGGCTGACCGGCGCCTGCCCACTCACGACGAACGCCCGCCCGTCCTGCAGGACGGGCGGGCGTTTCGGTCGACGGTGGGGCTAGCGCACCGACTTCGAACCGGCGTTGGGTCGCTTCCCGTGATTCGCCTTCGTGTGCTTCCGGTCGCGCTTCTTGCGGCCACGCTTGGCCATGGCTGTTCCTCCGTACGGTCTTCGGTACTTTCCAGCCCGCGTCCCACGGGCGGCACCACGCCATTGTCTCACGGCCCGGCGAATGCTCCGGCCACGCGGTGTTGTGGTTCGATAGAGGCGCGAAACCGAGAGTGAGTGGGGTGAAGATGGCCGAGGACGTTCGCGCTGAAATCGTGGCCAGTGTGCTCGAGGTCGTGGTCCACGAAGGTGATCAGATCGGCGAGGGCGACACCCTGGTGCTGCTGGAGTCGATGAAGATGGAGATCCCGGTGCTCGCCGAGGTCGCAGGCACCGTCACCAAGGTCAATGTCAGCGAAGGCGACGTCATCCAGGCCGGTCATCTCATCGCGGTCATCGGCTAGCCACTCCCCGGTACTCGACCGCCCGACATGATGCTCGATGTCCACCCTCGGTGACCTGCTCGCCGAGCACACCATGCTGCCCGGCAATGCCGTCGACCACCTGCACGCCCTGGTCGGCGAGTGGCAGCTGCTGGCGGACCTGTCCTTCGCCGACTACCTCATGTGGGTGGGCCGCGACGACGGCGTCCTGGTGTGCGTCGCACAGGTGCGGCCCAACACCGCGCCCACGGTGCTGCTCGCCGACGCGGTGGGCACGCTCTCGGACGACCAGCGGCTACCGGTGGTGCGCTCCGCGTTCGACACCGGTGTCATCGTCACGGAAGACGAAGCAACGCAACAGGACTCACCCGGCCTGAACGTCGAGGCGGTTCCGGTGCGCTGGGACGGCAAGGTGGTCGCGGTGCTGACCCACCAGACCGCGCTGGCCGCGAGGCGCACGGCGAGCCCACTGGAGAGCGCGTACCTCGACTGCGCCGCGGACCTGCTGCACATGCTCTCCGAAGGCACTTTCCCGAACGTCGGTGACCTCGCGATGTCGCGTTCCAGCCCGCGGGTGGGCGACGGCTTCATCAGGCTGGACGGCGCGGGCACCGTGGTGTTCGCCAGCCCCAACGCGATCTCGGCGTATCACCGGATGGCGCTGACGTCGGAACTCGAGGGACAGAACCTGGTGGCGATCACCCGCCCGCTCATCTCCGACCCGTTCGAGGCCCAGGAACTGGCCGACCACATCCGCGACTCGCTCGCCGGCGGCTCCAGCATGCGCATGGAGGTCGACGCGGGTGGGGCGGCGGTCCTGCTGCGCACCCTGCCGCTGGTGGCGCACGGCGAGGCCGTCGGCGCCGCGGTGCTGATCCGGGACGTCACCGAGGTCAAACGCCGCGACCGGGCGCTGCTGTCCAAGGACGCGACCATCCGGGAGATCCACCACCGCGTCAAGAACAACCTGCAGACGGTCGCGGCGCTGCTGCGGCTGCAGGCCAGGCGCACCAACAACGCCGAGGGCCGCGAGGCGCTGCTGGAGTCGGTGCGACGGGTGTCGTCGATCGCCCTGGTGCACGACGCGTTGTCGATGTCGGTGGACGAGGAGGTGAACCTCGACGAGGTCGTCGACCGGATCCTGCCGATCATGAACGACGTGGCCACCGTGGACACCCCGATCCGCATCAACCGCGTCGGCGATCTCGGCGTGCTCGACGCGGACCGGGCCACCGCGCTGATCATGGTGATCACCGAGCTGGTGCAGAACGCCATCGAGCACGCCTTCGACGACGGCACCGCCCACGGCTGCGTGACGATCCGCGCCGAGCGCTCGGCGCGCTGGCTCGACGTGGTGGTGCACGACGACGGGCGCGGCCTGCCCGACGGGTTCAGCCTGGAGAAGTCCGACCGGCTCGGTCTGCAGATCGTGCGCACGCTGGTGTCGGCCGAACTGGACGGGTCGCTGGGGATGCACGACGTCGCCACCGGCGGCACCGACGTGGTGCTGCGGGTGCCGCTGGGGCGCCGTACGCGGCTCCCGCAGTAACGGACGTCACAGCCAGAAAACGAAATTCGCTCAGCGAATTGACAGGAAAGTCCTTGGAAAAAGTGACGGCCCCGACGTTGTCGTCGGGGCCGTCGCTCGCGCGGTTCTGACCGGTCGTCAGACTCCGCTGCGGGCCTTGGTGCGGGCATTGCGCCGCTTGAGCGCGCGACGCTCGTCCTCGCTCATCCCGCCCCACACACCGGCGTCCTGGCCGGAATCCAATGCCCAGGTCAGGCAATCGGTGGTGACGGGGCAGCGGTTGCAGACCAGCTTCGCGTCAGCGATCTGAGCAAGCGCGGGACCACTGTTCCCCACGGGGAAGAACAGCTCGGGATCCTCGTCGCGACAGACCGCCTTGTGGCGCCAATCCATAGTTCTAACTCCTCATCAGTCACTAGCTTGTATGCGCAGCAAAACGCACGAGCTTTTCTTCGGCTGTTAACGCGTGCACACGAAATGTTTCTGCACTGTTGCATCCGATGTTTTCACAGGCTGAACAGATGTCAAGAGAACTGCGTTAACACGTGTGCTATCTCACTCCGGCACTGTGTTACCGGAGCGCTTACCCATGTGTACTACACTCAATCCAGCTGCGCCCTGAATTCTTCGGGCGGGCACCATATTCCCAGGTCAGAGCGTTGTGACGGGTGGTGCCACCACGGCAAGAGCGTCCGGGACCGACGTGAACGTCATCGTTTCGCGCAGTCCGGCGTAATCTCCGTCGATCTGGCACGCCACCGGGACGTCGGCGGTCACCCGCAACCACGCCACATCGTCGTCGCGCAGCAGATGGCGTGCCTCGATACGGGGCGTGCGGGACAGCATCCGCCGCACCAGCCGCAGATTGGCCCACACGTTCATGCTGGTGACGGCGAAGACGCCGAGCCCGGTCTCGAACGAGGTGTCCGGGTTGGTCCACACCGGGCGGGTGTTGGCATAGGTCCACGGGCTGGAGTTCGACACGAAGGCGAAGTGCACGCCCGACACCGGTTCGGCGTCGGGCAGGTGCAGTGTCAGCGAGGGTTCCCTGCGGGCGCTGGCCAGCATCTCGCGCACCGCGACGCGGATGTAGCGCGAGGCGGTCACCGCACGTCCCTTGGCCCGCTGCGCCTCGACGGCGGCCACGACGTCGCCGTCCACCCCCATGCCCGCGGTGAACACCGCCCAGCGTTCGCCGCAGTCCATCACCCCGATGCGCCGCCAGCGGCCGTCGCGGCGGTAGTCGCCGAGCAGGTCGACGAGTTGATTGGTGGCCTCGGTGGGGTCGGGGCTGATGCCGAGCGCCCGGGCGAAGACATTGGCCGACCCGCCGGGCACCACGCCGACCGCGGGGGCCGGGAGGCCGGGACCGCGTTCCGACAGCACGCCGTTGACCACCTCGTTCACCGTGCCGTCACCGCCGTGCACGATCAGCACGTCGACCTCGTCGCGAGCCGCGTCGCGGGCGATCTCGATCGCGTGGCCGCGGTGGTCGGTGTGCACGACCACCAGCTCGACCCGGCTCTCCACCGCGTGGGCGAGCAGGTCACGCGCGGCGGGGGTGGTCGACGTCGCATTGGGGTTGACGATCAGCACGGCGCGCACGAGGCCAAAGCCTAGCCAAGAGCGGCATGGCTGCGCCGCCGGTACGGATCGGTCAGCGCAGACGGACACCCAGCCGCTCGCCCAGGTCCGCCACGCTGATGCCGAACGTCTCGACCACCCGCACCGGGCGCTCCCCGGTGCGGTCCAGTTCGAAGATCGCGAGGTCGGTGTAGACCCGGTTCACGCAGCGCCTGCCGGTGAGCGGGTAGGCACACGCCGGCACGAGTTTGGCCGCGCCCTCCTTGGTGAAGAGATTCATCATCACGAAGATCTGCTTGGCGCCGATGGCGAGGTCCATGGCTCCGCCGACCGCCGGGATCGCGTCGGGTGCGCCGGTGTGCCAATTCGCCAGGTCGCCGTGGTGGCTGACCTGGTAGGCGCCCAGCACGCAGACGTCCAGATGGCCGCCGCGCATCATCGCGAACGAATCGGCGTGGTGGAAGTAGGACGCCCCCGGGGTCTCGGTGACCGGGATCTTCCCGGCGTTGGTCAGGTCGGGGTCGACGGCGTCGCCGACCGCGACGCCGCCCATGCCGAGCATCCCGTTCTCGGTGTGCAGCACCACGCCGTCCGCCGGTGACAGGTGCTCGGCCACCCGGGTGGGCAGCCCGATCCCGAGGTTGACGTAGGACTCGGCGGGGATGTCGCGGGCGATCAGGGCGGCGATCTCGTCGCGGTCGAGCGGGTCGCGGTCGAGGCGCTCGACGGTGTCACTGCGGATGGTCGTCACACCGCCACCTCCGAATCATGCTGTGCTGCTGACAGATCGAGGATGCGGTCGACGAAGATGCCGGGGGTGACCACACATTCGGGGTCGAGTTCACCGGCCTCCACCACCCGGGACACCTCCACGACGGTCATCTCGGCGGCGGTGGCCATCACCGGGCCGAAATTTCGCGCGGTCTTGCGGTACACCAGATTTCCGGCGCGGTCGCCGACATGCGCGGCGATGAGGGCGACGTCACCCCGGATCGGGTATTCCAGGACGTAGTCGCGACCGTCGATGGTGCGCGCCTCCTTACCCTCGGTCAGCGGTGTGCCGACCCCGGTCGGGCAGAAGAACGCGCCGATCCCGGCGCCCGCGGCACGGATGCGTTCGGCGAGATTGCCCTGCGGCACCACTTCGAGGTCGACCTCGCCGGCGCGGTACAGGCGGTCGAAGACGTAGGAGTCCGCCTGGCGGGGGAACGAGCAGATGACCTTTCGTACCCTGCCCGCCGCCAGCAGTGCGGCCAGGCCGGTGTCGCCGTTGCCTGCGTTGTTGCTGACGATCGTCAGGTCACCGGCGCGCTGGTCGATCAGCGCGTCGATCAAGGTGGTCGGCATGCCGGCCATGCCGAATCCACCGACGAGCACCGTTGCCCCGTCGGCGATCCCGGCGACCGCCTGCTCGGCAGTGGTGTGGATCTGGGTGCGGCTCACGACGGGTCCTCCTCGGAGTCTCGGGCGGGGTGGTCTCGGACGTCCTCGGCGAGCACCCGGCCGGCGATGCGGAACGCTGTGTTCGCGTCGGGCACCCCGCAGTAGATGGCCGTCTGCAGCAGCAGTTCCTTGATCTCGTCGTCGCTCAGGCCGTTGCGCCGGGCGGCCCGCAGGTGCATGGCCAACTCCTCGTGATGACCACGGGCGACGAGTGCGGTGAGCGTGATCAGTGAACGGCTGCGCCGGTCGAGGCCCCGACGGGTCCAGATGCTGCCCCAGGCGTATTCGGTGATCAGCGTCTGGAAGTCAGCGCTGAACGGGGTGGTCTGCGCCTGCGCGCGGTCGACGTGGTCGTCACCGAGCACCTGCCGCCGGACGGCCATCCCGGCGTCGTGGCGGGTGATTTCGGGCCGGTGCCGGTGGGCGTGCTCGACGACGAGTTCGGCGACCCGTTGCGGGGCTTCGGCGGGTGCGAGGTGACCGACGCCGGGCAGCACCACGAGTCGGCCGTCGGCGACGCCGTCGGCGATCCGTCGCAGATCCTGCGGCGGCGTCGGCACGTCGTCGCTGCCCGCGATCGCGAGGACCGGCGCGGTGATCTCCGCGAGGCGCGCGCTCACGTCGAACGCGGCCAGCGCCTCGCACGCGAGCGCATACGATTCGGCATCGGTGGCCCGCAGCGCGTTCAGCAGTGGCGCGCCGATATCGGGATGCCGGTCGAGGAAGCCACGGGCGAACCAGCGCTGGGACGCGGCGTCGACCACCGCGTCGACTCCCGACGCGCGGACCGTGGCGGCGCGCTCACGCCACCCCGCGACCGTGCCGATCACGGCGCCGGTGCAGATCAGCGTCGCCGAGGCCACCCGGTCGGGCGCTGCCAGCAGCAGCTGCAGGCCGACCGCACCGCCGAGTGAGTCGCCGGCGTAGTGGAACCGGCCCGCCGCGGAGAACTCGTCGGCGAGCGTGAGCACCGCCGCGGCGAGGTCGCCGACGTCGAACGGCGAGGCCGCCGGGCTGTGGCCGTGGCCGGGCAGATCCCATGCCACCACCCGGAAGTGGTCGGTGAGGTGTCGAGCGGCCGGTCCCCAGAGGGATTGTGCGGACGTGCCGAGTGACGGCCCGAGGACCAGTACCGGGCCGGCCGCCGGTCCACCGAAGTCGGTGGCGACCAGACGCGGGCCGGTCATGACGGTGCCTCGAGGTGCCGCCGGGCCCGCGCCAGCACCGACTCGATCAGCAGGTCGGCCGCACCGGTGTACTGCGCGGCGACGGAGCGGCCGGTCAGATCCGCCATCGACCGCTGCTCGGCCGAGAGACCCTCGACCGCAGTGAGATTTGCCGCAGCCCGGTCGGTGTCGACCTGTAGTCCGGTCAGCAGCGCGGTGGTCTGGCTCGCGGCGGTCGCGGTGCGCCTGCTGAGGGTGCGCAGGGTGCCCCACTCCGCGTGCCAGGCCCCGTCGGCCCGTTCGTCGACACTCGAGGCCGACGCGACGTGCAGTGCGGCGGCCAGGGACGGCGCGGTCAGTGCCGTGCTGCGGATGAGCACCGACATCACCGGGTTGCGCTTGTGCGGCATGGTCGACGAGCCGCCCGCCTGCCCCTCGGTGAACTCACCGATCTCGGGGCGGCTGCCGGTCGCGACGTCGGCGGCGATGTGTCCCCACGCGTCGCAACAGGTCACCAGGGCGTCACCGATGCGGGTGACGATCGACCGGGTGGTGTGCCACGGCATGGCCGGCGCCAGGCCGAGCGCCTCGGCCATCGCGTTCGACAGGCCGAGCGCGGCGTCGGCCGATCCGGTGAGTTCGGTTGCCGCGGCCATGGTCCCGACGGCGCCTCCGGCCTGCACCGGTAGCGGGGGTAGGCCGCCGAGAGTGTCCGCAGCGTCCAGCACTCCGCCGAGCCAGTGGGCCGTCTTCATGCCGATCGTGCTGGGCAGCGCCGCCTGGGTGAGCGTGCGGGCGAGCATCGGCGTGTGGCGGTGCGTCTCGGTCAGGCGCGTGAGTTGCGCGATCTGCATGCACATCTCGTCGTCGACGGCAGCCAGCGTGGCGCGTGCGCACAGCATCAGCGCGGTGTCGACGACGTCCTGACTGGTGAGCCCGCGGTGCAGCCACCGGGCAGTCTGGTCGCCGGTGCGCTCACGCAGCATGGCGACCAGGCCGGTCACCGGATTGCCGTCGCGCTCGGCGCCCTCGGCGAGGGTGTCGATGTCGGTGGGGGACACCGCCGCGCCGAGGTCGGCGCGCGCGGCGGCGGGGGCCACCGCGGTGTCGACGAGAGCATCGAGCCAGGCCCCTTCCACGGCGATCATCGCGGCCAGGAACACCCGGTCACCGAACAGCTCACCGGCGCGGCCGTCGCCGGGCGACAGCAGGTCACTCATGGTTGGTGCCCCGGGAAGCGCAGGAACACCGTCTCGTCCGCGCCGCCCTGTAGCCGGATGTCGAAGCGCAGCCCCTCGGCGTCCCGGCGGGCGACGAGTGTCTGCCGCCGCTGCGCGTCCAGCGAGGCCAGCAGCCGGTCGCCGGCCAATGCCGGCCCGGGTACGTAGATCCTGGTGAACAGCCGGTTCAGCAGTCCGCGTGCGAACACCGCGACGGCGAAGAAGGCGGCTGTGTCCGGTTGTGGCGCACCGGGTTCCACCGTGGTGAAGGAGTAGTGACCTTCGTCGTCGGTGCTCGCCCGTCCCCAGCCGGTGAAGGTCCAGCCGTCGCGGTGCAGCGAGCCGGTGGCCGAGGGGACCACTCCGTCGGCGCCGGCCTGCCAGATCTCGAGCAGCGCGTCCGGTACCGGGTCTCCTGCGCCGTCGGTGACCTGCCCGTGCAGCCGGATCGCGCCCGGCGTACCCGGCCGCACCAGTTCGTCGGAGCCGGGGTAGGGCAGCGCGTAGCCGAAGAACGGGCCGATCGTCTGCCCCGGCGTCGGTGCCACGGTCATCGGCTGCCGTTCCCTTCCACCGGCGTCAGTGCGGTGCCGGTCAGGACGATGTCCCACCGGTAGCCGGTCGCCCATTCGTGTGTGGTCACGTCGTGGTCGTAGGCAGCGACAAGACGGTCGCGGGCCTTCCGGTCGGTGATCGACTGGTAAATCGGGTCCAACGCGAACAGCGGATCGCCGGGGAAGTACATCTGGGTGATCATCCGCTGGGTGAATTGTGTTCCGAACAACGAAAAGTGGATGTGCGCGGGCCGCCACGCATTGTGGTGGTTACGCCACGGGTACGGGCCGGGCTTGATGGTGGTGAAGCGGTACCAGCCGTCGCCGTCGGTCAGGCAGCGTCCGACGCCGGTGAAATTCGGATCCAGCGGCGCGGGGTGCTGGTCGCGCTTGTGCAGGTACCGGCCTGCGGCGTTGGCCTGCCAGATCTCGACGAGTTGGTGCCGGACCGGTCTGCCCTCGCCGTCGACGACGCGGCCGGTGACCACTGCCCGCTCGCCGATCGGTTGGCCGGCGTGCTGGATCGTCAGGTCCGCCTCCAGTGGATGGACGTCGCGATTCCCGAAGCAGGGGCCGCTCAACTCGACCGCCTCCGGGTCGGCGGTGTGCAGCGAACCGTGCGGATGCCGCAGCCGGCTGCTGCGGTACGGCGGGTAGGTCAGCCGGGGCTGGTACTCCTCCACACCCGCGCGGTCGTATTCGCCGGCGATCGAGGCGATGTCGGCACTGATCTCGTGCTGGCTGCGCAGTGCGCTGTCCGGCGCGAGATCACTGACGGCGATGGCGTTCTCCACGGTCACCTTCCCGCGCTCAGCCGTTGACCAGGGTCTTGGGCGAGTGGGGCGCCCCGGTGCCCAGCAGTTCGGTCGGCACGTCCTTCGTCTCGCGTGCGGTCGTCGCAGACACCGCGGCGATGAGGCAGACGACGGCGGTGAAGATGCTGATGACCACCCAGCCGCCCTCCCGGACACCGCCGAGCGCGGTGACGATGGTCGGGGCGAATCCCGCCAGCAGGAAACCGATCTGGGTGCCGATCGCCATGCCGGAGAAGCGGACCTGGGTGCTGAACATCTCGCCGTAGAACGACGGCCACACGGCGTTCGCGGCGGCGTACCCGAACGAGAACGTGGCCACCGCCAGGGCGAAGGTCAGCACCGTGTTGTCGTTGCTCATCGACAGCATGTAGAAGGGCATCAGTGCGGCCGACGACAGTGCGCCGTAGATGAAGACCGGCTTGCGGCCGATCCGGTCGGCGAGCATGCCGAACAGCGGCTGGGTGAACAGCGCGACTACGTTGGCGACGACGACCAGCCACAGTGTGATGCCGGCTTCGAGGCCCACCTTATTGCCGTAGGCGATGGCCAGGGTGCCGAACACCGTCGACACGGCGGCGATGAACGCGCAGAGCACCACCCGGATGACGTCTCTCCAGTGGTTCTGCATCAGCGGCTTGAGCGGCATCCGGGCGATGGCGCCGGTGGCCTTCGCTTCGTCGAACTCCGGGGTCTCGTGCAGCCGGCGGCGGATGAAGTAGGCCACCACCACGACGATCGCGCTGAGCCAGAACGGAACCCGCCAGCCCCACGACATCTCGGCGTCGTCGGGCAGGGAGACGAACGGCAGCATCACGAGCTGAGCGAGGATGAGCCCGCCCTGGGTTCCGGTGAGCGTCCACGAGGTGAAGAACGCCCGCCGGTTGTCGGGGGAGTGTTCCAGGGTCAGCGAGCTCGCGCCCGCCTGTTCGCCTGCCGCGGAGAAGCCCTGGAGCAGCCGGCACAGCACGAGCAGTCCCGGCGCGAGCCACCCGGCCATGGCGAAGGTGGGCAGGCAGCCGATCGCGAAGGTGGACACCCCCATCAGCACGAGGGTGAACATCAGCACGTTGCGTCGGCCGAGGCGGTCGCCGAAGTGGCCGAGGACGAAGGCGCCCACCGGCCGTGCGACGTAGGCGACGCCGAAGGTCGCGAACGACAGCACCAGGGCGGCGTCGTCGCCCGACGGGAAGAACACCTTCGGGAAGATCAGCGCGGCGGCGGTGCCGAAGACGAAGAAGTCGTAGTACTCGACGGCGCTGCCCATGAAGCTGGCGACGGCGGCGCGGCCGGGCGTTCGTCGTGGTGACGCGGCTCCGCCGCTGTCGGATTCGGCGATGGTCGTGCGGCTCATGACTTCTCCTGTTCGGTCGGGCGGTGGTTGGTCAGCCGACGAGGCTGCGGAAGTGTCGGGACATCCGGTCGGCGTCGGGGGTGACGCCGGTGATCAGGGCGAAGGCCTCGGTGGCCTGGTGCACGGCCATGTGGCCGCCGTCGAGGGTGGGGCAGCCCGCCTGTCGGGCGGCGGCGAGCAGCTCGGTGTCCAGCGGCCGGTACACGATGTCGGCGACCCAGAGTCGCGGGTGCAGCAGGTCGGCGGCCAAGGGCAGTCCCGGGTGTTCGGCCATACCGGTGGGCGTGCAGTGCACCAGGCCGTCGGCGGCGGGCAGCAGCACCGACAGCTTGTCCGGGGTCGAGGCGTCCACGCGGGCGTCGGCGTGGCGGGCGCCGAGCTGATGTGCGAGGGCGGTCGCGCGGTCGAGGTCGGCGTCGACCACCGCGAGGTGCTCGGCGCCGAGTCGCAGCAGTGCGTCACCGACGGCCGCGCCCGCCCCGCCCCCGCCGATCATCACCACCGAGGCCCTCGGCGCCTCCGGCAGGCCTTCGTCGAATCCGATCGCGAAGCCGGTGGTGTCGGTGTTGTAACCGATGTCGCCGTGCTCGGCGAAGACCACGGTGTTCACCGCGGCCACGGAGGCCGCCAGCTCGTCGACGTGGTCGAGGTGCTCCATCACCAGCCGCTTGCAGGGGTGGGTGATGTTGAGCGCGTTGTAGCCCATGGCGCGCGCCCAGGTGAGGACCTCGCCGATCCGCTCCGCCGCGATGCCGGCCGTGTTCAGGTCGATGATGCGGTACAGATAGTCGATGCCCTGCTCGTGGGCTTCGCGCATGTGCAGCTTCGGCGTCAGCGACGGGCCGACGCCGGTCCCGACCAGACCGACCAGGTAGGCGTCATGGCTCATGCCGTCTCCTCAATGTACTAACTAGTACGTACGTCGAGGAGAACACAGTGACCGCGCTCACGTCAACCCCGTGTTGTGAAGTGGGTCTCCGCGGTCAGGTGCCGGTCAGGGTGCGGAGGTGAGCCAGCCGACGACCACGTCGCCGATCATCTTGCGCAGGTGGGCGCGCCGCGAGGGCTCGGTGAAGTCGATGCCGAACAGGTAGCCGAACGTGTACCGGTTGGCGACCTGGAACACGCAGAACGAGCTGATCACGATGTGCACGTCCAGCGCGTCGGCGTCCTGCCGGAAGACGCCCGCGCGCCTGCCGTTCTGCAGGATCTCGTCGAGCAGCGTCGTGGCCGGTCTCGACAGCGTGCGCAATGATTCGAGCCGGCCGATGAACTCGCCGCGGTGGATGTTCTCGATCGACACCAGGCGGATGAACTCCTGATGGGCGATGTGGTGGTCGAAGGTCAGCCCGGCCAGTGCGCGCAACGCGTCCACCGGATCCACGTGATCGACCGCCAGGCGCTGCTCGGCCTCGCGAATGCCTAGATAGGCCTTCTCCAGCACGGCCATGTACAGCTGCTCTTTGCCGCCGAAGTAGTAGTAGATCATCCGCTTGGTGGTGCGGGTGCGTTCGGCGATCTCGTCGACCCGCGCGCCCGAATACCCGGATTCGGCGAACACCGCGGTCGCCACCTCGAGTAGCTCCGACCGCGTGCGTTCCGCGTCGCGCTGCAGCTCGGGGCGGGACTCGGTGGTCACTTCGCCGAGCCTAGCCGGGTCGCCGCGGCAGGAGGCCCTTGTGGCTTAACTAACTATTTCGTACATTAGTGGCGATTGGAGGACGGCCCATGAGGACTTCCATCGCCACCGTCTCACTGAGTGGCTCGCTGACCGAGAAACTGCACGCCTGCGCCGCCGCCGGATTCGACGGGGTCGAGGTCTTCGAGCCGGATCTCATCGCCAACGACCGCAGTCCCGAGGAGATCCGCAGCCTGGCGCGGCGGCTCGGTCTGTCGCTCGACCTGTACCAACCGCTGCGCGACATCGAGGGTGTCGACGAGGCGACGTTCGCGGAGAACCTGCGTCGCGCGGGTGCCACCTTCGCCACGGCCGCACGGCTCGGCATCGACACCATCCTGGTGTGCAGCAACGTCGCGACGGCCACCGTCGACTCCGACGAGGTCTCGGCCGGCCAACTCCGCAGGCTGGGCGATCTCGCCGCCGAGTACGGCATCAGGGTCGCCTTCGAGGCACTGGCGTGGGGCCGCTTCATCGACGACTACCGGCGGGCCTGGCGCGTCGTCGAACTCGCCGACCACCCCGCGGTCGGCACGTGCCTGGACAGCTTCCACGTGCTGTCCCGTGGCCACGATCCGGCCGACATCGAGCGGATCCCGCGCGAGAAGATCTTCTTCCTGCAGCTCGCCGACGCGCCCGCGCTCACCATGGACGTGCTGTCCTGGAGCCGCCATCACCGCCTGTTCCCGGGCGAGGGCGCATTCGATCTGCCCGGATTCCTGTCCCGGGTGCTGGCCACCGGGTACGACGGGCCGCTGTCACTCGAGGTCTTCAACGACACCTTCCGGCAGACCGACCCCGAGCGCACCGCGGTGCACGCGCTTCGGTCGCTGCTCTGGCTGCAGGACAAGACCGCGCACCGGAAACCGGAGGGGTGGCGCCGCGACGTGGTGGCGCTGACGCCCGCCAAGCCGCCCACGGCGTTCGACTTCGTCGAGATCAAGGCGGAGGAGACCACCCACGTCGAGGTGCTCCTCGAGCAGTTCGGCTTCACCTCGGCGGGACGCCACCGCACGAAGCCGGTCTCGCTGTGGGTCGCGGGCGACGCCAGGGTGGTGCTCAACGAGCAACAGGCCCGCGACCAGGCGCCACACGTCGCGGCTGTCGGCTTCCAGGTCCCTGATGGTAGCGAAACCACTAGGCGCGCACGAGAATTGATGGCTCCCGTGGCCTACCGCCGGACCTATGCCGCGGAGCAGGCCCTCGGGTCGGCCGTCGCTCCGGACGGCACCGAGCTGTTCTGGGTGACCGAACCCGCCGGTGGATCGGAGCCGGCCTGGGTGCACGAGTTCGACGGCGGGCGCCCGCCGACGCCGACGGCCGTCCGCGCCATCGACCACGTCAACCTGTCGCAACCGTGGCACACCGCGGAGGACGCCGTGCTGTTCCTCACCAGCGTCTTCGGCCTGTCGGCCGGCACGCCCGCCGAAGTGCCGGGCCCCACCGGCCTGGTGCGCAGCCAGGTGCTGCGGACCGTCGACGGTGCGGTGCGGATACCGCTGAATGTCGCACCGCAGGTGCTCGACGACGTGACGATGCCCCAGCACGTCGCGTTCGCCTGCGCGGACATCTTCGCCGTGGCCAGGGCCGCGCGCAGCCGCGGCGCCCGGTTCCTGCCGGTGCCCGACAACTACTACGACTACCTGGCCGGCCGGTTCGGCCTGGACGCCGCGGTGGTCGAGGAACTCAACGAGCTCGACCTGCTGTACGACCGCGATCCCGACGGCGGCGAGTTCGTGCACTTCTACACCCGCACCGTGGGCACGGTGTTCTTCGAGTTCGTGCAGCGCCGCGGCCACTACGACGGCTACGGCGCCGACAACGCCCCGGTACGACTGGCGGCACAGCGCGGTTCGCACGTCGCTACCGTGTGACGGTGACCGAAAGACGTGCGCAGCGCCACCAGCCGGACACCGGCCTGACCGATCGGCGGGCCCGGTGACGGTGCCCGCGCCGTCGACCGTGCGGATGGCGGCGGTACTGGTGCTGCTGCAGGGTGCGGCCGGACTGGCGGCGGCGGTGTTCTACGTGGTGAGCGGGCTGTCCGGTGAGCGTGAGCCGGGCCTGAACTTCTACGGGACCGCAGGTTGGTTCGCGATCATCGGCGGCGCCGTCGCAGCGGCGGGCTGGGCGCTGTGGACCGGCCGCCGGTGGGGCCGCGGGGTGGCGGTGTTCGCCCAGCTGCTCCTGCTTGGGGTGTCCTGGTACGTCGGTGTCGGATCACACCAGTGGGCCTACGGCATCCCGCTGGCGCTGACCGCGCTGGTGGTGCTGGTGCTGTTGTTCAGTCCGGCGACGCTGCAGTGGCTGGCCGCGCCCGACGATCAGGACGCCGGCGGGGCTGCCAGCGCCGACAACTCGGGGCCCGACACCCGGTAGGTGATCCAGTCGGTCTGCGGTTTACCGCCCAGCGCGTCGTAGGTGGCGATCGCGTCGGCGTTCCAGTCCAGCACCGCCCAGCTCAGCCGCGAGTAGCCGTGCTCGACGCACTCGCGGGCGAGGGTCGAGAGCAGCGCACGGGCCAGGCCGCGGCGGCGGAACTGCGGGCGGACGAACAGGTCCTCGAGGTAGATGCCGGCGACACCGTCCCAGGTCGAGAAGTTGTAGAACCACAGCGCCGCTGCGGCGGGCGCGCCGTCGACTTCCGCGATGTGTCCGAACACCACCGGGCGGTCACCGAAAAGCGCTGTCGCGAGCTGACTCTCGGTCACCGTGCACTCCGCGGCGGCGCGCTCGAAGTCGGCGAGCTCGTGGATCATCGCGGCGAGTTCGGCCTCGTCGCCCCGCCGCACCGGCCGGATCGTGGTCCCGCTCATGTCTGCACCCCCAAACCGGACAGGATGGTCCTGAACTTCGTCGTGGTCTCGTCGACTTCGTCGTCCGGGTCGGATTCGGCGACGATGCCGCCGCCTGCCCTGGCGTCGGCGCTGCGCCGGTCGGCGGACAGCTGCGCGCCGCGGATGGACACCACCCAGCTGCCGTCGCCGCGCGCATCGCACCAGCCGACGGCGCCGGCATAGAAGCCGCGGTCACCCTCGAGTTCGGTGATCAGCGCGGCGGCCGTATCCGCGGGCACACCGCCGACGGCGGGCGTCGGGTGCAGCGCGACCGCCAGATCCAATGCTGTGGTTGACCTTTCGCGAAGGCGGGCGGTGATCGGCGTGTTCAGGTGCCACACCGCCGCGGTGCTGCTCAGCGCGGGCGTCGGCGCGATCTGCAGATCGACGCACAGCGGGTCGAGTGCCTTGCGCATCGCGTCCACGACGAGCTGGTGCTCATGGCGGTTCTTCGCGGAGTCGGCCAGCGCCGCCGCGTTCGCCCGATCGATGTCCGGGTCGGCGGAGCGCGGCGCGGAGCCCGCGAACGGCCGGCAGGTCACCACATCGCCTCGGCGCGCCACCAGCAGTTCGGGCGTCGCCCCGACCAGCACGGTGCCGGTGTGGACGCCTCCTGCCGGGCTGAGGTCGACCAGATACCCGGTGGCGGAGGGATCGTCGGCCACCAACCGGGTCAACACGGTCCACGCGTCGACCCGCCCGTCGGCGACCAACTGCAGCGAGCGGGCCAGCACCACCTTGTGCAGTCCGGCCGCCGGGTCGTTGAGGCGGCGCACGGCGGCCGCGACCCGGGCCCGGTGCTCGGCGGGCTCGGGCATCGCCCGTGCGACGCGCACGGCAGGCAGCGAGCGGACCGGCCAGTCCGGCAGCGCGCCGGTGAAGCGCACCGCCTCGGGCGCCATCAGCGCCGTCGGCTGCGACACGTCGAAAGGCAGCGCGCCCACGACGATCGACGCGTCACCGGCGGAGAGCGCCGCCTGCGCGTCGGCCAGCCGCCGGTAACCGGTGCGGGTTCCGGCGGCGACCACCACGCCGTCCGGGCCGGCGAGGACGAAGGGCGCGTTCACCGCGGTTTACACGAATCCGTGTGTCCTGTGAGCCCCTGCGCGATGATCTGGCGGACACCGTGCTCGAATCCGAGGACGGCGATCGACGCCGGCGCCATCGCGAAGCGGATGCCCTTCGGCACCGGCAATTCGACCCACCGGGAGATCACCGAGCGGGAGAAGTGCGCGTGGCCGACGAACACCACATCGCGTGACGCCATGTACTGCAGCGCGAGGTCCACCGCGCCGTCGGCACGTTCGGTGACCGCGGCGACACTCTCGCCGCCCAGCGCGCCATGAGTCCAGATCAGCCAATCGGGCACCGACTCCCGGATCTGCGGCGTGGTCAGTCCTTCGTAGTCGCCGTAATCCCACTCCTGCAGAAGCGGCGAGACCTCGTCGACCCGCAGGCCGGCGAGTTCGGCGGTCCGCACCGCCCGCACCATGGGGCTGCTGATCACGAACGGGTCGTCCAGCTCCAACTCGGCGATTGCCTCCGCCGCTTGCTCGGCACGCTCGCGGCCCAGCTCGGTCAGGTCCAGGTCGGTGTGACTCGTGTGCCGGCCGGATCGAGACCACTCGGTCTCGCCGTGCCGCAGGAGGAACAGTCGGTGCTGCAGAACACTCACGCCCACCGATTCTGCCGCACGTCCAACGACCGGGTCGGTGCGCATGTGAGGATGAACACCGTGACGGGGGTACTCGCGATAGCCAATCAAAAGGGTGGGGTCGCCAAGACGACGACGGTGGCATCGTTGGGCGCGGCGCTGACCGAGCAGGGCAGGCGGGTGCTGCTCGTCGACCTCGACCCACAGGGGTCACTGACGTTCTCGCTGGGCCACGACCCGGACAAGCTGCCGGTGTCGGTGCACGAGGTGCTGCTCGGCGACGTCGAACCCGACGCGGCGCTCGTCGAGACGCCCGAGGGAATGACGTTGCTGCCGGCCAACATCGACCTGGCAGGCGCCGAGGCGATGCTGCTGATGCGGGCCGGCCGCGAGTATGCGCTCAAGCGCGCACTGGCCAAGATCACCGGACCGGTGGACACCGGGAAGTCGGGCCGGGCCAAGGACCGGTTCGACATCGTGATCATCGACTGCCCGCCGTCGCTGGGGGTGCTCACCCTCAACGGGCTCACCGCCGCCACCGAGGCGATCGTGCCCCTGCAGTGCGAGACGCTGGCCCACCGGGGCGTCGGGCAATTCCTGCGCACGATCTCCGACGTCCAGCAGATCACCAATCCGGACCTGGCGCTCCTCGGCGCGCTGCCCACGCTGTACGACTCGCGCACCACCCACAGCCGCGACGTGCTGCTCGACGTCGCCGACCGCTACGGTCTGCCCGTCCTGGCGCCGCCGATCCCGCGCACCGTGCGGTTCGCCGAGGCCAGCGCATCGGGCGCGTCGGTGCTGGCGGGGCGCAAGAACAAGGGCGCCCAGGCCTACCGCGAACTGGCAGCGGCCCTGCTCAAGCACTGGAAGACCGGCAAGGCGATGGCCACCTTCACCCCGGAGGTGTGAGCCGCCCCGATGGCCACCGTCTCGACCGCTGCGACCGCCACCGACAAGGGTCCGGTGCGGCCGACCAACCAGGACAGCGCGCTGGTCGAGGATCCGCTCTACGTGGTCGCCGACGGGTTCGGCACCTACGGCGACATCGCCAGCCGGCTGGCGGTCGAGGCGCTGAGCACGGTGTTCGCCGCCGCGCCGGACCGGGCCGGGCTGTTCCGTGCGGTCGGTGACGCCAACACCCGCATCTGGGACCACGCCGCCACCCTGACCGGCAACGAGACCATGGGCACCACGCTCGTCGCGCTGGCGATGCTGTCGGACGCCGACGGCGGCCCCGTCGCGATGACCATCGGCGATTCGCGGCTGTACCGGATCCGCGACGGCGCACTGGACCGGCTGACGGAGGACGACAGCGTCGTGGCCCATCTGGTGCGCGCCGGTGAGCTGACCGAGGACGAGGCGCGCTGGCACCCGAAGCGGCACCTGCTGACCCGGGCGCTCGGTATCTCACCGACGGTGGACCCGCGGGTGGTCGACGTGGACTGCCGCCCGGGGGATCGGCTGCTGATCAGTTCCGACGGGCTGTTCGGCCAGGTGCACGACGACGAGATCCTGACCACCGCGGCGCCGGTGGATCCCGACGAGGCGGCGCGTGGACTCGTCGCGCTGGCCAACGGCGCGGGTGGCTCCGACAACGTCACGGTAGTGGTGATCGACCTGGCCTGACGGCCGCGGCCGTGGTCAGCCGAGCGCGACCACTTGCTCACCGCGCTGCTCGACCAGCATCGAGCCCGCCACCGCGGGGACGACGGGCGCCGTCGACGGGGGCCGCTGCAGCGGGATGTGCCGCTGCCCGGCGCCGGTCGCGGCGTCGAAGACGTCGTAGCCGGTGGTGACCGGTACCAGCAGCCGTCCCGCGAGCGCGGTGGCCGGCCCGACCGCGGCGGCGCCGCCGGACGGGCTGATCGTGTACTTGTAGCGCAGTTCGTCGCTGTCGAAGACCATCACCGCGTTGCCCGTCCACCAGGTGATGAGGTCGCCGGCGCGTGACATGGCGGCCTGCGGCGACACCGGTCCCGGCAGGGGCGTGGTGGCGACCGTGGCGCCGGTCTCGTCGACGATGTTCACCACGGGCTTCGGGGTCGGCACGTACACCGCGGTCGTGACGTCGGACACCGCGATCACCCGGGCGCCGGAGTCGTCGGACACGCCCGGTTGCGGCACGAACTGGGTCTCCGGGGTGTCCTCCTCGTCCGACGGCCGCAGCAGCGTCAACCGCAGGTCGGCTTCGTGCGGACAACCCTCGAGCACCGACACCGCCGTCGAGCTGGCGGCGGCCGACACCAGCCGGCACACCGGCGACGGCGGGACACCGGGCTTGATCCGGGCGTCCAGGGCGCCGTAGCTGAGCATCCGGACCATGTCCGAGCGCCACAGTTCGAGCCTGCTGTCCCCGGCCGACAGCACCGTGGTGCCGTCCGCCGACAACGTCACCTCGGGATCGGCGTAGGCGGTGCGGGCCGGTCCGCGGCGGCCGGTCTTGCCGTCGATGGTGCTCACCTGGCCGCAGCCGCGGGCGTCGGGATACACCGCCACCACGTCGTAGTAGACGTAGGTGACGCCGCACAGGTCGACGTCGCGCGCGTAGCTCCACAGCGTGGCGCCGGTCGCCGGATCGCGGCCCTCGACGTCGCGGCCGTTGCCCGTCACCACCGCGCCCGCGACCACCAGCGGAGTCGTGGTCTTGGGGCTGGGCACCGTCCAGCGCTGCTGCAGGGACGCCGGGATCTCGCGGGGCGTCTGCAGGGTGGGCACCGGGGTGGCGGCGGGGCGGCTGATCGTCGCCCGCGCATCACTGGTCCACCAGATCAGGCCCGCCGTCACCACGACCACCGCAGCGATGACGAGCGCCGCCACGATGTCGCCGCGGGTGCGGCGCTCGGGTGTGACCATCTGCCGGTCGCGGGACCGCTAGCTGGCGCCTGCGGCCGCGGTCTTGCGGGGACGACGGCGACGGCGCCGCTTGGCCGGGGACCCGTCCGGCGATTCTCCGTCGGCGCTCTGGGCCGGTGCGTCGGTGTCGGTCGCGGCGTTGTGCTCGGTGGAAGTCTCGCCCGCGCGGGTCCTCCTGCGGTTGCGGGTGCGGGCCGGCTTGGCATCGCGGTCGCGGTCGCGGTCACGGTCGCGGGGTTCGCGCTTGGGCTTGTCCGAGGTGCGGGTGGCTCTGCCGACGGAGCCGCCGGACTCGGCCGGGATGCCGAGCTCCTCGTAGAGGTGCGGCGAGTTGGAGTACGTCTCTGCGGGATCGGGGGTGTTCAGGCCGAGCGCCTTGTCGATCATCGTCCAGCGGGGCAGCTCGTCCCAGTCCACCAGCGTGACGGCGATGCCGGTCTTGCCGGCCCGGCCGGTGCGCCCGATGCGGTGCACGTAGGCCTGCTCGTCCTCGGGAATCTGGAAGTTGATGACGTGGGTGATGTCGTCGATGTCGATGCCGCGGGCCGCCACGTCGGTGGCCACCAGCACGTCGACCTCGCCGGTGCGGAAGGACTTGAGGGCCTTCTCGCGGGCGCTCTGGCCGAGGTCACCGTGCACGGCGCCGACCTTGAAGCCGCGCTCGGCCAGCTCGTCGGCGACCTTCTGCGCGGTGCGCTTGGTGCGGGTGAAGATCATCGTCGCGCCGCGGCCCTCGGCCTGCAGGATGCGGGCCACCATCTCGACCTTGTCCAGCGCGTGCGCGCGGTAGGCGAACTGCACGGTGGTGTCGTGGGTCTGCGACGACTGCGGCGCCTCGGCCCTGATGTGGGTCGGCTGGTTCATGAAGGTGCGGGCCAGCGTGATGATCGGGTCCGGCATCGTCGCCGAGAACAACATCGCCTGGCGGGTGTCCGGCGTCAGCCGCAAAATCCGCTCGATGTCGGGCAGGAAACCCAGGTCGAGCATCTCGTCGGCCTCGTCGAGCACCAGCACCGACAGGCCGCCCAGCTGCAGGTGGCCCTGCTGGGCGAGGTCGAGCAGCCGGCCCGGGGTGCCGACGACGACGTCGGCGCCGCTGCGCAGCGACTCGATCTGCGGCTCGTAGGGCCGTCCGCCGTAGATGGACACCACGGAGAACTTGCGATCGCCGGCCCGCAGATGCTTCGAGGCCAGCGCGAGGTCGTTGTATACCTGCAGGCACAGCTCACGGGTCGGCACCACGATCAGGGCGCGGGGGATCCCCGTCAGCTCCTTCTCGGTGTCGGTGGTGACGCGCTGCAGCAGCGGAACGCCGAACGCGTAGGTCTTGCCCATGCCGGTGCGGGCCTGACCGATCAGGTCGTCGCCGGCCAGCGCCATCGGCAGCGTGAGCTCCTGGATGGCGAACGGGTGCTCGATGCCCTCCTCGGCGAGGGCGCGGACGATCTCGTCGCGCACACCGAGTTCGGCGAAGGACTTGGTGAGAGGTGGCAGTGGAGTCATACGGAGTAGACAGAGCCTTTCGTGGTCATTCCTCGTTTGCGTCACGCGCGCACGAGTGAAACGAAAGACGCGGTCTCATCGCCCCGAAGGCGGGGCGTTGGCGATCCGCTGGGCACAGCGAGGTATCGGGCCCATGGCGTGCACGCACATTTCTCGGTCCCGGCTCAGCAGAGCTTTACGCCGGTATCCGCCCCCATGATAGCTGGTCGCGCTCTCAACGGGTTGCTGCGCGGGCCGGCGTCTAGAGTTGGGTCATGAATTCGACCCCGGCCGCGGCCACGCCCGAGCAGACGGTCAACCCGGCGACGTCGGGCGTCTCGGCCGCCCACCGAGGGGTCGACGAGCTGTTCGCACTGCTGGCCTACGGCGAGGTCGCCGCGTTCTACCGGCTGACCGAAGAGGCGCGGATGGCGCCCAATCTGCGTGGCCGGATCAACATGGCGAGCATGGCCGCAGCCGAGATGGGCCATTACGAGTTGCTACGGGATGCGTTGCAGCGCAGGGGAGTCGACGTGATCCCCGCGATGACGAAGTTCGCCTCCGCGCTGGAGAACTATCACCGGCTGACCACTCCGAGCACCTGGCTGGAGGCGTTGGTGAAGACCTACATCGGTGACGCACTGGCCGCCGACTTCTACCTGGAGATCGCCGACTCGCTGCCCGCCGAGGTGTCCGACGTGGTGCGCGGCGTGCTCGCCGAGACCGGCCACTCGCAGTTCGTGGTCGCCGAGGTGCGCGCCGCCGTCACCGCCAGCGACAAGCAGCGCCACCGCCTCGCGCTGTGGTCCCGGCGGCTGCTCGGCGAGGCCATCACCCAGGCCCAGTACGTGCTGGCCGAACACGACGCACTCGTCGACCTGGTGGTCTCCAGCGGTGAGGGACTGACCCAGCTCACCGAGTTCTTCGACCGGTTGCAGAACACCCACAGCGCGCGGATGCAGGAGCTCGGCCTGGCCTGAGGGTCACTGGGTGCAGGTGGCGATCATCGTGTTGGCCGCCTGCGACGCCAGGGTCGCCCCCGCGGCGTCGGTGATCGCGCAGTTGAGCTGACCGGTGACGCTGGTCGCGGTCACCGACTTCAACTCGACGCCGGGGTCGAGCACCACGGTCCTCGTCCACGGCAATGCCACGTTGACCTCACTCTGCAGGGCGCCCTGGTGGTCGGTGTAGATCACCGTGACCAGGTCGAGCAGCGGCCGGTTGCCGGTCACCTGGTAGGTGATGGTGCGCGGACTCGGCGCAGGCGGCGGCGGTGCGGCCGCGGCCGGTGGGGGTACGGGTGCAGCGGCGGTCGCGCTCGGCGACGGTGTCACGGTGGTCACGGTCTCCGCGGGCAGCGAGGTCGGGGCGGACGTGGCGGCCGGCGGTGGCGCCGCGGTGGTGGCCGGTTGGCTGGTCTGTGTCGGGGGCACCATCGTCGCGGTCACCGAACCGCTGTCGCCGCCGCCCAGGATCACCACCGTGCAGATCACGGCGACGAGCAGCACCGCGCCCGCGACGCCTGCGATGAACTTCCACCGGGGGTCGAGCAGCGGCTCGTCGTCGAATTCTTCGTCGGAGTCGCCGGAATCTTCGGAGTCGTCGGCGCTGCGGTAGTCGGTGTCGTATCCGGTGTCGCGCAGCGAGTCGTAGCCGGCGCCGTACGGGTAGTCCTCGTACGCCGGATAGTCCTCCACGCGCGAGGTGGGCTCGGCATAGCCGACGCCGCCGTCGGCGATCCGGGTCGTCGCTGCGTCGAACCGCTCGGTGGGCGCCGTCGTGTACGGCGAGTTCGCCGAATATCGCCTGTCCATCGGGTTTTCCCCATCGTCTCGTCCACTACCGGCCCCGATGCTATCGGGGCGGAAGTGACGGATGAGGTGTGTCAGCCCGTGTGTTGGTCACGGTCGGGACTCGGTTCGATCGCGCTCCGGAACAGGCTTCGCTCAGCGCGAACCGCCCACGGCGGCGCGGGTGCCGTACCGTCCACTAGCCTGCTCAGCAGGAGAGCGCATCAGGTCGACTCTCGACGGTGCCGAGGCGAGAAAGGGTTCAACGTGGAGGTCAAGATCGGTGTCACGGACAGCCCGCGCGAGTTGTCGTTCAACAGCGTGCAGACTCCCGCCGAGGTGGAGGAGGCGGTCTCCGCGGCATTGAGCGGGGAGTCCGGCGTGCTTTCGCTGACCGACGTGAAGGGCCGCCGCTACCTCGTGCAGAGCGGCCGGATCGCCTACGTCGAGATCGGCGCCGCAGACGTGCGCCGGGTCGGGTTCGGTGTCGGTGTGGTGGGGGCCGAGGCCGTCAAGAACGGGTGAGCGGCACGTGTGACAGGCCGCCCCAGGCGAACTGCACGGTGCCTTCGACCGCGGCGTCCTTGGAGATGGGGCGCTCGCTGTCGAGCCAGTAGCGCGCACAGTCGACGCTGATGCCGACCAGACCCACCGCAATCATCCGGGCGCGGTGTGCCTCGAGGCCGGAATCCCGGCTGATCAGGTCGAACACCGCGTCGGTGCACGCCTCGGTGGCGACTTTGACCTGCGAGGCGACCTGCGGCTCGGTGGTGTAGTCGTTCTCGAAGATCAGCCGGTAGCCCTGGCTGTCGTGCTCGATGAAGTCGAAGAACGCGTGGATCGCCGCGCGGAGCCGCTGCCGGTTGTCGGTGGTGGTGCGCAGTGCCTGACGGACTCCGGAGACCAGGTTGTCGACATGGCGCTGCAGAACCGCGAGGTACAGCTCGAGCTTCGATGAGAAGTGTTGGTAGAGAACAGGTTTGCTGACGCCCGCGCGATCGGCGATCTCGTCCATGCCTGCGGCGTGGTAGCCGCGGTCGACGAAGATCTCGCTGGCCGCAACCAGTAGCTGGCTGCGCCGCTCGTCGCGAGGGAGCCGGTTGCCGCGGCGGCCGCTACCCGAGGACGGCGCGGTGTCGCCGCTCTTGGCACCTCTCCTCTCGGCGGTGTTGGCGAGATCGCTCATCAAGTCCTCAATCTGGATTCCAGTGGCGCTCTTGGGTGTGTTTCACCCAAGCCGCTCATCGAAACGACACTACTACCGATCTTCGGCGGTGTGCGCGAGGACGACCTCCGCTGCCTCCGCGGTGGCGCGGCGGAGGTGCAAGTGCCCACCTCTGTGCCATCCTGTTTCGGTGACCTACGACCCGGGGCGTCGCGGGCCCGGTCGTGCCCCGGCGCTGCGCAACGAATGGCGGGAGCCACTGCGCGCACAGCGTGATCCGCTGGCCGTCGACTCGGGGCGGGTCCGCAGCAATCGCGACGAGCACAAGCGCTGGCGCAAGCAGACCTGGCTCGGGCGGTTCGTCTCCACCT
Source organism: Mycobacterium sp. NPDC050041 (assembly GCF_049541695.1). Lineage (NCBI taxonomy): Bacteria > Bacillati > Actinomycetota > Actinomycetes > Mycobacteriales > Mycobacteriaceae > Mycobacterium > Mycobacterium sp. NPDC050041. Next base: position 235,728 of record NZ_JBMVDG010000003.1, on the reverse strand, counting down.
ACGGCTGGCGCGCCTACGCGCTGCCCGTGCTGATGGTGCTCACCGCCGTGGTGATCTATCAGACCATCACCGGCACCAGCGCGCCGCAGGCCGCCGACGACGAGCAGGGACCGGTCCAGGGACCGCCGACGCTCGGGGTGTCGAGCACCGCCATCGTCGGCGCACCGCCGAAGGGGCTGACGCAGTTCGACGCCAGCCTGCCGACCGGGATCCTGCCCGAGGGCGGCCCGTTCACCGCGGCCGGTGCGAGGACGTGGCACGTCGTCCCCGGCGCCACACCACAGGCCGGCCAGGGCACCACCAAGGTGTTCACCTACACCGTCGAGGTGGAGGACGGGGTGGACACCACGACCATCGGCGGCGACGAGGGCTTCGCCCGGATGGTCAGCGAGACGCTGGCCAACCCCAAGAGCTGGACGCACAATCCGCAGTTCGCGTTCACCCGCGTCGACGCCGCGTCCGGCGTCGAACCGGACTTCCGGGTCTCGCTGACCTCGCCGATGACCGTCCGGGAGGGCTGCGGCTACGACATCCAGCTCGAGGCGTCCTGCTACAACCCGGCCTACGCGGGCGAACAGCCGCGGGTGTTGCTCAACGAGGCCCGGTGGGTGCGCGGCGCCGTGCCGTTCCAGGGCGACATCGGCTCCTACCGGCAGTACCTCATCAATCACGAGGTCGGCCACGCCATCGGGTACCAGCGGCACGAGCAGTGCGCGGAGAACGGCGCGCTGGCGCCGATCATGATGCAGCAGACGTTCTCGACCAACAACAACGACGCGGCCAAGTTCGACCCCGAAACCGTGCGCGCCGACGGCAAGACCTGCCGGTTCAACCCCTGGCCGTACCCGATCGCCTGATTCCCGCGACCGTCGGGACGGGAAGCAATGCGGGGCGTTCACGGTTGTGGAAAGTGCCTATTGTGATGGGGTACGCCCACGTCTGCAGCCCGCAGGAACTGAGGAGATATCGGTGTCGTCACCGTTGCCGCCGCTGGTCGAACCAGCGGCCGAACTGACCCGCGAAGAGGTCGCGCGCTACAGCCGCCACCTGATCATCCCCGACCTGGGTGTCGACGGTCAGAAGCGCCTCAAGAACGCGAAGGTGCTGGTGATCGGCGCAGGCGGACTCGGCTCGCCGACGCTGCTGTACCTCGCCGCGGCCGGCGTCGGCACGATCGGCATCGTCGAGTTCGACGTGGTCGACGAGTCCAACCTGCAGCGCCAGGTCATTCACGGCCAGTCCGACATCGGGCGGTCCAAGGCGCAGAGCGCTCGCGACTCCATCAAGGAGATCAACCCGCTCGTCGACGTCCGGCTGCACGAGGTGCGGCTGGAACCCGACAACGCGCTCGAGCTGTTCGAGCAGTACGACCTGATCCTCGACGGCACCGACAACTTCGCGACCCGCTACCTGGTCAACGACGCGGCCGTGCTGGCGGGCAAGCCCTACGTATGGGGCTCGATCTACCGCTTCGAGGGCCAGGTGTCGGTGTTCTGGGAGGACGCCCCGAACGGCCTCGGCCTGAACTACCGGGACCTCTACCCGGAGCCGCCGCCGCCCGGGATGGTGCCGTCCTGCGCCGAAGGTGGCGTGCTCGGCATCCTGTGCGCGTCCATCGCATCGGTGATGGGGACCGAGGCGATCAAGTTGATCACCGGCATCGGTGACCCGCTGCTCGGCCGGCTGATGGTCTACGACGCGCTGGACATGACGTACCGGACGATCAAGATCCGCAAGGACCCGGAGACCCCGAAGATCACCGAGCTGATCGACTACGAGGCGTTCTGCGGCGTGGTGTCCGACGCGGCCGCCGAGGCCGCCGCCGACTCCACCATCACCCCCCGTGAGCTGCGCGAACTGCTCGACTCGGGTAAGCCGCTGGCACTGATCGACGTGCGGGAGCAGGTCGAGTGGGACATCAACCGCATCGAGGGCGCCGAGCTGATCCCCAAGGGTGCGTTCGAGACCGGCGAGGCGCTGTCGAAGCTGCAGGTGGACCGCACGCCGGTGTTCTACTGCAAGACGGGTGTGCGTTCGGCCGAGGTGCTGGCGATCGCGAAGAAGGCCGGATTCTCCGACGCGATGCACGTCCAGGGCGGCATCGTCGCCTGGGGCAGGCAGCTCGAACCCGACATGGTGATGTACTGACCCGACGGTCACGGTCGCGACACGACGCCGACACAAGGCTGCACGGCGCACCGACCTGCGACTTGTCGCCGGTAGCCTGTGCCGTGTGACTGACCCTCGTCCGCCGGAGCACGTGCTGGCGGCGTTCGGGCTGACCGGCCAGCGGCCGGTGGCGCTCGGGTCGACGTGGGAGGGCGGCTGGCGCTGCGGCGAGGTGGTGCTCTCGCTGATCGCCGACCACGCGCGGGCCGCCTGGTCGGCCAAGGTCCGCGAGACGCTGTTCGTCGACGGTGTCCGGCTGGCCCGGCCGGTCCGGTCGACCGACGGCCGGTACGTGGTCGCCGGGTGGCGGGCCGACACCTTCGTCGCCGGGACACCGGAGCCCCGCCACGACGAGGTCGTCTCGGCCGCGGTGCGGCTGCACGAGGCCACCGCCAAACTCGAACGACCCCGATTCCTCACCCAGCCGCCCGTCGCGCCGTGGGCCGACGTGGACGTCTTCATCGCCGCCGACCGCGCGGCCTGGGAGGAACGGCCGCTGCAGAAGCTGCCGCCCGGCGCGCGGGTGTCGCCCGGATCGGCCGACGGGCAGCGTTCGGTCGAACTCATCGGTCAGCTGGCGGGGCTGCGCAAACCCACCAAGAGCCCCAGCCAGCTGGTGCACGGCGACCTATACGGCACGGTGTTGTTCGCCGGGGCCGCCGCGCCCGGCATCACCGACATCACCCCGTACTGGCGGCCGGCGTCGTGGGCGGCCGGTGTGGTGGTCGTCGACGCGCTGGCCTGGGGTGAATCCGACGACGGCCTCATCGAGCGGTGGGCCTCGCTGCCGGAGTGGCCGCAGATGTTGTTGCGGGCGTTGATGTTTCGGCTCGCCGTGCACGCGCTGCATCCACGTTCGACCGCCGCGGCGTTCCCGGGGCTGGCCCGTACGGCTGCGCTGGTCCGGCTGGTCCTGTAGGCCGCGTCAGAACGCGTGCCGGGCCTCACTCAACCGGACGCGGCCGTCGTCGGCGAGCACACCCTCGGCGCGCAGCAGTTCGAGCTGGCGGGTGGCCAGGTGGGCGGCCGGCCTGCCTGATGCGGTGATGACGCGGTGCCAGGGCAGATCCGACGAATCGGTGCGCATGATCCAGCCGACGATGCGCGGGCTGGAAAGCCCGGCGGCGTCGGCGATGTCGCCGTAGGTCGACACCCGGCCCGCCGGGATCCTGGCGACCAGCGCACGGACGGCTTCGACCTGCTCGTCGGTGATGGGTGCCATGTCAGTGACGTTCGAGGTGGGCCCGGATGAGCGTCGCCGTCTCGGCAGGCCGGGCATGGGGCACCATGTGATCGCAATCCCACTGCAGCACCTCGAGATCCGAGCCCAGCGTCGCATCCAGTGCGGCGATCAGCTCGTCGGAGGCGTAGGGCGGCTGCGTGCGCAGGGCTCGCACCAGCGTGGTGCGGGTGCCGTCGCGGGGGAGTGCCACCGGCCGCGCCAGCTCGCTCCAGTACGACATCATCGCCGGGATGCTGATCCGCCATCCGCTGCGCCCGTTGGGCAGCTCGACCAGGTGCTCGTCGAGGTCTCGGTCCAGCTCGGCCGGATCGACCTCACCCCATGACCCGCTGGCCTTCTCGGCGCGCGCCTCGGCCCGGTCAGTGTAGTCGGGAGAGGCGAACATGTCGTCGGCGATCTCGCGCATCCATGCGCCGTCCAGCCCCACCGCGGGATCGAGCAGCACCAGGCCCGCGACCAGATCCGGGCGAGCGCAGGCGAGGTCGAGCGCCACCGCGCCGCCGAACGAGTGCCCCACCACAACGACGGGACCGCCGGCGTCGGCGTCGAGCAGTGCCGCCAGCGCCGTGGTGTTCTCCGACAGCGTCCACGGTGCGTCCCACGACGACCGCCCGTGCCCGATCAGATCGGGTGCGGCCACCGCGTATCCGGACAGATGGTGGTCAGCGAGGGTCTGCCACCGCTGACCGTGCCCGGTCAGACCGTGGACGGCGAGGATCTGCGCGGGCCGCGCGGGCCCGTACCGGTGCACGTGCAGTCGCGAGGTCACGCGTCGATGGTAGGACTCCATCCCAGCGGACGGCCCGACCGACCGTCCCGGAGGGCGACGCGGACCGACATGTCGGACCCCCGTGGTGTCATGCCCTCATGACCGCGTCACGCACCGAGCCGGCACCGACCTCGCTCACCGGCCCCGGCCGCAGCGGCGTCGTGCGTGTGCTCGGCGGCCCGGGGACGGGCAAGACGGCCCTGCTGGTCGAGACCGCCGCCGCCCACATCGCCGCCGGAACCGATCCGGAATCCGTTCTGCTGCTCACGGGTTCGGCCCGGCTCGGCGCGCAGGCCCGTGCGGTGATCACCCGTCGCATGTTGCGGGACGGCACCCGCACGGTGGTGCGCGAACCGCTGGTGCGGACGGTGCACTCGTATGCGTTCGCCGTCCTGCGGATGGCCGCGCAGCGCAACGGCGATCCGCCGCCGCGGCTGATCACCGGCGCCGAACAGGACGGCATCATCCGGGAGATGCTCGCCGGCGACCTCGAGGACGGTGACCGCTCGGCGACCGGTTGGCCCGCCGCCCTCCGCCCCGCCCTCGCCACCGTGGGTTTCGCCAACGAGATCCGCGACCTGATGGCGCGCTGCGCCGAGCGGGGTGTCGATCCTCTTGCCCTGCAACGCCTCGGCCGGTTGTCGGGGCGGCCGGAGTGGCTGGCGGCCGGACGGTTTGCTCAGGCCTACGAGCAGATCATGCTGCTGCGTGCGGCGGTCGGCGCGGCGGCGCCGCAGGCCACCGTTCCGGCGCTGGGCGCGGCCGAACTGGTCGGCGCCGCGTTGGAGGCCCTCGGCAGCGACCCCGACCTGCTCGCCGCCGAACGCGCCCGGCTGCGCGTGCTGCTCGTCGACGACGCCCAGCAGCTCGATCCGCAGGCCGCCCGGCTGGTCCGGGTACTGGCCGCCGGCGCCGAATTGACGGTCATCGCGGGCGATCCCGACCAGGCGGTGTTCGGCTACCGCGGCGCCGACCCGGCACTGCTGCGCGGCGACGGGGACGGCGCGGTCGTCACGCTCACGGCGTCGCACCGCTGTGCGTCCGCCGTCGTCGACGCCATCACCGGGCTCGCCCGCAGGCTGCCCGCCGCGTCGGCCGTGCGCCACCTCACCGGCGACACCACCCGCACCGGAACGGTCGGGGTGCGGGTGGCGGCGTCGCCGCACGCCGAGGCCGCGGTCATCGCCGACGCGCTGCGCCGCGCGCATCTGGTCGACGACGTGCCGTGGTCGCAGATGGCGGTCCTCGTCCGGTCGATGCCGCGCACCGGTTCGGCTCTGGCGCGGGCACTGTCGGCCGCCGGCGTACCGGTCGACGTGCCAGCCACCCCCGCGCCACTCGCCGATCTCCCGGCGGTCCGCGCGCTGCTGACAGTGCTCGAAGCCACCGCCGACGGCCTCGACGGCGCGCGGGCCCACGAGCTGCTCACCGGGCCGATCGGCCGAGTCGATCCGGTGTCACTGCGGCAGCTGCGCCGGGCGCTGCGCCGGGCCGACGGCAGCCGGCCGCCGCGCGACTTCGCCGACCTGCTCGTCGCGGCGCTGGAAGACGGGCCGTCGGGCCTGTCCCCGGAGCAGCAGCGCCCGCTGCGTCGCATCCACACCGTGCTGACCGCGGCACGCCGCAGTGCCGCCGCGGGGGCCGACCCGCGGGACACGCTCTGGCAGGCCTGGCATCGCTCGGGTCTGCAGCGACGCTGGTTGTCGGCGAGCGAACGCGGTGGCCCGGCCGGCGCGCAGGCCGACCGCGACCTCGACGCGGTCACCGCGCTCTTCGATGTCGCCGAGCAGTACGTGGGCCGCACGGCCGGCGCCTCGCTGCGAGGTCTGATCGACCATGTCGCCGCGCTCGGGCCGCCGCCACCGCCGCGCGACCAGCGGCCCGCACCCGACGCGGTCGCGGTGCTGAGCGCACACGCCGCACTCGACCGGGAGTGGGAGTTCGTGGTGATCGCAGGGCTGCAGGAAGGATTGTGGCCCAACACGGTTCCACGCGGCGGGGTGCTCGGCACACAGCACCTCGTCGACGTGCTGGACGGCGTCGCCGCCGCCACCGACCGTGAGCTGTCCAGCCGCGCGCCCCTGCTGGCCGAGGAACGCCGCCTGCTGATCGCCGCACTCGGCCGGGCCCGCACCCGGGTGCTGGCCACCGCCGTCGACAGTGAATCCGGCGACGAGGCCGCGCTGCCCTCGCCGTTCTGCCACGAACTGGCAGCGCTGGCCACCGATCCCCGGCCGGAGCCCGATCTCCCCGCCCGCGCCCCACGGGTACTCGCCCCCGCCGTGCTGGTCGGCCGGTTGCGCGCGGTGGCCTGTGCGCCGGGAGACGGTTCCGACGGCATCGCCCGCGAGTGCGCCGCAACGCAATTGGCGCGGATGGCCGCGGTGGGTATCCCGGGCGCCGACCCCGCGCAGTGGTACGGCATGACGCTGGTGTCGAGCGCCGAGCCGCTGTGGTCGGGTACCGATCACACCGTCACGCTGTCGCCGTCGACGCTGCAGACGCTGACCGACTGCCCGCTGCGCTGGCTGCTGGAGCGCCACGGCGGCAGTGACGCCCGCGACGTGCGGTCGGCGGTCGGGTCGCTCGTGCACGCCCTGCTCGCCGACCCCGGCCGCACGGAGAGCCAGTTGGTCAACGAGCTCGAAACAGTCTGGCGGCAGCTGCCGTTCGAGGCCCCGTGGCACGCCGACAACGAGTTGACGCGGCACCGCGCCATGCTCGCGGGTTTCGCGCAGTGGCGCGAGCAGACCCGCCGCGACCTCACCGAGGTGGGCACCGAGGTCGACGTCGACGGGCTGATCGCCGAGCCCGGCGCCGACGGTGCGCCGGGGGTGCGTGTCCGCGGACGGCTGGACCGGCTCGAACGTGACGACGCCGGCCGGCTGGTCGTGGTGGATCTGAAGACCGGCAAGAGCCCGGTCACCAAGGACGACGCGCAGCGCCACGCCCAGCTGGCCATGTACCAGCTGGCCGTCGCGGCCGGCCTGCTGTCCGACGGTGACCAGCCCGGCGGCGGTCGGCTGGTGTACCTCGGTAGGGCCACCGCAGGCGGCCCCGCCGAGCGCGAGCAGGATGCGCTCACCCCCGAGGCGCAGCAGCAGTGGCGGCAGCAGGTCAGCCGGGCCGCGGCGGCGACGCAGGGTCCGCAGTTCGTCGCCCGGATCAACGACAGCTGCACCCACTGCCCCGTCCGTGGCAGCTGCCCCGCCCAGTCAGCTGGAGAAGAGAGGTGATGACACCCCGCTACAGCCCTGCCGAACTCGCCTCGGCGCTGGGTGTTTTCGCGCCCACCGAGGAGCAGGCCGCCGTCATCGCCGCACCGCCGGGTCCGCTCGTGGTGATCGCAGGCGCGGGTGCGGGCAAGACCGAGACCATGGCCGCACGGGTGGTGTGGCTGGTGGCCAACGGCTACGCCACGCCCGGCGAGGTGCTCGGCCTGACCTTCACCCGTAAGGCCGCCGGCCAGCTCCTGCGCCGGGTGCGCAGCCGGCTGTCCCGGCTGGCGGGCGTGGGGCTGTTGCCCGGCGGCGACGACGCCGACCCGGCGACGGTCAGCACCTATCACGCCTTCGCGGGCACGCTGTTGCGCGACTACGGGCTGCTGCTGCCGGTCGAGCCGGACACCCGGCTGATCAGCGAGACGGAGCTGTGGCAGTTGGCCTTCCGGGTGGTGTGTGAGCATCCCGGTGAGCTGCAGGTCGACAAGACCCCGGCCGCGGTGACGGCGATGGTGCTGCGACTGGCCGGACAGCTGGCCGAGCACCTGGTCGACACCGATCAGTTGCGCGACACCCACATCGAGCTGGAGCGGCTGGTGCACACCCTGCCCGCGGCCCCGTACCAGCGTGACCGCGGTCCCAGTCAGTGGCTGCTGCGGCTGCTCGCGACGCAGACCGAGCGAACCGAACTCGTGCCGCTGATCGACGCGCTGCACCGCCGGATGCGGGCTGACAAGGTGATGGACTTCGGCATGCAGATGGCGGCCGCCGCCCGGCTGGCTGCCGAGTTCCCGCAGGTCGGCGCCCAGGTGCGGCAGCGCTACCGGGTGGTGCTGCTCGACGAGTACCAGGACACCGGCCACGCCCAGCGGATCGCGTTGTCGTCGCTGTTCGGCGGCGGGGTGGACGACGGTCTCGCGCTCACCGCGGTCGGCGACCCGATCCAGTCGATCTACGGCTGGCGCGGCGCATCGGCCACCAACCTGCCCCGGTTCGCCACCGACTTCCCGCATGCGGACGGCACCCCGGCGCCCACGCTCGAACTGCGCACCAGCTGGCGGAATCCGCCGCGGGCGCTGCGGCTGGCCAACGAGGTGTCGGCGGAGGCCCGCCGCCGGTCGGTGGCCGTGCGCGAGCTGCTGCCCCGCCCCGGGGCCGAGCCAGGCACCATCCGCTGCGCGCTGCTGAACGACCTGGCAGCCGAACGGGAATGGGTGGCCGACCAGGTGGCCGCGCTCTACCACGGTGCGGGCGACGACGTGCCCACGGCCGCGGTCCTGTTGCGCCGCAACGCCGATGCCGCGCCCATGGCCGATGCGCTGACCGCGCGCGGTGTCCCGGTCGAGGTGGTCGGCCTGGCCGGGTTGCTCTCCATCCCCGAGGTGGCCGACGTGGTGGCGATGCTGCGGCTGCTGGCCGATCCCACGGCCGGTGCGGCCGCGATGCGAGTGCTCACCGGTCCGAGGTGGCGCCTCGGCGCCAAGGACGTCGCCGCGCTGTGGCGGCGCGCCGTCGAACTCGATGACACCGCGGCGCCGGCAGGATCAGCGTCCACCGAGGAGATCGTGGCCCGTACCGCACCCGACGCCGACGCCGCCTGCCTCGCCGACGCCGTCTGTGATCCCGGCGCGGCGGAACGGTATTCGCCCGAGGGCCATCGCCGGATCGTCGCGCTGGGCCGTGAGCTGACCGCCCTGCGCGCGCATCTGGGTTTCCCGCTGCCCGAGCTGATCGCCGACGTGCGACGGGTACTGGGTATCGACGCCGAGGCCCGTGCGGCCCAACCCGTCGGCGCAGGCTGGGCAGGTGCCGAGCATCTGGACACGTTCGCCGACGTGGTCGCGGATTTCGCGGCCCGGCCGGGCGCCACCGTGAGCGGACTGCTGGCCTACCTGGACGCCGCCATGGTGGTGGAGAACGGGCTGGCGCCCGCCGAGGTCTCGGTGTCGGCCAACCGGGTGCAGATCCTCACCGTGCACGCCGCCAAGGGGCTGGAGTGGCAGGTGGTCGCCGTACCGCACCTGAGTGCACGGGTGTTCCCGTCCACCGCCCAGCCGCGGACGTGGCTCACCGATCCCGCGGACCTCCCACCGCTGCTGCGCGGCGACCGCGCGACGGCGGCCGACCACGGGGTCCCGGTGCTGGACACCTCCGACGTCAACGACCGCAAGATGCTGTCGGACCGCATCCACGAGCACAAGAGTCGTCTGGAACAGCGCCGTGTCGACGAGGAGCGCCGGCTGCTCTACGTCGCGCTCACCCGCGCCGAGGACACACTGCTGCTCTCGGGTCATCACTGGGGCGCCGCGGAGTCCAAACCGCGGGGGCCGTCGGACTTCCTCTGCGAGCTCAAGGACATCATCGACCGGTCGGTGGCCGACGGCGACCCGTGCGGAGTCGTCGAACACTGGGCTCCCGCCCCGGCCGACGGTGAGCCGAACCCGTTGCGCGAGAACGTCGTCGAAGCTGTCTGGCCACCGGATCCGGCGGGTGGACGGCGGGCCGACCTCGATCGCGGCGCCGCGCTGGTGACGCGGGCGATGGCCGGCGAACTCCAGCAGGACGCCGATGTCGACGGTTGGCGGGCCGACGTCGACGCGCTGCTGGCCGAGCGGGAGCGCACCGGGCGGTCCGCGCAGGTCGTTCTGCCCGTACAGGTCTCGGTGAGCACACTGGTCGACCTCGGCAGGGATCCGGCGGCGGCCACGCAGCGGCTGGCCCGCAGGCTGCCGATGCGACCGGACCCACATGCACTGCTGGGCACGGCTTTTCACGACTGGGTGCAGCGCTTCTACGGCGCCGAGCGGTTGTTCGACCTCGACGACCTGCCCGGTGCGGTGGACAGCGACCTGCGCCGCGGCGAGGCCGAGGCCTTGGCCGAACTGGAGGCCGCGTTCATGGTGTCGCCCTGGGCGGCGCGCATCCCGATCGACGTGGAGGTGCCGTTCGACATGGTGATCGACGACACCGTCGTGCGCGGGCGCATCGACGCGGTGTTCGCCGACGACGACGGCGGCGTCACGGTGGTGGACTGGAAGACCGGCGAGCCGCCCGACACCGACCGGGCGCGCACCCAGGCCGCCGTGCAGTTGGCGGTGTACCGCCTGGCCTGGGCCGCGCTGCAGGACTGTCCGGTGTCCTCGGTGCGCGCGGCGTTCCACTACGTGCGCACCGGCGAGACCGTGCGTCCGGCCGTCCTGCCCGGCGTCGACGAACTGGCCGCGCTACTGAACCAGGAGGCGGCCTGACCGGTGCGGCGTCCTAGGCCTCGCGGTAGACCTTGAGCGCCTGGGTGATCATCGGGATCTGCAGGGGGAGGCGGGCGATCGCGACCACCCGCATCGGCCACGGCTTGTCCCACCACAGCCGGACCATGTTGACGTTGCCGGGTAAGACCGCGAGGTACAGCGCCACCGCCGCCAGCGCGCCCACCTTGCGGGTCTGAGGCGCGATCAGCAACCCGCCCGCCGCGAGTTCAGCGACCCCTGAGGCGTAGGTGTAGAACCGCGCGGTGCCCGGCAGTTCGGCGGGGATGATCCCGTCGAACGGTTTGGGCGCCACGAAGTGCAGCACCCCCATGCCGACGAGCATCGCGCCCATCTTGGCTCCGCGTGACGAGCCGGCGATCCGCTGCAGTTCTGGTGGGAGAGAGGTCATGGTTACATTGTGACGTGCGCATCGCCGGGCGAACGATGAACGGTCCCCGTGGCCAAAGGTAGGTTGCGACGTCGGCTCGCCGCGGTAGACCAGGATCTGACCAACCGGCCGGACGCCGACCTGGTCGACGTCCTCTCGATTCCGGAGCCGTTCGTCAGCCCGGCCCGCCGGATCGTCATGCGGATGATCTACGCGTTGTCCGCGCTGTTCGCCGCGGTCCTGATCGTCTACCTCGACCGGCACGGCTACCGCGACATCGAGAGCGCCCCGGACGCCGACAACCCGTTGTCGTTCCTGGACTGTCTGTACTACGCCACGGTGTCGCTCTCGACGACCGGCTACGGCGACATCACGCCGGTGACCGATTCGGCCCGCCTGGTCAACGTGCTGGTGATCACCCCGCTGCGGGTCGCCTTCCTGATCGTGCTGATCGGCACCACGGTCGAAACCCTCACCACGCAGTCGCGCCAGGCGTTGAAGATCCAGCGATGGAGGAACAAAGTGCGCAACCACACCGTCGTCATCGGCTACGGCACGAAGGGCCGCACCGCCGTGGCGGCGATGATCGGCGACGAGGTCGCCCCGGCCGACATCGTGGTCGTCGACGAGAACCCCACCGCCCTCGAACGCGCCAAGAGTGCGGGCCTGGTCACGGTGCGCGGCAGCGCCACCGACTCGGAGGTGCTCCGGCTGGCCAGCGCCCAGCACGCGAAGTCGATCATCGTCGCGACCAACCGCGACGACACCGCCGTGCTGGTGACGCTGACCGCCCGCGAACTCGCCCCCAACGCCAAGATCATCGCCGCGGTCCGCGAGGCCGAGAACCAGCACCTGCTGCAGCAGTCCGGGGCCGACTCCACGGTGGTCACCTCGGAGACCGCGGGCCGGCTGCTCGGGATCGCGGTGCAGACACCGAGCGTGGTGGAGATGATGGAGGACCTGCTGACCCCGGACGCCGGCTTCGCCATCGCCGAGCGGGAGGTCACGCCCAAGGAGGTGGCCGGCTCACCCCGGCACCTGTCCGACATCGTGCTCGGCGTGGTGCGCGACGGGAAGCTGCTGCGCGTCGACGATCCGAAGGTCGATGCGCTCGAACCCGGTGACCGGCTGCTGCACATCCGCAGCGCGGACGCGGAGCGATGACCTCCGGCGTGCCGGAGCGACGGGGGACCAGGCTCAGCCTGCGCAACGTCCCGCTGCTGTCCAGGGTCGGCGCCGACCGGGCCGACACGCTGCGCACCGACGTCGACGCCGCGGTCGCGGGCTGGGCCGACGCCCTGCTGCTGCGGGTGGACCGGCGCAACCAGGTACTGATCGGCGGTGGACGGGTGGTGCTCGGACCGGCCGCCGCGCTCGGTGACGCGCCCCCCGACCACGCTGTCTTCCTGGGCCGCCTCGACGACGGCAGGCACGTCTGGGCGGTGCGCGGCGAGTTGGAGCCGCCCGAGGATCCCGAACCGGTGGAGGTGCTCGACCTGCGTCGGGCGGGGCACATCTTCGACGACGTCAGCGCCCAGCTCGTCTCGACCGCCACGGCACTGCTCAACTGGCACGACAGCGCCCGGTTCAGCCCGGTCGACGGCGCCCCGACCCGACCGATCAAGGCCGGCTGGGGCCGGTCGAACCCGCTGACGGGCCACGAGGAGTTCCCGCGCATCGACCCGGCGGTGATCTGCCTGGTGCACGACGGCCACGACCGCGCGGTGCTGGCCCGCCAGACGGTGTGGCCCGAACGGCTGTTCTCGATCCTCGCGGGCTTCGTCGAGGCGGGCGAATCGTTCGAGGCGTGCGTGGTCCGCGAGATCGCCGAGGAGGTCGGGCTCACGGTGACCGACGTCGAGTACCTGGGCAGCCAGCCGTGGCCGTTCCCGCGCTCGCTGATGGTCGGCTTCCACGCGATCGGTGACCCCGAGCAGGAGTTCTCCTACAACGACGGGGAGATCGCCGAGGCGGGCTGGTTCACCCGGGCGGAGATCCGCGACGCACTCGAGCACGGGGACTGGAACAGCCGCTCGCCGTCGCGGCTGCTGCTGCCCGGATCGATCTCGATCGCCAGGGAGATCATCGAGTCGTGGGCGGCCCAGGACTGACGTCGCCGTCGGTTATCCGGCGAGTTTGGCCTTGACGTCCTTGATGCTCGGGTTCGTCAGCGTCGAACCGTCCGGGAACTTCACGGTCGGCACGACGTGATTGCCGCCGTTCACCGACCCGACGAACTCGGCGGCGGCCGGGTCGGCCTCGATGTCGACCTCGCTCCAGGAGATCCCCTCGGACCTCAGGGCGGTCTTGAGCCGCGAGCAGTACCCACACCACGAGGTGGTGTACATGGTCAAGGTGGCGGTATCGGAAGCAGTCATAACGGATTCAACCTAACCGATGGGCCGAACATGCCCGGCACTGCGGCGGGCGTTTGTCACACCGCCCTGTCAAGATGGACCGCATGTCGGTAGAGGCCCGCTCGTCGCTCGAGCCGCTGCTCACCGACCTCGACGACGAACAGCGCGAAGCCGTGCTGGCTCCCCGCGGGCCGGTGTGCGTGCTGGCGGGCGCAGGCACCGGCAAGACCAGGACCATCACCCGGCGCATCGCCCACCTCGTCGCCGCCGGGCACGTGGCGCCGGGCCAGGTGCTCGCCGTCACGTTCACCTCACGGGCGGCCGGTGAGATGCGCGCCCGGTTGCGTGCGCTGGACCAGGACTCCGACGCCAGCACGGCATCGGTGCAGGCGATGACGTTCCACGCCGCGGCGCGCCGCCAGCTGCAGTACTTCTGGCCGCGGGTCGTCGGCGACACCGGCTGGCGGCTGCTCGACAGCAAGTTCTCGGTGGTGGCGCAGTCGGCGAACCGGGCCGGGATGCAGTCCTCCACCGACGACGTGCGCGATCTCGCCGGTGAGATCGAATGGGCGAAGGCGTCGCTGATCAGCCCTGAGGGCTACGCCGCCGCGGTCGCCGAGATCGGCCGCGACATCCCGTTCGACGCCGCCCGTATCGCCGCGGTGTACGCCGGTTACGAGGCGCTCAAGGCCCGCAACGACGACGCCGCGCTGCTCGACTTCGACGATCTGCTGCTGCACACCGCCGCGGCGATCGAGAACGACGCCGCGGTCGCGCAGGAGTTCCGGGACCGCTACCGCTGTTTCGTCGTCGACGAGTACCAGGACGTCACGCCGCTGCAGCAGCGGGTGCTCGACGCCTGGCTCGGTTCCCGCGACGACGTCACCGTGGTCGGCGACGCGAACCAGACCATCTACTCCTTCACCGGCGCGACGCCCCGCTACCTGCTCGACTTCTCCCGGCGGCACCCCGAGGCCGCGGTGGTGCGCCTCGAACGCGACTACCGGTCCACGCCGCAGGTGGTGTCGCTGGCCAACCGGGTGATCGCCGCCGCGCGCGGGCGCATCGCAGGCAGCAAGCTGCACCTGGTGGGGCAGCTTGCACCGGGCCCCGAGCCGACGTTCTCCGAGCATCCCGACGAGGTCGCCGAGGCGGCGTCCGTCGCCAAGGCGATCGCCCGGCTCATCGAGTCGGGCACCTCCCCGGCCGAGATCGCTGTGCTGTACCGCATCAACGCCCAGTCGGAGGTCTACGAGGAGGCGCTCACCGAAGCCGGGGTGGCCTTTCAGGTGCGCGGCGGCGAGGGCTTCTTCAGCCGCCAGGAGATCCGTCAGGCTCTGCTCGCCCTGCAGCGCGCCGCGGAGCGGGCCGAGGACGACGGGGCCGGGGCCGCACTCGGTGAGGTGGTGCGCGGCCTGCTCGAGCCGCTCGGGCTGACGGCCGAGGCGCCCGCGGGCGTGCGGGCCCGCGAACGCTGGGAGGCGCTCGCCGCGCTGGCCGAACTCGTCGACGAAGAGGTGGCGCTGCGGCCGCATCTCGACCTGCGCGCCCTCGTGGTCGAGCTGCGTCAGCGCGCCGACTCCCGCCATCCACCGGTCGTGCAGGGCGTCACGCTGGCGTCGCTGCACGCCGCCAAGGGTCTCGAGTGGGACGCGGTCTTCCTGGTCGGGCTCGCCGACGGCACGCTGCCGATCTCACACGCCCTGACCCACGGCCCCGACAGTGAACCCGTCGAGGAGGAACGCCGGCTGCTCTACGTGGGCATCACCCGGGCGCGCGTGCACCTGGCACTGAGCTGGGCGCTGGCCCGCGCGCCCGGCGGCAGGCAGGGCAGGCGGCCGTCGCGCTTCCTCAACGGCCTCGCACCGCAGGCCTCGTCGGACACCGGCCCCGGTCGGCCCCGTCGCCAGAAGGGCGCCACCCCGCGCTGCCGGGTCTGCAACGGCGCGTTGACCACTCCGCCGGCGATCATGTTGCGGCGCTGCGAGTCCTGCCCGTCCGACCTCGACGAGGAACTGCTCGGGCGGCTCAAGGAGTGGCGGCTGCAGACGTCCAAGGAGCTGAAAGTGCCCGCGTACGTGGTCTTCACCGACAACACGCTGATCGCCATCGCCGAGACGCTGCCCACCGACGACGCCGCGCTGGTGGCGATTCCGGGCATCGGTGCGCGCAAGCTCGAGCAGTACGGGCCCGATGTCCTGGCCCTGGTGCGCGAGAGGGGCTGAAGGCGGCCAGGAATCGCAAAGATTCCGCCAAAAGCGCAGGTAGAAAATAGGTTGTGCGGCTGCGCTGTTAGGCTTAGCCTCGAATCACACGTTGGGCGACGAGTCGGAAGGAGGGTGCCCGGATCATGATCAGCAACACGAACGCGTTTGTCGGTGTAGGCGTTGCCGGTATGTCGCGGACCCTCCACGTCGTCGCCGGCACCTCCGCCGTCGCGGTGTATCACGCGTCCGCGGCTGCCGCCGCCGCTATTGCGGCGTGGCCTGCCGCCGCCATTCCGGCGCCGCGCAAGCGCCGCGCCGCCACCGCGACTCGTCCGTCCGTGATTCGGGGCACCACCTAGGTACGCCTTCGACACGCCACATGGCCACGGACCCGCAGTCACCGGATCCGTGGCCAGAGTTTTTTCGGAGATGATCCGAGCACCTGGTCCCAGATCCATCAGAAATCAGATGGCCGAGGAAACAACGACCAGGAAGCAGGAATCAACTGATGTCGCAGGGTATGTGCCTCGAGCGGAAGCTGCCGGCAGTGCCGTGTCACCTCAACGACCCCGACATGTGGTTCGCCGAGAGTCCGGCCGACCTCGAACGGGCCAAGGCACTGTGCGCCGACTGCCCGATCCGGCGTGAGTGCCTCAACGCCGCGCTGGAACGGCAGGAGCCGTGGGGGGTGTGGGGCGGGGAGATCCTCGACCGTGGCACCGTCGTGGCACGCAAGCGTCCGCGCGGGCGTCCGCGCAAGAACACCGAGGGGAATCCGGCGGCGGCCTAGTGTCGCCGCCGGGTTTCCCGGACGGTCATGCGGCGTCGGCGAATCCCGGAACCAGTTCCAGCGCAATGGCTTTGACGGGCACGTGCGCGTCGAGCTGACACGAGATCGCCACCGACGAGGCGATCACCCGCATCGGGATGGCGAGCTTGGCCGGGATGTCCATCTGCCTGGCCGTCTTGATCTGGGCGACCGATTTGTCCAGCTGCACGGCGGTCATCTTCTGCAGCCACTTGCGGGTGAAGTGGAAGGTTCCGGCCTGAAGCGGCTCCACGTACTGCCGCAGCATGTCGTCGACGTCCTGCACCGACACCTTCTCGCCGGGCTGGATGAACCCGATCTTCTCCATGGTGGCGATCAGGTTGTCGTAGTCGTCTTCCAGTGCGTAACGCATGATCCGGCCGAGTTCGACGGGGAGCCCGCCCGGCAGGGGAGCGACCGCGCCGAAGTCGATGACGCCCATCCGTCCGTTCGGCATCAGCATGAAGTTCCCGGGGTGGGCGTCGCCGTGCATCATGTCCAGCCGGCGCGGCGCGCTGTAGGTCAGTTCGGCCAGCCGGGTGCCCATCAGGTCGCGTTCTTCGGGGCTGCCCTCGCGGATGATCTGCGACATCGGGATGCCGTCGATCCATTCGGCGATCAGCACCTTGGGCGCGCTGGCGACGATGCGGGGGATGACGAACTTCGGGTCGTCCTCGTAGGCCTTCGCGAAGGCGCGCTGGTTGTCGGCTTCGAGCCGGTAGTCCAGTTCCATCTCGGTGCGCTCGATGAGCTCGTCGACCACGCCGTCGACGTCGGCGCCGGGGGCGAGCTGCTTGAGCACATTCGTCATGCGCTGCATCGTCTTGAGGTCGGCGCGCAGTGCCTCGTCGGCGCCCGGGTACTGGATCTTCACGGCGACCTCGCGGCCGTCGGCCCATACCGCCCTGTGCACCTGGCCGATGCTGGCCGAGGCGACGGGCTGGTCCTCGAACGAGGTGAATCGCTGGCGCCACTTGGTGCCGAGCTGGCCGTCGAGCACCCGGTGCACCTTGGCCGCGGGCAGCGGCGGGGCCTCGCGTTGCAGCTTGGTCAGCGCCTCGCGGTAGGGCTTGCCGTACTGCTCGGGGATGGCGGCCTCCATCACCGACAGCGCCTGGCCGACCTTCATCGCTCCGCCCTTGAGGTCACCCAGCACGGTGAACAGCTGCTGGGCGGCTTTGTCCATCAGTTCGGCGTTGACCTCGTCGCGTGACTTGCCGGTCAGCCGCTTGCCGAAGCCGAGTGCGGCACGGCCAGCCATGCCGACGGGCAGGCTCGCGAGCTTCGCATTACGGGCGGCGCGCCCGCGTTTGATGTCAGCCACCAGTCCATCATCCACGACTCGGCTGAACGGCCCGTCACCAACTGGCAACAATCGTTTTCAGCAGCTGCAGCGGGGATGACGCGACCAGTGCCGGGCCACGATGGAGTGCCTGCGGACGTCGAATTCGAGGGTGGTGTCCAGCGTCGGCGGCGGATCGGCGGGCCGGCGTGCGTCCCCGGATTCGCGGACCGCCCTGATCACCCGGTCGACCTGGTCGAGGGCGAGCGCGGCGGTGGCCAGCAGCGTCGCCCGGTTCGCGGAGCCGACGGTGCCGCGCAGTTGCGCCGCCACCGCGGGCCAGGCCGAATCACGGTCGCTGCGATGCAGGTCGGCACACTCCAGGCAGCTGGTGCGGCCGGGGATCACCAGCGGTCCGATCACGCCTGCGCCGTCGCGGATGTGTACCGGAAGGTGTGGCATCGCCGCGTCGTGCAGCTGCTGCACGACGCGCGGTTCGGTCACCAGGTAGTCGGACAGCACCACCAGATCCGTCGATTCCGCGGTGACCTCGGCGTGCGACAGCCTGCTCTGGAAGACCCGGGCGCCGGAGCACCGCAGGCCGCCGGCCAGCAGGTCCGACAGCGGGCCGCGCCCGTGGATGCGGACCGACGCGGTGCGGGTCCGGTGCGTGCGTGCCGACGTGCGCGTCACCGTGACGATGCCGGCGTCGACCAGCGCGGCCAGCAGGTCGTCCAGTGCGGCGGCATCGGACAGGCCGGCGTCGGTGGCGGCGGCGCGCAGGCCGTCGAGGGTGACGCCGCCATGCATCATGCGCAGCAGGCCGGTCAGAGCGGTGGGGGTGACGCCGTCCGGCGGGCGAATCAGTAGTGCGCGCCGGGGATTCCACCCGATCTGCACCTGACCGTCGGGCCGCAGCAGCACCGGCATCGACGGGTCGAGCGCATAGCGCGTCATGCGATGACTGTGCCACGGTCGCCAGACCCCGCCACGGGTTATCCACAGGGCTCTGACGGCGACGCGAGGACGGCCTAGTTGGCCCCGCCCTTGTCGTCGTCCTTCTTGTCGTTCTTCTCGAACTCGGCGATGACGTCCTCGATGCCGCTGGTGTCGCCGCCCAGCACACGGTCGATGAAGCCGGCCGGTTCGTCCAGGTCGGACGAGTCCGGCAGCAGGTCGGGGTGCTGCCACACCCCGTCGCGTGCATCGGCGCCGACGGCGTCGGTGAGCCGCTCCCACAGCAGGGCGGCCTCGCGCAGCTTGCGCGGCCGCAGTTCCAGCCCGACGAGGGTGGCGAAGGTCTGCTCGGCGGGTCCGCCCGTGGCGCGGCGTCGGCGCAGCGTCTCCGACAGCGCCGAGGTGCCGGGGATGCGGTCCCCGAGTGCGGCGATGACGACGGTCTGCACCCAGCCCTCGACCAGGGCGAGCAGCGTCTCCAGCCGTTCCAGCGCGGCGACCTGTTCGGGGGTGGCCTTCGGCTCGAAGATGCCCTGGTTGAGCAGCTGTTCCATCTCCGAGGGGTCGCCGAGCGAGGCGGGGTTGAAGCCGCGCGCCAGGTCTTCGATGCCGCTCATGTCGATCTTCATGCCGCGGGCGAAGGCCTCGACGGCGCCGAGCAGCTGCGACGACAGCCACGGCACGTGGCTGAACAGCCGGTGGTGGGCCGCCTCCCGCGCGGCGAGGAACGTCAGGATCTCGCTGCGGGGCAGTTCGAGCCCCTCCGACAGCTGTTCGACCGCCTCCGGCATCAGGGCGGCCACTCCCTTGGGGCCGAGCGGGAGCCCGATGTCGGTGGAGGTCAACACTTCTCGCGACAACGTGCCCAGCGCCTGGCCGAGTTGCGAGCCGAAGGCCATGCCGCCCATCTGCGACATCATCGCCAGCAGCGGGCCGGCCATGCTCTTGGCCTCTTCGGGCAGTGCCGACGCCCACACCGTGGAGATCTGTTCGGCCACCGGGTCGCACAGCCGCTTCCAGGTCTGCAGGGTGTTGTCGAGCCAGTCCGACGGTGTCCAGGCCACCGCCCGGGTGGTGCCCGCGGGCAGCGGGGTGACGCCGTCGAGCCAGGTCTCGGCCAGCCGGACCGCGTCGGCGATGGCCGAACTGGTCGACTCCGGTACCGGTGCGACGAAGCCGATCGAACTCGACGCGATCTGGCGGGCCAGGTCGTAGTTGACCGGTCCGGCCTGCCCGCCCGGGGTCATGGCGCTGGCGCCGCTGAACATCTCACCGAGCTTGGTGAAGATCTGGCCGAGATCGGACATGTCGAAGCCGGCCCCGCCCGCGCCGAACGGATTCGATGGCCCGCCCGCACCGGAACCCGGGTCGGGGTCCTTCTTGCGGTCACGTTCGGGGTCGTCTCCAGAGTTGAACCCGAAGGGCAGGTCAGCCATGCCGTCAACGGTACTCACCATGGGCGGCCTGTGCGGGTGCGCGGGTCACGCTGAGAGTGAACCGCCCCCCGGCCTCTACTGTGGGCGGCGTGAACAGGCGGGTTTTGACGCTGCTGGTGGCGCTCGTGCCGATCGTGGTGTTCGGGGTGCTGCTGTCGGTGACGACGGTGCCGTATGTGTCGCTGGGCCCCGGGCCGACGTTCGACACCCTCGGTGAGGTGGACGGCAAGCAGGTCGTCGACATCGAGGGCCCAGGCGCCGACGTGCACCCGACCTCCGGGCACCTGAACATGACCACCGTGTCGCAGCGCGACGGCCTGACCCTGGGCCAGGCGCTGGCGCTGTGGACGTCGGGCCGCGAGCAGCTGGTGCCCCGCGACCTGGTCTACCCGCCCGACAAGTCCAAGGACGAGATCGACGAGGCCAACAGCACCGACTTCCGGCGCTCCGAGGACAACGCCGAGTACGCGGCACTGGCCTACTTGAAGTACCCCAAGGCCGTCACCGTCGAGTCGGTCACCGACCCCGGGCCGTCGGCGGGCAGGCTGCAGGCCGGCGACGCCATCGACGCGGTCAACGGCAAACCCGTCGCCACCCTCGACGAGTTCCAGGCGATCGTGAAGGCCACCCGGCCCGGTGACGCCATCACCGTGGACTTCCGCCGCAAGAACGCCGACGACGGCGAGACCACGATCACGCTGGGCAAGCACCCCGACGGCGGGCAGGGCTTCCTCGGCGTCGGTGTGCTGGACGCGCCGTGGGCCGACTTCACCATCGACTTCAACCTGGCGAACATCGGCGGGCCGTCGGCGGGCCTGATGTTCAGCCTGGCCGTGGTCGACAAGCTGACCACCGGCGACCTCAACGACGGCAGGTTCGTCGCCGGTACCGGCACCATCACCGCGGACGGCGAGGTCGGCTCGATCGGTGGCATCACGCACAAGATGCTGGCGGCCAAGGAGGCCGGCGCCTCGGTGTTCCTGGTGCCCGCCGACAACTGCGCCGAGGCGAAGACCGATCCGCAGGACGGCCTCGAGTTGGTCAAGGCGGAGAATCTCACGCAGACGGTCGACGCGCTGAAGACGCTTTCCGCTGGTGGCGAACCGCCCCGCTGCTAGGTCGCGGCACCCCGTCGGGTGCGTAGAGTTGGTGCCACGTCGACAGACGTGCCTTCGATGGACTTCCCCAGAACTGGAGTGACGAGTGGGTATGCGGCCCGCGGCGAGGATGCCGAAGCTGACGCGACGTAGCCGTTTCCTGATCGGGACCGCACTCGCGGTGGTCGTGCTGTTGCTGATCGGGCCCCGCCTGATCGACGGCTATGTCAACTGGCTGTGGTTCGGCGAACTCGGCTACCGCTCGGTGTTCACCACGGTCCTGCTGACCCGGGTGCTGATCTTCCTGGTGGTGACGCTGGTGATCGGCGCCATCGTCTTCGCCGGTCTGGCGCTGGCCTACCGCAGCCGCCCGGTGTTCGTGCCGACCATCGGACCCAACGACCCGGTCGCGCGCTACCGCACCACGGTGATGAGCCGGCTGCGGCTGTTCGGCCTCGGCATCCCCGCCTTCATCGGCATCCTGTCCGGCTTCGTCGCCCAGAGCTACTGGGTGCGCATCCAGCTGTTCCTGCACGGCGGCAGCTTCGGCGTCACCGACCCGCAGTTCGGTCTGGATCTGGGCTTCTACGCCTTCGACCTGCCGTTCTACCGTCTGGTGCTGAGCTTCTTGTTCGTCGCCGTCTTCCTGGCGTTCGTCGCCAACCTGCTGGGCCACTACCTGTTCGGCGGTATCCGGCTGGCCGGGCGCAGCGGTGCGCTGAGCCGGTCGGCACGCATCCAGCTGGTGACGCTGGTGGGTGTGCTGATCCTGCTCAAGGCGGCGGCCTACTGGCTGGACCGTTATGAGCTGCTGGTGCACACCCGCGGCGGCAAGCCGTTCACCGGCGCCGGTTACACCGACATCAACGCGGTGCTGCCTGCCAAGCTGATCCTGCTGGCGATCGCGCTGATCTGTGCGGCCGCGGTGTTCTCCGCGATCGTGCTGCGCGACCTGCGCATCCCGGCGATCGGCGTGGTGCTGCTGCTGCTTTCATCGCTGGTGGTCGGCGCAGGCTGGCCCCTGGTGGTCGAGCAGTTCAGCGTCAAACCCAATGCGGCGCAGAAGGAGAGCGAATACATCGGCCGCAGTATCGCGGCGACCAGGGAGGCTTACGGGCTGACCGACGACGTGGTCAGCTACCGCGACTACCCGGGCAACGTCGCCGCGACCGCTCAGCAGGTGGCGTCCGACCGCGCCACCACGTCGAACATCCGGCTGCTCGACCCGAACATCGTCGCCCCGGCGTTCACGCAGTTCCAGCAGGGCAAGAACTTCTACTACTTCCCCGACCAGCTGTCGATCGACCGCTACGTCGCTCGTGACGGCAATCTGCGTGACTACGTGGTCGCCGCCCGCGAGCTCAACCCCGACCGGCTGATCGACAACCAGCGCGACTGGATCAACCGGCACACCGTCTTCACTCACGGCAACGGCTTCATCGCCTCGCCGGCCAACGTGGTGCGCGGGGTCGCGGAGGACCCGAACCAGAACGGCGGGTACCCGGAGTTCCTGGCCAGCGTCGTGGGTCCCAACGGCACCGTCGACCGGCCCGGCCCGGCACCGCTGGACCAGCCGCGCGTCTACTTCGGGCCGGTCATCGCCAACACCCCCGCGGACTACGCGATCGTCGGCGAGAACGGCACACCCCGCGAATACGACTACGAGAACAACGTCGAGACCAAGAACTACACCTACACCGGCAGCGGCGGCGTCGAGATCGGCAACTGGCTGACGCGCAGTGTCTTCGCCGCCAAGTACGCCGAGCGGAACTTCCTGTTCTCCAACGTGATCGGCGAGAACAGCAAGATCCTGTTCAATCGCGATCCGGCCGAGCGGGTGGAGGCGGTGGCGCCGTGGTTGACCACCGACACCAGCGTGTACCCGGCCATCGTGAACAAGCGGATGGTGTGGATCATCGACGGCTACACCACGCTGGACAACTACCCGTACTCGGAACTGACCACGTTGTCCTCGGCGACCGCTGATTCGAACGAGGTGGCCGTCAACCGGCTCGCCCCGGACAAGCAGGTGTCCTACATCCGCAACTCGGTGAAGGCCACGGTCGACGCCTACGACGGCACCGTCACCCTGTACGCGCAGGACGAACAGGACCCGGTGCTGCAGGCGTGGATGAAGGTGTTCCCGGACACCATCAAGCCCAAGAGTGAGATCTCGCCCGAACTGCAGGCACATCTGCGCTACCCCGAGGACCTGTTCAAGGTGCAGCGCGCCCTGCTGGCCAAGTACCACGTCGACGATCCGGTGACGTTCTTCTCGACATCGGACTTCTGGGACGTGCCGCTCGATCCCAACCCGACCGCGAGCAGCTTCCAGCCGCCGTACTACATCGTCGCCAAAGATCTGGCCCGCGATGACAACTCGTCGTCGTTCCAGTTGACGAGCGCGATGAACAGGTTCCGGCGTGACTTCCTGGCGGCCTACATCAGCGCCAGTTCCGACCCGGACACGTACGGCAAGCTGACGGTGCTGACGATCCCCGGGCAGGTCAACGGCCCCAAGCTGGCGAACAACGCGATCACCACCGACACCGCCGTCTCGCAGGATCTCGGTGTGATCGGCCGCGACAATCAGAACCGCATCCGGTGGGGCAACCTGCTGACGCTGCCCGTGGGCAACGGCGGGCTGCTCTACGTCGAACCGGTGTACGCCTCGCCCGGGGCCAGCGACGCGGCGTCGTCATACCCGCGGTTGATCCGCGTGGCGATGTTCTACAACGACAAGGTCGGCTACGGGCCGACAGTGCGCGACGCGCTCACCGACCTGTTCGGTCCCGGCGCGGACGCGACCGCGCAGGGTCCGGCGCCCACCGCCCCGCCCAACGGGCGTCCGGCCGCGGCGACACCTGACGGACAGCCTGCGGCGCCGCCGCCGTCCAACCAGGCCGGCCGGGCCCCGGAGACACCGGCGCCCGCCGGTGCGGTACCGCCGGGTCCTGCTGGGCCGCAACAGTTGTCGGCGGCCAAGGCGCAGGCACTGCGGGAGGTCGAGACCGCTCTCACCGCCGCCCAGGACGCGCAGCGCAGTGGTGACTTCGCCCAGTACGGCGAGGCACTGCAACGCCTCAACGACGCGATGACCGAGTACAACAACGCGCGCTGACCGGCGCGCACAGCCCCTTTAAGCTCGACCGGTGCACTATCGCCTGCTCGGACCCCTGCAGGTGGTCCGTGCCGGTGTGCCGGTCGACCTCGGCCCACCCAAACAACGCGCCGTGCTGGCGGTGCTGCTGCTCGCCCACGGCCGGGTGGTGTCGGTGGACCGGCTCGTCGACGCGGTCTGGGGCGACGACGCGCCGGGCAGTGCGACGGCCGGTCTGCAGGCCTACATCTCCAACCTGCGGCGCGCGTTGCGTGACGACGCGCAGGCATCGCCGATCGTGCGCCGGGCACCCGGCTACCTCCTCGACATCGACGCCGACAGTGTGGACCTAGCGCTGTTCGCGAGGCGGTGCACGGAGGTGGCCGCCGCCGTCGAGGCCGGTGACTGGTCGGCGGCGCTGGACGTCGCCGACGCGGCGATGGCGCTGTGGCGCGGGCCGTTCCTCGACGATCTGAGCGATCAGCCGTGGGTGGCGCAGGACGCGGCGGCGGTGGAGGTGATGCGGGCGGACTGTCTGGACAAGCGCATCACCGCGCTGCTCGCGCTGGGCCGGGTGCCGCAGGCCCTGACCGCGGTGTCCGAGCTGCGTGCCGCCGACCCGTTGGCCGAGCGCGGCTGTTGGCTGCAGATGCTGGCGCTGTACCGGTCCGGCCGTGCGCCCGATGCGCTGGATGCCTACGGCGGCTACGCCCGGCGGCTCGACACCGAGCTCGGCCTGCGGCCGGGTGCCGAACTGCGAGATCTGCAGACGGCGATCCTGCGGCAGGCGCCGGAGCTGGCGGCGTGGCCCCGCCATCCGGAGTGGACCGGTGCGGGCGAGGTGGCGACCCCGGTCGCGGCACACGTGGTGTTGGACGGGCCCGCGGCGGCGCCGTCGCGCGGACAACTGGTCGGCCGTGCGCGCGAGATGACCACTGCGGCAAGCGTGCTCGCCGATGTGTCGGCCGGAGCCGCGCGCTGGCTGGTGCTGTCGGGGCCGCCGGGCATCGGAAAGACCCGGCTGGCCGAGGAGCTCGCCGCACAGATCGACGGAGCGGGTGGCGACGTGGTGTGGGTCGGTTGTCCCGACGAACGGACCACTCCGCCGTGGTGGCCGATGCGCCAGTTGGTGCGCGCGCTCGGCGCCGATGCTGACGAGGTGCTCGAGGTGCCGCCGGACGCCGACCCGGACACCGCGCGGTTCAGGGTCTACGAGCGGGTGCAGACGCTGCTCGAGGGCGTGTCGCGGACCCTGGCCGTCGTGATCGACGATGTGCAGTGGGCGGATTCGACGTCGGCGGCCTGCCTGGCCTATGTCGCCGGTGCGCTGCGTGACCACCCGGTGGCGGTGATCGTCACGGTCCGCGACGGCGATCACTCCGCCGAAGTGGCACGACTGCTGGCGACGGTGGCGCGCGGCGACCGTAACCGTCACATCACGGTGTCCGCGTTGTCGGCGCGCGACGTGGTGGATCTGGCCAACCAGGTGGCAGACGACACGGTGAGCGACGCCGAGGCCGCCGTGCTGGCCGACCGGACCGGGGGAAACCCGTTCTTCGTCTGCGAGTACGCGAGGCTGCCCCGTGCGGAGCGGGTGGGCACCGAGATCCCGGTGGCGGTGAAATCGGTGCTGCACCGGCGATTCGCCGCGCTGGACCCGGCGGTGATCGCCGTGCTGCGCGCCGCGGCGGTGATCGGCGACGTCCTCGACATCGATGCGGTGCGGGTGCTCGCCGAGGCCACCGGTCTCGACATGGACACGCTCGCCGACCATTTGGACGCCGCCGCCGACGAGCGGATCATCGTCACCGCGCACAGCGGCGACGGGTACACCTTCGCCCACGGCCTGCTCCGCGAGCAACTGCTGGCCGACATGCCCGCGCTGCGCAGGCAGCGTCTGCACGCGCAGATCGCGAAGGTGTTGCGCGGCAGCATATCCGGTGACGCAGTGACGCGCCGGGCCCGGCACCTGGTGGCCGCCCAGCCGTTGGTCGAACCCGCCGAGGTGGTGCAGGCGTGCCGGCGGGCCGCCGAAGAGGCCACCGCGCGGTGGAGTTCGGACATCGCCGCCGGCTGGTGGCAGTCGGCGCTGGACGCCTACGACCGGTTGCCGACGTCGGCACGCACCGATGATGAGCGCGACGCGCTGACCGTCGCACTGCTGGAAGCACATTCGCGTGCCGGTCGCGGCCGGCTGGTGCTGGACACCGTGGAACGCAACCTGACGGAGGCGGTGCGGGCGGGCAACGCCGTGACGGCGGGCCGGGTGGCCAGCGCCCTGCTGCGTGCCAGTGGGGGATGGCCGTGGCTGGCTCCAGGTCACGATCCCGGAGCGCTGCTGGCGCTGCTCGAGCGGGCGGCGGCCATCGCGCAGTCCACGCCCGCGGCGGGGGCCCGGGTGCTGGCCGCGTTGGCGGTGGGGCACTGCTATCACCCGGACACCGCGGTGGCCGCGGGCCACCTCGACCGGGCGCAGGAGCTGGCCGACCGCACCGGCGATCCGGAGGTGGTGGCCGACGTGCTGATGGGCCGGCTGATCACCTACTCCGGCGTCGCGCCGCTGAGCCGACAGACGCTGGACTGGGTGACGCAGTTGAACAGTCTGCGGCACAACCGGTCTCACGAGGACAACGTGATCGCACACTCGGTGGCGACGATGGCGGCGATGAACCTGGCCGACGTGGACGGCGCCGCGGCACATCTGCGGGCCGGCATCGAGGGCAGCGAGCAGCTGCAACTGCCGGTTCTGCGGGCGCAGCTGCGCTGGATGGAAGCGGTGATCGCGGTGTGGCGGGGCGACTTCGCCGAGGCCGAACGTCATCACGGCATCGCCGCACACGTCCACGAGCAGACCGAGCTCTACGAGGCGGGCAGCGGCCTGGTGGCGGCGGTGTCGCTGCTGCGCGAGAAGGGCGGTCCGGTACTCGGCGAGTGGCCGGGACTGCGTGCGAGTCCGGAGACGGGCGGGCAGGGAATGGTGGGGCTCGTCCACACCGCGCTACTCACCGTCGATCACCGGCCCGAGTCGCGCACTGCCGCCCTTGCCCGGCTGCAGGAGTGGCGGTCGGCGGGCAGCCGGGCACACGTCTGGACGGCGCTCGGTCATCAGACCCTGCTGGCCCACCTTGCGGCCGACCACCGTCTCGACGAGTTCGCCGTGCCGCTGTTGGCGGCACTCGACCCGTTCGCCGATCGCATCGCGGTGATCGGCCAGGTCGGCTGCGCCGGGCCGGTGGCCCTGGCGACGGCACGGCTGCATGCGCTGCTCGGCGATCGGGGTCGGGCGCTGGCCGATGTGGCCCGTGCGCGCGACATCGCCACCCGCACGGGCGGGACGCCCTCCCTTGTGCGCTGCAGGCTGCTTGAATGCGAGCTCGACGAGTCCGGGCCGCAGCGCAGTGCCGCCGCTCGCGAGGTGGCCGAGCAGGCGCGACGGCTCGGAATGGGTGCGGTCGCCGAGGCGGCCGACCGACTGGCCTGACCGCGATATTGGTGCGTCCGACCCTGGGGTCCGGCACGCACAATGGAGACACTGGCCACGCAGACAGGGGATCGGCACGGTGTCTCCGGGAATCGCAGCGGTCCTCGGCTCGAAGCCCGAGGCGCTGATCACCGCTGCCGGTCAGGTCGTCGAGTCGGTGTCGAACGTCGACGTCCAGATCGCCAGCGGACGCACCCAGTTCGCTGATCTGGACACCAAGTGGACCGGCACCGCCGCCGAGGCGGCTCAGGTCAGCGGCGAAGAGATGATCGGCGACCAGGTGATCTACCGCGACAAGCTGTCGGCCCTGGAGAAGCAGCTGAACCACTACGGGGCGAGCCTGCGCGACATCCGCAAGGAGCTGTCCGACCTCGTCACCAGCGGCGAGGCGGGGTATTTCGACATCTCCGACGACGGGACCGTGACGCCCGGCTGGCGGCTCCTGGCGTGGGGCGCGCTGTCCCCGCGAAACGCCATGGAGGTCAACATCAGGCGGCTGCAGTTGCAGACGAAGATCCAGACCGCGCTCGACAAGTTCGACGCCGCCGACAAGGCCGCGGCAGGGGCCATCCGCACGGCGAACCGGAGCTGACGTGGCGCCGGAAGCCCTGGAAGTCAGCATCGACGGCATGCGCGACAGCGCGAGTGGACTCGCCACGATCGCGAAGTGGCTCTGGTTCGACCACGCCGGCGGAGAAGTCTCGGCGGCGGCGGGAGGGATGTCGGGCTTCGCGACCGCGTCTGCGCTCACCGAGGTCGGGGAATCGCTGACCGGTCAGGCGAAATCGCTGGGCAACGACGTCTCCGACTTCTCCGACAAGCTCTATCTGGCGGCGAGCAAGTACCAGGACGGCGACATCGAAGCGGCCGAGAACATCGACTTCGCCGGACCGGAGGAACCCCCGGCCGAGGACCCCAATGCGACGCCCGAACAGAAGCTTCCGGCGTACGAGCAGGCGCTGCGTGACGCCGGACTGCTGACCGGTCCGGTGGAGAAGGGGTCCAAGTACGAGCAGTGGCTGCTGAACGCCGCCGAGAACGGGGTGCCACCCGAGACCATCGTCGACATCGCCCGCACCCACGACATCGACCCGCAGGACTTCGACGTGTTCGAGGGCATGCAGGAGGTCAAGGATGCCGACGGCAAGTCGTTCTTCATCATCCCGCCCGGCACCAGCCCGGCGGACATCAAGAAGGCGACCATGATGACCTATGTGCTCAATGCCGGTACCGACTACGGCAAGGCGGCAGCCGGTGACGACGGGATCGCGGGCACCTCGGACGACGTGCAGAACGACTTCGAGGAAGTTCCGTACTCGGCCGACGAGATCCAGCGCATCATCGACCGGCAGAACGAGAACGACAGGAGTTATCTCGTCGCCGCCGGACTGCCCTACACCGGCGCGGCGGTCGCCACGACACCCAACGGGATGCTGATGTCGCTGGGCGGCAAACCGACCGACTACGCGGCCTTCCAGGGTGGCTCCACCTACGGGGACATCTTCGCGGTCAACATCAACAACGTTGCGGATCCTGCTGGGCAGCTCACCAAGATCATCGAGTCCGGCGACATGTGGTACGCGGGTACCACTCCCGGATCCGCCGTCCAGGGCGGCCTGGACCTCGATCGACTCCTGCACCACGAGGAGCGGCATTCCCAGCAGTGGGCCGAGAAGGGCACCATCGTGATGGGGATCGATTACGGCACGGGCTATTACATGGACCAGCACGGCATGACGAATCCACTGGAGGAAGACGCCGGGCTGCACGACGGGGGGTACCGGCGGTGATCCGTCGTTGGTTCGCCGTTGCCATGGCCGTTGCGGCGCTCGTTTCCTCGAGCGCGTGCGAAAGCGAGAAGGGCTACCGTCCGCCGCCCGGCGCGCCGAGCCTCCTGCCCGTCTGGGGCGCTCGCGAAACCGATGGCAAGCTCCAGATCTGGACCGGCGCGCCGTGCACCGGGATCACCACACTCTCGCTCGGCTACAACATGGGCGGACCTGAGCTGCGCTTGGCATCGATCCGTCCCGAAGGCGCCGACGTCGAGTACCTGACCCTCGGCGGGCCATACCCCGGCTTCACGGTCACCGAGTCGTGGCCGGCCGACACGGATTGGCGCCGCGCCGACCAATTGGTGCTGCAGGTCGACGGCACGGGCGTCAACTTCGGTTCCGGGTCGAGGGTCTCCGAGATCGTCGACGGCTCGCCCGATCACCCGCCGGACACCTACTGGTTCGACGGCGTGGGCTGGCTGACCCCTGCCGGCGTGGCCGGCAGGGACGGCAAGGACTTCGCCGCCGTCTGCACCCCCAACCCCCAGGCCACGGCCTGACCGAATTCCTTGGTGGGCACTTGGTGTGCGCGCCAAGCCGACGCCAAGCGCGGTCCCCGATGCTGGTCACACATCAGACCTGAAGGGATTTCGATGACCGTGACCGATGTCGCCCGCGACGGACTCGACGATGCGCTGCTCGCCCTGCGACGCGAGGTGTCCGCGCCGGTGGCCCTGCCCGGCGAGGCCGGCTACGAGCGCT
This sequence comes from Mycobacterium sp. NPDC050041, assembly GCF_049541695.1. NCBI lineage: Bacteria > Bacillati > Actinomycetota > Actinomycetes > Mycobacteriales > Mycobacteriaceae > Mycobacterium > Mycobacterium sp. NPDC050041. The sequence goes on along the minus strand of NZ_JBMVDG010000003.1, from coordinate 205,431 downwards.
GCGCGCCATGGAACGTCGCCGCGGCAGTGACGCCCGGCGCGGTGGTGCTGGCCGGCGCACCGCACCACGTCGCCGAGACCGTGCGCTTCGCCGCGAAGCGCGGCCTGCAGGTGACGGTGCAGGCCACCGGCCACGGCGCGTTGGGTGTCGCCTCCGACACGATCCTGGTTTCGACCACCGGCATGGCCGCGGTGACGGTCGATCCGATGAGCCGGTCGGCGCGGGTGGGTGCGGGCGCCAGCTGGCAGCGGGTGCTCGACGCCGCTGCGCCGTTCGGGCTGGCGCCGCTGTGCGGCTCGGCGCCCGGCGTCGGGGTGGTCGGCTTCCTCACCGGCGGCGGGATCGGCCCGCTGGTGCGCACCTTCGGGGCGTCCTCGGACCACGTGCGGTCCTTTGAGCTGGTGACGGGGGAGGGGGACCTGTTGAGGGTGACGCCGGAGGACCACGCCGACCTGTTCTGGGGGTTGCGCGGCGGCAAGGCCACGCTCGGCATCGTCACCGAGGTCGAGATCGACCTGAAACCGGTCACCGAGTTCTACGGCGGCGCAGTCTTTTTCGACGGCGCCGACGCGGGGGTGATGCTGCACACGTGGCAGCGGTGGTGCGCCGAGCTTCCCGAGACGGTGAACACCTCGCTGGCGCTGCAGCAGTTGCCGCCGTTACCCGGTGTCCCCGAACCGCTGGCCGGCCGTCTGACGGTGGCGGTGCGGTACGCCGCGCTGGGCGACTTCGGCGAGGCCGAACGGCTGCTGGCGCCGATGCGCGCGGCTGCGGTCCCACTGCTCGACACCGTAGGGATGCTGCCCTACGCGGCGATCGGCGCGGTGCACGCCGACCCGACGGATCCGATGCCGGTGCACGAGGAACACACCCTGCTGGGGTCGTTCACGCCGGAGGCGGCCGACGCCCTGCTGTCGGTGGCGGGTCCGGGCTCGGGGTCGGTGCAGGCGATCGTGGAGCTGCGGATGCTCGGCGGTGCGTTCGCCCGCGAACCGCGGCACCGCAGCGCGCTTGGGCACCGGGACGCGGCCTTCACGCTCGCGACCATCGGCGCGCTGATCCCCGAACTCGCCGAGGCGGTGCCCGCGCATGCGGCTGCCGTGCTCGCCGCGCTGGCGCCGTGGTCGACCGGTGGTCAGCTGCCCAACTTCGCGCCGTCGACCGATCCTGGGCGCGCGGCGCGGGTGTACGGCGAGGACACCAGGCACTGGCTGGCGGCGCTCGCCGAGCGCTACGACCCGGCCGGCGTCTTCCGAAACGGTCAGGTGGTGCGGGCGTGACCAGCGCCACACCCTTGCCTCTTCTCCGCGAGCGTGCGTGTCTGCCGCTGACACGCCGGTGATGAGCAGCACTTTGCGCACGCTCGACGCGCTGTGAGCGTGCGGCGACGGCCGGCGACCACGCGATTTGGAGCTGCGCCCTCGGCATAGGTAACCTTGCGTTCACCCAACGCGGGGTGGAGCAGCTCGGTAGCTCGCTGGGCTCATAACCCAGAGGTCGCAGGTTCGAATCCTGTCCCCGCTACCAGGTAAAACGGCCCCCGGAGATGACTCCGGGGGCCGTTTTCATTCTGTTGAGAACGACGTCTCGTCGATGAGTACCACTTCGACGCCCATGCCGCCGTGCTCATGACCTGCCGGCCCCAAGCCGCACCCGGCGTTCACGCCCCCGTCGGTGAAATCGCCGAAGACGCATCGTCGTCGACGGCTACCGTCGACGTGGCCGCAATCCTGCGCCGTGAGTCCGGCGCGAGCACCAAGCCCGCCCGCCGTCTGGGGTGTCGAAGCTCGGGAACTCGTGGCGTCCCGTGGCGGCCGGTGAGCGGGTCAGCAAGAAGTGTTGAGTGTCGTCGAGTTCAAGCACGGGTCGCGGTCACTGCATCTGGTCGAGCATGGTCGAGAAGGCTGCCTTGAGCGTGAGCGCCTTCTTGACTTCAGCAGCCGTCACATAGGGATACTCGCCGTACTCCAGGAAGCTCGGTACGTGATGCTCACGAACGAACGTCACGAACCCCTCGGGACGTTCTCGCCAGTCCTCGGGGAAACCTTCGAGGTTCTCAAAGGTGGTCGCGATGCCCGACTGGCTGAACAACATCACCGCATCCTCGGTGTACTTGTCGAAGTCGGTGTCGAAGATGCCCTGATATTGGAAATACAGGTCGTCGCCGATATTGAAGAGCTGCCACCGCAGATAGTGCAGCTTCAGCGGATCCAGAACGTCGGGATCCTTCTCGACCGCTGCCTGGATGGTTCTCCCGTGTTCGCGGATCGCCTCTTCGCGGCCCGCTATGACCTTCGCGATGATCGTGAAGCCGTAACACGCAGGAGTGCGCGGAAAAACGGGCCCGTACCGCCCCCGCTCTTCTTCGAAATATCCCTCTTTCGGGATCGCCATCGCCGCGGGCTTGGTCCAGTCGGGATCCGTCGTCGTCATCTTCATCCTCCGTCACCCCGCCGACAGCGACGCTACGCGTCATTCTCGCAGTCAGAACGGCTTTCGCACGGAGCATCCGAGGTGACGGGTGACTGCCGCAGTGGGCTCTGAGGCAAGTAGACCGCTAATCGCGCCGGAATGCTGCTTGAGTTTCGCGTTGCAGATCGACTGAGATGTCGTCACCGACATCGATGGTGACGTGGTCGATGGTGGCGCCGATGAGGGGGAATGGCGATTCGTAGTCGGTGGTGACGGGTTGGCCGCGGTCGCGTCCGAGGTTGGCGCCCTCGCCACCCAGCGAGAAGAAGAGCGGTTGGATTGTCAGGTCGGCGGTGGCGACGGTACTGCTGTCGGTGTACAGGTGTGCCGTCCCGGTGGGTGAGGGCCCGTCGGTGCCCTCTTTGGTGAAGTCGACGCCGACGACGACGCGGCCGACGGGGAGTTGGGTGCCGGTGAGGTGTTGTTCGCGTTCGCCGAGCCAGTTGTAGACGTAGTGCAGTCGGCCGGCTTTGAGGTAGAGCGAGTGGCCGCCGAAGCGGCTGCCGCTGGCGAAGATGACGCCCTCGCAGGCGGGGTCGTCGATCGTGAGGGCAGCCGAGATGGCGAAGGACCGACCGATCATGACGAATGACCGTTCGGGAATTTCCGATCCCCCGGGGAAGAGTGTGATCTGCCCGGAGGTGTCGGCCACCGAGGGGCGCTCCACGTTGCCGAGGTCCATCTGGCTGCGGTCATCGAGCGGGTAGCCGTTGTAGAGGGTCGCCTGCTGGTGCCACAGCTCGACGAGTTCGGCGAGACGGTCGGGCTGCTCGTCGGCCAGGTCGACCATCTGGTTGCGGTCGTGTTCGAGGTGATAGAGCCGCCAGCGGTCGTGATCGAAGTGTCCCCATCCGGCTGGTCCGGGTGCGTGCGCGGTGTTGGCCTGCCAGCCGTCTCGCCAGATGCCCCGGGTGCCCATCATGGAGTAGAACTGGCTGTGCTTGGGCGAGGCTGCGTCGGGGTCGCGCAGCACGGTGGCCACGGACACGCCCTCGAGCGGCTTCTGAGGCACGTAGCGGACCGTCTCTGGAGGGGTGATGCCCATGAGGTCATACAGGGTGGGTACCAGGTCGGTGGCATGAAGGTAGTTCTCGCACAACGATCCCCGTGCGGGCAGACCCGCCGGCCAGGACATCACAAGGGGGTCGGCGGTTCCGCCCTCCCAGGAAGCGTGGATCTTGTAGAGCTTGAAGGGAGTGTTGAACGCCATGGCCCACCCGTTGGAGTAGTGGGGGTGGGTGGACTCGGTACCGAGCTCGTCGAGCAGCGCCAAGTTGGCGGCGATATCTTCTGGTATCCCGTTGTACCAACGGTTTTCATTGACGGAGCCCTGTGGCCCTCCTTCGGCCGAGGCGCCATTGTCTGACAGCGCCACGATGATCGTGTTGTCGGTCTGGCCGGTCTGTTCGAGATAGTCGAGGATGCGTCCCACTTGGTGGTCGGTATAACTGGCGAAGCCCGCGTAGACCTCGGCCTGCCGGATGAACAGGCGTCGCTCGTCGTCGCTGAGGTCGTCCCAGGCGGTCACCAGGTCGGAGGCCGGCCACGGCTTGCCGTCGGCGCTGGTCTCCTCGAGCAGCGGGTTGATGTCGGGCAGCGTGACGTGCTCGGGGATCAACCCCAGTTCTTTCTGGCGAGCCAGCACGTTCTCTCGATAGTGCTCGTAGCCGTCGTCGAAGACTCCGCGGTACTTGTCCGACCATTCGGTGAAGACGTGATGGGGTGCGTGGCAGGCCCCGGGGCAGAAGTACATCAGCCATGGTTTGCCGGGCGCAGTGGCTGCCGAATCGGCGAGGAACTCAATGGCCTTGTCTGCCAGATCTTTCGACAGGTGGTAGCCCTGTGCCGGAGTTGCGGGCGGATCGATCTGGTGGTTGTCGTACCAGAGGTCGGGATACCACTGGTCGGTCAATCCACCCAGGAACCCGTAGAAGCGGTCGAAGCCGCGTTGCACCGGCCAGGTGCGTTTGGCGGCTCCCATCGACATCTCGGTCGCAGGCGACAGGTGCCACTTGCCGATCGCCATGGTGTTGTAGCCGCGCTCACGAAGCACTTCAGAGATGAAGCCGTTCTCCGGAGGGATGTAGCACGACGAGTTCGGGAACCCGTCGGATATCTCACCGATCGTCGACATGCCGTTGGTGCCGGCATTGCGGCCCGTGAGGACGCACGATCGGGTCGGCGAGCACAGCGCCGTCGTGTGGAACTGCGTGAATTGAATCCCGGCGTCGGCGATGCGCTTCATGTTCGGCATCTCGATCAGCCCGCCGAACGAGTCCCACGATCCATAGCCCATGTCATCCCAGACGATGAACAGTACGTTCGGTGCGCCGTCGGGCGCTTGGGGCTCAACGAAGGGGCCCCAATCCGGCGTCGAATCCCGCACGTCCTGCTCGATCCGACCTGCGAATTCAGCCACACCACACCCCACCGTGTTCGTCCCGACTTCCTCGGCATCATTATTGATGCCGCCGTCACCGCTGCACCTTGTTTCGGGAACCGCGCCTCACCGAGACCGGAAAGGCGGCGGTTCGTGTCCCGAGGGCTGTCCGCGCACAGCGATGGTGTCATCGGCCGCGGAAAGATGACGGACAGATCCGTTCCCAGACGACTCGTGGATCACACGGTTAGCGTGGACGGCGTGCGCAGATCCTCGAAGAATGGCGGCTGCCGTGTCGCCTGAACAGACTCGCCGGATCGCCGCTGAGGCCTATGTCTACGGCTTCCCGCTGGTGGACAACTACCGCATCCAGCACTCGTATTTCGTCGACGTCGATGGTCCCGAGTACAAGGGACCGTGGAATCAAGTGCACAGCACCGCGCGGGTCTACACCCCGGCGGACAAGGCGGTGCAGACCCCCAACTCCGACACCCCGTACTCGCAACTGGGAGCGGACCTTCGAGCCGAGCCGCTAGTACTCACCGTGCCGCCGATCGATGCCGGTCGCTATTACAGCCTGCAGTTCATCGACGCCTACACCTTCAACGTCGACTACGTCGGCACCCGCACCACCGGCAACGACGGTGGCCGCTACCTCCTTACCGGCCCCGGCTGGACCGGTGACACTCCCGCCGGCATCAGCAAGGTGATCCGCTCCGACACTGACTTCATGTTCGTCTTCTACCGGACGCAGCTGTTCGGGCCCGACGACCTCGGCAACGTCACCGACATCCAGGCCGGCTACTCCGCGCAGCCGTTGTCGTCCTACCTTCATCAGCCGGGCCCGCGGCAACCGCCACCCGTCGATTTCCCGGCACCGCCCAGCGTCGCCCAGGAGGCGACGTCGCTCCACTTCTTCACTGTGCTGTCCTTCGTCCTGTCCCATGCACCCGTCCTGCCCGCCGACGGCGACGTGCGAGACCGGATGGCGGGTGTCGGCATCACCGGCGACGTTCTGTTCAGCCCCGATACGCTGGAACACGAGGAACAGCGGGCCTTTCAGGACGGCATGGCCGACGCTCGAGCAGAACTGGCGTCGTTCATCGAGACCGAACTCGATACCGGCCGCGTCACCTCGGCTGACCTGTTCGGCACCCCGCAGGAGATGGGCACCAACTACCTCTACCGGATGGCCGGGGCCGCCCTGGGCATCTACGGCAACAGCAAGGCCGAGGCGATCTACCCCGGCTTCGTCACCGACGACACCGGCGCGTCGCTGATCGGCACGAACGTCTACACCTACCGCTTCGCGCCGGGACGGCTACCACCGGTCAACGCGTTCTGGTCGCTGACCATGTACGACGCCACCACGAGCCTGCTCGTCGACAATCCCATCGACCGGTACCTGATCAACTCGCCGATGCTGCCGGAGCTCGTCGCAGACGCCGACGGCGGTTACACGCTGCACCTTCGGCACACCCCGCCCAGGGACACCGAACAGGCGAACTGGCTGCCCACCCCCAAGGGGCCGTTCCGCATCATCCTTCGGCTCTACTGGCCCCAGCCCGAAGCGCTCGACGGCCGGTGGACAGCCCCACGAGCACACAGGGTGACGACACCCATCGAGGAGCACTGATGGCGAGCGCAGCGGACATGAATCACCGGACTCAGCTACCCGTCCCGGATCGGGTGCCGCCCGGCGTCACGACCTATGACGCGAAGGACCCTGACACCAGTTACCCGCCGATCCAACAGATCCGTCCACCGGTCGGGGCGCCGAACGTGGTGGTGATCATGACGGACGACACCGGCTTCGGTGCATCCAGTGCCTTCGGCGGTCCATGCCGCACACCGAACGCCGAACGACTGGCCGAGCGCGGGCTGCGGTACACGCGCTTCCACACCACCGCGCTGTGTTCCCCGACCCGCGCGGCACTGTTGTCGGGCCGCAACCACCACACTGTGGGCATGGGTGGGATCACCGAGGCAGCTACCGCCGCGCCGGGTCAGAACTCGGTGCGTCCCAATACGTGCGCTCCGTTGCCGGAAGTGTTGCGGCTCAACGGCTATTCGACCGCCCAGTTCGGCAAGTGCCACGAAGTCCCGGTGTGGGAGACCAGCCCGTCGGGTCCGTTCGATCACTGGCCGACCCCCGGTGGCGGATTTGAGCACTTCTACGGCTTCATCGGCGGTGAGACCAACCAGTACTTCCCGGCCCTCTACGACGGCACCACTGCGGTCGATCCGCCGAAGACTCCCGAGCAGGGCTACCACCTGACCGAAGATCTGGCGGACAGTGCCATCGGCTACATGCGCCAGCAGAGGTCGTTGACACCGGACAAGCCGTTCTTCGTCTACTTCGCTCCCGGTGCGACGCACGCACCGCACCACGTGCCCACTGAGTGGTCCGACAGGTACGCCGGCGCATTCGACGACGGATGGGATGCGCTGCGAGAGCGAACAATCGAAAGGCAGAAGGAGTTGGGCGTCGTGCCCGCGGATGCGGACCTCACCGCGCGCAACGAAGGCATCCCGGCGTGGGCCGACATCGATGACGCCCTCAAGCCGGTGCTGGCCCGTCAGATGGAGATCTACGCCGGATTCCTGGAACACACCGACCATCACATCGGCCGCGTCCTGGACACCCTCGACGAGTTGGAGATCACCGAGAACACGCTGGTGTACTACATCATCGGCGACAACGGTGCTTCCGCGGAAGGCTCGCTGCAGGGCACGTTCAACGAGATGGTCACCCTCACCGGCTTCGGTGCACTCGAGACCCCGGAGTTCATGGCGTCTCACGTCGAACAGTTCGGCACCCCGCAGGCCTACAACCACTACGCGGTCGGCTGGGCGCATGCGATGAACACGCCGTATCAGTGGACCAAGCAGGTCGCCTCGCACTGGGGCGGCACCCGAAACGGCGCCATCGTGTCCTGGCCGGCCGGTATCAACGCAGCGGGGGAAGACCGCCACCAGTTCACCCATGTCATCGATATCGCCGCCACCGTGCTCGAAGCCGCCGGATTACCAGAACCGATGACGGTGCATGGTGTGCAACAACTTCCGCTGGAGGGCACCAGCATGCTCTACAGCTTCGCCGACGGCGACGCGGCCGAACGACATCAGACGCAGTACTTCGAGATGGTCGGCAACCGCGGCATCTACCACAACGGGTGGACCGCGGTCACCAAACACCGGACACCCTGGGAGACCGGGGACGCGCCACTGCCGGCCTTCGACGACGATGTGTGGGAACTCTACGACACCAGCACCGACTGGACGCAAGCCCATGACATCGCCGATCAGCACCCCGACAGACTGCATGCTCTGCAGCGGTTGTGGCTCATCGAGGCGGCCAAGCACAACGCCCTACCGCTGGACGACCGGTTCGCCGAACGCGCCAATCCCGACATTGCCGGACGCCCACAGCTGGTCATCGGCACCCGGCAGCGGCTCTACGAGGGCATGGGCCGGCTCAACGAGAACTCCGTCATCAGCCTGAAGAACAAGTCGCACACGATCACCGCTCATATCGAGGTCCCTGAGGCCGGCGCCAACGGCGTCATCATCGCCCAGGGCGGCATGGTGGGCGGCTGGAGCCTCTACGCCCGCGACGGCATCCTCAAGTACTGCTACAACTTCTACAACCTGCACCGCTCCTACGTCACCGCCGACACCACGCTGACCGCCGGCGAGCACGACGTCGTTGCCGACTTCGCCTACGACGGCGGCGGGCTGGCCAAGGGCGGTCAACTCACCCTTCTCGTCGACGGCGCGGAGGTCGGCGCAGGCCGGATCGAACAAACCGAGCCCATCATGTTCGCCGCTGATGAAACCTGCGATCTGGGCCGCGACGCCGGATCGCCAGTCACCGACGATTACCCACCCGGGGGTGACCGCTTCACCGGCCGCGTGCACTGGGTCGACCTCGACACTAGCCATGCCCGCGATCACCCCGACCCGGACGGCGAACGCCGTCAACGCCTGCACGTCGGCATGGGCATCCAGTAACCGCGACACTCTCGCGGGGGCGCGTGGTCTGACACGACGCCCGCGCGTTGTCCTGTGATCGACTTCAGCGGGCGAGCCCACCCACGGACCGATGATGGCCAGTCAGACGCCTAATGGCCGCCGCTGCGAGTGTGAGTCATCCGATGAGGGGGGTCCGGGTCGCGGTCATGTCGGTGAGCGCGTCTTGCATCGCTGCTTGGACGCGGCCTGCGTACTCGTCGGCATCCTCGCTCTCGGATGCCGACATCGCGGGTAGCACGCGAGTGACCAGCTTGGTGGGCAGCGGAAGATAGGGCAGCAAGCCGACGGCGCCGACGTTGATGCCCCAGGGAAGTGAGACGCTGATCGGGGCCGACTTCAGACGAAGGAGCTTGTCGAGCCGGAGCGCCCGAGCCAGGCGTTCCCCGCTGGAGATCACGAACAGAGACTCGCCGGCGCCTGCGGTGACGATGGGGACTATGGGAACACCCGCTTCGATGGCCAACCGGGCGAACCCGGCACGACCGTCGAACTTGATGACGTTACGGTCGTCCCACGACTTGGCAGAGTCGATGTCGCCGCCGGGGAATACGGCGACGTGGTCACCCCGCGCAAATGCCTCTTGCGCGGATTGCTTGTCGGCGGGCCGCGCCCCGAGAGGTTCTATCAGGCTGCCGACTCTCAGCGTCCAGGCCAACTGGTGAGTGAGAATGGTGACCTCGCGCTCCAGTGCCAGCTGTTCCAGCGTGGCTGCCACCGCAAAGACGTTGAGGTCGAAGATCCCGCCGAACCCGTGATTCGCCACGAAGAGAACGGGGTCGTCTGGAGTCGTCGCCTCGGAGGTCACCTCGAGGCGGTTGTATCGACGGACGAACTCGATGGCGATGCGCCGGAAGGCGAAGGCCGCACCGCTGATCAGGTCACTGGGGGTGTCCGCGGCGCTGGTGTCCGCCTCGGCGCCCTCCTCGATTGCTGCCAGGAGTGCATCGGCAAGTCTCTCGACGTCGTTGTGGTCCTGGGACTCTGTGCCGGGCATGGGACCTTTCAATGGTTTCCGTCCGTCGCGTTACCCAGATGATGCCGCATCGATCGCTCACCGGATGTGCCTTGGCCGAATGTCGGATCGACCGGTCTTCGCGGTTGCCCGTCGGTGTGAATCCCAGGCTCTGCCCCTCGCGCAGCAGGTCACTCGAAGCTGTTGCGGCTCAGGATTCGACGAACGCGAGCAGGTCGGCGTTGATGGTGTCGGCGTGGGTGGTGGGCATGCCGTGGGGGAAGTCCTCGTAGGTGATCAGGGTGGCGTTCTTGAGAAGCTCTGCGGATTTCGGACCTGCAGCGACGTAGGGCACGATCTGGTCGTCTCTGCTGTGGATCACCAGGGTGGGGATGGTGATCTTCTTCAGGTCCTCGGTGAAGTCGGTTTGGGAGAAGGCGACGATACCGTCGTAGTGGGATTTGGCGCCGCCCATCATGCCTTGACGCCACCAGTTCGCGATGACGGCTTCGATGGGTTCCACACCGTCGCGGTTGAACCCGTAGAAGGGCCCGGAGGCCAGGTCGCGGTAGAAGGTGGACCGGTTGGCGGCCAATTGTGCTTGCAGGTCGTCGAACACGGATTTGGGTAGGCCGTCGGGGTTGGCGTCGGTTCGCACCATCAGAGGGGGTACTGCGGAGATGAGTGCGGCTTTGGATGCGCGGGACTCGCCGTGGCGGCCCAGGAAGCGGGTGACTTCGCCCCCGCCGGTGGAGTGTCCGACGTGGAAGACGTCGTGCAGGTCGAGGTGCTCGACGACGGCGAGCAGGTCGTCGGCGTAGTGGTCTGCGTCGTGGCCGTCGGCGCCCTGGCTCGAGCGGCCGTGTCCACGGCGGTCTGCAGCGATCACGCGGTAGCCCTGGGCCAGGAAGAACAGCATCTGGTTGTCCCAGTCATCGGAGGAAAGCGGCCAGCCGTGGCTGAACACGATGGGCCGGCCCGACCCCCAATCCTTGTAGAAGATCTCGACGCCGTCGGAGGTGGTGATCGTGGGCATGGGTGCTTCTTTCTTGGTAGACGAGATTGACGAGTGCTCTCGGATCAGTCCGAGGTCGTGGGGTGGCCCGACATGAGATGGACTATTTCCTCGGTCGTGACGACGGCGTGGGCGAGGAACCCGTAATTGATCAGGGCCGCTTGATAGCCGTCGCCGCGAGTGGGGTGCCGGGGGCCGGCGGTGGCGTCGCGCACCACGGCGACCTCGAAGCCGTTCTCGAGGAGCTCCCGAAGATGGGATTCCACGCAGATGTTCGCGAGCATGCCGCACAAGATGACCTTGGAGACGGCTCGTTTGCGGAGCTGCAGGACGAGGTCGTTGCTTGCCGGGCTCCACACTTTGTGAGGGCTGGCGACGATGGTCTTCCCGTCCTCGATATACGGTTTGAAGTCGTCGAGCCAATCCGCTCCGGACCCCGTGAATCCGTCCAGGGTGAGTGCGCCAGCGCGGGCGAATGTGTTGCTGTCGAACTCATCTGCCTCCAGCGGTCCGTTGAACAGCCAGGTGCTGTCTGTGGGATAGAAGTAGTGCGGGGAGATGAACACGCCGAAGTCGGAAGTCTTGGCCGCGTCGAGAATGTCCAGCAGGTGCTGCACGGTGTTGTTCTCGGTGACGCTGGCCCCCAAGCTGTCCCAGTTCTTTCCGTGTGGGCTCAGGACATCGTTCTGCGGGTCGATGATGACGACCGCGGTGTCGCTGTGGTGAATTCTCATGTGAACATTCCTTTTTGCGGTCGGTGAGTGAGAGAGGCTGGACGTCAGGCGGGGAGCCGAGTACGTGAACCGGTGCGATCGGCGTGGGCGGCCTTGATGCCGAGTTGGATGGCGATCGCGATCAGCAGCACGGCGAACGACACCGCAGATACTCCGGGAGGGAGTGCGACAGCCACGTACACCGCGGGCACCGATGTCGCAGCCGCGGTCACACCGAGGATCAGCCCGGCGCGGACGTCGACGGAATCGCTGCCGCTGCGGTTGCTGATGGTGCCGGCGAGGCTGGTCGGAATACTGACCAGCAGCGCAGTGCCCTTGGCGACTGCGTCGCCCAGAGCGAACACCGATCCCAGCACGGGCACGGAGATGATGGCGCCACCGATGCCGAACAAGCCTGATGCGATGCCGGTGAGGATGCCGAGACCCAGATAGCCGATGGCGACCAGAGGCGAAAAAGCCAGTGCGTGAGCGGGTTCGGGGTCGGCGATCAGCATGCGGGCAGCGACGAGGAGGAGGAACGCGATGAACATCCATCGCAGCCATGTCAACGGCAGCCGGCGCAGGAGGCGGCTACCGATGACGGCGCCGCCGATGGCGCCCAGCGAGATCAACGCCACGGCGGCGATGTCGACGTCGACATGGACCAAGTAGGTCGCCGAACTGACCACCGCCGTGGGGATGATCGCCACCAGCGAGGTGGCGGCGGCTCGGCGTTGATCCATACCCGCCCGCCACACCAACAGCGGCACCATCACGATGGCGCCGCCGACCGCGAACAACCCCGAGAGCACCCCGCCGACCGCACCGGTGAGGATCAGGGCGGCCCACGCGGTTCGGACGGCAGCGGCGTCCGAGGGGGCCGTGCGGGTCATCGAAGCCGTGGTCACGAGGTTCTCCTGCGCACTGGTGAGGATGTCGCTTCGAAGCGTGCGCCCTGTGCCGGTGCGGAAAAAGGGCCAATCCGTTCAGGCACTGATCGGCTGGGCCGATCAATGACGGCCGCGAATCAACACGAGCGCTTGCGGGCGAAGGCGGCCTGCGGGCACGTCAGCCGCGGTGGCGCAGATGCCCGGACTCGAGGTGCCATCCCGGTGGAACGGCCATCGCCAGGGCCAGTCGGACGAAGCGGGCGACCGCGGCGGTCTGGGTTCGTTCCGGGCTCCACTGCAGCGTGTAGGGAACCCGCAGTGCCGGAATCACCGGGCGGACTATGGTTTCCGGCGGCGTGCCCAACGACGCGGGGAGCAGTACCCACGTCGCCTCGGGCTGGTTCGCCCAGCCTGATGCCGACAGGTCGGTGGCCTCGAGGGTCACCACCGGCGGGGACACACCCGCCGAGTCCAGGGCTTGACGCAGGGCCAGGGCCAGCGCGGGGAACAGGCTGTCACTGGGCATCGCGAGTCGCTTCTGTGCCAGATCGTCGAGCGTCACCTCGGCCCTGCCGGCGAGGTGGTGGTCCGGGCGCAAGCCCACCAGGAGGGGCTCACTGCAGAAGACCGTGTTCACCACTCCTGGTGCGTCGGGTAGTCGGGCGCAGGTGATCGCCACGTCGGTGGTGCCCTCGGCGATTGCCCTGGTGAGATCGGGCAGCCACATCCGTTGCACGGCCACAGTGACGTCGGGCAGGTGCTCACCTGCGGCACCGAGCAGGTGCGGGGCCAGCACTGGCGCAACCGGGGGAGTGATCGCCACCCGGACCGTGCCGCTGTCGCCCTGGGCGGTGCGCCGTACTGCGGCCGCGGCGGCGGCGACTTCGTCGAGGATGACCTTGGCCCTGCCGAGAAGTTCCTGTCCGGCGCCCGTCAAGGCGACCTTGCGGGTGGTACGAGTCAGCAGCGGAGCGCCGAGTTCGCGTTCCAGCCGGCGGATCAGGTCACTGAGCGTCGGTTGACCCATGCGCAGTCGCTCGGCCGCACGCCCGAAGTGAAGCTCGGTGGCCACTGCGACGAACGCTTCGAGCTGCCGCAGCTCCATGCGTCCAGAGGGTAATGCGTGCTGGTCGGGTCAGCAGCGCATTGATCGCCCTGGTCGATCAGTGTGTTGGCGGACCGGCCCTTTATTGGCCGGTACGCGCCCCGCACGATGAGTTCGACGCCCCAACTCGGGCGTCCCCATCGAAAGAGAGTCGCCATGACCAGCTCCGCACCTGTGACCCCGCAGCCAGCGACAACTTCCACGGGGCGTCAGCTCGAAGGGAAGACGGCTCTGGTGACCGGAGGAAACTCCGGCATCGGGCTGGCCACCGCTCAGCGCCTGGCGGCCGAGGGCGCCCATGTTTTTCTCACCGGCCGCAATCAGGAGACGATCAACGCCGCGGTAGCGACCATCGGTGACGGCGCAACGGGCATCCGCGCCGACGTGTCCAGCGTCGACGACCTGGCCACGGTCGCCGAAGCCATTGCGGCTCGTGGACGCGGCCTCGACGTTCTGTTCGCCAACGCGGGCGGTGGAGAGTTCACCCCGCTCGGGGAGATCTCCGTCGAGCAGTTCAGCTCGGTGTTCCTCACCAACGTGGGTGGGACCCTGTTCACGGTGCAAGCGATGCTGCCGCTGCTCAACCCAGGTGCATCGATCGTGCTGACCGGATCCACCGCGGCGTACAACGGAACACCGGCATTCAGCATCTATGCCGCGACCAAGGCAGCGATCCGCTCGTTCGGGCGGACCTGGGCAACTGAACTGATCCCCCGCGGTATCCGGGTCAACACCGTCATTCCCGGCCCGATCGAAACCCCCGGACTCACGGGACTGGCTCCGGCCGGACAGGGACAGCAGCTTCTCGACGGCGAAGCGGCCAGGATCCCGATGGGCCGCGTGGGCCGACCCGAGGAACTCGCCGCCGCAGTGCTCTTCCTGGCCTCAGACCAGAGCAGCTTCATCACCGGCACCGAACTGTTCGTCGACGGCGGACAGTCCGACCTGAAGATGCCGTCTCAGATCGCGGCCGCTTCCAGCCGCGACCGCTAGCGGCCCTCAGTCCAGCGTCACGATCACTTTGCCGGCCTTGACCTTTCCGGCTTCGACGTACGAGAGCGCCTCGACGGTCTGCTCGAACGGGAACGTCCGATCGATGACCGGCCGCAGATGGCCTTCGTCATAGAGCTTGGCCAGGGTGGCGAGCTGGCCACCGCTGGCATGCATGAAGAAGAAGTGGTACCGCACGCCGCGGTCTTTCGCGGCCTTGCGCACCTTGCGGCTGAGCCACGACATCAGCCACTCGACGGGTTTCGGGGCGCCGAGCTGGCGCGCGAAGCCGGCGTCCGGTGGGCCGGTGACGCCGATCGCGACACCGCCCGGCTTGAGGACAGTCAGCGACTTCAAGAGGTTCTCTCCGCCGAGTGAGTCCACCACGAGGTCGTATCCGGAGAGGACCTCGGCGAAGTCCTGCCTGGTGTAGTCGACGACGACGTCGGCGCCCAGTCCACGAACGAGTTCTTCGTTCTTGGGGCTTGCGGTCGTGGCGACGTGCGCCCCGAGATGCTTCGCGAGCTGGATGACGGTGGAGCCGAGCCCTCCGGCGCCGGCGTGGACGAGCACCTTCTGTCCGGGCCGGATGCGCGCGGTGTCCACCAGGATCTGCCAGGCGGCCAACGCCACCAACGGGACAGCCGCCGCCTCGTGCAGGCTCAGCGACGTCGGCTTGTGGGCGACGTCATCCTGGTCGGTCGAGATGTACTCGGCGAAGCCCCCGATCCGCAGATCGCGTGGCCGCGCGTACACCTCGTCACCGACCGCGAAACCTCTTACATCCGCGCCGACCTCGACCACGGACCCGGCGAGGTCGTGGCCGAGGACGAACGGGGTCTTGTAACGGAGGAGCTGCTTGAATTCGCCTTCACGCACCATCTTGTCGAGCGGATTGACGCCGGCCGCACTCACTTTCACCAGCACGTCGCGGGGACCCACCTGCGGGTGGGTCACCTCACCGAGGCGCAGGCCATCCGGGCCGTACCTGGTGACGACGAATGCCTTCATCTCTGTTCGCTTCCTCGAGGTGGCCGTCCTTCTCAACCCACGGCGCGGTCGAGAACCGGCAGGTGCAATTGGGAACGCACCTGGCGGCTCAATTCGTCGGCGAGCACTTCGGCGGCGCCGGACTCGATGCCGTCGAGCACCTGGCGGACCACGTCGGCCGGTTCCGATTTCGGACTGTCGGAGAAGGACGCCATGTCGGTGTCCACCAGGCCGACGTACACGCCGAGCACCTGCACGCCGCGCGACGTGAGCTCGATACGCATCGCGTCCGTTGCGCTCGCCAATGCTGCCTTCGACACTCCGTAGCTCGCTCCGACGGGCAGCCACGCGAGGACCGACGCGACGTTCACGATGGCTCCACCCCTTTCCGCGATGCGATCGGCGAATGCGGACGCCATGGCGAGGGGTCCGAACAGGTTCGTCTCCAACTCATCTCGCAGATCGGCGTTGTCGTGCGCCAGCACCGAAGCGCCGCGCACGATGCCGGCGTTGTTGATCAGGACGCTCACATCGGGCGCAGCGTCGGCCGCCGCGGCGACGGAGGCCGGGTCGGTGACGTCCAGTCGCAGCGCGATCACGCGCGGGTCGGTGATGTCGATCTGCCCCGGGTTGCGCGCGGCGGCGTACACCTTGGCGACACCTCGCTCGAGTAGCTGCGTGACGTATTCGCGCCCCATGCCGCGGTTGGCGCCGGTGACGAGCACGGTCTGGTCCTTCAGTGATGTCATGCGATTCTCCTGATGATGTCGAGTGGTGGTCAGTCGGCGAGGAATTGCAGTGCGTCCGCGACGAAGGTCTGGTGGTGTTGGAACACTCCACCGTGTCCGGATCGGGGATAGATCTTCAGTTGCGCGTTGGGAAGTCGTCGTGCCATGTCGGCCGAGTGGCTGCTTGCCACCATGAGGTCGTCGTCACCGTTGGCGACCAGAACGGGATGCGTGATGAGGGACAGGTCGTCCGGTGCGCTCTGGCCTGCACGCCGGATCGCCTGGATCTGTGCGAGGCGGGCCTGCATCGATATCTTCTCGTCGCGGTTCGTCGTCCGTTCTCCGAGCCGGCCCAGGTACTCCGATGCGGCGCGCCTGCCCTCGGACGTGCGCGGGAAGAACAGGAAGTTCCTCGGGTCGCTTCGGGTGAGCGCTGCCTTCAGGTAGGCGCCGCCGACGATCGTGGCCATCTTGTCGATTCCGCCGCCGCCGCGCGGTCCGGTGCCGGCCAGGATCATCCGGCGGACGAGTTCGGGCGCCTGCAGGGCGACCATCTGAGCGACGCCGCCGCCGAGTGAGAAGCCGAACAGGTCGACCTTCTCCAGACCCAGGGCGCGGATGAAGGCGATCGCGTCGGCGGCCATCTGCTCGACGCTCGGGGGCACCGACCCCTCGGTGGCGCCGACTCCGCGATTGTCGAAGGCGATGACGCGGTGATGGGCGGCGATGCCGTCGATGACGCGCGGGTCCCAGTCGTCGAGGACAGCGGTCAGATGGTGCAGGAACACCACCGGAATTTCCGAGCCCGTGCCCAGTTCGCGGTACGCGAATCGGACGCCGCCGACGTCCACGGTCCGATTGGGCGTCTCCCTCCACGACGTCGTCGTGTGCAGGGCCTGTGGGTCGCGCGGAGCGTTCATCGATCGTCTTCCCGTCACCGGTTCCGTTGGCTTATGACTGTAATATTATGACTGTAAGCCAATGGGGTAGGATGTGCAAACAGCGCACATGTGACGATGGAGGTGGCTGGGGTGGCCAGATACGACAGCGAGCACAAGACGCGCACCCGTCGGCGGATCATCGACACCGCGGGCCGCCGCTTCAAGCAGGACGGCATCGACGGCTCTGGCGTCGCGGCGCTGATGGCCGACGCGGGGCTGACCAACGGTGCGTTCTACGCACACTTCGAGTCCAAGGACGACCTCGTCGGCACCGTGATCGGCGACCAGCTGGCGGCCCAACGTGCTGTCCTCGCAGCATTGCCAGAGGGCGGCGCGGCAGTGGAGGAGTTCGTCCGTCAATACCTGTCGCCGCAACACCGCGACGACCCCGCCACCGGCTGTCCGAACGCGGCCCTGCTGGAGGAGATCGGCCGCTGCGGCGACACCGTGCGCGAGTCCTACACCACGGGCATGCAATCCATCGTCGACGTGATGGCGGCGCACCTGTCTCCTGGCGACCCGACCGCGGCGCGGACCAAGGCGTTGGGTCTGCTCACCATCCTCGTCGCCACCATGCAACTCGCACGCGCCGTCTCCGACAGGAAGCTCTCGGACGAATTACTCGAATCGGGCGTCCACAACGCGATCGTCCTGCTCCGCAGCGAGCCGTAGCGCCTCGAGTCCGCCGTCGATCGCACCGATGCTCGGCGATTGCCCATGGCGACGACAGGTGGTCGGATACGCTCGCCCAATGGCGTCGCCCCGAAGTGGATCGCGCATTGACGACGTGACGTCGGCGTAGGGATCCCTGCATGGTCCGCCCGCGCTCGGTCAAACGCGTCTTCGCCGACTTCCGCTGGGCCTGGCTGGGATTCGCTGCGCTCGTGGCGTTCGTGCTCGGCTGGGTGGGTTACTCGGACCACCTCACCGAACTGTACGTCGAGGGGTCCGCCAAGCATCCTCCCGTGGCAACCGACATCGCCTACAACACCTTCAAGCTCTTCCTCGGGGGATCGCCCGGCGCGACGGCGTTACCGGTGACGCTCGAGATCGCCCGGATCCTCGCGCCGCTCGTGTCCGGGTACGCCGCACTGAGCGGGCTGGCCCTGCTGTTCCGCGACCGAGTGCAACAGCTCCGCATCCCGCTGATGCGGGGCCACGTCGTCGTCTGCGGACAGGGCTATGTCGGCACTCTGTTCGTGGACCGCCTGCGGCGGGCCGGCTATCGGGTCGTCGTCGTCGAGCTGGACCCGGCGAATCCGCAGCTGGAGGTTTCCCGGAGCTGGCGCAGCCCCGTCATCCTGGGCGACGCGCGACTGGAAGCCACGTTGCGCGAGGCCGGGGTGGAGCGCGCGGCCCGCCTTCTCGCGGTCTGCCCGGACGACTCGGTGAACACCGAGATCGTCGCCGTCGCGCGGCGACTCGTCACGGGTCGACGGCGGGGTCCACTGCGATGCCTGGCGAGGATCGACAATCCCGAGCTGTGCCGGTTGTTGCGCGTACAGGAGGCGAACCTGTCCGCCGGTTCGCCGTCGTCGCTCGACTTCTTCAACCTCGAAGAGATCAGCGCGCAGCTGTGCCTCGACGAGTTCCCGATCGCAGTGGGGGAGTGCGACCGGCCGCACATCCTCGTCAGCCGCCTCGACGCGGTGGGCACGTGGCTGGTGAAACACGCCGCGTGGAGCTGGTATTCGGACCGCAAGGACGACACGCCGCTGTGGGTCACGGTCGTCGACGATCAGGCCCGGGACCGCATTCAGGGGCTGCTCGACCGGTATCCCGCACTCGAATCGACGTGCCGGTTCATCGAATCGACGATGTCGGTGCGTGATCTGGACCGACTCGACGCGATGCGTGCCGAGGCCGGCGCACCCCCTGTCACGCGTGCCTACGTGAGCGCCTACCGAGACGAAGACGCGATCGAGGCCATGCTGAGGCTGCGCCATGACGTCGGTCCGACGGTTCCGATGATCGTCGTGTTGTCACGCACGGACGGAGTGGCCCGACTGATCACCGATGCCACCGCCAGTGGCGAGTTGACGCACGTCAATGTGTTCCCCGCGCTGGAGCGAACGTGCACGGCCGAGTTCGTCGCAGGCGGGTCGTACGAGCGGGTCGCCATCGCCATTCACGATCGTTGGCGCACCGGGCAACTCGCCGCAGGCAAGGACGCGCCGCCCTGGTCGGCGCTCGACGAGTCGCGCAGGGAGTCCAACCGGGCTCAAGCCCGCGACATGCCGGTCAAGTTGCGCAGCATCGGATGCAGCATCGCACCGCTGCATGACATGGGCGCCCCGGCATTCGAATTCACCGAGGCGGAGTTCGAGATGCTCGCGGTCGCGGAGCACAAGCGCTGGGTCACCGAGCGCCTGGAGTCGGGCTGGCGTCCGGGCCCCAAAGACGTCGAGCAGAAGACCACGCCGTATCTCGTACCCTTCGACGAACTCCCGGATGACATCGCCGATCTCGACCGCGATGCGGTGCGTCAGATTCCTGACGCACTCGCTCTGGTCGATCTCAAGGCCGTCCGGTCCGCCGACTGCCCGGAGCATGTCGTGCAGCCGACGCTGGTCAGCGACGGCCGGTAGCTCCCTAGTCGGCCGGGACCGGCAGGTCCGGGCAGACCTGGACGTAGTCGATGTCCGGCGACACCCACTCGTCCCACTGCTTTCGGCTCATGTTCTCACTGAGCATGGTGCACAGGCTGTTCGGAGTCGACGTCGCCGGCCAGACCCGCACTGTCCCGTCCGTGCTGCCCGAGACGATCATCCGGCCGTCGGGGGTGTACGTCAGGCTGTTCACATCATCGGTGTGGCCGGTCAACGCATCGGCTGTCTGCTCACCCGACTCGACGTCCCACAGGCGGATCGTCTCGTCGCGACTGGCGGATGCCAGCGTGCGACCGTCCGGGCTGTACGCCAATGCGACGACGGTGTCCTCATGGGCCTGGAGTGGCTCGCCGACCTTGTCGAGCGTGCCGGCATCCAACCTCTGGATGACGCCGTCGGCACCCCCGGCCGCGAGGCGGCGTCCGTCAGGGCGGTAGGCGACCGCCCACACGACGACGTCCTCGCCGCCGATCGGGGTCGTGCCTGTCGGTCGGCCGGTGTCGACGTCCCACAGCTGCACCGCGCCGTCATACCCGGTGCCCAGACCGCCGGAGGCGACCCGCTTTCCATCCGGGCTGAATGCGACGCTGTGCACCACGTCGCCGTGTGCCCACGGCTCACCGATGGGCTTGTTGGATTCGACGTCCCACAGCCGGATGCTGTCTCCGCCGCCGACGACCAGCCGGCGCCCATCCGGACTGAACGCGAGGGTGGTCAGTGGCCCCTGCCTCGGATCGATCGGCGCGCCGACGGGCGCCCCTGCGCCGGCGTCCCACATCCGCACCATGCCGTCGACGCCGGCGGTGGCCAGGCGGCGCCCATCAGGGCGATAGACGACGGTGGTCAACGCCTCTGCGCCGGCCCTTCGCGGTTCGCCGACCGCATGGCCGTTCTTGGCGTCCCACAATCGCAACGTGCCGTCATCCCCGGTCGAAGCGATGCGCAGCCCGTCGGGGCTCACCGCCACGCTCGTCACAGGTCCGACATGGCCGATGAGCGGCCGCCGGATGCCGACATCCCACAGCCGTATCGTCCCGTCCTGCGATCCGGACAGCAGGCGTGTTCCCTCGGGGTTGAAGGAGAGTGTCCACACCGCGCTCTTGTGGCCGAGCATCGGAGCGCCCAGCACCCGCCCGCTGTCGAGGTCCCACAGCCGCACCGCACCGTCAGCACCTCCGTCCGCGAGCCGCCGGCCGTCAGGACTGAAAGCCACGCTGACCACGCGGGTCCCGTGCCCGATCAGAGGGCCGCCGATCGGTCGCATCGTGTCGGCATTCCAGATCTGCACATCGCCGTCGGCAGCCGCCGAGGCGATTCGGCGCCCGTCGGGGCTGAAGGCCACATCCATGATCTCCGACACGTCGTCCTCGTGGACTTTCTGCGCCGAACCGATCTGCCGGCCGGTGTCGACATCCCACATCCGTACGGTCCCGTCGTAACCACCGGTGACGATCCGCCGTCCGTCGGGGCTGAACTCCACACACAGGATCTCGGCCGGGTGACGCAGTATCTGGCCGATCGGCTGCCCGGTGTTCGCGTTCCACAACCGCACGGTGTTGTCGGCGCTGCCGGAGGCGATGACGAGTCCGTCGGGGCTGAACGCCACCGCCCACACTTCCTTTTCATGGCCCGTTATCGGCCGGCCGATCGGCTGTCCGGTCTCCGCGTTCCAGACCCGGACAGTGTGATCGTCACTCACCGACACGAGCCGACGGCCGTCGGGACTGAACACAGCGTCTTTGACCCACTTGCTGTGTCCGGTCAGGTCGGCTCCCACCTGCTGTCCGGTCTGGACGTCCCACAGGCGCAGGGTTCCGCTTTCGCCGGCCGAGACGAAGCGCTGGCCGGATGGGCTGAAGGCGGCGCCGTGACTGGATGCGACATTGGAGCCGCCCGATGTCTCGATGATCTTGAGGGTGTCGAAGGTCTTGACCTCGGCCGAATACATCTCCTGCTGGAACATGTTCGGGGAGATCGCATTCGCGGCGAGTATCTCGTACAGCGCCCTGGCGTCACCACCCGGCCTGCTGCCCTCGAACATGCCGTCCGCCTCGGCGGCCAGCCGAACGCCGGTGGCCTGTCGGAACCGGTCCTGGGCCTCGCTCCGGGCGGCCATGGCGTAGACGAGCCCGCCGGCGGCGACCACGGCGACCACCACTGTCATGACGAGAACGGCACGAAGGATGCGCGATCGCTTGCGGAGATCGTTCGTGTGCGCCTCGGCTTCCGCTTGCCGTTCCTGCGCATTACGCAGTTCGGCGTGTCGGCGTTCCTCCTCCGCGGCCACCCGTTCGTTCTCGCTCTGACGGGAAGCGTCGAGGTACTCGCGCACCGGCTGCATGCGTTGCGTGAAGGTGGGGGAACTCACCACGGTTTCGGCATCTGTGAGACGGCTTCCGGCGAGGAGCCACGCCGCATCCCTGTTGTTGGCCTTCCACGCTGTGTCGGCACGCTCGACGTCGTCGGCGACCTGCAGTTCGTGCCGCTGCTCGCGAAGCCACTCCGCCAGCTCGTCCCACTGGCGCAGAAGGCTTTCCAAGGCGACCTCCACCACCGCTTGGCCTTCGCGCCGGTCCTTGACCAGCAGACGTTTGGCGACCAGCCGGTCGATCAGTGGTCTGCTGTCCTCCGGTAGGTCGTCGTAGCGGGCCATCCGCCGCAGCGGCTGGTCGTTCTTCGGGTTCACCGTGGCCAGCCAGGGAATGAAAGCGTTCCGCAGACAACCGAGTTGCCTGGTCCGTTCGTCGGGATCGGTGGCCAGCACCTCGTCGATCTCGGTCTGGACGACGCGGCGCATCCCGCCCATCGCCTCGTACTGTTCGACCGTCAGTTCGCCGGTCGAGCCGTAGTCGGCGTACAGGCGCGCCAGCGTCAACGACAGCATCGGCAGAGTGTCGGCACCCTCGGCGGCATCGACGAGAAGCGTCTCCACCAGGGCGGGCGAGATCGCGAGGCGGCGTCCTCCTTCGCGAGCGCGCGCAGCCGGACCCGTGATCACTTCCTTGAACTGGGTGGGCGGCATCGGCTTCAGGTCGTCGAAGACCCTCGACTCGAAACCGGCCAATTCAGGGTGGGTCTGCATGACCTCGAACCGGTCGGTCCGGATGGTCGCCACCACGATCAGGCTCAGGGGCCGAATGTCGGTCCGAGTCGTCAGGCGCCTGATCAGCCCCAGCAGCTCTGCACCCTGCGCTCCGGCGTCAGCGGAGAACAACTCCTCGGCCTGGTCCAGGGGCAGGATCAATGTCGGAGCGGCCGCCCTTTCGTCGCCACGAACCGGATCGGGCAACCGGTCGGCCGCTGCCTGCTGGATGTCGAGCAGCAATTCTCGGAGGCGCTCGATGTCGTCGGTGCACGCGGTCTTGATGTCGCCGAGACTGGGTGTCGACATGCCCATCCTGTCCCGGGCGTGCCAGATGGCCGCTGCCAGTCCGGTGGCCCCGGTGAGCGCCTTCCGACCGGGCCGCACGGTGCCGAGCAGAGTGAAACGACGGTCCTCGCGTGCCAGGCGCGGCAGCAGACCCGCGCGCAGGAACGAGGATTTGCCCGCACCGGAGGGCCCCAGAATCACGAACAGCGACTTGGTTTCGGCCAGCCTCATGCCGCGGAGCTCGTCGAGCCCCCTCACGATCGGCGCATCGCGGCCGAAGAACACCGCCGCGTCGACCTGTTCGAACGGCTCCCAGCCGCGGTACGGGGCCCGGTTCACGTCATCAGGTGGAGGCCATACGAAGGAATTCGCGCTGATGCCGGTCCCGCGGATGGCGTCGCGCAACCGGTACAGGCCATTGGTGGCGAACAACACCGGCGGTCCGCTGCCGACGTCGATGGAGGTCATGTCGCTCTCGCCGAAGAGGTCGCACCGCTGCCACTCCGAGGTGAGGTCGTCCCCGACCGAAGGCTCGATCCGGGCACACAGGATCTGCTTGTTCAGATTCTCCGCGACGCGGTACTCGGTCTTGCACTCGTGGGACGCTTCCCAATTGGCGGACAGCAGGCAGACCACGGCCTCACATCTGGCGCTGGCCTGCTGCAGTCTGTCCTTCCACCGCTCTCCCGGCCGCAGCCCCACTTCAGGGTCGATGTCGAGGAAGATGTCGGTCGCCAGCGGAGGCTCCTGGCCCACCAGCCAGCGCTTCAGAGCCAATGCCTCGCGCGCGTCGAGACTCGAATGGCTGAGAAATATCCGCGACATGTGATCCTTGGGTGGTTAGCTCGGAGGTTAAACCTCCCTGTCGGAGCGTGAAGTCGCTTTGCGGGAAATCGTCGTCAGCGTCAACGGCCGGATTAGCCTCAACCTATGACAGCTGACGGGGCGGGGCGCGCCCCCACGCCGGGCAAGGCGAAGCCGCATCACGGGTCGGTCGCGGACAAGCTCAACTGGCTGCGCGCGGCAGTCCTGGGGGCCAACGACGGCATCGTCTCGACGGCGGGGATCGTCGTCGGGGTCGCCGCGGCCTCCGCCGACCGCGGACCGCTGTTCACCGCAGGCCTTGCCGGGCTGGTGGCCGGGGCGCTGTCGATGGCGGTCGGCGAGTACGTGTCTGTCAGCACTGCCCGCGACACCGAACAGGCGATGCTCGACCGTGAAGAACAGGAACTGCAACAGCAGCCGGACGCCGAAATGGACGAACTGGTCGGGCTGTACGAGGCACGGGGGCTGTCCCCGCAGACGGCGCGTCAGGCCGCCGCCGAGCTGACCGCCTTCGACCCGCTCGCCGCGCACGCGGAGGTCGAGTTGCGCATCGATCCGGAGAACTTGACCAATCCGTGGCTGGCGGCGTTCTCGTCCGCGGCGTCGTTCACCGTCGGCGCCCTGCTGCCGTTTCTCGCCATCCTCATTCCGCCACCAACGGCCCGTGTCCCCGTCACCGCCGTCGTGGTGCTGCTGGCGCTGGCGGCCACCGGCTGGGTGGCGGCCCGGCTCGGCGGCGCGAAGCCGTTGCGCCCGATACTGCGCGTGACCGTGGGCGGCGGGTTGGCTATGGCCATCACGTTCGGCATCGGCCACCTCGTCGGCGTGATGATGGCATGACGTCGGCCCAGGTGTCCGGTACCGGCGCAGGAAGCATGCCGGAGAACCTGGCATTCGGGGCCGCGCTGAGCTCACTGTCGTTCTTCTGCACTGCGGTGATGAGCGCTCTGGTGAGAGCCACCGAGGATCTCACCTCGACCGCCGTGATCCTGCTTTTCCAGAACCTGATCTGTCTCCTGTTCATCGTCCCGGTCACCCTCCGTCGCGGCTGGGCCTCGCTGCGCACCCGCAAGATCGGCCTGCACGTGCTCCGCGCGGTGACCGGAACGGCAGCCTGGTACGCGCTCTTCGTCGCCATCACGCTGATGCCCCTGACGAACGCGATCCTGCTCACCTTCAGTGCGCCACTGTGGATGCCGGTGATCGCCTGGGCTGTTCGGCGCCAACGCGTGTCGAGGGCGACATGGGTCGGTGCCGCGATCGGCTTCGTCGGCGTGGTGTTCGTATTGCAGCCCCATCACCAGGATTTCAACGTCGGCGTCGTCTACGCGCTGGCCGGTGCGTTCTTCCTCGCGGTCGCGCTGATGACCGTCGGCTGGCTGGGGACGACCGAGCCGGCGCCCAGGATCCTGTTCTACTACTTCCTGTTCTCCACCCTGCTGGTGGCGCCGTTCGCGCTGGGCGACTGGGAACCTTTCGGGGCGAAGGCGTCGATTTACCTGATCGGTATCGGGTTGACCTTGCTCGTCGGCCAGGTGTTCATCGTGCTGGCCTACCGCTACGCCTCGGCGGTGAAAGTGGGTCCGTTCATCTACACGGTCATCGTGTTCACGGCACTGATCGACTGGGTGCTGTGGGACCGGGCGCCGACGGTGTTCGTCGTCCTCGGCATGGTTCTGGTGATCGGCGGCGGGATCGTCGCGATTCGCAAGAAGCCTGAACCCACACCGGTGGAAACCTAGCGGCGGCTGACGAAGATGACCGATACAGCGCAGGCGGATCCGGACCCGGCTCGCGCCGCGCGCAGCGAAAGCTCCGGGCCGCCGCGGCGGGTGATCACGGTCGCCGTGCTCGCCCAGGCCGTCGAGTATTTCGACTTCTTCGTCTTCGCGACGGCCTCGGCGATCTTTCTCGGCCCGCTGTTCTTCTCGGAATTGAGCGGTACGGCAGGCACTCTCGCCTCATTCGCGACCTTCGCCGTCGGCTTCGTGGCCCGTCCTCTCGGCGGTGCGGTCGCCGGGCACTTCGGCGACCGGTATGGCCGCAAACCCGTTCTCGTCGCGTCGAACCTCCTGATGGGCGTGAGCACGTTCGTCATCGGCCTGCTGCCCACCGCGGCCGCGATCGGCTGGGCGGCACCGGCGGTTCTGGTCGCCATGCGGATCCTGCAGGGCTTCGCACTCGGCGGCCAGTGGGGCGGTGCGTCCCTGTTGCTGACGGAGGGTTCTCCTGCCGGACGTCGGGGGTTCTTCGGCAGCTTCGTGCAAATCGGGGCTCAACTGGGACTCATCGGCGGACTGTCGAGCTATTTCGTTCTGTCGCTTGCCTTCACAGACCAGCAGATGATGTCGTGGGGATGGCGCATTCCCTTCCTGAGTGGCATCGTCATGGTGGGGATCGGCCTCTACATCCACCGCGCGATCGAGGACACCCCGATGTTCCGCCGTCTCGAGGCCGAGCGTGCCGTCCGCCCGGCCGCCGCGACTCGCCCCGACTCCGCGCCTGTCGTCAGCGTCGTGAGGGACCACTGGCGAACGATCTTGCTCGCCGGCGGAGCGTTCGTCCTGCCGAACGCCGTCGTGTTCATCATCGTGTCCGGCATGCTGAACTATGGCGTCCAGACACTTGAACTCCGCCGGGAAGCTGTACTGGGCGTCATCCTCGCCGCGTGCGCCTGCCCGCTGTTCTTCATCCCGTACTTCGCCCACCTCAGCGATCGGTACGGCAGGCCACGGCTTTTCCTCATCGGAGCGCTCGGAGTCGCGATCTGGGCGTGGCCGATGTTCGCCCTCATCGACACGGCCAACCTGTGGCTGTTGCTGTTCGCGCTCGTCGTGTGTTTCGTCGGGCACTCGATGATGTTCGGGCCGCAGGTGGCGCTCTACTCGGAGTTGTTCCCGACCGAGGTGCGCTACTCCGGGGCATCGCTGGGGTACCAGGTGGGGACCGTGTTCGGCGGTGGCCTCGCTCCGTTCGTGACGGCGTCGCTGCTCGCGGCCACCCATACCAGTTGGTCGGTGGCCGGCTACATCGACGTGCTCGCCGTCATCAGCGTCACCTCGATGCTGTTGCTGCGGCGGCAGGCCGATGCCGGCGCCAAGGAACTGCAATGACGGCCCCGGACATCCTCCGCAGTTCCCCGCTGGCCGAGGAGATCCTCGAGTCGCACCGCCACGTCGCACGCGGTGACGACGAGGGCTTCGACGCCTACAAGGCGCACGTCTACCGCGTGATCAACTTCGCCCGAGCGCTGACCCCCGATGAGAACGACCGCGACGACAAGCTGGCGATCGCCGCGGCATTCCATGACCTCGCCGCATTCGACACCCTGGCCTACCTGGTGCCCTCGATCGAGGCGCAGGACGCGTGGCTGCACCGGACCGGCCGTGAACCGTGGTCCGACGAACTGGCGGTGATCGTGGCCGAGCACCACCGGGTGCGGCCGTACGGCCCACCGCGGCCGCACGCGCCGCTCGTCGAGGCCGTCCGCCGCGCCGATCTCATCGACGTCAGCCAGGGCCTCATCCGGTTCGGTCTGCCGAGGACGTATGTGAAGGAGGTTCGCGGCACGTTCGACGCCGGCGCCTTCTTCAAGCGGGTCATCCCGATGGGGACGGTGCGTGCGATCCGCACGTTGCAGCAGCCCGGCTTCCTACGGCCCGGCGACGCACTCGTGCGTTCGGGTCACGGCGGGGCGGATCGCTGAAACTCGAGCGGGTCTGAGCTTTTCGTCACCGGGCCCGCAGCAGGGGTTCGAGCAGCGCCAGTTCTGCCACGCTCACCCAGGACGGGTTCGCCTGCTGTGGCGACCGGAACACCTCCATCGAGCGCAGGCCGGGCACCACGGACAGTTCGTCGACGGTGAGCGGCAGGCTGAACAGCGGAATGTGCACCGGCACAAGCAGTTGCCCATCCTCGGCCGACACGTCCCCGGTGACCCGGCCGGCGCCCCATATCCCTCGCTGAGGGTGCGCCGACACCCAGAACAGCACGCGCTGATTCGGCCGGATGAGTGTCGAACGATAGTTGCCGGCCACGCACCAGGCCGGGTGGGCGTGGCCCGACGCGCGCATGGATTCCACGGGAGTCCTGTGCGGATTGCACTTGATCACCCATGCCCCCAGTGCCTCCGGGGTCACGCTGCGTTGCGGTGCCAACGCCTCAACCTGTGCTCGCCCGAACGGTTTCGGCGACCAGGCCGGGATCGTCGATCATCGGCACGTGTCCCACGCCCGGAAGCACCACGAACCTCGCCTGAGGCAGGCGTTCCCGTGCGATCACGCCGTTGACGTCGACGGGGAACACCTTGTCGCGTTCGCCCCATGCCAGCGTCACCGGGCACGGCAGCGGGTCGAGGGACGCGACGGCTTCCGGGGTGCCGAGCAGGTCGGTCGCGACCGCGCAGCCGAGCACGTCCTCGATCGCGGCGATGGCTTGCCCGTGGGAGAGCCGGTCCCCGCGAGAGGCGATGTCGCGGAACGCAAGCCGGCGCGCGAGACCCGACCGCAGGGTGACCGACGACAGTGGCCGCGGTATCCGGCTCATCGTGACCGTGCGCCGGACGCGTGCGGTCGACGCGGAGTGCGAGCGCTGACCCACGGTCCAGAAGCCTGCCGGCGAGAGGGCGCACACACTCGCCGCCCGCCCTCTGCGCGCGAGTTCGACGGCCATCCAGCCGCCCATCGAATTGCCCGCGATGTGCGGGCGGTCGAGTCCGCGCTCGTCGAGGTAGCGTTCCGCCGCGTCGACGGTGTCGGCGATGGTGGCGGGGCGACGGCGTGCCGCGGGACCTCCGCGATGGCCGGCGGCGGTGGGTGTGTGAACCTCGAAGTCGGCGTCGAGCAGCGGTGTCACGTCCTGCCAGGCCGCGGCGGACATGGTGACGCCGTGCAGGAGCACCAGGTCGGGTTTGTTCGCGCTCATCGTGGCCACTTTTCCATCCGCGCCGCGACGGCGTGACGAGAGGTCGTCAGCGCTGCACGAGGGTGCGCGGTCTCGCGCAACTGACGCCGGCGACCTGCGGCGTCTCGATGGTCCGTCGCTCGGCACGCAGCTCGCGCTGTATCCGCCGGCCGAGCACTCGTTCGTCGCGCCGGCTCACGTGGCGGTTGCGGTCGATAAGGAGGTCCAGCTGCTCCCAGCTGAGGCCGTCGAGGTCACTGTCGGCGTCGTGAGTCGCCACGACCACGGAACCCCGCAGCAGGGGGACGGTCTTGGCCGTGAAATCGGTGGTCGCCAGGAACAGCTCGGTGGCACTGCGGTTGACGCGGCGCTGGCACCGGCTCGCCGACGGACTGAACCAGAAGTCGAATTGCCGGTCGGCACTGGTCAGGCTGTGCAGGCCCTGGTCGTGGACGAGGCGTTCGATGTCGGCCCTGGTGTAGGCACGGGTCTCAAATACGGTGCCGCGGGTGCTGAAGTAGAGGATTGTGTTCATCGCGATGATCCATTCGACTCTTTCTCGCCGTTGACAGCGGAGCAGATGTCCCGTCCGCTGTTACTGAAGTTACCCATGTGACAAGTGGGACAAACTTTGATAACGAAATCAGTACAAAAGTCATTCCATGGGCGAATTGCGTATGGCGACCTTCGGCAAGGTGGTCGGCGCGGCGCTAGTTCAGCCTTGACTTATATAAGCGGCGGCTTTATCGTCGGATTGTGCACGCGTTCGACGTTCTCGGAGACCCGGTGCGTCGCCGCATTCTCGAACTGCTCGCCGACGGTGAGATGCCGGCGGGTGACATCGGTGCGGTCATCCGGGGCGAGTTCCACATCACCCAGCCGGCGGTGTCGCAGCACCTGAAAGTGCTGCGGGACAACGGCTTCACGACGGTACGACCGGAAGGCCAGCGCCGCCTCTACGCCGTGAACGGCGCAGCGCTGCGCGACGTCGACGAATGGCTCGACACGTTCCGGCGATTCTGGGCTCCACGCCTGGATGCCTTGGCGACCGAGATCGCACGAGGTAAACGACAACGACGAGGAAACACATCATGATTGACGTCGATCACCAGATCAGTGCCGTGCGGCGCACCGTCGGTGACACAGTGCACGACGCGGGGGAGGCCCGCATCCTGACCATCAGCCAGTCCTACGACACCGACCAGGCCGACCTGTGGGACGCGGTGACGAACATCGAACGGATCCCGCGGTGGTTCCTGCCGATATCCGGCGACCTAGCCGTCGGCGGCACCTACCAGTTCGAGGGTCATGCCGGCGGCAAGATCCTCACCTGCGACCCTCCGGAGAACTTCACGGCCACCTGGGAATACGGCGACAACGTCAGCTGGATCGACGTCCGTGTCACCGGTGACGGCCCCGGCCGGGCTCGGGTTGTGCTCGAGCACATCATCGATGCCGACGACGACAACTGGCGTGAATTCGGGCCCGGCGCGGTCGGTATCGGCTGGGACTCGATGCTGCTGGGCCTGACGTTGCATCTGGCCAGTGGGGAGTCCATCGATCCGGCCTTCGGACAGCAGTGGCTGGCCACTGACGACGGCCGCCGCTTCCTGCGGCTGTCGAGTGGGGACTGGTACACCGCGCACGTCGGCAATGGTGCGGACGGCCCGACGGCGCGTGGTTTGGCCGACCGGTGTCTGAAGGCCTACCTGGGCGAGGAGTAGGGCCGCGGTAACGCCGGATGCAGTTGCACCTCTTGTGCTTTGACCACGAAGTGCACCGTCTTGCCGGGCTCGACGTCGAGATCGGTCGCCGCGGCCGCGGTGATGTCGGCGGCCAGCCCGGTGCTTCCGTCGGGTTGTTCGGCGCCTCTGATCCGCACGGTGGTGCCGTGGATGTCGACTTCGGCGATCTTCACGGCGATCACGTTGCGCGGGCTGCCGTGCGGCGGTTCGAGGTGGACGGCGACCGCACCGGGCCGGAAGAGTGCGATGGCGCCGGCGCCCGGTTCGACGTCGCCGGTCCCGTGCACGGCGGCGCCCCATGATGTGCGGATCACCCCGGGTTCGGTGACGACGCCCGGGACGAGGTTCATCCCCGCGATCCTGGCCGCGAAGACGCTGCGGGGTGCGCTGAGCACTCGACGGGCCGGGCCGGATTCCACCACCCGGCCGTTCTCGATGACGACGATCCTGTCGGCGACGGCCAACGCGTCGAGCACGTCGTGGGTGACGATGATCGCGGTACGACCTGCGTCGCGCAGCATCTCGCGCAGCAGTCGGCGCAACGCCGGCGCGGCAGCGACGTCGAGCGCCGCCAGCGGTTCGTCGAGCAGCAGTAGCCGTGGTTCGGCGGCCAGCGCGCGGGCGATGGCGACGCGCTGCGCCTGCCCGCCCGAGAGCTGGGCGGGTTTGCGTGCGGCGAGATCGGTGGCGCCGACGGCGTCGAGCCAGCGGTGGGCCGTGGCCCGCGCCGCCAACCGGGACTGCCCGCCGCAACGCGGCCCGTAGGCGACGTTGCCTTCGACGCTCAGATGCGGGAACAACAGTGCCTGCTGGGTGAGCATCGCGACGTTGCGCGAATGAGCCGGGACGAAAGTGCCTGTGCGGGTGTCGGTGACGACGGTGCCGTCCAGCTCGATCCGTCCGTCGTCGGGCCGCAGCAGGCCTGCGATCATCAGCAGCAGGGTGGACTTGCCGACGCCGTTGGGGCCGAGCACCGCCAGCACCTCGCCGTCGTCGAGGTCCAGGTCGAGGTCGACGCCGCGTCGTGTCAGGCGCGCATCCACGCGCACGCTGCTCACAGCCGGCCCGTCAGTCGGCGGCCCGCTGAGGCGATGACGATCACCGCGGCGACGACGATGAGCAGCAGCGACAGCGCGACGGCGGCGTCGGCGTCGGTTTCGCGCTGCAGGTAGATCTCCAGTGGCAGGGTCCGGGTCACGCCCTGCAGCGAGCCGGCGAAGGTGAGCGTGGCGCCGAACTCGCCGAGCGAACGCGCGAAGGCGAGCACGGCACCCGACACCAGCCCGGGCAGCACGAGCGGCATCGTCACGGTCCGCAGCACCGTGGTGGGCCGGGCGCCGAGCGTGGCGGCGATGTGTTCATAGCCCGTTCCCGCTGAACGCAGCGCACCCTCGAGGCTGACGACCAGGAAAGGCAGTGAGACGAACGACTGGGCGAGCACCACCGCGGAGGTGGAGAAGGCGATCCGGATGCCCAGCAGGTCGAGTTGGTGGCCGAGCAGCCCCTGCCTACCGAACGTGTACAACAGCGCGATGCCGCCCACCACGGGTGGCAGCACGAGCGGAAGCAGCACCAGCGCGCGCAGCACGGATTGTCCCGGGAAGTTGCCGCGGGCCAGGACGAGCGCCATCGGAATGCCGAGCAGCACGCACACGGCGGTGCTCGCCATCGCGGTCTGCAGGCTCAGCAGGAGTGCGGCACGTGAGGATTCCGACGTGATGAGCGGAATGAAGTGGGCCCAGTCGATCTGCAGCAGGATGGCCACCAGCGGCACGATGACGAAGAGCGCTCCCGCCGCGGCGGGGAGGTAGACCCAGGCCGGCAGGCCGACCTGGATCAGCCCGCTCGTCCGCCGCGGGGTGGTCACGGTGCGGCGAAGCCCGCTGCCGCCAGGGCTTCCTGGCCCACCGGGCCCGTGACGAGGTCGACGAACGCCCGTGCCGCAACCGGATTCGGTGAGTCTTCGAGGACGGTGATCGGATAGGTGTTCAGTGCGTCGCCGGCTTCGGGAAACGGGATCGCGGTGACGTCGTCGCGCGCGCCGACGGCATCGGTGACGTACACCAGACCCGCGTCGGCCTGGCCGGAGGTGACCTTGCCGAGTACGTCGGTCACGGCGGACTCCTCGCTCGCCGGTGTCAGGGTGACGCCGGTGGCCCGCTCTACCTTCTCGGTGGCCGAGCCGCAGGGCACCTGCGGTGCGCACACCACCACTTGCGTCCCCCGCTTCGCCAGATCGGCGAATGTCTTGATCTGCAGGGGATTCCCGGGTTGTGTGACGATGGTCAGGGTGTTGGTGGCGAAGTTGACCGGTTCACCGGCCACCAGGCCTGCGTCGACCGCTTTGGTCATGTTGTTCACGTCGGCGGAGGCGAAGACGTCGGCGGGCGCGCCCTGCGTCAGTTGGGTGACCAGGTCGGAGGAGCCGGCGAAATTGAATGTGACTGTGGCGCCAGGATTGTCCTGTTCGAACCGTGCGCCGAGCTCGGTGAATGTCGCCTTCAACGATGCCGCGGCGAAGACGGTGATCGGCGCGCCTGCGCCGTCGCTGGTGGAGGACGAGTCGGTCGACGACGACGAACATGCCGCGACGAGCGCCGCAATGGCCAGGGTCGCGGCGGCGCCGACGATCGACCTCACGAGGCACCGCCGGGAGTCTCGACGATCACGTTGGTGGCCTTGACCACCGCGACGGCGAGCACGCCGGGTTCGAGGCCGAGCTGTCGGGCCGACTCGGTGCTCATCAAGGAGACCACTGTGAACGCCCCGCACTGCATCTGCACCTCGGACATCACCTGGTCGGCGGTCACCTTGGTGACGAGTCCGACGAACCGGTTGCGGGCCGAACTGCCGACGCCGAGTGGGTCCGGTGGCGGCGTGGCGTGTTCGCGGGCGAATTCGGCCAGGATCTTGCCGTCGATGACCTTGCGGCCCGCTTCGTCCTTGTGCGCCGCGAGGCTGCCGCTGTCGATCCAGCGGCGGACGGTGTCGTCGCTGACGCCGAGGATCACCGCGGCGTCCTTGATCTTCATTGCCGGCACGGCGTCACCCACTGGTCGGATTCAGGTCACCGCATCTGCGGCGGTTCTATCCGAATTCAACCATGAATGCGGAGACTTCTGGCTGAGTCCGTACGCAGGAGCGTAAGGGCTCCCTACCGGCATGTCACCAGCGGCCGTGGCGGACGACGTCGTCGAAGGGGCGGCGGTCCGGCGTGGTGATCGGCGCCAGCGGGCGGTCGGCGGGATATCCGATGCCGAGCAGATACGCGACGATGCGATCCTCGGGCACACCCAGGATGGCGCGGGCTTTCTCTTGATCGCCGACCGAGGAATGTCCGGTGCCGATGCCGAGATCGGTCGCCGCGAGCATCATCGCCATCGTCGCCTGCCCGAGGTCGTACTGGTCGAGGGTCTTGCGACGCTCCTCCGGCGGCACCGGAGCGACGAGCGCGATGGCCGCGGGCGCCGACGCGATGTGACCCGCACCCTGCCACACCGTCGACAACTCCTGCAGCGTCGCAGGGTCGGTGACGACCACGAACTCCCACGGCTGACGATTCCTCGCCGACGGTGACCGCCACCCGGCCTCGGCGATGCGCCGCAGCGCCTCCTCGGGCACCGGGTCCGGCCGGTAGGTCCTGACGTTGCGTCGGGCACGCAGCGCATCCCAGGTCTCCACATCGTCCTCCATCCCTGTGCGACTGCCGCGTCCTGTATGACGAGAACAGCCGCGCTTCCGGCGTCCGACTCGATTGCATCACGACCGGCAGGTGCCGCGACACCTCAGTCCAGGTCGGCGAGAACCTTTCGGGCGGCCTCGAGTTCGGCCTCGAGGGCGGCGACCCTGGCAGCCTGCTGGGTACGCGCCTCCTCGATGACCTCGTCGATCGGGGCGGAGAGATCGTCGTGCAGTTCCCTCGCGGCGCGAGAGACCGCGGCAGCCGCGACGGCGAGGTCACGCACCAGGTAGCTGCTGCCCCGCTTGAGTTCCGCGCTCCATTCGCCGTCGGCGGTACCGGTGACGGTGAGGGTGAGCTCGAGCGTCTTGGATTTCCTCGTCGCCTTCTTGGCCGGCGCCTTCTCGGGCTTCCCGGCAGGAGTCTCAGCAGCGACCAGGACCTCGGGAGTGTCCGACGCTGCCGGCAACGCATCTTCTGCCAGAGTGTCTACGGTCAACGTCACGGCGAACTCCTTCTAGTCATCACCCGCAGTGCGCAGGCTCGCGGTCCGAGCCATTAGAACACACGTTCGACGTCGAGGGTCATCCCGCCAGGCCCGTCCTTCGGTTCACGGGCGGGGGACGCCCGTCGCCGCACATAATGTCGGGACGGGTTCGCCGGCGGCCGCTGCCGGGCTGCAGAGGGGGTCGCACGATGGCGCAGCGCTTGTCCGATGTGGCGGAGGACGACGCGGCCCACTGCCCGTCGGCGCGACCGGTCGTGGTGCTGACCGCACTGGGTGTGGTGTTCGGAGACATCGGCACCAGCCCCATCTACACGCTGCAGACGGTTTTCGACCCGACCGATCCGCATCCGGTCCCGCTGGACGACACCAACGTCTACGGCGTCGTCTCGACGATCTTCTGGTCGGTCATGCTCATCGTCACCCTCACCTACATCACGCTGGTGATGCGCGCCGACAACCACGGTGAGGGCGGCATCATGGCGCTGATCACGCTGCTCCGGAAATGGGGCCAGCGTCAGGGCAAGCGCACCGCCCTGATGCTGGCGGCACTCGGGATATTCGGCGCCTCACTGTTTTTCGGCGACAGCATGATCACCCCCGCAATCTCGGTGCTGTCCGCGGTGGAGGGTCTCAAGGTCCTCACACCGGACTTCGAGGACTTCGTGGTGCCGATCACCGCTGTGATCATCATCGGCCTGTTCGCCGTACAGAGTCGGGGGGCGGCCGCGATCGGCCGGTTCTTCGGTCCGGTGATGATCGTGTGGTTCACGGTGATCGGCGCGTGCGGCGTCCGCGGCATCGCCACCCATCCGCAGATCCTGAAGGCGCTGTCGCCGACGTATGCGGTCGAATTCCTGGTGGGCCACTTCCACATCGCCTTCTTCTCGCTGGCCGCCATCGTCCTGGCCGTCACCGGCGCCGAAGCCCTTTACGCCGACATGGGGCACTTCGGCCGCCGCGCGATCACCATCGGCTGGCTGGGTGTCGTGTTGCCTGCATGCACTCTGAACTATCTCGGTCAGGGTGCGCTGCTGCTAGGTGACCCCGAAGCGGTGCGTGCACCGTTCTTCCTGCTGACGCCGTCCTGGGCGCTGCTTCCCCTGGTGTTGCTGGCGACCATGGCGACGGTCATCGCCTCCCAGGCCGTGATCACCGGCGCGTTCTCGGTCGCGTCGCAGGCGATGCAACTGGGATACCTGCCGCGGTTGCGTATCGCGCACACGTCCGCGTCGGTGATCGGTCAGGTATACGTGCCTTTCATCAACACGCTGCTGCTCGTGGCGGTGCTGACCCTGGTGTTCGCCTTCCGGAGTTCGTCGGCGCTGGCGTACGCCTTCGGCATGGCGGTCACGGGCACGATCACCATCGTCACAACACTGTTCCTCTACTACGCACACTCGCGGTGGAAGGTGCCGCTGTGGCTGGTGCTCATCGGTGGCGGAGTGCTGCTCACGGTCGACTTCCTCTTCCTGGCAGCCAATCTGACGAAGCTGTTGCACGGTTCGTGGCTGCCGCTGCTCATCGCTTTCGCCGCGTTCACAGTGATGACCACCTGGCAACGCGGACGTCGACTGGTCACCGAGAAGCGAGCCGAGATCGAAGGGCCGTTGCGCGACTTCGTCGACCAGTGTGCCGATCAGCAACCGCCGCTGTCGCGCATCCCGGGAACCGCCGTGTTCCTCAACCGCGGCGACGACAGCGCTCCACTGGCGTTGCGTGCGAACGTCGAGCACAACCATGTCCTGCACCAACATGTCGTGGTGCTGGCACTCGAAACCCAACCGGTGCCCAGGGTCTCGGACAGCGACCGCATGGTGATCAACGACCTCGGGCACGCCGACGACGGAATCCTCCATGTCACGGCAAGGTACGGGTACATGGAACGACCCGACGTGCCCGCCGCGCTGCGATTACTGGATCCGTCGCAGACGGAGGGGCGCATCGACCTGGACAGGGCGTCTTACTTCCTGTCGAAGCTCGACCTGTCGGCGGGCGACGAGCCCACGATGGCGCCGTGGCGCAAGCGGCTGTTCATCGCCACGTCCCTCATCACCGCCGATGCCGCGGGCTACTTCCGATTGCCGTGGGATCGCACGGTACTCGTCGGGTCGCGGATGGAGGTGTGACCCGACTGGGCAGTGATTTCAGCTAGTCCGCCTCGCCATTGTCGTCAGAGTGGTCTTTGAGGTAGCGGCGGGGGTGGTGGTGGTTGTTGACGCGGGTTTGGCCGGTGTCGAGGGTGGGTGGGGGAATCCATTCGGTGCGGCCGTGACGCCGGCGGGTGGTCCAGTCGGTGTTCTCGATGAGGTGATTGTCCGGTGCGCAGGCCAGCGCCATGTCGGTGGTGTTCGTCAAACCGCCTTCGCGCCAGTCCTGTTGAGCGTGATGGACCTGGCAGTCGAACGCCGGGCGGGCACAGCCGGGTCGGGTGCAACCCTTGTCGCGGGCGAACAACGCCAACCGCTGCGCCGTCGACGCACACCGCCGCGCCCGCCCGAAGTACAGGACTTCCTCGGTGTGGTCGTCGAACACCGCCAGATAATGCTGCGACTGCCCGGCCAGGCCGATCAGATCCCGGATCGGAAGCTTGCGGCCGCTCGCGGTATCGGCGTACCCCACCCGGGACTCGAGATCCTTGACGGTGATGGTGGCCACGATGGTGGCCGGCACCCCGTTGACCTGACCCAGCGTTCCTGAGGCGGCGACGTCACGCAACGCGGTCTTCAGCGCGTCATGTTGGCGCTGCCGGCGGGTACGCGGGTCAGCGATCCCGAAGACCTCCCGCGGGACTGTCTCCCCGGCACCCGGGTCCTCAGGCAGATTCTGACCAGGGGAGCCGTACTTGGCGATGATCACGTCCAACAGCGCAGCGGTCTCCGGGTCGAGGTCACCTTTGATCGGCGTCATGCCGTTGGGCTGTTGCTCACCGATGACCAGGTTGCGGCGGTGCTGCTGCTCATCGTGATCGGGTTCGGCGCCGTCGGGGTCGATCGCGTTGAGCAGGTAGTCCGCGGCCACCTCGAGATCCTGCGGCGGCATCCGTTGAGCCCAGCTGGCGAGGTCGCGTTCGGCATCGGCCCGGGTCGTCGCGTCCACCCAGCCGGGCATCTTCTTGAGGCATTTACGGATCACCTCGACGTGCGCGGGATCGATTGCGCCCGAACACAACGCGGCGGCGGTGTGCTCCCACTGCGGGTCGAGGCGTTCCCCCGTGAACGTCCACCGCGGCCCCAACGTCTCAGCCGCGGCAAGGCGTCGCGACACATCGGCAGTGTCCAGATGCAGCCGCTGGGCCAACACATCACGCAGGCTGGTGTTGCCGTACACCTCGGGACGGAACTGCTGCTTCAGTTGGGCCAGCACCGTGTGGTCGAGGCCCGCGTCCTGGCGGTGCGCGCGTACGCGGTGCTCATACACCGCGTGAAGGTCCGCGGCGGAGAGATTGTCGAGGGGCAGGGCGGCGAACGCGGCACGCGCGGCATCCCACGCCTCCAACGCTGCCACCACCTGCTCCCTGTCCATGCCTCGAACACTAGTACGAGGGTCCGACAGAATTCCCCGGCCGTGTGACAGCAGAAACCACTGTGACACAGGTTTTTTCGCTGCCAACCCAGCGATCGAGCGCTCCGGGCTGACCTCTAGGGCCGCGGGTCTTTCTCGCCGGCCTCGACCGCGACAGCCAGTCTGTTTTCCGGCGGTGCCACCGGGCACGTCGCGAAGTCGGTGAACGAGCACGGCAGATTTGCCGCCCGGTTGAAGTCGAGCACCACCTGCCCCGCATCGTCCGGTGCCGCCACCGCCAGCGCCCGCGCGCCCGGGTAGGTGGTCACTCCGCTGGTGGCGTCGGTGAACAGCAGGTGCAGCGACCCGTCCGGGCGGGCGAATGCGATCAAACGCGCTGCGGTCCCGGCGATGTCGAAATCAATGGTGCCAACGGCCGAGTGATGATGCTCGAGTCCCGCCACCACCGCGCCCGTCGTCACCGTCTCCGGATGTGGGAACGGCGTGAAGGTTCCCGTCACGCGCCAGCGTTCGTCCGGCTCGTAGGCGGGGATCCCGGAGAATTCCGCCAGGTGCGGCGACCGCGGATCGTGTACCCGCAGCGCCACCGATCCGGTCCGACGGATGACCTCGATGCGCCGGTCGCCGTCGTCGACCAGCAGTCCCGGCGCGCCCTCGACGGGCTCCAGCCGCTCGGTGCCGTCGATGCCGTCGACGTACACTGCGTCGGCGTCGGCGCGCCAACGACCTGGCAGATCGGCCACGGTCTCGAAATCCTCAGTGAGCCAGTGCAACCCGGTGATGCTCACCCAGCCGAGCGGATCGCGGTAGTAGTGTTCGCGTTCGGCGTGCCAGTCGTTCCACTCAGTCCGGAACGACGCGCTTGTGGTGGTGGTCATGACAGAACTCCTATTTGCTGCGGTCCCGGGAGCAGCAGCTTCTCGAACTGATGAATGCCGATGACGTCGGCGGGTTGGGACACGTCGTAGAGCGGGCGGTACCCCATCGAGAGGTAGAGCGCGACCGCCTCGGGTTGTCGCGGTCCAGTGGTGAGGTAGACGCGGGCGTATCCGCGCTGTGTCGCGAGCCGTTCCAGCTCCGCCACCACGAGCTTGCTCAGACCGCGCCGACGGTGAGTCGACGCCGTCCAGATCCGCTTGAGCTCCGCCGTCGATGGGTCGAACCGCCGGTAGGCGCCACCGGCTACCGCGACGCCGCCGGCGACGGCCACGATGAGCAGGCCGTTCGGCGGCGCGAACTCGGCCGCGGGGTAGGCACGCAGGTCGCGGTACTCGGCGTCGAGGGCGTCGCCGTACCGGCCGAAGTACTCCGCGCTGAGCTCGTCGAGCAGCGGTGAGGCGAGGGGGTCGTCCTGGTCGACGGCGAGGAACTGCAGGTTCTCGAGGGCGGGCGGCGTTGACGTCACCTGTTCCTCCTCGCCCTCGGCAGTCTCCGCTGCCACGGACAACTCAGCGGCGCCGCACTTTCATTCCCCGGCTCATCGGGGGAATCCATGCCGGCGTCTCGCCGGGCCGCGGCTGCGAAGCTGACTGAACCGGGGCCGGACTAGTCCTCCTTGCGGATCAGCCGCTGCAGTGCCTCGCGGTCGGACGCCAGCAGCTCGTCGATGCGCGGGTGATTCACCTCGGCGACGATGATCTCGCCGACGTCCTCGTGCACGTCGCTGAAGATGCCGTGCGACTTCATCTTCTCCGTCTGGTACACGTTGTCCTCGGTCGGCGTCACGTAGTAGAAGGCGTCGGCCTTGAACCGGTGCACCAGCCACAGGTGGATGAGCGTCATCAGGCGCTTCTGCCGCAGCTTCTCGGCGTAGGTGTTCTGGTCGCGGATGGTCAGGATGCTACGTCCGTGCCGATCCTTGATGGGGTCGACGAGCACGTCGGCGAGCTTGTCCTCACCGTCGCCGTAGATGCCGAGCTCGAGCACCTCTCCGCCGGCGCGGCGGGGCCGAAGTTTGACGCGCAGGGTCTCGTCGAGCTTGTAGTGCTCGCCCCACAGCGCGAGCCATTCCTCGAGCAGCTTCTTCGGCACCTCGGTCTGCACCAGATGCTGACTCTGCGTGGAGCCTTCACCCATCGACTTCGTGGTCGCCGTGCGGCCCGAGGAGGCGGCGAGCGCGGCGTCGCTGCGCGGGCCGCCTACCAGCGTCTGCGGCGTACGGTACGGCGACTCCACCAGCCGCAGCTTGCGCTGCAGGCGGGCGAGCGACAGCATGCCGTCCTGGCGGAGTGCGGTGGCGAACTCCTCGGCGGCGACGCCGTCGATCTGATGGCCGCCGTAGGTCATGAAGTTGAAGACGAACCCCATCTTGCCGAGTTCCTCAGGGAACACCCGCATCTCGTCGTCGCTCATGCCGGTGGTGTCCCAGTTGAACGAGGGTGACAGGTTGTAGGCCAGCATCTTGTCGGGGAACTGGGCGTGGATCGCCTCCGCGAACTTCTTGGCATCGGCGAGGTCGGCGGTCTTGGTCTCCATCCACAGGATGTCGGCGAAGGGCGCCGCGGCAAGCGATTTCGCAATCGCGTAGGGGATGCCGCCGCGGATCTGGTAGTAGCCTTCGGGCGTCTTGGCCAGCTCGGGGTCCCACGTCGCGACGAGGCCGAGTTCGCGGGCCTTCTCGGTGGCCGTGTAGAGCGAGGCCCGCTCGGCGAATGCGCGCCAGTCGGCGACGGACATGTCCAGCCCGTCATCCTCGCCTTCCCGGAACTGGATGAGCTCGGCGACCGCCTCGCCGTAGGTCATCACGCCGGCATCGACCTGCCAGGCGTCGACAAGCTTCGACTCGATGGCGTCGTAGAGCTTCTCGTTGGCGGGGTCGCCGTCCGTCCAATCCGCGGCGGCCTGATCGATCGCGGCGAGGATGCCCTGGCGGTCGAGCCACGCGTGCGCAGCCGCATACTCTCCGTCGGCGATGGCGTACAGCAGGTGGCCGTTGATCTCCTTCACGCCGCTGTCGTAGAAGTGGCGCATCATCGCGAGGAAGCACGCCTTGTACGGGGGCACGTTCACGTTGGTGACCCCGAGCAGGAACGGCTGGTCACGCTCGTCGGCGCGGCTGTCGATCAGGTTGGCCGCCTCGGCGTCGGTGCGCGCCACGATGATGCCGGGCACGCCCATGATGTCGAGCTGGAAGCGGGCGGCGTTGAGGCGCTTGATCTGTTCGTCCGAGGGCACCAGCACCTTGCCGCCCTGGTGGCCGCACTTCTTGGTGCCGGGACGCTGATCCTCGATGTGGTAGCCGGGCACACCGGACTCGACGAAGCGGCGAATCAGGTTGCGCACGTGCGGATCACCGCCGTGCCCGGTGTCGGCGTCGGCGATGATGAACGGCCGGTAGTCGACCGCCGGCGTCGTCGCGCGCTGTTCCTCGCTCATTCGCAGGCGCAGGTACTGCTGATTGCGGTCGGCGGTGAGCAGGGCGCGCACCAGGCCGGCGGCCTCGTCGGGCACCTGGCTGAGCGGGTAGCTCGCCAGGTCTGGTCCGGGATCCTCACTCAGTGACCCCTTCGCCGAGGTCGCCCACCCGCCGAGGTAGATGCCTTCGATGCCGATCCGCTTCATCGTCACGGCCTGCCCCGGCGAGTAGGGGCCGAAGGTGGTGATGCTCTTGTGTTCGGAGAACAGTTCGCGCAGCCGCGGGTAGAAGGCGGCGGCGGCCTCCCGGGCCACCGGATAGTCGGCCGGGATGGTGCCGCGCTGTTCGACCACCTGCCGCGCCGTGTAGAGCCGGATGATGCCCTCGAACCGGGGGCTGTCGAAATACCGCTGGGTGGCCTCGACGTCGTCATCGAAGCTGGTGCGGGCCGTCGGCTCCGCGTCGATCAGGGTCATGGTTCTACGCTCCTCGTTGAGCAGACTGCCGCTGTGCTCCGAGTGTATGGCGGGCGTTCAGCGAGCGAGGCTTTCCCGCGAGGTCGGTGCCCGCTCAGCGCAGCGCGACGACGACCTTGCCCCTCGCGGTCCGGTTCTCCAGCGCGGCGATGGCGTCGGCGGCCCGCTCGAGCGGGTA
The DNA here is from genome assembly GCF_049541695.1 of Mycobacterium sp. NPDC050041. Classification (NCBI taxonomy): domain Bacteria; kingdom Bacillati; phylum Actinomycetota; class Actinomycetes; order Mycobacteriales; family Mycobacteriaceae; genus Mycobacterium; species Mycobacterium sp. NPDC050041. The sequence continues at coordinate 163,051 of NZ_JBMVDG010000003.1, read as the reverse complement.
GACCTCCGGTGCAGGCGCGGAGACCTCGCCCGACGCCAGCAGCGGCTCCAGTTCGGCCCACTGCTGCCGGATGTAGTCCGGGTGGGAGAACGTCCATGCGCCCCAGCCCGCGCCGACCACATCGACGTTGTTGAGCAGCAGGCGGTTCACCTTCACCGTCGGGATGTCGCCGCCGGTGAAGCCGACCACCAGCAGCCGGCCGCCCACCCCCAGCGAGCGCAGGGAGTCGGTGAACCGGTCGCCGCCGACCGGATCGACCACCACGTCCACGCCGCGGCCTCCGGTGAGCTCTTTGACCGCGTCCTTGAAGCCATCGGCGAGGACGACGTCCGACGCCCCGGCCGCGCGGGCGATGTCGGCCTTGTCCTCGGTGCTCACCACCGCGATCGTGCGGGACGCGCCCAACGCCGGCGCCAGCCGCAGCGTCGAGGTGCCGATGCCGCCTGCGGCGCCGTGCACCAGCACGGTTTCGCCCTCGGCGAGGCGACCCCGGGTGCGCAGGGCGAAGTGCACGGTCAGGTCGTTGAACAGCAGGCCGGCGCCGGCCTCGAAGGACACGTTGTCGGGCAGGGTGAACACCCGCTCCGGGGGCAGCGCCACCACCTGGGCCATCCCGCCGGACAGCATGGTCAGGCCCGCCACCCGGTCGCCCGCGGCGACACCGGAATCGGCCGGTGCGCTGCGCACCACCCCGGCGATCTCCGCGCCGGGAACGAAGGGCAGGTCGGGCTTGTACTGGTAGCGGCCGCGGCTGAGGAGCGCGTCGGGAAACGCCACCCCGGCGGCATGCACGTCGATGAGGACCGCGCCGTCGGCACCGGGTTCGTCGATGTCGACGACCTCCGCCGCCTGCGGACCGTCGAGCCGGGCTATCTGGATCGCGCGCATGGCCGCCTTCCTGTCGTCGACGAAGAACATTTAACCTTCCCGGGTGATCGATGCCCGTGCCGCGGTGCTGCTCGACGCCGGGGCCGACCCGGAATTGACCGGGATCCGGATCCGCCCGCCCGTCGGGGACGAGGTGCTGGTGCGCATCGACGCCGTCGGCATCTGCCACACCGACATCAGTGTGGCGGCCCGCTGGCCGCAGCGGCGGCTGCCGATGGTCTTCGGCCATGAGGGGGCGGGCACCGTCGAGGCGGCCGGGCCCGCCGCCGGTGTGGCCGTCGGCCGCCGGGTGGTGCTGACCTTCGCCAGTTGCGGCGAGTGCCCGAACTGCGTCGAGGGCCGTCCGGCGTACTGCAGGCGCTCCACCGACCTCAACATGCGCGGCGGACGCGACGCGCTGCACCTGGGCGACGAGGCGATCACCGGCGGCTTCTTCGGCCAGTCGAGTCTGGCCACCTACGCCCTGGCCTCCGGCCGCAACACCGTGCCGGTCGACGACGACCTGGACCCCGCGCTGGCCGCACCACTGGGCTGCAGCGTGCAGACCGGCGTGGGCACCGTGCTCAACACCATCGCGCCGCAGCGCGGGGACACCATCGTGGTCTACGGCGTCGGTGCGGTCGGGTTGTCGGCGGTGATGGGCGCCAGGATCGCCGGGTGCGGCGTGATCGTGGCGGTGGACCCGGTGGCCGGGCGCCGCGACCTCGCCGCGGAGTTGGGCGCGACGGCCACCGTCGACCCCACGTCCGCGGATGCCACCGCTCAGATCGTCGAGCTGACCGGCGGCGGTGCGCACGCCGCGGTGGACACCACCGCGATCCCCGACGTGCTGGCCGGGGCGCTGACGGCGCTGCGGGCACGCGGAACGCTGGCCATCGTGGGTCTCGGCGCGCCGACCGCGGCGCTGCCCGTCGGGCTGATCATGGGCAGCGGCCTGACCGTGCGCGGCGTCGTCGAGGGCGACAGCGAGCCGCACACGTTCATCCCGCGGCTGGCCGGCCTCGTCCGGAGCGGTGAGCTCCCGCTGGAGAAGGTGGTGACGCGGTACCGGTTCGACGACTTCGGCGACGGCTGGGCGGCGGCGAAATCCGGCCGGGTCGTCAAGCCGGTTCTGGTCACCGGGAGTTAATCTGGCAGTTCCGGCAGCGTTGCCGGCGGCGATCGGAGCGAACCATGGCACGGCGTGACCGCAGGGGCAGTGGAGGATTCGCCGCCGCGAGATCGCTCCCGACCGGCCGCATCGTGCCGGTCCGGTCGATCGACGGTGTCCGCATCCACACCGAGGTGTTCGGCCCGAACGACGCGCCGCCGATCGTGCTGGCTCACGGCATCACCTGCGCCATACCAGTGTGGGCGTACCAGATCGCCGACCTGGCCCGCGACTACCGCGTGATCGCGTTCGACCACCGCGGGCACGGCCGCAGCGGTGTGCCCGCGCGGCGAGGCAACTACAGCCTGGATTATCTGGCCGCCGACCTCGACGTCGTGCTTGCCGCCACCGTGTCCGCCGACGAGCGGGCCGTCGTCGCCGGCCACTCGATGGGGGGCATCGCCATCACGTCATGGGCGGAGCGGTATCCGCAGCGGGTGACGCAACGTGTCCGCGGCGCGGCGTTGATCAACACCACGACCGGCGATCTGCTGCGCGACGTGAAGTTCCTGCCGGTGCCGGAGCGGTTGTCGGCGGCGCGGGTCCGTGCGGGCGGCACGCTGCTCAAGACCTTCGGTGCGGTCCCGGCGCTGCGCGCCGCGGAACGGTCGAGCCGGCGTTTCGTCTCGACGCTCGCGGTCGGGCGGGACGCCGACCCGTCGGTCGCCGACTTCATCTACGAACTGTTCGTGAACACCCCGCCCGCGGGCCGGGGCGGCTGGGCTCGCATCCTCGTCGACGCGATGGGCCGGGATCACATCGGTCTGCAGAACCTGACGGTGCCCACCCTGGTCATCGGCAGCGCGAAGGACCGGCTGCTGCCCATCACATCGTCGCGGCGCATCGCCGAGCACGCCCCCAACCTCGCGGCGTTCGTCGAACTGAGCGGCGGGCACTGCGCGATCCTCGAGCGCCCCGAAGAGGTCAACCGCCACCTGCGCGAGCTGTTGGAGTCCTCGGCGGCCGACCGCCGCGCCACCTCCTAGCCGAGGGCGGCGTGTACCTCGGCCGCCGCGCGCAGTCCCGACCGCACCGCGCCGTCGAGGAAGCCGGTCCACTCGTCGGCGGTCTCGGTGCCTGCCCAGTGGATCGGCCCGACCGGCAGGCGCAGCGTGGGACCGTAGGCGGTCCACGACCCCGGCGGCACGGCAGCGGTGGGCCCGCCGGGCGCGAAATCCTCGGCGCCCCAACAGTGGTCGACGTAGTCGATCGGCGACAGCGCCGGTTCGCCGAAGAGTGCCGCGAAACCGTCCAGCGCCTCCTGGCGGCGATCCTGCGGCGGCAGGGCGTCGAAGGTGCGGGCATCGGTGAAGCCCAGCAGGATGCCGGGGCCGTCCGCGTCTGGCCCGTCGCCGGGACTGACGTCGAAGGTGATGAACACCGGGCCCTCGTCGGACAGCGCCTCGCCCGAACAGCCGCCGGCCCGCCAGAACGGCGTCTCGTAGGCGGCGTACGCCTTGCTCAACCGGCCCTGCGGCCAGTGCGCGGCCAACTCGCGATACCCCTCGGGCAGGGCCGGCTCGAAGGTGATGGCGTCCCGGTGCGCGGGCGCGACAGCGACGACGACCGCCTTCGCCGTCGTCGAGGCGCCGGACCCGGCGTGCACGCTGACCGTGCCGTCGTCGTGGCGGTCGATGCGTAGCACCGGCGTGCTCAGCAGGACGCGGGCGCCCAGCTGTTCGGCCATCCGCAGCGCGATCTCCTGCGTCCCCGCCGGGAACCGCTCCTGTTGTGCGCCGCCCTCGACGTCGAGCATCCGCCCGATCCCGCCCGCGGCCTTGACGTAGCGCACGGCGTGCAGCATCGACACCTCGTCGGGCTCGCAGCCCCACGTCACCCGCGCCATGATGGCCATCAGGTCGCGGGTCGACGCGCTGGCGTGCACTGAGCGCAGCCAGCTCTCGAGGGTCTGTTCGTCGAGGTGGTGCGCCGCGGGCGACGCCCACGGCTCGGCCACCTTCACCTGCCGGCACAACCGCTCGAATCGCCACTGGATCCGCGACACGTCGACCAGTTCGATGATCGACAGCCGCGGGACCGTGCTCCGATAGGACCGGACCTTGCCGCGCCAGCGGATGAGGTTCTTGCCGCGACTGTGGGTGCGTACCGTCGGACAACCGAGCTCCGCGGCCAGGGCGGTGACCGCGTCCTGGGTGGGCCCGACGAACGTCGCGCCCAGGTCCACCGGGATGCCGGCGATCGTGGTGGTCGACGAGCGGCCGCCGACGCGGTCGCGACCCTCGAGCACCACCACCTCGCGCCCGAGCCGTGTCAACTCGCGGGCGGCCGACAATCCGGCGAAACCCGCGCCCACCACGACGACATCCGCCTCGGCTGGCATGGTCATCGGACTAGGCTCTCACGCCGTGGAGGTCATGACGGCGTTGTTCGGCCCGACGGACGCGATCGACCGGGCGCAGGCACTGCGCGAGGCCGGGGCGGCGGGCGTGTTCACCTTCGAGGGGCCGCACGACGTGTTCGCGCCGCTGACGCTCGCCTCGACGGTCGGCGGCCTGCAGTTGATGACGAACGTGGCGATCGCGTTTCCGCGCAACCCGATCCATCTCGCCCACCAGGCCATCGATCACCAGTTGCTCAGCGAGGGCCGGTTCACGCTCGGCCTCGGCACCCAGATCCGTACTCAGATCGAGAAGCGGTTCGGCGCCGACTTCGACCGTCCGGTTGCCCGGATGACCGAACTGGTCGCGGCGCTGCGCGCGATCTTCCAGACCTGGTCGACGGGGGAGCGGCTGGACTTCCGCGGGGAGTTCTACCGGCACACCTTGATGACGCCGACATTCACCCCGCGCGCCAACCCCTTTGGACCACCGCCCATCTACGTCGGCGCGCTGGGACCACGGCTGACCAGGGCCACCGCCGAGGTCGCCGACGGTCTGCTGGTGATGCCGTTCGGGTCGCGGCGGTACCTCGAGGAGGCCACGCTGCCGGCCGTGCGTGAGGGACTGTCGGCCGCTGGCCGCAAACTCGACGAGTTCGCCGTGGTGCCCGAGATCATCGTGTCGGTCCTCGGCGACGACAACCCCGACCACGCCGCCGCCCGCAGACTGCTGGCGTTCTACGGGTCGACCCCGGCGTACCGCCCGGTGCTCGAGGTGCACGGCTGGGGCGATCTGCAGCCGGACCTGCATGCGCTGTCCAAGCAGGGCCGCTGGCAGGAGATGGGCTCGCTGATCGACGACGAGGTGCTGCACACGATCGCGGCGTGCGGCACGCCGACCGAGGTGGCCGCGCACATCCGCGGCCGGGTGGCGGGGGTGTCCGAGCGGATCTGTCTCTACCAGCCGGGACCGATCGAGATCGACGCGTTGGCCCGGATCGTCGACGAGCTCAAGAGCTGAGTCCTATCGTGGTACCCGAGCGGACCAAGGGAGGTTCATCGGGATGGCACACGCGGCCGAATACTCGGACGTCATCATCATCGGGGCAGGCATCTCCGGGATCGGCGCGGCCTACCGGATTCACGAGAAGAATCCCCAGCTGACGTACACGGTGCTGGAGCGACGGGCGCGCATCGGCGGCACCTGGGACCTCTTCCGTTATCCCGGTATCCGATCCGACAGTGACATCTTCACCCTGAGCTTCCCCTACGAGCCGTGGCGGCGGCCCGAGAACGTCGCCGAGGGCGCCGACATCCGCGACTACCTGACCGATGCGGCGCGCAACAACGGCATCGACCGGCACATCCGGTTCAACACCCACGTCCGCTCGGCCGACTGGGACTCCGGCACCGACACCTGGACGGTCACCGCCGTGCACGAGGGGCCCGACGGGAGCGAGGAGAGGCAGTACCGGGGCCGCTTCCTGTTCTGCGGGACCGGCTACTACAACTACGACGAGCCCTACGCTCCGGATTTCCCGGGCGTCGAGCAGTTCGGCGGCGAGGTGGTGCACCCGCAGTTCTGGCCGGAGACACTCGACTACTCGGGCAAGCGGGTGGTGGTGATCGGCAGTGGCGCCACCGCGATCAGTTTGATTCCGGCACTGGCCAAGGACGCCGCGCACGTCACCATGCTGCAGCGGTCACCGACGTACATGATGTCGATGGCGCGCATCGATCCGATGGTGGACTTCATCCGGAAGTTGTTGCCCCCGAAGCTGGCTCATCCCGTGGTCCGGGTGCGCAACGCGGTGTTCCACGTGCTCACCTACTTCATGTTCCGCAAGGCGCCGAAGTTCGGGCGCAAGTTGATCCGCAACCGCACGGTGGCGGCGCTGCCGCCGGACTACGAGGTCGACGTGCACTTCAATCCCCGCTACAACCCGTGGGATCAACGGATGTGCCTGGTGCTCGACCACGATCTGTTCGAGCACATCAGCGACGGGCGCGCCGAGGTGGTCACCGACCACATCGACCATATCGACGCCACGGGCATCGCGCTGAAGTCCGGCGGCCACCTCGACGCCGACATCATCGTCACCGCAACGGGACTGCAGCTGCAGGCGCTCGGTGGCATCACGGTCAGCATCGACGGCAACGAGATCAAACCGACCGACCGGTTCGTCTACAAGGAGTACCTGCTCGAGGACGTTCCGAACATGGCCTGGTGCATCGGCTACACCAACGCGTCGTGGACGCTGCGCGCCGACATGACCGCCAAGGCAGTGGCAAAGCTGTTGGCCTACATGGACTCTCACGGGTACACCCACGCATATCCGCATCTGGGCGGACAGCAGATGAAGGAGAAGCCGACGTTCGACCTGCAGTCCGGCTACATCAAGCGGGCCCCGCACGCATTGCCGCGGTCGGGCACCAGGCGGCCGTGGCACGTCCGGCACAACTACTTCCTCGACGTCATCGACCACCGCTTCGACCGCATCGAGGAGTCGATGGTGTTCGGCAAGGTGTCCGCGCCGGTCAGCCAGACCGCCTGAGCGCACGTGCACACCCGCCCGCGGGCGGGTGTGCACGTGCGCACGTCAACTTTTGTTGACGGACGCGGGTGGGTGGGGTTGTCGAAATCAGCGCCCCCGCGGGTGGTGTGTGCACCTGCGTGCGTCAACTTTTGTTGACGAGCGCGGATCGGTGGATCCTGTCGAAATCGGCGCCGCACCTGTCGGTGCTCATCTGCATACTGCGCCCATGGCACCCGACGGACGCGGCATCGCGGAGACGCCCCGACCATGGTGGGCCGACCACCCTGACCTCGAGGAGATGCGCCGCCGCACCCTCGAGGAACTCGAATGCGGCGCACGCGACGACCGGCCGGCTATCGAGGAACCCGACCCGGTCATCGCCGAGATCATGTCGGGCGCATGCCGACGCGGCCTCCATTCAGCTCGCGACGACCTCGACCGCGCGCGCGAGAACTACGACGAAGCAATCCGCGCGGCGCGCACCGCGGGCTACTCGTGGGGGGACATCGCCCGGATCCTCGGCGTATCGAAGCAGTCGCTGCACCGCCGGTTCCGCTAGGGCGCCAGGGTCAGCCAGTCCGCGAAGCCCGACGGGTCGTGCCGGCCGAGTGCCCCGTGCTCGAACAGGCCCCACCCTTCGACGGTCTGTCCGCCGGCACTGCACGAGGCCCGCCCGACGTGATCGATGACGCCGAACATCGCCCGCCCCGACACCGCCGGGTCGGTCATGTCATAGGTCAGCCGCTCGGTGAACTTGTCGCCCTTCCACATTCCGTGGATCCAGTCAGAGTCGCCGCCGTAGCCGCCGCCGATGTGGATCGGCACCGCCAGCTTCGACTCCACCTCGAGTACCACCGGCGCACCGTCAGGGGTGGTGGCCTCGATCGTCGCGCCGTAGGGGATCCGGGTTCCGGACGTGTAGTGGATCTTCACCCGCGGCCAGCCCAGCTGCTCGACCCTGCCGTCGCGCCAGATGCGGGTGCAGTCGTTCAGCGACCGGAAGCCGGTCGGTTCCTCCTGGATGATCAGCACGATCGCGAAGTCCTCGAATGCCATCGGCACGTACAACCACCACATGCCCTCGAACGGCGGATCAGCCGGCCGGCCCGCAGGCTCTGCCTCGCCGATGGGTCGGATGCCCCACGACCGGTCCCGTGTCCCGATCCAGCGGGCAGGATCGACGGGGATCTCCTCGCCATCGACGACGAGGTGCCCGCTCCAGGTGCCGACCTGCGCGAACCGCTGCGCGTCCAGGGTCACCCGGTGGCCGGTGCGCAGCAGGTGCCGCTGCTCCTGTACGACGGGGAACAGTCCGTTCCAGGTCAGGTCGGCCGCGATGCCCTCGGTCTCGTCGAGCACGACCCGCAGCCGCTGCAGCGGTTCGTCGACCTCCACCCGGTAGCCGCCGACGTGCTGGTTCAGCCGGTCCTGGTCGACGCCGTCGGACAGGTGCACCGCGGTCTGCGTGTCACCGCGCCGTACCAACATGAAGGCGTCCTTCACGCCGAGATTCGGGTAATACCCGATCCCGGTGATCACGAAGATGTCGCCGGTGCGGTCATGGGCGTTGAAGTAGGACCGGTCGTAGAAGTTGCGGTCCGACGAGCCCGGCCAGGCGATCGGCTGCGGGATCTGGTGAACCGGGAATTCGTCCATGGGTCCGAGCATCAGGCGTCGTCTCCGATCAGCCGGCGCAGCAGGGCGCCGTGGTAGAACAGCGATTCCACATCCTGGGGCGCCTCGATCTCGCCGAAGCGCACCCGCCGCGCACTGGTCCGCATGAAGACGCACGCCCAGATCACGGCCGAGTACACGTAGAACCACTGCAGGTCGCCGACGGGCACGCCGGTCAGCTCGGTGTAGGTGGCCTTGACGTCGGCCTCGCGCATGAAGTCCGGCATCCCCGGTAGCCCGGCGAGGCCGGTGAGCTCCTGGAACACCATGTGCGCGAATATCATCCACGCGAGATCCATCTCCCGCGGACCGAGCGTGGCCATCTCCCAGTCCAGCACGGCGACGGGCCGGAAATCTTCGTAGAGGACGTTGCCGATCCGCGCGTCCCCCCACACCAGCACCGGGTCGGCGTCGGCGACCTCGGTCGGCCAGTGTTCCTCCAGCCACGCCAGCGCCCGCTCGATCAGCTCGGAGCGGCCGATGTCGGGAACGGCGAACGCGTACCACGACGTCAGCCAGTCCAGGTTGCGGCGCAACGCATTCCGCTGCGGCGCCTTCTCGGCCAGGAAGCCGAAGGTCTGTTCCGGCTGTGGCACGGCGTGCAGCTTCGCCAGCACCTCGATGGTGCGGTTCTGCAGTTCGCGTTGCTTCTCGGCCGGCGCGTCGAAGAACCAGTTCCCGCCGAACGTGTAGGGCATCACGTCGGGCGGCACGATGCCCTCGACATGGTCCATCAGGAAGAACGGGGTGCCGAGCACCGACCCCGTCGGTTCCAGCCAGCGCACCTGCGGCACGGGGATGTCGGTCGACTCGCCGACCAACCGGATCACCTCGAACTGGTGGTCCAGGCGGTAGGAGTCGAAGACCGGCACGTCCTCCGCCGACGGCGCGACCCGCGCGACGAACCGCTCCTCGACGGCAGACCCGTCGTCGTCCCGTCGGACAGTGAGGACGATTGTCTCCGAGGACATTCCGTTCGCATCGATGCCGCTCTCGACGGTGACCTGTGGCGCGACCCCGCCGGGCAGCACGGTGGCCAGCCACTGGGACAAGACATCGGGCAGCGTGCTTGTGTCGCGGCCGGAGCGCTGCAGACGGCCGACGTCTTCGACAGCCGGTTCTGTGGGCATGAGACCCTTCCTGTGGCCGCAATTACGATACGGTGGGTAGCGTTATGAAAGCAGACCCTGTTTCGCTTGACAAGACCCCGGGCGCCGGGCGGCCCCGGGATCCGCGCATTGACGCTGCCATACTGCGCGCGACCGCGGATCTGCTTGTGGAAATCGGCTATTCGAACCTGACCATGGCAGCGGTGGCGCAGCGCGCCGGCACCACCAAGACCGCGCTCTACCGCCGGTGGTCCAGCAAGGCCGAACTGGTGCACGAAGCGGCGTTCCCGGCGGCGCCGACCGCGCTGACGGCGCCCGCCGGCGACATCGCCGCCGACGTCCGCGCGATGATCGAAGCCACCCGCGACGTGTTCACCACACCGGTAGTGCGCGCGGCGCTGCCCGGCCTGATCGCTGACATGTCCGCTGACGCCGAACTGAACGCCCGGGTGATGGGACGGTTCGCCGGGGTGTTCGCCGCGGTGCACATCCGACTCGCCGACGCGGTGCGCCGCGGAGGGGTGCACGACGACGTCGATCCCGACCGGCTCGTCGAGATCATCGGTGGCGCCACCATGCTGCGGCTGCTGCTGGTTCCCGGTCAGCCACTCGACGACACCTGGGTCGACCAGACCACGGCCATCGTGGCGCGCGGCGTGGTCGCCCAGGGCGCTGACGACTAGCTCGGCAGCAGCTTCTCCCTCGGGCCGAGGAACAGCCCGCCGTTGACGTCGAGGGTCTGGCCCGTCACCCAGCGGCTGTCGGGCGACGCGAAGAACGCAACGGCGTCGGCGATCTCTTCGGCCTTGCCGATCCGGTCGAGCGCCGTGATGTTCGTGAATCCCTGCTGCGCGTCGTCACTCTCGTGCAGCCACGAGTTCATGTCGGTGTCGGTGACCCCGGGTGCCACGTTGTTCACCGTGATGCCGCGCTCGCCGAGCGTGTTGGCCAGTGACCGGCCGAGGACGTTCAGCGCGCCCTTGGTCATGGAGTACACGATCTGCGGCGTCGCGAACCATGTGACGCCGGAGGAGACGTTGATGATCCGGCCGCCGTCGCGCAGCAGCGGGAGGGCTCGCTGGGTGATGAAGAACGGCGCGCGGACGTTGATCGCGAACTCCCGCTCGAACTGCTCGGGCGTCGCCTTGTCGATGGTGGCGTCCGCGGTGGCGATGGCGGCGTTGTTGACGAGGATGTCGAGCGAACGGCCGTCGAGTCCCTCCTCGAGACCGGCGAACAAGGTGTCGACGTCGTTGTCGACGCCGAGTTCTGCTCTGACGGCGAAAGCCTCGCCACCTGCGGCGCGGATCGCGTCGACGGTCTCCGCGGCCGCGGCGTCGTTGCTGCCGTAATGCACGGCGACGACGGCCCCGTCGGCGGCCAGCCGGCGCGCGATCGCGCGCCCGATCCCTCGCGACGCGCCGGTCACCAGCGCGGTCTTGCCCGAAAGTGTGGTCATGCGTCGCCACAACCGCGGCCGGCGGCGGGCTATTCCCCGGCGATCTGCCCCTTGTTGCGCGCGCTCACCTGGCTGAACCGCTCACCGAGGTCCGCGAAGTCCCGGGTCTGCGCAGCCGCGATCTCCTGCTCGGCCGCCAGCGCGGGGGAGAGGACCGGCTCCTGGCCGCGCGCGTAGATCTCCTTGAGCCCGGCCATCGTCTGCGCCGGTACCTCCGCGATCTGGTGCGCCAGTTCGAGGGCTCGTTCGACGAGGCGGTCGTGCGCGACGACCTCGGTGACGAGGCCGATCCGTTCGGCGCGGGCGGCGTCGACCACCTCACCGGTCATCGACAGCCGACGCGCCATGGCGGCGCCGACGACGTGCGGAAGTCGGGCGGTCATCCCTCCGCCGGGCAGGATGCCGACGCGGGCGTGGGTGTCGGCGAACACCGCGCGCTCCGAGGCGATCAGGAAGTCGCAGCCCAGCGCCATCTCCAGGCCGCCGGTGAAGACTGCGCCGTTGACCGCCCCGATGATCGGTGTCCGCATCCGGCCGGTGGCATCGATGCAGCTGTGCTCACCAAACTCCTCGAAGTAGGCAGTGCCGATCTGGTGTGCCTCTTTCAGATCGACGCCGGCGCAGAACGCCGGATCGGCGCCGGTCAGCACGACCGCGTGCACCGACGGATCGGCGTCGGCATCGGTCAGCGCCGTGTACAGCCGGCGAATCAGATTGCGGCTGAGCGCATTGCGGGCCTGCGGCCGGTTCATGGTGATCAGCCGGACCGGGCCATGGTCGAGGACCAGCACGAGCGTGTCGACGTCGGTCATGGCGCCATCTTCTCAGCGCAGGAACTGGTCGGCGCTGTCGGCCAGATCGAGCAGGGGCTGCGGCAGTGCGCCGAGGGCGAGGGTGACGGCGGCTGTGACGGTCACCGCCGCCGTCGTCAGGCCGCTGGGCACCACCACCTCCGGTGCGTCGTCGGGCGGTTCGGTGAAGAACATCAAGACGATGACCCGGACGTAGAAGTACGCGGCGATGGCGCTGGCGACCACGCCGACGGTCACCAGCGGGATCGCGCCACCCTCGCCCGCCGCCTTGAACACGGCGAACTTGCTGACGAATCCACTGGTGAGCGGGATGCCGGCGAAGGCAAGCAGGAACAGCGAGAACACCACTCCGACAAGCGGATACCGCCGTCCCAGCCCGGCCCAGCGGGCCATCGCCGTCTCCTCCTCACCGTCGGCGTCGCGCACCAGGCCCACCACCGCGAACGCGCCGAGCGTGCTGAATCCGTAGGCGAACAGGTAGAACAGCGTCGAGGACAGACCAGCCCGGTTCTCGGCGATCACGCCGGTCAGGATGAAACCCGAATGCGCGACGGCCGAGTAGGCCAGCATCCTCTTGACATCGATCTGCGTGACGGCGGTGACCGTGCCGACCACCATGGTGAGGATGGCGATCGCCCACAGCACCGGCCGCCAGTCGTCCCGCAATTCGGGCAGTGCGACGTAGAAGATGCGCAGCATCGCCCCGAATGCCGCGATCTTGGTGGCCGCCGCCATGAACGCGGTCACCGGGGTCGGCGCGCCCTGGTACACGTCGGGGATCCACGAGTGGAACGGCACCGCACCGACCTTGAACAACACGCCGACCAGCAGCAGCCCAGTGCCGATCAGCGCGAGCGATGTCGGTCCGGTTCCTTCGGAAACGACGGTGGCGATGCCGCGCAGTTCCAGCGTGCCGGCGTAGCCGTACAGCATGGCCGCGCCGTAGAGGAAGAACGCCGAGGAGAAGGCGCCCAGCAGGAAGTACTTCAACGCGGCTTCCTGCGACAGCTGCCGTCGCCGCCGCGCCAGTCCGCACAGCAGGTACAGCGGCAGTGACAGCACCTCCAGCGCGATGAACATGGTGAGCAGGTCGTCGGCAGCCGGAAACAGCAGCATGCCGCCGACGGCGAACATCGTCAGCGGGAAGACCTCGGTCTGAATCACCCCCGCCTTGGTGGCCAGTTGCTCGGCGACGCTCCCGGTGATCGCCGACGCCTGCGGCGTGAAGGAGTCGAGTCCGCCTGTCGCCTCGCCGGTTTCGGTGCGACCGGGGATCCGGCGCTCGGCGATGAGCAGGACGCCCAGCAGGGCCACCAGCAGTACGGTGCCCTGCAGGAACAGCGCGGGGGCGTCCACCACGACGGCGCCCATCACCGCCCGGCTCTCGGTGTGCCTGCGCGCCAGCACGACCACCGCGACGAGTGCCGCGACGAGGGCACCGAGGGCCAGCGCGACCTGGGCGCCGTAGCGGCTGCGCCGAGGCAGGAACGCCTCGAGGAGAACGCCGAGAACGGCCGCGCCGAGCACGATCAGCATGGGCGACAGCAGGCCGTATTCGACGCTCGGCGTTGGCATGTCAGCGACCCCCTTCGGCTTCGGTCGAGACGGCGACGCTCGGAGCCGGATCGCGTTGGTCGATCGTGGTCAGCGTGTGCTCGACCGCCGGGTTGATCACGTCCAGCGCGGGTTTCGGGTAGACGCCGAGCAGCAGCAGCAGTGCGATCAGAGGTGCGACGACGACGAGTTCGCGGGGCACCAGGTCGCGGATCCGGTGGGCGTCGTCGGCCAGGTCGTCGGGCACCGGACCGGTCATCATCCGCTGGTACATCCACAGGATGTAGACCGCCGACAGCACCAGCGCGGTCGCGGCGATCACCGCGAGCACCGGATATCGCGTGAACGTGCCTATCAGTACCAGGAATTCACTGATGAACGGGGCCAGGCCGGGCAGCGACAGCGTGGCCAGCCCGGACACCAGGAAGGTGCCCGCCAGCACGGGCGCCACCTTCTGCACACCGCCGTAGGCGTCGATCAGGCGGGAACCGCGCCGCGACACCAGGAATCCCGCGATGAGGAACAGCGCCGCGGTGGAGATGCCGTGGTTCACCATGTACAGCGTCGACCCCGACTGACCCTGACTGGTCATCACGAAGATGCCGAGGATGATGAAGCCGAAGTGGGAGATCGACGTGTAGGCGATCAACCGCATGACGTCGGTCTGACCGATCGCCAGGATCGCACCGTAGACGATGCCGATCACCGCCAGAGTGATCACCACGGGCCGGAACAGCGTCGACGCGTCCGGGAACAACTGCAGGCAGTAGCGCAGCATCCCGAAGGTGCCGACCTTGTCCATCACGGCCATCATCAGCACCGCACTGGCCGGCGTGGCCTGCACCGCCGCGTCGGGCAACCAGCGGTGCAACGGCCACAGGGGCGCCTTGACGGCGAACGCGAACATGAACCCGAGGAACAGCAGGTTCGCTACGGCAGGGCTGGGGGCGAATTCACCGGATGACACCGCGGCGACGATGGCGCGGAAGTCGAACGTGCCCGCGTCGAAGGCGTCGCTGCCCGCCGTCGCCACGTAGAGACCGATCACCGCGGCCAGCATGATCAGCCCGCCGAAGAGGTTGTACAGCAGGAACCGCACCGCCGCCCCGGAGCGGTTCTCGCCGCCGAAGCCGCCGATCAGGAAGTACATCGGGATCAGCATCGCCTCGAAGAACACGTAGAACAGCAGTACGTCGAGCGAGACCAGGGACATGACGACCATGCCCTCGACGGCCAGGGTCAACGCGAGGTAGGTGTGGACCGAGCGGCCCTGCACTCCTGCGTCGTTCCACCCGGCGACGACCAGCAGCGGCACCAGGATCGCGGTCAGCACCACGAGGGCCAGCGCGATGCCGTCGACGCCGAGGATGTATCCGGTGCCGAACGACGGGATCCACCGGCGTGATTCGACGAACTGATATTGCGCGCCGGCCGGATCGAAGCGGACCGCGATCACGGCGGTCAACACCAGCACGGCCACCGCGACGGCCAGCGCCACCCACTTGGCCAGCGTCCGCCGGGTAGCAGGCACCAGCATGACGGCGCCCGCGCCCAGGATCGGCACCGCCCACAGCGCGCTCAGCCACGGAAAGGCGCTCACCAGACCCGCACCGCCATGATCATGCCGATCACCAGGGCCGCGCCGGCGAGCATCGACAGCGCATACGATCGCGCGAAGCCGGTCTGCCACTGCCGCAGTGCATCCGAGGTCCTGCCGACCCCAGCGGCCAATCCGGTGGCGGCGCCGTCGACGCCCTTGTCGTCGACGTCGACCATCGCCCGGGTCACCACCTGTCCACCGCGCATGAACACCGCCTCGTTGACGGCGTCGCCGTAGAGATCACGCCGGGCCGCCACGGTGAGAGCCGATCCGGCAGGCGCTTCCGCGGGCACCGGCCGGGTGCCGTAGGCGCGCACGGCCACCGCGATACCGACGGCCACCACGCCGAGGATGATCGTGGTGACCACCCACACCGGTGCCACGTGATGGATTTCGTGGCTGCCCACGACGGGTTCCAGCCAGTGTTCGAGCGTGCCGCCGATCGCGAACAGTGCGCCGGAGCCCACCGAACCGATCGCGAGCAGGATCATCGGCCACGTCATCACCTTCGGCGCCTCGTGCGGATGGACGTGGGCCGCCCACCGCCGCTCACCGAAGAACGTCATCAGCATCACCCGGGTCATGTAGAACGCGGTGATTCCTGCGCCGAGGATCGCCGTGCCACCCAGGATGATGCCCTTGGCGCCGCCCGCACCGAGCGCGGCCTCGATGATGCCGTCCTTGGAGAAGAACCCGGCCAGCGGCGGGATCCCGATGATGGCCAGGTATCCCAGCCCGAACGTCGCGAAGGTGATGGGCAAGGCGGTGCGCAGCCCGCCGTAGCGGCGCATGTCCACCTCGTCGTCCATGGCGTGCATCACCGAACCGGCGCCCAGGAACAGCCCGGCCTTGAAGAAGCCGTGGGTGAGCAGATGCATGATCGCGAACGCGTACCCGGCGGGACCGAGTCCGGCGGCGAGCACCATGTAGCCGATCTGGCTCATCGTCGACGCGGCGAGCGCCTTCTTGATGTCGTCCTTCGCGCAGCCGATGATCGCGCCGAAGAGCAGGGTGACCGCGCCGACGATCACCACGCCGAGTTGTGCGGTGGGGGCGAGGTCGAAGATGGGTCCGGACCGCACGATCAGGTACACGCCCGCGGTGACCATGGTGGCGGCGTGGATCAGCGCCGACACCGGGGTGGGGCCCTCCATGGCGTCACCGAGCCACGACTGCAGCGGCACCTGGGCGGACTTGCCGCACGCGCCGAGCAGCAGCATCAGCCCTACGGCGGTGAGCACGCCGTCACCGAGTTCCTCGGCGCCGGCGAACACCGTCGCGAACGAGACCGAGCCGACGGTGGCGAACATGATCATCAGCGCGATCGCGAGGCCCATGTCGCCGACCCGGTTGACCACGAACGCCTTCTTGGCCGCGGCGGCCGCCGAGGGCTTGTGCGACCAGAATCCGATGAGCAGATACGACGCCAGACCGACGCCCTCCCAGCCCATGTAGAGCCCGAGGTAGTTGTCGGCGAGCACCAGCAGCAGCATGGCGGCCAGGAACAGGTTCAGGTACGCGAAGAACCGCCGCCGTTGCGGATCCTCGGCCATGTAGCCGATGGAGTAGACGTGGATCAACGAGCCGACGCCGGTGATCAGCAGCACGAAACACATCGACAGCTGATCGAGCTGCAGCCCGAAGTCGACCTGCAGGCCGGCGACGGGCACCCAGGAGTACAGCGTCTCGACCACTGCGCGGTCCTCGGCCCCCCGGCCGACCATGTCGGCGAACAACACGGCGCCGACGGCGAAGGATGCGATCGACGCCGCGCAACCCAGTAGGTGTCCCCACCGGTCGGTGCGTCGGCCGGACAGCAACAGGACCGCGGCGCCCGCCAACGGGAGGGCGATGAGCAGCCACACCGGAAGCGTCATGTCGGGCCTAGTTCTTCAGCAGACTGGCGTCGTCGACCGAGGCCGAGCGGCGGGAGCGGAAGATGGTCATGATGATCGCCAGGCCGATCACCACCTCACAGGCCGCGACCACCATGGTGAAGAACGCCACCACCTGGCCGTCGAGGTGGCCGTGCATCCGGGAGAACGCGACGAACGCGAGGTTCGCCGCGTTGAGCATCAGCTCCACGCACATGAACATGACGATGGCGTTGCGGCGCAACAGCACTCCGGATGCGCCGATCGTGAACAGCAGCGCCGACAGGTACAGGTAGTTGTCGGGGTTCATCGACGACCGTTCCTGCCGTTGGCGTGACCGTTCCGGCCGTTGCCGTCGACCGGTGCGTCGTCCATCGTGGGCACCGGGCGCCGCTGCAGGATCGCGCTGACCGACGATTCGGAGGCCGAGCCGTCCGGCAGCCGGCCCGGCATGTCGACGGCGTTGTGCCGCGCGTAGACGCCGGGGTTGGGCATCGGCGTCGCGTGCCCGCCGGTCTGGAAGCGTTCGATGGCCAGCTCGCGCTGGGTCTTTCGGTGCTCGAAGCGCTCGCGGTGGGCCAGCACCATGGCGCCCAGCGCCGCGGTGATGAGCAGCGCGCCGGTCAGTTCGAAGGCCCACAGGTAGCGGGTGAAGATGAGGGCGGCCAGCCCCTCGACGTTGCCGCCCGCGTTGGCTTCGGCCAAGGAGCCTGCGGATCGGCCCGACGAGTCGGTGCGTCCGGTGAACCCGGTGGTTGACACGCTGCCGATGCCTGCGATGAGCAGGATGCCGAAGCCGAGTCCGACCGCGATCGCCGCGACCCGTTGTCCGCGAAGCGTTTCCACCAGCGACTCGGACAGGTCGACGCCGATCAGCATCAGCACGAACAGGAACAGCATCATCACCGCGCCGGTGTAGACCACCACCTGCACGACACCGAGGAACAGCGCGTCCTGGGCGATGTAGAGCATGGCCAGCACGATCATCGTGCCTGCCAGCGACACCGCGGAGTAGACGGCTTTCGGTGCGGCCACCACCCCGACCGCGCCGATCACCGCGATCGTGCCGAGCACCCAGAACATGACGGCCTCGGTGGTGGTGGTGCGGGTGGCGCCCTCAGCGGCGAGCAGCATCACGGCATCGGTCACGTGGTGATCTCCGGGACGGGCGCGATCCGGCCGAGGTAGTAGTCGTCGTCGGTGGCGCCGGGAGCCATCTCGTGCGGCGGCGGCGTCATCCCGGGCTGCATCGGCGCCAGCAGCTTGTCCTTGCCCCAGATCAGATCGGCGCGGTTGTCGTCGGCCATCTCGTACTCGTTGGTCATCGTCAGCGCCCGGGTGGGGCACGCCTCGATGCACAGGCCGCACCCGATGCACCGCAGGTAGTTGATCTGGTACACCCGGCCGTACCGCTCACCCGGCGAGAACCGTTCGGCCTCGGTGTTGTCCGCGCCCTCCACGTAGATGGCGTCGGCGGGGCAGGCCCATGCGCACAGCTCGCAGCCGATGCACTTCTCGAGGCCGTCGGTGTACCGGTTGAGCTGGTGGCGGCCGTGGTACCGCGGGGCGACCGGACCGGGCTTCTCCGGATACTCCTCGGTGATCGGCTTCTTGAACATCGTGGTGAAGGTGACCGCGAATCCGGCGACGGCGTCCCAGAGCTTAGGCATCGGTCTTCTCCTTGGGTGTGGACTGGACCGTCGCTGCGGCACGCTCGTGGGGCAACGGCGGCACCGGGAACGAATCCGGGCCCGCGACCGGGTCGGCGACGGATCGTTCGGTGCCGGGCCGCTGCGCCCGCCACAGCGCCCTGGCGAGCAGCAGGGTGGCGATCGTGCCGCCGATGAGCAGGGCCGTCGCCCACGCTCCTTCGCCGTGCACCCGCAGGCTGTGAGCCGTGGCCACCACCATGATCCAGGCCAGCGACACCGGGATGAGCACCTTCCAGCCGATGGCCATGAACTGGTCGTAGCGCAGTCGCGGCAGCGTGCCTCGCAGCCAGATGTAGAGGAACAGGAAGGCCCACACCTTGGCGGTGAACCAGAGCAGCGGCCACCAGCCGGTGTTGGCGCCGTCCCAGATGCTGATCGGCCACGGGGCGTGCCAGCCGCCGAGGAACATCGTGGTGGCCAGCGCGGAGACCGTCGTCATGTTGACGTACTCGGCGAGCATGAACATGGCGAACTTCAGCGACGAGTACTCGGTGTGGAACCCGCCGACCAGTTCGCCCTCGGCCTCGGGCAGGTCGAACGGCGCCCGGTTCGTCTCGCCGACCATCGAGGTGACATAGACGAGAAACGAAGGCAGCAGCAGGAACACGAACCAGGTGCGGTTTTGGGCGGCGACGATGCCGGAGGTGGACATGGTGCCCGCGTAGAGGAACACCGCCGCGAACGACAGCGCCATCGCGATCTCGTAGGACACCACCTGGGCGCTCGATCGCAGTCCGCCCAGAAGCGGGTAGGTGGACCCGGATGCCCAGCCGGCCAGCACGATCCCGTACACGCCGATCGAGGTGACGGCGAGGATGTAGAGCACCGCGACGGCCAGGTCGGTCAGTTGCAGGGCGGTGCGGTGGCCGAACACCGACACCGCTCCGCCCATCGGGATCACGGCGAAGGCGAGGAATGCGGGCACCGTCGCGATCACCGGGGCGAGCAGGTAGATGGGCTTGTCCACCCCGGCCGGGGTGAGGCCCTCCTTGAGCGCCAGCTTGATGCCGTCGGCGAGCGACTGCAGCAGGCCCTTCGGTCCGACCCGGTTGGGCCCGAAGCGCATCTGCATGCGGCCGAGCACCTTGCGTTCGATGAGGATCGCCGCCAGGACCGTCAGCAGGAGGAAGACGAAGACGCCGACCGCCTTGGCGAGGATCAGCCACCACGGGTCGTGGCCGAACAGGGTCGGGTCGGGGTGGATCATCAGGTGGCCCGGCCGATCGTCACCACGGCACCGGCGCCGACTCCGAGGCGCTGATGCATTGCGGCGCCGGGGGAGTTCGCCGGCAGCCACACCACCCGGTCGTCCATGTCGGTGACGGCCAGCGGCAGCACGACGTCGCCGCGGTCGGTGCCCACGAGCACCGGATCGCCCTCGGCGCAGCCGATCTCGGCGGCGGTCGCGGCCGACATCCGGACCACTGCTGGGCGTGCGGTGCCGGCCAGGTGCGGTTCCCCGTCCTGCAGACGGCCCGCGTCGAGCAGCATGCGCCAGCTGGCCAGCACCGCCTGCCCCGCTTCCGGCGCGGGGGAGGGCAGCGCTGTCGCGTCCGGTCCGGCCGGCCGCGCGCCGGCCCACAGGCCGAGTTGCGCCATCTCTTCCGCGGCGGCCTCCGCCGTGGGCAGTCCGAGGTCCACACCCATCTCGTCGGCGAGGATGTGCAGCACCCTGCGGTCGGCGTTCGCGTTGGTCGGCAGCGCGGCGGGGAACGGACGTTGCCGCCCTTCCCAGTTGACGAACGACCCCGACTTCTCCACGACCGGGGCCACGGGGAAGACCACGTCGGCGATCGCGGTGACCGCGCTCTCGCGCAGTTCGAGACTCACCACGAACGGTGCGGCGCGCAGAGCCGCCATGGCGGCGTCCGGGTCGGGCAGGTCGGCCACCTCGACGCCGCCGACGAGGACGGCGCCCAGATCGCCGGCGCCCGCCGCATCGAGGATCGCCGCGGTGTCGCGTCCGGTCGCGGCGGGCAGTGCCGAGACGTTCCATGCCGCCGCCGTCTGTGCCCGCGCCTGCGGGTCGTCGACCGGACGCCCGCCGGGGAGCAGGTTGGGCAGCGCGCCCGCCTCGACGGCGCCGCGTTCGCCGGCCCGCCGCGGAATCCACGCCAGCCGCGCCCCGGTGGCCGAGGCCAGCCTGGTCGCCGCGGACAGCGCCCCGGGCGCCGTCGCCAGGCGCTCGCCGACCAGGATCAGCGCTCCGGGCATCCGCAGCAGCGGTTCGTCGGTCAACCCGTCGAGGGCGGCGGCCTCGGCACCCGGGACGGTCCGGATCAGCCGGCCGGACATCTTGGTGAGCGCGCGTGTCGCGTACGGGGCGATCGAGAGGACCTGCAGACCGTGCTTGCGAGCCGCCTTGCGCAGCCGCAGGTAGACGATCGGCGACTCCTCCTCGGGCTCGAGGCCGGCGAGCAGGACGGCGGGCGCGTTCTCGACGTCTGCATACCGCACGGTGCGCGGCGCCCCGGCCACGTGGGCGGCCAGGAAGCGGGCTTCCTCGTCGCTGTGCGGCCGGGCGCGGAAGTCGATGTCGTTGGTGTCGAGCACCATCCGCGCGAACTTCGTGTAGGCGTAGGCGTCCTCGGCGGTGACGCGGCCGCCGACGAGCACGCCCGTCGCGCCGGTCGCCCGGCCCAACCCGGCCCCGGCCACACCCAGCGCCTCGGACCATGACGCAGGCCGCAGCGTGCCATCGGGGTCGCGGAGCAGCGGTGTGGTGATGCGGTCGCCGAGGCCGGTGTAGGTGAAGGCCCACCTGCCCTTGTCGCAGTTCCACTCCTCGTTGACCTCGGGATCGTCACCGGCCAACCGGCGCAACACCTTTCCGCGCCGGTGGTCGGTGCGCTGCGCACAACCGGAGGCACAGTGCTCACATACGCTCGGCGTGGACACCAGGTCGAACGGACGTGCCCGGAACCGGTATGCGGTGCCGGTGAGCGCGCCGACCGGACAGATCTGCACGGTGTTGCCCGAGAAGTAGGAGGCGAACGGTTCGCCGGGAGCGATGCCGACCTGTTGCAGCGCACCGCGTTCCAGCAGGTCGATGAACGGGTCGCCGGCGATCTGCTCGGAGAACCGGGTGCAACGGGCGCACAGCACGCAGCGCTCCCGGTCCAGCAGCACCTGGGCGGAGATGTTGATGGGTTTGGGGAAGGTGCGTTTGACGTCGGTGAACCGCGTCTCGGCGCGGCCGTTGGACATCGCCTGGTTCTGCAGCGGGCATTCGCCACCCTTGTCGCAGACCGGGCAGTCCAGCGGGTGGTTGATCAGCAGCAGTTCCATCACCCCGCGCTGCGCCTTGTCGGCGACCTCGGAACTGAACTGCGTGCTCACCACCATGTCCGGACTCACCGTGGTGGTGCACGACGCCATCGGCTTGCGCTGGCCCTCCACCTCGACCAGGCACTGCCGGCAGGCGCCGACGGGATCGAGCAGTGGGTGGTCGCAGAATCGCGGGATCTGGATGCCCATCAGCTCGGCCGCCCGGATCACCAGCGTGCCCTTGGGCACGCTCACCTCGGCGCCGTCGATCGTCAGCGTGACCATCTCGACCGGCGGCACCTCGGTGCCGGGTTCGGCGGTCTGCGTCATACTCCCACCCCCTCGGCGGCCAGCAGTGTGGAGGCGTGCGGATCGAACGGGCACCCAGGTGAGGCCGGGTCGAGGTGCGCCAGGTACTCGTCGCGGAAGTACTTGATGGACGAGATGATCGGACTGGCCGCGCCGTCCCCCAACGCGCAGAACGACTTCCCGAGGATGGCGTCGGAGATGTCGAGCAGCTTGTCGACGTCCTCGGCACCCGCCTGCCCGCTCTCCAGCCGGGCGTAGATCTGGGTCAGCCAGTAGGTGCCCTCGCGGCACGGCGTACATTTGCCGCAGGATTCGTGGGCGTAGAACTCCGTCCAGCGCCGCACCGCGCGCACCACGCAGGTGGTCTCGTCGAAGATCTGCAGCGCCTTGGTGCCGAGCATCGAACCGGCCTTCGCCACACCCTCGTAATCCAATGGCACGTCGAGGTGTTCGTCGGTGAGCAGCGGCGTCGACGACCCGCCGGGAGTCCAGAACTTGAGCGTGTGCCCCGCCCGCACACCGCCCGCATAGTCGAGCAGTTCACGCAGGGTGATGCCCAGCGGGGCCTCGTACTGTCCGGGCCTGGTCACGTGGCCGGACAGCGAGTACAGCGTGAAGCCCGGGGACTTCTCCGAACCCATCGAGCGGAACCAGTCGATGCCGTTGAGCAGGATCGGCGGGACGCTGGCGATCGACTCGACGTTGTTGACCACCGTGGGGCAGGCATACAGGCCGGCCACCGCGGGGAACGGCGGGCGCAACCGGGGCTGGCCGCGGCGGCCTTCCAGCGAGTCCAGCAGCGCGGTCTCCTCGCCGCAGATGTAGGCGCCCGCGCCGGCGTGCACGATCAGTTCGAGGTCGTAGCCGGAGCCGCCGATGTCGCTGCCGAGGTATCCGGCGGCGTAGGCCTCGGCGACGGCGGCCTGTAGGCGGCGCAGCACCGGCACCACCTCGCCGCGTACGTAGATGAACGCGTGGTGGGCACGGATGGCGTAGGCGGCGATGATCGCCCCCTCGACCAGGAAGTGCGGCGTGGTCATCATCAGCGGGATGTCTTTGCACGTGCCGGGTTCCGACTCGTCGGCGTTGATCACCAGGTAGTGCGGTTTGGCGCCGGCGCCGGTGTCGTCCTGCGGGATGAACGACCACTTGGTGCCGGTCGGGAAGCCTGCTCCGCCGCGCCCGCGCAGCCCGGAGTCCTTCACCAGCGCGATCACGTCGTCGGGCGCCATGCTCAGCGCGCGGTCCAGCGCGCGGTATCCGTCGTGGCGGCGGTAGGTCTCCATCGACCACGGCTGCGGCTCGTCCCAGAACCGGCTCAGCACCGGCGTCAGCCCGGTCATGCGTCGGACTCCGTTGCGCGGGGCGTGGTTTCGGCGGTACCGGATTCGGCGGGCACGGTGGCCGACGGCGCGGGTGCTGGTTCGTCGCGGGTGGTCTCGACGGAGTCCGGCGCGGCGGATCCGGCGGCGCCGGTGGGTGGCCGGCCCTCGGCGGCGGTCGGCGCGGGCGCCGTCATGGCGTGCTCGTGCGCGACGTGCAGACCGGCGAGGGTGGCGGCGCCTGCCGCTCCCGCGGCGGCCCGCGGTTCCCCGAGTCCGGCGAGCGTGCGGGCGGTTTCGCGGAATGTGCACAGCGGCGCGCCACGCGTCGGCTCGGGCGGTGTGCCCGACCGCAACCCGTCCACCATGTCGCGTGCCGACGACGGGGTCTGGTTGTCGAAGAACTCCCAGTTGACCATCACCACTGGCGCGTAGTCGCAGGCCGCGTTGCACTCGATGTGCTCCAGGGTGACGCGACCGTCCCCGGTGGTCTCACCGGCGTGGATGTCCAGATGATCCTGCAGCGCCTCCAGGATCGCGTCGCCGCCCATGATCGCGCAGAGGGTGTTGGTGCAGACGCCGACGAGGAAGTCGCCGGTGGGATTGCGCCGGTACATCGAGTAGAACGTGGCGACGGCGGTGACCTCGGCGGCGGTCAGGCCGATGTGCGCCGCGCAGAACGCGATGCCGGCAGGGGTCAGGTAGCCGTCCTCGGCCTGCACCAGGTGCAGCAGCGGCAGCAGCGCCGAGCGGGACTGCGGATACTTCGCGACGATCGCGGTCGCGTCCGCGGTCAGCCTCTCCGCCACGTCGGGCGGGTAGGACGAGGCTCCGTGGATGGGCGGACCCGCTTCGTCGGGACGTTGACCGAGTTCCAGGAAGACCGTCATCTGTCCACACCGCCCATCACCGGATCGATCGAGGCGACGGCCGAGATCGCGTCGGCCACCATGCCGCCCTCGCACATCGCCGCCACCGCTTGCAGGTTCGTGAACGACGGATCGCGGTAGTGCACCCGGTAGGGCCGTGTTCCGCCGTCGGACACCATGTGCACCCCGAGCTCGCCCCGCGGTGACTCCACCGCCGAGTACACCTGGCCTGCCGGTACCCGGATGCCTTCGGTGACGAGCTTGAAGTGGTGGATCAGCCCTTCCATCGAGTGGCCCATGATCTTCGCGATGTGCTCGGGCGAGTTGCCCAGCCCGTCGGGCCCGAGCTTCAGGTCGGCGGGCCAGGCCAGCTTCTTGTCGGTGATCATCACCGGACCCGGCCGCAGCTTGTCCAGGCACTGTTCGGCGATCTTGATCGACTCGCGCATCTCCTTGACCCGGATCAGGTAGCGGCCGTACGCGTCGCAGCCGTCGTCGGTGATCACGTCGAATTCGTAGTTCTCGTAACCGCAGTACGGTTGGGCCCTGCGCAGGTCGTGCGGCAGCCCGGTGGACCGCAGTACCGGCCCGGTGATGCCCAGCGCCATGCAGCCGGCCAGGTCGAGGTAGCCGATGCCCTGTGTGCGGGCCTTCCAGATGTAGTTCTCGTTGAGCAGGTCCTCGAGATCCCGCAGCCGTCCGGGCAGCAGGTCGAGCAGATCCCGGATCCTGGGCACGGCGTCGTCGGGCAGGTCGGCCGCCAGCCCGCCCGGCCGGATGTAGGCGTGGTTCATCCGCAGCCCGGTGATCAGCTCGAACACCGAGAGGATCTGTTCGCGCTCCCGGAAGCCGTAGAACATGGCGCTCATCGCACCAAGTTCCATGCCGCCCGTGGCCAGCGCCACCAGGTGCGACGAGATGCGG
This sequence comes from Mycobacterium sp. NPDC050041, assembly GCF_049541695.1. Taxonomy (NCBI): domain Bacteria; kingdom Bacillati; phylum Actinomycetota; class Actinomycetes; order Mycobacteriales; family Mycobacteriaceae; genus Mycobacterium; species Mycobacterium sp. NPDC050041. Next base: position 137,653 of record NZ_JBMVDG010000003.1, on the reverse strand, counting down.
TTGAGCTCCATCAGCATCACGCGGATCACGCTGGCGCGCTCGGGCACCGCATCGGTGACGTCGAGCAGCTTCTCGACACCCAGGCAGTACGCGGTCTCGTTGAAGAACGGTGACAGGTAATCCATCCGGGTGACGAACGTGACGCCCTGTGTCCAGTTGCGGTACTCGAGGTTCTTCTCGATCCCGGTGTGCAGATAGCCGATGCCGCACCGCGCCGAGATGATCGTCTCGCCCTCGATCTCGAGGATGAGTCGCAGCACGCCGTGGGTGGACGGATGCTGTGGGCCCATGTTCACCACGATGCGCTCGCCCGACTGCGCCTTCGCCGCGGCGGCCACCACCTGGTCCCAGTCCTCGCCGCCGACGACGACGACGGTGTCGGTGCCTGCCGCGGAACCACCGCCGTCGGTGGGCGGGTTCGGGGTCGTGGGCATCAGTGGTAGGCCCTCCGCTCGTCGGGCGGGGGGATCTCGGCGCCGTGGTACTCCACGGGAATACCGCCCAACGGATAGTCCTTGCGCTGCGGATGTCCCACCCAGTCGTCGGGCATCTCGATACGAGTCAGCGAGGGGTGGCCGTCGAAGACGATGCCGAAGAAGTCGTACGTCTCGCGTTCGTGCCAGTCGGTCGTCGGGTATGTGCCGAAAAGCGAAGGGATGTGGGCATCGGCGTCGGGGGCGGCCACCTCCAGCCGGATGCGCCGATTGTGGGTGATCGACATCAGCGGATACACCGCGTGCAGTTCGCGCCCGGCGTCATCGGGGTAGTGCACGCCGCTGACCCCGAGGCACAACTCGAAACGCAGTGCGGCATCGTCACGCAACGCACGCGCCACCGCAGGCAGATGCTCGCGCCGCACCTCGAGCGTCAGCTCGTCGCGATACACCACCACCCGCTCGACCGCCTCGGCGTACGCGTCCTCACCGAGGACGGCGGTGAGGGTGTCGACGACGTCGTCGAAGTAGCCGCCGTAGGGGCGGGGGCTGCCACCGGGAAGGGCCACCGGGCGCACCAGCCGTCCGTAGCCCGATGTGTCGCCGGTGCCCTTGGCGCCGAACATGCCTCGGCGCACGCCGATCACCTCCGGCGTGGCGGCGCCGTCACCATTGGCGGCACCGTTGCCGTGCCCGTTGCCATTGGCGTCGCTCACCGCAGCAACCCCTTGAGCTCGATGGTCGGAGTCACCGCCAGGGCGGCCTCTTCGGCCGCACGGATCGCCTCTTCGCGGTTGACGCCGAGCGGCATCTGCTGAATTTTGTCGTGCAACTTGAGGATTGCGTGCAGCAGCATCTCCGGACGCGGTGGGCAGCCGGGCAGGTAGATGTCCACAGGCACCACGTGGTCGACGCCCTGGACCACCGCGTAGTTGTTGAACATCCCGCCGGACGAGGCGCACACCCCCATGGCCAGCACCCACTTGGGTTCGGCCATCTGGTCGTAGATCTGCCGCAGCACCGGCGCCATCTTCTGGCTGACCCGGCCCGCGACGATCATCAGGTCGGCCTGTCGCGGCGTCGCCGAGAACCGTTCCATCCCGAAGCGGGAGATGTCGAACCGCGGGCCGGCGGTCGACATCATCTCGATGGCGCAGCACGCCAGGCCGAACGTGGCGGGCCACAGCGAGCCCTTGCGGACGTAGCCGGCGACCTTCTCGACGGTGGACAGCAGGATCCCGCCCGGCAGCCGTTCTTCTAGTCCCAATTCAGGCCTCCCCGCCGCCATACGTAGGCATAGGCCACGAAGACGGTGAGCATGAACAGCAGCATCTCGACCAGCGCGAACAATCCCAGACTGTCGAAGGCCACCGCCCACGGGTAGAGGAACACGATCTCGATGTCGAAGACGATGAACAACATCGCGGTCAGGTAGTACCTGATCGGGATCCGCTGGACGGTCGCCGACCGCGACCCGCCTTTGTGCAGGCCGACGTCCCGGGGCTCGAACGGCGGCGCCAGCGGTTCGATGCCGCACTCATAGGCCTCGAGCTTGGCCCGGTTGTACCTGCTCGGGCCGATGACCATGGAGATCACCACCGATACCACCGCGAAGGCGGCCGCGATCGCACCCAAGACCAGGATCGGTGTGTACAAATCCATACCGCGCAAGCGCTCCCTCGTGGCTGTCGATGTGAGCTAACCCACAGCCTAGCCATGTTTGCGATCCGCGCCACACGTTTTGGTTAGTATCGGTATCCAATGGGTGGGCGCGCCGCAGCGCTCATGTCTCCGCGCTCAAGGGCCAAGAGCGCCAATTCTTTTGATGTCCGGTCGGTGGCGGTTCACTGCACCGGTGTGCGCAACAGCGAGACCACCGCGTCACCGAGCCGGATCGGGTCGATGGGATGGGGGACCGCGGCCTCGGCCCGCGACCAGTTGGCCAGCCAGGCGTCGTCCGGACGCCCGGTGAGCACCAGGACGGGCGGACAGTCGTCGATCTCGTCCTTGAGCTGCTTGGCGATGCCCAGGCCGCCGGTCGGACTGGCCTCGCCGTCGAGGATCACCAGGTCGAACCCGCCGGCGTCCATGTGCTTGATCACCATGGGCCCGGTCGCGACGTCGACGTAGGACAGTTCGGGCAGTTCCGGGTGGATCCGCCGGCCCAGCGCCAGCTGCACGGCCTCACGGGTGCGCGGATTGTCGCTGTACACCAGGATCCGCAGCGGGCGGGACGGCTCAGCCATGCGCGAGATGCTACCGATTCTGCCGACGCCGGCAGTGGGGTCGGCGAATCAGAAAGCGTTGCCGCGTGTTTGGGCCGTCACGCGGTGGCTCGGCGGAACACCAGATCAGCTGACACGCCGGACTTGGGTCCCATCATCCCGATCAGGTTGCCGTCGACCCCGAACTCCGTGCGGTCGATGGTGGTCTCACCGGAGATCCGGATCGCGCCGTCGTCGAGCACCCGCACGACGGCAGGCAGCTCGATCGGCCGGGTGACCCCCTTGATGCGCAGTTCGGCGCGCAGTTCGGCACGGTCGGTGTCGCGTGGTTCGGCGGCCGTCACGACCACGCTGATCTCGGGGTGGGCCTCGACGTCGAAGAACTCGTCGGACCGCAGGTGCGTGTCGCGTTTACCGATACCGGTGCTCAGTGAGGCCGCGCGCACGTCGACCCTGCCGAACACCGCGCCCGATTCGGTGATCTGCCCGTCGCCGCTGAAGTCGCTGAACGATCCCTTCACCTTCGCGGCGCCCCAGAACGTCCGATTGCTGAAACCGATCCGGGACCGGTCCGGCTCCAGGGTCCACACGCCCACCGCCTGCCGGCTGGCGAGCAGTTCTGCCAGGCTGGCCATGATCACCTCCGTGGTTGCTGATCGAGCAGCGGCGCCATCTCGGCCGGATCGAAGTACTCGTCGATCCGGGTGATCAGCCCGCCGTCGTTCACTTTGATCACGATGCAGACGCGCATCGCGATGGTGGCGCCGTCCGTTCCGGCGGCGTGGAGCAGGTGCTGCTGGACGAAGCCGCCGTCGAACAGTGTGCGGTCGAGAATCTCATAGCGGCGTTCCGTGGTCCGGCTGATGAACCATCCGATCACCCGCAGCGCGCGCGCCCGGTCGTTGTCCTGCCGGTCGCCGGCGTGCCAGACCAGCACGTCGCCGGCCCAGAGTCGTTCGACGGCGGCGGCGTCCCCGGCTTCGATCGCCGTGAAGAGCCGGTCGGCCACGTCGGCGGCAGCCCGCAGCGGCGCCGGTGCCATGGCGACCTCCTCGTCGTGGGGACTTGACCTCAATGATTCTTGAGGTTTCACACTGCAGTCACAAGCAGGATTCCGCATCAGAGGAGGCCAGGCAATGCCCGACGTGACACCCACCAGGTCCGTGTTCGACGACGCCTACCGGTCGGGGACCCCGCCGTGGGTGATCGACGGCCCGCAGCCCGCGGTCGTCGAGCTGGAACGACGGGGACTCATCCGGGGGCAGGTCCTCGACGCCGGGTGCGGCGCCGGTGAGCACACGATCCTGCTGGCCGGCCTCGGCTACGACGTGATCGGGATCGACTTCTCGCCCCATGCGGTGCGTACGGCCGGTGACAACGCCGCGGCCAGGGGCGTGAGCGCCCGGTTCGAGGTGGCCGATGCGCTGGAACTCGACGGGCGGCAGCAGTACGACACCATCGTCGACAGCGCACTCTTCCACGTGTTCGACGTGGCCGACCGCGCCCGCTACGTCGCCGCGTTGCACCGGGCGTGCCGTCCCGACGGGCTGGTGCACGTGCTCGCTCTGTCGGATGCCGGTCGCGGGTTCGGGCCGCAGGTCAGCGAGGTCGACATCCGTGGCGCATTCGCCGGCGGCTGGACACTCGAGGCGCTGGACACCGCGACCTACCACGGCGTGGTCGGCCAGGCGCAGAGCGAGGCGTACGGCGTGCCGGTGGGCACCCGGGTCGAGGAGCCGGCCTGGCTGGCCACCGTGCGTCACGTCGCGTCGTAGCCGGGATGGGCGATGGTGAGGCGGTGCCGCACGAGCACCCGCAGCGCGGCCAGCAGCTCGGCGGGCCGGTCGTCGACCTCTCCTGCCCGGATGCCTGCGGCCAGGTGCGGTTCGTCGTCGTAGCCGAGGTCGCGCACCGCTGCGGTGACGTCGGCCGCCGACGGATCGAGCAGTTCGCGTTCGACGGTGCGCAGCACGTTCGCCGCCACCCGGGCGTGGAAGTTGACCTGCCCCTCGGTGGCCGCGCGCACGTCGTGCTCGAGGAATTCCGCGACGGCGGCGACGAGTTCGGCGGCGGTCGGTCGGCCGTGCAGCGGCGCGTCGGGCATCACCGCGGACCCCTTCCCTCGAGCAGTTCCAGCAGATCCCACTCCGTCTCGCAGACACGCCTGCCGATGGCGGCGAGTTCGACCGACCTGGTCTGTCCGCTGAGATGCCGCTCGGCCTGGAAGCGGCAGATCACACCCCAGCGCAGTGTCGCCACCGCCAGCCACCACCGGAAGGCCCCCCGGTCGATCGGAGCTCCGCCCGCGGCCTCGTACTCCGACAGGAACGTCTCGACGCTGCCCAGTCCGCCCGCGCCGAGGTGCTCCGGCGCGCCGAACCGCCAGGCCCGGATGCAGAACCAGGCAATATCCTCGTGCACCTCGCCGATGTGGACGAGTTCCCAGTCCAGCACGGCGGCCAGCCCGTGGTCGTCGACGATCAGGTTGCCCATCCGGAAGTCGCCGTGCACCAGCCGGGGTGGCGTCGGCGGCGGCCGGTTGGCCTCGAGCCAGCGGAACGCCCACTCGAACGTCGCGGTGGTATCGCCCATCTCGTCGAGCCGGTCACGCCATTCGGCCAGCGGGTCGGCCGGCGTCAGGCCGATGCCGTCGGGGTCTGCGCGATGGATCGCGGCCAGCGCCTGCGCGCACTGCCTCAGCAGCCGGTCGCGGCCGGTGTCGTCGAGGCCGCGGAAGATCCGCCGCACGATGGTCTCACCCGCGATGGCCCCGCAGATCAGATACGGATTGCCCAGCGCGGCAACCGAATTGTCCGCGGCGAGGATGTGAGGCACCGGTGCGCCGACGGCAGCCGCGCGCTGCTGCGCCCTGGCCTCCAGTTCCATGCCCGCGTGTACCTCGTCGGGCGGCCCGGTGCGCAGGATCAGCGCCTGCGGCCGGTCGGTGACCGCGTCGAACGACCAGGTGGTGCGGCTGGCGCCGCCGGTGAGGCGGTGCAGGTCGCGCACCGTCACCGTGTCGCCGAGCACCGGCCGCAGCACCGTGACGAGTGCGTCGGCCAGATCGGTGGTGACGTCGCCGCCCGCCATGTCAGCGCTTGCCGAATCCGAAGAGCCGCTGCGCCACCCGCCGGATCTGGATCTCCTCCGCGCCCTCGGTGATGCGGTAGCGCCGGTGGTGGCGGTAGATGTGCTCGAACGGCTCGTGGCGGCTGTAGCCGACGCCGCCGTGCACCTGCATGGCCCGGTCGGCGGCCTCGCACACCAGCCGGTTCGCCCGGTAGTTGGCCATCGACACCTTGTCCGAGACCTCCATGTGGTGGCTGCGATCCAGTTCGGTCGCGGCGTAGTACACCAGCAGCCGCACCATCTGCGCCTCGGTCTGAAGCTCGACCAGTGGCCACTGCACGGCCTGGTTGACGGCCAGCGGTTTACCGAACACGTTGCGGGAGTTGGCGTAGGCGACCGCGCGGTCGATGCAGTGCTGTGCGGCGCCGAGGCTGCTCGCGGCCTGCCGGATCCGGTTCTCGTGCAGGAACGTCTGGCCCACCTCCAGGCCCCGGTCCACCTCGCCGAGCACCGCGTCGGCAGGCACGCGGACGTCCTTCAGTTCGACCTCGCCGTGGTCGGTGGGCATGTTGAACGTCCACCAGTAGTACGGCACGGTGAAGCCGGGGGAGTCGGTCGGCACCAGGAACGCCGTGATGCCGCGGGCCTGGCCGGGTTCCCCGGACGTGCGGGCGAAGATCAGGTCGTGAGTGGCGCGGTGCACCCCGGTGTTCCACCGCTTGTTGCCGTTGATCACCCAGCCGTCGCCGTCGGGCACGGCGCGGGTCTCCAGCCAGGTGGCGTCGGAGCCGTGCTTGGGCTCGGTCAGTCCGAAGGCCATCGACCGCTCACCGGTCAGCATGGCCTCGATCCAGTCTGCCTTCTGCGCCTCGGTGCCGAACCGTTCCATCATGATGACCTGGGGGAAGTTGCCCACGATCGAGGACTCGTCCTGCAGGTCGTTGTGCAGACCGAGGCCCTTGTGCGCCAGATGTTCCCGGATCACCGCCATGTCGATGTTGGTGCCGTCGCGACCACCGAACCGGGACGGCAGCCCGTAGCGCAGCCAGCCCGCCGCGTCGGCGCGTCGCCGCATCTCGTCGAGCAGGTCCTCCCACTCGCGGCGCGGAATCCCACCGTTGTCCCAGTCCGTGCGCGCGTACTCCCGGCGGTGGTCGAAGTATTGGATGTGTTCGCGCTCCAGCGGTTTGATCTCCGCCTCGACGAACGCGTCCATCTCCTCCAGTAGCGCGGGAAGGTGTTGCGGCAGTGCGAAATCCACTCTGATTCCTCTCTGGTGCGCTCAGTACCCGTACAGTGTCTTCTTCCAGATCGTCGACAGCGTGGTGATCGCCTCGGCGTCGCCGATCTGCAGCCCGAGGCCGTTGGGCCGCAGGAACACCGCCGTGAAGTTCTCGAACAGCAGCGCGATCGCCGCCCCGGTGTGATCCGGTGTCAGGTCGGCGGCGTAGCCCTGCTCCTGCGCGCGTCGCACGGTCGCGGAGACCATGTCGATGCCGAAGCGCCGAAACTCGTTCTGCACGTCGGCGAATCGCGGCCTGGTGTCGGCGAGCTGATTGACCGCGATCATGATGCCGATGTTCTGCTTGAACATGTTCCAGTAGCCGGTGACGACTGCCGAGAAGAACGCGGTGTCGTCGGCCGACTCGGGCAGGTGAACGGTGAGCCCGGACGGCACCACGACGTCGTGCAGGAAGGACTCCGCCAGCGCGACCAGCAGGTCTTCCTTATCGCGGTAGTAGCGGTAGAACACCGCGGGTGACTTGCCCGCCGCCGCGGTGATGTCGGCCAGCGTGGTGCCGTGGAAACCGCGTTCGGCGAACAGCTTCCGTGCTGCCGTCTCGATCGCCCCACGCGTCTGGCGGCCTTTGGCGGTGAGCGAGTCGGTGGCCACGGTCAGCGCAGGATCCGGTCGCCGGCGCGCAGCAGCGCGCTCGGCAGATCGTGGCCGACGACCCGGCGCGCCACGTCGGCGGCGGCGATGGCCGCCTGCAGGTCGACATCCACCTCGATACCGCTGTCGCGCAGCAGGTAGACGAGATCCTCGGTGGCGATGTTGCCGCTGGCGCCAGGGGCGAACGGGCAGCCGCCCAGCCCTCCGACCGAGGCGTCGAGCCGGGTGATCCCGGCGGTGACGGCGGCGTACGCACTGGCCAGGCCCGCGCCCCGGGTGTTGTGGAAGTGCGCGCCCAGAGGAACGTCGCCGGCGGCCGGGCGGACCGCGGCGACCAGGTCCGCGACCCGCTTCGGTGTCGTGGTGCCGATCGTGTCGGCGATCGCCAGCCGGTCGGCGCCGAGTTCGGTGGCCGCTGCGGCGATGTCGATGACGCGGCGCGTGTCGGTTGGGCCGTCGAAGGGACAGTCCCACGCGGTGGCGATGATCACCTCGATGGTGGCGCCGCCGTCGTGGGCGATGCGGGTGATGTCGGCGATCAGGTCGGTGGACTCGGCCGTCGACCGCCCCACGTTGGCCTGGCTGTGGCCGTCGGCCGCGGACACGACGTACTCGATCGACCCCATGCCCGCGGCGATGGCGCGCTTTGCCCCGCCGGGACCCGCCACCAGGGCGGAGAACTCGACGTCGTGCTCGGCCCGGAACCGGTCGAGTTCGGCGGCCAGCTCGGCGGCGTCGGCCAGTGCGGGCACCTTCGACGGTGACACGAAGGCCGTCGCCTCGATCTCGCGGACGCCGGTCGCGACGACGGCCTCGAGCAGCTCGAGTTTGGCCGACAACGGGATCGGCGCCTCGATCTGCAGCCCGTCACGCAGCGACACCTCCCGGATGTCGACCCTGTCCGGCAGCCCGGTCACAGCACTCCCTCCGCCCGCAGTTCGTCGAGTTGCCCGGCGGTCAGGCCGAGCAGATCCTGGTAGATCTCCTCGTTGTGCCGGCCAGGTCGCGATGGGCCCGCACTGCGGATGCTTCCCGGCGATTCGGAGAGCTTCGGCACGATGCCGGGTCCGAGGACCGTGCGCTCGATCCGCTCGTCATAGTGTTCGGCGATCATGCCGCGGGATCGCAACTGCGGGTCGACGACCACCTCGGCGACAGTGTTGATGGGCCCGGCGATCACCCCGGCGACCGACAGCACGTCGATGATGTCGCCGGGTTCCCGCTCCGCCGCCCAGTCGCCGATGATCTTGTCGAGTTCGTCCTGGTTGCGTCCGCGGGCCACATGGTCGGCGAACCGGTCGTCGGTGGCGAGCTCCGCGCGGTCCATCGCCAGGCACAGCCTCCGGAAGACGGTGTCCTGGTTGGCCGCGATCACCACCCAGCTGCCGTCGGCGGTCTTGTAGATGTTCGACGGCGCGATGCCCTCCAGCCGTGTGCCCGAAGGTCCGCGCACGACACCGCCGACGTCGTAGTCCGGGATCGTCGATTCCTGCACGGCCAGACAGGATTCGGTGAGCGCGGTGTCGACGATCTGGCCTTCGCCGGTGACCGAGCGACGGTAGAGCGCCGCCAGCGCGCCCTGGGCGGCGAACATGCCGGCGAGACTGTCGCCGATCGAGAGCGCGAGCCGGGGCGGCGGGCCGCCGGGGAAGCCGTTGAGATGGCGCAGTCCGCTGGCCGCCTCGGCGACCGAGGCGTATCCCGCGCGGTGCGCGTCGGGTCCGGTCTGCCCGTAGCCGGAGACCCGGACCAGGATGATGCCCTTGTTGCGCCCGCGCAGCACCTCGTAGCCCAGGTCCCACTTCTCCAGCGTCCCGGGGCGGAAGTTCTCCACGATCACATCGGAGCGCTCGACGAGGTCGAGGAACAGCTCGCGGCCGCGGGGAGTGCGCAGGTCGAGGGTGATCGCCTTCTTGTTCCTGGCGTGCACCGTCCAGAAGAAGTGCCTGCCGTCGAGTTCGGCCTGTCCCCAGGTGCGCAGCGGGTCGGGCGCGCCGGGCGGTTCGATCTTGACGACCTCGGCGCCCATGTCGCCGAGCAGCCGGCCGGCGAACGGACCGGAGATCAACGTGCCCACCTCGATGACGCGGACGCCGTCCAGCGCACCGGTCGGAGTCTGCCCCGGATCGGCTTCTCGCCCGCCGGTAGGTGTCATTGCGCCCTCGCGAATTCGTGGCGGATCAGCCAGTCCGTCACGATACTCACCGCCTGGCGCAATTGAGGGCGTTGGTCGGGACCGGCGTAGTAGTGGTTGGCGCCGGGGATCTCGTGCATCTCCTTATCGGGGTGCCCGAGCGCCTCGAAGAGCCTGCGGGTGTGGCTGGGCGTGCAGGCGTCGTCGGCGAGATTGCCGATCACCAGCGCGGGCACCGCGATGTCCGGCCCGGCGGAGACCGCGTCGCCGTTGGCGTCGTCGTAGCTCCACTGCGACAGCCAGCTGCGCAGGGTGCAGAACCGGGCCAGCCCGACCGGGCCGTTGTTGACCACTTGCGGGTCGCCCAGGTAGCAGGTGCCCGCCGCGCGTTCGTTCGGGTCGACGGCCGGGTCGAGCCAACGGGGGTCGGCCATCGTGCCGTGCACGACGAAGGCGAACTCGTCGTCCGCGCGGCCTGCGGCCTTCAGATCGGCCAGTTTGTCCTTGACCCACTTCGTGATGCGCCGGTTGCGGTCGATCTGCGCCTGCCGGTAGCGCTCCAGGAACGCCTGCGTGTACGGCGGCTGGTTCGGGTTGTCGGGGTTGTAGAGGTCCAGTTCGGGGTCGCGTCTGGTCGGGTCGGACTCGTCGAGGATCGAGGCGTCGAGCCACTCGGTCAGCGTGCCGTGCCGGCTGATGTGGGCGGCCAGCAGCATGATGCCGTCGGCCGGGATGAGACCCAGCTTCGTCAGGTCGGGTCCGTCGCCGGACGGGCTCGCCGTCACGGTGGGATGCTGGGCCTGCTGCTGATAGAACGCCGACAGGGAGCCGCCACCGCTCCAGCCGGCCAGCACCACCTTCTGGTAGCCGAGCCGGTTCTTGGCGTCCTTGATGCACTCGCCGAGGTCCTCGACCACCTTCTCCATCAACAGCGCGGAGTCGGTGCCGCGAAAGCGGCTGTTGCAGTAGATGACATGGTGCCCGGCGCGGGCCAGCGCGTTCATCATCGGGAGGTAGGCGCCACCGCCGATGGGGTGCATGAACACCAGCACGGTATCGGACGGGGTCTTCGGCCGGAGTAGATGACTCTCCAGCACGACGAGTTCGGCGACACCGCCGTAGACATCGCGAACGCCCGAAGTGTTCTGGTAAGCAACGAGATACGGGACCCGGTCGTACTCGTGCCTGACCGGCGCCACGGCTTCGGCGCTCATGCGTGCTGCCCGAGGTCGTTGGCGAGGATCTCGGCCGACGGGACGAGCCTGCGCCTGGTGTCGACGGCGATCACCGACCAGTCGACCCGGCTGTACTCGTCGAACTTCCTGCGGGCTCGTTCACGAGCCTTCTCCGGGGCGCCGTGATGGACGCCCTGCGGCGCATGGGAGATCAGCCCTCGCGGCATCGGGATGCCGTAGAGCGATCCGCTGTGGAAGAACGCGATCTCGTCGAAGTCGACGTTGCGGTGATACCAGGGGGTGCGTTCGGTGCCGGGCACGGATTCGGCGGGTTTGGGCAGGAAGTTCATCACGTAGACACCGGTCGCCTGCATGAACAGATGCACCGTCGGGGGCAGGTGCACGCTGTCGGAGGTGATGACGTTGTAGTCGGCGATGTTGAAGGTGAAGGGGAAGTTGTCACCCCGCCACCCTTCGACGTCGAGCGGATGGTGTCGGTAGTACAGGCTGGTCGGCCCGCCCTCGTGAAAGAGCCGCACCTCGTACTCGCCGTCGGTGTGGGGGCCGACACCGTCTTCGATGGGCGCCGGTTCGGGAACGACGATCAGTGACGGGTCGAACGGGAAGTGCCTGCCCAACGAGCCGGCGGGCGGTACCCGGAAGTCCTCGGTGGCCTGGATCATCAGCCACATCGACTCGGCAGGTCCGTCCCCTGTGTGATCGGGGACCTGGCGCCAGCTGCACGCCTTCGGGATGTAGACCCAGTCGCCTTCGCGGTAGCGCAGCGGCCCGAACTCCGTTTCCAGCAGGCCGGACCCCTTGTGCACGAAGGTCAGCAGGTCGCCGTCGATGTACCGCGCGAAGTAGGGCATCTCCTCGGCGCGCCGCGACAGCAGTACCTGGCAGTCGGCGTTCGAGAACATCAGCAGCGGCGCCCCTGCGGCGTCGGTCGCGTCCGACGGCTTGAGCTGGTCGCCGAGGACGTCGAGGGGACGCAGTGGGCCCGCGGCGCGGAACGCGGTGGGATCGTTGCGTCGATAGAGGTTGGCGGTGCGTCCGGTGAAGCCACCGCGACCGAGTTCGTCGTCCTTCTGGCCGTCGAGGTCCGCGTGCGGGCGGCGCGGCGTCTTGCCTCTGTGCAGGTGGACGAACGATTCCATCAGCGGCTCCGATGACGTGGGGTTCATGAAACTGAAACTGACGTTACTTTCATCTTCGGTCCGGTGCAAGGGTCCCCGATGAGTTCGGAGCACGTTCCGGGTCGTTCTCGTGACAGCCGCCGAGAAAGGGTCACAACCATGCCGAACGACGTCATGACCGCCACCACGACCGTCGACGCCTCCGCCGACACCGTCTTCTCGATCCTGGCCGATCCCGCGCAGCACGCCGCGATCGACGGCACCGGGTGGGTGCGCGAGTCGCTCGACGGGCGCGTGCTCACCGAGGCCGGCCAGATCTTCCGGATCGCCATGTTCCACGGGAACCATCCCGACGGTCACTACGAGATGGCGAACAAGGTGGTGCACTTCGACCGTCCGCACGCGATCGCCTGGGAACCGGGCCAACAGCTCTCGGACGGAGGGGATCTCGAGTTCGGTGGCTGGATCTGGCGCTATGACCTGGCCGCCGAGCACGCCGCCCGCACCCGGGTGACACTGACCTACGACTGGTCCGCGGTGCCGCCGAGCCTGCGCGAGCACATCGAGTTCCCGCCGTTCAAGATTGAGCACCTGCAGAACTCGCTCGACCATCTGGCCGCATTGGCGCGCCGCGAATGACCGGGCGGCTCACGGCCGCAACATGAAGTCCACGAAGTGCTCGCGCTGCGTCGCCGTGGTCGTCCTGGTTCGGGCCGCCATGTCCGGATCCTACGTGCCGGCGATCCTCACCCGTCGAGGTCGACGCGCACGGTGAGCAGGCTGGTGCCGAAGGTGCGCACTCCAAAGCTGTTGAACTGCGGGAGCTCACGCAACCGGGCGCGGGCGTCGTCGTCCGGCATTAGGTGCGCGGTGCCCGAGTGCCACCTGCCCCGCAGCCGCACCCGCACCCGCGGGTCGGCCTGGATGTTGCGGATGTACTGCGACTTCTCGCCGAATTCCGAGACGAACCAGAAGGCGTCGCCGATTCTCCTGCCGCCCAGCGGGGTTCGCCGGGGCGGATCTGCGGCCGGTGGTCTCGAGCAGCGTCTGGATCGGCACCAGCCGCATCAGCGGATTGGCCAGGTATTTCTGGAACCCGCGGGTGACGCCGTCGCGCAATTCGGCCATCGTCGTCTCCTCCTGGTGGGCCGACATGCACTCGGCGTTGTCGACGGCGGCCCGAACGATACCGGCATCTGCCATTGGCGGTTGATGTCCGCGCGCAGTCGCGGGCGGGTAGCCGCGCACGATGACCGGGCGCTGCTGGTACTGACGTGCCTCGCCCCTGCAGGCGAGACTGCACACAGGGCTGTGCATCGATTTTCAACAGCCCTCGATGCATTCTCGCCTGCAGGGGCGCAGCCGGGTCGTGTTCTGCGGGGACAAGCACTTCGGTCAGACGATCGACGATCACGTGCCCGGACAGCACGTCGGGTCCGCACAACGGAAAGGCCGACGTGCGAGATCCGCGGCAGGGATGGTTTCGCGACGGCTGAATCGGTGACTTACCGGTGTTCGCCCTGGTAGGCGGTTCGGGGACGGCTCTGCCTGCGGGCGGGTGGCGTCTCGCCCGGGACGCCCGGAGGACGGCTCAGCCTGTTCACGGGGTTTTCTCAGCTTGACCCTCATGTTTTACTCAGGGCGCGACAACTGAATGCTTCGGTCCGTTCTGCTGCCGTTTTCACGGTCAGCCCGGGCGGGCGCGCGGCAGCGCAGTGAAGAAACCGCTGTGGTGCCGTCTGTGCGATCTGTGATCGCGGGCTAGTGGCGAATGACGCGGTAACCGGTAGATGGATGGACTCCTCTCTATGACCTTCGTTGACAAGTTTCGTAACCGTTGGGCCCGCCGCTTCGCGGTGACCGCCGCCGTCGCGGCGCTGCTCCCCGGCGTGATCGGCTTCACGGGCGGCTCGGCGATCGCCGGGGCGTTCTCCCGTCCGGGCCTGCCCGTCGAATACCTGATGGTTCCGTCACCGTCGATGGGCCGCGACATCAAGGTGCAGTTCCAGAGCGGTGGCGCCGGATCGCCCATCGTCTATCTGCTCGACGGACTGCGCGCCCGCGAAGACTTCAACGGCTGGGACATCGAGACCCAGGCGTTCGAGTGGTACCTCGATTCGGGTCTGTCGCTGGTGCTCCCGGTGGGTGGACAGTCGAGCTTCTACACCGACTGGTACCAGCCGGCGTGCGGCAAGGCCGGTTGCCAGACCTACAAGTGGGAGACCTTCCTGACCTCCGAGCTGCCGAACTGGCTGGCGGCCAACCGGGACGTCAAGCCCACCGGTAGTGCCGCGGTCGGTCTCTCCATGGCGGGATCCGCCTCGCTGATCCTGTCGGCCTACCACCCGCAGCAGTTCATCTACGCCGCGTCGCTGTCGGGCTTCCTGAACCTGTCCGAGGGCCAGTGGCCGTTCCTGGTCGGCCTGGCGATGGGCGACGCCGGTGGCTACAAGTCCGAACCGATGTGGGGCCCGGGCGGCAGCGAGGCGTGGCGGCGCAACGACCCGACGGTCAACATCGACAGGATCGTCGCGAACGGCACCCGCATCTGGGTCTACTGCGGCAGCGGCAAGCCCGGCGAGTTGGGCGGCGGCGGCCTGCCGCAGGAATTCCTGGAGAGTCTGACGCTGCGCACCAACATCAGTTTCCAGGAGCGGTACATCGCCGCGGGCGGCCAGAACGGCGTGTTCAACTTCCCGCCGAGCGGCACCCACACCTGGATGTACTGGGGCCAGCAGCTGCAGCAGATGAAGCCCGACCTTCAGCGGGTGCTGATCGGCTGACCGAACGAAGAGATCGCGGAACCCCCGCCACGCCTCGCGCGTCGCGGGGGTTTCGCGTCTCTACGATGGCGACATGACCGCAGTCAACGCCCTCGTGGCGCACCAGGACTCCGACGGATCGATCACCCTGAACCCGGAAGTGGTCGACGAAAGCTTCCTGCCCGACGGTGAGGTCACGATCGCCGTCGAATACTCCGGCGTGAATTACAAAGACGCGTTGGCCGTCACCCCCAAGGGCGGCGTGGCCCGCTCCTATCCGCTGATTCCCGGCATCGACGCCGCCGGGACCGTGGTGGCGAGCTCGGCCGACGGTTTCGCGCCGGGCGACCGGGTGGTCGCGCACGGCTACGACATCGGCACCGGCCGACACGGCGGCTACGCCGACCGGGCTCGCCACCCGGCGGACTACCTCGTCAAGCTGGAGGCGCTCAGCACCGCCGAGGCGGCGGCGATCGGCACCGCCGGGTTCACCGCCGCGATGAGCGTGGACGTCTTGCGCATCAACGGCATCCGTCCCCAAGACGGGCCGATCCTGGTGACAGGCGCCACCGGAGGCGTTGGCAGCATCAGTGTCGACCTGCTGGCCGGGCTGGGTTACGAGGTGATCGCCTCGACGGGAAAGGCGGAGGCGCACGACTACCTGATGGGGCTGGGCGCCTACCAGGTGATCGGCCGGCTGCCCGCCGAGGGCGAGAAGGTGCGCCCGCTGGGCAGGTCCAGCTACGCCGCCGTCGTCGACAGCGTCGGCGGGGACACCCTGGCCTATGCGCTCAGCGTCCTGAACTACGGCGGCGTGGCGGCGGTGTCCGGTCTCGCGCGGTCACCGGAGCTCCCGACCACGGTGCTGCCGTTCATCCTGCGCGGCGTCACCCTGGCGGGAATCGACTCGGTCCAGCTGCCGATCGAGCGGCGCCGCGAACTCTGGCGGTCGATCGAAGGCGACCTGAAGCCGGCCCACCTCGACGCGATCACCACCGATGTGTCGATTCTCGACGCGCCGAAGACGCTGCGCACCATCGTCGGCGGCGGCGTCACCGGGCGCACCCGCGTCGCGGTCGCCGGCGGCTTCTGAGCTTCGGCGACTACTTGAGCTCGGCGGAGGACAACCCGAGCAGCCGGCGCGCCACGACCAGCTGCTGGATCTGCTGGGTGCCCTCGAAGATGTCGAGGATCTTGCTGTCGCGGGCCCACTTCTCAAGTAGCGTCTCCTCTGAATAGCCGGTGGTCCCGGCCATCTCGACGGCCTTGAGGGTGATGTCGCTGGCTACCCGGGCGGACTTGGCCTTGCCCATCGACGCCTCTTTGGAGTTCGGGATGGCGTTGTCGGCCTGCCACGCGGACCGCACGGTCAGCAGGTAGCCCGCCTCCCAGTCGGCCTCCATCCGCAGGAACTCGGCGGCCGCTGCGCTTTGCGCGTGGGCGGGCTTGTCGTAGGAGATCTCGATCCCGGCGTCGGTGAGGATCTTGCGCAGATCCTCCAGGGCGGCGCGGGCGATCCCGACGGCCATCGCGGCCACGATCGGGCGGGTGTTGTCGAAGGTCTCCATCACCCCGGCGAAACCCTTGTCGACGTGGATCTCGTGGTCGCCGAGCAGGTTCTCCTTCGGCACCCGGGCATTCTCGAAACGGATGGCGGCGGTGTCGGAAGCCTTGATGCCGAGTTTGTGCTCGAGTCGCTCGACGGTGACACCCGGATGTTCGCGCGGCACGATGAACGACTTGATCGCCGCCCGGCCCAGCGACTTGTCCAGGGTCGCCCACACCACGATGTGGGTGGCGCGGGATCCCGCGGTGACATAGATCTTCTCGCCGTTGATCACGTACTCGTCGCCGTCGAGCACCGCGGTGGTGGTCACCGCCGCCGAGTCGGATCCGAAGCCGGGCTCGGTGATCGCCATCGCGGCCCACACATCCTTGCCCAGCTTTTCCAGCTGTTCGGGTGTTGCCACCGAGGAGATGGCGGCGTTACCCAGGCCTTGACGTGGCACCGACAGCAGTAATGCCACGTCGCCCCAGCTCACCTCCAGCGCGTTCACCAGGGCGGACATGTTCCCGCCGTTGACGTTCTGCTTGGGGCCACCGCTCGAATCGCGGAACGCCTCGGCGCCGGCGAACGAGATGGTGTTGGCCTCGGAGATCCCCTCGAACAGATCCGCGAGGGTGTCCAGTTCCACCGGGTAGGCGTGCTCGGCGAGGTCGTACTTGCGTGAGATGGGCCGCAGCATCTCGGCGGCGCCTTCGTGCGCCATGTCGATCACGGCCTGCAACTTCTTCGGCATTTCCAGATTGATTGCCATGACTGGGTTTCCGTTCCTGGTTTCTAGGTGCTTGCCGTTACAGGACGACGACGCCCTCGGCGACGCCGAGCGCGCGCAGATCGCGGTACCAACGTTCCACCGGATGCTCCTTGGTGAATCCGTGACCGCCCAGCAGCTGGACGCCGTCCAGACCGATCTGCATTCCCTTGTCGGTGCCGAACTTCTTGGCCAGGGCCGCCTCGCGGGCGAAGGACAGGCCCTGTTCCGCGCGCGCGGCGCCGCGCCAGGTGATGAGCCGCAGCCCGTCGAGTTCGATGGCGATGTTCGCGCACATGAAGGCCACCGACTGACGGTGCGCGATCGGCTCGCCGAAGGCCTCACGTTCCTTGACGTAGGGCACGACGTAGTCGAGGACGGCATGACACGTGCCGACGGCCAGTGCGGCCCAACCCAGTCGGGCCAGTGCGATCGCCTCCGAGTAGTCCGCGTCGGTGGCCTGGTCCTCGCCGAGCCGGTTGCTCAGCGGAACCGCGACGTTGTCGAGTTCGACACGGCCGAGTGCGGCGGCGCGGATGCCCATGCTCGGGTCGGCCTTGACGGTCAGTCCCTCGGAAGCGGACTCGACGAGGAACAGGGCGGGCTTGCCGTTGAGTTGAGCGCCGATGACGAACAGCTCTGAGTCGGCCGCGGCAGGGACCAGGGATTTCACCCCGGTCAACCGGTAGCCGCTCGGAGTGCGCACGGCAGTGGTCCGCAACGCGGTCGGATCGAACAGCGCGTGCGGCTCGGCGATCGCGACGCACGCCTGCGGGACCTTCTCGCCGGCGAACTCCTTGAGGTAGGTGGCCTGCTGGTCGGCGCTGCCCCAGTGCGTCAGAGCCGACGCGACGCCACCGGGGGCCAGGATCGGCAGCGCCAGCCCCATGTCGCCGTACGCGAGGGCTTCGGCGACGAGGGCGTTGGTGATGGTGCTGCGGTGCTCGGCGATGCCGTCGAAGTCCTCGGGCACATTGACGGCGGTGATGCCGAGTTCAGCGGCCCTGGCGATGAGATCTGCCGGGTACGCCGCGGCGGCATCGGCGTCGTAAGCGGCGGGGCGGAGGATCTCCTCGGCGAACTCCGCGACCGTCTCGACGATCATCTTCTGGTCGTCGTCGGGCGTCAGGTCGAAATAGTCGGCGCCGCTCGGCTTCAGTCGCGTCGGCGGTTTACCGAGACCCTGCACGCGGTTGAACTGGCGGGTGGAGGCGCCGAGGGCGGAGAACGCCGTCCTCACGCCGTAGCGCAGACCGCGGTTGAGCGGGTCGCGAAGCCCGTGCCGGTCCAGGAACTCCTGGCCGACGAGGGGTGTGACCAGCGCCAATCCCACAGACGTCGCCGTCCGCTTGGGGCGTTGCATGCCGATGGCGCTCTCGCGCCCGGAGCGCCGCGGACGCTTCGGCTCGGAGCCGTGCTTGGACGGCAGGGTGTTGGTCATGCGACAGCCTCACTTCGTCGGGCGGTATCTGGACCGTATCTTACTCCAGAGTAAGGTACGCGCATTCTGTCGCGAACGTCACAGGTCGACGGGAGCCGGCGCTTCGCTGACCGTGGTCATCACGCGTGAGTTCCGGACGGCGGGCGAGATGGCTGTGCGGCAATCGCTTGCCTGATGAGCGAGGCCTTCCACCGCAGTGCCCTCGATGACTATAGTCAGTGAAAGTCGGACGCGACCTCGCCGTTCCGGCCGAAGGCGTCGGACGACTGTCGTCCGACGGATACAGGCAGGAGTCGCTCAGGTGCCGAAGCCGCCCGAATCGCATGCCGCCGACTGGGACCTCCGGCACGAGGACTTCCAGGATGACGGATTTCTCTACGAGGTGTATGCCGTCATGCGACGCGACGGCCCGTTCGTCCACACCGACACACCGTTCCTCAGCACGTCGCCAGACGGGGCGTGGGTCGCCGTGCGTTACCGCGAATGTCACCAGATCCTGCAGGACTGGGAGCACTTCTCCAGCAATCCGACCCCGGAGGGTGCCGAGCAACTCGCCGGCGATCTCGTCATCACCCTCGATCCGCCACGGCAGCAGGAGTTCCGCCGGGTCCTCAACCCCTACTTCTCGCCTGCGCGGATGAAGGCGCTCAGCCCCCAGATCCGCGCCGAAACCGATCTGCTGATCGACGGCTTCATCGAGGAGGGAGAGGGCGACCTGGCGCAGGTCGCCTGGCGGCAACCCGGGATCGTTTTCTTCAAATACCTGCTCGGTATGCCCGTCGACGATGTCCCGCTGTGCATACAGCTCGCCGACCGCGCCCTGAACGGTGAGACCGAGCAGGACCGCATGACGGCGTGGGGCGGGCTCTACCAGCACATCCACGATGCGGTGTCGCTGCGCAGCACGCAGTCACCGAGGGACGACATGATCGACGTTCTCCTTCGGGCGGAGATCGACGGCGAGAGGCTGCGTTTCGAGGACGTCGTCTCCAACGCCATGTTGCTGGTGCAGGCCGGGTTGGAGACGACGGCCAACGCGATGTCCTTCGCATTCCATTACCTCGCAACGCATCCCGACGATCGCGATCGCCTGATCGGTGAACCCGACCTGATGCCGAAGGCGATCGAGGAGTTCCTCCGATTCGCCGGCTCGATCCACGGCATCCCCCGGACCGTCGCGAAGGAAGTCGAAGTCAGCGGGCACACCTTCCATCCCGGTGAGTCGGTCGTGGTGAACTACGCGTCGGCCAACCGCGACGACGACGCCTTCCCCGAGCCGCAGCGGTGCGTGCTGGACCGGACCGCGAACCGGCACCTCGGCTTCGGCGCAGGCGTTCACCGCTGCCTCGGCTCCAATCTCGCGCGGCTGGAGTTCCGCATCGGTGTCGAGCAGGCGCTGCGGCGGATGCCCGACCTCTCGCTCGCCCCGGGCGCCACTGCGACGTTCCACGGGAATTCGGTCACCCGGGGATACCGGCGCATCCCGGTGGTGTTCACCCCGGGTGAGCGGGTCACCGACAACGCGGCCGAAGCTCTTTCCACCGCGGATGCCGCGCTGTGGGCGTGACCTGCCACGCCGGTTCGCCGAATGCGAATTGACCAGTGTGGCTATTAAATACGGCTTCGGGCCGTAGCCGACAAAACCTTGGCGGGGACTGGTCATCGCTGTAGGGTCAGTGAACATCACCGATGTGGGGAGGGGTGTTCGATGTCGTCGACGGAGTCCGCGGAGCGAGCGGCCGAGTATTCGAATCCCGACGGGATCGTTCCGGATCAGAAGAGCTGGCTGACCGTCCTGAAATGCTGGCGCGGATTCATTCTGACCGGTCACCACATCGACCAGGTGTACGTCGCCTATCTGGCGATGGAGGCGGCCCAGTACGCGCGGTCGTACTACCAGGTGCGCTCGCACCCCACCGGCCGGATCCTGCTGCGGGACAAGCCCGACCTGCTGGCGGTCCTCCGCGACGACGAGTACCTCGCGTCATTGCCGCCCGGGACAGTGGGTCACGCATACCGCACCTTTCTGCGGTCCAACCGTCTCGACGCCGGGGTGTTCCAGGAGAACAAGGTCATTCGTCCGCTGGCCGAGAAGTACAACTGGTCCGAGGATTTCTACTACCTGATGGTGCGAACCACCGCGCTGCACGACATCCACCACGTACTCGGCGGTTACGGGCCCGACATGGCCGGCGAGGTCGCCACCATCGGATTGCACTGCGGCCAGATGGAACCCGCGGGGCCGCTCAAGAAGCTGGGCTACCTGATGGCGATCACCATTCCCGGTGCCTCTATGCGACACAAGGTGCGCGTCTACCGGGAGGCACTCGAGCGGGGGAGCCGGGCCGACCTCATCGTGGCGGCACCATGGGAAGAGCTGCTCGACAAGCCCCTCGACGAGGTGCGGGCACAGCTGGGCATCGCGCCTGCTGCGGAGGCTCATCCGAACGGATGGTGGTTCACGAAGTGGACCCCGATCGGGATGCCCAAGCCGACGCGATGGGATTACGACGAGATCCTCGCCGAGGCCCGCGCCGGTTCCGTGTCGAGCGCTGCCGTTTCGGCCTGACTTCGACGGCGCCGCGGCTCTAGGAGCTCTTGAAGGTCAATTCCCCTGCGGCGTCGAGTAATTCCGCGAGTGCCACCGGGAGGCCGTCGGCCAGTTCCCAGACGTCGGGCAGCAGGTCGGCGCACGCCACCAGGCCCACGTCGAAGTGCCCGTAGTAGGTGCCCACCGAGACGTTCAGCCCTACTCCGTTCAGCACCGGCCCGAGCGGGTAGATCCGCCGCACCGTCGCCCCGAGAAGGTAGGACTGCTCCAACGCACCGATGACGTTCGACAGCGACAGATTGAACCACGGTCTGCGGGCGCTGAGCCCCGAGCGGGCGTAGAGCCACGTCACCGCACCCATCAGCCCGGGGGCGCACTCGGCCCAGTCCCGCACCAGGGTGCCGACGATGTCGGCGCTGGCTGCTTTGGCCCGGGCGGTCGCCCCGGCGACCGCCAGGAGTCGCTGCACCGGATCATCCACGTGAGTGTGCAGGCTGGAGAACATCACCGACATGTTGTTGGCGCCCGACAGGTCCGATTCGTCGACGACCCCGATCGGGATCATGGCGACCAGTGCCTCCTCGGGAAGGGCGTCGCGGTCGAGCAGGTAGCGGCGGATCGCGCCCGACACCACCGCGAGCACAACGTCATTGACCTTCACCCCGAACGCGTTCTTCACGGTCTTGACGTCATCGAGGCTGAGCCCGGTGTAGGCGACGGCGCGCTCGGCGGTGATGTCGCCGTTGAACGGCGTTCGCGGAGCGCTGAGTACGCCGGTGGTGCCGCGGCCGGTTGCGGCCCGGCGGATCACCTTCAGCGCAGCCGTCGTACTCGCCGGCAACACCGCCGTGACGAAGTGCCGCAGGCGACGGCCGATCCGCACCCAGCCGTCCCAGGCGATCACCCTCCGATTCGGGGAAGCCGCGTCGGGCACCGGCGCGGCCGGCGAAGGATCAGGGTCCGTGCCGAGCAGCCGGGAGAACAGATCGCGGCTACCGGACCCGTCCAGCATGCTGTGGTGGATCTTCGTCAGCACCGCGATGCGCCCGTCGGTGCCGAGAGCAGTGGCCGAAAGGCCCTCGATGACCCACATCTCCCACAGTGGCCGGGTCCGGTCCAGCGGTGCGGCGACGAGCTGTGAGACGAGTGCGGACAATTCGTGACGTCCGGCCGGCGCGGGCAGTTCGACGCGGTGCAGATGCCGGTCGACGTCGAAGTCGCGGTCCTGCACCCACAATGGGTTGCCCAGGTCCGTTCGGCGGTCGGAGAGCATCGTCCGGAACTCGGGCACCGCGCCGATGTGTCCGAGCAGGTCCTCGCGGAACGTGCCGAAGCGGTATCCGCGCGGCATGGTCGAGGTGTCCAGCTCCAGGAGCACCGAGATCGTCATGGGCTCGGCGGCGGTCTCGAGTCGCAAGAGGCTGGTGTCGAAGCCGCTGAGTCGTTGAACGGTCACGTCGAAACCCCCGAGTCACTGTGAAGAATGAGATTCTGCCCGGACTGGGCGAGTCTCCCGTGTAGACGGGCCAATGGCGCTGGCGCCCACCAGTTCCACCGGCCGAGGAGCACCATCACCGACGGCAGCAGCACCGACCTGATCACCGTGGCGTCCACCAGCACCGCGACGGTCAGTCCCAGTCCGAAGAAGCGCAGCATCGCCACCTTCGACGCGATGAGGCCGGCGAACGTGATCGCCATGATCAACGCTGCGGCGGTGACGATACGTCCGGTGCTCGCGAGCCCCAGCGCGACCGCCTCGGTGTTCGCGGCGTCCGATCGATCGGATGCCAGCCAGAACTCCCGAATACGGGAGATGAGGAACACCTCGTAGTCCATCGAGAGGCCGAAGGTGATGCAGAACATCAGCACCGGCATGTTGGCTTGGAGTGTGCCCGTTGCCGTCGTTCCGAGGCCGCCCAGGTGTCCGTCCTGGAAGATCCACACCATCGCCCCGAAGGTCGCCGACAACGACAACACATTGAGCAACAACGCCTTCAGCGGTATCACCAGGCTGCCACTCAGGGCGAACAACAGCACGAACATCACCACAGCGATGAGTGCCAGCATGAGCGGCAACTTCGACTCGATCGACTGCACGGCATCGTGGTTGGACTGCTCGGCACCGGTGAACAGGACACCTGGTCCCACCGGCTTGGGCACCGCCCGCAGCTCCTCCAGCACCGCCTTCGATTCGGCGGAGTACGGCGGAGCCGGGGCACTGACGGTGATCAGCGCGACGTCGCCCTGCTCGACGGCCGCAGCGAGGGGTGGTGCCACCGGTGACCCGTGGGCATACATCGCCCTGGGTGCCGACACCACGGCGACGCCCGGCACCCGGGACAGTTCTGCAGCGTAGGTGTCGAGCGCTCCCGCCTCGACGCGGTCGACGCCGGTGATCACGATGGCGGTCGCCGCTCCGGCCTCCTGGGTGAAATCGGCGCGGATCCGGTCACCGACCTGACGCGCTTCGGTCGACGTCGGCAGGATGCGATCGTCGGGGAAGCCGAACTCGACGCCGAGAAACGGTAGGCCGACGAGAATCAACGGGATCACCGTCGCCGCGGCCGCCACCACCGGCCGGCGCATGACCGCCAGCGCCAAGGAGTACCAACGGCTCTCGGTGAGCGGAGCGCGACGTCCCGCCCTGCCGATCCGGCCGGCGGTCAACAGGATGGCCGCGGGCGCCAACACCAGCGCGGCCGCCGCCGCCAGCGCCACCACCGACACCGCCCCGTAGGCGAACGATCGCAGGAAACTCATCGGGAATGCGGCCATGGTCGCCAGCCCGAGCGCCACGGTGACCGCGGAGAAGACGACGGTTCGGCCTGCGGTGCGCAACGTTCGCCGGACAGCGTCGGGCGGCTCGAGCCCGGCAGCGATCTCCTCCCGGTAGCGGCTCACCAGGAGCAGGGAGTAGTCGATGGAGAGCGCGAGTCCCAGTGCCACCGCGAGATTCATCGCGAAGACCGACACCTCGGTGATCTCGGCCAGTCCGCGGAGCACTGCCGTGGTTCCGACGATCGCGAATGCCCCGACGGCGAGCGGGATCAGTGCGGCGATCACACCGCCGAAGACCCAGATCAGCACCAGGAAGCTCAGGGGCAGCACGATTGCCTCGCTGAGCGTCAGGTCGCTGCGGCTCTGTTCGGCGATCTGCGCGGACACGGCGCCCGGTCCGCCCACCGACACGCTGATCCCGGGGCCGTGGTCCCCGGCGAACCGCTCCTGGACGGCCGGTGCGTTGGCGAGTCCTTCGCTTTCGTCTCCTTCGAGGAACGCGACGAGGAGTGCCGAACGTCCGTCTCGGCTGACGAGTCCGGCCGCGACGGGATCGGGCACCTCGAAGGGCGAATTGACCCGGGCCACCTCGTCGGCGGCGCGCAGATCGTGGGCCATGCCGTCGATCACCGCTCGTGCCTGCGGTGCCGTGACCGGCCCGGGCGCTTCGACGAGGAGGTAGAGCGGCACGTAACCCTGGCCGAGTTCGTCGACGAGTATCCGGTTGGCGCGGCTGGATTCCGCGCCGGGGTCACTGAATCCGACGACCGACAGCATCGAGCCGACAGGCGCGCCGAGGACGCCGGCGATCGCCATCAGCCCGACGGCGATCGCGAGCACCCGCTTGGGTGCGGCGATCACTGCCCGGGCGATGGCGTCGAGCATCGAGTCCTTCCCGCGTGCGGTCAGAGGTGGTGAAACATCACTGCACGGTCAGGGATGCACCGCGACCGGCAGATGCGACCACCCCGTCATGTTCGGTGAGCTGACGCGACTGGCCTTGTCCCACCGCACATCGAAGCGGGGCATGAAGTCGAGCAGATGGTTCAGCGCGATCGTGGTCTCCATTCGGGCGAGGGCGGCGCCCAGACAGATGTGCACGCCGAATCCGAGTCCGAGTTGCTGCGCCTCGGAGTGATCTCGGTGGATGTCGAAGGTGTCGGGATCGGTGAACGCCCTCGGGTCGCGGTTCGCCGAGGCGCCGCAGAGGAGTACCGGCTTTCCCGCCGGAATGGTCACTCCGTGCAGGGTGGTGTCCCGCGTCGTGCGTCTGAGGTTGTGCTGCACGGGCCCGTCGTACCTGAGCACCTCCTCCACGGCCGATCCGATCTTGCTCCGGTCCTCGGCGAGCATGCGCCACTGATCCGGATGGTCGGCGAACACCGCGATGGCGTTGCCCAGCAGCTTGGTCACCGTCTCCGCACCCGCCCCGCCCAGCAGAGTGACGAAGCCGGCGATCTCCAGGTCGTCGAGGCTGCTCAGGTCGCCGTTGTCCCGCTCGACCTCGGCGGCGATCAGAGTGCCGATCATGTCGTCCCGGTGAGGTTCCGTGCGCCGCTGCTGAACGAGGTTGAGGTAGAACATCGCGACGTTGACGAAGCCGGCCATGCTCGTCTCGGTGCGCTCGAGCTGCCCCGGCTCGTGGTGCAGCGCCTCGTCGATCCACAGCCGCACCTGCTGGCTGAATTGTTCGGGCACGCCGGTGATCCTGGTGATCACCTCGACGGGGAACAGTGCCGCGAAATCCTGCACGACATCGAAGTGGCGGGGATCCGCTGCCGCGAGGTACTTCTGGACCAGGTCGGTCACCGTCGAGCGCTGCTGCCGTACGGCGCTCGGGGTGAATGCCTTGGCGAGCAGCCCCCGCATCCGTCGGTGTTCGGGTGGGTCCATGAAGAGGATGGAACTGGGCGGCGGCTCGCCGGATTTCACCATCGCCAGGTCGATGCCCCCGGTCGAGGAGAACGTCCGGAAGTCCCGATACGCCGCCGCGACGTCGCTGTGCCGGGTGAGGGCGTAGAAGTCGTGCTCTGCGCTGTAGTACACCGGCGCCTCGTCGCGCAGCCGCCGGTAGACGTTGTGCGGGTCTGCGAAGTAGTCGGCCGAGAACGGGTCGAAGACGACGTCCGGCTGAGCCATCGAGGTTCCCTCCCGTAGAGCCACATCGAGCGGCGGCCGGAGACGACCGCACATCCCCGCGGTGCCACCGCAACGCATCGCATCGGCAGCCTACGTGAGCCAATCAATTGACGGACAAGCACATTCGGCGAATACGACTCCGGTGGGACGTGAGGTGTCATCATGGTCGATGTGACGGCGACTCAGGTGTTCCCCTGTGCCGCGTGCCTGCCGCACCGCCTCGACGAAGCGCACCGGCGCCGCTGATGCTCTGCCTGGTGACCGGCGGCACGGGATTCGTCGGGTCGCACACCGTCCGCGCGCTGCGGGGAGACGGGCACGACGTGCGACTGCTGGTCCGCGACCGCGCGAAGGCCGAGGAACTCCACCTCACAGGCGGTTTCGGTGAACTGATCGTCGGCGATGTCACCGACCCGGCCGCCGTGGCCGCGGCGCTGAGCGGCGTCGATGCGGTGGTGCACTGTGCGGCCGTCGTCGCGACGGATGTGTCGCCGCGGTCCCGCCGGGGCGAGGCGATGCACACCGTCAACGTGCGTTCGACCGAATTGGTCATCGGGGGAGCGGTGCACCGGGGTATTGACGCGGTTGTGTATTTGTCCAGTCAGACAGCGCTGTTCACGCCGGGAGCGCCGATCGACGCGCGATCCGTCCCCCCAGTGGCGCGCGGTGCCTACACCCGATCCAAGGCCGCGGGTGACAACTACGTACGGACCCTGCAGGACGGTGGCGCGCCCGTTTCGACCCTGTACCCGCCCGGGGTCATCGGTCCGGACGATCCCGGCCTCTCGGAGGGCAACCGTGCGATTCGCGGCTTCCTGTCACAGCTCGTGCCCGACACCACCTCGGGTTATGAAGTGATCGATGTCCGTGACCTCGCCGCCCTCATCAGCGCGTCGGCTGCCGGCGCCCGGCCGGGACGCCACGTCGTCAACGGCCACTTCCTGCGCTGGCCCGAACTCATCACGCTCCTCGACGATCTCACCGGACGCCGGGTCCGACGACTGCGCCTCAACGGCGCCTTCCTGCGCGCACTCGGACGCGCCGCCGACCGGGTGCCGATGCACCTGCCGCTGTCGGCGGAGACGATGGAACTCGCGACGGCGTGGCCGGACACCGCTGCCGAGAAGATCGGCTCACCCGGCTTCGCACTGCGGGACGTCAGGTGCAGTTTCGCCGATACGATCCGCTGGTTGCATCGGACCGGCCTCATCACCCACCGGCACGCAGGCAGGCTCGCCTCCTGAAAATGCTGCCGCTCAGTCGTTCTCGACTCGTCTCTCGAATCGGAGGATCGGAATCCGACGGCCGGTCAGCGCCGTCTTGACCCGGTAGTCGGCGTAACCGCCGTAGTACCGCTCCGCCACTCCGAAGAGGCGGTCGTACTCCTCCGGGTCGGTCACCTCACGGGCGGTGAACCGCTCTCCGCCGAGCGTGCACCGCGGATGCACGACGAGATTCCGGTACCAGGCCGGGTGGCGATCACCGCCGAAATTGGAGGCGATGGCGATGACGTCGCCGCCGTCGTGGAAGTAGGCGATCTGCACCCTGCGCTGCAGTCCGGTCTTGGCGCCCGTCGTCGTCAGGGTCGCCGACGGCACGCTGAACATTCCCGAGTTCAGCCGGCCCCGCGACGCCCGAGCTAGCACGACGTCCGTCCGCGCCGCCACGTGACGGGCGAACAGCTGCCCCGGCCGCGATCGGCCGAAGCGAACCATCAGACGAATCGGCCGCGTCGCCGGGCGGCCCGGATCGATGTACCTCAGCCCCACCGCCCGATGTTAAGGCGTTGTGCTGACGTGGGGCGGTTGATGGCCGAGAGTGTGCACCATGGCGACGTTGATATCGGTGAACGTCGGTCTGCCCAGGAACATCACCTGGAACGACCGGACCGTGTACACCGGCGCCTGGAAACACCCGGTCACCGGTCCGCGCATGGTCCGGCGGCTCAACATCGACGGGGACGGCCAGGGGGACCTCGGCGGGCACGGCGGCGAGAACCGGGCAGTGCTGGTCTACCAACGGGATTCGTACCGGCACTGGGCCGAGGAGTTCCACCGAGACGACCTCCCGCCTGGGACGCTCGGCGAGAACCTCACCGTCGACGGGCTGCCCGACGACGAGGTGTGTATCGGGGACCGGTACCGGATCGGCGATGCGGTCTTCGAGGTCACCCAACCGCGGGTCACCTGCTACCGGGCCGGTCTGCGCATCGGCGAGCCGAGGATGGCCGCGCTGCTGGTGTCACACCGCCGGCCTGGCTTCTACTGCCGGGTGATCACCGAGGGTGAAGTGGAGGCCGGTCAGGAGATCGTCAAGATCAGCTCCGGGCCCGAGCGCCTCACGGTGGCCGAGATCGACGCACTGCTGTACCTGCCGGGCCATCCTCGTGACGACCTGCACCGCGCCCTGCGCATCCCCGCGCTCAGCCCCGGCTGGAAAGCGTCCCTGCAGAGCCTGGCCGAACAGGGTGGGGGAGCGGGCAATGCCGGGCTGACGGCGACCGGGGGCAATCCGCCACCGGCGTGGGCGGGGTTCCGGCCGCTGGAGGTCACGGCGGTGCACGACGAGAGCACGCACGTCCGCTCCATCACGGTCGCCGACCCCGACGGATCTCCATTACCGGAATGGTCTGCCGGCCAGTCGATCACGGTGCGGATGTCCACCCCGGACGGCCCGGTGATCCGCAACTACTCACTGTCGAACCGACCCGGTTCCGCCGAGTACCGGATCAGTGTCAAACGCGAGCCGCGCGGCGTCGCGAGCGCTCACCTGCACGCACACGTCGCGACCGGCGATCTGCTGGACGTGGCCGCACCACGGGGGACCTTCGTCCTCGCAGGCGGCACCAGCCCGGTGATCCTGCTGTCGGCCGGAGTGGGCGCCACCCCGGTGCTCTCCATGCTGCACTCGCTCGTGAGCGCACAGTCGACGCGGCGAGTCTGGTGGTTGCACGGAGCCCGCAACGGAAGCGAGCATCCGTTCGCGCGGGAGAGCCGCGCATTGCTCGAGCAGTTGCCCGGCAGTCAGTCCCGGGTGTTCTTCAGCAGCCCCACATCCGATGACCGGGTCGGCGTCGACTACGACGTCCACGGCCGACTCTCCTCCGAGGCGGTCAGTCGGCTCGATCTGCCCCACGACGCCGACGCGTATCTCTGCGGGCCGGCGACCTTCATGGCGGAGCTGGGCGCCGACCTCGTCGCCCGCGGCCTCGGATCCGCACGCGTTCACACCGAGATATTCGGCGCCACAGCGGCGCTCACCCCGGGGATCGCCGCGGCCGCGGCGCGTCGTCCGCACGTGCCTGCGGGACCGCCAGGACCCGGGCCGGCCGTCCAGTTCGCCCGCAGCGGCGTATCAGCGCCGTGGGGTCCGCCGAGCACCAGCCTGCTCGAATTCGCCGAAGCGTGCGACGTCCCGACCCGGTGGTCGTGCCGCACCGGCGTGTGTCACAACTGCGAGACGGCGCTGCTGTCCGGAGCGGTCCGCTACGACCCCGAACCCCTCGAGCCAGCGGCCGAGGGCAACATCCTCATCTGCTGTGCACAACCCGAAGAGCCGGTGGTGCTCGATCTGTGAACGGCGGAGCAATGCGCCGAGTGTGAACCCACGGCGAGAATCCGGCCCGAAAATCGCCGACGTTGCACACTCGGCGACGGTCAGCCGCGCAGCGCCGCCAGCACCGCGCCGTGCAGCAGGCCGTTGGTGGCCACCGCACTTCCCGCATGCGGTCCGGCGGTGCCGTCGAGGCCGGTGAACGCGCCGCCCGCCTCACGGACGAGCACGTCGAGGGCGGCCAGATCCCACAGCGACACCTCGGGTTCGGCCGCGATGTCGACGGCGCCCTCCGCGAGCAGGCAGTAGGAGAAGAAGTCGCCGTATCCGCGCACCCGCCACACGGCGTCGGTCAGCGCGATGAACCGGTCGCGCACACCGAGGTCGGCCCAGCCGGACAGGCTGGAGAACGACAGGCTGGCGGACTCGACGTCACCGACCGACGACACCGACAACCGGCGAGCCGGCCCGCCCGCCACCGACACGTGGGCGCCGACGCCCGCGCCCGCCCACCATCGGCGCTGCAGTGCCGGTGCGCTCACCACGCCGACGACCGGCACACCGTCATGCAGCAGCGCGATCAGCGTCGCCCACACCGGCACGCCGCGGACGAAGTTCTTCGTGCCGTCGATCGGGTCGATCACCCACTGCCGTCCCGCGAAGACCGCCGAACCGCCGAACTCCTCGCCGAGCACCGCGTCACCCGGCCGCTCGGCGGTCAACGTGTCGCGCAGGGCCGCCTCCACGGAGCGGTCGGCGTCGGTCACCGGTGTCAGGTCCGGTTTGGTGTCGACGCGCAGATCCATCGCGCCGAAGCGCTCGACGGTCACCGCGTCCGCCTGATCGGCGAGCCGCAGCGCCAGCGTCAGATCGTCAGGAGGAGCCGCCGTCATGGCAGCAGTCCTACCATGGCCGGGTGTGGGAATTCGGAATCCTGTTGCTCATGGTCGGTGCGCTCGCGTTGTTGATCGGGCCGATGATCATGCGGCGGCGCGGGATGAAGGGTGAATTGGCCCAGGGCACGCTGCTGGTGACGGGTGTCAGCCCGCGCCCGGACGTGCCGGGCGAGCAGTTCGTCACGATCACCGGCGTGATCAACGGGCCCACGGTCAACGAACACGTCGTCTACCAGCGGATGGTGGTCGACGTCGAGCAGTGGCCCACCATGGGGCAGCTCATCCCGGTGGTGTACTCGACGAAGAACCCGGACAAGTGGGGCTTCGGCTCGGACGAGGTGCCGCCACCGCCCCCGCCGCAGACCTACTCCTGATGCTCAGCCGTGGCCGATGCGCAACAGTTCGGCCACGCTGGTGAGCTTCCTGCGCGGCCGGCCCGCCGACTCGCCCGTCGTGCGCTCGTGCTCGTCGATCAGCCGCCAGTGGTCGTCGGTGACCAGCTTCGGCTGCCGCGAGAGCAGCCACTCGACCAGTTGCTCGGAGTGGTCTTCGTCGACGTCGGCGAGCTGTGCACCGGACAGGTCGGCGAGCAGCGTGTCGACCGTCGCCTGTGAGTCCTTCTTGTTGCTGCCGATGACGCCGGACGGCCCGCGCTTGATCCAGCCGACGACGTACTCGTTGCGCCTGCCGTCGACGCGGCCGTCGGTGTGCGGGATGGTGCCGGTCTTCTCGTCGAACGGCAGGCCCGGGGTGGCCACCCCGCGGTAGCCCACCGCCCGCACCACCAGCTGGGCGGGCAGTTCCTCGCGCTCACCGGTGTCTCTGGCCACGATGCGGCCGTTCTCCTCGACCAGCTCGTTTCTCCCGAGCACGATCGACTCGACGTGCTCACCGCCCTTGATCTCGATCGGGGAGGTGGCGAACCGGAACACGATGCGTCGTTTGGCTCCGGCGGGCTCGCGCTCGGCGTAGCCGCGCAGCACCTTGATGTTCTGTTTGACGGTCTTGCCCGCGGCTTCGAGGTCCTCGTCGGTGATGCCGGCGAAATCGGCCGGGTCGACGATGACGTCCACGTCGCCGAGACCCTCGAGCGCGCCGAGCTCGCGCAGTTCCAGCGTGGTGAACGTGGCCTGCAGCGGCCCGCGCCTGCCGATGACGACGACCTCCTCGACACCGCGTGCGTGCAGCGAGTCCAGCGCGTGGTCGGCGATGTCGGTGTTGGCGAGCACGTCGGGGTCGGTGACCAGGATGCGGGCCACGTCGAGGGCGACGTTGCCGTTGCCCACGACGATCGCGCGTCCCGTCGACAGGTCGGGGCCCATCTGCTCGAAGTGCGGGTGGGCGTTGTACCAGCCGACGAAATCCACCGCGGCGACGCTTCCGGGGATGTCCTCACCGGGAATCCCGAGTGACCGGTCGGACTGGGCGCCGACGGCGTAGACCACGGCGTCGTAACGCTCGGTCAGCTCGGCGGCCTGCACGTGCTCGCCGACGGCGATGTTGCCGAAGAAACGGAACCGCGGATCGCCGGAGGTCTTGTCGAACTGGGCGCTGATCGACTTGATCTTCGGGTGATCCGGCGCGACGCCGGAGCGGACCAGCCCCCACGGCGTCGGCAGCATCTCGAGCATGTCGACCCGCACATCGGGGGAGTCCTCGGTGTCGGCGGCTTTGAGCAGTGACGCCGCGGCGAAGTAACCGGATGGACCGGAGCCGACGATCGCCACGTGATAGGGGCGCTTCTGCATGGGCAGCCTTCTGTCGCTTGCCCGGTCACCCGCGAGGGGCTGTCACGGCGCGGCCGGGCTGGTAACCGCCACCGATGCTAGCCGGGTGACCCGCCGCGTCGCGGGAAGTCGCGGAGAACCGGTGCGGCGGACGGCGGGGCGGAACCCGGCGGGCGGCAGGCGGGAATCGGCCCGCTGACCGGTACCCTCGACTTTCGTGGATCCCGACCGTCAAGCCGACCTCGCTGCCCTCGACACCACGCTCACCACCGTGGAGCGGGTGCTCGACATCGACGGTCTGCGTGCCCGGATCGACAAGCTCGAGAACGAGGCGTCCGACCCCACGCTGTGGGACGACCAGACCCATGCCCAGCAGGTGACCAGCGAGCTGTCACACGCCCAGAACGAACTGCGCCGGGTCGAGGAGCTGCGACAGCGCCTCGACGACCTGCCGGTGCTCTACGAGCTGGCTGCCGAGGAAGCGGGCGCCACCGGTTCCGCGGCCGAGGTCGAGGCCGATGCCGAGCGCGTCAAGCTGCGCGAGGACATCGAGGCGATGGAGGTCCGCACGCTGCTGTCCGGCGAGTACGACGAACGTGAGGCCCTGGTGACCATCAGGTCCGGTGCGGGCGGCGTCGACGCCGCCGACTGGGCCGAGATGCTGATGCGGATGTACATCCGCTGGGCCGAACAGCACTCCTACGGCGTCGAGGTGTTCGACACCTCCTACGCCGAGGAGGCCGGCATCAAGAGCGCCACGTTCGCCGTGCACGCACCGTTCGCGTACGGGACGCTGTCGGTCGAACAGGGCACCCACCGACTGGTGCGGATCAGCCCGTTCGACAACCAGGGCCGCCGTCAGACGTCCTTCGCCGAGGTCGAGGTGCTGCCCGTCACCGAGACCACCGACCACATCGACATCCCGGAAGGCGACGTGCGTGTCGACGTCTACCGCTCGAGCGGTCCCGGCGGGCAGTCGGTCAACACGACGGATTCCGCGGTTCGACTCACCCACATTCCGACCGGTATCGTCGTCACCTGCCAGAACGAGAAATCGCAGCTGCAGAACAAGATTTCGGCGATGCGCGTGCTCCAGGCGAAACTGCTGGAACGCAAACGCCGCGAGGAACGTGCTGAGATGGACGCGCTGAAGGGCGACGGCGGAAGTTCGTGGGGCAACCAGATGCGCTCCTACGTGCTGCACCCGTACCAGATGGTGAAGGATCTGCGCACCGACTTCGAGGTGGGCAATCCGGCCACCGTGCTCGACGGCGACATCGACGGGTTCCTGGAGGCGGGAATCCGCTGGCGCAACAGGAAAGATGACGATTAACTCGCTACTCGCAGTGTCGATGTCAGAACGCTGGTCCGGCTTCTGGCAGGGCGATATCGGTCGGTGGATCCTCACCAACGGCATCCACATCGCGCTGCTGCTGATAGCAGGACTGCTGGCCGCGCGCTTCATCAACTGGGTCGCACAGCGCATCAGCCGGCGCATCGACGCCGAGTATCAGGAGAGCGACCAGCTGGTGCGCTCGGAGAGCGCCAAACACCGCCAGGCTGTCGCCTCGGTGATCTCCTGGGTGTCCATCGCGATCCTGTTCGTGGTGGTCGCGGTCGAGATCACCGATGCGCTGGCGATCCCGGTCGGGTCTCTGGTCGCCCCCGCGGCGGTGCTCGGCGCCGCGCTGGGTTTCGGCGCCCAGCGGATAGTCCAGGATCTGCTGGCCGGCTTCTTCATCATCACGGAGAAGCAGTACGGCTTCGGTGACCTCGTCGCGCTGACGGTCGCCGGTATCGCGATGCCTGCCGAGGGCACCGTCGAGGACGTGACGCTGCGCGTCACGAAGATGCGGTCCGCCGAGGGCGAGATGCTCACCATCCCCAACGGCCAGATCGTCAAGACGGTGAACCTGTCCAAGGACTGGGCACGCGCGGTGATCGACGTGCCGGTGCCGGCGTCGGCCGATCTGAACAAGGTCAACGACCTGCTGCACGAGGTGGCGCAGAAGGCGATGGAGGACGAGGGTCTGCGCCAGTTGGTGCTCGACGCACCGCAGCTGATGGGGGTGGAGAGCATCGAGCTCGACACGGTGAACCTGCGGATGGTGGCCCGCACACTGCCGGGCAAGCAGTTCGAGGTCGGCAGGCGGCTCCGGGTCCTGGTGATCGCCGCGCTACGACGCGCGGGTGTCGTGACTCCGGGTGACGGCGGCGCGACGCCGACCGTCGGCGCGATCGTGCACCCCGCCACGGCAGGCAGTGCCGAAGAGAGCCAGGGCCCCGCGGAGCAGAAGAAGTGAAGCCGGCCGAGTTCTTCCGCGCGGTGCTGCGTCCCCGCGCAGCCGCGCGGAAGGTCGGTCAGGGCTGGCCGGGATACCTCTTCGGGGGCCGGGTGCGCACCTCGACAGCAGCCCTGCTGCTCGCGTTCTTCGCGCTGACCTGGGTGCAGCAGAGCTTCGAGCCGGAGCCGGCGCCGCCGCCCGCCGCGGTCGTGCCGCCGGGTTTCGTACCCGATCCTGAGTACACCTGGGTACCGCGCACCCAGGTGCAGGAACCCACCACCACGCGCCGGACCACCACGACCACCACTACCACGACCACCGCCCCGACCGAGACGACCACCACCGACCCGAGCGCCACCACCACGACGCCGACCTCGACGACGCCGCAGACCACGGTCGTCGACCCCGACGGCCTCGGGCCGCTGCCCCCGCAGACGCAGACCGTGCAGTCATTCCCGCCCACCACGCCGACGGCGACCGCACCGCTGGAGGGGCCGGGACCGGCGCCGACGACGCCTGCGCCGCCGCGGTAGTCCGGCCGGACAGGCCGCACCGCTACACTGGCGTGCCGTGATGATCACCCTCGACCGCGTGAGCAAGCAGTACAAGTCCTCGGCCCGTCCGGCTCTGGACAATGTCTCTCTCAAGATCGACAAGGGTGAGTTCGTCTTCCTGATCGGGCCGTCGGGTTCGGGCAAGTCGACGTTCATGCGGCTGCTGCTCGCCGAGGAGTCGCCGTCGACCGGTGACATCCGGGTGTCGAAGTTCCACGTCAACAAGCTGCCCGGCCGCCACATCCCCGGGTTGCGGCAGGTGCTCGGCTGCGTCTTCCAGGACTTCCGGCTGCTGCAGCAGAAGACGGTGTTCGAGAACGTGGCGTTCGCGCTCGAGGTCATCGGCAAGCGCGGCGACGTCATCAACCGTGTCGTGCCCGATGTGCTCGAGATGGTCGGGTTGTCGGGCAAGGCGAATCGGCTTCCCAACGAGCTCTCCGGTGGCGAACAGCAGCGGGTGGCGATCGCCCGCGCTTTCGTGAACCGGCCGCTGGTGCTGCTGGCCGACGAGCCCACCGGAAACCTGGACCCGGACACCAGCAAGGACATCATGGACCTGCTCGAGCGGATCAACCGCACGGGCACGACGGTGCTGATGGCCACCCACGACCACCACATCGTCGACTCGATGCGCCAGCGCGTCATCGAGCTCGAACTCGGCCGCCTGATTCGCGACGAAGAGCGCGGCGTCTACGGAATGGACCGCTAAGTGCGCTTCGGCTTCCTCATCAACGAGGTCCTCACCGGCCTGCGTCGCAACGTCACCATGACGGTGGCGATGATCCTCACCACGGCGATCTCGATCGGCCTGTTCGGCGGCGGCCTGCTGGTGATCCGGCTCGCCGACCAGTCCCGGGAGATCTACCTCGACCGGGTCGAGAGCCAGGTGTTCCTGACGCCGGAGGTGTCGGCGGGCGATCCGAGCTGCGACGCCGACCCGTGCCGGGCGCTGAGGGCGAAGATCGAGGAGCGCGACGACGTCGCGTCGGTGCGCTTCCTCAACCGCGATCAGGCCTACGACGACGCGATCAAGAAGTTCCCGCAGTACAAAGAGGTCGCAGGCAGAGACGCGTTCCCCGCGTCGTTCGTCGTCAAGCTCGCCAACCCGGAGGAGCATCAGGGCTTCGACGAGTCGATGGTGGGCCAGCCCGGCGTGCTCAACGTGCTGAACCAGAAGGACCTGATCGACCGGCTGTTCGCCGTCCTCGACGGCATCAGCAACGCCGCGTTCGCGATCGCGTTGGTGCAGGCCGTCGGCGCGGTGCTGCTGATCGCGAACATGGTGCAGGTCGCCGCCTACACGCGGCGCACCGAGATCGGCATCATGCGACTGGTCGGCGCCACCCGCTGGTACACGCAGCTGCCCTTCCTCGTGGAGGCCATGCTGGCGGCATTCATCGGCGTGGTCCTCGCCATCGTCGGGCTCATCCTGGTGCGCGCGCTGTTCCTCGAGGACGCGCTCGACCAGTTCTACCAAGCGAATCTCATCGCCAAGGTCGACTTCAAGGACGTCGTCTACTACTGCGCGCCGTGGATGCTGGGCCTCGGCCTGACCATGTCGGGGATCACCGCCTACGTCACGCTGCGCCTGTACGTGCGGAGGTAGCGATGGCCAAAAAGGCTCAGCAGGCGGAGAAATCCAACAACAAGGTGGTCGCCACGAACCGGCGTGCGCGGCACAACTATTCGATCCTGGAGACCTATGAGGCCGGGGTCGCTCTGATGGGTACCGAGGTCAAGAGCCTGCGCGACGGCACCGCGTCGCTGGCCGACGCGTTCGCCACTGTCGACGACGGCGAGATCTGGCTGCGCAACCTGCACATCCCGGAATATCACCACGGCAGCTGGACCAACCACACGCCGCGGCGCAACCGCAAGCTGCTGTTGCACCGCAGCCAGATCGACACGTTGATCGGCAAGATCCGCGACGGCAATCTCACGCTGGTGCCGCTGTCGCTGTACTTCACCGAGGGCAAGGTGAAGGTCGAGCTGGCGCTGGCACGCGGCAAGCAGGCTCACGACAAGCGGCAGGACATCGCCAAGCGCGACGCCGCCCGTGAGGTCGTGCGCGAACTGGGCCGGCGCGCCAAGGGCATGCCCTGAGCGGGCCGCTCGAGGGTCCGTCTTTCGCGCTGGCATCGGGTCTCGCCTACGGGGTCAGTGACTTCGTCGGCGGCATCGCCTCCCGCCGTGTCGCGGCACTACGGGTGGTGCTGATTTCCTACCCCGTCGCGATGGTCCTGTTGGCGGGGCTCGCGTTCGTCGTGGGCGGTGACATCTCCCGCGGCGCGGTGATCTGGGGCGCGCTGTGCGGGGTGTCGCAGGCGTTCGGGGTGTGGTGGTTCTATGCCGCGCTCGGTTCGGGCCCGATCTCGGTGGTCTCACCGCTGACGGCGGTAGTGGTCGCGGGTGTGCCGGTCGGTGTCGGCCTGGCGCTGGGGGAGCGGCCCGGCCTCGTCGCGACCGCGGGTGTCGGCCTCGCGCTGGTGGCCGTGGTGCTTGTCAGCCGGCAGTCGGCCTCGCCCGACGCGGCGGCGCTGCCGTTCACCCCGAAGGTCGCCTGGCTGACACTCGGCTCCGGCATCGCATTCGGCCTGAACTTCGTGCTGATCGATCAGGCGCCCGCAGAGGCAGGGCTGTGGCCGCTGGTGTTCGCCCGGGTGACGGCGACGGTGCTGGTGCTGGTGATCGCGGTGGTGAGCGGCAACCTGCAGGCTCCGACCGGCACTCCGCTGCGGCTGGCGTTGCTGGCGGGTGTGCTCGACACCGGTGCCAACGTGGCGATGCTGTTGGCTCTGCAGGCTTCGCTGCTGTCGCTCGCCGGGGTGTTGATGTCGCTGTACCCGGCCGCAACGATGGTGCTGGCCATCGTGGTGCTGCGGGAACGGGTCACCCGGTGGCAAATAGTGGGCATGGTGGCGGCACTCGCCGCGGTGGCGATGATCGCCGGCGGCTGAGAATTTCCATCAGTCGCCGTTTCAGGTAGCTGCGTTGTGGAACGGCGCCGCGCCAGGTAGGCCATCATGGCGGAATAGGTTTTGTGGCCTGCGTCAGGGAGGGGGCGGTCGCGGTCAGGGCCCACCATCTTCGCCTCATGTTGTTCGCCGGCGTCCTGGCGCTGGCGTCGGTGAACGCGCCCGCTCCCTACGGTGACCAGGCCGCCCGCTGGGTCGGCGTCGCGCTCCAATCGGCGGTCGGCGCCAGTGCAATGGTGTGTGCGGTGGTGGTCGCTCGCCGTGTCGACGGCGTCGCGCGCTGGTGGCGGTTGCTGGTCATCGGCGCCATGGTCAGCTGGCTCGTCGGCGAGCTGATCTGGCAGTTCAGTGGCGCAGACGAGCGCGGTGAGGCCGCGCCGACGGCCGCGGTGGTCGCCTATTTCCTGCCGCCCGTGCTGTCCCTGGCCGCGATGATCATGCTGGCCCGTGCCGGTGGGCTGCGCAGCGCCAAGGACGGGCGGGCAGGTAATCCGCCGCTCATAGCGGCCCTTGACGGGTTGGTCGCGGCAGTGTCCTTCACGTTTCTCGTCACCATCGCCGGCAGCGGTGCGCTGACCGGCGACGCAGCCCCCCGGTCGCACACCGCCGCCATCGTGCTCGCGTACTCGGCGCTGGAGCTGGTGGTGGTCGTGCTCGCCGTCCTGATGGCGATGGCCTTCCAGCGCAACCGTCCCTACCGCGCAAACTATCTCCTGCTCGCCGGCGGGGTCGTGATGATCGCGGCGTCGGACAGACTAGTGGCGTATTTCCGCTCCGTCGGCGCGGACAACTGGGACCTGTGGGGCGGCATCGGTGGCATCCTCGGGCCGCTGACGATCTTGTTCGCCGTCCTCGATCTGCAGCCGCAACCGTCGAGCGACCGCGCCCAGGATGCGATGGACTGGGTCCGGGCGGTCGTGCCCTACCTCGGCTTCCTGGGGATCGTCGTGCTCGCGGCCTACCACGTGCTGATCGGGCGCAACCTCAGCACGGCGGTGGTGTGTCTCGGAGTGGTGATCGTCCTGCTGGTCACCGCACGACAGGTGGCGACGATGCGTGCGCAGCGGCAGCTGACCCGTCGCCTGTACGAGGCGCAGCGCCGGCTCGCCCATCAGGTGCACCACGACCCGCTGACGGGATTGCCCAACCGGGTGCTGTTCGCGCAGCGGCTCGACGCGGCGTTGACCGACGGCGGATTCGTGCTGATCTTCGTCGACCTCGACGACTTCAAGGAGGTCAACGACCGGTTCGGCCACGCCGCGGGCGATGAGCTGCTCCGGGCCGTCGGCGAACGCCTCAAGGGGTGCGTCGGCGACACGGACACGCTGGCCCGCATCGGCGGCGACGAGTTCGCGATACTGATCGACGACGAACACGAGGCGCCGGAGGTGGTCGCGGACCGGCTTCGGGTGGCGCTGCGTGATCCGTTCGCCGTGCACGGTTCGTCGGTGCGGGTGCGCGCCAGCATGGGACTGGTTCGGCCGGGGTCCGAGGAACCGCGTCCGACCTCGGACGACCTGCTCCGGCAGGCGGACATCTCGATGTACGCGGGCAAGCGGCTCGGCAAGGACACCGCCGTGGTCTACCAGCCGTCATCGGGGGTATCCGTCGACTTCCCGACCGCGCTGCGGCGGGCGAAGGGCGACTCGCCGAAGGGGTTCAGCCTCGCCTACCAACCGGTGGTGGATCTGCCGTACGGCAGAGTCGTCGCCGTCGAGGCCCTCGCTCGATGGGCGGCGCCGAACGGTATGCAGATCCCCCCGGAGACGTTCGTCGCGGCGGCCGAGGGCGCCGGGCTGGGCGCCGCGCTCGACACCCTGGTGCTCGATCTGGCCTGCCGGCAGGTCCAGGTCGCCGGACTGGACCTCGACATCCATGTCAACATCGGCGCGGCGCGGCTGGGCAACCGGGCTTTCGAGCAGCAGGTGAACCGCACGCTCGGCCGTCATGGCGTGGCGCCCGGCCGCCTGGTGCTGGAGATCACCGAGACGGTTCCGATCGTCGACCTCGCCGCAGGCGCCGCCGCGATCAGGCGGTTGACGGCGAGCGGCGTCCGGGTGGCCCTCGACGACTTCGGCGCGGGGTTCAACTCGCTGACCTACCTGCACGCGCTGCCCGTGCAGATCCTCAAGCTCGACCGCAGCCTCGCCGTCGGCGCCGAGCACGACGGCAATCTGGCGGTGTACCGCTCGGTGGTCGGGCTGGCCGACGCGCTCGGTCTGCAGGTGATCGCCGAGGGCATCGAGTCGCAGGGACAATCCGACGTCGTGTTCCGGGCGGGTTGCCGGATGGCGCAGGGCCATCTGTTCGGCCGGGCGATGCTGATCGACGAGATCACCGCCGAGCTCGACTCCTCCATCACATCCCGCGAGCGTGCGGGTCTGTCGGCCGACACGCCGTAGATCGTCGGCGTCTGCGCGCCCTCGCGGACTGCCGAGGGTGCGCGCCGCGACACGGAACAATCGAGTGGAAACGCTCGTTGATGTGGGCGTACCATTGATTTTCCTGCCGATGTTCGGCGGGTGTGCGAGGGGCTGAACGGTTTCGACTTCGCGCATCGAATCAAGGGAAGCGTGCCGGTGCAGGCAATTGACCACCGTAAGCGTCGTTGCAACCAATTAAGCGCCGATACCAATCAGCGCGACTACGCCCTCGCTGCCTAAGCGACGGTGTGTCTGTCAGACCGGGAGCGCCCTCGGCCCGGACCCTGGCATCAGCTAGAGGGACCCACCCACGGGTTCGGTCGCGGAACCCGTGGGGACATCAAACAGCGACTGGGATCGTCATCCTGACTTGTTCGCGTGATCAGGAGATCCGAGTAGAGGCATAGCGAACTGCGCACGGAGAAGCCTCGAGGAAGTGCCGTAGGACCCGGGTTCGATTCCCGGCAGCTCCACAAGGAACCAGGCCAGGGCGGAAGCCCTGGCCTGGTTTTGTGTCAAGGTTCTCGCCGTCTGTCCACCGCGACGGGCCGCGGTCACATTCGCTGAAAACCCTCGATCCCGCACGAATGCTGCGTATCTCCTGGCTAAGGGTAGATTCCATGTATGCCACCTCGTTGCGGGCGTAGCTCGCGGGCGACGAATGCGCGATTGGTGGGCCGCTGGGTCGGGCGTGGCGCGGTTGCGCTGGTCATCGCCGCCGTTCAGGCGTGGAGTCCGAGCGCCGTACCGCTTGCGTCCGCCGCCGACTGCGCCGACGCCGAAGTCGTGTTTGCCAGAGGCACCGACGAGCCCGAAGGAATCGGCGTCGTCGGCGATGCCTTCGTCGACTCACTGCGGGAGCAGGCCGTTGGCATGGACATCACGACCTACGCGGTGAACTATGACGCGGGCAAGCTGCAGCTGGGCAGCGGCGACGGCGCCAAGGACGTGATCAAGCACATCAAGTCCGTGGTGGCCTCGTGCCCCGACACCAAGATCGTGTTGGGTGGCTATTCGCAGGGCGCGAACGTCGTCAACATCGTCGCAGGTAATCCCATCGTCGGCATCGCATGGGGCGATGCGCTCCCGTCTTCGATGGCGGACAACATCGTGGCGGTCGCCACCTTCGGGAACGTCGCCAACCGCGCAGCCACCAAGCTGCCTTCCCAGTCCGCAATGTTCACCGGCAAGGCGATCGACTTCTGCCACCCAGCCGATCCGATCTGTCACGCAGGCCCGGGCAACGCATGGAGCGGGCACACCGACGGCTACGTCCCCGCGTACACCGCGCAGGCCGCGAGTTTCGCTGCGTCCAAACTGTTGGCTGGGATGGCCCCATCGGTATCCGGCTTCGGACCGCCGACGGGTTTTGGACCCACGCCTCCATATGCTTCGCCGGCGCCGGTTTATGCGTCTCCGCCGCAAGGCACTGATCACATGCCGCCGGGGTACTACGCGCAGACCCCGGCGTATGGCCCCCAGACGCCGGGGTATAAGCAGTTGCCCGGCTACACCTCGTCCGTGCCGGGGTACGACCCCTCAGTCGCGGCCGGATTGCCGTGACGTTCCTCGACCTCGCATGGATAGGGCTTTCGCCTAGGGAGAGCTTCCCCACCGTAGGAGTATCGGCCCGGTCGGTGGAGTTCGACTGATCGCGATTTCGCCCTACTCGGACGTGCCCGTGTACTTACCGTTCTTGTAATGGTCGACGTGCAGCCCGCCACGGATGTCTGTGTAGCTGCAATCCGAGTACCTGTTGCCGTCGGGTCCGACGCCCGTCCCGTACGTGCCTCCCGCGGACTTGCATTCGGACTTGATGGTGCCCTCGGGAAGTGCGCTGGCAAGGGGGCTTGCCCCGAGCGCGATGCCCGTCATGAAAGCGGCTGCGGCAACGCCGAGACCGATTCGAGTCACGATCGTGGAGGTCATGGGATTCTCCTTGTCTCGGCCCTGAAGGTGAGCCGGTTGCTGGAGATCGTATGAAGG
Source organism: Mycobacterium sp. NPDC050041 (assembly GCF_049541695.1). NCBI lineage: Bacteria > Bacillati > Actinomycetota > Actinomycetes > Mycobacteriales > Mycobacteriaceae > Mycobacterium > Mycobacterium sp. NPDC050041. The sequence continues at coordinate 95,199 of NZ_JBMVDG010000003.1, read as the reverse complement.
CTGCAGTGTCGCCTGATATCCCTGTGGGAGCCACAGTTTTCAGTCAATTGGATAGGTGAGGCTTGCCCCGAGGTAAGGGGCGACCCAAGAGAACCAGTGCGTGATGAGACCTCAGTCGTCGCGCCTGTTTATCTGAGCTGCGGGATCACCACGTCGGTGAACAGCTGCACCGACTTCCATGCCTCGTCGATCGGCATACCGCCGACCAGAGGGTGAAACACCATCGGGCCATAGTCAGGGCAATCTCTCGCCTCGGCGACAAGTTCATCGGGTGTGAGGAATCGGTACCGGCCAGAGGCCCTTACCTCGTCGAGCGTCAGGACGCCGGGAAGGTGCATTGACGACAGCGGTGCACCATCGACCCATCCCCCGTAAGTCACCGCCTCCCAGAGGATGTGCTCACCGAGTTCGGCCCACGCCTTCTCTGGTTCCTCGTGTAGGAAGATCATTCCCCGGTTGATCGCGGTGGGCATGATCAGATTCGGCTCGAGACCCTCTCGCTGGCACAGATCCAGGTAGTACTGTCCCAGCTCGGGCAGATGTGCCGGCAGGCTCAGCCCCAAGTTGAAGCGCACCGCGCGTCGCGCGGTAGCCCGGACACCGCCGCCCACGTACAGGGGCGGATGCGGTTGCGACCACGTGCCGGCGCCGATACGGGAGCCCTGCCGATCATCGACGAAGGCATCTGCAGACCACGCCGCGAGCATCTTCTCGAGTAGGCGGTCCATGAGGGCCGCCCGACGGTGGAAGTCAACACCGAATCCTTGGTATTCCACCGACCGATATCCCAATCCCACCGTGGTGAGCAGCCTTCCGGCGCTCATCGAGTCGACGAAGCGAATGTCCTCGGCCAGGCGCAGCGGATTCCACAGCGGACCGAGAGCGCAGTCGATGCTCACGATCATGTTGGTGGTGTTCTGTAGGAACAACGCGGCCGCCATGACCGGGTTGGAACTCCACGCGTGACTGGTCAAGTGGTGCTCGTCAACGCTCACTGCGGCCACGCCCCGCGTGTCACCCCACGTTGCCATCTCGATTGCAGCCAGGATCATTTCACGCTGAGTTGCGGGCTCGCCGTTGGGGTTTGCGAAGTTGAATCTGAGAACTGGCAGCACGACGTCAGCGCTTCCCATCGAAGTACTGAAAGGCAGCAGGTGCGAGCAGGGAACCGGCCTGCCCGGCGAACTCGACGAGGCTCGCACCGATGCCGCGTACTTCCTGAAGGGTGAGCTTCGTGTATGGCTGCGCGGAGACCGTCATCACAACGTTGCCCTCACCATCGAAGATCGGGGCTGAGATCGTCGCGAGTGGACACTCCTCGATCTCAGCCAACTCGCCGGGCAGGAAGTCCACGATCGTCAGATCGGCGACCGCGCCCGCCAGGCGCACCGCTACGGGGTCCGGCGCATTGCCGTCTTCAACGGCCAGAAGTGCCCCGAACACCTTGAGGAGCGGGTCGCTGAGCCGTTCGATGCCGTAGCCACGCTTGTGGATCTCGTTGAGGATCTTGGGCATTCGCGCCCGGTATACGTCGTTGACGGGGCCCGCGGCTTCCAACCAGCGCTCTCGGTCCGCCGTCGGCGCCCACGCCACGAACTCGCGTCCGAACGGGGCAACGAAGGGCAGTGTCACCCCAGCCTGCACCGGCGGGCGGGTGGTGTTCGGTGAGGCTGACTCGATCACGGAAATGGCGCCGTCCTTGAGCTCGGAGACGCATGCCGGTACACCGATCGCAGAACACAGCATTCGCAGCGGCTCGCGCAGCAATCGTGACGTCGTCGGCACGTGTCGGTACATCGCCGAGAGGGCGGCACCCAACGCGTATCTCCCACTCACCGGGTCACGCAGCACCCAGTCGCACGAGCACAGTGTGGTCAGGATGGCGTGCCCGGTGGATCGACTGATTCGCAGTTCACGGCATATTTCGGCCAGCGTCAACGGTGTCACCTCGGCCGTTGCCAGCAATTCGACCACGGCGACGACGCGCCGAGTCGGCGGCGACGGGTCTTGACCGGGTGTCCCGGACAGTCCTAGGTTGGCGTTCATATATTCGGATGGTACAACGAATATTCGTCATGACCTCGGGAAGGGCCCCATGCCGGACGGTGCACTAGCAATCGAGGACTTGACGAACCCGGTGCTCACAGCGACACAAAGAGATGTCATCGACCAACTCGAGCGACTGTCAGTCGACCTGGATCCAGCCGGGTTGATCGGTCAAGCAGTCCAGAAAACAGGGTTGGAGAATTTTGGGACCGCAGACTTTCGGGCACGGCTCGACGCATACGCCGGGGCGGTCGAAGCCGACAGCGGCAATACCAACCTCAACCGTCTGATCCTGCGCAATCGCATCGTGCGCCTGCTGTCGCAGCGGTTGCTGCTGACCGACCTGCTCCGTCGCCATCCCGAGATCCACGACATCGAAATCGAGAAACCGATCATCGTCGTCGGGCTGCCACGTTCGGGCACAACGCATCTGGTCAACTTGATCGCATCCGATACCCGGCGGCGGGCCCTGCCGTACTGGGAGAGTCAGGAGCCGTTCCCGCTCCACGGCGAGGGCCCGGACGTCAACGGCGTCGATCCTCGGTTCGTACGATGTGCCGCCGAGCACGAAGCGTCAAAGTCGATGACGCCGCTGATACAGGCCATGCACGACCGCTTCCCCCAGGCGATCGAGGAAGAGGTCGAGGTGCTGGACCTCGACTTCGCGAGCTATGTGCTGGAGTGGCACGCCCGGGTGCCGCAATGGCGGGACTATTACCTCGGGTTGAACCAGGATGAGCATTACGCCTATCTGCGCACGACGCTCAAGGCGCTGACGTTCCTGCGGGGGCCACGCCAGTGGGTGCTCAAGTCGCCGCAGCACTGTGAGCAACTCGGGCCGCTGATGCGAACCTTCCCCGATGCCACCGTCGCGTTCACCCACCGGGATCCGGTAGCGGTCATCCAGTCCGCGGTCACCATGCTGGCGTACGGAGATCGACTCCGCCGCAGAGAAATCGACCCCGAAGGACTCGTTGATTACTGGATTGACCGGGTCGAGCGGCTACTGCGCGCGTGTGTGCGGGACCGGGAACTCGTGGCGCCCGACCGCAGCATGGACATCCCCTTCCACCAACTCAACGGGAACGAGATGTCGATTCTGGAGACGTTGTACGCCTACAACGGCACCGAGTTGACTGCGGAGACACTCGCCGCATTCCGCGGCTACCTCGACGACAACCCGCGCGGTAAGCACGGCCGGCTGCAGTATGACCTGAAGGGCCACTTCGGTCGGTCCCCGGAGGAAGTCCGATCGCGATTCGGCTTCTACTTCGACCGCTTCCACGTGAAGGAGGAAGTATGACCGTCTACGAACCTGCCTACCTGAGCCGCCCAGGAGGCGATGACATCGTCGGTGCCGGTGCGCCCGCGGAGGAGGTGAGCCCAGGCATCTGGTTGTCTCCCGGTCTGTCGAACTCGTACATGCTGACGACCAGCGAGGGCCGGATCGTGCTGAACACGGGGATGGGCTTCGAAGGTCCGGTGCACCGCGCGAACTATGACGCCGTAGACACTGCGCCGATCCGCTACGTCATCCTGACGCAGGGCCACGTCGACCATGTCGGCGGTATCGGCTCGGTCGCCGACCCCGACAGTCAGATCGTGGCCCAGGCGGACTGGAAGACATGGCAGCGCGACAACGACCTGCTCGCGGCATTCCGGGCCAGGAACTCCGCCTTCGCCTGGATCGACAAGGTGATGGACACGATCACGAGAACGACGCAACGATTCGGCCCGCCGCCACCGCAGAGCGTCCCGGCCCCGACAGTCATCGTCGAGGTCATGCATGTCATCGAACTGGGCGGCCGCCGCTTGGAGTTATATGCCACGCCCGGTGGCGAGACGTTCGACAGCCTGGTCGTCTGGCTTCCCGAAGAAGGCGTCTGCCTGTGCGGCAACGTGTTCGGAGCGCTGTTCGGGCATATTCCCAATTTGGTGACCGTGCGCGGCGACCGCTACCGGGATGCATTGACGGTGGTGGAGTCGATCGACCGGGTGCGCGCGCTGGGCGCGGAGACGTTGCTCACCGGACACTTCGGCCCGATCGTCGGAAAGGACCGGATCGAATGGGAGCTGACCCGACTGCGCGACGCCGTGATGTCAATACACGACCAGACAGTCGAAGGGATGAACGCCGGCAAGGATGTTCACACGCTGATGCGCGAGGTGGTTCTGCCGCCCGAACTGGAGGTCGGCCAGGGCTACGGCATGGTCCGGTGGGACGTGCGCGCAATCTGGGAGAACTACGCCGGCTGGTTCCACCACCGCTCCACCGCCGAGCTCTACGCCGAAGGCCCGGACGGGATGGAGGCGGATCTGCTCGAACTTGCCGGCGCAGAGCCGATTCTCGAAAGGGCGCGCCAGCACCTGGGCGCCGGGAATCCGGTGCGGGCCATCCAGCTGGCCGAGATCGTCAACAGAGCCGAACCCGGCAACAACGAGGCCAAACAGATTCTGATCACCGCACATGAAGATCTGCTGCAGGCCAGCACCAACTTCTGGGAAGCCGCCTGGCTTCGCGAGCAGATCAAGGAACTGTCATGAACAACCGCGTACTCTTCGACTTCGCCGATACGACCGCCCTGGTCACCGGCGGCACGAGTGGCATCGGCCATGCGACGGCATCGCTTCTTCGTGACAGCGGCGCACGAGTCACGATCACCGGCACCAGAACAGGACCGCAGGACTACGACGTCGATCTGTCCGGATTGGAGTATCGGCAGTTGGCGCTGACCGACTCCGACGGTGTCGAGGCGCTCGCAGATTCGTTCACGGAGTTGGACATACTCATCAACAACGCCGGAGCCAACTTTCCGGGTGGTCTCGACGAGTCGACTGCGGAAGGTTTCACCGCATCGGTCGCCGTCAATCTGCTGGCGCCGTTTCGACTGACCGAGCGTTTGCACGGTGCGCTGAAGGCGTCGAAGGCGCGCGGCGGGGCCAGCGTGATCATGTTCGGCTCCATGGCGGCGTTGAGGGCTGTGCCGGTGGTACCGGGATACGGCTCGGGGAAGGCGGGAATGCTCGCCCTGACTCGGAACCTCGCCGTGAAATGGGCAGCCGACGGAATCCGCGTCAATGCCATCGTTCCTGGCCTCGTCGCTACCCCCATGACAGCGCCGATGGACTACGTACCGGAGATCAAGCAGCAACAAATCGACCACATCCCGCTCGGTCGGTTCGCCGACCCGGGAGAGATCGCCAGCCCGATCCTGTACCTCTGTAGTGCAAACGCCTGCTACAGCACGGGTTCCACGCTGGTCGTCGACGGCGGCTACAGCGTTCTCTGAGCTTGACCCCACTGACTTGCGAGACCGAGTCAACGACATCGACGAAATGGAATCCCCACAGTGCGAGCAGCCTTTGTCACCGCCCCTGATGAAACCGAAGTGAAAGAGGTGCCGACACCATCGGTGGGACCGGATGACGTCCTGGTGCGGATTCGAGCGTGCGGGATCTGCGGCAGCGACACGCTCTACATCGCCATCGGCGGATTGCCTCCGCGACAAGGGTGTATGCCGATCGGTCACGAACCGGCCGGTGAGGTAGTGGAAGTCGGCAGGAATGTGAGCGGGATAGCTGTTGGTGACCGCGTCGTCATCAATCCAATGGCGATACCCGACGACATCATCGGCAACGGCGGTTCGACCGGTGCATTGGCCGACTTCCTGCACATCAAGGACGCCGTGCGCGGCCGGAGCCTCGAGGTCGTACCCGACCACATTCCGTACGAGGTCGCGGCGCTCAACGAACCCATGGCGGTGGCACTTCACGCCGTCAACCAGGTAGCGCCTCGGCAGAGCGACCAGGTGTTGGTTCTGGGGGCCGGCCCCATCGGCCTGGGTATCACGATTGCCTTGAAAGCGCGAGGAGTCAAACACGTGGTGGTGGCCGACATCCTGCCGTCCCGGCTGGAGAAGGCATTGAAGATCGGTGCTGACGCTGTCATCAACTCCAGGGAGGAGGACGTCACCGCGCGACTGATCGATCTGCACGGCCCAGGCGAGTCGATGTGGCCCAACAGGTCTGGCACCGACGTGTTCCTGGACGCCGCCGGGGTGCCTGCTGCGGTCGAGACAGCGCTGGCCGTGGCGAAGCGCGGAGCCACGCTCGGAGTGGTGGCCGTCCACAAAGAGCCCATCAGCATGGACTTCATGAACGTCATGGCCAACGAACTGACGATCATCGGTTCCATGGGCTATCCCAGTGAGATCTTCGAGGTGACGAAGGACATCGTCGACAACTGGGAGAAGTACCAGGTGATCATCAGCCACACATTCGACCTCGCTGACCTGCAGGGGGCGTTGCAGTGTGTTGCCACGCCAGGCGCGGCCGACAAGGTCGTCATCACGTTGAGTTGAGATGGCGAGCTACCAGAGGTGAAGGCCGAGTTCTCGCGCCTGCCCGTTCTGTGATTTCGCCGGAGACACCGATAGAGAAGAGTGAATGACGTTGTCATCGAACGACACCAACGAAATGGCCGGTACGATTCGACGCTACGTCGGCCTGCTCGCGACGGGCAGCGCCGACGAACTCCTCGAACTGTTCGCCGAAGACGCGACAGTGGAGGATCCGGTCGGTAGCGAGGTTCGCACCGGCCGACAGGAGATCCACCAGTTCTTCTCCGCCCTGGAGGCGATGGACCGCCAAACGGAACTGGGATTGCTACGGATAGTCGGGCAGGAAGCGGCGTTCGACTTCACCATCAACTTCAAGGTGGGCGACACCCGGATGTCCCTCCAGCCGATCGACACGATGACATTCAACGCTTCTGGCGAAATAACCTCGCTGCGTAGCTATTTCGCCCCAACAGACGTCACGTCGTCGTAACCGTCGCCGCTGCTCTTCGTCAACCGGCGTCGACGTCTCGGGGCCGGATGAAAATGCCCTGCGCGTCGACCGTGGCGTCGCCATCGCACAGGATGCGGCCCCGCGCATAGGTCTTGCGTCCCTGCTCGTGCTCGACCCACGCCTCCACCCGGAGCCGACCCAGCGGAGTCGGGCGGAGGTAACGCAGTTGCAGCGTGCCGGTGTAGGCGGGACGTCCCCGCCGGTGGGCGGTGGCGCCGAGCACGTGGTCGAGGAGCAGTGAGCAGACACCGCCGTGCACGTGGCCGACCGGCCCCTCATACGCGGCACCCAGGTCGACGTCGGCACTGACCTGGCCGGTGCCGTCGCGCTCGACGATGAGCGGGGGAGCGATGGCATTGCGTTCGCCGATCACCACATTGCCCGCTGTCGTGGGTCCGTGGGTCGCTAGTGCGTGCACGCCGAACGAAGCCGGCATCATCCGTTCCTCGAGCAGGCTCACAGCGGCAGCCACATGCGCTCGGGCGGCCTCTTGCGTAGCCGTGTCGACCTTGGTGCGGATGACCCTGTCGATCAGCACCCGTACCGACTCCGTCAGCGGGTCGTGTTCGCCGAGTTGGCCGTTGGTTGTCACCGCGATGCCCGGCCGGCCATGTCGAGAGCGGCGAGGTGGCTGAACAACAGCGACGCGCCGATCGGATTGCCGCCGCCCGGATAGGTGGTGCCGCTGACCGCCGCCATGGTGTTGCCTGCCGCGTAGAGCCCGGGGATCGGCGCACCGGACGTGTCGAGTACCCGTGCGTTGGTGTCGGTCCGCAGACCGCCCTTGGTGCCGAGGTCGGACAGCCCGAAGACCGCGGCGTGGAAGGGCGGCTTCTCGATCGGAACCAGGGGCAGCTCACCGCCGGAGAACGCTCGGTCGTAGGGCTCGTCGCCGCGCCCGAAGTCGGTGTCGCGGCCACTGGCGACCAGTGCGTTGTAACGGGCGACGGTGGCGCACAGCGCTTCGGCCGGCACGTCGATCAGGGCCGCCAGGTCGCCGAGGTTCTCGGCTGTGTGCCACAAACCGGCCGACCGATAGTGCGCGGGGTCCACCATCGAGACGTTGGTCGCCTTCACCGGCGGCGTCTCGCCCTCACGGTCGTCGTAGATCATCCAGAACGGCAACGCCGTGCCCCGAGCATCCATCTGAGCCAGCACCGCACGACCGAGCCGGTCATAGGGAGCGGACTCGTTGACGAATCGCTCACCGGTCCGGTCGACGAAGATGCCGCCGGTGAACCAGAGGGCGAAGGCGGAGCGGCCGTCGGGATGGGTCAATCCCGGCGACCACCAGGCCTGGTCCATCAAGTCGGTGTCGGCGCCCATGCGGATCGCCGCCTGATGCGCGGCGCCGGTGTTGCCGGGACACCCCATGCTGTCATTGGCGCGTCCCGGCACACCCCAGTACCGGCGCAACCGAGGGTTCTGTTCGAAGCCGCCTGCCGCCAGGAGCACTCCCCGCCGCGCGCCGATCCTGACTTCTTCGCCACCGCGGTCCACGACGGCCCCGATCACGGCGCCGTAGCCCGTGGTGATCAACTCGATGAGGGGCGAATTCAGATGCGTTCGTGCCTGAGGGAACCGGCTGAGCGCCCACAGAAACCGGCCGATGAGCGCCCGCCCCCCGGTGAGCATCGGCGGCGCCGGATGGCCCAGACGTTCGGTGTCGAGCGGACCACGGATGACCTCGGCCAGAGTTCCGAGTGCCGACGCCGACACCGGTACCGGCACGATGTGCCGCCGCCCGTCGGCGCGTGCACCCGGCACCGATCCGTAGTAGTCCGGCCACGGCAGTTCGGCGAACGCAAAACGCTCGTCGCGCTCGAGATATTCGATGAGCCTCGACCCGCCCACCACATAGGTCTGCTGCAGTGCGTACGGGGTTCGATCGCCGACCACGGCGTGGAAGTAATCGAGCGCCTGCTGCGGGCTGTCGTCGACGCCTGCTCGCTGGATCACCGGATTGCCCGGGAACCACATGCCCCCACCGCCGGAATACGCGGTGGTGCCGCCGAATTGATCAGTCGCCTCGACCAGGGCGACCGACAGGCCTTCGCGCGCCGCGGTGTATGCGCCCGCGACCCCGCCGCCCGACCCCACGACGACGACATCCACCTCATCATCGAAGGCGTCGTCAGGCATCGCCGGAGCCCGCCGCCTCCACGCGTCCTGCGAACCCGCCGAAGCCGCCCCGGAAGAACAGCAAGGGGTCACGCTGCGGATGAGCTCGAAGGGCGGTCACCACGGCGACGCCGGTGCAGAAGTGGCTCACCACCCGCCGCATCACCGCGGGATCGGGAGAGTAGTCCTCGACGCTCGTCTGAGTGGTCTCGCTGATCGTCATCACCATCCTGGCCGGGTTTGGAGTACCTCAACTGTCGGCGGACCACAACGCACTGGCAAGTGGCGCTCCCGATCAGCGGATGACGCGACGACCGCTGCGACCGGGAGTTGTTAGCCTGGACAAATGCCCTCGAGTGCCGACAGGCCGAAGGTGACCGCGACAGGCTGGGCCCTGCTCGGGGTGCTGTCGTATGAGGACGAGCTGTCGGGTTACGACATCAAGAAGTGGACCGAGTGGAGCTTGCGGTTCTTCTACGGTAGCCCGGCCTACAGCCAGATCTACACCGAACTCAAGAAGCTCGAAGAGCAGGATCTGCTCACCTCGCGGGTCGAGAACGACGGCGGTGCACGTAGCAAGCGGCTCTACAAGATCACCGAAGCGGGGTCGGCTGCGTTGCGGGAATGGGCCGAAAAAGGGCCTGTCGACCCGCCGCAGCTCAAGCACAATCCTCTGCTGAGAGTGATGTTCGGGCACCTGACCAATCCGGCCCGACTCAAAGAGATCATGCAGGAGCACGTGGCGTTCGCTGACCGGATGCAGCGCGAAGCCGCCGTCGAGGCGAAGTGGGCCGAGGTCGAACCCGCCTGGGCGTACGGACGTGTGGCGCTGCAGTGGGCCGAGCGCTATTACGCCGCCGAGCGGGAACTGGCGCTCAAAGTGATCAAGGACCTCGACGAGGCCGAGGAAGCCTTCGCGAAGGCGCAACCCGCTAGCGACAACGGGACGCCGCCCCTGCTGCGCGACTACTGGTACGAGATCGAGCGCAGAGTGCAGGCCGAAGAGCCGGAGTAGTCCGCCTGTTCACGCTGGTGCGTCTCTGATGCATCGGCCGCTCTACGTCTGGTGTTGTGCGGCGTCTCGGGCGGCGATGTACCCGTACACCAGTCCTTGTGCAATCGTCGCGCCTGCGCCCGGGTACGTCGTCCCGAACGCGTTGGCGGCCGTGTTGCCGATCGCGTAGAGACCGGGAATCGCGGTGCCGTCCTCGCGCAGCACCCGGGCGCGTTCGTCGGCGCGTAGGCCGCCACAGGTGCCGAGGTCGCTGAGCACCATCTTCACCGCGTAGAACGGCCCGCGGTCGAGCGCGCGCAGATTCGGATTGGGCGTCACCGTGAGATCTCCGTAGTAGCGGTCATAGGCGCTGCGACCGCGTCCGAAGTCTGAATCCTGACCGGCGCAGGCCATCTCGTTGAATCGCGCGATGGTGGTGAGGAAGTCGGCGGACGGCACCCCCATCCTGCGGCCGAGTTCGCCGAGATCGTCCGCGCGGTGCGCGATGCCGGCGTCGTACCACGATTGCGGAACGGCCATGCGAGGAAACAGTTCCGCCGCGAAGACATAACTGTTGCGGTACTGCTGGTCGAATACGATCCACATGGAATCGACCGGATTGCCGGCGCGCTCGCGATCGAGCACACACTGTCCGAAGGACATGTAGTCGGTGGCCTCGTTGACGAACCGGCTGCCGGTCTGGTCGACGATGAGTGATCCGGGGAGTGACCGCTCTGCCAGCATCACCTTCGGATCGGCGTCGGGCAAGGCCGCCACGGCGGGGAACCACCATGACTGGTCCATCAGATCGATTGCAGCGCCCACATCTTGAGCGACGCGGATCGCATCGCCGGTGTTGCTCTCCGCGCCTAGGCTGGCATGTTCACCCAGCGACTCGGACTGAAACTTCCAGCGCATGTCCATGCGGTGGTCGAATCCGCCGGCCGCCAGCACGACGCCGCGACGCGCCGTCACGGCGACTTCCCGTCCGCAATGGTCGACCACCGCACCCGTCACCTGGCCGCCGTCATCGGTGGTGAGGCGCTGCAGCGACGTCGTGGTCCAAACCGGGATGCCGGCCCGCAACACCCCGGCGAACAGTCCCGCCGCCAGCGCTTGACCGCCGGCGGCGTACCGCCGGCCCAACAGCAGGCCTCCGAGGCCCTGGCCGAGCCGCTTGATCACCACCGGCACACCTTTGCGCGGAACCCGTGACATCAAGTTCAGCCATCGGTAGTCCGCACCGGTGGTCGGCATGGGGATCTTGACCTCCATGACCCCGGGACGCAGTCGCGCGCGATGCTCGCCGAGCACCGCGGTGTCCAGCGGTCGGCACTCACAGGTTCGACCCGCCGCGCTGCCGCCCGGAAGCTCGGGGTGATAGTCGGAGTAGTCCTTCGCCCAGAAGAAGCGCATAGGTGTGGTGCGGCGCAGCAGGTCGATGGTCGAGTCGACGTGTGCGAGGAATGCGGTGGAACGCGACGAGGGCGCGGTGCCGTTCACCGCGGCGTCGAGATAGGTCCGCGCCCGCTGCTGGGTGTCGCCGCCACCGTCGCCGCTGATCACCTGGCTGGCGGGCAGCCAGAGGGCTCCACCGGAACGCGCCGTCGACCCGCCGATGTATCCGGACTTCTCGATGATCAGCACCGACAGCCCGTGATCCCTTGCGGCCAGGGCCGCAGCCATACCGGTGCCCGACCCAACCACCAACAGGTCGACGATGGTGTCGTTGACGGGCAGGCCCGTCGGGATGGTGCTGTGCGGCGCAGTGGTCACGAACCGACGTTAGGTGGCTCGGGCGGAGGAGGGCATTGCCTGTCCTGATGAGCGGAACAGCAGGTTTCTCGCTGCCTCCAACCGCGGTAGAACGGATCCATGACGCTACAGCCCGATGTCGAGGTGCGGCACATCGAAGCCGACGCGGCGCCGACACGCTTCGCCCGTGGATGGCACTGCCTCGGTCTGACGACTGAATTCGGTGATGGCCAACCCCATTCGGTCAGCGCCTTCGGTAACAAGTTGGTGGTGTTCCGTGGCGGTGACGGCAAGATCAACGTGCTCGATGCGTACTGCCGGCACATGGGCGGGGACCTGAGCCAGGGGCAGGTCAAGGGCGACGAGATCGCCTGCCCCTTCCACGATTGGCGCTGGGGTGGCGACGGTCGCTGCAAGAAGGTGCCGTACAGCAAACGGGCTCCGCGACTGGCGCGCACGGCGACGTGGACGACACTCGAGCAGGACGGAATGCTGTTCGTGTGGAACGATCCTGAGCGCAAACCGCCGCCGGAGGGCGTGACGATCCCGCGGATCGAAGGAGCCACCAGCGACGAGTGGACCGACTGGCACTGGTACACCACCGTGGTCGACACCAATTGCCGTGAAGTCATCGACAACGTGGTCGACATGGCGCACTTCTTCTACATCCACGGATCGCTGCCCACGCATTTCAAGAACGTGTTCGAAGGTCACGTGGCGATCCAGTACATGAACAGTGCCGGCCGGCCCGATATGCAGCCACTCGAGGGGCCGAAGATGCTCGGCACCACCTCGGTAGCAGGGTATTACGGTCCCTCTTTCATGATCGATGACCTCACCTACCACTACGAGAACATCGATCACCGCACAGTTCTGATCAACTGCCACTATCCCATCGACGCCGAATCGTTCGTGCTGCAGTACGGCATCATCGTGAAGAAGTCGGAGGCGTTGACCGACGAACTGGCGATGCAGACCGCGATCGGCCTTGGAGATTTCGTGAAGATGGGCTTCGAGCAGGATGTCGACATCTGGAAGAACAAGGCGCGCATCGACAACCCGCTGCTGTGCGAAGAGGACGGTCCGGTCTACCAGCTGCGCCGTTGGTACGAGCAGTTCTATGTCGACGCCGCAGATGTCACCCCGGACATGGTCGACCGCTTCGAGTACGAGATCGACACCACCCGCCCCCGGGAGGAGTGGATGAAGGTCGTCGAGGACAACCTGGCGGCCGGAGTCTCGGCGTCAAGCGCCGGATGAGCATTCGGCCGGACAACCGGCTGGACGACGCGCCGATGGTTCCGGTGACCTGCCGGGCCTGCGGGGCGGGCGTGTTGGCGCGCAAGAGCACCTGGGAGCAGACGAGTGTGCAGTGGAACGCCGCGGCGGTGCGGACATGTCCGCAGCGCCGTGCCGCCGAGGAGCTGGCTGCACACGGTCGCCCCCCAGTATTTCTCTCCTGCTCCGAGCTGACCCATTCGATCGTGGAAGCGGTGCGCGGAGGCCGATTGCAGATTGTCGACGAGGCGCCGGTCGCGCCTTAACCTCGCTGTGTGACTCACTCTTCTGACGCACCCGTCGCAGTGGTGACGGGCGCCAGCCGCGGGGCCGGGCGTGGAATCGCGCGGGCCCTGTCGAACTGCGGATGGCGGGTGTACGCGACCGGCCGAACCGTGGTCGAGACCGGCGACGAGGTGATCGCGGTACCGCTCGACCATCGTGACGACGCCGCGGTCGCCCAGCTGTTCGCACGGGTCGAGCGGGAAAACGGCCGGCTCGACCTGCTGGTCAACAACGCCGCTGCGGTGCACGACGCGTTGACAGGCCCGAAGCCGTTTTGGGAGAAGCCAATCGAACTGGGGGACATTCTCGATGTGGGCTTGCGGTCGGCGTACGTCGCGTCGTGGTGTGCAGCGCCGCTGCTGCTGCGCAGCAGTGCGGGACTCGTCGTGTTCACGTCATCTCCGGGCGCCGTCTGCTACATGCACGGCCCGGCGTACGGCGCCCAGAAAGCCGGGATAGACAAGATGGCGGCCGACATGGCAGTCGACTTCCGCGGTACTCCGGTCGATGTCGTGTCTGCCTGGATGGGAATCCTACTGACCGATAAGATGCGACAAGCATTCGGTGACAACGACGACGGGCTGCAGGCATTCGCGCAGCATGCGGAAACACCGGAGTTCACCGGCTACGTCGTCGATGCCCTCTTCCGCGACCCGGACCGGGCGGCACTCAGCGGCCATACCCTGATCAGTGCCGAGCTGGCGCAGCGCTATGGAGTGACGGACGAGGAAGGACGAACTCCGCCGTCACACCGAGAGATGTTGGGAGCGCCCCGGACACCGAGCGAGGTGATCGTCCGCTGACGTTCAGGCGTGGGCGCCGCCGTCGATGCGGATCTCGGTGCCGGTGATGAACGCTCCGTCTTCGGAGGCCACCATCGCGATGACGGAGGCGACCTTGGCGGGCTCGCCCAGGATGCCGCCGTCGTCCTGCGGCAAAATCGGTGTCTGCTTGGCCCACAGGCCGAGGTCGTAGCCCTCGGGCATCTTGTCCAGGGTGCTCAGTGCCAGCGCCGTGGACACGCCGCCGGGCTGGATGTTGACCGCGCGCAATCCCTGCTTCGCGTATTCGAGCGCGAGGCAGTGCGTGAACGCCAGGATCCCGCCTTTGCTGGCCGCGTAGGCCGCCATATACGGGTGAGCGAAGGATGCCGAGGTGGACGTGAAGTTCACGACCACGCCTCGGCCGGATTCGCACAGCGCCGGTAGTGCCTGGCGGGTCATCAGGAAGGTGCCGGTCAGATTCACCGCCAAGGTGGCGTTCCAGTCGTCGAGCGTGTGCTCGTGGGTGTGGGCGCACCGTTGTATCGCCGCCGCGTTGACGAGGACGTCCAGTCCGCCCAGATCGTCGATCGCGAAGCCGACCGAGGAGGTCACTGACTGCTCGTCCGAGATGTCGAGAACCGCAGTGGTCAGCCGTTTGTCGGTGCCGGCGTCGGCGGCGGCAGACACTGTCTGCGCCAAGCCGTACTCCGAGATGTCGAAGGCGACGACGGTCGCTCCCTCGTCGAGCAGACGAGCGACGGTCGCCTGACCGATGCCCGATCCCGCACCGGTGACGATGACGCGGCGATCCATGAACCGGTCCATCGGTCAGGCCATCTGGAACGCCGACAGCGGCGCCTCGTCGGGATAGATCGCCGGTCCACCGAGGTCGTAAGCGGCGTTCAGCGCACCGATGAACTGCGGGTCGTGCAGCGGCTCACCGGGCACGTCCAGTTTGATGCCCTTGGCGCGCAGGTCGTCGACCATCATGCCGATCGCGCGGTCGGTGGTCAGGTCGTCGGAGTGGTCCATGTTCTTCTTGAGCTCGTCGAAGTCGGAGAACACCTCGGCCGACCAGTGGACCAGGAAGCGTAGTTCGTCGGTGTGGTGCCGCGCGATCACATCGTCGCCGTTCTTCAACAACCATTGGTCGCGGTCGTTCGAGTCCCCGGTGAAGACCGTATCGAATGCGAGACCGGCCGGGACCTGCTGCTGTAGCGGGCCGTTGGCTTCACCGCGGTGCACCATCATCTCGTTCTGCACGACCACTCCACGGTTGTAGACCGGCGGCAGCAGACGCTGCGGGGCCTTGAGTGGACCGTCGGGCCAATAGGTGAACCCGCTGCTCTCGTCTAGTGAGAACCAGGTGATCACCTGTGCCATCTTGATCAAATAGTCCTGGAACAAACCAGATTTCCCCATCACACTGCAGAGCCACGTCGGTGCGTTCTCGTGGCGCACACCGCGAAAGCTGGGGGAGTCCAGGTGGCCGGGGTCGCGGTTGGCGCACGGGCCGTTGATGTTGAAGAGCATCAGCTCGGGCTTGGCGTATTGGGCGTTCCAGTAGCTCTTGGCCTGGTTCAGGAACGTCTCGTTGTAGAAGCAATCGTGCAGTTCCGGGTAGAGCACGGCGCCATAGTTCGCCAGGTAGCCACGGAACGTCGGGGTGAGGAACAGGTCGAGTGACGGCTCGAAACCCTCCGGGAATGCACCACTCATGGTGGCCATGAGTTCGTCGGCCGACGCGAAATGCTGCGCGATGATCAGCTTCCACGGTCCCTGGGTCCGCACCACGTCGAGCAGACGCTCCCGCTGGTCGTCGGAGTAGACGTCGTCGATCTCCCGCGGCGGCGAAGCGGGTCGCAGTACATCGGACAGATCCATGCGCCGATCATCAGTCAGCATCGGGTCTCCTCTTGTTCTTCGGACGCTCGGCATTGCCGCCGATCTGTCAATACTGGGGCGGTAACGGCTTCCGGTGAGCCCAACTGTCCGGTGATCGGGAGGTGAACACCGGCTCAGACCGACAGGGGGTGAGCGAACTTCGCGCGAATCAAAGCTCCAGTCTCGGCGATCGCGAGCCGGCCTCTGGCGGTGGCGTCCGAACGCATCAGGAACCCGTGATAGACGCCGGGATAGCGGGTCAGTGTCGTCTGCACACCTGCATCTCGAAGGCGCACCGCATACCGCTCTCCCCAATCCCGAATCGGATCGCAGGCCGCGGTCACCACAATCGCCGGCGGAAGTCCGACCAGCTCGGTGGCAATTGCCGGGAACCGGTAAGGGTCAGGCGGCGTGGTCACGCCACTGTCGGCGAGCTCGTGCATGTAGTCGATGTCATCGCGGGTCAACATCGGTGCGTCGGGCATGCTCACGATCGACGAACACATCATGTCGCGGTCGAGGCCCGGGTACATCAGCACCTGGCACCGGATAGATGGCCCGTCACGGTCGCGTGCGGCCAGCGACACCGCCGCCGCCAATGAGCCGCCGGCGCTGTCCCCGATCACGGCGAGCCGATCGGCGTCGACGCGTAGTGACTCCGCATTGGCGGCGACGTGTGCGGTGGCGGCGTAGGCGTCGTCGAACTGCGCCGGCGCCGGGGCCTCGGGCGCGAGTCGGTAGTCAACGGACACGACCGTCGCCCCACTGGCCGCGGCCAAGGCCCGAGCGAGAGGTTCGAAGGAGTGGTTGGAGCCGAGCACCATGCCGCCGCCGTGGAAGTAGACGAGCACGGGAGCGTCGGCGTCGCCCGTGGGGCGGTAGATCCTCAGCGGAATGGGCCCAGCCGGACCCGGCGCGACCCGGTCCTCGACACTGGACATCTCCGGCATCACATCAGGATGTGGCGCCGACTCGATGGTCCGGCGTACCTCGGTCAGGCCCCGCTGCCGCATAGGGGGGATCACTCCGAACGCCGCGACGCGCGTGGCGGCGTCGGGATCCAAGGCGTACTTGGACATCCCGTCAGTGCTTCGCGGAGTCGAAGCGCTGCTTGGTCTTCAGTACCGGTGCGCGCTGCGAGGTGAGCACGTCGGCGCGCTCGGCCATTGCCGACCCGACGTACTCCGGCTGGGTGAGCAGATAGAAACGCCCCTCGGCGGATTGCTCGAAGACCACCTCGGCCGCCGCGACGGCATCCATCGCCGCGGCTTTGATGTCGAGCATGGCGCTGCGTTGTGCTTCGGCAGCCTCGATGTCGCCGTCGGCGACGCCGCGGGCGGACTCGAAGATGTTCGACACCACCGCACCCGGCAACACCGCCTGTACGTGGATGTGATCGTGCCCCGCCAATTGCGTCTCCAACGCGAGGCATTCGGTGAGGGCCAGCACCGCGTGCTTGCTCATGATGTAGGGCGCCTGCAGCGGCACCACAGCGACACCGCCGATCGAGGACAGATTCCACACCCACGCCGGAGATCCGGCGGCGATCATGTGCGGCAGGAACGCGCGTATGCCGTTGAAGACGCCTGAGATGTTGATGTCGACGAGCCGCTGCCAATTGGCGACCGGGGTGTCCCACAGGAATCCGAACTGTTCGACACCGGCGTTGTTGACAAGCAGACGGACCGGCCCGGCGTCCCGGTAGGTCCGGTCGGCGAGTTCCTGCACCGCGTCGAAATCAGTGACATCGCAGACGACAGCAAGTGCATGTACGCCCTGCGCGGTCAGTTCGTCGCCCAGCGCGGCGATGGCGTCGCCGTCGATGTCGGCCAGGACCACCGTCATGCCGAGCTGGGCAGCGTGACGGGCAAGCCCGGCGCCGATGCCGGCACCGGCGCCGGTGATGACGGCGACACCGCCGGAGAAGGTCTCGCGGGCGTCCACGCCGCTCAGGCGCCCGCGCTGGCGTCGGCGGACATCTCCGCCAGCAGCACCGAATTCGTCGTGTCGAGGACCATTTCCATCTCGGTGAACTCGAGGCCACTCGCGCCGCGGCGCACCGCGACGTTGGCGACGCCGCTGGACACCGCGAACGGCACGAAATTCGTGATCTGGTTGACGAAGATGTAGAAGCGGGCACGGGCGGTGCCATCGTGGGTGCCCGTGCGGTGGATGTTGGTGGCGTGGTGGCGCAGCGGGTAGGGGCTCTGGCGGCGATGGTCGGTGAGCCACTCCATCACCGCGTCGCGGCCGTGCAGCTCGGGCGACATCAGCTCCTCGAACGGGCTGGCCCCGGAATCGCTGCGGGTGATGAAGCGGATGTCGTCGGCTTTCGCGGCCGCCATGTCGTCGTACAGCGCTTCGTCGTAGGCGTACCAGTAGCCGGAGACGAAGTCCTGGAGTTCAGCCAGGGTGATGTCGTTGCTCATGCCGACCAGTCAAGCCTCCTCGAGGAATCGGAAACAGGGGCGTGACCGGTGAGCGGAACACCATCAGCCGGCGATGAGGTTCCACAATCCGGCATCGTTCTCAGCGGCTGTGCTCGAGGCTGAACCGCCGGCGCAGATCGCGCTTGAGCAGCTTGCCGCTGGGGTTCTTCGGCAGTGCCTCGACGAAGAACACCTGCTTGGGAGCCTTGAACCCGGCCAGGTGCGCTCGGCAGTGCGCGATCACGTCGTGTTCGGTGAGGTCGGCCCCCTCGCGCAGCACCACCGCGGCGACAACGGCTTCCACCCATACCGGGTGAGCCAACCCGAAGACCGCAACCTCTTGTATTCCGTTATGGCGATAGAGGACTTCTTCGACCTCACGACTGGCCACGTTCTCCCCGCCCGTCTTGATCATGTCCTTCTTGCGGTCGACGACGTGGAGAAGCCCGTGCTCGTCGTAGTAGCCGAGGTCACCGGAGTGGAACCAGCCGGCACGGAAGGCTTCCGCCGTCTTGGCCGGGTCGTCGAGATAGCCGAGCATGAGATGGGGGCTGCGGTGGGCGATCTCGCCGATGACGCCGGTGGGCACCGGCGAGTCAGCGGCGTCGAGGATGGTGGTCTCCACGTTGAGCACCGGGCGCCCGGCGGAGCCGGCGTGCGTGTCCTGCTCGTCGGGGCCGAGCGCCGAGGCCAGCGGCGCCATCTCGGTCTGTCCGTAGAAGTTCCACAGCCGCAGGTCGGGGAGGCGTTCCCGCATCTCGGCGAGGATCTCCGTCGGCATCGCCGACGCACCGTAGTAGCCCTTGCGCAGACTGGACAGGTCGACCTGATCGAAGACCGGACAGCGCAGCAGGCTGATCCACACCGTCGGAGGCGCAAAGTAGTTCGTCACCCGGTACCGCTCGATGGTGCGCAGAACCGTCTCGGGATCAGGGAGTGCCAGGATGATGCTGGTGGCTCCCAGGTAGATGTCGGTGGCCAGGAAGTTGTCCAACTGCGCGCAGTGGTACAGCGGCAGGGAGTGGATCTCGACGTCGCTACCGGACATGGCTCCGGCCAGGATGGTGCTGACGTACTGCCACATCAGGCTGCGACTGGTGTGCATCACCGCCTTGGGCCGCGATTCGGTGCCGCTGGTGTACATCAGGCGCATTAGCTGCTCGTCGTCGATATGCGGGCGCGGGGCCGGGCTGTCGGTGTCGAGCCACGTGGCGAAGTCCTGCCATCCCGGCGGCGGGGTGGCCCCGTCGGGGGTCAGCGCCACCGTGGTGGTGACCGCGCCGCCGCGCCGCATGGCGTCCTCGGCGATGGGCGTCAGTTCGGCCTCGACGATGAAGCCGGTGACGTGGCTGTGGCCGAGCACGTAGGCGATCTCCTCGGCCGTGAGCATGAAGTTCACCGGCACCAGCACCACGCCCGCACGTGCGGTGGCGAACGTCAGCACGGCGTACTGCCAGCAGTTGTGGGACAGTAGCGCAATCCGGTCACCGACATCGAAACCGTTGTCGCGCAGCGCTGCTGCGGTGCGGTCGACGAACCGATCGAACTCTGCGAACGTCAGTGTGACCTCGCCGTCGATGATCGCGGTCTTGTCGGGTTGCCGGCGGGCCGACCGCCGCGGGATGTCACCGAGTGCGTGGCTGCGAGCCCGTGCGACCAGGCTGTCGGTGTCGGGGTCGCCTTGCATGAGGGCAGCCAAACACGGATCACGCCCGCTCACCGATCGCTGTCCCGCTCAGTAGGCACAGCCGGTGCCGTCACCGGTCAGCGGTTCGATACTCGGTGACGTGACGATTGACGCCGCAACCCCGACGACGCACGACGCCTCCCAGGTCGACCTCGAGGCGCTGAGGACCCACCTGCGGCAGGCGGATCCGGGCGTACTGGTGGCGGTGCTGGCACAGATGACCGATGACGCGTCGGTGCTCGACCGCTTCGCGCCGAAGATCTCGCACGAACCCGACCCTCCGGAGAAGAGGGGTGTCACCGACTCCGACACCATGGAGGCGATCGTGGCGGCTCTGGTGAGCGCCGTCGAAGCTCAAGCGGCACCGGTGCCCGTCGACGAGGTGCTCTTCACCCGACTGCTCCCGCTGGCCCTCGGTTCGGAAGTCGACGACGAGTTCGTGCCGCTGCTGCTCGAGCAGGGCGGCTTCCAGCTGTCACAACCGACGCTTCCCCGTGATGTGCCGATTCCGGCCACCACAACGGTCGCCATCATCGGGGCTGGTATCGCCGGCATCGTGACCGCGCTCGCCGCCGCGGATGCGGGCGTGACCTACGACATCTTCGACCGCAACGATGAAGTCGGCGGTACCTGGTTGACGACCACCTATCCGGGCATCGGGGTGGACACCCCGTCGGCGTACTACTCGCTGTCACGCGAGGTCAACCCGGACTGGTCGAACTACTACCCGCAGGGCGCGGAATACCAGGGCTATCTCGTATCACTTGCCGACCGGCACGGGCTCCGCGAGCACACGCGGTTCGGTACCGAAGTCGAGGCGCTGTGGTGGGACGAGGACCGCCGGCAGTGGGAGATCCACTCGGTGACTCGCGATGGTCACCGCGAGGTGAGTCACGCCCGCGTGGTCATCACCGCTGCGGGCTACCTGAATCGACCTCGCTGGCCGGACCTTCCCGGCCGCGAGAGTTTCGCCGGTGTCAGCGTGCACTCCGCGCGGTGGGATTCGACCTTGGACCTGACCGGCAAGCGGGTGGCGATCATCGGGGCCGGTTGCACAGCGGTGCAGATCGTCGATGCCTGTGTCCATCAGGTCGACCATCTGACCGTGTTCCAGCGGCAGCCGCACTGGGTGGCACCGCGCAAACGGCTCTCCGACGACGTCCCGGAGTTCCGTCGTTTTCTCGGACGACACCTGCCGTACTACGCCAACTGGCATCGCCTGAAGTCGTACTGGGGTACCGCGGACAACAATCATCCCGTGATCCTGCGAGACCCGGAGTGGGCCGCCGAGCATCTGTCGATCTCTCCGGCGAACGACGTGCTGTTGCAGATGTGCACGGAGTACATCAACCGGATGTTCGGTGAGGGAACAGAACTGGCGAAGAAGGTCACGCCGGATTTCGCGCCGTACGGCAAGCGCATCATCCGCGATCCGGGCGGCTACTATGCCGCGCTGACTCGCGATCACGTCGACGTGGAGGCCAGTGAGCCCGCCGCGGTCAACGCAGAAGGAATCGTCACGCAGGACGGTCGACAGATCGACCTCGATGTGATCATCTACGCCACGGGCTATCACCTCGACTTCCTGTCGACAGTGGACATCCGCGGACGCGACGGGCGCACGCTGCGTGACGAGTGGGGCGACAGTCCTCGCGCGTACCGCGGCGGCACCGTGCCCGGCTTTCCGAACCTGTTCATCACCTCGGCGCCCAACTACAGCCCGGGCCATGGTGCCGGCGCGAACTTCTCGATGGAGGTGCTCGCGCACTACATCGTGGAGTGCCTTCAATTGATGGCCCTGCGCGGCGCGACGACGATGGAAGTGACGCAGCAGGCCTACGACGACTACGTGGCGCAGATCGACGACGCCATGTCGCGCACAGTGTGGTGCCACACCCCTAACGCGCACACCTACTACCGGTCGGGCTCGGGACGGGTGGTCGTGTCCACTCCGTGGCGTCTGGTCGACGTCTGGCATCAGCACCGGGCGCCGATCGAGGAGCATTTCGTATTGCACGGTCAACAAGGAGCATCAGGTGGCGCACCTGCTACGGGGTAAGACGGCGCTGGTCACGGGCAGCAGCCGCGGGATCGGACGCGCCATTGCCCAGCGACTGGCCGCCGAGGGCGCCACGGTCGTGGTGACCGCGCGTTCCTACACGCCGTCACCCTCGGTGCGCGGGGGAGGGGCGACGGCGCTGCCCGGGACGATCGGCGAGACGATTGCGCTCATCGAGGCGGCAGGTGGCACGGCCATCGGCTTGGCGGCCGACCTCGAAGACACCGTGCAGCGAGAAGCACTGATACCGAACGTCATCGAACACACCGGTCGACTCGACATCCTGGTCAACAATGCCGGCTATGCCGACTACTCGGTCATCGAGAAGATGGCGACGGACACGTTCGACCGCACTGTCGAGCACTACCTTCGCACGCCCTTCATCCTGTCGCAGGCCGCGATTCCGCACATGCGCCGCCGTGGTGGCGGGTGGATCATCAACATCGGCTCGGTCACCGGCATGGCGCCGGTGCGGCCGTTCCGCGAGTACAACAAGAGTTCTGGCGACGTGGTGTACGCCTCGCTGAAAGCGGCACTTCACCGCTTCGCCCAGGGCCTGGCGGCCGAACTGGTCGACGACAACATCGCCGTCAACTGCGTCGGCCCGTCGACGGCCGTGCGCACGCCGGGTGCATCCGACCTCATTCCCGAAACCTTCCCGACCGAGCCCGTCGAGTACCTGGCGGAGACGGTGCTGGCCATGAGCCACCTGCCGGCGGCGGAACGCACCGGACTGGTCGCATTCAGCCTGCATTACCCGTGGTCGCAGCATTTGCCGGTGCACACCCTCGACGGGACGGGTCTACTGCCCCCGTTGGAGCCGCCGGCGACGGCGAATCCGAACATCCTCCCGGCCGGGGTCTGATCGCGACAGCGCCGCACATAGATTCAGTTCTCGACGTTCCGGCAGAAGCTGTGGCAGACGCGTTCCCTGACAATCGCTTCCGGGCACTCCGGGTCGAACCAGCGATCGACACGTGCCCAGTGGACGGGGTGCATCAGGTAGGGGCCCATCAAGCCGTCGAGGTCGGTGAATTCCTGCTCGAACACGTGCGTCCACGGCGAGGCTCCAACGGCCTCCTCGACGCGGCTGAGTTGCCATGACTGGATGGTGCGGACGTAGCGTGGGAGCAGGCGTAGGTCGTCTTCGAATTGCTGGACGACCATGTCGTCGGTGCCGGGGCGCACCCGCAGCAGCAGCGTGCGGTACACGGTGCCGGTTCCATCGGCACTCGCGACGGGGACACCGTCGTAGCTGGCGCCGTTGTAGTGCCGTACCGCCGGGTCGCCGAGCAGTACGTCGATCGCGGCGATTCCCTCCGCGCGGGCGTCGGAACCGGGGAATCTGAGGTGGACGAGGATGTCTCCGCCGTTCCGCACACCCGGCAGCGTCGGCTGCACGAGTGCCCGTTGGGCGCCGATTCCGCGGGCGCAGCCGCGCAGTTGGTCGAGCAACCGGTCCCGCTGCGTTTCGTCGGCTGTCTCGACCAGCCGGATGACGCTAGACATCGCAGAGGGCGTCCACGTCAGCGGCGGCGGCGGCCACGCTGCGGCTGCGCTCGAGAATCAGATCGCCGATGCTCTCCCACCATTCACCGATCGCCGGATCCGGGCGGCCCTGCCACGTCATCTCCCACCACGCCTGCGCGCTGGGCAGTGACCACGTCGCGGTGACCGTATTCGGATGGTCCTCGAACCAGATGGGGGGACTGACCAACACATGCTCCAGCGTCATACCGCGGCTGCGGGCACCCGGTCCATATCCGGCGAGGTAGGCGTCGACGAAGCGCCGTGCGCACCCCGGCCGGGTGACCACGCGGTCGACGACGTACACCGCACCGTCACCCACGCGCCGCTACTCCCGCCATGAGACTCGCTGCCTGCTCGCACAATCGAGCCCGCGCCGTCTGAGCGATCGTGAACCTGGGCATTGTCATGAACCCGTGAATGCCGCCTTCGAACGTCTCCACCACGGTCGGCACTCCGGCCGCGGTGAGCGCTGCGCCGTAGGCCAGACCCTCGTCGCGCAGCGGATCGTGTCCCGCGATCACGACCACCGCCGGCGGCAGCCCGTGCAGATCGGCGTGCAACGGGGAGGCGTAGGGGTCGGTGCGGTCCGCCTCGTCGGGCACGTACTGGTCCCAGTACCAGCGCAGCGCGGACTCGGGATTGTAGAAGCCGCTCCCGTAGCGCTGGTAGGACTCCGTAGTGAAGTCGGGCGTGATCATCGGATAGATCAGCAGCTGGGCGCAGAGTGCAGGTCCCCCGCGGTCGCGAGACATCAGGGCGGTCACCGTGGCGAGGTTGCCGCCGGCGCTGTCGCCGCCCACCGCGATGCGGCCGGTATCGACGCCGAGTTCGATGCAGTTGTCGGTGATCCACCGGGTGACGGCGTAGACGTCGTCCGCCGCCGCCGGCCACGGATGCTCGGGTGCGAGGCGGTAGTCGACCGACACCACCACCGCGCCGAGTCGGTTGGCCAGGTCGCGGCACAGCCCGTCGTGGCTGTCGAGGTCGCAGAACACGAATCCGCCACCATGGGCGTAGACGAGGCCCGGTAGCAATCCGGCCGCGGCTTCGGCCGGGTGGTACGCCCGAACCGCAATGGCGCCACCTGGACCGTCGACGATGCGATCCGTGGCACTGCCGACCGGTTCCGGTTGGGCCGGTGCGACGAAACGCGATCGGATGATGGCGCGCGCCTGTTCACCGGTCATCGTCTCGACGGCCGGGAATCCGCTGTCGAGAGTGTCGATGATCTCGGCGATTTGCGAGTCGAGCGTCATGCGAGCTGCAGGGCGGCCGACTCGTGCAGCGGACGGTGCGCAGGCCCGCCGCGCAGCGGGCGCACCTGCTGCAGCGTGGGAGCGACGCGCTGCGGCCCGCCTTCCACGTTGCGCCAGATGCCCATGGCGGTCATCCGCACCGGTGCGGCGAGGCGCTGGTCGAAAGCCATTCGGCTCATCGGCCCGCACACCGACAGTGCAGCGACGGCGTCACCGGGGGCCCCGATCGGCGCTGCGACACAGCCGAATCCGCTCAGCGCCTCTTCCCGGTCGAAGGCGACCCCGTGCGCCCGGACCTTGGCCAGATCGCCGGCGAGTTGGGCGGCGCTTCCGATGGAGTACCGGGTGCGCCGATTCGACAGGTCGACCTCGTCGCTTGCGTCGGCGTTGTACGCCAGCATCGCCTTGCCGATCGCGGTGCAGTGCGCCGCCTGGCGGCCGCCGACACGGCTGGGTAGTGCGGCGGCCATGCGATCGCCGATCTTCTCGAGGTACACCACGTCGGCGCCGTCCAACACCGCCAGGTGCACGACCAGGCCGGTGGCGCGGTGCAGGTCGTGCAGCAGGGGGGCGGCGGCGCGGTGCAGCCGGTCCTGGTGAACGGCCAGCGAGCCGAGTTCGACCAGCCGCATTCCGAGTTCGTAGTCACGACCGCTGCGGCGCAGCCACCGCAGCTGTACGAGGCGCTCGAGCATGCGGTGCGCCGACGATCGGGGCAACCCGGTGCGACGGACGATCTGAGCCAGCGTCAGTCTGCCCGGGCCGTCGAACGCGTCGAGCACCAACGACACCCGATCGATGACCGCGCTGGGCGTGGTGGATTCCTGGGTGACGGGGGCTGCAGTCATGACATCTCCTCGCTGAATGTGCAAGCACATATGCCTAATAGGAATATGCCTGTTTGTACCACATCAGAGTGGGCCGTGTCACACAAAGAGTGTCGATATGAGAGAGGCCATCAGGAGGCAGCGCCGGTCAACCGGTCGTCTGCCCGGCTCACGAGGGCGACGCCACGGTTGATTCCGGCTGGGTGGCGGTCAGCCTTTGGCAGCGCGACGGCCGGCGCGTCGCCCGTAGAAGCTGCCGTCGCCCAGCGAGATGCCGCTGGCGTAACCCCACGCGGCAAGGCCCGCGGTCGAGCGCCCGGCGGCTAACAGGCCGGGGATGGGCTCTCCGCTGACGTGCAGCACCTCGCCGTCCAGCGAAGTCTGCAGGCCGCCCAGGGTGAATCCGCCGGTGCTCTCCCGCAGATCGATCGCCCCGACCGGCGAGCCGACCGGGCGCAGCCACTGCGGCTTCTTGTGCAGCAGCGGATCCTCGCCGCGCACTGCCCCGTCGTTGTAGGCGGCGATCGTGGCCTGAAGTGATCCGGGCGCCAACCCGATCTCGGCTTCGAGTTGGACAACGGTCTCGCACACCCACGTCGGCGGACGCATCATCAACTGTGGGGACAGCGATGCCATCGCCTCTTCCTGGGCGTCGCCGTCGATGATCAGGTACGCGGTGTTGTTCTGGTGGTACAGCGTCAGTTGGCCCACCCGGCCCGGGTAGGTGTCCTCGGCGACGTAGCGCTGGCCGCGTTCGTTGACGAGGACACCGCGGACCAACTGCTGCGGGTCGATGAAGATCGCGACCTCGGTGGCGTCCATGTGGGCGAGGTCGGCGCCGAGCGCCTGCGCCATCCGGATCGCCTGACCGTCGTGCTGTTCGATCGACGCCGCCGGACGTCCGGCGATGCGCGGGGCGTACTGCGCCACCATCGCGTCGTTGTAGGCGAAGCTGCCAGTGGCCAGCACCACGCCACGGCGCGCGCGGATCGTCACCTCGGTGCCGTACTGCCGGGCACGGATTCCAGCAACCCGGCCGTCGGCTTCGACCACCAGGGTTTGCACCCGCACGTCGTAGAGCGCCCTGGCCCCGGCCGCGGTGGCGGTCTCGACCAGCGGCTTCATCAGCATGTAGCCGGCGCTGGCCTCGCCCTGCTTCTTGTCCGACATCTGTGGGACGTGTCCGCGGGGTGCCGGTGTGGCGATGGTGTTGAACGGGTAGGAGTTCTCCCCGCCGCTGTACATCAGACCCTGGTCGCCCATCGGCTCCCAGCCCGGCTCACCGAAGAACTCGGCCTTGAACGGCACACCGCTTTCGACGAGCCAGTCGAAGTGGGCGACGCTGCTTTCGCAGTAGTCGGCGATGCGGCGGCCGTCGGCGCCGGGACCCATCGCCGCGTTCAGGAACGCCGCCATGTTCTCGACGGAATCGTCGAAGCCGCAGGCCTTTTGCAGCGCCGTCCCGCCACCGAGGTAGATGAAGCCGCCGGCCATGGCGGCCGCCCCGCCCCAGGAGCCGGTCCGTTCGAGCACGAGCACATCCGCGCCCGCTCGGGCGGCCTCAACCGCTGCGGCGGCGCCGGCGATGCCGAAACCGGCGATCACCACGTCCGCCTCATGATCCCAATGGCTGATCGTGGACGCCCAGACCGGGCTGACGTCGGCGTCGGGCGTCATGGCCGCATCGCTGCCGGCAGGTCGCTCACCCACTGGTGGCCCCAGTAGCTGTCAGCGGTGATTTCCTCTGCAGTGTAGTAGGTTTCGTCGACGCGCATGCCGTCGGTGCCGAATTCGATGTCCCAGTCGCCCGGTGCCCGGACATAGAAGGACACCATCTTGTCGTTGGTGTGCCGGCCGAGCGTCGACGACAATTGATACCCGTCGGCGCCGACGCGATCCAGCGCCTGCCCGACCGTGTCGAGGCTGTCGACCTCGACCATGAGGTGGACCAGACCGGGATCGCGAAGGGTTGTCGCCGGACAGATCGCCAGGCTGTGGTGGCGCTCGTTGATGCCGAGGAAGCGCACACGCACCGGCCCGTACTCCGGTGGCACCGGCACTCGGAACGCGCCGCGGGACCGGAACCCGAGTACACCGGTGTAGAACTCGAACAGGCCGTTGGCGTCCAGTGCGGGCATGACCACATGCCCCAGCCCCTGTGCTCCGGTGACGAACCGTGCCCCGAACGGCGTGATCACCGGACTGTGGTCGAGGACCGGTCCGTGGAAGACCTCGATCGCGGTGCCGGCCGGGTCGTCGAAGGCGATGACCTCTTCGACGCGGCGTGCGTCGGCCTCGTCCAGCGGCAACTGTTTGAAGGGCACGCCCGCGCCGTCGAGGGCAGCTTTGACGTCCTCCAGGCCGGCGCGGTCGCGCACCTCCCAGCCGACGGTCATGATGCGGTCGGTGTCTCCCGGGGTGACGATGATGCGCGCTGCTCGCTCGTCCATCCGCAGATACAGCGCCGACTCGTTGGAACCGCGTCCTTCTGCGAAACCCAGCACCTGGAAGGCGAAGTGGCGCCAGCGATCGATGTCGGCGGTCTGAACGGTGACGTATCCGAGGCTCTTGAGTGCTGTCATGTCGTGTCCTACAGGTCAGATCATCGCCCGCAGCGGCCCCTGCGGGTCGACCCCGAGGGAGCTCAGCGCCGAGGCGTGGTAGATGGTTCCGGGGACATGGATGGCATGGGCGACGCCGGCGTGCGCGTCGCGCCAGTACCGCTGCAGCGGCTTGTCCATCCGCAGTGCGTTGCCGCCCGAGCGGGAGAAGATCTGGTCGACCGCGGCGACTGCCCGCCAGACCGCCTTCACCTGGCTGCGCCGCACAGCCGCACGGTCGGCGAAGCTGACTTCCTTGCCTGCGTCGACCATGTCGTAGATGCGGTCGACGTTGGCCAGCAGCGCCTGGCGGGATGCCTCGATCTCGGCTGCAGCGTCGCCGATGGCGAACATGACGTAGGGGTCGTCCTTGATCGCGGTGCCGTTGGCGCCAACACGTTCGCGCTGGTAGTCCAGGTGCGCCGCCAGCGCACCCTCGCAGATGCCGATGGTGGCGGCACTGATCCCCAGCGGGAACATCGTCGACCACGGCATCTTGTAGAGCGTCTTCGTCATGCCGGCTTCGATCTGCGCGGTGCCGTCCATCACCTTCAGGCCGTCCATCGTGCGGTATGCCGGTACGAACGCATCGCGAACAATGACGTCCTTCGACCCCGTGCCGCGCAGACCGACCACGTCCCAGGAGTCGTCGACGATCTCGTAGTCGCTACGCGGCAGGATCATGTGCAGGATCTGCGGCGGCATCACCGGTTTGCCGTCGGCGTCACCGACCATCGCGCCGAGGATGATCCAGTCGCACGCGTCGGTGCCGGAGCTGAACTGCCAGCGGCCGTTGAACACGTAGCCGCCGTCGACCGGCTTGGCCACCCCCTGTGGGGCATAGGGTGAGGCGATCCAGGTGTCGACATCGGTGGCCCAGACTTCCTGTGCGACCCGAGGATCTGCGTAGGCGAGCTGGTAGGGGTGCACGCCGACCACGCCGTTGACCCACCCCGCCGCCGGGTCGAGCGCCGCGGTGGCCATCACGGTCTCGGCGAACTCGCGGGGGTGCACCTCGAACCCGGCGTGTTCGGCCGGCTGGAGCAGGCGGATCGATCCGGCCGCCTTCATGTTCTTGACGGTGGCATCCGACAGCTGGCCGAGCTTCTCGGCCTCGACGGCCTGCTCTTTGAACTGGTCGGCCAGTTCCATCACCCGGTCGATTACCCGCTCGGTCATGAGGTGTCCTTCTCTCGTGAGGCTGTCTTGGATGGTCTACCGCGAAGGGCACCGTCGTGTGGGCTGATCCCGGTGAATGGACGGCGCGTCAGAATTCGACGTGTATGTCGTGTGACACCGGCCGCGCCTGGCAGCCGAGGATGGTTCCGGCCTCGACGTCGTCGGACTCGAGGATGTCACTGGCCGGCATGTCGACCTCGCCGCGGAGCAGAGTCGCGGCGCAGGAGCCGCACTGGCCCTCCCGGCACGAGTACGGCACATCGATATTCGCTGCCAACATCGCCTCCACCAGGGTCGACCTGGCAGGCCAACGCAACGTGTGCTGCTGTCCGTCGAGGCCGACCCGGACGGTGACCGCCTCACGATCGACGGCGGGGGCGACGACCGGTGGTTCTTCGATCGCGAAGGGATCGCCGGTCAGCGACTGGAAGACCTCGGTGTGCACGGCGCTGCGCGGGACACCGGCGTTCGTGAGCGCGGCCGCAGCGGCGGCCATGAACGGCGTGGGGCCGCAGATGTAGGACTCGGCGTTTCCGAGACGGCGCGCGAGGCCGGTGAGTTGCGGCTGCTGCGGCAACCCCTGCACGGATTCCAGCCAGTGCACCACCGTCAACCGGTCGGTATGGCGGATCGCGAGGTCAGCCAACTCTTCGGCGAAGATGACCGAACGCTCGTCGCGGTTGGCATAGATCAGCGTCACCCGGCCGGTGCCCTCAGCCAGCGCCGATTTCAGTATCGAGATCACCGGGGTGATACCGCTGCCGCCCGCCCACAGCAGCAGATCGGCGTCGAGGTCCGCCGGCGTGAAGACCCCAGAAGGGGGCAGCGCCTCGATGACGTCCCCTGGATTGACGTTGTCGCACAACCAATTCGATCCGTAACCGCCGTCAACCCGCTTGATCGTCACCTTGGGCACCTGATCGGTGTGCGGTGAACTCGACAGCGAATAGCAGCGGGCCACCGACGCACTGCCCTGGCCGGGTACCCGTAGCGTCAGGAATTGGCCGGGCCGGTAATTCAGCCGGTGCTGTTCGTGTTCCGCGACGGCGAAGATCAGGGAGCGGGCATCGTGGCTCTCTTCGACGACATCGGTCACGGTGAGCTTGACGCCGCGGGACGGGGGTGGCGAAGACACAATGGTGATGGTGCTGGCTGTTGCCGCGGTGCGCGCACTTCCGAGTCCGATGGTTGGGAGGCCGTGGTCGCGACGTCCGGTGACCGGGACGGGCTCACCCTCCGCGTGTGCGGGACGCCTACCTTCGGCCTCGTGGACACCTCCGCTGACTTGCTGCCCGAAGCCGTCGATGCCGTGGTCGTCGGCGCCGGCTTCGCCGGCCTCTACGCACTCCACAAGCTGAGGGAACAGGGTCTGACCGTTCGGGTGTTCGAGGCGGCGCCCGACGTCGGCGGCACCTGGTATTACAACCGCTATCCCGGTGCGCGATGTGACGTCGAAAGCGTCGACTACTGCTACTCGTTCTCCGAGGACCTCCAGCAGGCGTGGACGTGGACCGAGAAGTACGCGACCCAGGCCGAAATCCTGCGCTACATCAACTGGGTCGCCGACAAGCTGGATCTGCGCCGAGGCATCACGTTCAACACCAGGGTCGCCTCGGCCGTCCTCGACGAGGACTCGCTGCGCTGGACGGTCACGACGGACACCGGCGCTGTGGTCTGCGCCCGGTTCTGTCTCATGGCCACCGGCCCGCTGTCGGCGGCGCTCACTCCGCAGTTCGACGGACTGGACACCTTCGGCGGCAGGATCTACCACACCGCCGACTGGCCGCACGAAGGCGTCGACTTCACCGGTCGGCGAGTGGCGGTGATCGGCACCGGATCATCAGGAGTGCAATCGATTCCGATCATCGCCGATCAAGCCGAACAGCTTTACGTGTTCCAGCGGACGCCCAACTACAGCGTGCCGGCCGGTAATCGCCCGCTCCGCGCCGAGGACGTCGCCCGTATCAAGGCCACCTACGCCGAACGGCGCCGGCTCTCCTGGCGGAGCGGCGGCGGCTCTCCGCACATCGCGCACCCGAAGCTCACCATGGAGGCGTCCGACGAAGAGCGCAGGGCCGCGTTCGAGAAGCGCTGGCAACTCGGCGGGGTCCTGTTCTCCAAGACGTTCCGGGATCAGATGATCGATCCGAGGGCCAACGAGGAAGCTCGCAAGTTCTACGAGGAGAAGATCAGAGCCGTCATCGACGACCCCGACGTCGCCGAGCTGCTCATCCCCTCTGATCACCCGATCGGCACCAAACGCATCTGCACCGATACCAATTATTTCCGAACCTTCAACCGCCCCAACGTGGAGCTGGTCAGCGTCCGCAGAACCCCGATCACCTCGATCGACGCGGATGGGATCAACACCTCCGACGCGCACTACGACATCGACACCATCGTGCTGGCAACCGGTTTCGACGCGATGACCGGAGCATTGGGAAAGATGCAGATCGTCGGGCGCGGCGGTGAAACGCTCAATGACGACTGGCGCGACGGGCCACGCACATACCTCGGGCTCGGAGTGGACGGCTACCCGAACCTGTTCGTCGTCTCCGGACCAGGGGCCCCGGCCGTGCTGGCCAACATGGTCTTGCACGCCGAAGCACATGTGAACTGGATCGCGGACTGCATCCGCTACCTCGACGATCACGGCTACGCGGCCATCGAGGCGACGAAGGAAGCCGTCGACGAGTGGGGCGCAGAGCTGGCGCGCCGCGCCGAGGCGACGCTGTTCACCAAGGCCAACTCCTGGTACATGGGTGCCAATGTGCCCGGCAAGCCGCGGGTGTTCATGCTGTTCATCGGCGGATTCGGTGTCTACCTTGACATCTGCGCGGAGGTCGCCGACGCCGGTTACAAAGGATTCGCTCTGCTGAAGTCCAACTGAGTCCGCCTCCCGTCCGGAACGCTATTCGCGCAGCAGGAACGACCGGACCGTGGCCTCGAACGCCGCCTTCGCCTCGATCATCGCCCAGTGGCCGCAATTCGGGAACACATGCAGTTCGGCGTTCGGGATGGTGCGCATCGGGATCAGCGCCATGTCCAGTGGGCTGACCCGGTCGTCACGGCCCCACGTCAGCAGCGTCGGCGCCGCCACCTTGTGCATCTGCGCCCACGGCAACGGCACATCGGAACTGCGCATGAATGCCATCATCTGGGCGAACGCCGCCTTCCCGTACATCCGTCGCGCTGCGGCGAGCGTGTCAGGATCGGTCGCCAGTTGCCAGCGCTCCTCGATCAGCTCGTCGGTCACCAATTCGGGGTCGTACACCATTGAATGCAACCAGTCGACGAGCCGCTGCCGGGTGGGGTCCTCGGTGAACTCCTGCAGCAGCCTGATGCCCTCACTGGGGCCGGGGCTGAAGACGTTCGTCCCGATACCGCCGATCGTGACCAGGCGCCGAACGCGGTCCGGATGGTGCATGGCGAAGTTGATGCCAACCCCGCCGCCCATCGAGTTGCCCACGATGTCGACGTGGTCCACTCCGAGCGCGTCGAGGAAGGGCGCGACGACACCCTGTGCGCTGACCATCGGATGACCGCCCTGGTCATCGCTCACGCCGAAGCCGGGGAATTCGAGTACGAGGCAACGAAAGTCGCTACTGAATGCGGGAAGGACGCCGCGGAAGTTGCGCCAACCGGTGACGCCCGGCCCAGAACCGTGCAAGAACAACAGCGGCGAGCCGGCACCGGTGTCGTAGTAGCGCAGCGTTCCGGTCGGCGTCGACACTTCCTGAAGAGGGATCTCGAAATCGGTGGTCATGGCTCAAGCCTTTCATCGGCCGCTGATGTGAGGTAGGCGACGTCCGGTCAGCGGACGCCGTGTCTGCCGTCGTGCGCGCGACGGTCCACGATGACTCGATGCTCGATGACCAGCACGTAGTGACTTACCGGGTGAGTGGCCGTATCGCTGTCATCACATCGTGCTGGGCGGCGCGGGCGACCACCTAGCTGACCTATCGGCGAAACCGGCTAGGACGAGAGGCGTCGCCGTTGTCAAATGGGATGAGCGCCCTAGCGATTCGTTGTAGGCGTTGCCTTGCCTCGGCCGTCGTCGCGCGGCCCTGGACCAAGGCGAGCATGTTCGATACCCATACGTCGGCAACCAGGCCGGCGATCTCGGTCTGTTCCGCCGGTGTCGGACGAGGGCTGATGGCCGAGATGAAGATGCGCGTCAAGGTGTCGCGAACCTGATCCACGTTTGATCCTGCTGAATTTTCGGACAACAGGTACGCGCGCATCAACGCATCCGCGCAGAGCGGGTTACCCCACAGCCGCCGGGTGAGGACCTCCAGCACGTGGGACAGCTGACGTGACGGATCGGTGACTGCTTGCGATCCAGACTCGGATGCCGGTTCGAAGGTGGTCAGCCAACGATCGAGCGCCGCAACCAGCAGGTCGTCCTTCGACGTGAAGTGCTGGTACACCGTTTCGGTCGCTACCTTCGCGTGTTCGGCAACCGTTCGCATGTGGACGGCGTCGTAGCCCTCAGCGGCGAGCGCGAGTGCCGAGGCGACGATGCGCTCACGTCGGGGTCCCCGTTTCGACGGCACCGCCGGAAGCGCTTCCCTGTTGATTGCCACCTGGTCGGTCATCGGTTCAACCGATTGCCGGCGGCCGTCGATCAGACGAAGCTCCCTGGGAATGACGACACTCCTCCTAGCTTGAGGCGTTCCAGCCGCGCAGTGGTGTAGCACCTCGAGGCGGCGGTGATCTCTTGACGCTAAGGGGCGAGACGCATTCACCGACGGTCGCCTTCCGGTCATCGGGATGTTGTCCGGGTGACCGGATCGGGCGGGCGACGAGGTTGAATATCTGATGCGCCGGAGTGGGTCGAGGATGTGTTATGCCATCAACACAAACTGCGTCATCGAAGGTAGCTTCGAGTCAGTTTGCGTCGTTTGGCGGTGATCTGAGGCGTTCGCCCAGCATCGTGTTTTCAGCGTCTGGTTCGATTCCCGGCAGCTCCACAAACGACGCGGGCCAGACGCAAGGCCTCGCCCGGTTTCTTTCCATTATCTGTGGGCATGATGCCGCACCGTCCTTGATTGGCACTGTCGCGAGCATGAGGACGGCGCCTAGGCAGGTTCGGTTTGCTCTTCGTGCGGCCGAGCAGGGACGGCGCGATTGCGGCGGCACCGGGAATCGGTCGCAAAAAAAGACACATACCATGCTGGTTTCCGCTAGGGTTTGACGGCGCAGTCAATTTGCTGTCACTCTTTGAGCGGCGCGATCGGGCTGGCACCGACCGAAACTTCACCGACCCCGGTTTCGCGGCGACGTCTGGGTCATCGGGGATGCAGACATGGGTTATGCGATTCACATCGGCCGGGTGGGTGCGTTGGCGGTGGCGCTAGGTGTCGGGGCGGCGGCGGCCACCGGATACGGCATCGGCACTCCGGCGGTGGCATGGGCCGAGGAGGGTTCGCAGACCACCGGCGACAACTCTGATGACTCCGACAAACCGTCCGACAAGCCGTCCGACGACGAGGCCGACAATCCGTCCGACGACGAAGCCGATACCGATACGCCGAAATCAGATGCCGACGCCAACATCGGCGGCGCACACCTATCCGATCTGGACGAAGACTCCGATGAGGACGAAGACTCTGATCTCGACGAGGACTCCGATCTGGACGAGGACTCCGATCTCGACGAGGAGAGCGCCGAGCAGGATGTCACCACCCCGACCCCGGTGGTGCACACGCCAGAGAGCACCACGCCGCTGACCGCGACCCCCACACCGGCCGCAGTCACCGACACCACAGTCGTGACACCCGACCCGCCGGTGCTCACCGAGCCGCCGACCGGATACCTCGCACCCGCCGACACCACCACCCCCGCCCTGATCCACGACCTCAACGGCCCCACCGACCAGGACAGCGACACCGACGCCGACGCCGAACAGTTCAGCGACGGGCAACCCAGCGCACGCACGATGACCACGTTGACCCTCGATGACCCCGCCGCCACACCGCAGATGTTCATCGCCGCCGCAGCCGCGCCCGGCACCCCAGCCCCAGCGCCGCTGACCGCTCAGCCGGCCAACCTCTCTGAAGCGCTGCTGGGAGCCTCAGAAGTGCTGGGCAATATTTTCAACACCGCCATCACCACCCTGCTGAACTCGATTTTCTCCCCCGGCCCGACCACCCCCGCCCCGCCGATGATGCTGTTCATCGTGCTGGGCTGGGTACAACGCGAACTGCAACGCAGCCTCTTCAACCAATCCCCCACCGCGGTGGTCGACGCGGTCACCACCTCTGAAGACACCCCCGTGAACATCGCGGTGCTGGCCAACGACACCGACCCCGACCTGAGCACCGCGGTCGCCGGCCTGCCCGGCGGCGACGTGCTCACCGTCACCGATTACACCCAACCCACCCACGGCACCGTGGTGCTCAACCCCACCACCGGCGCGTTCACCTACACCCCGACCGCCAACTACACCGGCACCGATTCGTTCACCTACACCGTCTCCGATGAAGCCAGCCCCTGGCACGTCCACGGCACCGAGGGTCTGTTCTACGGCGGCGGCCACACCTCCACCACCACCATCAACATCAGTGTCAACCCGGTGAACGATGCCCCGGTCCTCGGACAGGTCACCTCCACGCCCGGAGTCGGCAACACGTGGGTGGTGTCGGTCAACGGCAGCAACGACATCGACGGCGACACATTGACAACCACAGTCACCAGCGCCGATGCCAGCATCCCGCTCATAGTGACTCAACTCCCCGACGGCCGCATTCAAGTCGTGGCCGACCCCACCTGGGCAGCCGCCCACCCCGGAGCCCAGCTGCCGGTCACCGTAACCGTCGCCGACGCTCAAAACGTAAGCGCCACAACCAGCTTGATCATCGGCACCGCCAACAACGTGACCGCCGTCGGCCGAAACGATTTCGGGCAGGCCGACATCCCGGCGCTTCCGGCCGGCGTCACCTACATTCAGGGCGCCGCCGGGTACGTTCACACAGTGCTGCTGCGCTCGGACGGCACCGCCGTCGCCGTCGGCCTCAATTCCTACGGGCAGAACAATATCCCTGCGCTGCCGGACGGGGTCACCTACACGCAGGTGGCCGCCGGCCAAACTTACACTGCATTGCTGCGCTCCGACGGCACCGTGGTGGCATTCGGCAACAACGAATTCGGGCAGACCAACATCCCCGAGCTGCCGCCCGGTGTGACCTACACGCAGGTGGTCGCCGGCGCCCGGAATACGGTCTTGCTGCGCTCGGACGGCACCGCCGTCGTCGTCGGCGCCAATGCCTACGGGCAGAACAACGTCCCCGAGCTACCCGCCGGGGTCACCTACATCCAGGCAGACGCAGGCTTGAACCACACGGTGTTGCTGCGCTCCGACGGCATCGCCGTCGCCTTCGGCCTCAACTCGAACGGCCAGACCAACATCCCGGCGCTGCCCGCAGGCGTCACCTACAAGCAGGTGGCGGCCGGTAACGATCAAACCGTGCTATTGCGCTCCGACGGCACCGCCGTGGCCATCGGCGACAACCGATTAGGGCAGACCAACATCCCGGCGCTGCCCGCAGGCGTCACCTACACCGAAGTGGCAGCCGGTCAGGACCACACGGTTCTGCTGCGCTCCGATGGTACTGCGGTGACCATCGGCAGCGCCTTCGCCGGGCAGGGCGCCATCCCGACGCTGCCGAACGGCGTCACGTACACCAAGGTCGCAGTCGGTCAAGACCTCACGATGTTGTTCTCCTCCACTACCGCAACCCCTTTCAACGCTCACCCGGTGGCTACCAACGACACGGCAACCGTCGCCGAAGGCGCCACCGCCACCATCACGGTCATCGCCAACGACACCGACGCCGACGGCACCATCGACGCGGCCACGGTCGTCATCACCGGACAGCCCACTGCCGGAAGCGTCACCGTCAACCCCGATGGCACCGTCACCTACGTTTCCGACGGGACAGAGGTGACCACCGACAGCTTCACCTACCGCGTCAACGACAACATCGGCGCCACCAGCTACGCAGCCACCGTCACCATCACCATCACCCCGGTCAACGACGCACCCCCATTGATCCAAC
The DNA here is from genome assembly GCF_049541695.1 of Mycobacterium sp. NPDC050041. NCBI lineage: Bacteria > Bacillati > Actinomycetota > Actinomycetes > Mycobacteriales > Mycobacteriaceae > Mycobacterium > Mycobacterium sp. NPDC050041. Next base: position 57,594 of record NZ_JBMVDG010000003.1, on the reverse strand, counting down.
AGGCAACGTCCGCTCCCGGAGTCGGCAATACCTGGGTGGTGTCGGTCAGCGCCAGCGACGTCGACGGCGACACATTGACGACCACGATCACGAGCGCCGATGCCACCATCCCGCTCACGGTGACCCAACTTCCGGGTGGCGCCATCCGAGTCGTGGCCGACCCCGCCTGGGCCAGCGCCCACCCCGGCGCCCAGGTGCCGATCACCATAACCGTCACCGACACTCAGAATGCCAGCGCCACAACCAGCTTGACCATCGGCACCGCCAACAATGCAACCAGCGTCGGTGCGAACAGCTATGGGGTGCTCAACATCCCGGCGTTACCGGCCGGGGTCAGCTACACGCAGGGCGCCGCCGGCGCTTTCCATACAGTGCTGTTGCGCTCCGACGGGATCGCCGTCGCCATCGGCGACAACGGGCTCGGTCAGCTCAACATCCCGGCGTTGCCGGCCGGGCTCACCTACACCCAGGTCGCCGCCGGTGTATTTCACACAGTGCTGCTGCGCTCCGACGGCTCCGCCTTCGCCTTCGGTTACAACGATTACGGGCAGGTCAGCATCCCGGCGTTGCCGGCCGGGGTCACCTACACCAAGGTCGCCGCCGAGTACTTTCACACGGTGCTACTGCGCTCCGACGGCTCCGCCGTCGCCGCCGGTTACGACGTCGCCGGGCAGCTCAACATCCCGGCGTTGCCGACCGGGGTCACCTACACCCAAGCCGACGCCGGCGCTTATCACACGGTGCTGTTGCGTTCCGACGGGACCGCCGTCGCCATCGGAGACAACCTGTACGGGCAGCTCAACATCCCGGCGCTGCCGACCGGGGTCACCTACACCCAAGTCGACGCCGGCCAATATCTCACGGTGTTGCTGCGTTCCGACGGCACCGCCGTCGCCGTCGGCAGAAACGACTACGGGCAGCTCAACATCCCGGCGCTGCCGTCCGGGGTCACCTACACCCAAGTCGACGCCAGCCGCTACGGTACGGTGTTGCTGCGCTCCGACGGCACCGCCGTCGCCATCGGCGAAAACGACTACGGGCAGTTCAACATTCCGGTGTTGCCGGCCGGTGTCACCTACACCCAGGTCGCCGTCGGCTACAGGCACACCGTCTTGATGTCTTCCACCACGCCAACCCCTTTCAACGCTCACCCGGTGGCTACCAACGACACGGCAACCGTCGCCGAAGGCGCCACCGCCACCATCACGGTCATCGCCAACGACACCGACGCCGACGGCACCATCAACGCGGCCACGGTCGTCATCACCGGACAGCCCACCGCCGGAAGCGTCACCGTCAACCCCAACGGCACCGTCACCTACACCTCCAACGGCTCCGAGGTGACCACCGACAGCTTCACCTACCGGGTCAACGACAACACCGGCGCCACCAGCAACGAAGCCACAGTCACGGTCACCATCACCCCGGTCAACGACGCCCCGGTGGCAGTCAACGACGCCTATTCGACGAATGCGAACACCGTGTTGACGGTGGCCGCGCCGGGCATGTTGTCCAATGACAGTGACGCCGAGGCTGATTCGCTGGCCGCCTGGATGGTGACAGTTCCGGCCCACGGCACCCTGAGCCTCAACTCGAACGGCTCGTTCTCCTATAGGCCGACCGCTAACTACACCGGACCGGACAGCTTCACCTACAGGGTCAGTGACGGCACGGTCACCAGCAACACGGCCACCGTCAACATCACGGTCAGCCCGGTCAACGTCGCCCCGACAGCGACCAACGACAGCTATGGCACCAACGAGGACACCTCGCTGACGGTGCCGGCGCCCGCAGGTGTACTACTCAACGACACCGATCCCGATGGCAACCCGTTGACCGCGGTCAAGGTCACCAACCCCGCCCACGGAACCGTCACGGTCAACCCCAACGGATCCTTCACCTACACCCCCAACGCCAACTACAACGGACCCGACTCGTTCACCTACAAGGTCAACGACGGTGCCCTCGACAGCAACACGGCCACCGTGAACCTGACGGTCAATGCGGTCAACGACGCGCCGACCGCGACCAACGACGCCTACACCACCAACGAGGACACCGCGCTCGTCATCAACGTATCCGGCGTGCTGAGCAACGACACCGATGCCGAGGGCAACCCGTTGACCGCGGTGAAGGTCAGCGACCCCGCCCACGGAACCGTCACGCTCAACGCGAACGGATCGTTCACCTACACCCCCAACGCCAACTACAACGGGCAGGACTCATTCACCTACAAGGTCAGAGACAACGTCCTGGACAGCAACGTGGCCACCGTGACCGTCACCGTCAACCCGGTCAACGACGCCCCGGTCGGGACCAACGACTCCTATACCCTCGCCGAGGACACCACGCTGACCGTCCCCGCTCCAGGACTGCTCACCAACGACTTCGACGCCGAAGGCCCCCTGGTCATCAGCAACCGCACAACGGTTTCGCATGGCACGATCGAAGTCTTGTCGAACGGTGCGTTCACCTACACGCCGACGGCCAACTACAACGGCACCGACTCCTTCACCTACCGCGTGTCCGACGGCACCGTGACCTCGGCGCCGATCACGGTGAACTTCACCATCACCCCCGTCGACGACCCCGACAACGCCCCCCCGGTGGGCAACACCGACGCTTACACCACCGCCGAGGACACCACGCTGAACATCCCCGCCCCCGGACTGCTCAGCAACGACACCGACGCCAACGCCCAACAGTTGTTCATCACCGATGCCATCGCCCCAGCGCACGGAACCCTCGGCATCAACCCAGATGGCTCCTTCACCTACACCCCGTCGCTCAACTACAACGGCCCCGACTCCTTCAGCTACCAAGTCTCCGACGGCATCGACAAGTCGGCGCCCACGACGGTCAACATCACCGTCACCCCGGTCAACGACGCACCGACGATAAACAACGACACGATCCCCTTCCCCAAGAACGGATTCATCGGCTTCAGCCTGCAGAACAGATCCTCTGACGTCGATGGCGACACCCTGACCGCAACCCTGATCAGCGGCACCACGCACGGAACGCTGACCTTCGACGGCGTCCAGCGGACGTTTTCCTACAGGCCCAACACCGACTTCGTCGGTGAGGACTCATTCACCTACAAGGTCAGCGACGGCAGACTCGAAAGCCCGACTGCCACGGTCACCTTGAACGTCACCGCACCTATCGAAGCCTGAAACGCCAGCATCCGAGAGCCATTCGCGCTCTTCAAGCGGTTATGAGCCCGGTCCATATGGGCCGAAGAAATGGCATCCAACCGGGTTGGTCGCGCAGTAAGAACCCGGTGCCGGTGGTGCGGGCGGTGGAGGCGGCGTCCGCCCGGGTGGGGAACCGATCCAGATATGGCTCTTCACCGGTTCGCCGGTGGGAATGTTCGTGATGGGGACGTTGCCTTCCCCGAACGGGACGTACCAGTAGTCGTGGCAGACGTTGTCGTCCCAGCCGAAGTCGGCCAACGGACCCAAGGGCACCGGTTGGCCGGGGCACCACGTTCCGGTCGGATTCTCGGCGGCGGCGAAACCTGCGCCCAGTCCCAGCCCGGCCGCCGCGATGGCGCCTGAGATCAAGGCCCCGGCGACCGTGTGCGCCATCATCTTGGTGGTGTGCATATTGTGTCCTTTGTCCGCCGCGGCCACCGGGCTGCGAATATCTCGCGTTTGCTGATATTTGACGCGTCAGATAATTTACCTGCTTGGCCGAAGTAATTAGACCCCGCCGAGGTTGCTGCCGATCGCAATTTCGACAAATCGTGGGTGGCGCACTTCGGCGGCCGGCCGCCGGCATGCTGCTTCGTCCCGCGCCGCCGAGGCCCGGTTCGACGTCACGGCGACATGTCCGACGGTGCCCGCCCCGGCGCCATCGCACGGGCGGCCAATACGGCCGCAGCGCCGGAGAGAACGTGCCAGGCGCCGTGGTACTGCCAGACGCTGTCGGGTCGGCAGAGCGGTGATCCCGAGCGTCCTGCGGCGTAGGCGGCCAACCCCAGCGCGAAGACCCCGGCCGCTCCCGCCCAGGCCGACCGGCATCCCGGGCGCCGGCTACGGGCAAGAACGGCGGCGTACACCGCTACTGCGGCGACGATCGGCCAGTCGTGCGCGGGCTCGGCCCAGGACGGCTGGGGCCCGTGGTAGGCGACGCTGCCGGCCCCGACCGCTATGAGCGCCACTCCGGCGGCACCGGCAAGTGGCGCCCTCCACCGCACGGCCCAGCCCAGCACGGTCATCCCGGCGGCGACGTACGCCAGGCTGGTGACGGCCAGGACGGGCTGCGCCAGCGCGGCGCCGAGGATGCGCTCGCAGTCCGAGTGACCGAAACTCGCAGGAGCGGTCAAGACCTGCATGGTCGATCCACCGTAGCGCGCAAAGCACCGGCAGACTGGGGTTGGGTGACCGACCAGCCGGTGGGACCGGACACGTTGAGCGACGCATAGGCGGTGCGTGTTTTGAGCCGAACGTGGTCAGGCCTCACGGCGGCAGCGCTCGCCGGAGCGCTGCCGGCGCTTGCGTTCCCCGCGCCGTCGTGGTGGTGGCTGGCCTGGTTCGGCATCGTCCCCCTGCTGTTGGTGGTGCGTGCGGCGGCTACCGTCCGCGCTGCCGCTCTGCGGGCGTGCTGCGGAATGGCCGGCTACGTGCTGGCCACCCAGTACTGGCTGCTGCCGAGTGCCGGGCCGCTGCTGATCATGCTGGCCATCGGACTGGCCGCGTTGTGGGTGCCGTGGGGTGTGGCCGCGTATCTGCTTCTGCGCGAACCCATCACGGGCCGCGGGACGCTCGCGGCCATGGTGGTGCTGCCGAGTGCATGGGTGATGGCCGAAGCGGTGCGATCCTGGCCGGTTCTCGGCGGTCCATGGGCATTGCTCGGCGCGTCGCAGTGGAACCAGCCGGCCACACTCGCCTCGGCATCGCTCGGCGGGGTGTGGCTCACCAGTTTCGTGATCGTCGGTGCGAACACCGCGATCGCCGGTGTGATCCTGCATTCGCGCATGCCCGTCCGCGTCACGGCGGCAGTGGTGGCACTGGCGTGTGCGGGACTCGGTCCGGTGTGGTTCTGGCTGGGACCGGCGCCTTCGGCCGGAGCGACGGCACGGGTGGCGCTCGTTCAGCCAGGCAACATCGAGGACTCTCGCGCTCGTCAGGCGGCCGGCGAAGCGCTGACTGCGGATCTGGCGGGACGGCGGCTCCACGTGGTCGTGTGGGGGGAGAGCAGCGTGGGCGTCGATCTCACCAGCCGGCCGGAGGCGATGACGCGCCTGGCGGCCCTGTCCCGACGGGTCGGAGCGGACCTGCTCGTCAACGTCGACGCCCGTGACCGCACCGGCGGAATCTCCAAGTCGTCGGTCCTCATCGGACCGAACGGATCGCGCGGCGCGTATACGAAGACGCGGCTCGTCCCCTTCGGCGAATACGTGCCGCTGCGGCCGCTGCTCGGTTGGGCCACCCGGCACACCGAGGCGGCGGCCGAGGACAGACGGCGCGGCAGCGGACAGGTCGCCTTGCACACCGGTCCGTCGGGCGCCGACTCGGAAAAGCCCGTCGGAGGGCTCGCCATCGGACCGCTGATCAGTTTCGAGACGACGTTCTCCGATCTTCCCCGCCGGGAGGTGCAGCGTGGTGCGCAGTTGCTGGTGTATCAGAGTTCCACCTCGACCTATCAAGGAACCTGGGCGCAGGCGCAGTTGGCCAGCCAGGCCGCGATTCACGCCGCTGAGGTGGGCCACCCAGCGGTGCACACCGGTTTGTCAGGCGTCAGCGCCGCCTTCGACGCACGAGGCCGGCAGCTCGCCTGGTACCCCGCCACCGAACATGGCGCGATCGTGGTCGACGTCCCGCTCGATTCACACAAAACCGTGTTCCAACGGTTCGGGGACTGGGTGTTGGCGCTCGCGTTTTGCATCTTCTCCTGCGCCGTCGTCGTAGCGACCATGCGCCATCGGGGCTCAACACGCCGGGCGGGTTGATCGGCTCCGAATTGGTTCGGGGGCATGATTGTTGCTGATGAACCCCGTGACGGTGGATTGTTCGAGCTAGTCGTGGTCAGCGGGCAGATGCGTGTCTCGCGGGGTCGAAACCCCGTGCTGACGAAGCTGTTTCGGGTGACCGCCCATCTTCGGAGATCGCCGTCGCCGGACGGCGGGATGCCGGCCGAGCAGCTGGCCCGGTTGATTGCGGTATTGGTCGACGAGCACTTGGAACTCGCCCCCATTCGGGCCGCCTACGCCGACGGGCGCGACACGCCGCCATGTGATCCGCGTCTGCTGGTCGGAATCCTGTTGTACGGCTACACCACCGGCGTGCGCTCGTCGCGGGAGATCGAACGCAGGTGTGTCGATGATGCGTGTTTCCGGTGGTTGGCCGCAGGACAGGTCCCGGACCATGGGGCGATCGCACGGTTCCGTAGGCGGCACCTGGAGGTGCTGACGCCGCTTTTCGTGCAGGCATTTCTGTTGTGCCAGGCCGCGGGTGTCCTTCGGTTGGGCCGGATCGCGCTGGACGGGACGACGAACACACTGGCCGAGAAGGCCCTGACCCTGTTGGCCGACGCCGAACGCACCGATACCGCCGAGCACGCGACGTGGCGACCGACCCGGAGTGGAACCGCCACCGCGACATCGAAAGTGCAGCGTGCGCTGGTCGGCGCACTCTTGGTGTCGTTGGTGTTCGCGGGCGGCTATGCCGTGGCGGTACACAAGCGCGTCATTCTGTCCGTTGACGACGTCTCGATGACGGTGTCGACGATGAAGTCGCGGGTGATCGACGTGTTGCGGGACAACGGCGTCGCCGTCGGCGAGCACGACGACCTCCATCCAGGCGCCGATCAGCGGATCCACCAGTCCGACACCATCGTGCTGCGACGCGGTCGCCCGCTGCAGGTGTCGATCGACGGCCGACCGAACAAGCAGGTGTGGACGACTGCCATGACGGTTGATGAGGCCCTCGAGCAGCTGTCGATGAGCGACGTTGCGCCCGTTGGGGTTTCCCGCGCCGACCGCCTGCCGTTGGCCGGCATGACGCTGCCGGTGGTGAGCCCTAAACAGGTGCACATCAACGACGGCGGCGTGGCCGGCGATCGACGCCTGGCTGCACCCACCGTGGGCAGTCTGCTGGCAGCGGCCGGCACGCCGCTCCAGCAGGACGACACGGTGGTGCCCTCGCCTTCTACGCCGGTCAGCGGGGGCATGCGGATCGTGGTGACCCGCATCAGGACACATGAGGTCGCCGCCCGCATGCCCCTGCAGGCGCCGCTGCGGCGCATTCACGACCCGACGATGAACATCAGCCGCCGCGTCGTCGAGGACCGCGGAAGGGCCGGCACCCAGAACGTCACCTATGCCGTCTCGACTGTCAACGGGCGCGAGATCGGCCGACGGCTCGTCGCTCACGATGTCGTGACACCCGCCCGGGCGCAGGTGCAGCGGGTCGGTGCCAAGCCGGGCACCCAGGTGCCGCGGGTGAGCAACAGCGCCGCGTGGGATGCGCTCGCGTCCTGCGAGTCCAGCGGCAACTGGGCCATCAACACCGGCAACGGCTTCTACGGCGGCGTGCAGTTCACGCAGAGCACCTGGGAGGGCCACGGCGGACTGCGTTATGCGCCGCGGGCCGACCTCGCCACTCGAGAAGAGCAGATCGCGATCGCCGAGGTCACTCGGGCGAAGCAGGGCTGGGGCGCCTGGCCGGTGTGCAGCACCAGAGTGCGACGCTGAACATTTCGAGGCGGAGCAGCTACTCCAGGTTCGACGGCATGGAATTCAAGCGAGTCCACAGATGGGGGACCGGACGGACGCCGAGCTGGCTGACCACCATCTGCGCGGCCTGGCTGACTCCTTCGGTGAACGTGGGGAACGCGAACTGGAGCTCGGCGACGTCCTCGACACGCATGCCTGCCGCCATGCAGGCCGCGACCATCTGGATGACCTCGGCGGAGTACTCGCCGAGCACGTGCGCGCCGACGATCTGCCGGCCCGCGGTCTCGACGATCAACTTGCAGAACCCCTCCGGGTGTCCGTCGGCGACGGGCCGCAACATGTCCTCATAGCGGGCGACGGCGACAGTGCAGTCGTAGCGCGCGCGGGCCAGCTCCTCGGTCAGCCCGACGCTGCCGTATTCGGGATTGGTGAAACTGCCGCCGGGAACGATCTCGTGCACCACCTTGCGACGCCGGCCGAGCACCGCGTTCTCGGCCGCGACCCGGCCTTCGAGGGTTGCGCTGCTGATGACCATGCTGTTCCCGTCGACGTCGCCGGCGGCGAAGATGTGCGGCACGTTCGTCGCCGTGTACTCGTCGACCACCACGTAGCCGCGCTCAGTGGCCAGGCCGGCTGCGGCGGCGTCGACCCGGTCGGCGTTCCCGGGCCAGCCGACCGCGAAGAACGTCGCGTCCACGTCGGCCGTCCCTTCCTCGTCGCCGACGCGGTAGAGGACGCGGACACCGGAGGCGAGCGCGTCGATCCGGTACACGGCAGCGCCGGTGACGACGTTGATCCCGCGTCCGCGATAGGCATGTTCCAGCGCGGCCGAGACGTCCACATCGGCCCGCGGCACGATCCGCGGCGCGTACTCGACGAGTGTGACGTCGCAGCCGAAGTCCGCGAGGATCGACGTGAGCTGACAGCCGGTGTCGGCGGCGCCGATGACGCAGACCCGGTCGGGTAGGGCGGTCAGGCTGCGGACGTCCTCATAGGTCAGGCCGAGCTCGGCTCCGGGAATCGGCAGTCGCCCGGCCCTGCCGCCGGCGGCGATGATCACCCGGTCGGCGGTCCATATGCGCCCGTCGGCCACGGCGACGGTTTCGGCGTCGAGGAACCGGGCGTCGCCGGCCTCCTCGACGAGATCGACTCCGGCGGAGCGGATGTGGTCGGCGAGCCGCTTGCGTTCATACAGGTAGTCGGCCACCCGCTGCGCGTTGCCGAGGGTCGCGGCGAGGTCGACCTCGGGTCGCGGCCCGTTCAGACCGAACCTCTCCCACGAGCTCCAGTCCCGCACCAGCCTTGCGGCGCGAGCCAGGGTGCGCACCGGCGCAGGACCGCTGTTCAGGGCGGTTCCGCCGACTCGGTCCCGCTCGATGAGCGTGACCTCCGCGCCCAGCCCGGCGGCGTGAAGTGCGGCGGACACACCGGCGGGGCCACCTCCGATGACGACAACACGCATGTCGACCAAACCTCTCCGCGGACGTGGGTGCATCGGCAGGGACCCGATGCCGTCCCTGCATAGTGACGGTCTCACCGCAGATTCGCGGGCTTTGGCGCCGAACACCCCCGTACGCTTCGGGCGTGACCATCAGCGATCCGGACACGGCCCAGGGACGAGGCCGCCTCGTCGGGAAGTCCGCGGTGATCACCGGCGCGGCCTTCGGCATCGGTCGGGCGACCGCCGAGCTGTTCGCGCGCGAGGGCGCCCGCCTGGTGGTGACCGATATTCAGGGTGAGCCGTTGCTGGCGTTCGCCGACGAGCTGCGGCACGCCGGCGCGGAGGTCGAGACCGTCATCGGCGACGTCTCGATCGAGGAGGACGCGCGGCGGATGATCGGGGCGGCGGCCGAGCGCTTCGGGCGGCTCGATGTGCTGGTGGCCAACGCCGGTGTCATCCCGCTCGGCGACGTGCTGGAGATGACCGCCGCCGACTGGGACGCCGTGATGGCGATCGACGGCCGCGGCATGTTCCTCACCTGCAAGTTCGCGATCGAAACGATGCTGCCGACCGGAGGCGGGGCCATCGTCTGCCTCTCCTCGATCTCCGGGCTGGCCGGACAGAAGCGGCAGGCGGCCTACGGGCCCGCCAAGTTCGTCGCCACCGGGCTGACCAAACACCTCGCGGTCGAATGGGCCGACCGGGGGATCAGAGTCAACGCCGTCGCTCCCGGAACGATCCGAACCGACGCCGTCAGGCGGATTCCGGACGAGCCGGGTGGCGCGGAATATCTGGCGGCGATCGAACGCATGCACCCGATGGGCCGTCTCGGAGAACCGGACGAAGTCGCGAGCGCCATCGTCTTTCTCGCTTCCGACGACGCCTCGTTCATCACCGGCGCCGTGCTGCCCGTCGACGGCGGATACCTGGCGCAATAGCGACGGCGACGTCGACCCAGGGGCGACCGCCATTACCTCATAGGTAATCGCGCGGCGCACCTCGATCCGCGACACTCGGCATGTGCAGGAGAACGCGGAGCACCAGGGTGACACGCCGAAGATCACGAAGCCACCGATTCTGTTGTTACACGGTGTATTCGGCAAGCCGGCACTCATGCGACCGTGGATCGACGTCCTACAGTCCGCCGGCTACCGCGTGGCCACGCCGACGCTGCCCGGACGGGAACCCTCCGACGACGCGACGCTGATGCGGACGGGCATCGAAGAGTGCTTCGCCGTCGCGTCGGCGGCCTACGACGCACTCGGCGAACCTGCGATCGTCATCGGGCACAGCATGGGCGGTCTCCTCGCCCAGAAGATCGCCGCTGAGCGCGAACCGGTCGCGGTCGTGCTCCTCGCATCGGTGCCGCCGGGGATCCTGTGGGTTCAGCCGCGGATGACTCCGCATCTCGTGCCGATCCTGCCGCCGATGCTGCGTGACCGCCCGTTCCTGCCCGGTCCGCGCACGATGCGCAACGTGCCGCTGGTGACGCTCCCGCCGGCCGAGCAGGATCAGCTCATCCGCGAGCTGGTTCGCGACTCCGGGCGCGTCTTCCGCCAGATGTCGTTCGGCACGGCTCCGACACGGGTGAGCGCGGCGGATGTCACCTGCCCCGTGTTGTGCGTCAGCGGCGGGGCCGACCGCAACGTAGCGCCGTGGCTCTCCCGTCGGATCGCGAAGCGCTACGGCGCCGAGCATCAGGTGCATCCCGATCTGCCGCATTGGATCGTCGCCGCGTCGGCGGTCGACCGGGTCGCTCCGCCGGTTCTTCGCTGGCTGACGGACACACTGCCGTGAGCAATTGATCACGGCTGCCTGCGATCGCCGCGGAAATGCTGCTCAGCAGCGAAGAATTGTCTTACCGGGCTTCGCCCACGCCTATCTCGGCAAAAGATGGGCAGGTACGTTGGTGATCTATGTCCGACCCGCCGCCCTCGCCCACGCTCGCGCCAGGGGCCGACGGGGAGCTGCTGCGGTCGGGTGAGTCGTCGGGTGAGTCTTGGTACCGGCAACTGGTCGAACAGAGCCCCGACGGGATCTGCGTGACCGCAGCCGGGCGCGTCACCTATGTCAACGCGGCCGGCGTGCGACTCATGGGAGCCGAGACGAGTGCTGAGCTCGTCGGCCGCCCGATCAGCGACTTCGTCACAGGCGAGTCGCTGGGGCCGATGCTCGCCGACCTCGCCGAGGTGGCGAGGCCCGGCGACTGCTCGCCCCACCTTCCGGCCGAGATGATTCGGAGCGACGGAACCACGCTCGCTGTCGAGGTCGTCGCGGTCAAGCTGGGCCCGACGGGCACCGACTCCTGGCAGATCATCACCCGGGACGTGAGTGTGCGGCACGCCGCCCAGTCGGTGCTGAGGAATCAGGCCGAGCTGGTCGACCATGTCAGCGACGCCATCATCGGCACCACCGCAGACGGCACTGTGACCAGCTGGAACCCAGCGGCCGAGGCCATCTACGGGCGCTCCGCGGCCGACGCGGTGGGACTGCCCGTCGCGGTCGCGGTAGGCGCAGATCTCAGGCCCGCCCGGATCGTCGCGTCCGGTGGCGTCGTCGCGGATCAACACTGCTCCGCCGGCGGCCACATCCTCGATGTGCGGGTCTCTGCCGCGACGATGGCCGAGGGTTACGTCCTGGTGTGCTGTGACCTGACTGCACTGCACCGCGCCGAGCAGCACTTCGAAGCCGTCGTCACGTCGATGATCGAGGGTCTGATCGTGACCGACATGCATGGCACCATCAAGTCCATCAACCCCGCCGGCCTGCGAATCCTGGGTGCTCCGGAAGGGGCGAACCTCGTGGGTGTCAACTTCTTCGAGGCGACCGAGAAGTCCCCGTTCTACGACGAGAACGGCGTGAACATCGCGCCAGAGGACCGTCCCGCTCTCGCGGTACTGCGCACCGGTGTGTCGTTCGACAAGCTGGTGTACGGGTGGGACCGCCCGGAGGGCAGGGGGTGGATCCTGTCGAGCTGTCGACTGCTCAACCCCGACAAGCCGGGACTGTCGGACATGCTCGTCACCTTCACCGACGTCACCGCGCAACGTGCCGAGGCCGAGGAGATGAAGTTCCTCGCCACTCACGACGGTCTGACGTCCCTTCCCAACCGCGCCGCGGTGCTCCTGCGGATCAATGATGCGCTGAGCGGGAACTCGGGCGACGTCCGGCTGCGGGCGGTGCTCTTCATCGACGTCGACCACCTCAAGACGACGAACGACACGCACGGTCATGATGCCGGAGATCACGTGCTGCGAACCACCGCAGAACGGCTGCGCCGCACCGTAGCTGCTGACGACGTCGTAGGGCGTTGGGGCGGTGACGAATTCGTGGTTCTCGTCTGCCGCGCCGTGACGTCCGCCGAGATCGACGACCTGGTGGACCGGCTGCACGCGGCGCTCGCCGTCCCCGGTGTGCAGGGCCCGATCGGCGCCAGCATCGGTGTCGTCGAGGTCGACCGGTCAGATCGTCGAACGGCTGACGAGCTGCTGCGCGACGCCGACCTGGCAATGTACGAGGCCAAACGCGCGCGCGGCCGACGGAATCGGTGACGCGGCGCCAACAGCACGTCGCGGCTCACCGGCAGAAGTCCGCGTAGCCTGGTCGCATTCCTACCCAGACCAGTGCCGGCGGTCCCCTGCGAATAGCTGTGCTCTCACCCATCGCGTGGCGGACACCCCCTCGTCACTACGGACCGTGGGAGCAGTTCGCCTCGCTGCTCACCGAAGGTCTTGTCGCGGCCGGCCACGAGGTGACGCTGTTCGCCACCGCCGACTCGGTCACGACGGCGCGCCTGCACGCCACCGTGCGATCCGGCTGGTCCGAAGATGAGACGATCGAACCGAAGGTCGCAGAATGCCTGCACATCGCGTCGGTGTTCGAGCGCGCAGACCAGTTCGACATCATCCACAACGGTTTCGACTTCCTGCCGCTGACTTTCAGTGATCTCGTCGCGACACCGGTGGTCACCACCGTCCACGGGTTCTCCTCGCACCGGATCCTCCCCGTGTACGAGCGCTACAACCGGACCACCGCCTACGTGTCGATCAGCGACGCCGATCGACACCCGAATCTGCGCTACGCCGCGACCATCCATCACGGCATCGACATCGACGAGTTCGCGGTGCACTCGAGCCCCGGCGACCACCTGCTGTTCTTCGGACGGATCCACCCCGACAAGGGCACCGCGCACGCGATCGAGGTCGCCCGCCGCTGTGGCCGTCGGCTCGACATCGCCGGAATCATTCAGGACGAAAAGTACTTTCGTGACGAAGTCGCTCCGCACATCGACGGTGAACGTGTGCGCTACCTCGGTGCTGTCGATGCATCCGAGCGCGCCGAGGTGCTGGGGGCAGCGCATGCCCTCCTCCACCTGATCGACTTCGACGAGCCGTTCGGTTACAGCGTCGTCGAGTCGATGGCCTGTGGCACACCGGTCATCGCGAACTCGCGAGGGTCGATGGGCGAGCTGATCGTCGACGGCGTCACCGGCTTCCTGGTCGACGACATCGATTCTGCGGTGACCGCAGTGGCAACCGCAGGTGCGCTCGATCGGCACGGAATCGCCGGACACGCATCGCGGCGTTTCACGGTCACGGGCATGGTCGACAAGTATGTATCGGTGTATCGCAACGTGATCGGCGAACGGTCATGACGTCAACCGCGTGGTGGAAGTCCGCCGTCGTCTACCAGATCTACCCGCGCAGCTTCGCCGATTCGAACGATGACGGGGTAGGTGATCTGGGCGGTATCGTCGCGCGGCTCGACTATCTGCGAAAGCTCGGGGTGGACGTGATCTGGCTGTCGCCGGTATACCGTTCGCCGCAGGCGGACAACGGCTACGACATCAGCGACTACCTCGACATCGATCCGATGTTCGGCACGCTCAGCGATTTCGACACCCTGCTCGCCGAGGTGCACGAACGCGGCATGAAGCTCGTGATGGATCTGGTGGTGAACCACACCTCCGACCAGCACCCATGGTTCGTCGAGTCGCGGTCGTCACGGGACCATCCGAAACGGGATTGGTACATCTGGCGCGAGCCCCGCGACGGCGCAGAGCCCAACAACTGGGCGTCGGTCTTCGGAGGTTCGGCGTGGGAGCTGAACGACTCCACCGGTGAGTACTACCTGCATCTGTTCGACCGAAGCCAACCCGACCTCAACTGGACGAATTCCGAAGTTCGGAGTGCCGTGCACGAGGTCATGGGCTGGTGGCTCGACCGGGGAGTCGACGGCTTCCGCATGGATGTCATCAACTTCATCTCCAAGGCCGAGGGACTGCCCGACGCCGCACCCGCGCCGGGTCGCAGGTTCGCCGGTGCGATAACCCTCTTCGCCGACGGGCCGCACGTGCACGACTATCTGGCCGAGATGACCCGCGAGGTCTTCGGAAGCCGCGACGGCGAGTTCCTGACTGTCGGAGAGATGCCGGCCGTGACGCCGGAACAAGCACGGCTGTACACCGATCCGGCTCGGTGCGAGCTCGACATGGTCTTCCAGTTCGAACACATGTCGGTCGACCAGAGCCCGTCGGACAAGTTCGACTACATCGGTCTCGATCTCGTCGTCCTCAAGCGATCGCTGCATCGATGGCAGGCGGCCCTGGCCGAGACCGGCTGGAACAGTCTGTACTGGAACAACCACGACCAGCCGCGCGTGGTGTCCCGGTTCGGCGACGACGACCCGGTCCACTGGGCCGCGTCGGCGAAGGCGCTCGCGACTGTTCTGCACGGGATGCGGGGCACCCCCTTCGTGTATCAGGGCGAGGAACTCGGGATGACGAACTATCCATTCCGAACGGCCCGGGAGTACAGGGACATCGAGGCCGTCAACTATCTGAGGACTGTGCTCGAACTCGGCAACGACGAGGCGGTTGCGCTTGCCGGGGTGGCCGAGGTCAGTCGGGACAACGCCCGGACACCGATGCAGTGGAGCGCGGAACGCAACGCCGGCTTCAGTGACGGTGATCCCTGGCTGCCGGTCAACCCCAACCACGTCTGGCTGAATGCCGAGAACCAGGTCGATTCGGCTGATTCGGTGTTTGCGCACTACCAGGCTCTCATTCGGCTTCGTCACGAGTCGGCGGTCCTGGTCGACGGCGACTTCACCCCGTTGATGGCGGAGGATCCACAGGTCTGGGCGTACACCAGAACCACCCCGGCCACGAAGCTCCTCGTGATCGCGAACTGCGGGCGCGATCGGCGGACCGTCGATGTCGGTCCCGAATGGAATGCGGCCGAACTGCTGCTCGGGAACCTGCCCGACACCCCGGTGAACACGACGTCGTCGTGCCTCGAACTCGCCGGCTGGGACGCACGGATCTACTCGGCCCAGGTGACCTGACGGGTGACGGGCCATCCGGCCACGTCGCGTGGGTGCGGAACTCGCGGTTTCTGCCCAGTACTCTTTGTTGGTGAACGCGATCGACCCGGACAAACTCGACATGTGCCTGCAGGTGCTGGCCGACATCGAGTCCCTGCCTCCTGAGCATCCCGACGCCGTGGCCGTGCGCCGCGCGACCGCGGGCATCTTCAAGTCGGTCAGGAAGGCTCGCCGGCACGCCAAGCGCGACGCGGTGGCGGCCGCCGACCAGGCAGTCACTGCCGCCACCGCAACCGGTGCGCCCGGTCGGATCGACGACGAGACGCAAGGCTTGCCGCTGGTGTCGACCGCGGTCGGCGCCACCGCGGGCACGTTGCTCCGGTCGCGGGCCTGCTACACGTGCAAGAACCGCTACACGGTGGTCGACGCCTTCTACCACCAACTCTGCCCGGGATGCGCCGCGCTCAACCGTGCCAAGCGCGACGCTCGCACCGACCTCGAAGGCAGAAGCGCCCTGCTCACCGGTGGCCGCGCCAAGATCGGTATGTACATCGCGTTGCGACTGCTTCGCGACGGGGCGCACACCACCATCACCACCCGCTTCCCGAACGACGCCGTGCGCCGCTTCACCGCGATGCCCGACAGCGCCGACTGGTTGCACCGACTACGCGTCGTGGGCATCGACCTCCGCGACCCCGCTCAGGTCGTCGCGCTCGCGGACAGCGTCGCCGCCCAGGGCCCGCTCGACATCCTGATCAACAACGCCGCCCAGACCGTGCGGCGAGCCCCCGGCTCCTATGCGGCGCTCGTCGAGGCGGAACGCACCCCGGCGCCTTCACTGGTCGACGTCATCACGTTCGACCGCGTCAGCGACGCCCACCCGGCCGCACTGGCCGGGAGCCTCTCCGAGCACCCAGCCCCGCATGCGGTCACGGAACTCGCCCTCGCCGCCCGAAGCGCCTCGCCCGAGCGGATCGCCGCGGGCACCGCCATCGATGCGGGCGGGCTGCTGCCCGACACCGCGCCCGTCAACAGCTGGACCCAACGCGTACACGAGGTCGACGCGATGGAACTGCTCGAGGTCCAGCTGTGCAACCAGACCGCGCCGTTCATTCTGGTGAGCCGCCTGCGCCCGGCGATGGCCGCCTCACCCGCCCGCCGCACCTACGTCGTGAACGTGTCCGCGATGGAGGGGCAGTTCAGCCGCGCGTACAAGGGCCCGGGGCATCCGCACACCAACATGGCCAAGGCCGCGTTGAACATGCTCACTCGCACCAGTGCCGCCGAAATGCTGGAGCAGGACGGCATTCTCATGACCGCCGTCGACACGGGGTGGATCACCGACGAGCGGCCGCACCCGACGAAACTGCGGCTCGCCGAGGAGGGTTTCCACGCCCCGCTCGACCTCGTGGACGGTGCCGCCCGCGTGTACGACCCCATCGTCCGCGGCGAGGCCGGCGAGGATCTGCACGGCTGCTTCCTGAAGGACTACTCGCCGAGCAGCTGGTAGAGGTAGCGCCGGGTGACGTCCACGACCTCGCCCGGACTCGTGGCCGTTCTGCGTCAACACCCACGCCCGAACGCCGCGGTTCTCTAGTCTCCCGGCATGAACCGCATCTGGCAGTGGGCGTGGGACAGGTACCGAGCGAGATACGCGTGGGCGGTCTACCTGATGACGTTTCCCGTGATATTGCCGATCTACCTCCTCCCCTCGTTCGTTGTCGTCGCGGCCGAGGATTCTCATCGTTACGTCCAGGCGGCCGGCGTCACCGTGATCGCGGTGCTGGTGATGGTGTACGTGATGGTTCTTCCCGGCCAGGGTCCGAGCCGCCTGGTCGATCGGTGGGCAGCCGGTCAGGAGGTCGGTCGGGGGAGGGCGCTGGACGCCACCTACGCTTGGGGCCGGGCGATCGTTGCCCGGACCATGGCCGCCAACGCTGTGGGAGTCAGCCTCCTCTTGGTCGTCGTCGGCGCGATCGCCGGGGCGAGCGGGTGGCGCCTCGTCCAGTACGGACTCCTAGGCGCCGCGTTCGCAACTGCCGTCCAGCTGATTGCCGTGCACAGCTTTTCGGAGGCAGCGTTGCGGCCGGCCCGGGTCGCCATTGCCGGTGACACGGGCATCGGTGAGTCCCTGCCCCGCTCCCGCCCCAGCTTTGCCGCGTGGTCGAACGTTTGCATCCTCGCGACCGCCTTCGCGTTCGCCACCGCGGGCGCGATGCTGGCCACCGTGCTCGATGGAGCCACCGCGGTCCCGGTGCTTGCCCTTGTGATCGGCGCTGCGGTGACGCTTGGCTACGGAGTGCCGATCACCGTCGGCGCCGCGTTCTCGCCGTCCCTGCAGCCCGTTCGCGATCTCGCCGAAGGGACTGAACGCGTTGCGGCGGGGGACTACGGCCAACGGCTGCCAGTGGTTCAAGACGACGATCTCGGCGCGCTGGCGGCGTCGTTCAACCGCATGCAGGCGGGATTGGCTGAGCGTCAGCGACTCCACGCGGCCTTCGGGACTTACGTGGACCCCATCCTGGCGGCGCGGTTGCTCGAGCAGGGGGACGATGTGTTCACCGGCGAGCGCCGCCAGGTGAGCGTGATGTTCGTCGACATCCGCGACTTCACCCCTTTCGCCGAAACCCACACCGCCGAGGACACCGTCGCCCGCCTCAACGCACTCTTCGGGATCGTGGTGCCTGCGGTCGTCGACGCCGGCGGACATGTGAACAAATTCCTCGGCGACGGCGCCCTGGCCGTCTTCGGTGCCCCGAACGATCTTGCCGACCATGCCGACGCCGCCGTGAAAGCCGCAGTGCTGATTCACCGTTACGTGGCAGAGCGGTTCGGCAGCGCGCTCCGAATCGGCATCGGGATCAACACCGGTGTCGTCATCGCCGGCACCATCGGCGGGGGTGGCAAGCTCGAGTTCACGCTGATCGGTGACACCGTCAACGTCGCAGCCCGGGTCGAGCAGCTCACCAAAGCCACCGGTGACGCGATACTTCTGACCCGGCAGACCGTCGATGCCCTTGATGTCCGGCCCGCAGAACTCGTCGACCGAGGGTCCTTCGCACTGAAGGGAAAGTCGGCTGCCGTCGAGGTGTTCGGACTCGACACGGGGAACGCGGCGACACGCTGATCTCGTCGGCAGCGGCTATTGCCCGCCGCCGCCCTTACCCAGCAGACAGGAAAGCCTTTCCACGGCTCGGTGAAGTCTGGCTTGCCGGCGATTACCCGGCCGCTCCGTGAAGCCGAGTATTCGAGTAGCCCACGAGGGTCCGCATCAACGGCTCACTCACCAACGGAGGACCTCATGACCATCTCAGCAAGTGCAGCAGGCCGACGCAGCCGAACCGCAGCACTGATCTTCCTGGCCGCGTTCGCATCTGGTGTCGGAATGGTCAGTGCCGCCGCACCGGCGAGCGCTGCGGACCAGTACATCGCACTGGCCATCGGCTTCGTCAGCGAGAATCCCCCCGTCACGATGGCCGGCGGATCGGCGATCGGCGCAGGCCAGGAGCAGGCCGGGCAGGGGGCGCTGTCCAACTGTGTGAGCAATGGCGGCAGCCACTGTGTCACCCAGGTGATCGCGACCAACGAGTGTGCAGCGGCGGCCTCGAACGACTACGGCGAGATGACCGGCGCGTCCGACCCGTCGCTGTCCGGCGCGCAGAGCAAGGCCAGGGCGAAGCTGCAGAACCAGCAGGGCGCCAAGGTCATCGTGTCCGGGTGCGCGAACGGGTCCACCCCGCCGCCGCCCAACGAACCACCGCCGCCTCCGCCGGCGCCCAAGCAGGGGCCGACGGTCTCGTTCGACACCGTGCTGGGTGGCTTCGTGGCTCACATCACCGACCGCAGTGGAGTGTCGTCGCAGTGCACCTACACGGCGGAGAACTTCAACCGCGCCTTCGCACTGCCGGCCAATTCCAGGTACGACATGAAGGTCGTGCCCGCTGTTCCGCGGTTCCGGAACTGGACGGTCACCATCGCCTGCGACAACGGCACCAGCACGACGACGACGACCTACTTCTGAGTCGCCGGGCATCGACCGATCCGCCCGGACCGTGACACCACGGTCCGGGCGCGATCTGTTGCGGCACAACCTCTACGGATCCAAGGCCGCCACCACGGCGGGATCGCCTGCCCGCGCGGCCAATTCGCGGTCGCGGTCGGTGATGGCCGCACCGCCGGCGAGCAGGATATCGACGACGTCGACGACCTCGCCTGCGCGGTAACCGAACCAGCGCATGTTCGCCGCCCACCACGCCAGCGTCGTGGTCAGCGCGCGAGCGGGTTCGGCGCCCAGATCCAGCAGCGTCGCCACCGTCGCAGGGAGGAGCCGCGTGGCCGCCGCCTCGATCGGCCGCTGCCCGCTCGTCGTCGTGGCGTCAACGTCGGCCCCCGATTCGGCGAGCAGACGGACCAATTCGGGATTGACGTGGTCGTGACGCTCGCCCAGGCGGTGCAGCGGCGTGGCGCCGTCGGCATCCCGCACCGACGCGTCAACACCGCGGGCCAGCGCCCGGCTCAACGCCGCCGACCGACCGAGCGCCACGATCTCATGCAGGATGGTCGTGAACAGATCACCGCGCGGTGACAATTCGATTCGCCGGCCGGCGTCGGCGCCCGCGTCGATGAGCACGAGCGCGGCATCCGGTTGAAGCGAACGCACGGCATACCAGAGCGGTGACGCCCCGCACGGGTCGAGCACGTCGGCGTCGACGCCGCCCGCGATGAGGTCGCCCACTGAGGCCCAGCCGTTGCGTGCCCGGTCGAACGCGGCGAGCACCTCCACCGGTAGAAGTTCGGTCCAGGGCGGGGGTTGCACCCCCAGGGCGGCGAAGATCTGCAGCGCGCCCGGCCGCCGGTCACCCAGGTCGTACCAGGGCCAGGGGCCTTCGCCCTTCGCGATGTAATCGTCGATGGGAATGCGCATCTCCGAGAGGATCGACCTGCCGTTGTCGTCGAAATCCGTGTGGAACACGAGATCTGACTCGTCGCGAAAGGCGGTCACCGCAGCGTAACCCTCCTGGTACCGCGCGAGTTCCTCCATGTGTCCATCCTGACCGACATCGGCGGGGACAATCGAGCGATGCCGGTGAAAGACACGTGCGCGCTGCTGCTGGGTCTGGGCATCGCAATCGTGGCCGCCATCCTCGCTCAGGGGGTGGGTGACTCCGAGGACAAGTCGATGCGATGGGAGGGCGGCGTCGCTGTCGGCTTCACCGCGATGATCTTCCTGGGTCCGTTCTGGATCGCGCAGGCGGTGCTCACCGTGCTGGCGACCGCGGACGAGAGGGGCATCGCACCGGGATGGCTATGGGCGTGGTTGTTCCTCGCGCCCGCGGTCGGGATCTCTCCTCCTGCGACCGGACTGGTGCGATTGCTTACGCGAGGTCGGCGCCGTACCGGTTGATTCGCGCGGGTTCGACCGACTCGTACCGCACGTTCCCGGCGCTGGCGTCGCTGGGTTCCGAACCGAATGAGGTGGCGCGGACGAACGGCCCGACCACGGCGTCGAATACCGCAGGCAGTAACCGGAAGGCGGCGATCGCCGGCCAGTTCAGCAGACCGACTTGACGCTCGCTGGAGCGCCGCCTGTCAGTGGCGCGCACGATGGCGGCCGCGACGATGGCGGGGGCGTCTGCGGTCGGCGGCACCCGTGGGGTGAGGCCGGAGTAATTCCCCGCCGTCCCGTACACCGGGGTGTCGACCGGTCCCGGGTAGATCCCGTGGATCCTGACTTCCGGCAGATGACGATTCTCCTGACGCAGCACCCGAACGAGCGCGCTCAAAGCGAATTTGCTGAGGACGTAGGGAGATTGGTATGGGACCGCGATCGTTCCCAGCAGTGAACCGACAAGCACCAGGTGCCCCGAGCGCCGTTCCTGGAAGTGGTGCAGCGCAGAGCGCGCAACATTGGCGGCGCCGAGGAGATTGGTCTTCACGACGTCGTCGAAGACCTCGGTGGGAACGTCCTCGAAGCGGCCGAAGGCGGTGATGGCCGCGCACTGGGCAACGACGTCCGCCCGCCCGAATCGCGCGATCGTGACGTCGAACAGTTCCTGGACCTGGTCGGCGGCGGCGATATCCGTCGCCTGCACCACCACGTAGGTGGCGCCGACCGATCGGCATTCGTTTGCGACGTCGTTCAGAGCGTCCTTCGAGCGCGACGCGAGCACCAGGGCGGCGTTGCGTCTGGCGTAGTGCAACGCGGTCTCCCGTCCTATCCCGCTCGAAGCGCCGATGACGACGACCACCTGGGTGCCATTGTGTTGTGTGTTCATCGTTGTCCACTTCTCTTGGCCCGGCGGCGTTCGCTCGCGGCGAGCAGGCTGAGGACCGTGGTGGCGGCGACCGGCGCCCACCCACCACGGAGGCTGGTGGCCACGGCGGTGACCACGGCGAGAGGCGCGAGAAGAGCGGCGGGATCGCGACGTCGGGCGAGGACGCGGTCCAGTGCCATCGGTGTGCCGGACGCGAGGTTGAGCGCGACGACCGCCGCGTCCGGAGCGCCGGCCCGGCCGACACCCAGCGCGCGGGCGAGAGCCAAGCCGCTCCATGTGAGCAGGGAAGCATCGTGGACGTACTGAATCGTGCGCGACGACATGCGTTTCTCCTCCGTGTTCCATCCCATCGCCGCACTCGTGCCTGCGGCGCCGTCGGCCATCCCGTCGAGGAGTTCGATCGCGCTCTCGGCCGACGTCCGGGTGGGTGCCCACCCGAGTTCGCGGCGCGCCTTCGACGTGTCCATGACAGGTGAGTTGGTGGCCACGTCGTACCAGCCCGGGGTCAGCGCGACCACGCGGCTCACGCTGAGCGCGCTGACCACAATGCGCATCAGCTTCGGGTTGACGCCGACGGCCCGCGCCCCGACCACGGCGGCGAGCGCGGTGCTGTCCAGCACGTTCGCCGCGATGTTGTAGGAGCCGTGGGCGCGCTGCTGCATCATCCGGATCACCGCGTCACCGACGTCGTCGGCGTGCACGAATTGCAGCGCAATGCCTCTGGGTAGCGGAAGCACACGAATCGCGCCGCGGCGGAGGAGTTCGAGGGCGGCGCGGGGCACGAGGGGGCCGAGGTAGAGCGAACGAATCAGCCAGGCCGCTTCGCGCTGCACCACGACAGTGGGACGGAATCGGGCCACCACCGTATCGGGATGTTCCTCGACGAACCGGTCGAGAATCCGTTCCACCATCACCTTGTGCCGGCTGTACGTCGAGGCGGGCTGGCCGGTGTCCGGCCAGTCCTCCGAGACGGGCTCGCCCCGGCCGGGGGCATAGATGCCGAGGCTGGAGGCATACACCAGCTGCCGGACCCCGGCTGCGGTCATCGCAGACAGAAGGGATTGCGTGCCAATCACATTGGCCCGATACAGATAGTCCGTATCGCGCAGCGGCTGAATCGCCAGCGCGAGGTGGATCACCACGTCGGCGTCTCGCATCGCCGGTTCGAGGTCGGTCGCGGCGGTGGGCGACGCCAGGTCCACGGCGTGCCACCGCACTCGTTCGTACTTCTCACCCGTCGTCGGTGGGCGCCTGCAGACCCCCACCACCTGCGCGTCGGGCAACCGTTCGTGTAGCGCCCGCAGCACGCCGGCGCCGACGTTGCCGGATGCGCCGGTGACGACAACGCGCATGTGGTGCCTCCTGAACGGGGTGTCGGCAGCGGCTGTCCGGTATTCGGAGCCGAATGGCGCAGGGTGCTGCCAACGAGGATGCGAGGTTGCTCACACGTTTCAGAAAGCGTCCGGCGCCTGAGCCATACCCGCGGGCATGGGCGGCAAACGGCGCGCCGCGCGGCGGTCCTAGGCGACCTTGAGCCGGAGCCGCCAGCGGGCGATCGCGGCGAAGAGCACGGTCAGCACCGCCAGCATGGCCATGTCGAACAGCCAACGCGACGGGGTGTGCTGCCAGTGCGGGTCGTCCGCGATCCCGGCGACCAGCGAGCTCAGATCGGCTGTCGACGCGGTGGCGGCGAATCCCCACCGGCCGGGCGTGACCCAGGCCAGCGTCTCGAACAGCGGCCTGCCCGTCACCGGGATGAAGCCGCCTGCGAGCACCAGCTGCGCCATCAAGGTCGCCGCCAGCAGCACGATCACCTGGTCACCCGTCCGTGCCAGCGCCGAGACCGCCAGTCCAAGCACCGCTGCCGCGACGGCCGTCGCCGCGATGCCTGCGAAGAACTCCAGCATCGGGCTGCCCAGGACCACGGCGCGCGACGGGGCGGGCTTGCCGAAACCGGGTGCCGTGACGACGAGGACGAGGATCGCCGACTGGACCACCGCCACCGCGCCGAACACCGCGATCTTGGCCAGCAGGTACGCGGTGGCTGACAACCCCGCGGCCTGCTCGCGCTGGAAGATGGCACGTTCACCGACCAGGTCGCGCACGGTGAGCGTGACACCCATGAGGATGGCGGCGAAGCTGGTCAGCGCGATGACGTGTTTCGCCTCGAAGGGTGGCGCCCCGCCCGGCGGGGGCCCGCCGAGGCCGGCGTCGCCGGCCACCGTCAGCGGCAGCAGGCCGACGATGAACGGCAGCACCGCCAGGAAGACCAGATAGCCGCGGTTGGCCATCAGCAGCCGGACCTCACGTCGGGCGATCGTCGACACCTGGCGGCGCACCCCGGTGAACGACGGCGCCGCCGCGGTCACGGGCGGCTCGGGCGCGTCGTCGACGGCGGCGGGTGCGGGTGCGGGCGCTCTACCCGCCAGGAACCGGCGCTGGGCACCGTCGGGATCGGCGCAGACGCCGGTGAAGATGTCCGCCCAGTCGGTCGATCCCATCGCCGACCCGAGCTCGTCGGGTGGGCCGCAGAAAGCGGTCTTGCCGCCCGGCGCCAGCAGCAGCACCTGGTCGCAGACGTCCAGGAACGACAGCGAATGGGTCACCACCACGATCACCCGGCCCGCGTCGGCGAGCCTGCGCAGCATTCCCATCACCGCCCGGTCCAGCGCGGGGTCCAGCCCGGTGGTCGGCTCGTCGAGCACCAACAGCGACGGACCGGTCAGCAGTTCGAGCGCGACCGACACCCGTTTGCGCTGACCGCCCGACAGCGTGTCGATCCGGGTATCGGCATGGCCGGCCAGCTCGAGTTCCTCGAGCACCGCGGCGATCACCTGCCGGCGGTCCTCGGCCGCGGTGTCGGCGGGCATCCGGAGCTCGGCGGCGAAGTCCAGTGCCTGAGCGACGGTGAGCCGACCGTGCACGATGTCGTCCTGGGGCACCATGCCGATGCGGCTGCGCAACGCCGCGTAGCGGGTGTGGAGGTCGCGCCCCTCGAACGACACCGCGCCGCTGGTCGGCCGCCCGGCGCCGACGATCGTCTTCGCCAGCGTGGACTTGCCCGAGCCGGACGGGCCGATCACCGCCGTCAGCGTGCCCGGCCGGGCGGTGAACGAGATGCGGTCCAAGAGAACGGTGTCGCGCTCGATCGCCAGACTCACTTCGTTGACCTCGAGACCGCCGGTGGTGGCGGCCGGCTGGGTACGGCGCACCAACGCACCTGCGGTGAAGACGAAGTCGACGTTGCCGATCGTCACGATGTCGTCGTCGGCGAGGGGAGTGTCGGTGATGCGCTCACCGTTGACGAATGTGCCGTTGCGGCCGTCGGTGCTCGACAGCTGCACGCCGCGGTCGGTGGTGATCAGAGTGGCGTGGTGGCGTGACGCCAACACATCGGGGACCACGATGTCGTTGTCGGGTGTGCGTCCGATCGTGAGGGAACCCTGCCGGTCGGGCTGCCGCGACATCCGCTTGGTCTCCGCGTCGGCCGGAGGAGTCGTTGCGCCGAGTTCGAATCGCAGCTGCGGACCGTCGGGCGCGACGAGATGGATGGTCTGGCCGGCGCGCACATCGACGGACTGCACGCGTCGCCCGTCGGCGTAGATGCCGTGCAGGCTCGTGTCGTCGACGGCGACCCATCTGTCGTCGAGATGGCGCAGGATCACGTGTGACCGAGACACCTTCGGGTGCGGGATGCGGACGTCGGCCCGCACATCGCGTCCGATGACGACGTCCTGTCCGGGCGTGAAGGTGTGTCGCCCATGTGCCGAGCAGATGGTGATCGTGGGCGTCAGCGTGGGAACCGCGGAAGGGCTCATGTGTCCGTTCATCCTAGGAAGTACGCCAGTGGGAGGACGAGTAACAGCGAATCGATACGGTCGAGCAGGCCGCCGAATCCGGGCAGCCAGTCGCCGGCGTCCTTGACCTGAGCCTGCCGCTTGAGCATCGACTCGAGCAGGTCGCCGAAGACGCCGCCGACGGAGACGGCGATGAGCAGCCCGATCGACATGCTGCCGAGCAGGCTGAGGATGACGAACGCGCCGATGATCGCGCCGACGAGGCCGCCGACCGTCTTGTTCGGGCTCAACGGCGACAGCGGCCGGCGCGCCCAGGCCATGCGGCGCAACCCCTTTCCACCGCACCAGGCGGCCACATCGGTGGCCGCCACGGCGAAGCACAGCAGATACGTGTCCGGCAGGACCATCACGAGATGGGACAGCGACCAGCAGATCCACACGGACCCGAAGGCGGTGAAAGCGGTGCGCCTGGCGCCGTTCTCGACATCGCCGCCGAGGACCGAGGGCAGCGCGCACAGCAGCAGGACGACCGGTGCCAGTTGCAGCAGCGACGGGCGCAGCCAGGCGGCAAGGGGATACAGCACCGCCAGCGCCAGCAGGACGTAGGTGTCGGCCCGTGCGAGCCGGACCAGCCGCGCGTATTCGATCACCGCGACGACCGCGAGCACCGCCGCGAGTACTGCGGTGGTGCCGTGGCCGAACCACACCGGCAACCCGACGGCGGGAGCGATCAGCACCCAGGTCCGCCACTTCTGGATCAGCTCCGGCCTGCGGGAGACCAGGACTGCGATGCCGGCCGCCGCGAGGATGGCGACCGTGATCCACATCAGGAACACCGACCGGCCGAAGAGATGCACGTGCAGCGGGCCCAGGTCGACGTCGAGCGCCATCCGCCGATCGAGGTGGAGGAATGAGCTGTACTGGTCGAAGATCGTCATCAGGCGCCTGTCTCAGGATGCGAGCGCGTATCGGTCACCGGCCCGGCCCTCGAAATCTTCCCGCAGGGCCGACACATGTGCCCGCAGTTGCGCTGCCGACGTGTCGTGGGGATCCAGTGGCGCGCCGAGACGCACCCGCATCGGAGCGGGGGAGTATCGGCCGTCCTTGGGCAGCACGTCGGCCGTGCCGGCGATGGCCACCGGAACGATCGGCACGCCGCATTCACGCGCCAAGCGCACCGCGCCGGAGCGGAATCCGCCGATTGTGCCGTCGGTCGACCGCGTTCCCTCGGGGTAGAGCACGACGGTGCGTCCGGCCCTCAGCGCCGGCCCGGCGGCCGCCAGCAGTGCGGCGTAGCCACCGTCACCGGTTCGCCGGACCGGGAGGATGCCTGCGAGTGAGGTGGCGACGAAACGCCGCACCGGTACGTCGAACCAGTAGTCGGCGGCTGCGCCGAACACCGGGCGGGCCGTTGGCGGAAGCGCCGCGAGGAGTGCCGCGGTGTCGGCGTGCGACGCGTGGTTGGCCACGACCACGCAGCCGCCCCGGGCCTGCCAGCGGCCGGTCACCGTCAGTCCGCCCGAGACGCCGCAGACGGTCCGCCAGAGCCAGTGCCGCAGGACGCTTCCTGCGTCGCGCAACGTGCTGCGGGAGGTGAGTGACATGCCGGTGCGGTGCGTGTTCATGCCATGAGTAGATAGGGGCCGGCGGGCTACCGATCCCAAGAAATCGCGCAGGCTGCAACGCCGACTGGCGGCGACGACCTCCACAGAGGTTCGTCGCCGCCGTCTGGGCAGCCGTGGTGGCCGGCGCCTTCGATCAGGCCGCCGAAGTCAGCACCCCCAACGGCACCGTGAGGGGCCGGGTGATGGGCAGGATCTCGGCCACCGGCTCGGGTTCGGACCTACGCTGGGTCTTCAGCTCGCGGTGCGCGGCGCGCAGTCGAAGCACCGTGGTGATGAGTGAACCGTTCACCAGCTGAGCCAGCAGCACGGGCATGATGACCGGGAACGCGGTGGCCAGCACCACGAGCAGGCACCGTTCGGTCTTGCCGAGCGGGCCGCCGTTGCGGCGGGTGCCGCCGGCTGCCGCCGCCGCCAGCGACGCGAACGTCGGCAGTGTCGCGGCGAGTGCGGCCAGGAGCACCTGCAGCACCGGCCAGGACAGCCAGTCCAGCCCGGGGCCGCCCTGGCGCGCCGCCCACACCGCGAGGCCGGCGAAGGCCAGCAGGTCCGCGGCGCGGTCGCCGATCTCGTTGACGACGAAGCCCCACGGACGGCTCACGCCGCGGGCACGGGCCACCGCGCCGTCGAGGTTCGCCCCGGCCAGCCGCAGCACCATGAACAGCGCCGCGAGCGGCCAGCAGCCGTAGGCGACGGCGACGCCGCCGGCCGCTGCGGCCGCAACGCCTGCGGCGGTGAAGGCGTCGGGGGAGATCTGCCGATCGACCGCGGCGTCCAGGATCGGCGTCAGCTGCCGGGTGAACCACGGCTTGAGCGCGTAGAGGCCGGACATCCGGGCCCGGCGTGGTGCCACCGCGGCGGGGGTGTGGGTGGGGGCGGACGTGTTCATGGCCGGCTCCTTTCGTGTCGCCTGCTCGTGCGCGCCTCGGTGGCGTCGTCGATGCGATGAGTCAAGCGAGTGCCGGGGGCTACCGATCCCAAGAAACGTCAGAGCCGGCGGGCGACAGGCAACGGCCGGCTCGTCACCGAGCCGGCCGATGCGCGCTGCGCGTTGGTCGCTACCTGCGGGTCAGCGAGACCCGGATGCCTTCGACGTTCACCGGGAAACCCTCGCAGCCGACCGGGATCCGGCCGGTCGACGTGCCCGTCAGGGTCGCCGCATCGAACGAGTAGCCGATGGTGTTCGGCAGCTGCCTGCCGTCGGGGCACGACCACACGGCCTCGCGGCTGAATTCCCACCGGCCGTTGACCAGTCGGGCGTCGGCGGTCCACCCGGTGGCGGAGGCGACACGGGCACAGCCCGCACCGCAGGGCGTGATGATCCAGGTCGCCGAGGAACTCGGGTACGGATTCAGCGTGCCGTTGACCGCCCGCTGACTCTGGTCGCTCAGCAGGGTGTAGGTACCGCTGAGATCGTCGGCGTGTGCGGGACCGGCGAGGCCGATTGCGGCACCGGCCATCGCGAGGGCCGTCGCTGCGGCACGGACGACAGTTCTCATCATCATGGTCTCCCTGGGGTGAGTGGTGGATCAGCACGGACGCGCGATGAAGAGGCTCCAGCACACGTTCGGCGGCTGTCTGGGTACGGCGGCGCGATTCGTGCGATTCGGTTCATGGTCGTTCCTCACGCCGTGTGGAGCGCCGAGGGCGTCACCTGCGATCAGTGAACTCGGTTCTGGTGCCTACCGATCACAACTTCGCCGACGACGTGGGCTGCTCGAACGTGACGGACGTCAGTCCTTGGTGTCGACGACCAGCACCTCGGTCTTCGCGCGACGTCGTACCGCGCTCGGAACGGATCCGAGCAGGCGCCCGGCGATCGACTTGAGCCCGACGCTGCCGACCACCAGCAGGTCGGCGTTCACGTCGGCGACCAGGTCGACGAGTACGTCGATCGGCGCGCCGACGATGGCCCGTTCGTCGACGTCCTTGGCTCCCGCCTCCCGCGCCCGGTTGCTGGCCTCGCGCAGCATCGCGTAGGTCGGCGCACCGCCGTGGGTTCGATAGCCCTCACCGGTCGGTTGGTCGGGTTCGCCGGAATGATGTTCTTGCTCAGGCAGATACGCGGTGGCGACGATGAGCTTCGCGCCGGACTCGGCGGCGATGGCGGCGGCTTTGTCCACCGCGCGCAACGACGAATCCGAGCCGTCGGTGCCGACGACGATGGTCTTGTAGTCGCTCATGTTTCCTCCAGAGTTGTCCGTGTCAGCAGATGGTTGCGTAGGTGTGCCGCGGCTGGTTCCCGCCATCTCGTTTCGCGGCGTACATCGCCGCGTCGGCGACGGCGATCAGGTGCTCGATGTGCCTCGTCGAGGCGTCCGCGTCGGTGATCTCGGCGGTGGTGGAACCGATGCTGGCCGTGATCCGCTGCGGCAGTGCCGCGATGGCGGCGCACAGGTCCGTGGCCAGCATCGAGACGTCGCTGCGGGTGGAGATGTCGGCGACCAGGAATTCCTCGCCACCGGCACGGCAGATCGCGGCACCGGGCGGGGCGTGCGAGCGCAGCAGATCGGAGACGGCGATCAGGACGGTGTCGCCCGCCGCATGGCCGTCGGTGTCGTTGATGCGCTTGAAGTCGTCGAGGTCGATCATCAACAACGACAGATGGTTGCCGGTGGCCTGCATCGTGGCGAGCTGGCGGTCGAGGGTGTCGATGAACCCTCGCCGGTTCAGCAGCCCGGTCAGCGGGTCCTCGTCGGACCGGGCCGCGTACCGGACGAGGGCCCGCGACATCGCCCACACGCCGATCGACACCGAGACGTTGAGGAACCAGATCAGCCAGAACGCTCCCATCGCGGTGACGAGGCCGGCGTCCCGGCCGAGGCGCACTGCTGCGGCGACGGCGATCATGAGGGCCAGCACGAAGTTGACCAGCAACAGCCTCGTGGTGTGGAAGAACGCGATGTAGCCGGCGATCACGGCCATGCCCGCGCCGCCGAGACCGGTCAGGGTGGGGTTCGGTTGTGTCAGGCTCCAGGCGGCCGTCGAGAGGGCGCCCACGACACAGACGAGTTCGGACTGCCTGCGGGTCGGCCAGCGCGTCAACCACAACGCAGTGACCCCGGCGGTGAACACGGCCGTGACGGCGCCCCAGACGAGCGACTCGTTGATTGTTCGCTGGCCGCTGGCGAGCACACTGAGCGGCACCAGTGCCGAGGACGTGGTGACCACGCCCATGATGAGCTGAGCCGATCGCAGGAGTCGGCGCTGCCGAAGGAAACTGGTGATCCAGTCGAACGGGTCGGGTTGAGTCCACCACGTCCTCAGTCGTGACACTCGTACCCTCCGGCGACGTTGCTCAGCCCGGTGCAGCTCATCGTTTGGACCGACTGTAGCTGCATGAGCGCGCCGTGGGCACAAGGTCGCACAAATTGCTGGCGACTTCGGAACGCGGTTACGGCAGGACGGTGCGCATCAACATCACGTTGTACGCCGACCACAGCGACAGGGTGAAGTACAACTCCTTGCCCACCGACCACGGGTGCAGATAGGGGGCGTAGATGCCGCCGGGGATGTCGGCGGACCGGACGAGCAGTTGTTCGGGTCCCCAGGGGCCCTGCGGTGCCGGCGCCGTCCGGGCCACGATGTCGTCAGCGCCGTTGCCGTACAGCACGAGGTACTGCTTGAGATAGGTGTTGTACTGCGCCGACATCTCCGAGACCGGGCCCGGGATGATGGGCGTGGCGGCCGCGGGGTTGCCCGGCACCCACGCGTTCTGCCCCGCGTTGAAGTACTCGTACCTGCCGAGGTCGAGCACCTGGTTCTGGGCGACCCGGGAGATGTACGCCGCACCGCCGCGGCCGGCCGGGGTGCCGAAGGAGTAGAGGTACGGGTCACCCGGACCGGGCTTGAGGAATGCGCCCTGCTGGAAATTCTCGTTGCCCGGCGCGAATCGGGCGCCGGGCACGCCGTCCGCTCGCGCCGCTCTCACCGTGCCCGGGTGCACCGTCCAGTTCTCACCGTTGTCCGAGGACGCCGCGATCGCCGAGAAGTTCGTGGTCCAGCGGCCGTCACTGTCCCAGCTCCGGATCGACATCAGGTTCATCACCTGGGTGTTACCGATCGCGACCCCGGCGGTGGGGATGATGCCACGTTCGGTCTCCGCCCACTTCGGGCTGTTGACGACCTGCTTGGCCATCCCCGACGGCCAGATCGGTGCGCCGGAATACCGGTTCGACAAGCCCGCGTTGGGCACGGCCACGGTCTTCGACAGTGCACCGTCCTGGCTGCGGAACAGGGTGTTGTACCGCCACTGCTGACCGCGGACACTGCAGTAGCCATAGGTGTCGCCGAATGCCATCAGCACCTGGCGGTTCGAGGAATCGCCGTTGTCCCACATGATCCCGAGGTCGGTGCCGGTGATGGCGAACCGGTTGACGGTCTGGTTCGGGCTGTCCGGTCCGGTCACCCAGCCCACGAGCGAGGTCCCGGGTGGCGCCGGTGGTGGTGCGGGGGGAGCGGCCGCCT
This sequence comes from Mycobacterium sp. NPDC050041, assembly GCF_049541695.1. Lineage (NCBI taxonomy): Bacteria > Bacillati > Actinomycetota > Actinomycetes > Mycobacteriales > Mycobacteriaceae > Mycobacterium > Mycobacterium sp. NPDC050041. The sequence goes on along the minus strand of NZ_JBMVDG010000003.1, from coordinate 25,987 downwards.
GGGCCGGCGTGTCGGTCTGCGCCGACGGCGAATTCGCCGTGCCCGGTGCGGGGGCGGGCGCAGGCACCGCTCGCGCCTGCTGCTCGAGCCGGCCGGGCTGGGGCGACACCGCGTCGAGCATCGCCCGGGAGAACTGGCCCATCCTCGGCAGTGGGGCGTCGTCATCGGTGCCTGCGGGCCGGTGTCCCCGGGGCGGAATGTCGGAGCCGGGCAGGGCGGGCGCCGCGGCGCCGCTGGGAGTCGGTGGCGGCTTGGCTGCCGCCGCGGCCCCGGTGCAGGGCTCGGCGGATGCGGTCGGGGCGACGCCGATCGCCAGTGTCAGTCCGACCACTGCTGCGGACGCCATGGATGCGGTTGACACCGTGGACAATCGACGACGCAGCGACATGTCACACCTCTCGAGGGGCGGGACGCCGCGATGACGTCAGCAGTAGACACTGTGACGATAGTGACTGGAGTGACAACTACTGGCATCCGAGGGTCAATGGATGCGCATCCGTGACCGTGTCGCGACCTGACCCGAAAGCTCACCACCGACGGGCCGCCTCGCGTAATCTTCGGCCCCGCCGCCTCGGCGCAACCGCACGATGCACCCAAGGGAGGACGACGTGCGTTTCGTACTCGTACACGGGGGATTTCACGCCGCATGGTGTTGGTCGCACACCATCGACGAACTCCGTGCGCTCGGCCATGACGCGGTGGCCGTGGATCTGCCCGGCCACGGCTCGCGCGTCGACGAGGAGTCCACGCTGGCGAATCGGCGCGAGGCGGTCGCGACGGTCATCGAGCGCGGCGACGTCGTGGTCGGCCACTCCGGCGGAGGATTCGACGCCACGCTGGGTGTCGACTCGGTGCCGGACAAGGTGAGCCACGTCATCTACCTCGCTGCCGCCCTGCCGCGCGAGGGCCGCAGCTACACCGAGGCCATGACGATGACCAACGCCGAGGACGGCGATCTCGACGGCGACGTCGGAGAGATGTTGAGCTACCTGCACTTCGACGAGGACGGCGCGATGACGTTCGCGGACTTCGAGGGTGCGTGGAAATACTTCTACCACGACTGCGACGAGCCGACGGCGCGATGGGCCTTCGACCGGCTGGGCCCGGAACGGTTCGGCGAGACGACGGTCGCCCCGGTGTCGACGCCCGGCTTCTGGGCGGCTGATCTGCCCCGCAGTTTCATTCGCTGCGAACAGGATCGGGCGATGCCACGGTGGCTGGCCGACACTGTCGCGCACCGCCTCGGCGTCGAACCGCTGACCATCGACGCGTCGCACTCGCCGTTCCTCAGCCGGCCGGGCGATCTGGCGCAACTGCTGGTCGCGGCGACCGCCACGCGACCGGTCGGACCGCTGACCCCGAATTGAGGCCGGCTCACCGACCGATGGTCGCGGTGCCTGCGCGCAGCGGTGCCAGCAGCGCGTCGAGCCCGTATTCGAACACCGCGTCGTAGTCGGTGGGTGACTGCAACGCCTCGACGAGCGCCCGGTCCGGCCAGTCGTCGGTCCACAGCGACGGGTCCTCTTCGTCGTGCTTGGCCCCACGCACGGCGGAGAACTGCATGACCGCCGAGGAGATGACGTGGACCTGGATCGCACGCAGCACCAGGGCCGCGTCCGCCCCGGTCACGCCCAGTTCGGCCAGCTGCGCTGCGAGCGTCTGCTGCACCGGCAGGAACAGTGCGGGCGTGCGGTCGCGCTCGTGGGCGATGCTCAGTAGATGCTGGCGCTCGATGAGTACCCGGCGTTGCGAACGGGCAAGGGAGGCAATGCGATCGACCGGACTCCGGCCCTCTGTCGGCAGGTTCGCCATCTGGCCCAGCAGTCCCTCCACCAGGCTGTCGAACACCTTGTCCCGGCCGCCGACGTGCCAGTAGATCGATGTGACCGCGACTCCCAGCGCCTCGGCGAGGCTGCGCATGGTGAACGCCCCGACGCCGTGCAATTCGATGAGGTGCGCGGCGGCGTCGAGGATCGCGTCGGCGTTGACCGATTCCCGTTTCTTGTCCGCCACGATTCGCCTTTCCCCGCTCTGTAACGGTGTTACATTCGCCACGGTAACGGCTGGCAGCCTCGCGAGGGAGTGATTCGTGTTCGACCTCAAGATCACCGGTGGAACCGTGGTGGACGGCACGGGCGCAGACCGCTATCTGGCGGATGTGGCCGTCCGTGACGGCAAGATCGTCGAGGTTCGCCGCCGCGGTCCCAACGACCCGACGCTGGCAGGCGAGGCGGCCGAGACCATCGACGCGACGGGAACCGTCGTCGCCCCCGGGTTCGTGGACATCCACACCCACTACGACGGTCAGGTCACCTGGGACAGCCTGCTGGAGCCGTCGAGCAATCACGGGGTGACCACGGTCGTCACCGGCAACTGCGGTGTCGGGTTCGCACCCGTGCGCCCGGGCCAGGAGCAGTGGCTCATCGAACTGATGGAAGGCGTCGAGGACATCCCGGGGTCGGCGCTCACCGAGGGCATCACGTGGGGCTGGGAGAGCTACGCCGAGTACCTCGACGTCATCGGCAGGCGCGACCTGGCGGTCGATGTCGGCAGCCAGGTCGCACACGGCACCGTGCGCGCCTACGCGATGGGCGAACGCGGCGCTCGCAACGAGGCCGCCACTCCCGAGGACATCGAGGCGATGAGCCGGCTGGTGCGGGAGGCGGCCGAGGCGGGGGCGCTGGGCTTCTCGTCGTCGCGGACGCTGGCCCACCGCGCCATGGACGGTGAGCCGGTGCCCGGCACGTTCGCGGCCGAGGACGAACTCTTCGCGCTCGGCCGGGCGATGGCGGCCGGCGGAGGAGCGGTGTTCGAACTGGCGCCGCAGGGGGCGGCGGGCGAGGACATCGTCGCGCCCAAGAAGGAACTCGAGTGGATGCGGCGCCTCGGCGGCGAGATCGACTGCGCGCTGAGCTTCGCGCTCATCCAGGTCGACGCCGACCCCAATCTGTGGCGTGAGCAACTCGACATGTCGGCGGCCGCGCACGAGGCCGGCAGCCGGCTGCACCCGCAGGTCGCCGCCCGGCCGTTCGGGATGCTCCTCGGGTTCCCCGGCCACCACGCCTTCACCCACCGGCCGACCTACCGGCGGCTCGAGGCCCAGTGCACGCGCGAGGAGCTGGCCGCCCGGTTGGCCGAACCCGCTGTGCGCGCGGCGATCCTGGTCGAAGAGGATCTGCCGATCAATCCGGACGTGTTGTTCGACGGCATGTTCGCCCTGGCGCAGTACTCAGCGGACCGGCTGTACGCCATCGGAGAGCCGCCCGACTACGAGCCGACCGCCGACCGGACGGTCGCCGCGATCGCCCGCGACCGCGGCGAGGACGTCCTGACCACCATGTACGACCTGATGCTCGAGGGCGATGCCGCCACGATGCTGATGCTGCCGATGTTCAACTACTCCGACGGCAACCACGACGCGATCCGCGAGATGATGACCCATCCCGCAGGCGTCCTGGGACTGTCCGACGGCGGTGCGCATTGCAGCATGATCTGCGATGCGTCGTATCCGACCTTCCTGCTGACCCACTGGGCGCGCGATCGGCACCGCGGGGAGCGGCTGCCGCTGGAGTACGTCGTGCGCAAGCAGTCCCACGACACTGCAACACTTTTCGGGCTCACCGACCGCGGCGTCATCCAGGTCGGGAAGAAGGCCGACCTGAACGTGATCGACATGAACGCGCTCACGTTGCACGCGCCGAGGATGGCCTACGACCTGCCCGCAGGCGGGCACAGGCTCGTGCAGGGCGCGTCCGGATATCGCGCCACCGTCGTCAGCGGCGTGGTGACCCGACGTGACGGTGCCGACACCGGGGCCCGCCCCGGTCGGCTGGTGCGCGGCGCACGCTGAAAACTACTGGAAACAGGAGGAATAGATGGCAGGACGTCTGGCCGGCAAGGTGGCCGTGGTCAGTGGCGGAGCCCGGGGGATGGGTGCGTCGCACGTACGGGCGCTGGTGGCCGAGGGCGCCAAGGTGGTGTTCGGCGACATCCTCGACGACGACGGCGAACAGGTCGCCCGCGATGTCGGCGACCACGCCCGCTACGTCCACCTCGACGTCACCCGACCCGATGACTGGGATGCCGTCGTGGCCGCCGCGGTCGAGCACTTCGGATCGGTCGACATCCTGGTCAACAACGCGGGCATCCTGAACATCGGACTCATCGAGGACTATCCGCTGTCGGAATGGCAGCGAATCATCGATGTGAACCTGACCGGCGTGTTCCTCGGGATCCGCGCTGTCACGCCGCAGATGAAGCGTGCCGGTCGGGGCTCGATCATCAACATCTCGTCCATCGAGGGAATGGCGGGCACCGCCGCCTGCCACGGGTACACCGCCACGAAGTTCGCGGTCCGCGGGCTGACCAAGTCGTGCGCACTGGAACTGGGGCCCAGCGGAATCCGGGTGAACTCGATCCATCCCGGGCTGATCAAGACGCCGATGACCGACTGGGTGCCCGACGACATCTTCCAGACCGCGCTGGGGCGCGCCGCTGAGCCGGTGGAGGTGTCCAACCTCGTCGTCTATCTCGCCAGCGACGAGTCGAGTTACTCGACGGGCTCGGAGTTCGTCGTCGACGGCGGATGCATCGCCGGGCTGGGCCACAAGGACTTCGCAACGGTGGAGACCGAGCCGCAGCCGGAGTGGATCACGTGAGCCGCTTCGCTATTGCTCGCCCAGCCCCATCAACTCGGTGACGCCGTGGTCGCGCCCCGCGGTGTAGCCGCCGTCCACCGCGATCGCCTGTCCGCTGACGAAGCTCGCGTCTGCAGACAGCAGAAAGGCTGCGACGGAGGCGATCTCGTGGGGCTGCCCGAAGCGGCGCAGTTTGTGTTCGTGGCGGAGCCCTTCGCGGGCCTGTTCCATACCCGGCATGCCCACCACGGAGTCGAACAGCGGCGTCTCGATGAAGCCGGGGCAGATGGCGTTGGCCCGGATCCCGCTCGGCCCGTAGTCGATCGCGACGTTCTTGGTGAGCAGCACGACTCCACCCTTGGCCGCGTTGTACGAGCTGCCCCCCGCGGTGCCCTCCAGCCCTTCGACGCTGGACAGGTGCACGAGGGCACCGCGTTCGCCGCCGACCCTGTCCTGCGCGATCATCTGCCGCAGCGCGGCGCGGGTGACGACGAACGTGCCCTTGAGGTTGACGTCGACCACCCGGTCCCACTCCTCGTCGGGCACGAGGTGCACCGGGCCACCACCGGCCACGCCCGCCGCGTGCACCACCCCGTCGAGGCGGCCGACTGCGTCCACCACCGCACTCACCGCCGCGCCGACGGCGTCACCGTCACGTACGTCGGCCTGCCGGTACGCATACCGGTCGTTCGCGACATCGGTCCCCTCGGCGATGTCGACACCGACGACGCCGGCGCCCTCGGCGAGCAGCCGTTCGACGGTGGCCTTCCCGATTCCCGACGCCGCGCCGGTGACGAGGACACCCTTGGCTTCGAATCTATTCACAGCGGCCAACATACGGCGAGCGCACGCAAGTTCGCGCACTTTCCCGATCGACGCGTACGACAACCGTGCGCTCACGACAGCTGACGAGGTAGAGGAGTTCCGATGACGACGACGCCGGTGCGGGTGAATCCCGTCGATCTGGCCAGGGGCATGAGAGACCTCGTCGCCGGGGAAGCGGCCGCCTGCGAGCGGGCCCGCACCCTGTCACCACCCGTCGTCGAGGCGATGTGGGACAGCGGGCTGATGACGGCGTTCAATCCGGCGGCCGCGGGGGGCGTCGAGCCGTCTGTCGCCGAGATGATCGAGACCTGGATCGAGATGGCCTGGCAGGACGGGTCGTTCGGCTGGATCGGGATCGCCAACCTGCCGTCGTCGTTCGCCGCGGCGGCCTATCTGCCGGACGCGGGCTTCGCCGAGGTTTTCACGGCCAACGGCAACCGCGTGACGATGGGCGGGCAGTTCGCGCCCAACGGCCAGGGCATCGTCACCGACGGCGGTTACCGGCTGACGGGAGCGTGGAACTTCGGCTCCGGCACCGGGCATTCCGCCTACATCGCCGCGGGCTTCATCCCGATGGAGAACGGCGAGATGCGGTGGATCCGGGAAGGCGAGCCGGAGCTCATGGTGGCCGTCGTCCCCCGCGAGGAGGTGAACTTCACCGATGGGTGGCACGTGCAGGGACTCAAGGGCACCGGCTCCTACGACTACAACGTCGCCGACCTGTTCGTGCCGGCGTCGCGAACGTTCCGGCTGTTCACCCGGGAACCGTTGCGCGGTACCTTCGCCGCGGGCCGGATGGGGATGATGCCGGTGACGGCGGCCGGGCATGCCGCTTGGGCGCTCGGCGTCGCGAAGAGCACGCTCGACGACGTCGAGTCGCTGGCGGCCACCAAGTTCCGGATGTCGGACATGGCTTCGCTCGCCAGCCGCCCCACGTTCCAAAAGGATCTCGCCCACCATGTCGCGGCGTGGCGCGCCGCCCGCCTTCTCGTGCTCGACACCTTCAGCACGGCTGAGGCGGCCGTCGACGCGGGCGGGGAGTTGACGCCGACGCATCGCGCGGACATGCGGGTGGCGGCGGTGTACGCCACCGGCGTCGCCAGGGCCGCGGCGGAGTGGGCGCACCTCGCGGCGGGCACCACCTCGATCCGGGAGGGCAGCCGACTCGAACGCGGATTCCGCGACATCTACACCGGGACCCAGCACGCCTTCATCAGTGAGAAGGTCGCGATCGACGCGGCCCAGGTGTGGCTCGGCGTCATCGAGGACCACTTCTCTCTGTGATCCGCTGACGAATCCGCCTGACGCTGCCCGCGTTCGGCTGCCCGCCCGGCCGGCGTCTGCCAGGCTGACCGGATGTACAACGTGCGTACCACCCTCCGCCGATCGTTGGCGCCGGCGATGGGCGCCGTCCTCATCGTCGCCTCCGTCGGCTGCGCCGGCCCCGAGGCCGCCCCGGCCGCCGAACCGCAGAGCCCGCAGCAGACCACCGCGGCGGCGCCGCGTCCTGACGCGATCACGCCGCTGGTGGGATCGGTGCCCTTCGCGCCTGTTCCGTTCGCCGGCTCGGACGGCAAGACGCACATGGTCTACGAGCTGGCCGTCACGAATTTCACCGGTGCTCGGCTGACGGTGGACCGACTGAGGGTGCTCGACGATTCCACGGGCGCTGTGTTGGGTGACCTCGATACCGCCACGCTGCGGGACCGGATGCAGCCGGCGGGCAGCCGCGAGGGCGCCGATCACCTGGAACCAGGTCAGGCCGCAACGATCTTCATCCACCTGATCCTCGACGACGCCACCGCTCACACCACCCTCGCGCACGAAGTGGCGGTCGCCGGCGCGGCGATACCGACCGACGGGAACCGGATCATTGAGCGGATCGCTACCACGGCGGTCGACGAGCGGACACTGCCGGTGGTGTCGGCGCCGTTGCGCGGCGAGCGGTTCATCGCCGCCGACGCCTGCTGCGACGCCGTCCGGCACACCCGCGCACTGCTGCCCGTCAACGGGCGGCCGTACCTCGCGCAGCGCTACGCGATCGACTACGAACAGGCCGACGCACAGAACCGGATCTTCACCGGGAATCCGCGCGACCCGGGCCGCTACGCGATCTACGGCGAAGAGGTGCTGGCCGTCGCCGACGGCACCGTGGTCGGCACCCGCAACGACCTACCGGAACAGACGCCCGGGGTGTACCCCGCCGGGATCCCGATCGAGGAGGCCGACGGCAATTTCGTGGTGCTGGACATCGGTGACGGCTTCTACGTCAACTACGCGCACATGCAACCGGGCAGCGTCCGGCCCGAGGTCGGGGAGCGGGTGGCCCGCGGCGACGTGATCGGTCTCGTCGGGAACACCGGCAATTCGGTCGCGCCGCACCTCCACCTGCACGTGATGGATGGGCCCTCGCCGCTCGCCGCGCAGGGGTTGCCCTATCTCTACGACCGGTTCTCGCTGTCCGGGCAGGTGGCCAGTACCGCGGACTTCGACGCCGCCGAGGGTGAGGGCGTTCCGCTGGTCACCGTGCCGGGCGTGGATCGCGCTGAGCACACCGATCAGCTGATCCTCGACCAGAACATCGTCGACTTCGGATCCTGAGAAACCTCGCGGTCTCGACCTGTGAAGATGCTGGCAACTCTCAGATTGACAGTGGTCAGTTTGACAGGCTAGATATATGACACGCGCGACTGTCTGTGTCACGCGTGCGGTCCCCAGCGGGCCGGGTGTGGCCTGATCGAGGGGGCGAAGTGGGGACGCTGGGATGAGCGGCAGCCTGCCCGCTGTGGAGCGGACCGGTTCGGCCGGCTCCCCTCCGGCGCAGCGATCGAAGATCGCGCACGCCATCCGGATCCTCGCGGTTCCGATCCTGCTGGGCTGGGTGGCGCTCACGGTCGTGACGAACGTCTTCGTGCCGTCGCTGGAGAAGGTGGGCGAGGCTCACACCGTCTCGATGAACGCCCACGACGCGCCGGCGTTCATCGCCATGCAGCGGGTCGGGGCGAACTTCGAGGAGTTCGACTCCGACAGCAACGCGATGGTGATCATGGAGGGCGAGCAGCCCCTCGGCGCCGACGCACACCACTACTACGACGAGCTGATCAAGAAGTTCCGGGCCGACCCTGCGCACATCGAGCACGTCGCGGACTTCTGGAGCGATCCGCTCACCGCCTCGGGCGCCCAGAGTGCCGACGGCAAATCCGCGTACGTACAGCTCTACCTGCGCGGCAACATGGGCGAGACGCTGGCCAACGAATCGGTCGCCGCCGTGCGCGACATCATCGCCGAGACCCCGGCTCCGCCCGGTGTGAAGGCGTATGCCACCGGGGGGGCGGCGCTGAACGCCGACCAGCGCGTCGCCGGCGACAAGGGTGCGATGAAGGCGACGGTGGTCACGCTCGTCGTCATCGCCGTGATGCTGCTGATCGTCTACCGGTCGATCGCCACCATGGTCCTGATCCTGTTGATGGTGTTCATCGAACTCGGCGCCTCCCGCGGGATCGTCGCCTTCCTCGGCAACACCGGGGTCATCGGCCTGTCCACCTTCGCCACCAGCCTGTTGACGCTGATCGCCATCGCCGCAGGAACCGACTACGCGATATTCCTGATCGGCCGCTACCAGGAGGCCAGGGGAGACGGCGAGGACCGGGAGACCGCGTACTACACGATGTTCCACGGCACCGCCCACGTGGTGCTCGGCTCGGGTCTCACGATCGCCGGTGCACTGCTGTGCCTCAAGTTCACCCGGCTGCCGTGGTTCCAGACGATGGCGGTGCCGTGCGCGGTCGGCATCCTCGTCGCCGTCATCGCCGCGCTGACGCTGGGCCCCGCGGTGATCGTGGTGGGCAGCCGGTTCGGCCTGTTCGAACCCAAGCGCGCGATCAACTCCCGCGGGTGGCGCCGGGTGGGCGTCGTGGTGGTGCGTTGGCCGGGACCGGTTCTGGTCGCGACGATCGCCCTGTCGCTGGTCGGGCTGCTGGCGCTGGGCGGCTACAAGGTCGACTACGACGGACGCCACTTCTTGCCGGCCGACACCCCCGCCAACATCGGCTACGACGTCGCCGACCGGCACTTCGACGCCGCCCGGATGAACCCGGAACTGCTGATGGTCGAGAGCGACCACGACCTGCGGAACTCCGCCGACTTCCTCGTCATCGACAAGATCGCCAAGGGCATCTTCCACGTGCCGGGGGTCGCCCGGGTGCAGGCCATCACCCGTCCCGACGGGAAGCCGATCGAGCACTCGACGATCCCGTTCCTGCTCAGCATGCAGGGCACGAATCAGCAGATGAACGAGAAGTACATGCAGGACCGAATGTCCGACATGCTGGTGCAGGCCGACGAGATGCAGAGCACGATCGACACCATGGAGCGGATGTCGGCTCTGATGGGCCAGATGTCCGAGGTCACCCACTCGATGGTGGCCAAGACCAAGAACATGTCGATCGATGTCGCCGAACTCCGGGATCACATCGCCGATTTCGACGATTTCTTTCGGCCGCTGCGCAACTACCTGTACTGGGAACCGCACTGCTACGACATCCCGCTGTGCTGGTCGATGCGGTCGGTTTTCGACACCCTCGACGGCATCGACACGCTGACCGACGACATCCAGGAGTTGGTGCCCGAGCTGGAGCGGCTCGATTCGCTGATGCCGCAACTCATCTCGCTGATGCCCCAGCAGATCGAGACGATGAAGTCGATGAAGACCATGATGCTGACGATGCATGCGTCGCAGAAGGGTCAGCAGGATCAGCAGTCGGCGATGCAGGACAAGTCGAACGCGATGGGCGACGCGTTCGACAAGTCCCGCAACGACGATTCCTTCTATCTGCCGCCCGAGGTGTTCGACAACGCCGACTTCAAGAAGGGGATGGAGAATTTCATCTCGCCCGACGGGAAGTCGGTGCGGTTCACCATCGAGCACGAGGGCGACCCCGCCACGCCGGAGGGCATCGAGCACATCGACGCGATCAAGCTGGCGGCCAAGGAAGCCATCAAGGGCACCCCGCTGGAGGGATCGCGGATCTATCTCGGCGGCACGGCGGCCACCTACAAGGACATGCGCGACGGCTCCAACTACGACCTGCTGATCGCTGGATTGTCGGCTGTGGCACTGATTTTCATCATCATGCTGATCATCACCCGCAGCGTGGTGGCGTCGGCCGTCATCGTGGGCACGGTGCTGCTCTCGCTCGGCACCTCGTTCGGGCTGTCCGTCCTCGTCTGGCAGCACATCCTGGGTATCCGCCTGCACTGGATCGTGCTGGTGATGTCGGTGATCCTGCTGTTGGCGGTGGGTTCTGACTACAACCTGTTGCTCGTCTCCCGCTTCAAGGAAGAACTCCACCACGGATTCAAGGTCGCGATCATCCGGGCGATGGCCGGCTCCGGTTCGGTGGTGACCTCGGCCGGACTGGTCTTCGCAGCGACCATGGCATCGTTCGTGTTCGGTGACCTGCTGAGCATCGCGCAGGTCGGCAGCACCATCGCGCTCGGGCTGCTGTTCGACACCCTGATCGTCCGGTCGTTCATGACGCCGTCCATCGCGGCGCTGCTCGGCCGATGGTTCTGGTGGCCTCAGCGCGTGCAGACTCCGGCATCGAGACGCCGGCTCGAGTCGATGCGGCAGACCTCCGGGGTCTGACGGACCAGTTGCTTCCGGACCGGCCGGGTCATTCGAACGTGAACGCCGAGCGGAACGACTCCAGCGCCGTGACATCGTCGCCCGCGGCGTAGGCCTCCATGCCGACAGGACCGCGATACCCGCTGTCGCGCAGCGCGGTTGCGACCGCGCGGTAGTTGATCTCACCCGTTCCCGGTTCGCAGCGGCCGGGCACGTCGGCCACCTGGATCTCACCGATGGCGTCGCCGCACCGGCGCACCAGGTCGATGAGATTCCCCTCGCCGATCTGCGCGTGGTAGAGGTCGAGCATCATCTTCACGTTCGGATGGCCGACGGCCTCGACCAGCGCCAGCGTGTCCTTCGCGCGTGCCAGCGGGACGCCCGGGTGGTCGACGATCGTGTTCAGATTCTCCAGGCAGAAGGTCACCCCGGCCGCGGCGCCGAGTTGGCCGAGTCCCTCGAGACCGCGCAGCGCCGACGCCCACATCGTGCCGTCGACACGATGACGCGGGCGCGCGGCCTGTCCTGCGACGAGCTGACCCGGATGTACCACCAGCCGCGGGACACCCAACACCGCAGCGGCTTTGGCGGCCTGCTCGGCGGTGCGCACCACCTCTGCCGCCCCGTCGGCGTCCCACAGGTCGCCGGCCAGATACCCCGTCATCGAGGAGAACCGCGCACCCGTCGCCGCCAGCGCGTCGAGGTCTTTGTCGTCGAAGCTCCAGATCTCGACGGCGAAACCGAGCTCGTCGATGCGGCGCACACGGTCGGCGATGTCGAGATCGACGAACACCATCTCCGCGCAGACGGCGAGGTCGAACAGGCTCATCGGACTCCCTACTAGAACGTTCTAGGCCGCATCAGTAAACCGGTTCGCGCGCGTGTCGGTCAAGAGCGGTACTAGAACGTTCTAGGCTGTCTGACATGCCGCGCAGAACCACCCTGCAGGACGTCGCCGTCCGAGCCGGGGTGTCCCGGGCGCTCGTCTCGATCGTCATGCGCGACGTCCCTGGCGCGAGCGCGGCCACCAGGGCCCGCGTGCGCAAGGCGGCCGAGGAGATCGGTTACCGGCCCGATTCGCGCGCGCGGCTGCTGCGTTCGCAGCGCACCCGGCTGCTCGGCCTCGTCTTCACCGCCGGCCAGGAATTCCACGCCGGCCTCGTCGACGGTGTGTACCGGGCCGCCGAGGAGCAGGGGTACGACGTACTGCTCAGCTGTGTGACGCCGCACCGCGACGAGCAACGCGCAGTGCAAACGCTCCTCGACGACCGCTGCGAGGGGCTCGTACTCATCGGCACCGAGCTGTCCGCATCGGTGCTGACCGCGCTCGACATCCCGGTGGTGTCGGTCGCCCGCCGGGTGCGCGGCGTGGCGTCGGTGCGCAGCGACGACGCCGGGGGAGCGGGAATCGCCGTGAATCATCTCGCCGATCTCGGCCACCTGGCCGCCGTTCACGTCGACGCCGCCCGTGCACCCGGCGCCGCGGACCGACGGCGGGGATTCCGCGCGGCCGCCCGTCGTCGCGGGATGTCGGCGACCGTGGTGCCCGGGGGACTGACCGAGCGTGAGGGAGCGGCGGCCGCCGCGACGCTGGTGGCATCGGACGCGCTGCCCACGGCGGTGTTCGCGTTCAACGACCGCTGCGCGCTCGGCGTGCTCGACGTGCTCATCCGCGCGGGCATCGCGGTGCCCGAGGCCGTGTCCGTCATCGGATTCGACGACAGCCCGCTGGCGGGGTTCTCCCACATCGACCTGACCACTGTCGGACAGGACACCGCCCGCCTCGCCGATCTCGCCGTGTCCCGGTTGGTCGCCCGCCTGGACGCCGCGCAGCCGCAAGTGGGCGACGACGTGGTTGCACCGCGGCTGATCGTTCGCGGCACGACGGCGCCGCCACGCTGAACGCGCCACAGTTGCTTGCGCCTGCAACCGCCGGCTGAGGCGTAGCGCGAAAAAGCGTGATCTTGGTCGGGTCCCGTCCGATAATGGGACGGTTCGAGGGGGATGCGCATGACCGCTTCAGAGATGACCGAACCGGTGAGCTCGACATCGGTGCAGCGTTGCGACGTCTGCATCGTCGGAGCGGGAGTCGCCGGGCTCAACGCCGCGTTCGCGGCCAGCCGCCACCTGTCCCGCGGCCAGCGGATCATCCTCGTCGACCGGCGCGGACGCGTCGGCGGCATGTGGGTCGACACCTATCCCTACGTCCGGCTGCACCAGCCGCACGGCATGTTCACCGCAGGCAATGTCAAATGGACGCTCGGACGCGAACGCTCGTATCTCGCGAACAAGGACGAGGTGCTCGACCACCTCGAGCACTGCCTGGACGAGATCCGCCGTTCGGTCCGCGTCGACACCTTCTTCGGCCACGACGTGGAATCGGTCGACGAACACCCGGGCCGCGTGCAGGTCACCTGTCGCTCGTCGACCGGGGAGCGACTCGTGGTCGAGGCCCGCAAGGTGGTCAAGGCCTACGGCTTCCGGGTGACCCCGAACGACCCGCTGCCATTGTCGAGCACCCGGGCGCGGTCGGTGTCGCCGGACACCTGTGATGTGCGGACGGGGGACCTCGCCGCCGACGACGCACCCGTGTGGATCATCGGGGGCGGCAAGACGGCGATGGACACCGCGCATGCCTTGATCACGGCGCGCCCCGGGCGTGAGGTCAACCTGGTCGCCGGCCGCGGCACGCTGTTCACCATCCGGGATCGCGCCTTCCCGGACGGATTGCGGCGTTGGTACGGGGGCACGCCGGTCAGTTCGTTCGCCGGTGAGGCGTGCCGGCGGTTCGACGGCACCAACGAGGACGAGGTGTGGCGCTGGCAACGCGGGATGATCGGCACCTGGGTCACCCCGGACGCTGCCAGCTTCCTGTTGGGTGTGCTGTCCGAAGACGAAAGTCGCACGATCAGGAACGGGCTCAACCGGGTCGCGATGGACTACCTCGTCGACGCGGTCGACCGGGACGGCGGCGTCGAGTTGCAGTTCCGCAGCGGTGACACCACGACGGTGCCTGCCGGATCCTGGATCGTGAACTGCACGGGCTACGTCACCGGCAGCGACCATCCCTACGAACCGTACGTATCGCCCGGGGGCTCGGTCGTGTCCATTCAGACGCGGTCGGCCACCCTGCACCTGAGTACCTATATGGGCTACTTCATGACCCATCTGCTGATGCTGGACAAGTTCGACGAGACGCCGCTCTATGAGTTCGACTTCCAGGAGATGGTGCACCGGTCGCGGACGGCATTCCCGTACGCGGTGCTCACAGTGGCGCAGTACAACCTGGGCCTGATGTACGACGCGCTGCCCACGAAGGTGTTCACCGACTGTGGTCTCGACTTCGACCGGCACTATCCGCCGCACCGCAGGCTGGTCCGAATGGTCGAGTTCATGCTGACCCACCGCCGCGAACGCGAGCATCAGCGTCGCACGCTGGACACCGTCCGCGAACGCTTCGACATCCGATGCGGACCGCTGCGTCACGACCAGCCGGCCGATGCCGACGGCCACGCAGCCATGTGAGTCAGATCACATCCATCCGGTCGCCGCACGGTGACGAAGAACTGTTGTGTACACCGAACTGAGACAGCCACGTCTTCGCGGCCGGCCCCGCGCCTCGGACAGCACCGACACCCGCGAGGGCATTCTGCGCTCGGCGCGCGACGTCTTCCGTGAGCTCGGCTACGAGGGCACCACGAACATGAAGATCGCGACGCACGCGGGTCTCACCCGCCCCGCGATCAACTACCACTTCACCAGTAAGCGGGAACTCTTCCGCACCGTGGTCGAGGCCAATCTCGCGATCCTCGGGCGGGCCATCGGCGAGGCGGCGGGTGAGCGGAGCCTGCGCGGCCGGTTGAGAACGCTCATGATCTCCGCCGACACCGACCCCGACGTGCGCGCCGCCACGGGCTTCCTCACCGTCGCCGAACTGGACTGTCAGCGGCACCCCGAACTGCGCGCCGACGGCTGGGACGTCGCCTCGGCGCTGCGGGACTTCCTGTCCGCGTCGGTGGCCACCGCGCTGGAGGACGGCGAGCTGCGGGCCGACGTCGACGTCGCGTCGGTCGTCGACGCGCTGCACGCGGTGCTGAGCGGCATGGCGTTCCGCGTCGGTGCGGTCGGAGACCACGGTCGTCGCCAGGCGCAGACCGATGCGCTGATGGCGCTGGTCAGCGGCGATCTGTTCACCAGCACCAGTGAAGATCGGCGCGACGAGCCCGCACGGCTCGGCTGAGTCTCTATCGTTGGTGCCGTGACCGTCGTCCTCGCCCTGCGCTGCGCCGACGGCCTGGTGCTCGCCTCCGATTCGCAGATCACCGATCCCGGTCGCGGACTGTCCTACCCGGCGCAGAAACTGCACCCGCTCGGTTCGCACGCCGCCTGGGGCGGCAGTGGCTCACGGGCGGTGCTCCACGACATCCAGCGGCTGTTCGACGCCGAACCCGACGCGGTCGTCGAGGCGCAGGACGTCGGCCGGGCCGTGCAGGAACGGGTGCTGCCGATCTTCAAGCACCACTACACGAACTTCATCTCCGACGTGCCCGAGGCCAAACCCGGTGCGACTCCCGCCACATACGTCCTGGCGGCGGGCTACGCCGGTGAGAACCCGTTCATCGTCGACGTCGACCCGCACGGGCTCGTCGGTCACTACGAGGACATCGGGTTCCAGGCGGTCGGCAGCGGCGCACCGATGGCGCAGCAGGCCTATGCGCTGCTGGCCAACTTCCGCATGACGGAGCGCGGCGTCGACTACGGGGTGGTGGCCGCGTTACGCGTGCTCGACGCGCTCGACCTGTCCTCGCCCAGCGTGGGCGGTCCGATGGACCTCTGCCGCATCACGCCCGACGGCGCCCACCATCTGGACGACGACGAAATCGGCGAGGTGCGCCGCCATGTCGGCCGGTGGCAGGAGTTGGAGCGCAACGCGCTCGACGACCTGTTCGACTGAGGTCAGGACGGTGCCGACGCGATCTCCATGGTCTGCGCGCCGGGCAGGCCGGCCAGCACATCGGGTGTGACGAGCAGCTTCGAGCCGCGAATACCGCTGCCCACCACCAGGTGCGGCTGCGTGGCGACCGCGGAGTCGACGAGGATCGGCCAGTCCGTGGGCAGTCCGACGGGGGTGATGCCGCCGTACTCCATCGCGGTGCGCGGCACCGCGGTGTCCATCGGGGCGAACGAGATCTTCCGCGCGCCGAGGTGCTTGCGGACCACGCCGTTGACGTCGGCGCGTGCGGTGGCCAACACGACGCAGGCGGCGTGCCACACCCGGTCGGCGCGTTTGGCCTCCACCACCACGCAGTTGGCCGAAGCCTCCAGCGCCACCTCGTAATGCGCGCAGAAGGCGGCGGTGTCCGCCAGCGACGCGTCGATCTCGGCGACCCACACACCGGCGCCACCGTGCTGTTCGATGTGCCGGCGCACCGGTTCGGCCAACAGGTCCAGCCGTCCCGTCGCCGGGGCGAACGTCAGCGTGCCCAGCTGGATTCGGTCATCGTCGACGGTCAGGGTTCCTCCTCGCTGCTGAAGCGGTTGCCGATGAACGCCAGCAGATCCGGGTCGTCGGACCGGAACCGCTCGACCTCCTCACCGCCGTCGCACTGCAACAGCGCGATCGTCACCGCGTCTCGAGTGCGGGCGTCCACCCGCCACACCGCGCCGGAATCCTGCCAGCGCCGCAGTTCCGCCACGCGGTCTCGATCGTCGGGTGCGCGGGTCATGTCTCCACGATGACACGCTGTCATAGTCTGCTGACGTGGGTGCAGCGCAGGCGGTCGCGGCGGCCGCGGTCTTCGTGTGGCTCGGCATGGTCCTGGCGATCTCATTCCTCGAGGCGCCGCTGAAGTTTCGCGCCCCGGGCGTCACGCTGCAGGTGGGGCTGGGCATCGGCCGGTTGGTGTTCCGGGCCCTCAATGTGTGCGAACTCGCGCTGAGCGCCGTTGTCACGGCGTCGTTCGCATTCGACCGCCCGTCGATGGTCCCGGCGCTCGCGGTCGCCTCGGCGGTGGTGGCCCTCCTGGCGCAGGTGCTGGTGGTACGGCCTGCGCTGACCCGGCGCTCCGACGCGGTGCTGGCGGGCGGGGAGGGTCCGCGATCGCGGGCGCACTGGTTCTACATCGGCCTGGAGATCGGCAAGGTCGTGGCGCTGCTCACCGCGGGCGTGACCCTGCTGGAGTGAAGCCGCGGACGGCTTTTAGGTAGGTAAACCTACCCTCATCTGCTGCGGTAGGCTCGTCGCTCGATGACCGACACCGATGAGGCGATCAAGCCCGTCCTGCCCCGTGAGCTGACGTCGATCGCCGACGAGATCCGAGCGGTGCCCGCGCCACCGATGCCGACGCTCGCCGAGCCGTATTCCATCCGCCTCGTGGACGCCGATCGGGACGCAGAGATGATCTCGGAGTGGATGAACCGGCCGCACCTGGTCGAGGCCTGGGAGTACCCGTGGCCGCCCGATCGGTGGCGGCGTTACCTTCAGGCCCAGCTGGACGGCGAGTACTCCCGACCGCTGATCGGTAGCTTCCGCGGCACCGAACTCGCCTACGTCGAGGTGTATCGCGCGGCCAAGGACTCCATCGCGCCGCGCTATGCCGCCGACCCCTACGATCTCGGCCTGCATGCGGCGATCGCCGATTTGCGGTTCGTCAACCGCGGATTCGCCCCGATCCTGCTGCCGCGCCTCGTCGCCAGCATCTTCGACATCGAGCCGCGGTGCCGGCGCATCATGTTCGACCCGGACCACCGCAACTCCGGCGCCCGGCGGCTGTGCGAATTCGCGGGCTGCGCCTTCCTCGGCGAGCACCAGATGTCGAACCGCCGGATGGCGCTGTACGCCCTGCCCCGCACGCCCGAGGACGTGCCGGGTCAGTAGTCCCAGTCGGGGGAGTTGATCAGCTCGGCGTAGCCCTCGTAGTCGGGCTTCATCGCGGCGGCGACGAGCTCCCACAGCACCTCGTCGGTGCCGCCGCCGACCCGGGCCAGCTTCATGTCCCGCCACCACCGCCCCAGCGGGGTCTCGTCGACGAGATAGCCTGCGCCGCCGAAGATGTGCATGCACTCGGAGAACACCTCTTCACCGAGGCGGGCGGCGCTCACCTTGATCGCGGCCGCCGCGCGGAGGTCGAGCCGGCCTTCCGCGGCGATCCCGGCCAGCCCGTAGCGCAGCATGTCGACGCGCGCCTGCAGGTCGGCGATCCGCATGCGCAGTGCCTGGTGCTGGTACAGCGTCTGCCCGAACTGGCGACGTTTCATCATGCGCGCCAGCGTGATTCCAATGATCCGCTGGCAGGCGGCGGCGACCTGGCCGGCGATCGACAACCGCTCGTGCGCCAGTCCCCACGAGATGGCGGCCAGCCCGGTGCCGGCCCTGGCCACCAGCGCATCGGCCGGCACCCAGGTGTCGATGTGGACCGCGGCGGTGTCCAGCGGGCCTGCGCCGACCTTGCGGTAGGGGGTCTGCACCTCGACCTGGCTGGTCGGTACGGCGATCACCACGACGTTGCCGTGCCTGCTGGTCGGATCCTGGTCCATGCCGCGCGCCACCACCATGATGTGGTCGGCGATCGGCGACAGCGATACGAACTTCTTGACGCCGCGGACCTCGAAACCGTCTCGGGCGGAACGCACCTCGGTCTGGACGATCTGCAGGTCGGAACCGCCGGACTCCTCCGACGCGCCGATGCACAGCACCGCTTCACCGCGGATGGCCTGCTCACAGATCTCGCGCAGATAGTCCGAACGGCCGAACCGGCGGAGCAGCGCGATGGCCGAGTCGTGCAGGCTGACCCCGACTCCGATGCCGGCCGAGCCGAGGCCGCCGAGTGCGGTGGCCAGTGCGACCAGCTTGGCCACGTCGGGTTGTGCTGCGTCGCCCCACTTCTCGGCGAACACCCCGGAACGACCGAGATGCTCGATCAGCTGACGGGGGAAGCGCTCGGTCTCCTCCGCCTCGGCCGTCCACGCCGTGACCTGCTCGTCGAAGACGCGGTCGAGCAGCGTGCGGTAGTCCTCGACGGTCGTCAGGGACAAGGTCATGGTGTCACCGCTTCCAGATTTCGTTTGACTTCCAGGCGGCGCAGCTTGCCCGACGAGGTCCTCGGCAGCGAGCCCGGCGCCATGAACACGACGTCGGACGGTACGACGCCACATTCGGTGGCCACCCGCTGCACCAGGGCACTGCGGGCGTCAGCTTCGTCGGATCCCTTGTACTCCGCGGCGATGACCAGACCGGGCCGGACCGACGTCTCGCCGGTGCCGACGGCCACCACGGCACCTTCGCGGACCCCGTCGATCTGGGCGGCCACCCGCTCGATCTCGGTGGGGAAGATGTTGCGCCCGGCGACGGTGATGAGTTCCTTGGCGCGACCACACACCACGAGCCCGCCGTCGACGAAGTAGCCGAGATCGCCGGTGGAGAACCAGCTGTCGGCCGACAGCGGCGCCTCGCCGAGGTAGCCGGTCATCATCGACGAGCCGCGGACCTCGACCTCGCCGACCTCGCGGTCCTCGATGCCGTCGCTGCGCTGCTCGAGCGGGGTGATCCGGATCTGTACGCCTGGGATCGCCTCACCGAGTAGGGCCTGCTTCCGCACGACCGTCCTACCCTGGGTCGTGACGCGGATATCGTCGACGAGCAATCCCGTTCCGGGCACCGGAACCGAGACCGCACAGTTGGATTCGGCCAGACCGTAGGAGGGGCACAGCGCCGCGTCGTCGAAGCCGAAGCGGGCCATCTCGTCGGCGAACCGCCGGGTGCCGTCGCAGTCGACGGGTTCACCTCCGTTCAGCGCGAACCGCAACGTCCCCAGGTCGACGCCGTCGATCAGCCGGGCGTACTTGCCGACCAGGTTGTAGGCCATGTTGGGCGCCGCCGTCATCGACGAACGGCTGTCACTGAGCCACTGCACCCAACTGAACGGCGACGCCGAGAACGAGGTGGTCGGCGCCTGCCAGAGATCGCCACCGCCGAGGGCCATCGTGAGCAGGAACGTCAGTCCCATGTCGTGGTAGAGCGGCAGCCAGGAGCAGCCGACGTCGGCGCGGGTGACGCCGACCCGGGTGACCAGGCCGCGCAGGTTGGCCAGCACCGCCTGCGGCGACAGTTGTGCGGTGCGCGGCGAGCCGGTCGATCCGGCCGTGCCCTGCAACACCGCCACCTCACCGCGGCCGGACGGAGCCACGAACGTCACGGAACGACGGGCATGGCCGACGGCGGCGACGTCGTGGACGGCCACCGTACTGTCCACCGCGCGTAGCAGTTCGAGCTGTTCGCCGTGGCTGAACACCGTGCTCACCCCGATGGCGCGCAAGCGTCGCAAGGTGGCCTGCGCCCACTGCGCGGTGTCGGCGCCGCGGACCGGGCCGGGCAGCAGCGACACCGCGGCGCCGGCGATCATCCCGCCGAAGACGGCCGAGATGAGCTCGACGGTGGGGTCACCGACGAGGCCGACGGCCGGGGCGTCGTCGTCGAGGATGCGGGTCGCGACATTCTCCGCGCGGGCATAGACCTCGGCCCACGGATGCGGGGTCCAGGTCTGACTGGGATGGTCGAAGACGACCAGGTGGTGACCGGCGGAGGTCAGGGCTTCGGCGAGGGCCGCCGCCAGAGGGTTCACTGGTTGCTCTGTGCCGCCGGGACTTTCGCCAGGATCGCGGCTTCCAGGTCACCCACGGTGTCGCAGCTCAGCAGATCCTCTTCGGTCAGTGCGACGCCGAGCTTGTCCTCGATGGCCACCATGCCGACCGCGAACGCCACGGAGTCGAGGCCGACGTCGTCGATGAGGCGTGAATCTCGGGTGACACGACGGATATCGACGTTCATGTCGTCACGCAGGATTTCGGACAGCGCGGCGCTCACGGCATCAGGGGTAGTCGGCTGCATGACGTGGGACGGTACACGGCGTACTAAACTTAGGCTAGGCTTACATCTCGGGCGCTGACGCCGGCCGGATGCCGCCGCGCCGCAGGCCGCTGTCGATCGAGACGACCGCCGGAACCACCGCGCAGGTCACCACGCCCTGCCCCTCGGTCACCTCGTCGACGAGGTCGAAGCACGCCGCGATCCGATCCGGTGTGTCGACGTAGTCGGTCGTCACCGGCACGTGGCGGCCGAGCTGAAACAGCCTGTCGCCACCGGGTTCTGCGTCGCCGGTGAAACCCCACACGCCCCGCAGGACCGTCACCCCGGCCGTCGTCGGCGACTCCCGTAGGCGGCGTAGCAGAGTCCGGTGCACGGGCAGTCCGCGGTGCAGGTCCGCCTCGCAGGTGTACACCGTCAGCTTCTGCCACCGAGCCAGTCCGACGTCGTCGGTCGCGGGCACCGGCGCCGGACGGCTCACCGGACCACCCGCCCCCTTGCACAGTTGGACCGGCGCGACCGTCATCAAGGCCGACGGCAGCAGCGGCCGGAGAGTGCGGACCGCGTCGCCGGCGGCCGAGGCGGATCCGACCGCGACCGTCAGCACCGGAACCGCGGCGTTGCGCCCGAAGAAGGTGGCGCGGCGGCGCTGTCCAGCGGTGACGCCGTCGACGCCGAGAAACGAAGTCGCCGAGACGAATCCGCCCCGTCGCAGCACATCGCACACCGCGTTGTGGGCCGGTCGCCCGTTCAGCCGGTCTGCACGCCCGGTGAGCACCCTCAACTCCACGTGATCCGCCGTCACGGTGTCACCGGCATGCCGCACCCGCTCCACGGCCAGGGTGCCCCGCGAAACCACCTCCGTCGCCCGTGCGGCGAACGCGGCGATGCGCTCGGCGTCGCCCACGGCGACGAGCGCGATCGGCAGATCCTCGGACTGGCTCAGCGTCACATCGGTCCGGATGTCGTGGCGCGGACCGAATCCGGCGGCTCCGCGCAGGACCACCGCGGCCTCCACGGCGCCGACCTCGAGCAGGGCGTCGGCGACGAACCGGCCGTCGTGACGGGCCCGTTCGCCGAAGAAGGCGGTGAGCCGGTGCAGTTCAGTCACAGCCGCCCCCCGAGCCAGTGGCCGGACCACACCGCGGCGAGCCCCAGCACCAGACTGGCGACGATGTTGGCGACGGCGGGCCACCCCCGCCGCTCCTCGCCGAGGCGCTGCGTCTCGAGCATCCAGGTGGAGAACGTGGTGTAGGAGCCGACGAACGCGGTGCCCGCCAGCAGGGCGTGGTGCGGCGCGAGGGCCAGCGCGCCGAGCAGGCCGAGCAGCCAGGCACCGGTCAGGTTGACCGCGAGGGTGCCGTACGGAAACGGGCGGCCGACGCGGGTCGAGACGGTGCGGTCCACCGTGAAGCGCAGCACCGCGCCCACGCCGCCGAGCAGCACGACGCCCGCCCACACCGCGACGGTCGTCACCGCAGCCTGGCCCGGCGGACCAGCGCCGTGGCGACGTACACCGCCAGCAGGCCCGCGGCGATGCTGGTGGCCAGGTAGCCGGCGGCCAGGCCGAGGTGACCGTGTTCGAGCATGCGCAGCGTCTCGACCTGCATGGTGGAGAACGTCGTCAGCCCGCCGCACAGACCGGTGCCCAACAGTGGGCGGCGGTAGGCCGAGACCGGGAGGCGTTCGAGAAGGCGGGTGGTGAAGTAGCCGAGCAGGAACGCGCCGACGATGTTGACCGTGAACGTCGGCCACGGCCACCGGCCGGGATCCGCAGGTGCGAGGGTCTCCAGCCCCGCGCGGGCCAGCGTGCCGAGCGCGCCGCCGACGAACACGGCGGCCAGTTCGCGGCGGTCGAATCCGGGCACGATGCAAAGTATCGCGGCTGTTCACCCGGCCGCCCGTCAACGCCGCGCGCACCGGGAGCAGAATCGAACCATGGCCGCCAACCCTCGTGCCGGTCAACCGGCGCAACCCGACGATCTCATCGACGTGGCCCAGGTGGTCACGGCGTACTACACCAAGCAACCCGATCCCGACGACGTGGCCCAGCAGGTGGTGTTCGGCACGTCAGGGCACCGCGGTTCGAGCCTGGACACGGCCTTCAACGAGGCGCACATCCTGGCCACCACACAGGCCATCGTCGAGTACCGCGCGGCGCAGGGCACCACCGGACCGCTGTTCATCGGCCGTGACACCCACGCGCTGTCCGAACCGGCATGGGCGTCGGCGATCGAGGTGCTCGCCGCCAACGACGTCGTCGCGATGATCGACTCGGCCGACCGCTACACCCCGACCCCCGCGGTCAGCCACGCGATCCTGGCGTTCAACCGCGGCCGGGACGCCGACCTCGCTGACGGAATCGTCGTCACGCCGTCGCACAACCCACCGCGCGACGGCGGCTTCAAGTACAACCCGCCCAACGGCGGCCCCGCCGACACCGACGCCACCGGGGTGATCGCCAAACGCGCGAACGAGATCCTGCGCGACGGCCTGCGGGCGGTGAAGAGGATCCCGTTGACCCGGGCGCTGCAGACCGCGCAGCGGCACGACTACCTCGACGCGTATGTGAGCGACCTGCCCAACGTCGTCGACGTGCACGCCATCCGCGCCGAGGGCATCCGGATCGGCGCCGACCCGCTCGGCGGCGCCAGCGTCGACTACTGGGCGGCGATCGCCGAACGCCACGACCTGCAGTTGACGGTGGTCAACCCGCTCGTCGACGCGACGTGGCGGTTCATGACCCTCGACACCGACGGCAAGATCCGGATGGACTGCAGCTCGCCCAACGCGATGGCCTCGCTCATCTCCAAGATCGGCGACTACCAGATCGCCACCGGCAACGACGCCGACTCCGATCGGCACGGCGTCGTCACCCCCGACGGCGGCCTGCTCAACCCGAACCACTACCTCGCCGTGGCCATCGAGTACCTCTACACCCACCGCCCGGACTGGCCGGGTTCGACGGCCGTCGGCAAGACCGCGGTCAGCTCCTCGATCATCGACCGGGTGGTGGCCGGGCTGGGCCGCGAGCTCCTCGAGGTGCCGGTCGGTTTCAAGTGGTTCGTCGACGGGTTGCTCGGCGGGACAATTGGTTTCGGCGGTGAGGAGAGCGCCGGTGCGTCCTTCCTGCGGCAGGACGGCACGGTCTGGTCCACCGACAAGGACGGCATCATCCTGGCGCTGCTGGCGTCGGAGATCCTGGCCAAGACCGGGCAGTCACCGTCGCAGCGCTACCAGGCGCTGGCCGAGAAGTACGGCGCGCCGACCTACGCCCGTATCGACGCGCCCGCCGACCGTGAGCAGAAGGCGCGGCTGGCGAAGTTGTCGGCCGAACAGGTGAGCGCCACCGAGCTGGCGGGGGAGCCGATCACCGCGAAGCTGACCACCGCTCCCGGGAACGGCGCTGCGCTCGGTGGCCTCAAGGTGACCACCGAGAACGCCTGGTTCGCCGCGCGGCCGTCGGGCACCGAGGACGTCTACAAGATCTACGCGGAGTCGTTCAAGGGGCCCGAGCATCTGGCGGAGGTGCAGGAGGCCGCGCGCGAGGTGGTGAATACAGTCATCTCGTGAGTGCCTCTGCGGAGGGCGACTGTTCGCAAGCCGTCGCCAAGGAGAAGTTGCCGGGCGAAGTCTGGGTGCTCATCGTCTCGAACGCGGTGATCGCACTGGGTTACGGCGTCGTCGCGCCGGTGCTGCCGGCCTACGCCCGCCACTTCGGCGTCAGCATCAGCGCCGCGACCTTCGTGATCACCGCCTTCGCGTTGACGCGGCTGTGCTTCGCGTGGCCGACCGGACTGCTGATCCAGCGGCTGGGGGAGCGGCGGATCTACACCAGCGGACTGGTCATCGTCGCGCTCACCACCGCTGCGTGCGCATTCGCGCAGACCTACTGGCAGTTGTTGATCTTCCGGTCGCTCGGCGGCATCGGGTCGACCATGTTCTTCGTCTCCGCGCTCGGCTTGATGATCCGGATCAGCCCGGAGAACGCCCGCGGCCGGGTGGCGGGGATGTTCTCCTCGGCGTTCCTCGTCGGCTCGGTCGGCGGACCGGTGCTGGGCAGCCTGACCGCGGGACTGGGGCTGAGCGCGCCGTTCCTCATCTACGGCGGCGCGCTGCTGGTCGCCGCGGCGGTGGTCTTCATCAGCCTGCGGAACTCCTCGCTGGCCGCTCCCGAAGCGGAGGCCACGGAGAAGGTGACGGTGCGGGTCGCCTGGCGCAACCGGGCCTACCGCGCCGCGCTGCTGTCGAACTTCGCCACCGGGTGGTCGGCATTCGGGCTGCGCATCGCGCTGGTACCGCTGTTCGTCACCGACGTGCTGCACCGCGGGGCGGGTGTCGCCGGGCTCGCGCTGGCGACCTTCGCGATCGGCAACGTCGCGGCCGTGATCCCGAGCGGCTACCTGTCCGACCGGGTGGGCCGCAAGATGCTGCTGATCGTGGGCCTGGCGGCGGCGGGGGTGGCGACCGCTCTCGTCGGGTTCACCGACGGGCTGCCGCTGTTCCTGGTCAGCGCCGTCGTCGCGGGATTCGCCACCGGCATCTTCACGTCGCCGCAGCAGGCCGCGGTGGCCGACATCATCGGCAACAAAGCGCGTGGCGGGACGGCGGTGGCGACGTTCCAGATGATGGCCGACGTCGGTTCGATCGGCGGGTCGCTGCTGGTGGGGCTGATCGCGCAGCACTTCTCCTTCGGCTGGGCGTTCGTGGTGTCGGGGGTAATCCTGGTGGTGGCGGCGGTGAGTTGGACGTTCGCTCCGGAGACCCGGCCGCGGCCGACGAGGGAACACGGGCCGGCCCGGCCGCTCGGCCCGGAAGCCGGTGGCGAGGTGCCGTGACCTGCGATTTTGAGCGGCTGCCGGGCGTGGTGTAACTTCGGTGGGCACAACTTCAGGGGCTATGGCGCAGTTGGTAGCGCACCACACTGGCAGTGTGGGGGTCAGGGGTTCGAATCCCCTTAGCTCCACTCCTATAACCGCAGATCAGAGCAGTTTTAGCGGAGGTTGAGCCGGAACATCAACACCGGTCATCAACAAC